>NZ_SELG01000029.1 GCF_007845635.1 Apibacter muscae | reverse complement strand
CTAGCGTTCATCCTGAGCCAGGATCAAACTCTCCATTGTAATTTCTTATAATGTCAAGTACCTGTTCTCAAAAAAAAATTGACTGTTCTTCCAGGTTTCTGCTAATTTTTGTCTATTTTGTTATGTCAACGATCTTGTTCTTTTTTTGCTTCTCTTTTCTAACGTCTTGCGTTGTTTTCCTGAGTTGCGAGTGCAAATATACAACGTTTTTTTTCTCTTGCAAGGGGTTTTTACTTTTTTGTTGCTATTTTTTTTATTTTTTTTAGTATATTGTTGATTTTCAGTTGTTTATTTTTTTAATGTTTTTTGAACTTTTTTGATTCTTTCTGGGCGATGGTGGTTCCCGTGGGGGGCTTGGGCTTTTGGGGTTTGTTTTTTTATTCTTTGGTTCGGTGCTTTTTTTGGGGGTATACTGTTTTTGGGTGCCTTTTTCTGCTTTTATTTTTTATTAATTGCTATTGGCCTGTTTTTTTTCTTTTTCCTTTTTTCTCTCTTTCTCTGATTTCTTTTTATTGATCTTTTCTTTATTTATTTACTCTCTTTTGAGCTAATCTCGTATCTTTCATTTTCTTTTATTATTTTTTTTACTTCCTGTTATGCTCTTTCTTTTGATTTTTATTCTCATCTGTTCTAATCATTTTTCTCTATATATTTTATATGCGCTTTTTAATTTCTTTTGTTAATTTTGAGGATATGATAACTCTTGATAATATTAAAGATATTGAATTGCGTATTCATCATTTATATGAGTACTTAGATATAGAAAAAAAACAGATTGAAATTCTTAATGAGGAGGAGAAATCTTCTGATCCGTCTTTTTGGAATGATCCGAAAAAGGCTGAGATTTTTTTAAAGCAATTAAAATCTAAGAAGAAATGGGTTGATGTATATATGGAACTTAAATCTCTTCATGAGGATTTGCAAGTTTTGTTTGATTTCTATAAATCTAAAGAAATATCTGAGGAAGAACTTAATTTAAATTATTTACAAACAGTTGGCTTACTTGAAGATATTGAATTTAAGAATATGTTGTCTTCTGAGGGTGATGATTTTAGCGCTGTCTTACAAATAACTTCTGGAGCAGGTGGTACTGAAAGTTGCGATTGGGCAAGTATGCTTATGCGTATGTATATTATGTGGGCGGAAAGTCATAATTATAGGATTAAGGAACTAAACTATCAATCTGGAGATGTCGCTGGTATTAAAACTGTGACTTTAGAGATTGAAGGTGAATACGCTTTTGGATACTTAAAGGGTGAAAATGGCGTTCATCGCTTGGTAAGGATTTCTCCTTTTGATTCAAACGCAAAAAGACATACTTCATTTGCCTCCGTTTATGTCTACCCTTTGGCTGATGATTCTATTCAGGTACAAGTAAATCAAGCTGCTCTTTCTTGGGATACATTTAGATCTAGTGGAGCAGGAGGGCAAAACGTAAACAAGGTGGAAACGGGGGTTCGATTAAGATATAAACACAAAGATGAAGATTCTGGAGTTGAATCAGATATTATAATTGAAAATACGGAGAGCCGTTCGCAATTGCAAAATAAAGAAAAAGCGCTTCAATTACTAAAATCTCGTTTGTTTGAAATGGAACTTGAAAAAAGAAATGCTAAACGTGACGAAATTGAGGCAAGTAAAATGAAGATTGAGTGGGGGAGTCAGATCAGAAATTATGTGATGCATCCTTATCGTCTTGTTAAAGACGTACGTACGGGTACAGAAACTTCTGATGTTGATTCTGTCATGAATGGAAATATTGATGATTTTTTAAAATCTTATCTTATGTTAATGGGACAAAAAGAAAATAATGTTTAAAAAAATAATTCTATGCAAATTTTTGGAAGTTTAGTATCTGTTTTTCTTTTTATAATAGTATGTGGTTTTATTCTAACTTTTTTAGGTGCTTTTTTTACTGTTAAGCAACAAACAACAGCGGTAATTGAGCGTTTTGGTAAATTTAATTGTATCCGCCAGGCTGGCTTTAATCTAAAAATTCCAATTATTGACAAAGTTGTTGGTAGGGTTAATTTAAAAATACAACAATTGGATGTTATGATTGAAACTAAAACAAAAGATAATGTTTTTGTTAAAATTAAAGTTTCCGTTCAGTATATGGTTATGGAAAATGCTGTTTATGATGCCTTTTATAAGTTGCAAAATCCTCATAGTCAAATTACCTCTTATGTTTTTGATGTTGTTCGTGCAGAAGTCCCAAAATTGCGTCTTGATGATGTTTTTGAGAGGAAAGATGACATTGCTATTGCTGTTAAGGGTGAATTGCAAGAAGCCATGTTAAGTTATGGTTATAGTATTGTTAAAACTTTAGTTACAGATATTGATCCTGATGAACAAGTAAAACATGCGATGAATAGAATAAACTCTGCAGAAAGGGAAAAGATTGCTGCGGAGTATGAAGCGGAAGCGGAAAGGATTAAAATTGTGGCTAAGGCTAGAGCTGAAGCTGAGAGCAAACAATTACAGGGTAAGGGGATTGCTGACCAAAGGCGCGAAATTGCTAAGGGACTTGAGGAATCTGTTAAAGTTCTAAATGGGGTTAATATAAATTCTCAAGAAGCTTCTTCTTTGATTGTCGTAACTCAACATTATGATACCTTGAGTACCATTGGTTCAAATTCTCGTTCAAATTTAATTTTATTGCCTAACACTCCTAATGCTGCTAGCGACATGTTAACTAATATGATAAGTTCATTTTATGCTACGCAAAATATAAATGATGAAAGCAAAATTGATAAATAATTTTCACAAAAAAAGCCTTGAATAATTCAAGGCTTTTTTTGTGAAATAAATTATTATTAAAATATTATTTTATTTCTTTTTTAACATCATCAGCTGCATTTTTTACTGCATCAGCTGCATCTTTAGCTGTTTCTTTGATGCCTTCTTTAAGATTTTGAGTTCCTTCTTTAACGTTGCTAGCTGCATCTTTCAAACCTTCCTTAGCATCTCCTACTAAATCAGAAGTTTTATCTTTAGCATCTTCAACTGCATCTTTAGCTTCTCCTTTCAAAGAATCTATAGCATTATCTGCTTGATTTAAAGTGCTATTTACAGTATCGTTGATTGCTGCATTTAATGAGTCTTTATTATCTGTTGCTGTTGTATTTTTTTTATCACATGCTACAAATGAAGTTGTTACTACTAAAGCTAAAGCTACTAGATTTAAAGCTATTTTTTTCATATTCAAAATTGTTTAGATTTATAATTGATTAAAAATTGAAATTATTTACTTTTTGATTCTATCTGATCAACTTTTTCTAACTTAGTTGAATCGGTAGAAACTGCTGTTGAATCATTGCTAACAGAAGCTGGTTGCTCCGTGATTGTTTCTGTTAATTGCTCTTCTACAACATTTAAACTATCCGGTGATGTTGCTATACTATCTATATTGGCGGCATCACTTTCTGATTTCTTTTTATCACATGCTATAAAAGTGGTAGTCGTTATAGCGCTAAATACTGCTATATTTAAAAAAAGTCTTTTCATAAATTTATTTAATGCGTTTTTATTTAGTGTAATTTTATTTATTTTTAACTGAATCGTTTACTTCTTGCTGCAACTGCCCATCCATTCCTCCAACCAACGGATTTTCATTTTTTGTTTCATTGGCTAAGCTATCATTAGTATATGGAGTGGCTGGGTTAACTTCTTGCACTGGTTGAGAGTTTAAACCTCCCACCAAACTATCTCCCACAGAAGCTTCACTATTTGTTTTTTTATTTTCACATGCTAAAAGACTACCTGCAATTGCAACTAAAAATACAGTTATTTTAATATTTTTTTTCATGTTATTATTAGTCATTTAAGTTAAGGTTTTTAAAACTTTACAAATATTTTTAGTTTCTAAAATCCAAAAAATATAATATTTTGTTTTAAGTTTACAGGACAAATTTAGAGTTATCTATAATAGTTTTATATATGTATTGATTGTATTCTTTTTGTAAATATTTTTTGTATTTTACAAAAAAGATATACTGTAAAACAATGAGTTATATTTATTTTACAAATGACTAATCAGGATAAAATCCTTTTTGAAAATTTAAAAAAAGAGGTTGCTAAAATATTTTTGGATGATTTCCCATCCGTGAATCCTGATATTTCTAAATGGAAAGGGCTAGATATTGTATATTTTCAAGAGAGTTTAAGACAGAAGGTTAAGGGCAATGTTAGCGAAAAGTGGTTTTATACTTATTTTAAGTCTGAGTTTGAAAAACTTCCGAGGATTGACATGCTTAATTTGTTATCTCAATATGCTGGTTATAAAAGGGGGTGGACTGAATTTCTGGAGTATCAAAAGAATGATACTTCCAAAACTAACGCTAATACTTCTTCAAAAAATAAGAATTCTAAGCATAATATTCAAGAAGAAATAATTGAAAATTCATTGGAGAATAATAATGACAAATCTAATGTCAATAATTCAAAAAGAAATCTTTATGTTTTGATTTCAGTATTTTCACTTTTATTAATTCTTTTTGGTCTATATAAATATTATTTTTATTATAAAAGTAATTATACTTTTTGCTTTTATGATTCTGATAGGAGTTCATTAATTAAATCTGACCTTGAAGTAATTATTGAAAAACCTGGTATTTCTCCTGAATATTATAAAATCTCTGAGGGTTGTTTTTCCTACCGTTCAACTATAGATACATTAAAAATGATTGTTGGTTCGCCTTATTATAAAAAGGATTCTTTTATTGTTAGTTTAAAACAAATAAGAGAAAAGGGTGAGGAGAACCATCGAAACTTTAAACTTCGTCCTAATGATTATGCTGTAATGTTATATTATTATTCTACGTCTTTAAATAGTATCGATGAGTCAAAAAAAGCTCAATTTATTAATCAAAGAAAGGAAGAGTTAGATAAGTTAATTGACAATAATGCTTTAATTTATCAAGTTTATGATAGTGAGGTTTTTGGTGTAGAAGTTTTGGATAAGAAAAAGTATATAGATTTTATGACTACACCTACTACGTCTCTTAAAAATTATGTGCTTATAGCGAGCCAAGTAAATAAGAATAATAAAATTAGTTTAATTAAATTTAAAATTCAAAAAAATGAAAATTAATCACGTTCTTCAAATATTACTCGGTCTTATAATTATTATTGTTATTTCTTGTAACAAAGCAAAATATTACGATGGTGATATTGATCCTGTTAAAACGAAAGGTTACAAGAATGAAAATTATTATAGTTCTGAAAAAATGGATTCACTTGCTGTAATCTCTCACATCAATCAACAAAAACTTCAGGAGGTTTATGATTTAGCTATTTTAACTTCAGAATATAAATCAAATAAAGATATTGATACCTTGCTCTTATCGCAGCTACAAGGATATTTCCCTTCGGGTGATACTCTTTATTATTCTAGAATTATACACAATCTAGATTCTTTAAGGGCTAAATACGTAAAAATAGAATTGGATAATTTTGTAAGCAATGATTCTTTAAATATTATCCATAAAGATTCTTTACAAATTAATAAAAGTGATTCTATTATTGGTAAAGTTTTGTTTAATGCTAATTTTTATGATAAAAATAAAAGATATATTTACACTGAAAAAAATCAGGCTAATTATATTTTAAAAAAGAATCCTAAAAAGTTTAAATTAGAATTTAAATTCTATTTCTCATACATTGGAAAGCCTGAGTAACGATTTTGGGTTATTATAGAATCCATTGGAACATCTTCCATGTGAAGATCTTCAATTTTTGTGACTGGATTGAAAAATGACAATCCAATTTTTTCAGCTTTTGGGTAATTTTTTACAAATCTATCATAATATCCTTTTCCGTATCCTACTCTGTTCCCCCTTAGATCGTAAGCCAATAAAGGTAAAAAAATACATTCTAAGTGATCTATCGTAATAGGATTTTCATTATAAGGTTCTAGGATTCCCCATTTACTTTTTTTTAGTTTTGTTTCTGGCAAAAATTTATAATGTCTTAAAATGTTACCTTCAACTTTAGAAACATAGACTTTTTTATTGTTCTTCCATAAAAATTTTATGATTTCATTGGTATCTACTTCTTTCTTTTCTTGTATTGAAAGAAAGATATGAAAGGTATTACTTCGTAAAATCGTAGAATTTTTTATTTGATCTATAATTGCTAATGAATATTCTTGTATAGTGTTTTCTGATAATAAATTTCTTTGATTCAAAAAATATTTTCTAGCCTCTTGCTTTGTCATTTAAATTTTTTTAACAGAAATAATTTTTACTGGACATGCTTTTGCTGCTTTATCTGCTGATTCGTATATAGATTCATCAGGTATTTTAATTGTATGAAATCCTTTTTTTTCCTGAGATCTTAATAATACAGATTTACCATCTTTCTTTGACATTCTAAAGTTCTCTGGATCAAATTCAGCACAATAATTACATCCTATACATTTTTCTCTTTGTAAGGTTATTATAATCATTAATTAGAAAATTCTGTTTTTACAATTTTATATAATTTATCTGAAGGTCTAACTTTAAATTCTAAGGGTAAGGTCAAAATATCCCCTTTTTTAGCTTCTTGAACTGATATATCTTCCACTCTCATTGATTTAACATCTGTCTCTTGGGAACCAGTGGTTGGACCTTGTACTAATATTTTATCTCCTATGTTTAGATTATAGGCTTCAATCTCAAACTCAGCTATTTTGGTCTTAGGATAATAATGTCTGCCCTTGCCTATATATATTTTTTTTTGTGTGGCATTGGAGCCTGGATTCTCAGACCATTCTCCCAATTTTTGTCCTAAGTAATATCCGCTCCAAAAACCTCTATGATAAACTGTTTCCAGCTTTTTCATCCAGTTTTCAATTTTTTCTTTTGAATACGTATGTTCTTCTATTGAATCTATGGCTTCTCTATAACATTTTGTGACTGTTGCAACATATTCTGGCGCTCTTCCTCTTCCTTCAATTTTTAAAACTTTAACACCAGAATCTACTACTTGATCTAAAAAATCTATAGTGCATAAATCCTTGGGAGACATCATGTATTCATTATCTATTTCAATTTCAAATCCTGATTCTTGGTCTATTACTGTATATTTTTTTCTACAATTTTGTTTACATGCTCCTCTGTTTGCTGATGAGTTGTGTGAATGTAAGCTTAAATAACACTTCCCGGATACTGCCATGCATAATGCGCCATGCCCAAATATTTCAATTTCAACTAAATTACCATTAGGTCCTTTTATCTGTTCTTTTTCTATTAAAGCTGTTATTTTTTTTACTTGGCTCAGGCTTAATTCTCTACTTAATACCATTGTATCTGCAAATAGAGAATAAAATTTAACCGTTTCTATATTTGTAATATTGATTTGGGTAGAGATATGCACTTCCATATCTATTTGCCTAGCATAAGATATAACTGCTTGATCCATAGCAATAACCGCAGTTATATTTGCAGATTTTGCTCGATCTAATAAGGTTTTAATTATAGATAGATCATGATCGTATATAATTGTATTTAAAGTTAAATAGGTTCTTACTCCTTTTTCAGAACATCTTCGGGAAACTTCATCCAAATCATCCAAAGTAAAATTTACGGATGATCTAGCTCTCATGTTTAATTGTTCTACCCCAAAATAAATTGAATCTGCTCCATTTTCTAATGCTGCTTGCATGGATTCAAAATTACCCGCAGGTGCCATCAGTTCTATTTTCCCTGTTTTTGTCATTTCAAATATTTGTTGCAAAAATAGGAATTATAAGCTATATAAACTTTTACATTTTTTCTTATTATAAACGTAGGCTTATCCCTGTTAAAATATTAAATCCTGCTTGTGGATAATAATAGGCTACATGGTCGTAATAATACCCATTATTGATATAAGTTGCATTAAATATATTATTTAAGGCAAGTTTTAAACTAAAGTCTTTAAGTTTGGGTAGGGTAGGACTATATTGTATTACAATATCTGAGGTGAAATATCCATCTAGTTTTGCATTTTTTTGATTTTCATTGGTTAGGTATTGGCTACTAACGTATTGATTGGAAAGTGTTGCTGATAGATTTTTTATGGGTTTCCATTCAATGATTAAATTTCCAATATAATTTGGAGAAAACGCTAGATCTGTATTGCCTAAGTCTACAGTATATAACCCTTCTTCTTTTTTGTAGTTAATATTCTTATTTATGCTAACTGTAGAATTGGCTGAAAGCAATAATTTTGTATTTACTAAATATGAGGCTGATAGCTCAATTCCTGTTCTATAACTTTTACCGCTATTCTCTCTTATAAAACTTCCAACATCGTTAACAGCTCCGCTTAATACTAATTGATTTAAATAGTACATGCCGTACCAGTTAACTGTATAGGAAAAGGGTAAGGTATTTTTCCTTAAACCTACTTCTACATTGTGCATTAATTCATGTTTAATGTCTTTATTATTTAGTATATCATCTCTTGTAGGCTCTCTCTGTGCAATTCCGTAGGTAAAGTAAATATCTTCTTTTTCTAATTTATAAGTAGTTCCAACTTTAGGATTGAGAAAATTATAATTTTTATCAAAATTTAATTCCCCTCCATTTTTATATAAACTTTCTCCTCCTTGAACATCATGACCTTCATAATTAATAAATCTATATTGAATATCTCCAAAAAATTCCCATTTTTTATTTAGCTTATATATAGCTTTTGCATATGTTGATAAATCTTCTTTTTTGGCTTTATTTCTATAATATTCATGTCCATTGATCTGATCTGAAAAATTTTGTGCCCATATAACTTTTCCGTAGTGCTGACCTTGATAAACATTGGCTCCTAAGCCTAGTTCAATGGTCCAACGTTTATAGAATCCTAGCAAGCTATTAACTATCCCATAAAAATCATTATTTAACCATTGCTGTCTTATTAAATCTGTTTCGTTTATTGTAATCCCATTGATATTGATTGGCGCTAGTTTATAATCATTTAGTTTTGAATTTTGACCGTATTCTTCAAAGTACCCTTTACCTTTTGTATAAAATAAAGTTGATTTTAACTGCCAAATGGAATTAATTTCTTGATCTAGATAAAGATGATAATGATTTTGTAAATAATGATCAATTTGATTGTCATAAAATCTTACAATTTCTCCGTTTGAGCCATATATTGCACCCGATGTATTAAATGTTCTTCTCTTCTTTAAAGTTTCTTCATCTATACCGTTCCATGCTTGATAGGTTTGTTCTTTTCCACCAAAAACTAATGCACCAATACGAGTTTTATTTTTTTTGAAAACTGCATGCGTGTAATATGAAAAAAGATCTGAATAGGCTCTATCTACATATCCATCAGATTTTATAAATGAAACTCTTGCATCTATTTTTAACTGATCATTTAACAAATTTCCTGTACCTATTCCAAAGGTGTGTTTATGAGTATTGAATGATCCTATGGATTGATCTGTTTGAAAATATGGATTATTGGATGGTTCTTGTGTTTTAACATTTATACTGGCACCAAATGAACCAACACCTTCAGTGGTAGTTCCTACTCCTCTTTGTATAGTAATACTGGACATTGATGAGGCTAAATCTGGCATATTTATCCAAAAAGGCCCTTGAGATTCTGCATTATTTACCGGTACACCGTTTAAGGTTAGATTAATTCGAGTTTGATCATTCCCTCGTATTCTCATATTTGTATATCCCACACCATTCCCTGTATCTGAGGAGGATACGACAGATAGGTTATTTTTTAAAAGATAGGGTACATCTTGACCTAAATTCTTTTTCTCTATTTGATTTTTTTTTACTTGCTCTTTACTAATAGGTACTTTCCCTAGGATAACAACATTAGAAAGATTTGTAATTGAATCTTGTTTTTCTTGTGATTGAACACAAATAAATCCTGTTAGACAGGACATGATAAATAAGTAATCCCTTTTTTTCATATTATTAATTTTATAAAAAAGAAAGGGGGATGTATAAGATTACATAAAAAAATCTCAAATTTTTGATTTGAGATTTTATTTTTTTCCCTTAGCAACATTACTTGCTCAGGTTCATTGGGTATAATCTCAGCCATTTTATTGAAAATAGCACCCCTTTGTAAAATTTTAAGAAGAAACTTTTGCTAAATCGCTATGAATGTTTTGAGTTTCTATATTATCTAAATTATTGTTTGATTCTAAAATTCTTTTGGCGGTTCTATATCTTTTTTTCCAATATTCACCCTCTAATGACGATATGGTAACTCCTTTTGAAGATGATGCATGAATAAAATATATTTCTCCATCTGGCTCTACTCTTTCTACAATTCCTACATGAGATATTCGACTTTTTGGACTTTGTGCAAAAAATATTAAATCTCCTTTTTTAAGTTGATCTTTTTTTACAATTTTGCCTTCATTGGATTGTAATATAGAAGTTCTAGGTAATGATATATTTAGAGCATTAAAAGCATGTTGAACAAACGATGAACAATCAATTCCGCTTCTTGTAGTACCCCCATATCTATAAGGAGTTCCTAAATAAGTTTTCGCTTCTCCTATTAATTTATATGCTTCTTGAGAATAAGATTTTTCACTCGTTTCTTCTTCAAATACAGCTGATGAATTCTCGTTAAAATTTTTGGATTCTGCTTCTATGCTTGATTTGGAATAGTTAGTCCTATGTGCTAATAGAGCTTCTGTAGTAAGATATCCATCATTTCTAGCTACATAACTTGAAACACATGAAGTAGTTGATAGAGTGATTGTAATAGAAACTAAAAATATTTTTATAAATGACTTCATTTTTAACTAAGAAAAGTTTATTATTTTTTGCAAGTACCCAAAAATATGTAAGTACTTCTATTTTAGCTGTATAATTTAACTTTTTTGTTAAAAATTTAACGTTTATTACTATTTTACATTTTTCATTAACATTTTTTTAACTTAAAAAAAAGGATATTAACCATGTTAATATCCTTTTTTTTAAGTTAAATATTCCTAAGATTAAATATCTTCAAAACTTATATTGGTATAATTAGAAATATTTTTATTGTTTACATTATGTTTATTATTGTCATCCTCTGTTAACAGATTGAAATCATCCCTATGTCTTTCCGAAATAACCTTTTCACCTGTTTCTTTAATAATAAAAGAGGTAGTTTCTTCTAAAATATCTTTAAAGTTTTTAAAATCTTCTTTATATAAATAGATTTTAAATTTTTTAAATCCTAAAGAACCTTCCTCTGAAACATTTTTTTTACTTTCTGTAATTGTTAAATAATAATCACCCGCTTTTGTTTCTCTTACATCAAAAAAATAAGTTCTTTTTCCTGCTCTTAATACTTTAGAGAAAATTTCGTTTTCTTTCTTCTCTACATTTTCAAAGTCATTCATCATAATTTATATTTTTCTTTTACTTTAATAAATGGTCTTTATTTACCTCTTAAACAGAGCAAAAGTATAAAAAATACCTGAATAAATATAATTCTTTTTTAGGTATAACTATTTAGATTGATTTATGATTTCTAAATAATATCCAGGTTTAGATATTAGCTCGTAATGTGAACCTATTTGGTTTATTTCACCTTTTTCTAAAACTATTATTTTATCTGAATATTTTGTTGTTGATATTCTATGCGAAATAATTATAGTCGTTTTTACTTTTATTTCTTTCGATATATTTATTAAAATTTTTGACTCCGTTTCAGTATCAACGGCTGAGAGACTATCATCAAATACATAAATTATAGGATCTTTAATTAAAGCTCTAGCAATAGAAATTCTTTGTTTTTGACCTCCTGAAAGAGTAACTCCTCTTTCCCCTATATGTGTTTGGTATTGGTTTTTAAATTTCAAAATATTAGAATGTATTTCTGCTTTTTTTGCATAGGTTTCGACAATTTGTTGTGTTGCATTTTGAATTCCATAAGAAATGTTGTTAAATATAGTATCGGAAAATAAAAAATTTTCTTGGGGTACATATCCAAATTTTGAACGAATTAATTCTAGATTGTGATCTTTCAACAATTTACCATCTAAATAAATATTTCCAGAATCGGGTTCAATTAAACGAAGTAGTAGCAAGGCAACTGTTGTTTTTCCTGAACCTGATTTTCCCATTATGACTATAGTTTCGCCAGCATATATATGGAACGATACAGAATCTAAAGCTTTTATTCCTGTATTTGGATATGTGTAACTTACATTGTCAAAAGTAATATCCCCTTTTATACTATAATTGTCATGATTTATATTCTTTATTTCCTGTTTTACCTTCATAAAATCATTAATTCTTTCCATTGAAGCTTCTGCTCTACGTATGATTGAAGTAACCCATCCTAATGCTGTAAAGGGCCAAATAAGTATATTCAGATAAAGAAAGAAATCTGTAATGGTTCCTACGTCTATTTTTCCATGGATATATCTTTGTCCTCCTATGTAAAGTATAAATACATTACTTAAACCTATCATAAAAACCATTATTGGAGAAAAAAAAGCTTCTGTTGTTGCTAATGATATTGACTTTTCTTTATAATCCTTAGATTTTTCAACGTATTGAGAAATGATAAATTTTTCTTTTGTAAATGACTTAATCACTCTTATTCCTGAAAAGGAATCTTGCACAAATGAGGATAATTCTGACTGTTTTTCTTGTGATTTTTTGGTTTTTTTGTTGATTACTATGCTCTGGTTATAAACAAAATAGGAGAGAAAGGGTAAGGGAATAAATGCATATAAGGTCATAATAGGATCCGTGGCTAACATACAGCCCAGTATTATTATAAGCAAGATTAATGTATTTATACTATACATAACTCCAGGTCCTAAGTATTGTCTAACATTTACTACATCTTCACTAATTCTATTCATTAAATCTCCAACCTTTGAATTTTTTAAAAAGGTGTAGGATAGTGTTTGATAATGTTTATAAATATTGTTTTTTAAATCGAATTCTATTCTTCTTGAAGCAACAATAATCGTTTGCCTCATGTAAAATCTCATTATACCTGTTAGGATTGGTGCTAGAATTATTATTGACCCATATACAATCAACTGTCTATAAAGTTCATTTTTATCTAAATTTTTGGGATTGGAAATGGTTTCAGCAATTATATTAACAGCTTTTCCTACAAACTTAATTGGGTATATGGTCAGAATATTGGCTAAAATAATAAATATGATACCAATAATTAATAATTTTTTATGTTTATAAAAGTAGGGGTTTAAACTTTTTAATGAACTCATCTTCTTTATGTACTATTAAATAAATTTAATTCGATTTTATTTATAAGCCAAAGATATTACTTTCATATAATATCTTTTTTAAAAGAATTATGTAACAAATAAAGGGAGCTTATAAAAGCTCCCTTTATTAATCTATAATTCTATTAATTACTTTTTATCTTTGATAAGATATTCTGCAATTTGAACAGCATTTAGCGCTGCACCTTTTCTTATTTGATCACTTACACTCCAAAAAGCAATTCCTTTAGGATTTGAAAGATCTTTTCTTATTCTACCTACAAAAACCTCATCTCTCCCTGATAGAAATAACGGCATAGGATATTGTTTTTCCTCAGGGTTATCTTGAACGATAATTCCTTCAAAATTTTGAAATGCCTCTCGAACTTCTTCTACTGTCAATTCTTTTTCTGTTTCTACCCATATGCTTTCTGAATGAGCTCTCATAACAGGAACTCTTACACAAGTGGCAGAAACTTCTATGTCTGAATGCATAATTTTTTGTGTTTCATTATACATCTTCATTTCTTCTTTTGTATAACCATTCTCAGTAAATACATCAATTTGAGGAATCAAATTTAACGCTAATTGATAGGCAAATTTTTCAACATTCACTGGTTTGCCTTCGGCAACTTCTTTTATTTGTTGCTCCAATTCAGCCATTGCAGATGCGCCAGCGCCTGAGGCTGATTGGTAAGAAGACACATGCACCCTTTTTATATGAGATAATTTTTCAATGGGTTTTAAAGATACCACCATTTGTATGGTTGTACAATTGGGGTTTGCTATTATATTTTTAGGTGTATTTAATGCATCTTCTGCATTAACTTCTGGAACCACTAAAGGCACTTGATCATCCATTCTAAAAGCAGAAGAATTATCAATCATTATTGCTCCATGCTTAGTGATGGTTTCTGCATAATCCAATGAAGTTCCTCCACCTGCTGAAACTAAAGCAATATCCACATCTTTGAAATCGTCGTTATGTTGTAGTTCATTAACCTTATATTCTTTCCCTTTAAAGGCATAGGTTTGTCCTGCACTCCTCTTTGATCCGAAAAGTACTAAATCTGTTAAAGGAAAATTTCTTTGGTCTAAAACTTTGAGTAGCTCTTGTCCTACAGCTCCGCTTACTCCAACAATTGCGATTTTCATTCTATATATTTTATAAAGATTTTCTAAATAAATAAAGTATTCCAAAAAGCTCTAGGAATCATTCCTATAACTAAAGCCAACGATATAGCTAACACTAAAACCATCCAAAATTTCATATCGTTTATTTTTTTAATTTTAGTGTTTACAATGGTTATCAATATTGCTACGATAATCATAGTTAATGGATGTTCCATGTAGTTTCTTCTAAGGAATGCATTTTTCATATCAAAAGAAACTTGTGATGTGCTAAAATAAGTAATTAAAAGGACAATTCCTATTAATACTTGTGTATGTGTTAGGATTAAAGCTAATGTTGAAACTTTTCTTACTTGTCCAGAGATTACCCTTCCTTGTATGTAATAAATAAAAGCGACTACTGTAAGTAAAAATATAAATACTAAAGTGGCCATTCCTACATAATGGTGTATGTCTTTAATAATTGGATACATAATTTTATTCTAATTTTTAATTGTTTATAGCAAAAGTATAAAACCTAATATTATTTGAGGTTCTTTTGTTAATATTTATTCTTATTGTGTCATTCTCAATTCCCCGTAACCTATAAGCGCATCATAGGTTCCACCAAAAGGTGTATAGTATGCCAGCCCTTGGTATAAGTTCATGGTTTGCCAAAATGAACCGGGAATTTCTCCTAAATCCATTTTTTGCGTATTTCTATCTACTGTTGCAATCGTGTAGTTATAGTAACCTTGTTTTAAGAGTATAGTTTTGGCATAATATCCTTCTTCTTCATCATATTCCATTTTATTGGAATCTGTAAGTTGGTAATTGTTAAACATTCCTACCACATACAAATCTTTGTTTTCCAACGGATTGGTTAAATTAACCGAAAAGGTAACAGGGGTATAATCTCCTTCATAAGTTGCATTTCTTTCTTGATTCAAATCAAACCTTCTAAAATAATAAGCCCCATAAACATCAGGTTTATATACATAATCTGTTGGATATGGAATTACTGGGTACAATAAAGTTTCATAAAAATTGGCTTGTCTGTTTACTTGGTAAACCCCATAACCTGGTACAGAGATATTTTTTGTATCAAAGCTGTAAAATTGATTCCCTCCTATAAAAGTATTATCTAATTGAGTAAATGTAAATGTATTTGCACTGGTAAATTGAGGTTTTATATTGGTTATAGCCGTATTCCAATTATTGTTTTGTAACAAGGTTAATGAAAATTGATTGACCATTATATTAGAGGTATTATTGACCAAAACCTCAGCCATTACTCGCTGATTGTACTCTTGATTGCTGGAGGAAATATATCTTTCATAATTTACCCCTACTGAAACTTGTGTCTCATAAAAAGCTATTTTTTTACTAAATATTGGTTTTTGATTTTGATCATAAACGGTGATTAAATAATTCCCCGAGATTTTAGGTTGCATATCATTATTAGGAAACTCTATGGAATAATGGGTATAATTTTGTTGGGTATTGAATGATGATTTATAGTTATAGATTTGTGACATTGGATAACCAACAATATACTCAGATTCAAAAAGATTATCATCTTCCCAATTTCTATCGAAATGCTTGATAGAATAATATAAGGTCTGATAATTTTGATCTAACATATCAAAGGAAAGTTGAAATGTATCCCCCATTTTAAAAAAGGGAGTTTCATCATTGGTTTGATAATTAAATATTTGTATTCCATTTACCGATGGATTGTAAATTTTTTCAACAGCGTTCTGTGCAAAACACCATTGCGCTATCAAAAAAAATATGATTGAATATTTGATCATTCTTTTAAGTTTCCTTTTAATTCTGTGTATATTTTAATTCTCCTCCAAGATTAGCCATTTGTCTAAGTATCCACTTTTTTCTTTTCTGGACGTAATTACCATTTATATTTTTCCCATATCTTCTAGGATTGGGCAATAATGCTGCCAAGGTAGCTGCTTCTGGCTTAGTTAAGTTTTTTGCCGATTTATGAAAATATTTTTGGGAAGCTTCTTCAACTCCATAAACACCATCTCCAAATTCTGCAACGTTTAGATATACTTCCATAATTCTTTCCTTTCCCCATATAAATTCAATAAGACATGTAAAATATGCTTCTAACCCTTTTCTTATAAAATTTCTTCCGTTCCAAAGAAAAACATTTTTTGCCGTTTGCTGACTAATGGTGCTACCTCCTCTCTTGGGTTCCCCTTCTTTTTCTAAAATTTTTTTTATTTCCTCAAAATCAAATCCGTTATGCTTTATAAAGTTTTGATCTTCACTTGAAACCACTGCAAGTTGAATTGTATTAGATATTTTTTCAATTGGGACCCACTTTTTTTTAATTGAACTTGCATTAAAAATATACCTTTCAATCATAAGTTCAGTAAATGGTACCGGTATCCATTTGTATACAATTACTACAATAATAGAGCTTACAAAAAACCCTATTATTATTCGCTTAACCCACTTTAAAAAAAATTTCATTTTATGAATTCGCTTAGCGAAATCTTACCAACCTTTTATGGCTCCTCCTTTAAATTCTTTTTTTGCTGTTTCTTCTACTTCATCGGATTGGTATGCTTGAACGAATTTTTTTACATTTTCTGCATCTTTATTATCTTCTCTTGAAACAATGATATTCATATAAGGAGAATTTTTATCTTCCACAAAAATGCCATCCTCTAATGTTAATCCAGCTTTACCTGCGAATGTATTGTTAATTACGGCTATAGCTACTTCTTTATCATCTAATACTGTTGGAAGTTGTGGTCCATCAATATCTAAAATTTTTAAATTTTTTGGATTTGATACAATATCTGAAATACCAGAAATTAATGCATTTTCATCCTTTAATTTAATCAATCCTTGCTTTTGCAATAAAAGTAAAGCTCTCCCTCTGTTCGTAGCATCATTAGGAATTGCAATTGTACTGCCGTCTTTCAATTCATTTAAGGATTTTATTTTTTTGGAATATCCTGCCAAAGGATAAATAAAAGTATTTCCAACAGGAACTAAATTATATTTTCTTTGCTCTATTATATTGTCTAAGAATGGTTTGTGTTGAATGGCATTTGCATCTATATCTCCATCGTTAAGAGCTGTATTAGGTACTATATAGTCATTAAATTCTACCAACTCTACTTCCAATCCATACTTATCTTTTGCTACCTTTTGGGCTGCTTGGGCAACTACAAATTCTGGACCTGATTCTACACCTACTTTAATAAAATTAGGATTATTCTTTTTTTCTGTTTTACAAGAAATTGCTAATACTGCTACACTTAACAAAGCTAATATTGTTAATCTTTTCATTTTCTATGTTTTTATGTTTAATTCTATCTATGATCTACTTTTTTAGAAAGATAATCTCCTACAAATTGTATTATAAATACTAGTAAAACTAATAAAATTAATACAAAATTCATAATGGTTGTATCTTTATTCACATACCCGTCTTGATAACCTATTTTCCCTAAACCTCCTGCACCTACGGCTCCTCCCATAGCTGAATATCCGACTAAGGTAATTAGTATTATAGATGCTGAATTTATGAGCGAAGGCAATGCTTCTGGCAATAATACTTTTTTTATTATCTGCAAGGAATTGGCTCCCATGGACTTAGAAGCTTCAATCAATCCTTGAGGTACTTCCAATAAACTATTTTCAACCATTCGGGCGATAAATGGAGCTGCTCCTACACTTAAGGGTACTAGCGCTGCTGATACTCCTATGGAAGTACCTACAATCATACGTGTGAATGGAATCATCCAAACAATTAATATGATAAATGGAATTGCTCTGAAAATATTAACTAAAATGGAAATGATTTGGTTAAAAACTAAATTTTCTTTGATTTGCCCTTTTCTTGTAATAAATAACAATATTCCCAAGGGTAACCCTAAAAGAAAGCCAAAAAAGCCTGAAACAAAAGTCATAACTATGGTTTCCCAAGTACCTTCTGCTAGTTTAATTATTATATCATACATATCCTAAAAGTGTAACTTTTATATTTTTGTTTTTTAAATATTCCATAGCTAGTAATTCTTGTTCAGCATCGCCTATAAATTCTGTAAGCATAACTCCAAATTTTATTCCTCCGGCATAATCCATTTGCGCGCTTATAATATTGCTGTTTATATTAAATTTTCTTGCAATTTCTGAAAGTATAGGTTCATCTACGGAATTTCCCGTAATTTGAAGTTTCAATAGAGGATGCTTATTCAATTGTGGCTCTAAAACCAATCTCTTTTGATAATCAATAGGGATATCAATACGAAGAGAGGAAGAAATAAAACGTTGAGTGAGTTCCGTTTTTGGATGTGAAAAAATTTCTGAAACACTGCCTTTTTCTATTAGTTTGCCTTCATTAATCACGGCTATTTGATCGCAAATTTCTTTCACTACTTCCATTTCATGCGTAATAAGGAGTATGGTAATTCCTAATTCCTTATTTATATCTTTTAATAATGCTAAAATAGATTGGGTAGTTGTTGGATCTAAAGCGCTGGTAGCTTCATCTGAAAGTAATACCTGTGGATTGGTCGCTAAAGTTCTAGCTATAGCTACTCTTTGCTTTTGTCCTCCTGAAAGGCTTGCGGGATAATTGTGTATTTTGTCGGTTAGTCCAATCAAATCCACCAACTCTTGAACTCTCTTTTTTATTTCAGAGTTAGGAGTTTTCCTTAATTCTAATGGAAAAGCTATATTTTCAAATACGGTTCGTGATGATAACAAATTAAAATTTTGAAAAATCATACCTATATTTGTTCTAGCTTCAATTAGCTGAGAAGAATTTAATAACATTAAATTTTTACCGTCTACCCATACCTCTCCAGAGGTGGGTCTTTCCAATAAATTAACACAACGAATCAAAGTACTTTTCCCAGCTCCAGATTCACCTATTACTCCAACAATTTCTCCTTTTTTAACGGTAAGTGAAACTTCTGAAAGCGCAACGTGCCTTAGTGTTTTCTCTTGAAATATTTTTGTTATATTTTTTAATTCTATCATTTAATCAATTCTATAATTGACAATTTATAAAGTCTTTTTTAATAAATTAAATTGTGAAAATGCGTATAAAACCCAAAATTATAAGAATTAATTCAAATATAAGTTTTTAAGACTAAAAAAATGAGTTTTGCAACAAAACTCATTTTTTATTTAATTTAAAATTTTAATTCAAAAATTATTGTAATAAATTCTATATCTAAGAATTTTATATTTATGCTAAAGCTTTGGTAACTTCATTAGCCGCATCTTCTAAAGTAATGGCTGAAAATACTTTCAGTCCACTATCATCAATCATTTTTTTTGCAATTTCTGCATTAGTTCCTTGCAAACGTACTATTATAGGAACTTTTATACTATCTCCCATATTTTTATAAGCATCTAATATTCCTTGGGCTACTCTATCACATCTTACAATCCCTCCAAAAATATTTACTAAAATAGCTTTTACAGATTCATCTTTTAAAATAATTCTAAAAGCTTTTTCAACCCTTTCAGCATCTGCGGTACCACCTACATCTAAAAAGTTTGCAGGATTACCTCCAGAAAGCTTGATTATATCCATAGTTGCCATAGCCAATCCTGCTCCATTAACCATACAACCCACATTTCCATCTAATTTAACAAAATTTAAACCTGCTTCTCCAGCTTCAACTTCAGTTGGATCTTCCTCTCTAACATCTCTTAATTTTAAATAATCCGGATGTCTGAACAGAGAATTATCGTCTATACTAACTTTAGCATCTACGGCTGCTATCTTATTATCTGAAGTTTTTAAAACGGGATTAATTTCAAATAAGGTAGCATCACTTTCTATATATGCTTTATATAAAGAATCCACAAACTTCACCATATCTTTAAACGCCGCTCCGGATAAACCTAAATTAAAGGCTATTTTTCTAGCTTGAAAACTTTGCAACCCTACGGCTGGATCTATTTCTTCCGTAAATATCCTTTCGGGAGTTTTTTCAGCTACTGTTTCAATATCCATTCCTCCTTCTGTAGAATATACAATTATATTTTTTCCTTTTCCTCTATCCAATAAAACGGACATATAGAATTCTTCTACTTCGGTTTCTCCTGGATAATACATATCTTCCGCTATAAATACTTGATGAACTTTTTTTCCCTCTTTAGAAGTTTGGGGGGTTATTAAATTCATACCTATAATCTCAGAAGCTTTTTCTTTAACCTCGTCTAAAGATTTAGCCAATTTAACGCCTCCTCCTTTACCTCTTCCTCCTGCATGGATTTGCGCTTTCACTACCCACCAATTGGTT
The DNA here is from genome assembly GCF_007845635.1 of Apibacter muscae. Lineage (GTDB taxonomy): Bacteria > Bacteroidota > Bacteroidia > Flavobacteriales > Weeksellaceae > Apibacter > Apibacter muscae. Next base: position 357,547 of record NZ_SELG01000029.1, on the reverse strand, counting down.
CCTGTTTTATCTGTCATTTCTTGAGCTGCTTTAAAAGCTTCATCTGCCGTTGTGGCTACGATTCCTCTTTGCACTCTAACTCCGAACGATGATAATATTTCTTTGCCTTGATATTCGTGTAAATTCATTTTTAGGTTTTTGCAGTTCTTATTTTATTGAATGTAATAATTACAAATATAATAAATTTAAGTAGACTTTATTTTTATTTTAAAAACACTAAAAAAGGGAAGAATTAAATGAATTCTTCCCTTTTTACTGTTATTAATAATATTTACTGTTTCCCCGTTGCATATTTTAATCTTTCAATATAAGCTTCAATTTCTCCGGATTGATCAACATCTGGGTATTTATCGTGTATAGATTGAAAAAAACCTAAAGCTTTCTCATTTTGATTTAATGACATTGCCAGTAAACCAGCCTTTTTCCCAAAATGATAAGCTGTAGCAGGAGTGCTACTTTCATTGGCTGCTTTTTCCATAAATTTAATTGCATCGTCTGTATTCTTAAGCTCTACATAAGAATCTGCTATTGCCCCGTATTTTACGGCTTTTAAATCTTTATCTTGAGAGTCAAATTTTAGAAATAAATCTAAAGCTTGTTGATAATTTCCTTTTTTAAACTCAATGGAACCTGCGTATAAATTTGCTAATTTTCCGGATTTTGTATTACTAAAATCTTCCGCTATATCTGAAAAACCTAAAATCCCACTAGATCCACCACCCAAAGCTTCTTTAGTTTTCCCTTCGTCATATAAGTTTTCGGCGTTAACCATTAAATCTGCGGCTTCTACATTTTTAGGAACAACTACATAATTATCATATATTACATAGCCTAAAATTGCTAAAATTAAAACTCCAAAGAAAATTCCAATGGGTTTAGCATATTTCTGTAAGAATTTTTCACTTTTACTTGCAGTGCTATTAAGAGTATCTAAGATCTCCTTAGTTTCATATTTTTCTTTTGACATAATACTTAGACGTATTTTAAGCAAACAAAACTAGTTATTTATTGCGTGAAATGCAAATTTTTAATTGTTTCAGAATTTAGATAATTGATAAACTTATTTCTAGGGATTTCCATTGCTCCTAGCTGTTCTAAGTAGGAGCTATAGACTTGACAATCTATAAACTTATATTTATTTGCATATTTGTTTACAAAATTAGTAAATCCGCATTTGGACGCATTGCTTACGATGGAAAACATACTCTCTCCGCAAAATATATCGCCTAAATCAACTCCGTAAAATCCTCCTACTAATAAATTTTCTCTCCAAACTTCAAAACTCTTTGCTAAACCTTTTTGATTGAGTATAACGTATGAGTCAATCATTTCATTGGTAATCCATGTTCCTGATTGCCCCTTTCTACTGGCTGAAGCACAATGACTAACTACTTTTTTAAAACATTTATTTTCTGTAAATTGAAAATATTCTTGTTCTAATATTTTTTTTGTTGATTTAGATATTTTTAATTTATTTGGATATAATACAAATCTAGGATCTGGTGACCACCATTGAATGATCTCATCCTTGTTGTACCAAGGAAAAATTCCAGATTTATAAGCTAACAACAATCTATCGGCAGATAAATCACCCCCTATAGCTAAGAGCCCATTAGAATTAGCTTTTGAAACCTCAGGAAATTCTAGTTTATCTGTTAAAAAAATCATTAACTATAGATTCGAATTCTTAGATTTTTATTCTATCTAAAAAGGCAAATCATCGTCTTCATCTTCTTGTATCATAGCTGTTGGTGATGAAGGTATTTCAGTATTTTGAAAGGAAGGTGGTACAGGCGAATTATAGTTGGATGGAGTTGTCATTAATTTTTCCACTCTCCAACCTGTAATGCTATTGAAATATTTCGTTTCTCCTTGTGGGTTAACCCATTCTCTTCCTCTTAAATTAATTGATATTTTTACATCTTCACCTACAGAAAATGAATTAATTATATCTACTCTATCTCCCAATAATTCTACTAAAATATGCTGAGGATATTGTTCTTCTGTAGTAATAACTACTTCTCTTTTTCTAAAACCACTATCAAAAGTTTGAATCTCTGATATTAATTTAATTTTACCAACTATCTCCATGCTTGAACTATTTTTACTTTTTATTAAGTGCAAAAATAAAAAAAAGCCTTAGAATGGAAGGCTTTTTTATTGTTATATTTTAATTATAAATTTTACTAATCAGCAATTTTTTGATTCATTAAATCCATAAACTGATCTAATTTGGGCAATATAATAATTTCTGTTCTTCTATTGATTGCTTTATTGGTAGGTGAGTCATTTGGAACTTTTGGCTGATACTCTCCATGTCCTCCTGCTAACATTCTTGCTGGATCAACATCAAATTTAGTTTGTAACAACTTAACAACGGATGTTGCTCTCATTACACTTAAATCCCAATTATCTCTAATACATGAAGTGGAACTTTTAAATTGGTCATTATCTGCAAATCCTTGTACTTGAACGTCATAATCTTTATAATCATTAATTATTTTAGCTACTTTGGCTAAGACTTCTTCTGCACTAGGAAGAACTTCATAACTTCCAGATTTATAAAGCATATTATCAGAAAGTGAAATAAATACTACTCCTTTTTGAACTTGAACATTTACATCGTTGTCATTTAAATTATCCAATGATCTTTTTAATTTATTTGATAATACTAAATTTAAAGAGTCGTTTTTAGCTCTGGCTTCTGTTAGTTTTTTAATGTATGCATTTGATTCGTTGATCTGACCAATCAATTTATTAATATTTGCATTCCCAGACTTACCGGTAACCATACAATCGGCTAAATTTTGCTGTAAAGCATCGTTTTGTCTATTCACCAATTTTATTTGTTCTTCTAAGGCTTTATTTCTTTCTTGAAGTGTTGCGATTGTTTTATCTTTATCAACATTCCTTTCTAAACATGAAGCGTAATCAATTTTTGCTTGATCGTATTGTTTTTTACTTACACAAGACGTTGCAAAAGCACCTATGGTACATAATAATGCTATTTTAACAATTTTCATATCCCTTAAAAATTTTAATTTTTTAGTTGAACAAAAATAACACCAATTTATTTATAATCATAATTATTGTCTTTAAGTGAAAAATAATTTTTTATCTAAATTATAATTTAATAAATTTGTTTTTTACTCTAAAAAATTTAGAGTACTTAATCATTTTATGTTAAACAACAATACAATCAATTAAAATTTATGAAAAAAATTTATTTATTATTAATTCTTGTTTCCTTTATAACTTATTCATCGTGCTCGGATGATCTAAATGATAGTGTTTCAATTCCTAGCGACTTACCTAGAGGAAAAGTAGTTAATCGAACAGGAAGTATTGATGGGGTTAATTATTCACTAAAGAACTTGGAAATAAATCCTAATTTGATTAAAATTAATTCTGAAAATGCAAAAATTCTTAGCTCTTCAGAAGAATTAAATCTTGGAACCATTCGTTTAGATGTTATTTCAACTGAAATTGGTAATCAATTAATTTCTGGCAATGTATTGTTTATTCAGACAGGGGATCATACTTATTTTAAAAGGATTACCTCAGTAATTCAAAATAATAATTCATTTACTATTGAAACAGTTAATGCTAATTTAGGGGATATTTTTGAAGATGGTACTTTGGATCTTTCAATGGACATAAAGGAATCAACTTCTGATCAACAATCCCTTCCCTTAGTTTCTGCAAAAAGTATAAATGATTTTGACCATAATTATTCTCTTTTTAATTTTGATTTTATAAAAGAGTTTACGCGTGATGGAATTACCTTGAATCCTAATACCTCTGTAAAATCAGCAGTTCATCTGTCTTTAAGTTTTAAAAAAAATCTTCCACTTCCTAAACAAATAGAGGTTTATTATGTGTTAAATTCAAATATTAGTCCTTATTTTTCATTTTTAGGAGGTATAAATAAAAAGGTAGCTTATAATTTGGCAGATAACATACCTGATAATATTTTGGAATTGATTAAAAAAGTTAGTATTGATATTAAAATTCCTACCAATGAATTTTTGGGGGAATTACCTGCTAAAGTAAGTATTAAAAGTATAAATATACCTACAGAAATTGAAGCAAATCTTGGAAAAAAGTCGCTCTTAGCTTATAATACATCTGGAAGTTTGAAGATTGGTTTTGCTTATTATAATAACGTTCCAGGAAAAACCAGCCATCCCATTTACGAAAATTCTATGCAATTTAAGGGAATCAACGATACAGAAATTATTGGTGAGATTGCATCTGATATGAGAGTTTCAATTACTCCTAAAATTGAATTGTTTGACACTAATCTTCTTGATGTTAGTGGAGATGTTGTTTTTGGAATAAATTCTTATAGTATTGGTAATGGTAGCACAACTCAAAGTTCTAATTTTTTATCAAACGGTAATTTCTATTCTTCTGCAACTTTTTATTTTAAAACTTTAGGTGTAACTGCTTATACCACTGAATTGTTTAAGGAAAATAAAGAACTTTGGAATTTGGGTAGTTTTAATAAATCCATAGAATTTTCTAATTTATCATTGGGTAAGGCTTCTACCTTTCCTTGCAGTGGACTTAATTCGTTTAGTATTAATGCTTCTTTAGATTATAAATATCCTATTTATGGGAAAAAATTAAGTGGAAAATTAGAAATGTCTTACGATGTTTATGCAGATAATGGTTCTTTTTTAGAAACTAAAAAAATTAGTATTAATCCCTCTAATATATCTTCCAATAATTTTAATTTTAGTTTGTGTATACCGTTTAGAAAAATTAATTTTTTCCAAACTGCTAAAACCAGTTATTTAAGAAATATAATTATTAAAGATGACAGAGGTTTTACTGCTAATGGTATTAAAAACCCAAAAACCGGCGAAATTTTATCAGAAATAAAGGTTTCTAGATAATGTTTATAAATTGAATTTAAAAGAGGATTAATATTTTAATCCTCTTTTTTAATTCAAGAACTTTCTTTTAATTTTATAAATTTGTATTTAATAAAAATTAGAAAGATGAAAAACTTACAACATACTATTGAAAGTATTTGGGATAACCGAGAATTACTATCAGAGGAAAATAATAAAAATTCTATTCGTGAAGTTATTGAATTGCTAGATTCAGGTGAATTAAGAGTGGCTGAACCGCTTGAAAATGGGGAATGGAAAGTGAATGAATGGGTAAAAAAGGCTGTTGTTTTATATTTCCCTATTCAGAAAATGCAAACTATTGAAGTTGGAATTTTTGAATATCACGACAAAATTCCTTTAAAGAAGGATTATGAATCTAAAGGAATTAGAGTGGTTCCTAATGCTGTTGCAAGAAAAGGGGCTTACATCTCTAGTGGGGTTATACTAATGCCTTCGTATGTTAATATTGGGGCTTATGTTGATGAGGGTACAATGGTCGATACTTGGGCAACGGTTGGAAGTTGTGCTCAAATAGGTAAAAACGTGCATTTAAGTGGTGGTGTAGGTATAGGAGGAGTTTTGGAACCTTTACAAGCAGCTCCTGTTATTATTGGAGATAATTGTTTTATTGGCTCTCGATGTATAATTGTAGAAGGGGTTCATGTTGGTAATGAGGCTGTTATTGGAGCCAATGTTACATTAACTGCTTCAACTAAAATTATTGATGTTTCTGGAGATAAACCAGTGGAATATAAAGGCTATGTACCTCCTCGTTCGGTAGTAATTCCAGGCTCAATTACAAAAAAATTCCCTGCAGGTGAATACAATGTAAATTGTGCTTTGATTATTGGACAAAGAAAAGAAAGCACTGATAAGAAAACATCTTTAAATGATGCTTTAAGAGATAATAATGTTTCTGTATAATCTGAAGTGAAAGTACTACTAATACAATACAATCATGCTGGGGATGTATTAATCTCCAGCGTGATTCCTAATAATTTAAAAAAAATCTATCCAGACATTAAAATAGATTTTTTATGTAATAAAGAATATATGGGAGTTCTTCAAAAAAACCCATCTATAGATAGAATTATAGCCATTGATAATAAGCACATTAAATCAGTTTTATCTTTATACAAGTATATGAAGCTTGTTCGAAGCGAGCGCTATGATTTTCTAATTGATTTATCACAAAACTTTAGTAGTATTTTTTTAACTTTTTTTTCAAAAGCACAAAAAAAATTAAGTTATAACACTCCAATTCTTAATAAATTTTATACTAATCGCTTAGTTAAAGTAAATAAGCTAAACACACAAACTTGTAATCTCTTAGAAAACCGTTTAGCTGTATTGGATCAATTTTTAAATGACCAATCGATATCTATAGATCCTGTAGCCAAAATATTTTTATCACAAGAAGAAATTCTGGAGGCTAAAACAACTATGTTGAATGCGGGAATAAAATTTACAAGACCTATCATAATGCTTGGTATTTTTGGGACTGAAAAGCATACTACATGGACCATTGGTAGCATGGCAAAACTAATTGATTTTATATGGAGTAACTATAGAGCAGATTTGTTATTGAATTATCTTCCTAACCAACATAAGGAATTGAATGAACTTCTATCCTTGCTAAATTCTAATACCAAAGTATTTGTGCAACCTGTTGGAAAATCCATTAGGGAATATGCTTCTCTAATGAAAAATTGTACTCTTTTTATTGGTAATAATAGTAGATTTTTAGCTATAACAAAAGCTTTACAAAAACCAACTTTTGGAATTTATGCTCCTTTTGTTTATAAACAAGATATTGCTTGTTATGAAAATATTGATTTTCATAAAAGTATACACTTAAGTGATATCCTTCCTCGACTTTATGAAAATTTTTATCCCAATGAGTTGAAGAAGGAATCTTCTAAGTTTTACTTGATGCTATCTTCTGAGTTTGTTATAATTAAAATAAAGCCTTTTTTAAAAAGTTACTTATCTACATTTAATAAAATATAGTAACAAACATGCCCATCCTAAAATCATAAAAAAGCCTCCAAGCGGAGTAATAGGGCCTAAAAATTTTAAATTCATTTTCCAGAAATCCGAAAATGATAAAAAATAAATACTAAAAGAGAATAAAAATGTTCCTATAATTAATCCCCAAGCTCCCCATTTTTCTAAACTTGTGCTAAAAGATAGAGATAAACCTATTATAAGTAATGCTAATGCATGATACATTTGATATTTTACTCCTGTTTCAAAACTTTCCAATTTATCAGGGGATAATATTTTTTTAAATGCATGAGCTCCAAAGGCTCCTAAAATTACAGAGGTTAGTCCATATAAAGTTCCAAAAATTAGTGTTACACTTTTCATATCTTTTATTATTTAATTTTCTATAAAATATTTTGTTATATAATCTTTTTCTAAGCTCCAACCTCTTGCTGGAGAATATTCTCTCCCATAATAAATGATTTGTAAATGCAAGTCGTTCCATAATTTTTTGGGAAATAATCGTTTAGCATCTTTTTCTGTTTCCTCTACGCTTTTACCTTTAGTGAATTTCCATAATTTCATTAATCGATGAATATGGGTATCTACAGGAAAAGCTGGATGACCAAACCCTTGACTCATTACTACTGAGGCCGTTTTATGACCAACTCCTGGCAATGACTCTAATTCCTCAAAACTTTCTGGAACTTCACCATTGTATTTTTCAACTAAAATATTTGAAAGCTTATATATGTTTTTAGATTTGGTATTTGATAGACCAATTTCTCTAATATATTCTTTGATTTCCCAATCTGGGATTTGTGCCATTTTAAATGCATCTGGAGCAACTTTAAATAGTTCTGGTGTTACTTCATTTACTTTTTTATCTGTTGTTTGAGCAGATAGTAAAACAGAAATTAATAAGGTAAATATATCTTTATGATTTAAAGGAGGTTCCGGATGGGGATATAATTTACCCAATTCCTTTATTAAATATTCTACCTTATCTTTTTGTTTCATATTTAGACAGCAAAAATGGATATAAAAAAAATTTAAAATTTATACCGAGAAACTTTCTCCGCATCCACAGGTTCTTTGTGCATTGGGATTGTTAAAAACAAATCCTTTTCCATTTAAACCTCCAGAATATTCTAAAGTTGTTCCTATCAAATACAGAAAAGATTTTTTATCAACTAAAATTTTAATTCCTTTATCTTCAAATAACTTATCTTCTGGTTTTTGTTGATGATCGAAAGTTAGTTTATAAGAAAGTCCTGAACAACCGCCACTTTCTACACCTACTCGTACAAAATCTTTCAAATGATCAAAGTTATCTTCTTTCATTAACTCTATTATTTTTTTTTCCGCTTCTGGAGATACTTTTATCATATACTTTATTTTTTTAATGAGTTTTAATAAACAAATTTAAAAATTTTTAGTTTTAAAAAAATTAAGGTTGCTCCTTTATTGAAGCAACCTTAATTCTTAAAATATTTTTAGTTTTTCTAAACTTTTGTTAAATATTCTGTATTACAATAGCCTTCAATTCCTTCTGCTGAACGTATCAAATACCATTCCTCATTATATTTGCTTAAAAAAGTAACTATTGAATGATGGGCTGCTTTTCCCAATATGGGTTGATCAGTTCCCGGACCTTTTCTAATATTTAAATTTGAACTTTGAGTAGTTACTTTATACTCAGAAGAGGGTGCATCAGGAGAAACATTAATATTTAATACTAAGTCTCCGGATCTAAAATCTGGATCAATCTTATCATATTCTGCCCAAAGTTGATCTTTAATTTCTCCATTTGAAACTATTCCATCTATATAAAGGACTTGATCTTGTTCTCTTACTGCTAAATCATTTGTTCCTAATGAATTGGCAAGGTTTATTAAATCTGCGTATTTATCTTGTAATGCCATGATCTTATTTTAAGGTTAATTGATTTTCAACTTTTTTTGGCTTTAGAGAATTTACCGCTTGCAATAACTTAGGCAATTCCGTTTTTTTAAATTCTCCGGTTAGGGTAACAACTCCGTCATTGATAGTAGCTGTCACGCCTGGATAATTTTTTAATATTTGATCTACATTGGTTCTTAGTGTAGCATCTGCTGATATTTCTACAGACTTAACTGTTGCATTGTCAACAACACTTTTAACTCCTGGTATAGCATTAATTGCTTTTAAAGTTTCTTGCTTTGATTGATCATCTTTAAATTCTCCTGAAAGTGTCGCAACGCCTTTATTAACATCTATTGATATATTTTCCGGTAAGATATTAGAAATTTGAGTTTTAATATCTTGATCCTTTGGTCCTGATTTACATGAGATAGTCGTAGAGGCTAACATTCCAACAATAGCTAAGGATGCAAGTAATGTCTTAATTTTTTTCATAATTTAATATTACTGATTATACAATTTTTAATTATATATCAAAAATTATTCCATTAATGATATATTGTTATAAAATTTAAATTTATTCTATCAATTTTTATCTAAAAAAATATATTTTTAATATTTTTTTAGATTTTGAATTGTTTTAACTATTTAATTTTAAAAGACTTATCCATATTATCATATCGATTAATAAGTTTTTAATCAAAAATGTATGATTTTGCTAATCATTTTCAGATATAAAATATTTATGCCATATACATTTTAAATAATATAAACCTTATACGTACTATTTTACTTACTTGAAAAGTAATTTTTAATCTACTTTTTATATTATTAAAAAAAACTTAACTCATAATTTAGTTATCCTTAATTTAAATGAATTTTAGATTGATCTTGCTTCCCTAAAATTTATCTGAAAAGATTTTCTCAAAAATTACAGAAATAATTTTCCAGTTTTGCAATTTGAGATTCATGAATTAACTTAAAATAAGTTATTATTAATCAATAAGAATAATACTTAATTTATAATTTGATTAATTTAAAACTTAGTTTTCAACCAAGTTTCTATTATTTCTAAACTTTCATTGGGTGCCTCTAATGAGCCCATATGTCCCGTAGGTAATTCATAAAAACTTATGTGATCTAATCCTTCTAAATTATTTTTTAAATCTATATTTATTATGGCTTTATCGTACGTTCCCAACAAAATAAAAACGGGTTTATGGAATTCTTTTATAATATTTGTTCTGTTTTCCCTTAACCGCATTCCTTTTAATGAAGCGGAGATACCTTTTAAAGTGGTCTCATTTGCCCAAGAAGTAGCTATTTCAATATAGATTTTAGATTTAATTGAATTACTATCAGCAAAGAGGTTAGGTATAGCAAGAGAAAAAAAATCTTTTGGATTTTTAATTGCTAACTCAGCAGCTCTTAATCTTTGTTCTTTTTTTTCCTCATCATCTGGTAGAGTAGTAGAGTAGAAAAGTCCCAAACCATCTATTTTACTTTTATACAAATCAACCAACGCAAGTGCAACATATCCTCCCATTGAATGTCCTATTATAGTAAAATTATCAATCTTTAAAAATTCCAATACTTCATTAACTTTTTCTGCCATATATTCCATTGTATATATCTCTTCAGATAAATCAGAAGATTTGCCATGTCCAGGAAGATCAATGGTTATTACTCTGTAATTTTTAGAAAGTTTTTCTTGGAAGTGTTCCCACATTTTTAAATTCTCTAAAAATCCGTGTAATAAAACTATTGACTTTCCTTTTCCTTTATCTTTATAAAATAGCATTTATATTTTTTTTACTTATTCTTCTCTACTAATTGTATAGATTGCTTTTTGTAATATTAAATTATTGGGTATCATAATGGGTAAACCTTCTTTAGAAAGTAATATTACATAAAAGGCTTTTATATCTTCTACTTTTGCTTCTATGCCCATATCTTTATCTAAAATTTTTATGGTATCCCCAATTTTAAAAGGAGAAGTAAAATATATTATAAATCCTGCGGTAACATTACTAAGTATTGACCATTGTGCGAAAAAGGCTACCCCAACTATAGCGAAAAATGAAGCAAACGAAGCGAATAGCCATTGAGGGGTAACCCCCCATATGGTAATTAGTAGCACAAACCCTATAATGTTTATTAGTACGTTAAAGTATTTTATAATTATTTTAATTCTTATTTCCTTAATATTGGCATGCGCACTATATTTTTTTATTATACGATTTACAATTAATTTAATTAAAAAAATGACTACTAACGTAATTATTGTAGCAATAATTTGGGTATGATATTGATTAAAAAAACTGGTTATAAATTCCATTTTTATACATTTATTATTTAAAAATTTCTGGAGGATATTCTATATCTATTAGAATTAAGCCTTTGGCAGGTGCTGACGTTGAAGCAAAGCTTCTATTTTTTTTCTGAATAATTAATTCAAATTCTTGTTCGCTAATTTTTCCTCTTCCTACATCAATTAATGTTCCTACGATTGCTCTTACCATATTCCTTAAAAAACGATTGGCAGAAATTGTAAAAATGAATTCATCATTTTTTTCTTCCCATTTTGCTTGTTTAACTACACAATCATTGGTTTTATTGTCTGCATGTAATTTAGAAAAACTGGTGAAATCTAAATATTTAAATAAGATTTTAGCAGCATTATTCATTTTTATTAAATCTAAATTATAATTCAAGTATTGTGCGTGAAATTCTCTTTTAAATGGGTTTTTAGTTGTTGTAATTGAGTATTTATAAGTTCTTTTTACTGCGTCAAACCTTGCATGAGCATTTTCTGCAACTTTTATGAATTTTTTTATTAGTATATCCTGAGGTAAAAATGAATTCATTTTATCAATAAATTTCTCCGTTAAATCATCTGCATAATCAAAATGCGCAAACATTTTACTTGCATGAACTCCTGTATCTGTCCGACCTGCACCAACAGTTTTAATCTCAGTTCTCAAAATTTTACTTAATCTATCTTCTAAGACTTCTTGAACCGTAATTTGATTGGGCTGTTTTTGATATCCAAAATAATTCGTGCCGTCGTATGAAAATTCTATAAAATATCGCAATTCTATCGTATTTTTGAAACAAAAATAGTGAGAAAAATCTTATTACTTTCTGATACTCATTCTTACATTGATGATAAAATTTTAGATTACGCTTCACAAGCGGATGAGGTATGGCACGCTGGTGATATTGGAGACGTTAATGTTTCTGATGCTTTAAAAAAAGTTAGTTTGTCTTTTAAAGCAGTTTACGGAAATATAGATGGCTCTGAAATAAGAAAAGAATTTCCATTAAATCATAGATTTATGTGTGAATCTATAGATGTTTGGATGACTCATATTGGTGGATATCCAGGAAAATATGCACCTGTGGTAAAAGATCAGATTAAAGAGAACCCTCCTAAACTTTTTATTTGTGGACATTCTCACATTTTAAAAGTTATGAATGATAAAAAATTTAATCTTCTTCATATGAATCCTGGAGCCATAGGAATTTATGGTTTTCATAAAGTACGAACAATGCTTCGTTTTCTCATTGATGGTGAAGATGTTAGGGACTTAGAGGTTGTTGAATTTTCTCGTTAATTTTTTATATAATTCTTCTCATTAATCTTAATTGATGGGTATATCTATTTAAATCTAAATTAAAAATTCCGGTATAATCTAGGCTATCTATTCTAACTCTTCCATGTGCATGTAAAATTTTTTGACTTGGAAGAATAATTCCTACATGAACAATTTTTCCCTCCTCATTTTCAAAAAAAGCTAAATCTCCAGGTTCAGACTCTTCTATAAAACTTAGTACTTGACCAACTTCTGCTTGTTGATAAGCATCTCTTGGCAATTGATAACCTGCAATTTTGTAAACCATTTGGGTAAGACCACTACAATCAATTCCATAAGGTGATTTTCCTCCCCATAAATAGGGAGTATTTATATATTTAAAGGCAATTTCTAATAATTTATTTTTATCTAATTTTTGATTATTAAGATTTTCTTCAACTATAAATTTATGGTTAGGGGATAATTCGAAAATATTATTCTCGCTTAAATGATGTATTTCTGCTCCTATAGTTACAGGAAAAGGTTGATTTTTATAAATTAAAAGATTAAAGGGTTCTATTATATAGGATGTCTTTTGAGAAAAAAGTGAGAATTTATCTAATTCTAAATTTAAGATTTGTTTTGAGTCTACCCAACCTTCATAATTATCATATTCTACTTTAATTTTATTCCATTGCTTATTCGTATCTAGTACTTCACACAATTCACCAAACAAAAGTTGAGTAACCATTTCAGCAGCGTCTGAAGGTTCTTTTCTAACTGGTGCTACACTAACCTGTACTACAGATTTATTCATAAGTTTTTTCTATTTTTTTCTTATAATGCTTAAACCGTCCCTTATGGGTAAAATTACAACTTCTAATTCTTTATCAGTATTAACTTTATTATTAAAATCCTTTATTATTTCAGTTTTTTTATCTCCTTTATGGTCTATCACTTTTCCTTTCCATAAAATGTTATCAGCTAGTATAATTCCTCCTTTTTTAAGTTTTGGTTTAACTAGATCTAAATAATTGGAATAGTTTTCTTTATCAGCATCTAAAAACACTAAATCAATAGTTTCAATTATTTTTGGAATATATATAAGTGCATTTTCAATTTTAAATTCTATTTGATCTTTAAATTCAGAAATTTCAAAATATTTTTTAGGAATGTAAGCGGTTTCCAAATTTTTGTCCAGTGTTAATATTTTACCAGATGAAGATAAGCCTTCTGCTAAACAAAGAGTTGAATATCCTGTAAAAGTTCCTATTTCTAATATAAATTTAGGATTTATCATTTTTGAAATCATACTTAAAATTCTTCCTTGTAATACACCGGATAGCATATGTGGTTGGGTAGTTTTTAAATGTGTTTCCTTTCGTATTTGTCTTAATATAGAATTTTCTTGTTCACTATTTTCTTCTATATATTTTTCTAATAATGGATTCAATTCCATAACCTTTTAAAATTGTAAATTTAACAAAGGTACTAACATAGCATTATTTATTAATAATACATATAATAATTAATTTGTAACTTTAATATCTATGGAAAGAATTTTAGTAGTGGGAGATATACACGGTGGTTTTAAAGCATTAACTCAAGTTTTTAAAATAGCTAATGTATCTAACAATGATCAGCTAATTTTTTTAGGTGACTATGTGGATGGATGGAGTGAATCTCCTCAAGTTTTAGACTTTTTAATTAATCTAAAACATACAAATTCATGTATTTTTATTAGAGGAAATCATGATGTTTATTTATTGAACTATTTAAAGCATGGAGATTTAGACCCGACTTGGTTAATTCATGGTGGTTCAGCTACTGTTAATAGTTATGAAAAGATCTTAAAAAAAACTATTTTTAAGCATATACAGTTTTTAGAGGAACTTGAGTCCTATTATTTGGATCATGATAATCGTTTATTTTTACATGCTGGTTTTACACATATGAGAGGTGTTGATTTTGAGCGTTATAATGAATCGTTCTATTGGGATAGAACTTTATGGGAAACAGCAGTAGCTTTAAATACCAATATTAATAAAGATTCTGATCTTTATCCTAAAAGATTTAAGTTGTATAATGAAATATACATAGGACACACACCAACCACACATATTTGCTCAACTATTCCTACTCAAAAAGCTAACATTTGGAATATAGACACGGGCGCAGCTTTTAATGGAAAATTATCTATTTTAAATATAAATAATAAAGAATTTTGGCAAAGTAATTCTCTACCAAACTTATATCCTAATGAAAAGGGGAGAAACCATTAGTTATATGTGCTACTACAATCTTGTTAATAAATTGAAGCATAAGCAGCTCTTCTAATATATCCTATCATTAACAATATCAAGGAATTAATATTTAATTAAAATATTAATTCACTGATATAATGAATCTTAATAAGTAATTAACAATTATAATTTATCTTTGTTTAAAATTTTATAAAAATAAATTTTGTTATAACTAAAAGATTTTGAATTAAAATTTTTTTAAAACTGCACAAATTTTATTTTAGAAATTTACTCATCATTTATTTTTATAGATGTAACCCATTATTAACATAATTGTTTATCCATTTTAAGTTATTAATATTATATTTATATTTGTTAATAACCTTTTAATTTACTTAAAATCAAAATTTTAATTCAATTAGTAATTGTTAATAACAATAAAATAAATCTTTATAACTAATATTTTATAAGTTATCCACATATCAACAGCCCTATTATTACAACTATTATTATTTTCTCTATTTATTAATTAAAAAAGAAGAAGAATATATAATTAAATGTGGATAAAATTAAGATTGAAAAAATTTCAATTTTATTTTTAATGAAGGTATCTTTGTATTAAATAAACAAGCAATAAATTATGAAGACAGTTAATGATTTTAATTTCAATGGAAAAAAAGCATTGATAAGAGTTGATTTTAATGTCCCTCAAGATGATAATTTAAAAGTTACTGATAATACGAGAATAGTTTCTGCTAAAGATACGATTGATAAAGTTTTAAAAGATGGAGGATCCGCAATTTTAATGACACATTTGGGTAGACCTAAAGGGGAAGCTTCTGAAAAATATTCTTTGAAATTTATAGTTGATGAAGTATCTAATGTATTAGGTTGTTCGGTTAAATTTGTGGATGAATGTGTTGGCGATAAAGCTGAGAAAGCTGTTTCAGAATTAAAATCTGGAGAAGTACTTTTATTAGAGAATCTAAGATTTCATAAAGAAGAAGAACAAGGAGATGTTAACTTTGCAAAGCAGTTAGCAAAATTAGGAGATATTTATGTAAATGATGCCTTTGGTACTGCTCACAGAGCTCATGCATCAACAGCAGTGATAGCTCAATTTTTTCCTAATAATAAATGCTTTGGTCTTTTAATGGCTAAAGAACTTGAAGCTATACAAAAAGTACTTAAAACGGGAGAAAAACCTGTTACTGCAATCTTAGGTGGATCTAAAGTTTCTTCAAAAATTACGATTATTGAAAATATTCTTCCTGTAGTTGATAATCTTATTATTGGAGGTGGTATGACCTATACTTTTGTAAAAGCAAATGGTGGAAATATAGGAATATCTATCTGCGAGGATGATAAATTAGATTTGGCCTTAGAAATATTAAGAAAGGCAGCTGAAAACAATGTTAAAGTTTACATCCCTGAAGATTCAGTAGTAGCAGATAATTTTTCTAATGATGCTAATCGTAAAGTGGTTGATACAAAAGAAATCCCTGATGGATGGGAGGGATTAGATATTGGTCCTAAAACCATAAAGACTTTCTCTGAAGTTATATTAAATTCAAAAACTATTTTATGGAACGGTCCATTGGGAGTTTTCGAAATGCCTAATTTTGCTGTTGGAACTAAGGCAATGGGCGATGCTATTGGTGAAGCTACTAAAGGAGGTGCTTTTTCATTAGTTGGAGGTGGAGATAGTGTTGCCTTTGTTAAACAAAATAACTATACTAATAAAGTAAGTTATGTATCAACCGGTGGTGGAGCCATGCTAGAATCTTTAGAAGGTAAAGAATTACCTGGTGTAGCAGCTATTTTAGAAAATTAATTTCATATTTTTTTAAAATGATATAAAAGCTTATTATTTTAATATTAAGCTTTTATTTTTTTATTTATATTTAGAAATGAAAAATATATTTAAGATTAATAATCCGGAATATTTCTTGATACTTTTTTTTGGGTTATCTTATTACATATTCATTTTATATGATAATCATATTAGTTTAAAATTTAACTATCAGTACTTCTTATATGATTATAGTTTTGGCTTTATAAAAAGAGGTTTACTAGGGCAGATATTAAATATTTTGCCAATATCTATTACTGAACAAGTATTCGTAGGAATAGCGACATTACTCATTATTATACTGGGTATTCTTTTTGTTAAAATTATTGATGAAATAAATTTTAAAAATAAATTCTTAAGTTATTTCTTAATCTGTTTATTATTAATATCTCCTTCCTTATTGAAGAACTTATGGTATGATTTGGGTAGATTAGATATTTTAGGAATTTTATATTGCCTGTTATTCTTATTACCATTTAGCCAAAAAATAATTCATATACTTTTTATTTTATCTCCAATAGTTTTATTTATTCATGAAGGATTTTTATTATTATGGCTTCCTACATATTTTATATGTTGGTTTATAATAAATGATATGAAGATTAATAAAGTATTTTTATTTTTTTGTATTACATCTATTGCTTCTATTTTTTTTAATATATATTTTGGTAAATTAGAAGTTGATTTTGAAATATTTAAAAATTATCTTATTAATAAGTCTTCAGGTGAAGTTTATATTGAAAATACTGTAATTACAGATAGTTTATATAGTCAGATTTACAATTCAATGGTTTTAAATTTTACCCATGTAAAGTTTTGGTTTTTAGGTTTTATTAATTTATTTACTTTCATCTATATTATAAAAATTTTTTTTAAAATATTAAATATTAATAAGTTATATTATAAATTTATTTTTATTCCAATACCATTTACTTTTATAATGTTTTTCCTTGGATCTGATGCCTTACGTTGGTTTTCAAATATTTGTTTTTCATTGTATATCATACTTATAGCTATTTTAGCTAAGAATAAAAATGAAATTAGAGAATATAAATTTGAAGGTGAAGATTTTAATTATTTATGTTTTATGATATTCATACTATTAATTATGTTACCCTTTACTAAATTAGGTGTTCTTTGGTGGTAAAATAAGTATCTTTAAATAAAAATTATTATGAAATTTTGGTTAGCAGACAATAATTTACTTGAAAAAAGAGATCAAGATATACTTACGGAATCTATCTATTTTTATAGATAAGATATTAATCAAAATTAAAGCTTTTGGATTAAACAGAGCAGATTTAGGTCAAATATATGGGAATTATCCATCTCCTGAAGGTATTACATCTATTCTGGGAATGGAATTTTCGGGAGTAGTTATAAATTCTTTTAAAGGATGTATTTTCCAAAGTGGTGATCGAGTAATGAGACTAGTGTCTGGTGGGGCCTATGCGGAGTATATTTACGTAAGTGAGGATGAAATTATAAATATTCCAGATTCTTTGTCGTTTATACAAGCAGCTTCTCTTCCTGAGGCATGGTGTACAGTTTTATTAAACTTAAAACTCATTGGGAATATACAAAAAGGGCAGAGGGTTTTATTGCATTCAGCTAAAGGTTCTGTAGGTTCTGTAGCTATCCAATATGCTAAGTATTGTGGTTGTTATGTAGTTGCAACTACAAGAAGTGCTGAAAAATTAGATTATTTAAGAGATCAAGGTGCGGATATTACATTTTTATTATCTGAATTAGGAAATAGCTGTAAAAAAATAATAAATGAAAGAGGTATTGATCTTGTACTTGATCCAGTAGGTAAAAATACTTTTGAATTCGATCAGAAAGTACTAAATAAAGATGGCATAATTATAATAATAGGGATTATGAGCGGTAAAGAAATTAATCTTGATTTAGGTACCTTATTAATAAAAAGACAAAAATTGTAGGATCAACACTTAGATCTCAGCCTATATCGGTTAAAAAGAATTTATTAACTGATATAGAATTTTTATTACCTGAAATAATTACTAATCCAAGATTTAAAATTCCAATTTCTAAAATTTTTAAATGGAGAGAAACTCCTAAAGCATTAAAATTTATGGAGGAAAATAAAAATACAGGTAAAATTATTGTAGAGGTAGATGTGTAATTTCTTTTTTTTAATAATTTAGAAAATATGAAATAAAATTTTATATTTTATTTTGGGTTAAATATTATAATTAATACAGTGATATTCAATATATTAATTATAATATTTTTTATTTTTAACTTAGTTTCCTTAGAGTTTTATATATTCATTAATACATCATCATAAATATGTAATTCTCATGGCAATACAATTTTATTTTTTTTCGCTTAATATATAAATTACAGAAGAAAAATTTCCATTTATCATTCCTTTTAAATTTGATAATGATGCAATAAATGGAAATCTAAAAATACCAAAAGGATTTTTTGAATAACTTTCACTAATTAAAGATATGTAAAAACTGTCAAAGGGTAGGGGATATGTATGTAATACATTAAAATTGTTTATATTGAAAAATTGAATTGCACCTTCTTTTGAGTAATGAAAAATATGTCTAGGAACATCCCAAGCAGCCCATCTTTCTTTATAGAATTTTGCATCATAAGATTTATGATTAGGTAGAGCAATAATTAAATAACCATCTTTTTTTAATTTTGTTTTTAATTTACTAAGAATTTCTTCAGGATTTGATATATGTTCTAACACATGCCAGAGTGTAATTATATCTAATGAATTTTTTTCAATACTATCTAAAGAATTTATTATATTGTCTGTACCAATTTTTGATATAGCTATTTCTGAAGCTTTTGTATTGGGTTCTAAACCAAGAATTGAAAAGTCATTATTTTTCAAAAATTTTAGAAATGAACCATCTCCACAACCATAATCTAAAATTTTCCCTGATGACTTATATTTTGAAATAATTTTTAATTTATAATATTCATTTAACTTTTGTATGAATTGATATACTTTTGATTTTAATGTGTTGTTTTTTGTATGTGATAAATATTTTTCACTATTATAGTATTTATTCAGATCAATAGGAATATTATTAGTTTTTAAAACACCATCATAGTTAGTTTTAATCAGTTCAAAGGTTTCGTGAGTTAAAAAGTAATCAATAATTTTCATTGTAATAGTTATATATATAATACAAAATGTTCCACGTGGAACATTTTGCTTTTTATCTTCCTAGGTAAATTAATAAGATATTTATATCTGAAGGAGAAACTCCACTTATCCTGTTTGCTTGACCAATAGTTTCAGGTTTAAATTTTATAAATTTTTGTTTAGCTTCTGTAGATATACTATTTAGTTTGTTGTAATCAAAATTTGATGGAATTTTAATATTTTCTAAGCGATTTAATTTTTCTACATTTTCTAATTCTTTATCTATATAACCTTTATATTTTATTTTAATTTCGGTTTGTTCTAAAACATCTTCTGAATAATTGTTTTGCTTAATAAAATCTTCAATTTGAGGGATTTGTTCAAGATCTTTTAATCTTATATTCGGTCTTAATAAAATACTTTCTGCTTTCACAGTTTGATTAATTAAGGTAGAATTATTATATTCTAAAATAGGATTTGTTTGTTCTTTATGAATGGATGTAGTTTTAATAAATTGGATTAATTCATTAGTTTCTTTTAATTTTTTCTCTAAAGATATAATTCTTTCATTAGATGCTAATCCGATGGAGTGTCCCAATGGTGTTAATCTTTCGTCTGCATTGTCTTGTCTTAGGCTCATTCTATATTCAGCTCTTGAAGTAAACATTCTATATGGTTCTTCAGTGCCTTTAGTAATAAGGTCGTCAATAAGAACTCCTATATAAGCCTGATTTCTTCTTAAAATTAATGGATCTTTGTTTTGTACTTTTAATGATGCATTTATACCTGCTATTAGCCCTTGGGCAGCTGCTTCTTCATAACCTGTAGTTCCATTTATTTGTCCGGCAAAATATAATTGTTCAATAATTTTTGTTTCTAAAGTATTTTTAAGTTGAGTAGGAGGGAAGTAGTCGTATTCTATGGCGTAACCAGGTCTAAACAATTTAGCTTCTTCAAATCCAGGAATTAAACGAAGTGCTTTTATTTGTATATCATCTGGCAAGGAGGTACTAAAACCATTAATATAATATTCTATAGTTTTCCAACCTTCAGGTTCAGCAAATATTTGGTGTCTTTCTCTTTCTGCAAATCTATTAATTTTATCCTCTATGGATGGACAATATCTTGGTCCCGTGCTTTTTATAGTTCCATTAAAAAGAGGAGATCTTTCAAATCCCTCTTTAAGCGTTTCATGTACTTGAGTATTGGTGTATGTGATATAACAGCTTCTTTGATTTATTAGTTTTGAAGTTTTTGTATAGGAAAATTTTAATGGATTTTCATCGCCTTTTTGTTCTTCCATTTTAGAAAAATCTATGCTTCTTCCATCAACTCTTGGAGGTGTACCCGTTTTCATTCTTCCTGATTCAAAACCTAACTCAACAAGATTTTCAGTTATGCCAAATGCAGATTTTTCACCCATTCTGCCTCCACCAAATTGTTTATCACCTATATGTATTAATCCATTTAAAAATGTTCCATTAGTTAATATAAGTGATTTTGTATATATGGTTGCACCCATATAAGTTTTAACTCCTATTAATTTACTTTTTTCAGTAATAATATTGGTTACCATATCTTGGAAAAAATCGAGATTTGGAATAGATTCAAGTTGTAATCTCCATTCTTCTGAAAATCTCATTCGATCAGATTGTGCTCTTGGACTCCACATAGCAGGACCTTTAGAAAGATTCAGCATTTTAAATTGAATCATGGTCTTATCAGTTACTATTCCTGATAGACCTCCTAATGCATCTATTTCCCTTACAATTTGTCCTTTGGCAATACCACCCATGGCAGGATTGCAAGACATTTGCCCTATGGTTTGTAAATTCATAGTAATTAATAAGGTTTTAGACCCTAAATTAGCTGAAGCAGCAGCAGCTTCGGATCCTGCATGTCCACCGCCTACTACTATTACATCGTATTTATCTAATATCATATTTTTTTATATGTTCCACGTGAAACAATTTTTTAAATCAATTTTTATATAAATTAATATAGAAGTTTTCTTTTGCTCTCATTAATTTAGATTCATTGGGTGATTTATCATTATAACCAATGATATGAAGAATTCCATGAATTAGAACTCTAATTATTTCCTCATCAAATGATATATTATTTAATTTAGCATTATCAATTATTCTATCTGTGGATAAATAGAGGTCTCCTGAAACTCTATTGTTCTCTTTGTAATCAAAAGTAATAATATCTGTATAATAATCATGATCAAGGTATTTAATGTTAATTTCTAAAAGTTGTTCGTCCGAACAAAATATATAATTTATATTTCCTACCACATGATTTTCCATGGAAATAGCTTTATTAAGCCAATTTCTTATCTTTTGTTTATTTTTTAGTTTAAAGTTATTATTTGAAAAATAATTTATCATAATTAGGATTTTAAAACCAATAGCCTAAACCTACACTTAATACACCTTTATTTTGATTGGCTGAATATGAGTACATAAGATTTATAGGACCAAATGGACTGTCATACCCGTAGCCAATTCCAAAACTTGTATATTTATATTTAAAATAATTTATATTGTCAAAATCATTTTCTAAATTAGCTAAGTTTATATAAGTTTTTAAATAATGGTTTTTTAATAATCTATAGTTTAAAGAAGAATATAAGGTTAAAATTTGATCATTGAATACATAACCAAAGGGTAGTCCTAAAAAGCTTTTAAAATTATTAAAATCTTGTTTAAAATACCCACCTAAATAATATTTATATTGAAGTGATGGAGATTCAAATGAAACTCCTAAAAAAAGTTGGTTTTCAATAAATAATCTCTTAGTAATTGGAATTGTAAAATTCAAGTTGCCTTTCAGCATGGTAAATCTCTCTTTTTCAGCATTTGAAAATAAATTGAATCTAGCAGAAACGTCTAATTTAAAACCTCTTGATGGAAAATTTGCATTGTCTTGGGTATCTGCCTTTAAATATAAATATGTGTTAAAAAAATAATTTTCATCTTTTTTGTAATCAATATTATTTAAATAAAATGGCAAAGTATATATGTAATTGTATTCTAGCCCAGCACCTAATGCATACTTTTCCATTAGTGTTGATTGTATATAAATTTGCTGATTGAAGTTTCGAATGCGATCAAATGGATATTCATCGTTTTTTATATCGGAATAGTTAAAGTTGAAATTGGTGTAACTGGTATTTAAACCAAAACTAGGCATTATACCATTATCAATATAATAGTTCAAATTTGTTCTAAAATTATTACTAAAAATTATATCTAAGGATAAAGTTGAATTTTTTAAAAATAATTTATTTAAGGTTATGTTAGTTAAAAATGAAGCTTTGTAAACATCGTCGTAGTGTAAGCCTAATTTTATAAAATTATTACTTTTTTCATCTAAATGTAGAGTTATTTTCTGACTATTTTTGGTAGAGTCATATTTAATTTTATAATACACCTGATTATAATTTCCTGTAGAATATAAATTAGACACTCCTTGATTTAGTTTAGTTATTGATGAATTCATAGGTATGTGTAAACCAATTTTTCTTTTAATAAAAATAGAATCATCATCTGAATTACCCTCAATGGAAAAATTAGTTATAAATAAATATTTATCCTCAGGAAGTTCATTAATTCTAGGTCTTGATAAACTATCATAATTTTGTAATTCTGCAATTTTTTTTAGTTGAGGAAAGTATTTTTCAGCTACTATTTTACCTTTGGATAAAATAGAATCCTTTTTATCAAAATCTGTAACACTAAAATCATTTAAATCAGGTTTAATTAAAAGATCAACAAAATCTCTTTCATAATCTGTTTTTAAGTTTATTCTATAACTGACAATTTGATTAATTATATTTAAAATAGAGTTTATTTCTTTTGCACTTTGTAAGCCAGAACCTAAATCTACGCCAATAACAATATCCATACCTTTGTCTTTTAATGCTTTCGCAGGAAAATTGTTCACAATTCCACCATCAACCAAAGTTTTACCATTGATTTTAACAGGTTCAATTAGGGATGGATAAGCCCCACTCGCCAATACACTTAAGGGTAAAAAACCAGATTCCATTTGTATTTCTTCTCCAGTTTCTAAATCAGTTGCAATACATAAAAAAGGAATGGGTAAGCGAGAATAATCATGTACATCGTGTACATTGTATAATAATTTAGTTAACAAAAGTAAAGGGCCTTGGCCATCACTAATAGCAGAGGGAAAAGTAAGTTTAAAATTTTTTAAAGGTAAAGAAATAATATGTTTTTCGCCATAAGATTTATTAAACAAAGGTATATAATCTCTTTGTTTATTTTGAATAAATAATTCAGTAAAATCAACACTTTCAATGGCATTTTTAATTTCACTAGGAGAGTAGCCAGCAGCATATAATGATCCAATTATTGCTCCCATGCTTGTACCACTTATATAGTCAATTTTTATACCCGCTTTTTCGATGGCTTCTAACACTTCAATATGGGCAAAACCTTTAGCTCCTCCACCGCTTAAAACTAAACCTACTTTAGGCTTTCTATTTAGTGAATCTATATTAATATTTGATATACTTTCATTAACTTGAGCAAATGATAAATGGCTAATTATTAAAACTAAAAATATAATATATTTTTTAGAATATTCCATAATAACAAATATATAAAATTATAGTTGTTAGAATTTAAAATCTTAGGTATTCATATCTAATAAATTAATATTTTTGCTTTAAGAATTTGTATGTAATGTTTATCTATCATTAAGCACAGATAATAATACAAATAGTAGAAAATAAATTTTTGTTTTTATTATTATTAATATATGAAAAAAAAGGTACTTTTTTTTATACATACTATGAGGGGTGGTGGAGTTGAAAATGTATTGTTAAATATAGTTAATAATGAACAATTTAAGGATCTTAATATTACAATTTTATTAATTAGAAAAGAAGGTGATTTTTTAGAATTTATACCTAATGGAGTTAATTTAAAATTCCTAGCTTTAGGAAATGAATTTTTATCTAAAAATTCTATTATAAATTTTTTTCAAAAAAGTTTTAGATATTTAAAATTAAATTTTTTATTGAAATTTCCTTTTTTTATTAGAAAATTTTATATCCCAGAAGTATATGATGTAGAAAACGCCTTTTTAAGTGATTTAATTCCTATTTTAGATAAAATTAAGAGGAAAAACACTTATAATATAGGTTGGATTCATGGAGATATATATGCGAATAAAGCTGAAATTACTTTAAAAAATAAAGTTTTAAAGTCATCTCTAAATTTAGATAAAGTAATTTATGTATCAAAAAAATCTTTAAAGAGTGGTATTTTATGGAATCCAAACCTAAAAAAGAATGCACAGGTAATTTACAATCCAATTAATAAAGAAGAAATTTTAAAGAAATCATTGCAACCTATTGATTTTAATTTTAAAAATTTTGTATTTGTATGTATTGGTAGACTTTCTGGGGTAAAAGGTTATGAGGATTTAATTGAAGTACATAAAAAACTAATTTCTAATAATATTATACATGATATTGTTGTTGTAGGTAAAGGAGAAGATGAAAATATATTAAAAACAAAAATATTAAATTATAAAATTGAAAATACGTTTCACTTGTTGGGGCATAAACAAAATCCATATCCTTATTTAAAAAATGCAGATGCTTATTTATTAAATTCAAAAAGTGAGGGTTATCCTTTAGCTGTAAAAGAAGCATTGTTGTTAGGAAAACCTATGATTGTAACAAATGTAGGAGGAGTAAGTGAAATTGTAAATAATTCTAATGCTATTCTAATTGATTTTAATCAAGATCAACTGTATGAAGCAATTAAAAAAATGATTGTAGATAATGATTTTAGAAATCAATTAAGAATCAATAATGAAAAGCATTATGAAAATTACAATAAAAACATTATATACAATTCTTATAGAGAATTATTTTTTTATAAGAAAAATAAATAATTTTAGATATTATTAAATTTTATGACATCAGATTCTATCCATATATCCGTAATAACTCCTACTTATAATAGGTCACATACTTTACATAGAGTATTTAATTCTTTAAAACAACAAACTTTACAAAATTTTGAATGGATAATTATTGATGATGGGTCAACGGACAACACTAAAGTTGTAGTGGATGAATTTACCAAGGAAGAAAAATTCCCGATCGTTTATTATCAACAGAAAAATAAACATAAATTTTTATCCATATTTAAAGGTATTGATTTAGCTAAAGGTAAATATATTGCATTTGTGGATTCTGATGATAAAATCTTACCCAACGCTTTTGATACTTTTTATAGAGAAATAATAAAATTGCCAGAAAATAATAAATATTATGGAGTTATTGGACTATGTACCTATGAAGATGGCAATATTGCAGGAGATAAATTTCCTATATCCCCTTTAGATACATCTATATTTGATATGAGATACAAATATAAAGTGAAAGGAGATAAATGGGGATTGTCTATAAAAAAAGCTTATCAAGAAATAAATTTTGATATTTCAGCTTATGAAAATAAAGGTTTTATACCTGAAACTGTATTATTGTATTTATTTGATAAAGAAGGATATAAAACAAGATATATTAATGTAGCATCATTAATATACGTTTCTGATGCAGAAGATAATAAATCTTTAGCTAATAATTTTTATTCTTCTAAAAATTCCTTTGGTCTTTGTGAAAATTATAAAACTTTTATTACATGTTATAGAAATAGATTTTTAAATTATCCATTAGTATATTTTAAAAATTTTATAGCATATATTTTATTTGGAATTAAAAATCATAGATCTTTAAATGATTTATTAAAAATTGATGGTATTTTAATTAAAATTTTTATAATATTTTTTTATCCACTAGTTTATTTGTTTAAAGATAAAACTATAAGAGGTTAAAATGAAAACATCAATACAAAAAGATTATTACAGACATACTTCAAAATGGATTAATCATCCTTGGATTAAAACTATATTTAATATAGATTTTAGATATACCTATTTATTTAGAAAAATATCTGAAAAAAAAACACCTATAATATTTAATTTTTTTTTAAAAAGTTATTATAAATTTCTGTCTAAGCAGATAAATTACCATATAGATCTTAAAGCAACTATTGGAGATGGATTCTACATTATACATGCTCATAGACTTTATGTAGGACCTCGGGTCATTATAGGAAAAAACTGTAATTTTTCACATTGTACAACTATTGGACAAACAAAGGGTAGAGATAATATTATTATTGGTAATAAAGTATGGATTGGTACCTATTGTGTATTGGATGGAAATATTACGATAGGAAATAATGTATTAATTGCTCCACTTACTTATGTAAATTTTAATGTTCCTGATAATTCAATAGTAATAGGTAATCCAGCAAAAATTATTAAGAGAGAGAATGCCACAGAAGATTATATTAACAATACAATTTAATTATGACTAAGATACAGGCAGATTTGTATAGATATACGGGAAATAAAAACAGTTCAATATTTTGGAATTTTTTTAAAATAAGAGCTTTTAGGTATCAATACTATTATAGAATGTCTTGCAAAAAAAATAATTTTTTTATTAAAATAATTTTAAAAATATTAAGTCATAGAATAATAAGCAAGTATGGCTTTATCCTTGAAACAACAGATCAAATTGGGCCAGGTTTAATGGTATTAAGTACTTCTCTTTTAGGAGTAAATGCAGGTTCAAAAGTGGGTAAAAATTGCACCTTGTCTCAGGGAGTATATTTAGGAGTTGCAAATAGGGGAAAACTTAAAGGATGTCCAAAATTAGGAGATAATGTTTGGATAGGACCATACAGCATGATCGTTGGTAATATTAAAATTGGAAATAATGTATGGATAGGTCCCAATAGTTACATAAATATAGATATTCCTGATAATTCAAGGGTTTTTGGAAATCCGCCACAAATTATTCCTGACGAAAGTGCAGTCAAAGATTATATAATTAATCCTATAGAATGATTAAAAAGAAAAAAATTTTAATTAGAATAGGCTCGTTGAGACATGGAGGAGCTGAAAAAGTATTAGTAACTTTTCTAAAAAATATTCCAGAGAAGAAATATGAAATTGATTTATTGCTAAATCTAAAGTCAGGTAAATATCTACCAGAAGTTCCAAATTGGATAAATATTTATCACCTTCACGAAGGGGAGATGATCACAACAAATAAGCCTTGGGAAATACCTGTGAAAGTTTATAGAAGAAGTAAAGAAGAAATATTAAAAATTTTCCCAAATTTATTATATAAATATATTTTAAAAAAGAAGGATTATGACGTTGAGATAATAGCAAATCATACATTACTAGAAGAGGTTTTAAAAAGTCCTGTAAAAGAATCAAAAAAAATTGTCTGGGTTCATAGCGATTTATTCAATATTCCAAAATATTCAAAAGATAAGTTAAATAAATTTTTTAAAGCGGATCAAATACTTGCTATTTCAGATAATATTAAAAATGGGTTTGATAATTTAGCTTGCTCTAAAGAGGAAAAAGATAAAATTATAAAAATTTATAATCCTATTGATTCTAATGAAATTTTGCAAAAGGCTGATGATAAAAAAGATCTAGATTTTAAATTTGGTCAAGAAAAAATTTTTGTAGCCATTGGTACAGTATATCCAGCCAAAGGATTTGATAGATTAATTAATGTTCACATAAAACTATTAAATGAAGGTTTAAAACATAAAATTTGCATTGTCGGAGATGGTTATGATTTTAATAATTTAAATAATTTTGTTAAACTTCATAAGCTAGAAGATACAATTCATATGATAGGATATAGAAATAATCCCTATCCTTATTTAAAAAAATCTGATTTTTTTATACTTTCTTCTCGTTATGAAGGATATCCGACAGTATTATTTGAAGCACTTGCACTTAAAAAACCTATTATTGCGACAGATGTTTCCGGAGTTAGAGAAATGCTTCAAGAAGGAGAATTAGGAAAAATAGTTGAAAATTCAGAAGAAGGAATTTATGAAGGAATGAAAGAATTTTTAAGCGATATAAAGGTTCCTGATACCTATATTCAAAAATTAGAAAAAGAAGATTTACCATTTACATTAGAAAATTCTGTGAAAAAGATGATGGATGTTATTGATAAAAATTAAAATATAAACAATGTCTGATAGTAAAATAAAAAAAGACTATTTTAGAATATATGGGAGTTATCCAAAGAAATTTATTTTTAAATCATTATTAAATCCTAATTTCAGATATTTATATATTTTAAGAAAAGCTTCATATCACAAAAAGAAATCTATATTAGGAATATTTTATCGTTTATTACTTTACAGATATCAGATTAAATATGGTTTTCAAATTTACCCAGAAACTCTGATAGATGAAGGTTTTTATTTAGGACATTGGGGAACTGTTATAATTAACCCAAAAGTTAAAATAGGTAAAAATTGTAATATAGCTGCTGGTGTAACCATTGGACAGACAAATAGAGGTAAAAATAAAGGAACTCCAATTATAGGCAATGAGGTTTGGATAGGTACTAACGCAGTTATAGTAGGAAATATTACTGTAGGAACTAATGTTTTAATAGCACCTAATGCCTACGTTACAGAAGATATACCAGATCATTCTATTGTAATAGGAAATCCTGCTAAGTATAGTTATAATATAGATGCTACCAAAGGATATATAGAAAACAAAATTTAATCGTTTAAATAACTAATGATAAAATTATTATTTGTAAATACTGATCTTAGAGGAGGAGGAGCTGAAAAAGTTTTGGTTAATCTTTTAAATCGTTTAGATTTTACTAAATATGAAGTTACACTATTTACAGTTTTTAAAGAAGGAGTAAATAGAGAAAATTTAAGACCAGAAGTAAAGCAAAAATGGTTTTTTAACAATTTATTTAAAGGATATTCTAGAATAGCACTTATTTTTCCTCCAAGAATATTATTTAAATTTTTCATTAAAGAAAAATATGATATAATTATATCTTATTTAGAAGGATTTCCTTCAAGGATAGTTTCTGGTTGTGAAGATCCAAATACAAAAATTGTTAGCTGGATACATTTAGAATTATATAAAAATACTGTTTCGTATGAATTTAGAAATTTAAAAGAAGCAGAAAAAACCTATAATAAATTTGATAAAATTGTTTGTGTAGCAGAAAGTGTAAAAAAATGTTTACAAGAAAGTATTAATATTCGCCCAAATAAATTTAAAGTTATTTATAATTCCTTGGATATAGAAGATATTATTCATAAAAGTAAAGAGAATGTGCTTCCAATAAAAAATAAATTAAGGTTATGCACGGTGGGAAGGTTAAATCCACAAAAAGGGTATGACCGATTGTTAAGAATTGTTTCGAGATTAAAAAATGAAGATAATATAGACTTTGAATTACTTATTTTAGGAACAGGACCTCTGGAGAATGAATTAAAAAAATATGTAAAGGAAAATAAACTTATAGATACGGTGCAATTTTTAGGATATAATAAGAACCCATACGCATACATAAAATCTTCAGATTTATTTGTTTGTTCGTCTTATAAAGAAGGATATAGTACAGTTGTAACAGAATCAATAGTATTAGGTACACCAGTAATCTCAACAAATTGTTCTGGTATGTCAGAAATATTAGATGAAGGAAGATGTGGAGTAATTGTTAATAACGATGAAGAATCGCTATATTTAGGATTAAAAAATATTCTTTTAAATAATCAATTGATAGAGCATTATAAAGAAAAAGCAATTGAAAGATCGTTATTTTTAAAAGAAAGAAATGAATTGCAAAATTTTGATCATTTAATTTCTGAGCTTATTAATTAATATTATAAATTTGATTAATTTAGATTATAGGATATAAACTGAAAATTATGATTGAGTATATTAATATTTGAATATAACTGATATATATTGATTTTGATTTAAACTTATAGATCTAAAGTTAATTTTATATACAAATTTCTATCTAAATTGCCTACTTTATAAGCACCGATTCTGCTATAAACTCCAATACCTAAAAAACCTAATAAAAGTTTATTAGCCTCAATTCCAATTTCTTGATAATAATCTTTAGGTACTTCAAAAACAAAAAGTTGATGATCTTCTTTATGTGACATTCCACCAATAAGTCCTTTATAAACAAGTGTAAAATATAGTGATTTGGATTGATTCAATCTAATTGAAGGTAAATGAT
Organism: Apibacter muscae; assembly: GCF_007845635.1. GTDB lineage: Bacteria > Bacteroidota > Bacteroidia > Flavobacteriales > Weeksellaceae > Apibacter > Apibacter muscae. The sequence goes on along the minus strand of NZ_SELG01000029.1, from coordinate 326,785 downwards.
GTAAAAGCTGAAAGGAAGCAAACTTATCTGAAAAGAATGTTGAAGGTTCCATAGTTTCAAAACTTTGGTATCCCTTTACACTAAATCTCCCCCAAAGGCTTCTTCCTCCTTTGGCAACTCCAACACCCTCATAAGTATTCATTAATGGCGTTTCTCCAAAGGAAGCTCCCATATTTCCTAAAATTTCTGTAGATCCTAGTCTAGTATTTAATATATATAAGGTTGAGAGATATATCCGGTGTGTTGCAGTGCTATTATTAAATAGATTCCAAGATTTTGAGTAAGTAAGGTAATAGTAGGGTGGTATATCTTTAAGAGTCGTTCTTTTACCAGAAATAGATTCAATATATTTAACATTAGGAGCGTAGCGCATCATTACCGAAGTTGTTACAAAATTAAACCAAGTATCAACATTATAATTTTTAAATTTATAATCAAAATCTACTCTTTGTTTTTGATAGTTTAATAGAAAGGTAAAATCAATATTTTTAAAAAAGTTTTGTTTATAAGATAAATCAATAGTTCGGTAACTAAAATATTTATCATTATAAATGTTATTAGGTTTAGCTTCTAGTATATCTTTAGCTGTTTGATATTTAATTTTTGTTCTACCAACAGGCAATACGTCTGTTTCTAATTTTAATGTAAGTTCTCCTCCTTTTTTTTTATTAATATAAAAAGTTACCTCTCCACCGCCTTTTGTATCTTTGTCTTTAGTACCCTTAGCAATATAGCCTCCTATGCTAAAATTGTTGCTTAATTTCCAATTGGTTCTTCCGCCTACTTGATATCTAAATGATTCGTACATATTATTGCTAACCAAGTTAAATATGTCAAAATTAAAAAAACCAATAGGTAAAACTCCTGAGGATAAACTTCTTAGAAAACTAATTTTAGGTTCAACATTATATTTCTTAGAAAGTCTATTTAGTTCGTGGTAAGTATTAGATTCTTTATTTGAAAGGCTATCTGTTCTTAGGTTATATAAGGTGAGGTTTTTATCGGTATTTATTGTTTTTGATATAGCATACTCATATCCATTAAATTCCTTTGGATCAAATACAATAAGACTTTTAAAATTTAAGAAATTAGATTCTATAGTAGCAGTAGTTGATAATCTAGTGAAGAAAAATAAACTTTTAGGAAGTAATTTATTCATTTTTTCAATGAAATTTTTACTTAATAATTTTGTCTGAATATATTCATTCTCTGCATACCAAATACCATTATTTTCAGCATATGTAATTTCATAGTAAATGTCAGAGATTTTAGATGTATTACCTATGAGTTTTACTAGAGCATAACTCTTAGCATCAATAAATACCGTAAGACTTCTATAATTTTCTGATTGTGATTTCCCTTTGAATGTATAGATTATATAAGTTTTTCTACCATTTAAATCAATACTATCAACCAATAGTGAAGTATTGTGTTGTAGTTCCTTAGGAGTGAGTATTTTAGGTATTTCATTAACAAGTGATAGAGTAATGGTTGCATTAAATAGCTCAGGATCGCTAAAACCACCTGCTTTATAAGCAGTTACTATAGCTTTTCTTCCAAACTTTTTATCGTATTTATAAGTCATTGTTCTTTCTCCTAAAAAAAGCATACTTTTATCCAATAATGACTTAAATTTATTATTTAAAGAATCTAATTTTGTTTTAGGATTAGGAATGTAAGAGACAGAATCTGAAGGAGCTTCAATCGAAAATTTAACATAGGAATCAAATTCATAACTATCTAAATGATCAGGACTATTTAAATTTCTATTGTCCCACATTTTTTTAAGTATTTTTGTGGCTTTTAAATCATTTTTTAACTTTAATCCTTTCCTAAATAGATATACAGATTTATTTAGCTTTCCAATAGCCACTATTTTTTCTTCAAATCCTGGAATTTTTATTATTATTCTTTCATACTTTTTGGTGTCTAATACTTTAAAAATCCCGTCTTCGTTTGTAACTCCCAAAAAATTGTTTAATTTATCAAATACGGAAGCATTTATAATAGGTTGATTATTCTCAATATTGATAACTTTAATATCAATTTGTGCTTTTATAAACTCTGTAGATATTAAGAATATTAATAAAACAGTAATTAATTTATATTTTAGAGTTAAAATCACGTTATAATCTTACTATTTAATAATAAAAGTATGCAAATATAAAATATTTAAATATTTATTATATTTAAAATAAAACTACTCCTTAATATTTAAGAAGTAGTTTAATAATTTAAAAATTTTACTAATTTAAAATAACTGTGTAGATAAATGAATTATCCCTTCTTTTCTAGAAGGATTCCACATTGCTGTTGCTGATACAGGCAATTTATATCCTAAAACTGGAACATCTTTAGAAACGGTTAAACCAAAATTAACTACATCAAAATCTTTGGTACCATCCCCATAAAAGTTATATCCTTTTCCAAGGTTAAAAGCTGTACCAAAAAATACGTCTAGGTCAACTTTCTTATCTCTAAGCACAGAATAAGTGAGTCCAGTGTAAGTGGAAAATGTTTGATCACCTTTAGCATTTCTATCGTTACCATAAAAAGAGGTAACAACGTCTAACTTTAAAGGAAAATTTTCTGATAAAACATAGTACCCCCTTAAATCAAGTCTATGCCCAGTGGTTTTATTATCATAATTAAATATTTCATCAGCTTTTCCAGTAAGATCAGTATTGTTAAATACATCCCAAATTCCTAAACCCCATCGGGCGGTATTATATTTGAAATAATAATCAACTTCTTGGTAGTGTTTACCATTAGCATCGGATAAACCAACGCCTCCCCATACACCTAGTTTTAAATTATTTTTTTTATCGAAAGCATAATTGATATCAATTCCTGCTGCTGGAGCCTTAGAAACAATAATACCGTTCCATATATGGCTGGTTTCTAAATTCAAATTAAAGTCTAACTTATCAATTTCTTGACTGTATGAGAAATTTAGGAATGAAATAGAGGCAAGTAATAAAAGAAACTTTTTCATATTTGTGGTTTTATAAATTTATAATTAATACTTTAAAATTTTATGAATCTTTGTAAGTAAAACATATATTAATTAAGTTTAAAACATTAAACTTAATTAAAAATGATATTTTATTTTTAAGATTGTGATTTCTATAATTTATTTATCTTCTTCATCAACCCAATTGCGAACTCTTCCAACGGCCTTTCTCCAATCTTTAATATATTTTTCTGCTTGAACAAGATCCATTTTTGGCTGGAAAATTTGATCTATTGACCTTTGTTGCTGCAATTCTTCAATACTATTCCAATATCCAACAGCCAATCCGGCTAAATAAGCAGCTCCTAATGCGGTTGTTTCCAAAGTTTTTGGTCTAACAACATTAAATCTAAAGATATCGGATTGGAATTGCATCATTAAATCGTTGGCACAAGCACCACCGTCTACTCTTAATTCCAAATCTTTAACTCCTGAATCTGCTTCCATAGCTTTAACTAAATCGTAGACTTGATAGGCAATTCCTTCTAAAGTAGCTCTTGCAATATGTGCTTCAGTAGTTCCCCGTGTAATTCCTAAAATTCCTCCTCTAGCATAAGGATCCCAATAAGGTGCTCCTAAGCCAGTAAGTGCTGGAACAAAATATACTCCACCGTTATCAGGAACTGATTGAGCAAGTCTTTCGCTCTCAGGTGATGACTTCACGATTTTCACACCATCTCTAAGCCATTGCACAGCAGCTCCTCCAACAAATACACTTCCTTCTAAAGCATAATGAACTTTACCATTAATTTTCCATGCAATTGTTGTTAATAAATTATTTTTGGATAATACAGCTTGTTCACCGGTATTCATTAATAAAAAGCATCCGGTACCATAAGTGTTTTTTGCCATGCCCGGTTCGGTGCATAATTGTCCAAATAAAGCCGCTTGTTGGTCTCCCGCGATCCCTGATATAGGTATTTTGGTAGAAAATAAAGTTGTTGCCGTTTCTCCATATACTTCACTACTTTGTTTAACTTCTGGAAGTATAGCTTTAGGTATATTAAATAATTTTAATAAATCTTCGTCCCATTCTTGCTTATGAATATTATATAGAAGTGTTCTTGATGCATTTGAAACATCTGTAATATGCATTTTACCACGAGTAAGTTTCCAAATTAGCCAAGTATCCACAGTTCCAAAACAAAGTTTGCCTTGTTCTGCTTTTTCCCTTGCTCCGGGAACATTATCTAATATCCATTTTACCTTGGTTCCAGAAAAATAAGCATCCAAGATTAAACCTGTTTTTTCTCTTATGCTATCTGTTAATCCTTGAGCTTTTAATTCATCACAATATTTAGCAGTTCTTCGATCTTGCCATACAATTGCATTATAGATGGGCGTGCTTGTTTCTCTGTCCCAAACTATGGTAGTTTCTCTTTGGTTTGTAATTCCGATAGCTGCTATGTCTAAACCAGAGATGCCTTGTTTAGCAGTTACTTCTGCTGCAACAGAAATTTGTGATGACCATATTTCTTCTGGATCATGTTCTACCCAGCCTGGTTTAGGAAAGTATTGGGTATAATCTTTTTGCGAAACGGATACTATTTCACCATGGTGGTTAAATAGTATAGCTCTTGATGAGGTTGTCCCTTGATCTAAAGCTAAAATTAATTTTTTTTGCATTTTTTGTGTGTTTAATTAGTTTGATATTACAATTTTAAATCTTTAAAAAAACTCATATTATTTAAATAATATGAGTTTTTAATAAAAAAATCAATTGCTATGCAATTTATTAAAAAAAATTTATTAATTAATTAAAAATTCCCTTTAGTATTATTATACAATACAATTTGATAATTGATTCCAAACCAGTCGTTAGCAATGCTTGGTCCTCCAGATTCTGCTCTATGTTGATAAAATGCTGTTATTTTAGCCATTCTTGGACTGTTCGGATAAACGTAAAAATTAACACCGGCAGTGTATAAATACAGGTCGGTATAATTGAATCCAGAAAATTCTTTATTCCCTTGGTTGTAATATTCAAACCTTGCTACGGGCTCAAACCTTGGTGATACGTTAACCCCTACTAAGAAAGAATATCCTAATTTATTAACTGTTTTATAATCGTATTTAGAATAATCCATATTTCCTCCTGGCGATGCAGTTAAATTGTAATCTCCGGTTGAAGGATTAAGAAAACGTACTTGCTTGTTGGTTCCATAGTCAAATTTAAATTTGAATTTTTTAGGATTTACATAGTATGCATAACCAGAATAAGCCCAAGTTTGTTTATATCCCATTCCAGGTAAATTAACTGCGCCAATATGTCCACCAAATTCTATGTTTTTGATAGGATAAATTCTTAAAGAGGCATCCCAGCTTTTAAATTCTAAACCATGATTTCCTTGTCCTGCTGAAGGTCCGTCATTGGCTGCAGACCAATATCTATCTCTATTACTATCACTGTTATGCCAAAAAAAGCCGTACTTAACGTATTTGGTTATAAATCCAGATAAATTTATTCCATAATGCCTTAAATCTGGGGCGCCTTGGTCAATACTTTGATTTTCTGATGTATAGGTGAAATCTGCTAAATCCAAATCATAAGCAGAAGTTTCATTCGCTGCTCGGTTTCCAGAACCTTTAAATCTACCAATTTTTACACTTAATAAAGGATTAAAATCGTAATTTATAAACACGTCTGAAATTTTATTTGCGTGAAGGTTATAAGTAATACCTGCTCCCAATTTAGGAGTAATTTGCATATCCGTATGTAAAAAACCTATTTTAAAGGCTGCTGGTTGAAAGTTGTATCTAGAACTTCCTTCTCTATGTCCTCTTGCCTCTTTGGGGATTTCTTGATATAAGGTTTCTAATACGAAACCAATTCCATATTTTAAAGTGGGAACAAAGCTATTTTCATTTGCTCCGACTAAATCATTTATAAATTTTAATTTGATGCCTTGAGCCAAATGAGAACTATCACTTGTCATTCTTTCTACAAATGATATTTTTTTAATGGAGTCTTGAAGTTCAGGCTCTTTTTTAGAATTTTGTCCATATACTGAAGATAAAAATATGGAGGCAAACGTAATTAATAAGGTAGATTTTAAATTCATATTTATTTGGGTTAGTTAATTTTAATTTAAAATAGTATGCAGATTATAATAAAAAATTAAAATCTACATACTAGGTTAGAAACTAAAAAAATTTTATAGGGACTGTGTAGTTTTACTTAGATTTTTCAAAAATATATAATTCATGAATTTCCTTGTCATACCCAGGATAAAAGCCAGAAGGCATACCTTTTTTTATGATAGCTCCTCTATTGTTAAGTATGATTAAGTCATTATTTGTTGGATCTATTGATAAACCTTCAATTTCACCAGCTTTTTTAAATTCTGGAATTGATCTAAATTTTTCTACGTTTGTGGTAGTTTGTAAAGGATTACTAACATTAGCGATGTAAATATTATCCGGTTCATTTAAATCCGAGTCTCCATCATCAGAAGTAATTAATATCTTTCCATCAATATAATATACACCTTGTTGCCATTGAGGAGAAGGTTGTAAATGTACTTTACCTAAATATTTTTTATTTTTTAAATCATATTTATACAAATACCAGCCTTCAGTCCAATCAGACATCCAAGCAATGTTATTTTTCCTATCAATGGTAATTCCACTCACTTCTGGTTGTTCAATTTCTCCAAATTCAATGGAATATTTGTATTTTAAATCTTTTGCATCGTACACGGCAATTTGGATATTTTCAACATTACCAGAATTAAAATATTCAACACCGGTGTAGATTTCTCCATTATGAATATCAATATCACCAAAATGGTTAACCTTTTTTTCAAAATTTTCAAAAGGTTTTTCATTTTTTGTGATTAAGCTGCCTTGTTTATCATATTTATACAAAGCTGTACTACTGGAAACATAGTAATAATCTTTATCAACAGCTATTCCTTGTCTTCCTTCTACAGGTATAACTTTTTTTAATGTATAATCACTTCCTGAATGAGCTAATTTTTGAGCGTTCATCAAGGTACAGCCTGTAATAAATAAGGCAATAAAAATTTGTTTCATGTTTGTTATTATAGTTTTCAATTTATCTTAATATCCTAAGTTGTTCAAAATATTGTTAGGATCTTGATAGTCTGGACCATCATTTCTAACACCCTTTTTTTTGTAATATTGTATGGTTAAATCAGCTCTATTGGTAAACATTGCATCGCAATAGGGGGGAGATTTATAATCATTTAGATTTGTAAAGCCAATACCTTCGTAATATCTCATCATTTGTTCTTCTGTGTCAAACGTCCAAGGATGTATTTTCATTTCAGACCTTCTAATCATATGTGCTTGCCAAGGATTAAGTAGCTCGTCATAATTGTTAGGAGCTCCTGATATTGATGGACCGAAGAATTGAGCTCCATTGCTAACACCATCATTAATAAACTGAGCATATACTAAAGGTTCATCAGAACTTCCACTGGTTTGTGCCATTAATCCTTTAGATACTAAGTATGCCATAGGCAAGTTACCATGGTATATATTATTTAATTTTTTTAAACTGGATAATAAAAATGTTTGTAATACTACTTTACCATTGGTATTACCAACATTTACTTTTTCTAATTTAAATTGATTGGTATCCGTAGAAGGAGTGATAGAAATATCCCATTGATGTTCAGCCAATAATTTACCCATAGCTTCTTCTAATCCTGGATTTAATTCTAAATAGATTCCGGGTCTGTTTCCATTGTCGTAAGGATCATCTTCATACTCAAATTTATAGATACCTTCCTTACTTTTACTCCAAACTCTTTTGCCATTACTATCTCTCTTAATTCTTTTACCAATGGCAAAGTTCATCAAATCTTCAAGTGTAGAAATGTATTGATGTTGCGTATTAAATGAAGGTCTATCTCTGCCTGTACCTAGATTTTTTTCCATGAATGGGTAGGCAGCGTTTAATTGCATTAATTCTTCGTAAGTAAATTCAGAGGTAGGAGCATCTGCTTTGCCATAAAAGATTGATAAAGGGTCTTGACTTAAAATTTGAATGTCAGTTTTTTCTTTCATATGTGCATCATGCATAACTAAAACAACCCCATCTTTAGTTATTTGCAAATCGGCTTCTAAATAGTCTGCACCCATGTTTCGTACCCATCGATATGCTGATTCTGTTGATTCTGGTGCCCAATAGGTAGTTCCTCTATGTGCAATAACTGCATTTTCAGGGACATAGTTTTGAACTAGTTTCATTTCTGCTGTTATTTTTTTATAACTATGGAGTCTTGAGGTGGACTAGGGGTATAAACAGTATCATCTTGCTACAATGAGAAATTGAAATGAAACCAATAGCCATTAAAGATAGTTTCAATAAGGTTTGTAAATAATTTTTCATAATTTTATTTCTAAATATGAGATAAAATTAATTTTTTAACTATTTTAAATGATTACAATTCGTTTAAGATTGGGCTAGTTTTTTTCTATTTCTGTATTTTCTATTTTCGTCAGGTATTGTTAAAAGCATTAGTACTGAAGCAAGAATGCATGCAACGATTAGTAGTTCAAACCCAGCACCCCATCCGTAATGCTCTGCTATATATCCCATTAATAAATTTGATAAAATTGCAGTACCAACTAAATATCCGAAAAGTCCAGTTAATCCAGCAGAAGCTCCGGCTGCATTTTTGGGAGCTAAATCTAAAGCATGTACACCAATTAGCATAACAGGTCCGTAAATTAAAAAACCTATGGATATGAGTGCAATAATATCAATGGTCATACTTCCTTCATTCTTCCAGTATACTAGAACTGCAATCATTACTAATAGCATAAAAATAATGGTAGTAACCGCTCTTTTTCCTTTAAATATTTTGTCGCTAATCCATCCACAAATAATTGTACCTGGGATAGCTGCAAATTCGTATGCAAAATATGCCCATCCGACTTGTTTAATGTCGTAACCTTTAACTTCTTTTAAGTAAGTAGGAGCCCAGTCTAAAACTCCATATCTGACTAAATATACAAATGCATTGGCAATGGCAACTATCCATAGAATTTTATTGTTTAAAACATATTTAAAGAAAATTTCTTTAGCGGATAAAACTTCTTCTGCCTTTTTAGAATAATTGGCAGGATAATCATTTTTATACTCTTCAATAGGGGGTAATCCGCAGGCTTGAGGATTGTCTCTAATCAATATATAAGCAAATAGGGCCACTAAAATTGCAATAATAGCTGGTACTGTAAACATTCCTATTTGCCAAAAATTTTTAAAATTTAATAAAGCGAGATATCCTGTGGCAAAAGCTGTGATAGGACCAATTAACATTCCACCTAAATTATGGGCTGTATTCCAAATGGACATTTTAGTTCCTCGTTCAGTAGGGGAAAACCAATGTGCCATTACTCGTCCGCAAGGAGGCCAACCCATTCCGCCAAACCAGCCGATTAAGAATTGAAATATACCAATGGTTAAAACATTAGAAATTACCATGTTACTTCCTGCTATGATAATGGTTAAAGAAGCTAAAATAAGCCCTAAGGGTAAAAATTTTCGAGCATCACTTCTATCTGAAATTCCCCCCATTACAAACTTTGATATTCCATATCCTAAGCCATTACAGGCAAGTGCTGCTCCTAAACTTGCTTTAGTATATCCAAAATCTTTCTCTAAAAAAGGCATAGCTAGAGTTAAGTTTTTTCTTACTAGGTAATAAGCAGCATAACCAAAATAGATACCTATAAAAACTTGAAATCTTAATTTTTTATAATAAGAGTCAGTTTCTATATTATTTTTTTTATTAGTGGGTTTTGGCGGCGATAAAAAATTAAACATTTTGTTAGTTTTAAAAAAAATCATTAACGCAAATTGCTTTTATTACAATTTCTGTTAATGATTTAAGGTGTTTTTTAATATTTGGTGCTAAAATACAAAAAAAAGTAAGATTGAAAATTATTCTATTATATGCAACCCAATTATTAAGGGTAAGATTATAGTTATAAATTTTATATGGATGAATTTTCCTAAGGCAAGATTGATAATTTTTTATGCTTGTTCTTTAAAAGAGCATTTATTAAGCAAATTTTTATAAGTATCTTCTAAATCTTTGTATGTTATAATTTCTTTTCCAACATAAAGTAACATAAATAGATGAGGTTGTGAAAATGCAGAATATAATTGTTCTTTGTTTAAACGAAAACATTCTCTAAGCAAGCGTTTGATATAATTTCGATCTACTGCACGTTTGTAATTTCTTTTTGATACAGATACTCCGAATTTATGAAAGTTAGTTGCTTGATCTAAGTTTGGACAACAGATTAATTTTAGGGGATATTTATTTACCCAAATTCCATTTTCAAACAAATATTGAATTTGCTTATAATTTTTAAGATGTTCGTTTCGGGAGTATTTTTGATTCATGCGTTTAAATACTTCGAAAATAAAGTAATATGGTTACAAATTTTTTCAAATATACGCTAATTTGTTTGAGTCGTAAACATTAATTAACTTTGTATAAGTAACAAGATTAAAAGAATACAATGTATCCAGAAGAAATGGTTATGCCTATGAAGGCAGCCTTAACAGATAGAGGTTTTCAAGATTTAAATACTCCTGAAAAAGTGAAAGAAGCTTTACAACAATCAGGTACTACTTTATTAATAATTAATTCTGTATGTGGTTGTGCCGCGGGTTCGGCCAGACCATCGGTATTATTATCTATTGAAGGAGAGGGTAAAAAGCCTAATCATCTAACTACTACCTTTGCAGGATTTGATGTAGAGGCTGTGAAAACAGCTAGAGAATATTTAGTTCCATTTCCACCTTCATCGCCTTCCATAGCTTTGTTTAAAGACGGTGAGTTGGTTCATTTTTTAGAAAGACATCACATAGAAGGTAATTCTGCTGAAATAATTGCTGAAAATTTGAAGCAAGCATACGAAGAATATTGTTAATATGGCTTTTACAGACGAACAAGTACAAGATTTGGGTAACAAAATTGTTGAAAAATTAAAAACAGTTTATGATCCTGAAATCCCTGTGGATATTTATGAATTAGGTCTGATTTATGATGTGCAGGTGAGTACTGATGGAGAAGTTCATATTTTGATGACTCTAACTACACCCAACTGTCCCGTTGCTGAAACTTTACCTATGGAAGTTGAGGAAAAAATTAAATCTATTGATGGGGTGAGTAAAGCGGAAGTTCAAATAACTTTTGAACCTTCTTGGGAAAAGGATATGATGAGTGAAGAGGCTAAATTTGAGCTAGGTATGTTATAATTTTTATATAAATAAATAATTGTAAAGCCGGAAAATCCCGGCTTTACATATTTTATAAAGTATTATTTCCATTCTTTTAGGTAAAGAGGATCAAAATAAGCTATATCCTCAAAAGATTTGTTATTGAATTTTTTATGTGATAGAGGATTCATATTTTCAGCAGAAGGATAGGAGGTAATAAAAGAAAAAGAATCGGTGTAAGTGAGTGAATTTTCTTTAAGGAATTTTTCTGTTTTTTCTGAGGCATCTCCAACAAACAAAACCGTTTTATTTTTATATGCATAAAAAGAATCTTCTTGAAGAATATGTGGTTTAGTAATTTCTAATTTATTCCCCATTTTATCAAAAACAGTTGTGTAAACTTCCATTCTTCTAGCATCCATTACAGGTATAATATAATCATAATCAGACTCAAAGAATGGATATGCAAGTATTTCAAGAGAATCAATAGAAATAAGAGGTATATCTAATCCTACGCATAATCCTTTAGCAGCAGCCAATCCTATCCTAAGACCTGTATAAGATCCGGGACCTTTTCCAACTGCAATTGCATGCATATTATTCAATTCTAATTCTGCTCCCTCTAAAGCCCATTGAATGAAGGTATGTAAGTTTTCGCTGTGTTTAAAATCAGGAGATAGTTCTTCGCATAAGCAATTATTATCTCCATTGGTTCCAATGGAAACAGAACAGTTTTTTGTGGAACATTCCAGACTAAGAATATGAATAGACATGTTTATTTATCTTTTCGTTTAGTACTTCTATAATTTGCAAAAACTTGAACAAGAATGGCTAGTATGCCCAATCCCATATAAATGAATCCTATAAATTTATTGGGTTGATTTTCATCTGTGGTACTGTTATACCAAACAATTCCACGGTAGATAAAATATATTCCTATTCCTATGGCTATAAGGTTTATAAGTGTTTTCTTCTTCATATTTATTTAAGAATAAGCACGTTTGTAAAATAAAATGGTAGTTATAATTCCAAATATTAAATTGGGTAGCCACACAGCTAGCCAAGAGGGTAGTATTCCCGTGGATGAAAATATTTTTAAGGCTTCAAATGAAAATATATAGAGAAAAGCACATGTTATTCCAATGGCTAAATTTACACCTAATCCTCCTCTTTTTTTTGCAGAAGATAAAGACAGGGCTAAGAAAGTTAAAATTATAATCGCTATGGAAGAGCTTGTTCTCTGGTGATATTCATTTAAATAAATGTTTATATTTCCGGCTCCTTTCATTTTTTCTTTCTCAATGAACTTATTTAGCTCAAATGTATTCATAGTTTCTGCAACATAGGATTCGGGGAGTAGCTCATCAGGAGTAAAGTTAAATTTCTTTTTTAATTGAGGTCCATTGTTTAAGTAGATAACTCTACCTGTTGAGTCCATAATCTTTTCGTAGAAATTGCTTAGCATATATGAATTGTCACTCTCAGACCAGTAAATATTATTGGCTCTTAACTCATGAAGTAAGATTCTATCTTTATTAAATTTTTCATATTTAAAGCCAGCACCACTTTTCATTTGCCTATTATAGCTATATATAAATAAGTATTCGCCCGGAGATATTTGTGAAGCAATTGATTGATTGGCATTGTAAGTATCTTTTTTATTACCGGTTAAAATCTTAACACTAAATTCATTCTTCTTTATATTCGCCCAAGGTAGAAAAAAATGATTGGTAAGTAGTGAAACGGAAGCTATTGCAATACTTACAATTAAGTAAGGTCTAGAAAACCGAAAAAAACTTGCTCCTGAACTAATAATAGCCACAATTTCAGTGTTATTAGCCATTCGTGAGGTAAAGTAAATTACCGAGATAAATATTAGGATAGAAGCAAATATATTCACTGCCCAAATCACATAGTAGGGGTAATATAGTCTTAAAGCATCTGTAATGGTGAAACCATTTTCATTAAACTCCTGAAAGTGACTTTGTATGTCTATAATTACAAAGATTACTACTAAAAGGATTAGCATAAAAAAAAGAGTGCCAATAAAATTGCGTATAATATATCGGTCAATTATGTTAATCATAAACGAGTACGAAGTTTAGGAATCGTTGAATTTTTCCAAGAATTGAAATCTCCCTCTAAAATGTGTTTTCTTGCAACAGTCACTAAATCTAGGTAGAAGGCTAAATTATGTATAGAGGCAATTTGTTTACCTAAAAATTCATTTGCGGCAAAAAGATGTCTTAAATAAGCCTTACTATATTCTTTGTCTACAAAGGCAGTTCCATCTTCATCTAAAGGCGAAAAATCATCTTGCCATTTTTTATTTTTTATATTTATTACACCGTTCCAAGTAAATAGCATTCCGTTGCGAGCATTCCGAGTAGGCATTACGCAATCCATCATATCAATACCCAAGGAAATAGATTCTAAAATGTTCCAAGGAGTTCCAACTCCCATTAAGTATCTAGGTTTGTTTTTAGGTAGAATATCCGTTACTATATCCGTTATTCTATACATTTCCTCTTCAGGTTCTCCAACGCTTAGCCCTCCAATGGCATTTCCGTCAGCGTTTATGGATGAAATAAATTCTGCAGATTGTTTTCTTAAATCACCATATGTACTTCCCTGTACGATTGGGAAAAGGTGTTGCTTATATCCATATAATTCAGGGTTTTCATCGCACCATTTCACACATCTTTTCAACCATTTATGCGTTATTTCTAAAGAATTTTTTGCATACGAATAATCACATGGGTAGGGGGTACATTCATCAAAAGCCATAAAAATATCTCCCCCAATGTATCGTTGAATTTCCATAGATCTTTCTGGTGAAAAAAAATGGTAAGAGCCATCGATATGAGATTTAAACTTAACTCCGTCCTCTTGAATTTTTCTGGTTTGTGACAATGAGAATACTTGATACCCACCGCTATCTGTGAGTATAGGGCTGTCCCAATTGATAAATTTATGAAGCCCTCCAGCCTTGTGTAATATTTCAGTACCCGGACGAAGGTATAAGTGATAAGTATTGCCTAAAATAATTTGAGCCTTAATATCATCTTTTAATTCTCTTTGATGTACAGATTTTACAGTTCCTACAGTTCCTACGGGCATAAAAATGGGTGTTTGAATGTCTCCGTGGTCGGTTTTTAAAATTCCTGCTCTTGCTTTGCTGCTTTTATCTGTTTCTGAAATGGTAAAAAACATAGATACAAATATATTAAAAAACGCGTTCAAGTTTATTGATGACTTAGATATTAATGCTTATAATTCTTATCATTAATAATTAAGCCCGAAGAAATAACTTCTTCGGGCTTTGTTCAATATGTAAATGGTAGTTTGTTTTAGTAGTTTACTAATAGGTAACCTTTAGCTAAAGTTTTAAATTCTTCAGTTTCTTTTGCTACCCAGTCCGCATCATGACCCAATTCTTTAGCCATAATACGGGCTACTTCTTCAGCACAATCTATGGCAGCACGTGCATCAATAAATAATAAACGAACCCTTCTAGCTAAAATATCCTCAACTTTTTCAGCCATTTCTTCTCTTACCGCCCAAACAATTTCAGCTTTGGTATAATTATGATTTGGATGAATTTTTTGAGCTAAATCTGGATTTTCTTGTTCAAGTTTTTGAATGGCAGGTATATCTGATCCATATATATAATTATGTTTGGATCGGTCTACTTGAGAAGCAGGAACATTTCCATGAATGGAGAGGTTGACTGTTTTGCATTCTTTGCTTGGTAGTTTGCCTAACTCAATAGCTTTATCAATAAAATCTTCCGCCATTTGTCGGAAAGTTGTCCACTTTCCTCCAATGATACTCATAAGACCAGAGTCTGAAACCAAAATTTTGTGGCTTCTAGATACTTCTTTAGTGCTTCCGCCATCTTTGTCTGGAGCGGCTAAAGGACGTTGACCAGCGAAAATTGAAAGTACATCTTTTCTTGTAGGTTTTTTCGTAAGGTATTGACTTGCGGTGGCAAGAACAAATTCAATTTCTTTTTCTAATGCTCTTGGCTCTAAGCTAGGTTTTTCTACGAGTACATCCGTAGTACCAACTACCAAACGGTTATGCCATGGAACAGCGAATAAAACTCTTCCGTCGCTTGTTTTAGGAATCATTAAAGCATTATCCCCAGGTAAGAATGATTTGTCTAAAACTAAGTGAATTCCTTGGCTTGGAACTACAGTTTTTTTATGGTTAGGGTCATTCATATTTAAAATTTCATTGGTGAAAACACCTGTAGCATTAAATACTGCTTTCCCTTTTATTTCATATTCATTTCCATTTATAAGATCTTTAGCTTTTACTCCACAAATCTGCCCAGCATCATTTTTCAATAATCCTATAACTTTCATGTAGTTAATAACAGTACCCCCATTTTCAACAGCTGTTTGTGCTAGATTTACAGCTAAACGAGAATCGTCAAACTGACCGTCGTAATAAATAACTCCTCCACATAAGCTTTTAGGCTCTACGGTAGGGAGCATTTCCAAGGTTTTTTGTTTATTTATATGTTTGGATTTCCCTAAACTTAATTTCTTGGAAAGCATGTCATAAAATTTTAAACCTATGGTATAAAATGGTCCATCAATCCATTTATAATTAGGAATTACAAAAACTTGTTTTTTAGCTAAGTGACTAGCATTTCTCTCTAAAAGACCTCTTTCTCTTAAAGCTTCCTTAACAAGTGCAATATCCCCTTGAGCTAAATAGCGAACTCCTCCATGTAATAATTTGGTAGCTCGGCTAGAAGTTGCCTTGGCAAAGTCGTGTGCTTCCAGTAATAGTGTTTTGTACCCTCTTGTGGATGCATCAACCGCAGCTCCTAGGCCACTAGCTCCACCTCCAATTATAATCGCATCCCATTCGGTTGTTGTGTTAAGATTGGATAATTGTTCGTTTCGTTTCATTTCAATGGTTCTAAATGGAAATTATTATTGCTAAAATTTAATCTTTGAGTGTAAAGTTACAAAAAACGAAATTGAAAAATAAGAATTATTAAAAAAAATTGATCAAAATTCAATAAATTTTCATCTATATTGAAAGTTAACAAAACATATATGTGTAAAATTAGTTATGAAACATGTTGCTAAACGAAATAAAAATGATTATTTTCTTTGTTAATTATTTTTGTAATTTAAATCTCCACAACCTTCTTCCTAAACTCACAACTTACCTTAGCTCCCCATATCAGATCATATTGCTTATAAACACAATTATTTGTATTATTGCTTGCTTGTGGAGCTATAGTCATTGGTATAATTCCTTCGGGCAGTATGTATGAAACATATATATTTAGAATAAATTATTCTGCTTTTATTCTATCATATTAAATAAAACCTGTTCTCCTTCTTTACTTTTATTTCCTTTACAATTAATAGTTTTTGGAAATTATTTATTGTTAATTTCTTCAAATTTTCCTGAATTATTAATTTTATATTTTTGAATTATTGATTTTTCTTTTAATTTTTTGGTTACAACTGAAATAATATAATTCTTGTCAATTGAAAAACTTGTATTTTCTATTGTATTTTCTTCATTTGACCCTGGCTCATACCATTCTCCTTCAACATATAATTGATCCATTACAGTATTATTTTTTATTGTTAGCATATAATATCTATATTCAAAATCTCCACAATCCATTGGAACTAAAATTACTTCTATATTATCCTTTTTAGGAAAAGGAATATACCTTAAAGAAGACTCTCCACATAACCAATTTTCTACTCCCTTAATATTACAATTTAAAAGGCTATAGGTAATATTATCTAAATCAATAGTTTTATTATAAGGTAATTCCTCTTTTGATAAAGCTATACAAGAATTATCTAAATTTATCTGTTCTTTTCTCCATTTACTGAGTGCTTTAATATCACCAGTTATATTATCAAGGATTTTAATTGTATCTGAAGTTTCCTTTTTGGTAAAAAAATGCTCTCTTTCTTGACATTTATTTCCCTTACAATTTATAGTGAAAATCAGTAATAAAAACAGGATTATATTTTTTATTTTAAAATGTTTCATTAGTTTATTTTTGCTACTGATTCTTTATGTTATCGAATAATTTAAGTATTGTTTATAAATAATTAATAATAGTTTTTGCAAATTATTTATTGTTAATTTCTTCAAATTTCCCATTTTTATTTATTCTATAATATTTTATAATTTTTGTGTCGTTTTCAAGTATTCTTGTAATTTTTATTTTATAATATTTGTCAATATTAAAAGTATTATTTCCAATATTATTTCCTTGTTCAGTTTCCCCTTCAATGGAAAATAATACTAATTTATCTAATACTTTACCTTCTTCAGATAAATTATAGATATATAAATTTTGCTCTCCAGATTCTTGATATGCTGAAATTAAAATAGTTTTAATATTTTGATTTATTACCGGTAATTTTATTCCTTTATAATTACTTAGATGATCTAATTTTAAAAAGTATTTATATTTATCAGATATTGGGATAAATTTACTATCTTCTATAGAATCTATTAAGTCATAATCTATTGGTAAGGATATGTTAGATAATTTATTGTATTCACTAATGAAATTATCAGATGGTACTTCCTTACTAAAAAATACTAAATATCCTTCATATAAAACAATCAAAAAGTCATTTATTTTAATAATTTCGCCAAAAGGATAATCACACTCTTCATCTGGTAATGTAGATCGAATAATATTAATACTATCCGAAAACTTAATCCCCTTATTAGATAAAGCATTTGAATATCTTTCTAAATTATCTTGATTTGTAAAATAACTTAATGATTTTTCTCTAAGGTTTACATATTCAATATCAGAGCATGAGTTAGAAATAGTAATATGATTTTCTGTTAATTTAATAGTGTATTTTTCTATCTCTGTTTTTAGTTTCTCCCTATCTATTCCTTTTAAATCTAAAACAGGAGAATCAGAAATATCATAAAAATGCCATACTCCATTTTCCTGATTTCTATTTAGATTATTTGTAATAGAATCTTCTAAAACGATATTATTCTTTTTTTCTTCTATTGTTTTTTTCTTTTCTGCTTTACATGAACAAATTAAAAGAAAACAGCTAAAATAAATTAATAGATTTTTCATGGATTTAATTCATCTTCTCTGTTTTTGATTGAATAAGTTTCCAGTTTGTTTTTTCCTTTTGAAATATTCTTGTGCTTATATTACAGCATCCTATAGGATTTATTAAAGTAATAGTTTTATTGTTATTATTTATTTCGGTGGGAAAAAGACCAATTTTTTCAGTAAGAAATTCATTTATACTAAAATTACCTCTTTCATCTTGTAAAAAATAAGAATATTGTGTACCTACATTGTTTGCTTGGTCGTTGATAATAGCAAAATCTTCCTTTCCATCAAAATTAAAATCGGCAAAAATAATAGGAATGTTATCTTCTAAAGTATTATCAGAATCAATAATACCTTTTGAATTAGCTTTTAAGGCAACTGCTTTACTAGGTATACTAGAACAATATTCCGGGGAATAAGAAATAGTTTGTAGCTGATTATTTTTTTTGTTTTTTATATTAATAGTTAGGTTGGTTATAAGACTGTCTTCGTTATATTTTATATTATCAAAAGAAAGTTCATAGTTTGGAGAATAATTACCTGAAATTGGTATTGAAGATTTTTTCTCTGATGTGTTTAAATTCTTTTTAAAATTTAAATATTCATCATTAAGGATAGCATCAATTAAAAAATTACCCTTAGAATCTTTTTTTAGTAATAAATCTATTTCAGTTCTTTTTTCGTTTTTCTCTCCAAATAGTAAAAAACTTACTTTATATTCATTTTTATTCTTTAAGGGTTTTACTTCTATGGTTTTTCTAATTATATTTCCAAAATAATCTTGTGCTTGAATAAAAGGATCATAATCTAATGTAACTTCTTCCGGTCCGGATAAACTATCTATTCTTTTTAAAACTCTATCAGAAATATATTGTTCCTTTGATTTTTTATTTTTATAAGCATTATCATCTCCATAAAATGTTAAATAAAATTCTTTTAGTGTATTAATCCCCTGAATGGTATCACCTCCTAGAATATTCTTATCTTTTGTAATTACATTATTTTGAGAGACTTGTTTTATTTCTTCTCCTTTGCAGGAAAAAACTAAGAAAAAACAGATAAAACATATTAATTGATTTTTCATTTTTAATATTATAATGAATTAATAACAAAAATTAAATTTTATTAACTTACAATTATTAGATTTCCACTTAATCCATTTAGTTATATTTTTATATTTTTCTACATAATCACAAGCTGATTTGGGAACAGATTTAATAAGCATAGAATCTTCTTTTATCTTTATTGCTTTGTATAAGTATTCTTCTTCTGGTGCTCTGTTGTCAACTTGAGGAGTTAACTTGATAAATGATTTTTTTATATACTCATCCCAAGAAGAAAAACTATATTGAGTCTTATTTTTTTGTATTAGTTTAGGTTCTTTATTAAGGTAAATAATTAAAAAATCTTTGTTCTTATTTGGTTGTTCTGAATCAAAATTAAATATTTGGTATTCTGAATCAGGAATTATTTCTCTAGCTATTGTAACTTTTGGTAAATTAATGTTATAACTTTCCATTTCTTTATTTAGAGAGATACTACCAAAATAAGATTTATCCAAATTTAAAATTTCTATTTCTGAGTTGATTGATAATGCTATAACTCCTTCTCCTCTTAGGGTATTTTCAGAATAAAATTTAAAATTTCCATATTCTGAGGTTAGCATCTCTAAAGAATCTAAAGGGAAATCAGGAGATATGTTTTTGAGGTTTAAAACTTTATAATTAGAAGCTAAACTAGTATCTTTTGATAAAAAATTAAAATTATTATTTCTTGTGCAGGAGATAATAATTATACTTATTAATATAAAGGAAAATATTTTCATTAGAACTATTCTTTTATTTCTTCAAATTTCCCTGAATTATTGATTTTATATTTTTTTATTTTCTTTAATATTAATTTATTTTGTTTTAGTTGTTTGAAAAATAATGTAATTAAGAAATTTTTATCTATACTAAATTGGACTAATTCTCTAAAATTGCTTTCTGGATAATTATCTATAGCATACCCAATATCTTTAGAGTCAATTATATTATTATTTTTTATTGTAATCAATTTATATATTTCATCATCACCATTATCATTTAATAAAATAGCTATTTTAAAATCATTATAATTGGGTAATCTTAAAAATAAATCCATATTTTCAATTAATTTATAATTATTTTCATTCCATTGAAATTTATCTAATTCACTATAATTAATAGGTAAAATAATTGAAGGAGTATCATTTAATAAGGAATAAAAGTTTAATTCTTTTTTTTCTGATTTTGTTAAAGTGGATTCTTTAGGAGCATAAGATTCTCCCTCAGGATATTTAGTTATAACCCACCTTAATAAACTATCTGTAATAATAATTTTTGCTTTTCCATTTTTAGCATTAAAGAAGCTGGTAAAAGAAATTTTGATGATATTATCTTTTATAATCCCTTTTATATTGAATATTTCATCTGTATCACAATCTATTTTCCTTCCTTCTCTAGCAACTGCACAATATTGTCCAAATATGCTATCTCCCTTAATTTCTCCAAAGTTAATAGAGAATGTATTATTAAGATTTTCTTTAGATTCCCATTCTCCAAGTAATTCAGATTTATATCTAAATGAATTGTCTTTTTGGGCATTTATTTTTTTACAAGAACTAAAAAAAAGGATAATAAATAAACTGATATATACTTTTATTATTTTCATTGTTTATAAGTTATAATTTAAACATTTATCTACTCTAGTTAACCAACCATTTAAAAATATATAATTTTTTGTAGGCTTACCATTTTTATCATAAGCTAGGTTAGTGTAATATTGTTTGCGTATTTCTGCTATTCTATTTAATAATTTGTTTTGATCTTGTACATTATTCATTGCTTTTATTGTATTAGTTCCAATGACTCCATCAATAGTAATAGATTGTGAAAATTCATTTACTAATAATTTTTGAATTTCTTTTCCTGCACCACCTGAAGTTATTGTCCAATCATATACCATTAAACCTATTTTATCATTATTTATTTTGCAGAATCCTTTAGGTTCCCAGTATCGCTTTCTATATATTTTTGTAGCTTGTTCATTAGTGATTTTTTTAAGATTTTCAAGGGTAGGATCTATTCCTAAATCTATTTTGGCATAGGCTTCCCATGTACCAATTGTTATTCCTTTATTTGTTGGACCTCCTGAATCATTAGGGTGATCTACATACCCTCCCTCATGTTCTAAAATAATAGGAGCAATTTTCCTAAACTTTAAATCACAGTCATAGCATTCTTCTTCTGTTTTTTCTTGTTGTGCTATTTTAGTTGTTTCTAAACAATTGCAAGTATTGGTGTAGCCTAATTCTTTGGCTAAAATTACTATATCTTTTCCATCTAATCCACTTTCGGTTTTAGTAAAATATTTGTCCTCCAAATACTTGGAATTAAATTCTCTTACATCATAATGACCCCAACTGGTTGCTCCTACAGCTGTAGATTCTAAATTAAAAATATCTGTAGATTTCCAATCCCATTTGGCTCCTAAATATTTATTAAAAATTTTGAGTCTTATTTCTTCAATATCTTTATTAACCTTAGCCCTTGATTCATTTTATGAAAGTTTGATGACTTATTCTGCTTGTATATTTATTTTTGTTTTTTTTGAGGGACAACATCTGCTATCATACTCATTATATTCCAATTTTTCTATTTGTAATATATTATTTTGAATTCCTATAACATTAAATAAATAGTCAGGTTCTATTTGTTTTATCATTTTAGGATATCCATTATCGTTTTTATAAATGATTATTCCACGATTGAATTCATTATTTTCTTCTGTTCCGGGAACTAAAGAATAATAAATAACTAAATCATCTATATTATCATTAGTTAAATCGCCAGTATAGTTTTCAGTAATATCAATTCCTTCAGAATGATTTAATTTTAGAATTTCAGGTAAGCGCTTTTTAAAGTCTTTTTCGGCTAGATCTATAAAAGAATTTTTTAAATTTTGTATTTCTAAATTATTATCTTTTTGGTTATTACATTCATCTTCTTCCCAACATTCAATACATGGCTGTTCAATGGTTTTAAATTTTGAAATATCAGATTTAGTAAATAAATTTTTTGTTCCATTTATTATCCAAAATGCGGTTGTTTTATTATTTATAATACATTCTAATTTATTATTTGTTCCAGAAAGTTTAAATTCAATATGTTTATTATTATAGTTATTTTTTTCTAATATGAAATAAGCAAGTATTTCTTGTCCATAATCTATAATAACACTATCTCTAGTCACTTTTATGGAGGTATTATTAGCATCACAAGGTTGGTAGATTATAGTATCTTTTTTATTAATCGTTAATTTATTCCATATGCCAACTAAAGAATATTTGGTACTATCTGAATTTAAAGATTCTATTTTATCTACTTTTGTTTCATGTCCTTTACAGGAGTAGGTAAAGAGTATAATGGTTATGATTGATAGGTATTTCATGGATTTATTAATTTTTTATCGTATTTTTTCTTACTTGAGCAATAGTATAAGTTTTTGTTCCTCCAGGTGATTTTCCCTGAATAATTCCATTAGATTGTAAATAAAGTTTATTGTTTGAATTAGTTCCTTTATCTTTATGGGCTGTTCCAACATCAAAATATCTATAAAATATTTTTCCATTATCACAACCTTTACCTATAATTACTATAAAATGTTCAGTAGTTTTATCCGAATTATAAACTGCTGTTCGTCCATCATCTACACCTACTAGGACAACACGATTAGATTTTAGCTCCTTATCTAAATACGATTTTCCTTCTTTCACTTTTTTTAAAATTAAATCACTAGTACCATTTTGGGAAACCATTTGTATTGGATTTATATTATCACCTCCAGTAACACCATAATTTGATAAGATTACTTTGCAGGCTCTCCAACATGCAACATTTTGCTTTTGTTTATTTCCAAATATTGAATCAAACTGAGTTTGCCATTTACTACCATCTGCTAAATTATAGTGTTCTTCATTACATGTATTACAAATATTATTTTTATTTTCTATGATGGTAACATCTTTATTTTGACAATTACAAGTGTGATTAAAAGACTTTAAAAATCCTTTTTTTAAATGCAAATTGCTTATTTCATTTAATTCCTCTTTATAAAATTCTTCAAAGTGAGCTAGAACATCTTTCATTGGTGTTGCTGGTTGAGGTTTTCCTTTATAAGAATATTTACTATTATCTCCTTTATTGGGTAAACTCGCCCATTCTAAACTTCCATATTCCCTTGTAGCTCTTTCTATTTCTCCTTTTGTTATAAGATTTAATATACCAGATCTTTTATGTTTAAAAATAATTACACATATTTTATCTTGCGATTCAGGGTAATAATCTGTTATATTATACTTTTTTAAAAGATCATTTTTTTCAATATACTTACCTGTTTTAGCATAATTTTTATCTAATTCCCAGCCACTTAAGCTCCACCAAGTATAACGCATTATTTGATAAGCTCCAGCAGCTGTTGAACCTCCATAATTTTTTTCAGGATGTTTACTGAGATCTAATATCTTATTTCCTCCAAAAGCTGTAGTATATCCTTTTTGAGGATCTTTTTCTATATAAACTATTTTTTTTAGTTTTTGATCATATGATTTGATTAATTCACCTGTTCCTTCTCCTACTCTTAACATACGCATATAAGCCCTTACTCTTTCTTCGCAAACACATTTATTTTTATTTTCCTCTTTTTTTTGTGGGCTAGAAGCTACAGTGGTTGGAGTAATTCCTTCGGGGGGTAAGGCACTAAAATTAGTTTTATCTACATTTACCACTTCGCTTTTTACGGTTTGTTGGGTATCATACAAATAAACCTCTGCAAAAAGATTTTGGTAACTTATATCCCCTCCTTTCTCTTGCATAGCAGCAGTAAGATGTATGGTAGTAAAGTTAGTATTTGCTGTAATAGTTCTATCTTCTTCATGAAGCAAATCATTATAAACGACATCTTTATCGTAAATTTTAAGCTGTATTTTACGATTGATCATATTTTCGCTATCTATATATACGCGTATTTTTTCTCCGTATTTGGGGCGACGGTTCCATACCTTTCCTTGGGTATCTCGTATATATACCCGTATAATATTAGGTTCTTTCCAAGCAGGTGCAGGTAGTTTATCTCTGCCTTTTGCCGGTGCATCTACCGGTGCTTTATGGATAATTTTGGGTTTGGTAGTTTCTTTTTTAGGAGTAGCCTTGGGCTTCGGTTTCGGTTTAGGGGGTGGGGGTGTATAATCGGGATTCTTTACATCTATATTTTCACTTGCCTTTTCCCCCTCTGTTTTTTCGTAGCGGGTAGCGGTTACATAGTATTCGTGGTAA
Source organism: Apibacter muscae (assembly GCF_007845635.1). Lineage (GTDB taxonomy): Bacteria > Bacteroidota > Bacteroidia > Flavobacteriales > Weeksellaceae > Apibacter > Apibacter muscae. Next base: position 302,120 of record NZ_SELG01000029.1, on the reverse strand, counting down.
GCCCCTTCATTTTTTTGGCCGACCGGCACCTTTCTATTCGCGATAGGAGCCATAGTGGCATAAAGCAGGCGGAAGGCAACTTCTGCCTTACCATCCGTAACTATAGCCGTTTTAGTTTCAATAAAATTATCTTTATTTTCTTCACTGTGCCCGGCACCTTTCGCATCGTCTTCCCATAAAGAAAAATAGAGAGTTTCTCCCTCCATACCTGTACAAAGTGCACGAGCAAAAATAGTTTCCGAATAAGAAACCTTGCGTTTTATTTTATTTCGGTTGGCATCCAACAAAGTCAGCTCTTTTATTTCCGGTACATCTTGCCCATCCAGTGCCATAAAGAACTCTGCCAGCTTTTCCCTTTCTTTGCTCCATTGCACGTAGGCTTCCATCCTTATTTTTTTGGCTTTCAGCTTTTGGTTTTTAAAAACAATGGAAAATTCCTGTCCTGTTTTCTCTTTTTCCAAACGTAGCTGTCGCCAGTTTTCGGTACCTTCATCCACAAAAAACAGCCAAACTATTTTTGTAGAAGGATAATGCGGAGCAATACCCTCCGAGGTTACCAGCTTGTAGGTAGCCGTTTCGCCCATGCCTAGGGAGGTTTTCCCTTCTATGCGGTAGTTCTCCTTTCCTTCTCCTTGGGGAATACGCAAGGTATCTCCCTCATAAATAAGAGGAGTATAATTTTTCCCTTGTTTTCTAAGTTTTATTTCAGGGTTGGCTTGTACAATCTTATGTTCCTCCACCCCGTATTGGCGAGAAATACCCCAAACAGTATCTCCCTTTTTCACCTTATGTAAAATATATTCCGGCATTTTTTCAATTCAATAAAAACATTAATTTTCAATAGTTAGATCATTATTCTGCATCATAAATTTCTTCTTCCATTTCTTGTGTAGCCTCCATTTCTCCGGTAGGGTTCATAGCATTGCAAATAGATGAATCTACCTTATGAAAATTTGCTTTGCAAAGTTCAGCTTGTTGTCCATGGAAAATAATTTTTATACAGCCCTTTCCTCCCGTAGGGCAATCGGCCGTGCTATCCTCCAATAAAGCTTTACCCCCGTTTTCTTCCAGCGTTACCTTTTCATAAAATCCGTTCCAGCCGGTAACACTTACCGTACAAGGGTTTCGGTTTCGTAGAGAGCAACTGCCAAAGCTGTTGTTTTCAAAAGTAGTTCCCAGCTCCTTATGGGTGGCTACTAGTTTATAGTCCTTATTCTTATCGTTAATGTAGTGCTTGGTTTGCGTGTAAACTTTTAGCTTGTCCGTAGTGCTTCCATAAGTACATTGACAAATAGCCCCCTGGCAGGTTACATGTTTTTCTTCCATAGGTTTAGTGGTTTAGGTTTTCCGGTTTTTCATCCAGCCAAAACTGCATTCGTTCCTCTGTAGGTGTTTCCCCGGTAGAAAAGCTGGCAGTTTCCTCCAGTTTTTCTATTGTAAATAAAAAATCAATTTTTTCACTTTTAAAAAAGCTAAAAGAAGCCTCTTCAATACTTTTATGTTTATTTTCCAGCAAATACCGAAGCTCTATTCTTTCGTCACGCTCTTCCTGCAATCCTTCTCGGTAAAGCCCAAAACAATTATTTTCATTCGTTTCCATATCCACCCATTGCGAAAATAAAAAATCAACCCCTTTGTATCTTAGTGTATATTCCCGGTAAAAATCATCACCCAGCGTTTGGTTGTAAATTCCGCCAAAATAAAGGAAGAAAAAATAATTTTCTTCTAGCTTTTCCTTTAGTAAACTATGCAGTGTATAAGAACGGTGGGTTTGGTTTATGTAGTGAACCGAATAAGCATCTACATAATATTCTAAAAGTTTAGTATAAATTTTTTGCCACCGAGTTTTTATTTCTTCATAATTAGAAATATAACTTATATCTCCCTGTCGGTTTAAAGAAAGGCAAAGAGGATATAGAGCCTGCCCGGCTTTATGCGCTAGTTGCTCTGCCATTAAATCAGGAGGATTATTATTAATTAAAAAATTTTTTGCTTCTATTTGTACCGAGTTTCCTTTTTGTTCCAATTGCACCTCATAAGTAAGCAAGGAGTTTCCTCTTTGCAAACTTGCCCGGTAGCTGCTTTGGGAGGAAATAACCCCACGGAAAATTGAATTCCCGTTGCTAAAAATAACTTTGTTCATAACAAATAGAATAAATATTAATGTATATATATTTAAATAATATATAAAATAAACATAAAGTTAATTAAAAAAGGATTTAATAAATTTTTTATTTTAAAATAATTAACAAATAAAAAACTAGATTTTTAAAATAAAAAGAATAAAAAAGACTGTACATAAAAAATGTACAGTCTTTTTCTTGTGGAGCTGATGGGGCTCGAACCCACGACCTTTAGACTGCCAGTCTAACACTCTAGCCAACTGAGCTACAGCCCCAAATTTTAAATGACAAAATTAGTATTTTTTTCCTTTCTTGCCAAGCTGGCTAAGGTGGTTTTTTCATAAATTTTTAGGGTAGCATCCCTAACCTCTGCAAAAGTTTCTTTGATAGTGCAAAAATAGTCGTTTTTGCAAGTGTCGCAGGTTTGGTTGTACATAATTGAAACGCAAGGGATTAAAGCGATAGGGCCATCCATTAAACGAATAATATCAATTAAAGTGATTTCTTCAGCCCCCTTGTTTAGTTTATATCCACCTTTAGCCCCCCGTTTACTCGTTAAAAATTGTGCGTTTTTTAAATCTCGTAAAATATTCTCTAAAAATTTTTTGGGAATATGTTCGTCTTTAGCAATCTCTGAAGACAAAACGCTTTTCCCCATTTCTTGCCGGGCAATGTAAATAAGAGCTTTTAAGGCATATTTGCATCGGTTAGATATCATAATTTTTATACTTATAATCCTTCAATTAATAAAACGATTTCTCCTTTGATAGGTTTGTCCGAAATTTGTTTAAAAACCTCTTCCGCTGTTCCTCTTATAGTTTCTTCGTATAATTTAGAAATTTCTCGGCTAAGACTAACCTTTCTTTCAGCACCAAAAATTTTTATTATTTGTTCTAGGGTAGAAAGTATTTTGTGTGGACTTTCGTACATAATAACGGTTCTTTCTTCTTTAGAAAGTTTTTCTAATTTGGTTTGTCTTCCTTTTTTTTGAGGCAAAAAACCCACAAATAAAAATTCATGAGAAGGAAGCCCGGAAACGACCAAAGCAGGTACAAAAGCAGTTGCTCCCGGTAAACATTCTACAACAATTGAATTTTCAATGCAAGATTTGACTAAAAGATATCCCGGATCTGAAATTCCTGGGGTTCCCGCATCTGTAATTAAGGCTAAATTTTTGCCGTTTACAATCTCATTTATAAAATGCTCCGTTTTTTGGTGTTCGTTATGCAGATGAAAAGACTGCATAGGGGTTTCAATATTATAATGTTTACATAGTTTGCCCGAGGTACGGGTGTCCTCTGCTAAAATTAAATCCACCTCTTTTAAAATACGAAGCCCTCTAAATGTAAGGTCTTCCAAATTACCGATGGGGGTGGGGACTAAAAAAAGCTTTCCGCTCACGGTTAATTTTTTAAAGAGTTAAAACGTTCAACAATCAATTGAGAAAGACGCTCAACATGCAATCCCTTATTTTTCCAATCGTATTTTACAAACATCTGTTCTATCCATTTTTTAGCCTCTTCCAAAGATTGGGTTTGGTTTAAAAGTTTAAATTCAGTATCCATAGCAGCCTTGCTACCTTTAAACAGTTGGCTAATAAAAGTTATAGAATCACCAAAACTAGGCGATACAGGGGGAAGATTTATTTTAGAGGCAGATAAATTTTCGGAATACGTTTTTTCATCCTTATTTATAAGGGGTGCAATATCAGCAATCTCAATATCCAAAGGTTTCAATTTGTTTGTTTTAAACACAGATTCATCAGAAGAAGATACAAGCTCTTCAGTCGTAGGTGTTAAGTTCGGTTCAGTTTCCTCTACAACTACACTATCTTTGGGTGTTTCAGTAGTAGATATAACAGGTTCAATGGGTGGTTCATTAACTACATTTGAATAGAAATCTCTAGGTTCTTCAGTTTTAGGTGCAACTTCAGAGTGATTTTCTAATATTTGTTGGTACTTGGAGGTATTTAGTTGCTTTAAAAAAATAAATTTTTCGTATAAGTTTTGAATTTTTTGTTGGTACGTTAATAAACCGTATAAATTTTGTATGTTGCTTAACTCTTTAGCGATCAATTTAATTTCTTCTAGTATCTCTTTTTGAAATGACTCTCTTGCATTCATAAATTACTTTTTAATCTGTTGGTTATTGTTTATGTTTGTACAAACAAAGGATAATTTTTTTTTAAAGTTCCTAAAATTACAAATGTTTCTCGAAAATACAATAAATAGTAAATCACAAACAGGTTGGATAGAAATTATTTGCGGATCTATGTTTTCTGGCAAAACGGAAGAGTTAATTAGAAGACTGAGAAGAGCGCAATTGGCCAAGCAAAGAATAAAAGTTTTTAAGCCCACTTTAGATATAAGATATCAGGAAGATCAAATAAACACCCATAACCAATGGTTTCTGGAAGCAATATCCGTGGATTCGCCTAAAGAGATCCCAGTGAGGGTAGAAGATTGTGAAGTTGTAGGGATTGATGAAGCCCAATTTTTTGATGAAAGCATTGTAGAAATTTGTAATCTTTTAGCCAACCAAGGTAAGAGAGTCATTGTTGCAGGTTTAGATATGGATTTTAGAGGCAGACCCTTCGGGTCTATGCCGAATTTAATGGCAATTGCGGAATATGTAACTAAAGTACGCGCCATATGTGCTAAAACAGGTGCTTTAGCTAATTATTCGCATCGTATTACAACCAATCAGCATTTGATAGACTTGGGTGAAAAAGATAAGTACGAACCCTTAAGCCGTTCTGAATTTTGGAAAATTTTAGATTTAGAGAAACGTAAAAAATAAATGTTTTAATTTACACATAACCATGGAGATGTATACGGTTGGAGAACTAGCCTCACTTACTAATGGAAAGGTGATTGGGGATTCAAACAAAAAAATTTCTGAAATTTTCTACGATAGCAGGTCTATTGTTAGTCCTAAAGAAGGAATTTTTTTTGCTCTAACGGGAAATAGTAATGGACACGACTATATAGAGGAAGTCTTTACCAAGTCTATACGAATATTTGTTTGTTCATATATACCCGTTAAACATGAGCAAGCCACTTATATTTTAGTTGACAATCCTTTGGAAGCTTTGCAAAAATGGGCAAAAGAGCATTTAAAAAAATATCCGGTGAAGACTATTGGAATAACAGGGAGCAATGGGAAAACCATTGTTAAAGAATGGTTATTTCATGCTTTAAATTCTGAACTTAAAGTATATAGAAGCACTAAAAGTTATAACTCTCAGCTAGGATTAGCCATTTCCATATTGCAAATGAAACCCGGATATGACTTAGGAATTTTTGAGGTTGGAATTTCATACCCTGGAGAAATGGAAAAACAAGAAAAAGTCTTGTCACCAAAAATTGGGGTTTTAACCAATGTATTGGAAGCACATTCCGCAAACTTTAAGGATAAGGAAGATTTAATTGTTGAAAAAATTAAATTATTTAAACACTCCGAAGCTATCTTATGTAACGATCAACCCAAGATCAGGACAATAATTAAACAAGTGTATCCCGATAAGAAAATTATTTTTTTTGGTAAAGATGCTGATTCGGATATTCAATTATTAAACGTAGTTAAACAAAATAAAAGCACATGTTTAAACGTTAAAATAAATTCTAAAGAAGAATCGTTTACGATTCCTTTTTCAGATGAAGCATCCATACAAAATGCTTTGTGTTTGCTAGCAATCTTGTTTTATTTAAACATGGATGTTGCGCTTATAAAAAAGAAATTTCTTCAATTGTATGGAATTTCCATGCGGTTAGAATTGATCCATGGAGATAACGATAGCGTTGTTATTAATGACACTTTCAATTCAGATATAAAATCTTTAGAAATTGCCTTGCAGCAATTGTATCAACAAAATAAACCTAAAAAAATCTTAATCCTTTCAGATATTTTACAATCTTCTTCAAAAGAAGAAGAACTATGGAACCAAGTATCCACCTTAGTAAATGCCTATCCTCTAGATCAATTATTATTGATTGGAGAAAAAGGAGCAAAATATAAACAGTGGTTTAAACATGCTACTTATATATTTTCTACAACGCAAGAGGTAATAACATTTATAAAAAAATCTCCGCCTAAAGATTCAGCTATTTTGTTAAAAGGAGCCAGAGATTTTGGTTTAGAAAGAATTTCAAAATTTTTACAATCTCAGTCTCACGATACCATCTTAGAAGTCAACCTAAATGCATTAAGGTTTAACGTTAAATATTTTAAAAGTTTATTAAAACCTAAAACTAAAATGATTGCCATGGTTAAAGCTTCCTCTTATGGGATTGGCGGGTATGAAGTTGCGGAGACTTTACAGCTCCATCATATGGATTATTTAGCGGTTGCCTATTCCGATGAAGGGGTATTTCTGAGGAAAAAAGGTATATACCTTCCTATAATGGTAATGAATCCGGAACTAAATAGCTATCAGGCTATTATAGATAATGATTTGGAGCCTGAAGTTTATAGTTTCCGCGTACTTGAAAAATTTACTGAAAGATTAAAAGAATTATCAATAGCAAAAAAATATCCGATTCATATAAAAATTGACACCGGAATGTGTCGTTTAGGATTTAATCCTCAAGAGATTGAAAAATTAGCTTTTCAATTAAAAGAAAACCCTTGGATTGAGGTTAAATCTATATTTACACATTTAGCGGTTTCAGATGTACCGGAAGAAAAAGATTTCACCCAAAGACAGGCGAAACTACTTACATCTGCGTACGATCAGTTGGTTGAAACTTTAGGTTATAAACCTATGTTGCATTGTTGCAATTCCGCAGGGATTGTGAATTATCCAGAATTCCACTTTGATGCTGTTCGTTTAGGAATAGGAATGTATGGCTACATAGATCATAAAGAAACACTTAAAAATTTAGAAAATGTAGTTACCTTACAAACAGTTATATCCAACATACATACCATTCAAGAAGGAGGCACGGTAAGTTATGGAAGAAGATTTAGGGCAAAAAAAACGACTAGGATAGCTACATTGCCTATTGGCTATGCAGACGGAATTAAAAGATTAGCAGGAAATGGTAGGGGTTATGTGCGGGTAAATGGAGCAATTGCTCCTATTGTAGGTTCTATATGTATGGATATGATGATGGTAGATGTAACCGAAATTTTATGTCAAGAGGGAGATGAAGTTATTGTACTTGGAGAATCTCCAAGTTTGTTAGAATATGCCACTTGGTGTGAAACAATTCCCTATGAAATACTTACTTCCATATCTCCTAGGGTAAAAAGAATTTTTTATAAGGAATGAATAAAAATTTAGTGTATTTTATATTTTTATTCCTATATTTACCTACCTAAAGAAAATAAGCTTATGAAAAAAGATTTATCAATTAAAGACAAAAAAATATCCTTTCTATTTCTATTGATAAGCTCATCCATGGTTTTAAGTTGTAATTCTAAAAGTAAGAGGGAGCCTATCAATGTCAATGATACCATTTCTGAAACTATTTCATTAGACCCAATACCTCAAGATTCTATTGTTTTATCTCAGACAGATACATTGCAAAAGGATACTTTAGTTAACCCAACGGTACAAACAATAGTTGAAACACAGGTAATGCCGGAAACCAATTCTAACGTTGTCTCTAAAGAGGGAATATCTTCAAATAATACAAACGTGAATAAAAGTTCATCTTACAAAGTCGAGGAAAAATCAAGACCGGTAGCCAAGAATGACTTGGTTGAAGAAATGAATGATGTCGGAGAATATTTTTACATGAATAAGGAAGGTAATTTTGAGACTTTAAAAGAAAAAGTAATTACCAATAATCAACCCGTATCTTTAAAAAAGGAAAAAAAGGTAAGCACTTCCGCATCCGAAGAACCTAAAACAACTACTCTGGAGGTTCCGAAAGCTAAGGAAGTTGAAGTGGTTGAAGAAAGTACTTCAGTATCTACAGATAATAATAATTCTACCGTACAAGAGAAGATTATAGAAATAAAAGAAAACTAATATTCAAGAATATTCGTAAATATAAATTAGCCAGAAATTAGAACATTCATAACTTAAAATTATTAGTTTAGTTTTTAGTTTTAAATTCTTTTATAATTTCATTCCCTCCTTGTTCAAAGGCTTCTTTACCTAAGGTTTTACCCAAATCGGAGTATTTGTTTATTGGAACTTTCTTTTCAAGAATTAATTTTTTAGATCCATCCAACGATACAATTCCACCCTTAAAAATAATGGATTCATTTTCTATTTTTGCGTAGGCGGCAATGGGTGCAGTACACCCCCCTTCTAAAGAGTTTAAAAAGTCTCTTTCAATTTCTGTACAGATTTGAGTTTCCTTGTGGTTAATTGTATCCATTAAATTAGTAATCTCTTTATTACTTTCTAAGGAGGATATGGCTACAACGCCCTGACCTGGGGCAGGAATTATAAAATCTAGAACTTCGTAATCAATGTTTAAGTTTAAACGTTTAATCCCTGCTAGAGAGAAAATAGTTCCATCTAAATTTTCAGTTTCAAGTTTGGATAATCGAGTTTGTAAATTTCCTCTTAAATTGTGAAAGTTAACGTTTGGGTATTTAGCATTCCAAAAAGCCCTTCGTCTTAAACTTCCTGTGCCAATATGAAGCCCATCAAATTTTTTTAAAGTGGAATTTGTTTTTGGATTTCTCACAAGTATATCTGCTTCATAGTCTCTTTTAAGCACCGCTGATAATACAATACCTTTGGGTAATATAGTTGGAACATCCTTCAAACTGTGAACAGCTATGTCAATTTCATTGTTAAGTAATGCTAGATCTAAATCTCTAGTAAATACTCCTACAATATTCATTTCATACAAAGGTTGAATTAAGTTTTTATCACCTATGGAAGTAATAGGAATAATTTCTGTTGGAATATTTAGTTGATTGAGTTTTTTCTCCACTTCCTTGGCTTGCCATAGAGCCAAAGGACTTTTTCTAGTTCCAATTCTAAGGGGCTTCATTCAATGTAATTATCGGGTAATTTGTAACTTAAACATATCTTTAAACAAATCTGTAGCAATTTCAGACTTGTCAGGATTATTAATCAGATAGTCAGCCAAGCGATTGGTGATTTTCTGTATTAATTGGTTGGAAAGTTCATCTTCAATTTTTGAAGTAATAGAAAGATTTTTATCTAAAGATTTTTTCTGAATATTTTTAATCTTTTCTAAATCTGATTTAAAGGCTTGTATAAGAGGAACGTATCTTCTGTTGTTACACCATAAGATAAATTCTTGCATGATTTCTTGTATAATGCCTTCAGCTTTTGGAATTTCTTGAATTCTTTGTTTAAATGTTTGGTTAATAATACCAGATAAATCGTCCACATTTAAAAGTTTGACATTTTTAGATTCCTTTAACGAGGGACAAACATTATTAGGGACAGATAAATCTAGAAAAGTTATGGATTTAGAATTATTAGTCAAATCTTCTTTATTAAAAATCGTTTTATTTGCACCGGTGGCAACAATAACAATATCTGATTGATTGATTTCTGTATGAAGATCTTTATAATCTTTCACATTAAGGTGAAAGCTATCTGCCAAATCTTGAGCATTGGCTCGTGTACGGTTGATTAATGTTAGATTATTTGGGTACTTTAAATGTTTAATAAGATTTTCGCAGGTATTGCGACCTATCTTCCCTGTGCCAACAAGGATGATTTTTTTACTTGAAATTTCAGGAACATTATGAATCAAATAATAAACAGCAGCGTACGAGACAGAGGTAGCTCCACTGCTTAAAGCTGTAGAATTCTTTATTTTTTTGGAAATTTGGATTCCAGTATTTACCAATCTCTCCAGAAAGGCGTTAGTTAACTTAAATTTTTTAAATGAATTGAATGATTTCTTTATTTGAGAAATTATTTCAAAATCACCAATAATTTGACTTTCCAAGCCAGAGGCTACTCTAAAAAAATGTTTAATCGCTTTTTCTCCTTGATAGATGCAAGAATAGGATAAGAATTCATCGGAGGATGCATAAATATGCTTACAAAAAATTTTAATTAATTCCTGAATTTTTTCTGTTTGTACATAAATTTCAGTTCTATTGCAAGTGGAAAGTACAAAAACTCGGGTATAAGGATCAATTAATGATATTTTCTCACAGAATTGCTGGGTAGTGTTACTATCAAAACTAAATTTCCCGCGAACTTTTGAATTCGCTTTTTCATAGCTAAGACTTACAACAAAAAAATTATTTATGCAGTTAGATAAATACACCGTTAAAAATTTTTCATTGGCAAATCTAGGTTTTCTCCTACATGCAAAATACCTATAGATAAAAAAAAATACCTGTAAAAATTAAAAATTATTTGTTTGTAATTAATCTAAATTATATCTTTAATACATTGAATAATTATTAATCAAGGCTTAATAGCTTTTTTTTAATATATTTTATGGATTTAAAAAATACCTTTAAAAGTAGGATAAGAGAAAACAAGATTAGTGATAAATTATATTTAGCACAAATTGATAACTATACAGATGTAACAGATACTATTTCTAAACCTGTAGAAAAAGAGTTTGTACAAATGTATTTTTGCATAAAAGGAACAGCAACCTTTCATTTTGCAAGAAATGAAATATATTTCATGGAAAAAGAAAGCACCTTGTTAATTTTTCATCCCAAGCAAAATGTGCCAATTAACATAAGCTTAGCTAAAAAATCAAACTTAATTATTATAGTAATTAAGATCCAAGAATTAGAAAAAATTTTTAGTGAGTATACATATAAATTACCTTTCTATGAAAATGCGGAATATAAATGTTTATTTAGAGAAAAATTATTGGGTATTCGAGAAAGACAAATTTTGTCTCAACTGAAAGATTTTATTATAGACGAGGAATTTAAAAATATTTATTTAAAAACTAAAATAATAGAAATATTTCTTTTTTATTTTTCAGATAATGAAAATAATTTAATAAAAAATCAATCAATTAGTCAGGAAAACATTGTTTCAAAAATTCAGGAGATTAAAGAATGTATTTTAGAAAACATAGCAAGTCCTCCTACATTAAAAGAATTATCCAATCAGGTACATTTAAGTGAATACAAAATAAAAGAAGGTTTTAAAAAGATTATTGGGAAATCCTTTTCAACTTACATTCTGGATACTAAGTTGGAAATTGGAAAAGAAAAATTAGATCTAAAATTAAAAAGCGTTAAGGAAATAGCCTACGATTTAGGCTATACAAATCCTAGTCACTTTATAGAAGCTTTTAAAAAAAAATATGGAATAACTCCAAAACAATGGATGCTAAAGTAGATACATTAAAAAGTCTGAAAAAAGTAGATATTTTTATAAAATATACATTCAGACAAAGGTTCATGTTAAATGAATGATATTAAACAAATATCATAGATAACTATTTTTTTAAATTTGTTGGTATGTATTTAATTCTAGATACATTGGTGACAGTAAAAGTACCAGCATCAGGATAATAGACAGGCAAATCTAAATAAGTAACAGATAATTTTTTTACTCCATCAACAATAGTTGCAGATAATTTATGTCCATAATCATCGCCACATCCTGATGGTGGAGTAGGTAAATTTTCTAAAGAATTGGAATATAATTTACTTTCGTTAATTCCTTCAATGATAACAGATCCTCCATTAACAACAACTTCAGTTCCATCTCTATTTTCAGCTGAAAATCTATGTATATTAGCAGATAAAAGATCAATACCTTTATAGGTTAAGGTAAACTCAACAACATTTCCATGACAAGCCCCTACGGATACACCATAAATAGTTGTAATATATCCAGGAACTAAAGGAGTTGGGAGTTCCTCAGTGTGGTTACTTGCCATAGGATCAAATCCTAAATAATAGGAATAACTACTTGGTATAAAGTCATCTTTATATATTTTTCCTGTACTATCAGTCACAATATTGTAAAATCCTTTATCATGATAATCAATAGCATATTCTGCTTTTCTTATGATAAGATCTCCATTAATATCTAAGGTAGCTTCAGGTTTATCAGTTTCAATTCCCACTTGAGAAATTAATAATAATGGAATTGAAAAAAAGTATAAGAGTAAAGTATTTTTCATTTTTTAATAAAGATGATTAGTGCGTTTAGGGCTTTGCAAATATCTTGCCATCTAAAGGTGGTTGATCGTTAATTTAAGATAAATAAATTAACGATTCATTAGTAGTAAAATTCAATAAAATTCTGGACATTTGTTTGTCTTAATAATATAATATGAATTATTTAACAGCTTCTGAGGATATTAAAATTTTGATTGAAAAAGTTCAAGAAAAAAGTAAGGATTTCTCTTTCTTAATTAAAGAAGTGAATCAGGTAATTGTAGGGCAGAAATATATGATCACTCGCTTATTAATAGGACTTTTAGCCAATGGGCATATATTGTTAGAGGGAGTACCGGGCTTAGCAAAAACTTTGGCTATAAAAACGTTATCGGATGCTTTAGACGGAGAATTCTCTAGAATTCAATTTACTCCCGATTTACTTCCTGCGGATGTGATAGGGACTTTAATTTATAATATAAAAGACAACGATTTTAAGGTTAAAAAAGGACCAATATTTGCCAATTTTATATTGGCTGATGAAATTAATAGAGCACCAGCTAAAGTTCAATCAGCATTGCTAGAGGCTATGCAGGAGAAGCAGGTGACTATTGGTGATGAAACGTTCCAATTGCAAGATCCATTTTTAGTTTTAGCTACTCAAAATCCTATAGATCAAGAAGGGACATATGTTTTGCCTGAAGCTCAAGTTGATAGATTTATGTTAAAATGTGTAATTAATTATCCTGAATTTGAAGAAGAAAGAACGATTCTTAGACAAAACATGAGCAAAGATAAATATCAGGTGAGAGAGATATTAAATGTTGAAAAAATTTTTGAAGCACGAGAATTGGTGAAAAGCATTTATATGGATGAGAAAATTGAAAGTTATATTTTAGACCTAACATTTGCTACACGTTATCCTAAAAAATATGAATTAGAAAATCTTTCTCCCTATATCATGTATGGTGCTTCCCCCAGAGGGAGTATAAGTATGGCTATGGCGGCTAAAGCACATGCATTTTTAAATCAGAGAGGATTTGTAATTCCCGAGGATGTTAAAGCTGTTGCTAAGGATGTCCTAAGACATAGAGTGGGGGTAAGTTATGAGGCTGAAGCTGAAAATATAACTTCAGAAAATTTAATTGATGAGATATTAGCTGCAATAGTAGCGCCTTAAAGCTTTATTCAAATGTATTGTTGTAAATAAATACTATAAAAGTGACGGCTGAAGAGGTTTTAAAAAAAATTAAGTTAATTGAACTCAAATCCAAACGAAGGTTGAATTCCTCCTTTCTAGGAGAATACAATAGTTCATTTAAAGGAGTAGGAATGACATTCTCTGAACTGAGACCCTATCAATTTGGTGATGATGTAAGAAAAATTGATTGGAATAAAACTGCGCATTTTCATGAACCTCTAGTTAAAATTTTTGAAGAAGAAAGAGAAATGACATCGATTTTATTAATAGATGTTAGTGGCTCCATGAATTTTGGTACTCGTAAACAATTCAAAAATGAAACTGCTGCTGAAATAAGTGCAATACTTGCTTTTTCTGCAATTAAAAACAATGATAAAGTAGGATTAATTTTATTTTCTGATAAAATTGAAGCTTTTATACCCCCCAAAAAAGGGAATGCTCAAGTTATTCATATAATTAAGACAATACTTGATATAAAATCAATTAATAAATCAGCAAATCTAAACTTGTGTATAGATTTCTTATTAAAAACTATAAAAAGAAAGGCTTCTATATTTTTAATATCTGATTTTGATATAGGCGATTATGAAAAAAAACTTTGTATTTTATCAAAAAAACATCAAGTAACAGGAATTAGAATTTACGATAGAGTTGAACTAAATTTTCCAGATATTGGTTGGGCTCATCTAAAAGATTTGGAAACAGGAGATTTAAAATGGGTAAATACGTCTAACAAAAGTATACGAGAACAATATTCAAAGGAATATAAAAAATTATTATTACAAACGAAAAATGTATTTACTAAATGTGGATCTGGTTTTATAAATATAGCTACGGATCAAGATTATATAAAAGAATTATTTAACTATTTTAAAGAACGTCATTAAACTATGAGGTTAATCGTAGTCATATTCTGTTTTTCCCTTTTTTCAGTATTCGTGAATTCTCAAAATCCGCTAACATCTTCAATATCCTCGAAGAAAATTAAGTACGGGGAGGAAGTGGTTTTAAAATTAGAAGTTAAAGCAAGTAAAAACGAGGCTATAGTATTTCCTGAAATTAAAGATACACTTAGCTATCATTTAGAAATACTTGAAAATAAAAGGGATACCTTATTCAAAGAAGGAATTTACACTTACATAGATAGCATTAAATTCTCAGCATACGAACCAGGAATTTTTACTGTCCCCTCTCAGAAAGTTCAAATCAATTCTAAAGAATATTTTTCCCCTGAATATAAACTTATTATTGATTCTATGGTGGTGGATTCAACGAAGCAACCTTTGTATGATATTTACCCTATTGTTCAAGAACCTAAAATATTCCAAGATTATGTAAAACAATATTGGGTTTATATACTCATGGCTTTCATTATGATTGTTGTAATCTTAATAGTTATGGTTCTCTATTTTATTGAAATTAAGAAGAAAAAAATAAAAGGAGATAAAATTTTATATCCATATAAACTTGCACTAAATAAATTAAATAAGCTTGAAAAATCAGACTACTTAAGTAAAGGTTTAAGTAAAAAATATTATTCCGAAATGGTATTGATATTAAAAGAATATATAGAGCAAAGATGGAAGGTTGGAGCAACACAATTATTTTCGGAAGATTTGATTCTTTATTTAGAAAAGAATTTTAAAATTAAAGAGGAACAGAAAAATGATTTAAAAAATATTTTTCAAGCGGCAGATTTAGCAAAGTTTGCCAAATCAAAACCTACAATAAAAGAGACTGTACAGCATACCCAGATGGCTAAAAAATTTATAAGTGAGTCTAATACGGATTTTTTAATGGACAAAGATGATCATGCGTACTAATTTGGAATTTGCCAATTCTTGGGTTTTAATTTTATTGTTAATAGTTCCGTTATTTATTCTTCTTAAGTATAGGAAGAGGAAAAAGCAAAATTCTATTTTTATTCCTAATTTATCAAAATTCCGTAGCGAGAAAACTATCTTTGAAAGATTAAGACCCGTATGCTTTTGGTTAAGATTATGTACAATCTTTTTACTAATAGTTGCATTGGCAAGACCCAGAAAAGTTCATGTATCTGAAACTTTAAATAACAACAAAGGGATTGATATAATGTTAACGGTGGATGTCTCTTTAAGTATGCTAGCTAAAGATTTGGATCCAGATCGTCTAACGGCATTAAAAAAAGTAGCCAAAAATTTTGTAAAAAACCGACCGGTGGATAGAATAGGTTTAATAGCTTACGCCGGGGAAGCATTGAGCTTGGTTCCATTAACTATTGATAGAAATATTTTAATTCAGCAGATGGATGCATTGCAAACACAAACCTTGGAAGGAGATACTGCTATTGGGGTAGGTTTAGCAACAGCGGTCAGTCATTTAAAAGATAGTAAAACAAAATCTAAAGTAGTTATATTAATGACGGATGGAGTTGATAATGATGGATTTATAAAGCCTCTAATGGCTGCAGACATAGCAAAAAAATACGGAATTAAAGTATATACCATTGGAGTAGGATCGAATGGATTAGCATTATATCCAACTAGCATGAATCCTTATTCCGGTGAAATATTTTTTGAACAACAAAAAGTAGAAATAGACGAAGATTTATTAAAAGAAATAGCCCAAAAAACAGGAGGAAAATATTTTAGAGCTACAGATGCACAAAGTCTTCAAGACATTTACGATCAGATCAATCGATTGGAAAAATCAGAGATTAACAATAGGAAACATTATAACTACACTGAAAAGTATAGATTATTTTTAATACCCGCATTTATAATTTTATTAATCGAGTTATTATTAAGAGGGTTTGTTTATAAATCAATTGCTTAAAATAGATTAAGATGGGCTGGGAATTTGAGAAAACATCATATTTTTATTTATTATTGATAATCCCTGTTTTAATTGGGAGAATTCTTTATTTGCACCAATGGAAAACTAAATCTATCAATAGATGGGTAGAGCCTAAACTAAGGCAACGAATCTTAGGGAAAGTAAATTTAAAAAAATTTATCATTGATAATGTACTCATAATTTTTGCAGTGCTTTCACTTATGGTAGGATTAGTTAATGTTTTAGGAGGAATAGAAAAAAAAGAAATAAAAAGGGAAGGCATAGATGTAGTATTTGTGATTGATGTCTCTAAATCCATGGATGCCCAAGATATCATTCCTTCAAGAATTGAAAAAGCAAAAAAAATATTAGATGATATTTTAAACGGTTTGGACGGTGGAAGGGTAGGCATTGTCATTTTTGCGGGACATTCTTATTCAGTCATGCCATTGTCCAACGATTATGCAGCTGCTGAACTGTATTTAAACAGTGTAGATACTGGACTCATCACCCAACAAGGGACTAACATTGCAGATGCGATCTTGGAAACCTCTAAAATGCTATCAGATGTTTCTAATACATCTAAAGCCATTGTACTGGTATCCGACGGAGAAATTCATGAAGGAGAATTGAATTCATCCATACAGGCAGCAAAGAAAGAAAAAATTACCATTTTTTCAATAGGAATAGGTACTACCCAAGGAGCGCCTATCCCTATGCATACTACAGGTAACGATTTGGATTTTAAAAAAGATAGAAACGGAGAAATAGTACTAACGAAATTAGACGATAATTCTTTGAAAAAATTAGCCTCTGAAACGGGTGGAGCATACTTTCATGGGGACTATTCCTCCAGTGAAATTTCTAAAGAAGTTTTAAAGTCCATTGACTCGTTAAAGAAAAAAGAGCAATCGTCAAGTTATACCTATGATCATAAACAATATTTTCAAATATTTATTAGTATTGCACTAATTTTATTAATTATTGTTTCTTTAACAAATTATAAAAATGATTTTAACATATAATAAAGTACATTTGTTTTAATGTTTTCAAAAATAAAATTAATATTAGTTTTAATTATTATTTTTTCTTTGTCTTTTAGTTTGTTTTCTCAAAATAAATCAAGGAAATATAGGCTGGAGGGTAACCAAGCCTATGAAAAAAAATTTTATGACGAAGCAGCCGCTAATTATTTGCGAGCCATTCAAGAGGGCGATAATTCTTACAAGTCCAATTTTAATTTAGGCAATGCTCTTTTTAAATTACAAAAATATCAAGATGCGATACAGCAATACGAAAAATCAATTAAATTTACCGAGAATAAAATAGAAAAATCAAGAGCATATTTTAATATTGGAGATGCCTATTACCAAAAAAAGCAATACCAGAAGGCAGCAGATAGTTTTAAGCAGGCATTAAAATTAAACCCCGTGGATGAGAGTGCTAGGTACAACTATGCTTTAGCGAAACAAAAACTAAAGAAAGAGAAAGAAAAGCAAAAGGAAAAGAACACTGGAGAAGGTCAGAACAACCAAAATCAAAAAGACCCTAAAAGTTCTCCCAACCAACAAGAGAATCAAACACAAAATCCTTCTCAACCCCCAACGGCAGATAAGCGAAACCAGCAAGGGCAATCGGGAGGATTTCAGAATGATCAGAAAGTTCAGGGAAATGAAAAGCAAGACCAAGGAGAGAAAGAAAGAGATAACCATTCATCACCCGAAAAAGAAGAAATTTTAGAAACAGCGCAAAATCAAGAATTTTACAACGGTATATTAGGCGCTATGCAAGAGCAGGAAAAAAGAGCACAGCAAAAAATTATCAATAAAAGAGTATCTCAACCCACAAGTAAAAAAGAGAAAGATTGGTAACAAAAAAATTCATATTATTCTTTTCTATACTATGGTTAAGTATAGTAGGTACTCAAGCACAGATAACCTTTGAAGCGATTCCACAAAAAACGGTAGTCACTTATCAGGAGCCTGTTAAAATACAATATAGGCTTTCCATAACCCCAAGTAACAAAGAAGTAGGGAGAATGGATATACCCGCGTATACCAATGCACAAATAATTGAAAGAAAAGCCAGTTCCAATATTTTTATAGAAAATGGGAATTCCACCATGGAATATGTAGAAGAAATAACCCTACTCCCCATAAAAGTAGGAAGGCTAAATATAGAATCTGCTACAGTTTCCGTAGCAGGAAAAAAATACAAAACCAAATCTTTTCATATAAAGGTTAAAGAACAAACGGAAGACCAAGCCGATGATCATAAAGAACAGGAGAATCATTTACTTATTCTAAAAGTTTCTACCCTTTCTCCTTATGTAAATGAAGGCACAGTTGTTCAACTAAAATTTTATACCAAACAATTTGAATTTTTAAATAGTTTAACCCATCTTAGCCCACCAAATTTTAAAGGATGGTTTGTTCAACCCATAAAAGAAAAAAATAACAGCTATCAACAAGAAACCATCAATGGAGAAGCATACTTCTCCCGAGTAGTAGCCTCGTATGTAGTTTTTCCTTCACAGCCAGGGAATATAACCTTAGATCCATTTACACTAACCTTAGCACTCTCTAATAATTTTTTTGAGGAGTATGAAATAAATATAAAATCTAATCCTGTTCATTTATTCGTTAAAAGCCTACCTACAGGAGCTCCCAAGAATTTCTATGGATTGGTAGGTCAATTTACGATGAAAGCCACTACCGACAAAGTAAAACTAAATACACACCAAGTAGCGAACTTAAAAGTAAGTGTTGCCGGAACCGGAAATTTATCGTTAGTAAAAATTCCTTCGGTTGGCGTACCCGAAGCCATAGAAGAATATAAACCTGTAATTAAACAACAATTTACACCTACGCTTCAAGGATTAAAAGGAACTTTGGAAGCTTCTTATGTACTCGTACCTCAAGAAGGAGGGAACTATCAATTAAAGGTAGAGCCTTTCAGTTACTTCGATCCGGTTGAAAGAAGATATAAGACAATAACTCCCGATCCTATAGAACTTAAAATAAGTTCTGAAAGTAAAAGAGTAAATAAAAAAAATAAAGACTCTTTGGTAGTAGAAGATAAGCCAGAGAAAAAAATGGAATTTTTAGATTACTCCCAAAATTCCCAATCCAAGCCAGAGGAAAATTCTGTAGTAGTAAATAAATCCAACTTTCTTTATGGAGCTCTTTTTGTGGTTGTCCTTTTGGGGTTATTCCTATTTTTCATTTTAAGAAAGAAGAAGAATTCTAAGAAAAAAGTTCTTAATGAAGATCCTATAGATAAAGAAGATAAAAACCCTAAGACAGTTGAAAAAACGAAAGGAAAAAAGAATCTGGAACCGGCATTGTTTAAACTAAAAAAAATAGCCACCCGCGGGGAAGATAAAAATTCCTTTTATACCTGGGTGGAGGAAATATTGCTGGAAGTGGTTAATGCTAAGATAGATCAAGCAGACCAATATTTATCCCTTTTGGATTTAGAAGAAAAAGTAACTCAAATTTACGGAGAAGAATTGGCCGACGAATGGAAAGAACTATTATTGAAAAGTCAAATTGAAAGATATTCAAATCTCACGGATCAAGATTCCTTGTTAGAAATTTATGATAGAGTAGAAGAATTAATCCAAAAAATGACCTAGTTTTTAACTAGTTAGTTATTTCAAAAAGCTTTTTGTATCTTTGTAGAAATTAAAATCATCTTAAAATGAAGTATTTTTTGAACATTATGTTTGTGCTGTTTATTGCAGTAATTATCTTCAACGCTTCTAAAATTAATTACAGTGTTTCACTTACTTCAGATCCCAATGATCAATTTTTTTACTCCGGTTTAGTTGCAGTGATTGGTATTCTGGTAGTTTTTATTGTTAGACAACTAAGAACTATTTTTCATAATCATAAAGCGTAAAAACAATTATAAAATATTAATAAATAAAAAAAGGCTATTATTATAGCCCTTTTTTAATTGATAATAAAAATTTGGTTTAATTTTTTATTCCATATAGAAAACAATCAGTAATTTTGTAGATAAAATAAAAAGTAATTCTTTTATTCAATTGATTATGATACTATATCTACTATGGAATATGAAAAATACAAAGTTTCTCGAGGAGATACCTTAGAAAGCATTGCGAAAGAATTGAACCTTTCCGTAGCTCAACTCCGAGAGTTTCATAATCGGCATTGTGAGTTGCCATATCTCTTAGGTTCGGGGAAAATACCTTCTTCCGTAAAAGAAATCTTGTATCTACCCCTTCAGGAAATTGAAGAACAAGCCCAGCATAAAATTACCAATCAATCATTTTACCAATTAAGACTTAGACATCCAACCGCAGAACAAATCTATCAAGTAAAAATAAAATTTTTTGAGGAAGGAAAAGAAAATAGCCTTTCATATATAATTAAAATTCTATGGTTGGAAAAAAACACAATAAAAATACATAGAGAAGAATTGTTTATAGATGGAAAAGAACCTAATTTTTTAGTAGATGAATTAGCGACTCAAATCTCTTCTGTATTATATCCCATGGAATTTTATTTAGATGCTCAAGGATGTTTTTACAAAGTAAAAAATCTTTCCCAAATTAAGGAGAGATGGAATCAATTAAAACCTCAGATAGAAAAATTATACAAAGGCAATTGTGTAACAAAGTACTTGTACAACTTTCAAAAAATACTGTTTCAGCCCTATTTATTTAATAAAGCGATGAAACAAGAGGTTTTCTTGACAGCCTATTTTACCCATTTGTATGGTCAATACAACACCCGGGGCGAGGTAGAGGAAATGCTTATCCGTTTTCCTGTTATACCTACCCTAGCTCCGGTACAATATGTAATAAAAAATAGAATAGAATGGTTAGAAGAGGCTAAACAAAAATTGATTAAAATTGAAAGAAAAGGAGAACTTGCAGATCCCAGAAGCTTAAATAATTTTCTTAATGCAATGGATATTCCTTTAAAAAAGGATACCACCAATGAGCATGAGGAAGAAAAAGCTAAAGGTGCTTATAGGTCTAATTATTTTTTACACCCCGGCACTGGCATTATAGATAGTCTTTATTTGGAATGTAATTTGGAAACAGAACGGAATAAAAAAATTTACCTAACCGCTTCCCGATTAAACCAAGATCCTCCCCTAAACAAAACTATAAAAGAAGAGGGGATAATAGAAATAGGAGGACCTAGAGCCCAAAGCCCACAAAGACAAAATTTTTTTGAATAAAAAAAATAATTTATGAATAGGGAAGAAAAAGAATACAAGGTAACTGAAAATGCAAAATTAGATTGCTCTTCGGAAGCCTGTTACGGAAGATTTTTAGAAAATCCCGAGGATGAATTCGGCTTTTGGGTAGATAATTATCCAGCTGTTACCGAAATCCATACCCTGCTTTCCGGTTTTAGCTTTTGTGCCTATACTCGAGAGACTTGCAATTTTAGCCCAGTGGGAACTTGGAAAACTTCTTTGATAGGAATTATTATGCATACCAAAACCATACTTTCGACCGGGGCCTGTTTACTATGTAAGCAGAGAGATACCATGATCATAAAGGAGTTCGAACAGAAGGGAGAAGGAAGCTATATTAAATTTTAAATTAACTAACAATGAGTGAAAAATTTGCGGTTGTACAAGGAGCTATATGTAGTTGTCAATTTGGCTCTGCCTCCGATCAGCTAAAAGTAAACAGCCACCAAAAAGAATATGCGAACGATCCTGAAGGAGCAGAAAAGCTTATTGCAACCACAAAGGAGTTAG
The DNA here is from genome assembly GCF_007845635.1 of Apibacter muscae. Taxonomy (GTDB): domain Bacteria; phylum Bacteroidota; class Bacteroidia; order Flavobacteriales; family Weeksellaceae; genus Apibacter; species Apibacter muscae. The sequence goes on along the minus strand of NZ_SELG01000029.1, from coordinate 280,196 downwards.
GAACTGCTACTTTTGAAAATAATAGTTTCGGGAGCTGTTCCCAAATGGGAAACCCGCCACCACCCTGCAAAGTAAATGTGACTCAATGGCAAGGCTTTTATGAAAAAGTTACCCTGAGCAACGGGGGGAAAGTCTTATTGGAAGATAGCAAAGCCATTTGTGCTATTGCCGGTACTCCCTGCATATCCATAGAATGGCATGGACAAATTATGGAATTGGCTGAACAAAATTTTAAAAATGTAAACACAGATATACACAGCCAACTGAATCCTTTGGTAGATTTAAATGAATTGATGCAGGACGAAGAAGAAAGTTGGATAGATAACGATAATAATAAATAAAATTATGCCTAGAGGAGTTGCCAAAATAAGTTACATAGATCCCTCAAAAACTGGTAATGTATCTAATATACAAAAAGTAATACCCTATTCCAACAGAATAGAAGTAAAAATAAGCACATTTCAATCCGTTGAGATTCCTTTTTTTGTTGTACAATGGTTAAACGATACAAAAAATAGTGATAAGTTAAAACCAGTTACTTGGTTGGAGCAAACCGAAAATCGAAAAAATATTATATCCACAACAAAAATACGTAGTGGCTTTCACTTTTTTTTTACTATAAAAAGGAAATATTGCGGGCTTAAATCGCATTATATAGAAGCCTCTTTATCAGGATATCAGGATTTTAATAGAGAAACAGGTATTTATGTACGAGGAATTTGTGATTTTAAAATCACCGATTGTACTTGGAGTTTATTTAAATACGGGCCCGATATTCGGGCAGAACATAAGTGCTTTTACGGAGAAAAAATATGGCTTCGGTTACAAACTGAAGGAATGAACGGGTATAAAAATGTAAAAATTGAAGTATACCGTGCCTTAAAAAAATTAGAAAATACCCCTAAAGATCCTTTAGTAGCTACTTTTACAGCATCCGTTATAAATGGAGAAATAAATACCGAAGTAAAAACTACAGCTTGGTACAATATAATAGATCGGCAACCCGAAGAATATTTTTATCTACGGGTAAGAAATCCCGAGAATAAGATTAGCCATGTAGTAGACATCAATGGAAAATATTTTACCGGATGATTTTTAGTTTTTGTAAATCGATTAAATGTAGCTCCTTCTGTATCTAACAATACTACCCCAACCAAGCTGGGAGAGCCTTCTGTTTCTTCCGCACAGGCAGAAAGTTGTCGTTTTGAAGAAATTGTAATAACAGAGACCCATGGAAAAGAAAAAAATATCTATAGTATATTTAACAGCCATACCCCCCATCAAATACCTGGATTTAAAATATACGATGCCAAAACCATTGTTTATTTCTTAAAAAATACCACTTCCTTTTCCAACGAGCATATGCCCGAACTTACAGCTGTTCTTCAATATGCCATACAGTATAAATCCCAATTAAAAATTACCGGCTTTGCCTCCTCCGAGGAGAACCTCGAATATAACAATAAAATAGCATTACAAAGGGCAGAGGCGATTCGCGATTTTTTTGTGGCTAATGGAATAAATAAAAACCAAATAACCCTCTTTTATAAAATACAAAAAACTGAATGGAAAGAACAAGCACGCAAAGCAGAAATTACTTTTAAACTCTTTAATTTTTCTAATACAACCCTTACCTATGCAACGGTTGCCCCTTCTACTACGCCTAATAATCTTACTATAAAGGTAAATGACTTTAATACCCTTACCTGTTTTATAGAAAAAAATAATGTACAAACTCCGCATAGCCGAAAAATTTGGACCAAATACAATTTGGAAAAATCAGCGGAAGGAGATAGCATTGTTCTACCGCTTACCTCCAAGTTAAGTACTTACAATGTAGCACCCTTATTTCAGTATATTTGGCCCGGAAGCACCCATTGCTATAAATATACCGAAGTACATATACATTCCTGTGCCTTTTATTCGGATACTACCCAACCTACCTTAGCTCTCCATGTATACCCGGATATTAAATGGACATTGGAATTTAAATAGTGCCATAAATATCCTTTTGCTTATACTTATGGAAGTAAACTTCATCCATATGATGTAAAAGATGGGAAAGAAAAAGTAATTGGTACTTTAATAGATCAAAGTTGGTCTGAAAATTATGGTGAGATGGCTCAATATTTTGGACTATCATTAAACGCTGAATGGAATAGAGGAACCAATCTACCGCAAAAAATAGAAATAGGACAAGAATTTGGATTAAGAATAGCAAAAACACTAGGTATTATTAATAAAATAAAACAAACAGTTCAAGGGATTTCTAATTCCCCTTTAGCTAAGGGAAAGGTAATGTTTGAAATTAAATCTCCAGTTATTGCTTTTTCTGCACAATGGTATTTGGCTAAAGCTAAAAAAGAGTCTTCAAAAGTAGCTACTATAGTAGTAATAGGGGTTGATGCAAAGCCTTTTGTTGAAGCTGAATTTACAATTAATGTTTTTAAATTATTTATAGAAAGTGTTGGTAATGCTGTTTGCCCTGGGGCAGGGAATGTAATTAGTTGGGTATTAGATAAATTAAAAAAGAATGCTGGAATTCATTTTTTAATTATTTTTTCGGGAGGAATCTATGCCAATGGAAGGGTGAATATTAATACTTTATATCCTGAGGAAACTAGTGGAGAAGTAAAAGTGACTGGAAAGATTCAAATAACGGTTGAATTTAAAGCTTGGGCAGGAGCAGAAATAGGCTATATTGGAGTAGACGGTGTGATAAAAGCTAATGTTGAGACATCTGTAACAGGAGGAATAAAAGTAGGGGCAGATAATCAAGGGATTTACGCAAGTCCCATAGCAGAATTTGCAGGAATAAAAGCGAATTTTGTAGCTATTGGAACTATAAAATTTGGAATTTTTAAAAAGACATACTCATATGAAGAAGAAGCTATATTTGTAGAACCAGATCAAATACCATTTGATAAATCATATATTAACTAGATTTAAAATATAAGAATTATGAAAAATATATTTTATTACATCATTATTATGTTGATTTTAGCAACTATTACATGTAATTGTAATTCAAATAATACTAATAATAAAATAATTGGAACATGGAAAGGATATGTCATTGATTATCAGACAAAAAAACCTATTGATAGTTTAAAAATGGAATTTAAAAAAGATAATCTGCTAAACTATAAAATTGGTTTTGGAAAAAATGAACAGACTATAAATTTGAGATTTAGAATAGATGAACAGTTTATTTATACCCGAGAACTTAATTCTAATGAGGAAGATAAAGCAAAATATTCTATTGAAAATGATTCCTTAATTTTAGATTTTGAAGGACTAAGTATAAAACTCTTAAAAATACAATGAATAATATATTACAACCTTTTTATTTAGTAGATTTTACTTCTTCTATATGCAATTTTGAAATTTATATAAATGATATGCCTGTCTTTTTGCATTATGATGAAGGAAGCCTCTCTACGCACTATCCTATTAATCATTTCATTTTAGAAAGCGGAATACAAAATATAAGAATAAGAGTAATTCCTTTAAAAGAAGAAAATTTTTTAAGAAAAGAAGCTTCTCTAAGAATAAAAATTTATTTTTATGATAACTATGATAACTCTTATCAAAATTTAATTCAAGTATTTGAATTCATTACACCGGATTTATCAGAGCAAGAAATGCCCTTATTAGAGTTTAAAGGAAATTTTCAAGCCGAAGTACCTTATGAACTAATAGGTTGGAAAAAATCAATAATCTTAGCAGAAGATAAATTACAAATAAAACAGGCAATGAATTTTTATAAAAAAATTTATTCTTTATTTGAAAACAAGAACTATCAGGAAATTAATGCACTACAAAATAAAAAATATAAAGAAATAGATACTGCATTATATATTAAAAATGCAGATAACTTATTAGAATGGATGCAAGTGATAGAAGAAATAAATATAAGTAAAATGTTGTTGCAAGAATTCCCTCTTAGTTTGGTACCTATTTTTTATGCAGAAGGAAAGGTAATTAATCTAACAAGAAAAGATGGTAGCCCAATCTTACATTTTAAAAATGAAAATAATGAAGAATTTAGTTTTCCTACATTAATACATAAAAAGAGTATGGATTCAGAATTTGAAATTATAAGATAATTCTTTCTTCCAAAAAAGAAAAAGCAACAGTATTACACAATATATATCTAGATATTAAATCGGAATTTGTGGTGGTTACCGTAAAAGCCGATGTCTATTTTGAAGCCTCTGGCAGTGGAGAATCCTCCATTACCTTTGGGCATACCATCAATTACGATGACAAAGGTCTGTACTATCGCCCTCAGTTGGGGTTTGATGGATTAAATGCCAAATACATTATTTATGTAAGTGTAGGCTTAGCCATGAAAATAGCCAAGGACAAAAACAAGGTAGAAACCGAACGCAAAGGTAATCAATGGGAAATTGCCCGGGGAAATTATGATGATGTTATTCCTAAATTTGATGTTATAGAAGAATTAGAAACATTATTGAATATAGATGCGAACATACCATTAATTAAAAATAAATAAATAAAAAATGAAAAAGTTATGTACCCTACTATTAAGTTGTTTACTAATGGTTTCCTGTCAATCTCAAACTGATTTGGAAGCTTTAAAATTTGGAACAGATATAAGCACATTATTGAATAAACTGGAAGATCAACATAAAGATTCCAATTATAATATACCCCGTTACGGTTATTCTACCCAACAGTTAGACCACTTTATGATAGGTAACATAGCCTTGAACACCTATTCTTTTGATAATTATTATAATACCCTGGATAATGAACTTTATTTGGCAGTGGATAGCTATAAGAATAATCAATATGTAGGTTTCTCCGCTCTGATCCAAGATCCAGAAAAGGAACAGGAACTTACCGATTATTTTCTTTCCCAAATGGGAGAACCCATAAAAAAATATATAAATGAAAAAAAAGAAAAAGGTTACTTAGATGCCAAATATTTATGGGATGATCTTAAGAAGAATAGACTAGTATACATTTACCGACATCATACCAGAGATAAAAGAGGAAATACAGAAGAAGAAATGAAATTTGTTTACACCTATTTTTTAATTGTAAAAAGAGATTTAGAAGGCAAGCCAGATAAAAACAACAATCCGGAAAATGTAAAAAAATTATTGGAAGAAAATCCCAGAGCATTTGCAGTACTAGAAATATTAAAAAGCAGATTTCCCAATTAAAAAGAAGAAATGAAAAAACTACTCAGCTTTCTGTTTTGCATTTTCCTGATGGTTTCCTGCCAGTCCCAGATTGATTTGGAAGGTTTAACCCCGGGAGAGGATATTTCTACCCTTGCGAAAAATTTAAAAGAAACAAGAGAAGACAGAGAACCTAATTATGGTTTATTGGGTTACCGAACCGAGAATTTAGACCAATATAAATTTGGAGAAGTTTCCTTTTCTAAATATGAATTACCTGAGGGTCATCTTCTTGATTATAGTCGTTCCTATCTTTTTGTAGATAATTTTAAAAAGAATCGGTATTTAGGATTTAGATTAACTTTAGTTAATGAAAAAGAAGGAAATCAATTATTGGATTATTTACGTAAGCAATATGGAGAACCGGAGGTTCATGAAGCTTCCAATAACGGACAAGCCTATGTATGGTATGTTAAAGACCAATGGATATTGTTTAGCCAGGATCATATAAGTATTGATAAAAAGGGTAATCCTTTTTTAACTACCAATCTTATAGTTGTGAAACAAGGAACAAGGGTAGTTAATTCAACAGATCCTAAGGTATTTACCATTTTAGAGAGCTTTAATATGGCTTATCCTAAGAAAGAGAAAGAATGAAAAAAATACTTACTTTACTACTTAGTAGCCTATTCTTTATTTCCTGCCAATCCCAAACTGATTTGGAAGCTTTAAAATTTGGAACTGATATAAGCACACTATTGAATAAACTGGAAGATCAACATAAAGATTCCAATTATAATATTCCTCGCTATGGCTATTCCACTAAACAGTTAGACCACTTTACGATAGGTAGCATAGCCTTGAATACTTATTCTTTTGATAATTATTATAATACCCGGGATAATGAACTTTATTTGGCAGTGGATAGCTATAAGAATAATCAATACGTAGGTTTCTCCGCTTTGATCCAAGATCCAGAAAAAGAACAGGAGCTTACCGATTATTTTCTGTCCCAAATGGGAGAACCCATAAAAAAATATATAAATGAAAAAAAAGAAAAAGGCTACTTAGATGCTAAATATTTATGGGATGATCCAAAAAATGATCGTTTGGTTTATATAGATAGGCACCATACTCGGAATAAAAAAGGCAATACAGAAGAAGAAATCAGATTTGTAGAGACAATATTTCTAATAGTAGAGAGAGGTTTAATTTTTGTGCCTAATAAAGGTACTAATCCTGAAACAATAAAAAAATACTTAGAAGAAAATCCTAAAGGATTTGAAATGATTGAAGTACTAAAAAGCAGATTTCCCAATTAAAAAGAAGAAATGAAAAAGCTACTCAGTTTACTATTTTGCATTTTCCTGATGGTTTCCTGCCAGTCTCAAAATGATTGTAAGGTTTGAAATTTAGAATTTTTAAAAAGACATACCATACACTTATGAAGAAGAAGCAATATTTGTAGAACCAGATCAAATAATATTTGAAGAATTATATATATAATAAAAAAATAAGTTATGGGAAGAATAATTATTTATTTGATTCTAATTAGTTTAATGATAAGTTGCAAAGGTCAAAATTTAGATTTAGCTACAATAGATTTTAATGAATCTGCTGATAGATATTCTTTAGAAACATTTAATTTTTTTGAAAAAGAAGAACAAAAAGGACATTGGAAAATAAATCATATAAAAGACAGTATCTCTTTAAAGTTAGAAGATAATGGGGAAAGAGTGATAAGCTATAGTTTTATAGGAGATGATAATGCAGCTAAAAATATTAATTATGAAAAATTATTAATTGATCCAATTTTAGGGGTATCAATATCAGTTTATGATAATAGAGTGGTATATATGGGTGTAAATATACAACATGAAGAAACATTTAAGCTATTAACATATCTATTAGAAAAATTAGGTAACCCTACAGAAATTATTGAAAATACTACAACTGCTATTTCAGCAGAAGGTTGGAATTTATTAGAAAAAAATATACCTCAGTATGTAAAACAAGGAAAATCAGATTGGGGAAGCGATATTGTTTATTATCCGCAATATTTTATTTGGGTAAAAGATGGGATAATTTATCAATTAACCTTAATGCCTGTTGCTCAATTTGTAAGTAATAATTTAGTTATCATAAGTAAAAAAGCAATAAAAGATAGGATTATCTTAGGCTACCATGTGGGAGACAGAGATATCTTATTAGGTAAATATTTAAAATAAAAAAGGGATAATATATTGCAAACTTTTTATCTAGTAGATTTTACTTATTCTATATGAAATTTTGAAATTACTATTCTAGGGAGCTTTATTATGCTTATTCTAAGAAAGAGAAAGAATGAAAAAATACTCAGTTTACTATTTTGCATTTTCCTGATGGTTTCCTGCCAATCTCAAAATGATTGTAAGGTTTGAAATTTAGAATTTTTAAAAAGACATACCATACACTTATGAAGAAGAAGCAATATTTGTAGAACCAGATCAAATACCATTTGAAGAATTATATATTAACTAGATTTAAAATATAAGAATTATGAAAAATATATTTTATTACATCATTTTTATGTTGATTTTAGCAGTTATTACATGTAATTGTTATTCAAATAATACTAATATAATTGGAATATGGAAAGGATGTATCATTGATTATCATACAAAAAAACCTATTGATAGTTTAAAAATGGAATTTAAGAAAGATAATCTGCTAAACTATAAAATTGGTTTTGGAAAAAATGAACAGACTATAAATTTGAGATTTAGAATAGATAAACAGTTTATTTATACCCGAGAACTTAATTCTAATGAAGAAGATAAAGCAAAATATTCTATTGAAAATGATTCCCTGATTTTAAATTTTGAAGGACTAAGTATAAAACTCTTAAAATACAATGAATAATATATTACAACCTTTCTATTTAATAGATTATACTTTTTCAATATACAATTTTGAAATTACCATTTTAGAGAGCTTTAATATGGCTTATCCTAAGAAAGAGAAAAAATGAAAAAGATAAAAAACAAATAAGATGAAAAAATTATATTATATGCTTGATTTTAGCGCGTTTCAATGCTTTTTTCAAATCCGTGTAAATGATGTAGAAATCTTTTCTTTTAATGTAGAAGGACAAACCTCTATAGATATACCTATAAATCAGGGTATTTTAGAAAGTGGAGAATGTACGGTAGAAGTTAAAGTATTTCCTCTGCAAGGAAAAACCGAATTGCATGAAAAGGCATATGCTAAATATAAAGTAACAGTATTTGATTTGAGTTCCGGAGACTTTGTTTTTGTAGAACAATTTGAAGAACAAAGAACTCCACCGGCACAAAAAGCAATTCCTTTCACTCAGGTTTCCAGTTTATTTTATGCAGAAGTTCTCTATAAAATAGACGCTTGGCAAAATGGAATAAACCTAAAAGACGTTAACTTTAACCTGAAAGAAAAACTACTACAAGAATATCAAAAAATTTTAAATAGAATAGCAGAGAAACAATATTCTGAAATTGAAGAACTATATAGGAAAAAGGAAGAAAATACAGCCACGGTTATGTATTTGAATGAAGAAGAAAAGAAAGAAAGAATGTCAAAGCTTTTCAATGATTTTTCCTCCGGGTTTGAGCCCGTTCCTTTATCAAAAGATTCTTTTGTTGAATATTCAGCCTATGGAAAAGAGTATGTTTAAAAAATTTAGATGGGCTTTCCGCACTTAGGCTGGAAAATAAAGAAACTGAAGAAGACTTGGTTTTAGATATTGCTTTCTACATACCTAAAGGAAAAACAGAATTTGAGGTTATATGAACGATATTGAGCGAGCTAACCTAGCAATCGATTTACAAGGTTTTAGAATATAAAAAAAACCCGAAAATTTTCGGGTTTTTTCAGTAGTTAGGTAGATAAGCAAACCTCACGGTTGTTTATCGTATAGTAAATAATAACTCTCTATACTTAGTCAAAGGCCACATTTCATTATCAATTAGCATTTCTAAAGCATCGGAATGTTCCCGAATTACAGAAAAAATAGGTTTCACTCGGTTGCAGAAAGCTTCGGCTTGTTTCTGTGGGTTTTCAATTTCAATGGCTTTGTCTCTTTCTGTGAAAAGTTGATCTACATGACTTTTAATTTCAGTAATATGCAAAGATATTTCTTTGATTAAATTCAGTTGTTCCGAGCACATATTCTTCATCTCACTTTCTCCAAAGATCTCCTTAATTCCTTTGGCATTTTCAATTAATTTAGACTGGTAATCAACAGCCACAGGGACCACATGGTTTCTAGCAATATCTCCTAATACTTTAGCTTCAATAGAAATCATTTTAGAATATTTTTCTAATTTGATGTCATTTCTTGCCTCAATTTCTTTAGAACTTAAAACGCCAAGAGCTTCAAAAGGTTCCATTAAATTTTTTTCAAGTTCTAACTTTAAAGCCTCGGGCGTGGTCTTTTTATTTTTTAACCCTCTTTTTTCCGCTTCTTTTACCCAATCGTCGCTGTATCCATCTCCTTCAAATAAAATGTTACGGGAAGCTTTAATATAATCTCTTAAAATATTGAAGATTGCTTCATCTTTTTTTAACCCTTTTCCAACCAAGGCATCCACTTCTTTTTTAAACTTTATAAGCTGGTAAGCCATAATGGTGTTTAAAACGGTCATAGGTTCCCCGCAATTGGCTTGGGAACCCACAGCGCGGAATTCGAACTTATTTCCTGTAAAGGCAAAAGGAGAAGTTCTGTTTCTATCAGTATTGTCCAGTAATAGTTCTGGAATTTTCCCAACAATGTTTAACTTTAAATCGGTTTTTTCATCCGGAGATAATTTCCCTTGTGTCACTTTCTCCAATTCGTCCAATACGGCAGTTAATTGGCTACCAATAAAAATGGAGATGATGGCAGGCGGTGCTTCGTTGGCTCCCAAGCGGTGATCGTTTCCAGCTGTAGCAATGGAAGTTCTTAGTAAGTCTGCATAATCATGTACCGCTTTAATGGTATTGATAAAGAAAGTAAGGAATTGTAAATTTTTCTTTGGATTTTTACCCGGACTTAGCAAATTTTCTCCGGTGTCGGTAGACAATGACCAGTTGTTATGTTTCCCGCTACCGTTCACCCCTTCAAAAGGTTTTTCATGGAATAAAATATTTAAGCCGTGTCTTCTGCTTACTTTTTTCATTACATCCATAAGTAATGAATTATGATCTACGGCTAGGTTAGCTTCTTCAAACAAAGGAGCCAATTCAAACTGATTAGGAGCCACCTCGTTGTGTCGAGTGGTGGTGGGTATGCCTAATTTTATACAGTCTATTTCCAATTCCTTCATAAAATTACGAACTCGGGTAGGAATGGATCCAAAATAATGATCCTCTAGTTGCTGTCCTTTGGCAGGGGCATGTCCCAAGAGAGTTCTACCGGTAAGCACCAAGTCTGGACGTGTTTGATATAAAGAAGAATCTACTAAAAAATATTCTTGCTCCCAACCCAGAGTAGAAGAAACTTTGGTTACATTTTTATCAAAATAAGATTGGCAAACGGCTGTTGCTGCTTCATCAACGGCTTGTAAAGCTCTTAATAAAGGGGTTTTATAATCCAGTGTTTCGCCTGTGTACGAAACAAAGACGGAAGGAATACACAAAGTTGTATCTATAACAAAAGCAGGTGAGGTAGGATCCCAAGCGGTATATCCTCTAGCTTCAAAAGTATTTCTAATTCCACCATTAGGGAAGCTTGACGCGTCTGGTTCTTGTTGGATCAACAAAGAACCACTAAAGCGTTCAATGGCTCTACCTTCTCCAATAGGGCTAAAAAACGAATCGTGTTTTTCAGCGGTTTCTCCCGTTAACGGTTGAAACCAATGTGTATAATGTGTAGCACCCTTAGACATAGCCCAATCCTTCATAGCGACAGCTACTTGATCGGCAATTTCTCGGGTAATTTTTTTCCCATATTTCATCGCATCAGAAATGCTTTGATATGCTTCTTTAGTTAAATATTCTCTCATTGTAGATTCGGAGAAAACATGTTCACAATACAATTCAGAAAGCTTTTTAGGGATTTCAATACGTCTAGGTTGTAAATAAGGGAGTTTTTTTAGTGCGTAAAATCTTAATTTTGACATTTCAGTGTATTTGTATAGGCAAATATAAAAAATATATATAAAATAATCGGTAGTCCCCTAGATTTTTAGGGGGGTAAGAAAATAATTATATAAATTTTAAGGATATCAATAGAATTGTTGATAGCGATAAGTTTAAATTTTTATTGTTATAATACCTAGTAAAACTTACTATTATAATTTCTAAGAAAAAATTAAATGTTGCTAAGAAATTCTTGTGTATAATACATGTGTAGGATAGGTTAATGTAGGGTTCTAAAATTTTAAATAATACAAGAAAATTTATACTTCTTAATTTTTTATGAGTGTTTCTAATGCTTAAAAATTTTTTGAAACCTATACTTATTATTAGGAAAAAGTGAAATAACTTTGTACATTGTTTTATTGGCTTTATTGAGTAATGGTACAGAAAACGGTAAGTTCTTACTTCAAATAACATTTAAACATTACTTTTTAGAAAACTGAGCTTCATAAAGTTTTCTATAATGTCCATCTTTGTCCATTAGTTCATTATGGGAGCCTATTTCTTTGATTTGTCCATGGTCTAAAACTAAAATTTTATCAGCGTTATGAATCGTACTCAAACGATGTGCAATAATAATTGAAGTTCTGTTTTGAGTGATCTGTTCTGTAGCTACTTGTATCAACCCCTCGGATTTAGAATCTATAGAAGAAGTCGCTTCATCCAATACAAGTATAGAAGGGTTGTATACATAAGCTCGAAGAAATGAAATCAATTGTCTTTGACCTTGTGAAATGGAAGAACCTCTCTCACTTACTTCATAGAAATAGCCGTTAGGCAGACTCATAATAAAATCATCAATTTGTATTTTTTTTGCGGCTTCACGTATCTGCTCATACGTAATTTTTGGATTTCCTAAGGTTATATTTTGGAATATTGTTTGGTTAAAAAGGAATACATCTTGTAGTACAACTGCAATATGTGAACGAAGATTATTTAGTTCATAGTCTTGTAGGTTTATACCGTCAATATATATATGTCCGCTAGAAATATCATAGAATCGACTTAACAAATTTATAATTGTAGATTTCCCTGCTCCGGTAGCTCCAACAATAGCTATTTTTTCTCCGGGTTGAACACTAAAAGATAAATTTTTTAAAATAGGTTGATCTTCAGTATATGAAAAGTTTACTCGATCAAAAACAATACTCCCTTGAAGGTGATCTTTCTTTGTAGTTCCAGTATTAGGCATTTCTTCCTTGGAATCTAATATGGTAAATACTCTTTCAGCACCTACAATTCCTCTTTGTATAGAATTGAATCGGTCCGCAATTTGTCTCATAGGACGAACAAGCATATTGATATAAGAAGTGGTAAAAGCAATGACTATTCCTGGAGAAATCCCTTGCTGAGATAAGGCTTCGTGTCCTGAAAACCAGATCATCACTCCTATAGCAATCCCAGTGATAATATCTACAACAGGAAAAAAAAGTGAAAAATAAAATACTGTTTTTAAATATGCTTTTTCTAATTCTTGATTGATTTTAAAGAAATTCTTGTACTCTTTACTTCTCTGATTGAAGACCTGAACTATCATCATTCCTGAGAGGCGTTCTTGTAAAAAGCTATTCTGAATTGATGTTTGGGTACGTTCTTGTGAGAAAGCTTTCTTAATCGCTTTTTGGAATATTCTTGTAATCAATATCATAATCGGAAAAATGAATAACGCAACTGTTGCTAATTTCCAATTAATACTGTACATCATAATAATAACAAAGACAATCCGTAGAATATCTCCTAAAACCATTAGGATCCCGTCCGTATAAATGGTTGAAATGGTTTCAATATCAGAGATTACACGAGTCACTAATGCACCCAAAGGAGTTTGATCAAAGAAAGCTGTTTTAAAGTAGATTAATTTTTTATAAAGTTTTATTCTTAAATTATATATTACATTTTGTGCCAAAAAGCTTGAGATGTAAGACAATAAAAATTGAAGACTTACTTCTAAAACTAACAATATAAATATATAAAGCAATGAAAGGTACAGTCCGGAGAAATTTTTATTTTGTAATATATCTATATCAATAGCTTGACTAATGAGTACAGGTCGATACGAAGAAATAAATGCAAGAAATAAAGCCGTTAGTATAGTGGAATAGAACCATAAGGTATGCTTTCTGCCTAGTTTTAATAAACGAGTAATCGCTCCTTTTGATTGTATGGACTTTTCTTGGTCTCTTTTCATATTCAAGTTGCAAAATTAACATATTATAATTATAAATATTTAATAGATTTATCTATTTATAGCATATAAAGTTTTAGTGCTTTAAACTTAAATATATGTTCAAAGTGACGGATTGTCAGAAATTAGTATATTTTGACATAAATTATTTTATTGGCATATTTTTAGAAAGCTATAAGGTACATCGCCCATGAGGGTGAAATAAAATAGTAATAAAAATAAATATTAAAAAAATTAAAGAATATGTCACAATTATCAATTAAACCATTAGCGGATCGTGTAGTTATTGAGCCTGCAGTTGCAGAAACAAAAACGGCATCAGGAATCATTATTCCAGACAGTGCTAAAGAAAAGCCACAAGAGGGAATAGTGGTTGCAGCTGGTGCAGGTAAAAAAGATGAACCTTTAACGGTTAAAGTAGGAGATAAAGTGTTATATGGAAAGTACTCAGGTACTGAATTAAAATTAGAAGGGAAGGATTATCTAATTATGAGAGAATCTGATATTTTAGCAATTATTTAATTAATTCAATCAAGTAAATATTTAAAAGCAAATTAAAAAAGAAAAATCATGGCAAAAGATATAAAATTCAATTTAGAATCAAGAGATGCTCTTAAAAAAGGAGTAGACGCATTGGCTAACGCTGTTAAAGTAACTCTAGGTCCAAAAGGTAGAAATGTAGTTATTCAAAAATCTTTTGGTGCACCGCATGTAACCAAAGATGGGGTTACTGTAGCAAAAGAAGTTGAATTAGAAGATCCTGTTGAAAATTTAGGAGCACAAATGGTGAAAGAAGTAGCTTCTAAAACCAATGACATTGCAGGAGACGGGACTACAACAGCAACTGTTCTTGCGCAAGCAATTGTAAGAGAGGGGTTAAAAAATGTAGCAGCGGGTGCTAATCCTATGGATTTAAAGAGAGGAATTGATAAAGCTGTTGATGCAGTGGTTGAAGAATTAAAAAAACAATCTCAGGTTGTAGGTTCAGATTCTGAAAAAATTAAACAAGTAGCATCTATTTCTGCTAACAACGATGAAACTATCGGTTCATTGATAGCTGAAGCTTTTGGCAAAGTGGGTAAAGAAGGAGTTATTACTGTAGAAGAAGCTAAAGGGACAGATACTTATGTAGATGTTGTAGAAGGTATGCAGTTTGATAGAGGATACCAATCTCCTTACTTCGTTACGAATACTGAAAAAATGATTACAGATTTAGAAAATCCTTACATATTGTTATGTGATAAAAAAATCTCTAGCATGAAGGATTTGTTACCTGTATTGGAGCCAGTAGCACAACAAGGTAAATCTTTATTAATCATTTCTGAGGAAGTAGATGGCGAAGCTTTAGCTACCTTAGTAGTAAATAAATTACGTGGTTCTTTAAAAATTGCTGCAGTAAAAGCTCCGGGATTTGGAGATAGAAGAAAAGCAATGTTAGAAGACATAGCAATTTTAACTGGAGGTACTGTAATTTCTGAAGAAGCAGGTTTAACTTTAGAGGGAGCAACGGTTGAAATGTTAGGTACTGCTGAAAAAGTTACTATTGATAAAGATAATACTACCATTGTGAATGGTGCAGGAAGCGAGGAGAACATTAAATTAAGAGTTCAACAAATTAAAGCTCAGATTGAAAATACAACTTCTGACTATGACAAAGAAAAATTACAAGAAAGATTAGCTAAATTAGCTGGTGGTGTAGCTGTACTTTATGTAGGTGCTGCTTCTGAAGTAGAAATGAAAGAGAAAAAAGACCGTGTGGATGATGCCTTACATGCAACTCGTGCTGCTGTAGAAGAAGGTATTGTTTCAGGAGGAGGTGTAGCTTTGGTTAGAGCTATTGATGGAGCTTCTAAAGTTAAAGGTATTAATCAAGATGAAGAAACCGGTATTAAAATAGTTACTCGTGCTATTGAAGAACCGCTTCGTCAGATTGTTGCAAATGCTGGAGGGGAAGGTTCTGTAGTTGTGAACAAGGTAAAAGAAGGTAAAGATGATTTTGGTTACAATGCTAAAACGGAACAATATGAAAACATGTTGAGTGCTGGAATTATTGATCCTACAAAAGTAACTCGTGTAGCTTTAGAAAATGCAGCTTCTGTGGCTGGTATGTTGTTAACTACAGAATGTGTAATTACAGACATTAAAAAAGATGAACCTGCAGGAATGCCACCAATGGGAGGAGGAATGCCAGGAATGATGTAATAAAAAATAAACAATTAAATATTTAAAACTGCTAAGATTTCTTAGCAGTTTTTTTATTTTTGTAAAAACTAATAATAACATTCTATGAAAAATCAACAAATAGTTGCTAATCATCTAGCACCTAGAACTCTTAGGTTTCTAAGTTATGCCATTGATATTATTGTATTCTATATCTTGATATTTTCTACAGGTATTCTATCACCAATTTTAAATGCAAGGGGTTGGATTTACTTATTAGGTTCTAATCCTTTAATTGATAGATTATTTGCAATGGTTTTATTTGTCATTTATTTCTTTTTGTTAGAAAGTTTACTGAAAGGTAAAACCATTGGAAAATTAATAACTGGAACTAGGGTAGTTACAGAGGAAGGAGAAAAACCAAGTATAATAACTTCTTTAAAGAGGAATTTAATACGAATCGTTCCTTTTGATACTTTATCTTTTTTTGGAGAAATTGGATGGCACGATCGATGGTCTAAAACCCGAGTAGTTAAAGCGAAAAATTTCGATAGAGAATTCTACGATCAGACATCTATTGACGATTTGGGTAAATAATTCTTAAAACTTTTATGGATAAATTTGAAATTATAAAAAAGAATAAGGCTCCTAAAGATTTAAGATTTGCGAATTATTTAATTGATAATTTTATTTTTCTATTATTATATATTTTTATTGGAGTTTTATTTTTCATTAAGGATGAAATGTATATGAATTCCATATTCTATAATAATGAAATCGTAATTGGTTTTTATTATGTATTATATATGTTTCTTTTAGAGGTACTATTTAAAGGAAGAAGTTTAGGTAAATTTATTACCCGAACAAAAGTGATTACTTTACATGGAGGAGTACCAACAAAAAGGCAATATCTTGCAAGAAGTTTAATAAGAATTATACCTTTTGAACCTTTCTCTTTTTTTAGAGAAGTTGGTGGATCTCATGATCTATGGACTAATACCCGTGTAGTTAAAGCCCAATCATTTGATCAAGATATAGAATATTTCATTTCCATTGATAGCATTGGAGAGAAAAAACACCAAAGAGATTCTTTATAAAAGAATCTCTTTGGTTTTAAGAGAGAATTACGAACAACTAATTTAAAACATCATATTCAAATTGAGGATAACCTCTTAAATTTTCACTATTCGTAAGTTTTAAGAATCGTATTTTATATAAGGTTCCTAAATGATCTTTAAGAATGTAGAACCGATCGGTATAGGTTTTAGCTCCTCCAAATGTAGTCCTCCAATTGGCTCCGATCACTCGTTGATCATCGTAGATAAATTTAGATGGATCTACATTTGCTTTGGTAAAGGCTTCATAGTTTATTTCTGATGTTAAAACTTGATAAGCACCTACATGATCCATAGTATTTGTTATTACAAAATCTGAATATATGTAAGTACCACTACCATTAATTTCATTTACAAAAACAGTAAAACATAAATCCCAATTATTTTTAGTGGGTTGTATAGAAACGGGTCCATTGTCCAGACTTAAAAAATTGAAGTTATATGCAGTATCTTTATTTACAGTATATTCCTTAAAGGTTGTATCAGAAATATTGGCATATTGTATTCGATAGCCGTTAGTGCCATTTCTTAGTATACGTATTTTTTTCCAGCCTCTGGAATCTCCTGAAATTTTTAAATCTGTGCTATTCCCTGTATACATATAGTTGCCCATATTTATTAAATATACCTTATTATCCTTGTCATTGGCACTTATTTCATCTATAGCCGTACGCTCAAGATAATTACCTTTTATATCATCTACATATTGTATATTACTAGGTTGAAAAGTGGCAACAGCAACCAACGGTTTCATGGAAGCTACATGAGCTTCTGTCACTGCATTAATATCGGTCGTCTCCAATTTGCCTGCTGCCATTGATATAGAGGTATTAAGAATTACTCGGAATTCCTTCCCACTGTAAAAGCCAAAATCCCAGGCTATTCTTGGAGTAACAGTCATTTTTTGCATATCTAAATCTATCCATACCTGATTAGGCTCTGTAGTGCCTCCAACCCAAGGATCTAATATTGCTCCCATAGGCTGGGGCACCTCTATAGGTGAATTATCTTCGTTACAGCCAATGAGTATTAAAAAAGTAATAAATAATAGAAAAATATTTTTCATAATAATATTATAGATTTAAATTGAATCCTAGTTTTACAAAATAGGATCTTCCATAGAATAGATTTATGGAAGAAATATTGCTATTCCCATGAGCATTGGAAGCATTAGAGTTGATACTATTGGTATTAATTGTTTTTACATTAAAAAGGTTTCGTGCACCAACCGTTAGTTCTACATTTCTTTTCAAAATATATTTTCGAACGGATGCATCTAATAAATGATAATCCTCTTGTTTTCCTAAATAATATGAATTAGTATTAGCATCTAAAAAATATTGAGATTGTTGTCCTGTATATTTATAATATAAAGATAGAGTAGTGTCCCACTTTTTTATGCTATAACTAATATTGGAGTTTAACTGAAAAGTATATAGATACTTATTATCAGGAGTAGATATTATAGTACCATTAATGTTGTTATCCATTTTTTGATAGACTCCAAATAGAGATAAACCTAAATGAAAATCAAAATTCTCATATCTCAGATTATTTCCTGATTGAATTCCCCAGCTCTGGTATTTATCAATGTTCATATATTTATATTCAAGAGGTAAGGAACTAACGGTTGCTAGTGCTATTTTATCGTTTAGATGTAGATACATAGAACTCACCTCAAATTTAGCTCTAAGACCAGAATTTGTATTAATTTTTGTGTCCCAATAGATAGCCGTGGAATATCCTTTTTCAGGTGTTAGATTGGGATTTCCTTGTATGTTATGATTGGTATTTACATAATAAGTATACAATTCATCAAAATTAGGAGTTCTGCTACTGGTAGCAATTTCTCCACGGATGGTAGAATTTTTTGATAAATTATATTTTGCAAGAAAAGAATAAGAGTATAAATTTTCAAATTTTGTATTAAAACTAGCCCGAAAACCACCGCGTAAAGACAGATTCTGACTAACTTTAAGTTCTCCGGAGGTAAATGCATCATAGTTATTTAAATGCTTTTTTACATCCTCATTATAACCTGAAATATTTATACCCTGAACGGATGTAGAATTTGCTGCACGGTAACCTTCCATAATATTAAACTCATAACCTACCTGAAAATTAAAGATTGAATTAGTGATAAAATCATTAAAAGTACCTCGGATATACCAGGCCTTAGTTTTGGAATAACTTTGATAATTCCCTTTTTTTTCAAATATTTCTCTATTACCAATATTGTAAATATAATCTCTAGATTCCCTGTTCTGCTTTTGGTAAGATAAATCTCCTTTAAAATTTATTTGATTAAATATTCGTGCATTTACAAATAGATGATTGATGAATCGAGTGGTTTTAAAATCTTTCTCTGTAGCGGAATAAGTATATAATCCATTTTCTTGAAGAGGAGCATATCTCGTAGTAGGGCTATAATAATTAATTAGCTCATTTAAATATTCCAATTTGTAAAAAGCACTAAAGTTATTGGATTTATAATTAATCAAAGCACTCGTATTCCATTGGTCTTTTGGCAACCATTCATACCCTCTTTTATTATCATTTTCATAATATTTTTTCCCCTTCATATCACCAAAATAGCCTTTAAAGTCATTTCTATACATATTCATTGAAAACATCCAATGATCAGAAATATTATGAGCTAAATCTATGGCTTGTATATGTCGTCCTTTATTTTTTAAATTATATTCAGTGCCAACCGATTCTTCCTGTACATATCCGGAAATTTTCCAATCGGAGAGTACCTTTTTCTTCGTTATAATATTGATTACTCCGGTAAAAGAATTAGAACCATAGTCTACCCCCATACTTCCTTTTACAATCTCTATACGTTCCACATTATCCAAATTAATCTTAGTTAAATCAACACTTCCCCCCATACCATGATCACTAACCAAAGGTATATTATCAACAAGAACTTTAAAATATTGATTGTCCAGTCCAAAAAGGGTTGCTTCAGAATCTCCGGTTTTAGAATTAGAAGAAGTAGAAAAATTTAAATGATAGTTTAAAATATCAGCAATAGTATTTGCCGCTCTATTTTTTATTTCTTCTTGAGAAATTACCTCCACCTGATAAATAGATTTATCTATAGATTGTTGAGAATACTGTCCAGTAACCACAACTGTTTCCATATTAGTAGAGTCTATATATAAACTATCTGTTATTTGAGAATAATAAAGGGTGAAAAATAGCATGGATAAAAAGAAGGTAAGTAAAGTTTTAATTCTCATATAACATAAATAATTTATACAAATATAATATTATTTGTAATTAATCTAAATAACATTCGAGGTTATTATAAATAGATATTTAATTAGCAATACAATTAATATACTGTTAAAATAATTTAATAATCATATTGTATAAGTATAAAATTGTAAAACTTGTCTCAATGAAACATTGGAATTGCCTACGAATTAGAAAATGGAGAAATTATTTACATTGCTGAAACTGATTAATGGTATCTGATATAAAAATAAATAAAATCTATGGAGGATTATTTTTAGCTTGCTTAAAGATCTTATCTTTGTAAAAAGAATAAAATTAAAGAAATATTACATAGAATGTTATCAATAAAAAATTTACACGCAGGAATTGAAGGAAAAGAAATACTGAAAGGTATTAACCTAGAAATAAAAGCTGGAGAAGTGCATGCGATTATGGGACCTAATGGAGGTGGGAAAAGTACTCTATCTAATGTTATTACTGGGAGAGAAGATTATGAAGTAACTGGTGGATCTATTCTTTTTGAAGGTAAAGAATTATTAGATTTAGCTCCAGAAGAAAGAGCAAACGATGGAATATTTATGTCCTTTCAATATCCGGTTGAAATTCCAGGTGTAAGTGTATCAAATTTTTTAAAAGCTTCAATTAATGCAAATAGAAAAGCTAAGGGTTTAGAAGATATTTCTGCTAGAGAATTTTTAGATAAAGTAAAAGAAAAATCCGAATTACTAGAAATAAAAAAAGATTTTCTTTCACGATCTTTAAACGAAGGTTTTTCCGGAGGAGAAAAAAAAAGAAATGAGATTTTCCAAATGGCAATGTTAGAACCTAAGTTAGCCATCTTAGACGAAACAGATTCTGGATTAGATATTGATGCTTTAAGAATAGTATCTAACGGGGTTAATAAATTAAAAAGTAAAGATAATGCTGTGTTAGTAATTACTCACTACCAAAGATTATTAGATTATATTATTCCTGATTTTGTGCATGTATTAATGGATGGTAAAATAGTAAAATCAGGAACCAAAGAGTTAGCGTTAGAATTAGAAGAAAAAGGGTACGACTGGATTTAATTATCTAAAAAACTTTTCTTAAACGTTAAATAATTGCAATGAATATTTTGAATAACACAGAAATAAAAAATAAAGCTAGTCTGGCACAAGCCGAATTAAAAAATTTAAAATTTCCTTCAAAAAAAGAAGAGGATTGGAAATATACCAAAATTTCTCCTTTAAATCCTGAATTATATGTTCAAGCGGAAAAGCATGAGGTAGATCAAGAAATTATAAATAGAAATAAAATAGAGGGATTAGATTCCTTTAAAATTGTTTATATTGATGGGGTTTTTGTTCCTGAATTTTCCAACTATCCTAAAGATAAATTTATAGTTTTACCATTTTCAGAAGCTTTACAAAACGAGTTTTATACAAATGTTATTGAAGATAAGTACGGTAAACTTGTACCTAATGAATATTTTTCCGTTTTAAATACTGCTAATGTAAAAGAAGGCACCTTTATTTATATGCCTAAGAACACGGTAGAAGAACGACCCGTAGAAATTTTATATATAAACACAGAACAAAATAAGAAAGCTTCTCAATATTTAAGGAATCTTTTTGTGGTTGACGATAACTCACAAATTCTAATTACTACAAAAATTCAAACCTTTTCAAACTTAGATTTTTTAACCAACCTAGTTACAGAAGTTTTTGTAGGTAAGAATTCAAATTTTAGCTTGTATAAAATTCAAAACGATTCCTATACTACTCATCTATTAGATTCAACTTATATAGAACAAGAAAGAGATAGTCAGGCATCTATTTATACATTTTCTCTAGGAGGGAAAGTAACAAGGAATGAATTAATTTTTGATCAAAGAGGAGAAAATATAAATTCTATTTTAAAGGGTATTAGTTTAATAGGAGAGGGTCAAGAAGTAGGTAATCACACTTTGGTCAATCATAATCAACCCAATTGTGAAAGTCATGAACTTTATAGAGGAATCTATACGGAAAATGCACATGGTATTTTTAATGGAAAAATTAAAGTGGATCAAATTGCCCAAAAAACGAATGCTTTCCAGCAAAATAATAATGTATTATTATCTAATAAAGCGAGTATAGATACTAAACCTCAATTAGAAATTTTTGCTGATGATGTAAAATGTTCACATGGATGTACAGTTGGACAACTGGACAACGATGCACTTTTTTATATGAAACAAAGAGGAATCCATGAAAATGAGGCTAAAGCATTGCTAATGTTTGCTTTTTGTGCAGATGTTATGGAAACGGTTGCAATACCTCAATTGAAAGATATAGTAAATAAAATTGTTGCTAAAAAGTTACATGCTGATATTGATTTTGATTTTTAATTGATTTATAAGTATATATAAATAAAAAAGTTGGAGTTTTTTACTCCAACTTTTTTATAAATTTATCTATTATTCTATAAAAAGAAAATAATGAAAATATTACTTTCTCCAGCAAAAATGATGAGCGTAGATGCTTCTTCGCAATGGAAGAAAAGATCCCAACCTAACTTTTTAGATAAAAGTGTAGAATTACAAAATATTTTAAAAGAATATAGTCCTTCAGATTTAGAAAATTTATTAGATATTTCGCCTAAATTATCAAAAGAAAACTGGGAAAGGAATCAAGAATGGAAATCTAATCCCACTAAAGAAGAAAGTTTACAAGCTATATTTGCTTTTAAAGGAGAAGTATACAGAGGTTTAAAAGCAGAAACTTTAAATGAAAAAGAACTTGAATATCTACAGAATAATCTATTAATAATTTCAGGTCTATACGGCTTACTACAGCCTTCAGATGAGGTAATGCTATACCGGTTGGAAATGGGAAAGAAATTAAAAACGGAAAAAGCGAACAATTTATATATGTTTTGGAAAGAAATACTAACAAGCTATCTTTCCAAACAATTAAAAAAAGAAGAACCCATATTAAATTTAGCAAGTAAAGAATATTTTAAGGTAATTAATACAAAAAATCTTCAAAATCGAATTATTGAAGTCGATTTTAAAGATTACAAAAATGGATCATTAAAAAGTATCATGATGTATTTTAAAAATGCTAGAGGAAAAATGACTCGTTGGTGT
This sequence comes from Apibacter muscae, assembly GCF_007845635.1. Taxonomy (GTDB): domain Bacteria; phylum Bacteroidota; class Bacteroidia; order Flavobacteriales; family Weeksellaceae; genus Apibacter; species Apibacter muscae. Next base: position 257,093 of record NZ_SELG01000029.1, on the reverse strand, counting down.
GCAGAAAATAACATTCAAGATATAGAGAAACTAAAAGTTTACAATGAAGATGGTTATGAATTCTCTGAGGATTTATCCAAAGAAAACAATCTCGTTTTTATTAGGTAAAAATTTATAAATAAAGGAATTAATTAATTTGGTATCGAGAGTATAATAAATATCTGATTTTAAAGTAAAAATTGGATTTCTAACCCAAGAAAATCCTTGTGATAAAAAGGCTTGGTCAGGGACAATTTATCAGTTATATAAAAACATATAAACAATTCATAACGTTGAAATCTCGTGGATTCCAATAGGGAGGAAAAAAATTCATGGAAAATTCATGAAAATATTTATGGGGATATTATCTAAGATATTTTTTAAAAATAAATCAGAACATTTAATATTTTATTCTAAAATTTTAGCAAAAGATATAAATCATCATTTAATAAATGAGGTTGATATCATATTTGCTCCTTCAGGAGCTGTAAATATAGCTTATTTAAAAATCAAAAAGCCTATTATTTATTTAACAGATTAAACCTTTTATCTTCTTTATAACTATTATCCAATTTTCAGTAATTTCTTTTCATTTAATGTTAAACAAGGCAATGTTATAGAAAAAAGAGCGGCAGATAATTCCACTACGATAATAGTATCCTCAGATTGGGCAAAAAACCCTTTTATTAATGACTATAAAATACCTGAAAAAAAAATAAAAGTAATTGAATTTGGAGCAAATATTGATAATATAATAGTAAATCCAAAATTTAATTATCAAAAGACAGGGCAAATAAATCTTTTATTTTTAGGGGTTGATTGGGAAAGAAAAGGAGGGGAAATAGCAATTGAATGCCTCAACTATTTAAATGATAATAATATAAAATCTGTATTACATGTTGTTGGAACCAAACCTCCCATAAAGTATAATAATTATAATATTAAATCTTATGGCTATTTAAATAAAAATTTAGATAAGGATTATAGTTTACTTAAGGAGATAATTTATAATTCAGATCTTCTACTCTTGCCAACTAAGGCAGAATGTTCAGCTATAGTATTTTCAGAAGCTTCTGCTTATGGCTTGCCTATACTTACCTATGATACTGGAGGAATTCCGAATTATGTTATTAATGGTCAAAATGGTTACAGATTAAACCTAAAGTGTGGGGGGAAAGAATTTGCTGAAAAAATATTAGAAATCATTCATTTAAAGGAGCTAAATAAATTAAGAGAAGGATCTTTTGCTATCTATAAACAAAAATTAAATTGGGAGTGTTGGAAAGCTAAATTTATGAATGTAATAAATGAAATAAAAGAGAGTAATTAATTCATAAATTTTCATCTTTCATTTCAAATAATAATTTTTTTGCTCTCATAAGACTTACTTTTACATTGGCTAATGTAAGTCCTGTGTCATTGACTATTTCATTCAATTTTTTTTCATCTAAATATCTGAGCTGAATTAAAATACTGTATTTCTCAGGAAGTTTGTTCAACATCTTTTGTACAGTTTCGATATTTTGTTTATTTATAAAAAGCTGTTCAGGAGAGGGATCACTGTCTTTAATATCATGATAGTTATCTGTAGAAAAATTAGATAGGATTTTGTTATTTTTTCGTAAAAAATCAATACAAGTATTATGTGCAATTGAAAGAATCCAAGTTTTAAAATCAAAATCAATATTATATAAATTTAACTTTTGTAAAACTTTTGTAAATGTTTCAATGGTAAGTTCTTCCGCATTATTTTCATCCTTAACAAGAGAATAAATGTATCTTTTTACGTCATCCCAAAAAAGATTGACTAAACGACTTTGGGCTTGTTGTTTAGATGTTTTTGCTTTTTCAATTAGATCGTATAATTCCAAATTTCACCAATTTTTGACTTATAATATTATCAATAATAGTACCCAAAGGTAGATGATTTTAAGTATTTCTTAATTTAATAATATTAAATAATAATTTTTCACTGGCATTATTTTTGGAATGATATAAAAAAAATATAAATTATGAATACATTTGTAGAACCTAGAAAATCAATAACTAATCATTGGTGGGTTTTATTGCTTTTAGGAATAATATTTTTATTAGGAGGAATTATAGTATTGTCAAAACCAGCTCCTACGCTGATTTTTATAAGTACATTTTTTGCAATATCTTTTTTACTTACAGGGATTTTTGAAATATTCTTTTCACTCTCTAATACTAAAAATAGTTCATGGGGATGGTATTTGGCAGGTGGAATATTTGATTTATTAATAGGGATAGTACTTTTAAGGTCAAGTATAATAACTCGTTTAGATATATTAGCTTTTTTTATAGGTTTTTGGATACTTTTTAAAGGTGTATCTTTAACAGGTTATTCTTTAGATATTAAAAAACTAGGATCAAATAACTGGGGGTGGTTATTATTTTTTGGAATACTTGAAATTATTTTTTCACTTATTATTTTAGTAGTCCCTTCTATAGGTTTAGCAACTCTATTGGTTTGGATTAGTGTTTCAATCATTTTCATTGGAATATATTATATCTTTTTATCATTAACTTTAAAATCAATATAAGAAAAAATTAATATTTTAAAATAAATTAAAAGCTACCAAATGGTAGCTTTTAATGTTTTAAGTACTAAATTTAATTTATTATTCAAAAGGTATTCCATCTATCGGAGCACTTTTCACGCCTGGTTTACTGCGAGTCATATCCTCCACACGTTTCTGAACAGCTTCAGGGTTATTTATCCAATCTTGATAGAATGAATATTGACATTTAGGTTCACCAAAACGTTCTTCACCAGAGTTGATGGTTCCTGTATAGCCTCTGTGTAATAGTTTATAAAGGTGATTTTCAGATTGATCATTGGCTCTGGAATCACGGATTTCTGAAACAGATAATTGCGCATATTGTATACCCATTTCTTCTGTTTCACATTCACCTAGGGTTCTACCATCAAAACCAATAATAGAGCTATGTCCGAAATAGGTATAGACACCATCGAAACCTGTAGCATTTGCTACGGCAACATATACATTGTTGCACCATGCCATGCATTGTGCAATATTAACCTCAGCGCGTTTAGCTGGGTACATATAACCTTGGCTTCTGATAATAAGTTCAGCGCCCTTCATCGCACAATCTCTCCAGATTTCAGGGTAGTTACCATCATCACAAATAATTAAACTAATTTTCATTCCTTTAGGTCCTTCACTAACATAAGTTTGATTTCCTGGATACCATCCTTCAATAGGAGTCCATGGCATCATTTTTCTATATTTTTGAACAATCTCCCCCTTGTTATTTATTAATATAAGCGTATTGTATGGAACTTTTTTAGGGTGTTCTTCATGACGTTCGCCGGTTAAAGAAAATACTCCCCAAACGTTATTGTCTTTACAAGCCTTGGAAAAAATTTCAGTTTCAAAACCAGGAACTGTTGTTGCATTGTTCATCATTTCATCACGATCATACATGATTCCATGTGTGCTATACTCAGGGAAAACAATAATGTCTAATCCTGGTATTCCTTGTTTTACTCCTGCAATAAATTGAGAGATAAATTCACAATTTTGTTTAATTTCTTCCTTGTCGTGTAATCTAGGCATTTTATAATTAACTACTGCGATACCTACTGTGTCTGGACTTGATGAAATGTCTCCGTGTCTCATGATATTATTTTTTAGTGATTTTGTTTATTTAATGCAACCATGATGCCAATTTATAATTAAAATAATTTTACATTTTGTTAAAATATGTTTAATAAAATTATAAAATATTGTATTGATTAACAATATTTTATGAAATAAATGTTTTTTAAAATAAAATTAATGTATATTTTATAATTAGTTTAAAAAAAATAAACGTGGGTCAGTTTTTGTATTGTTATCTGTTTCTAATCCATAGATAAAAGTAAATAGAATACTAACCATTACACTATTTTTTACTTTTGGCCAATAAAGAATGCAATGTAGTTTTCTTTACAGATCTAGCTTTAAAAATTAAAATAGGGAATACCACCCCAAACGCTAATGAGAGTAAAGTGAATCCAGTTTTTATCCCTTTATCTAGTATTCCCATTAAAAAATTAATTTGCAAAACTTCTCCTTCCTTCAGTGTAATAGCTTGAATTAAAGAAACCATAAATTCATAACCTGATTTTCCAGGGATAATATTTATGATCGCTGGAATTGTAAATACAATAGGAGGAGTGTGTACTTTATGCGCACAGTATATACCTAATATACCAACTAAACAGGCGGATATAAAACTTGCAAATACAATCTGATTTTCCCAAATATATAAAAGAAAGGTTCTGCAACTAAAGCCTAACCCTCCTAGAATTGCAACCACCAACATCGATCTTTTAGGAGTTGTGAAAAGCACAGCAAAACCTATAGAAACCCACATCGACCAAAAAATTTTTTCAGCTGTAGATATATCTGCAGCTGTGAATAAACTAATTAAATCCATAACCAAAAATAAATAATGATAAAAACAAACCTATTGCGATAGAAAGTATAAGCATAGTGCCCAAAATTCCCCTTGCAATCCCTTGGGAAATATATCCTTCTAAAATGTCTATAAATGAGTTAATAAGGGGAACTCCTGGGATTAAAAAAAGTACGCAGGAAGCTAGCGCACTGTTTAAACTGTCATTAAAAATTAAGCGAAAAGCACAGATGGTAGAGACTGCGGCAAAGGAGGAAGCGCTAAATACAATGAATATATTAAATCCTTTTTTAGTTAATAGTATTCTTGTTAACAGCCCTATAACAGTAGCAAAAAAGCAGAAAATAAATTCCAACCATGAACCTCCCAATATTCGGCATAATCCTGCTCCTGCAAGTCCAACAAAAATACAGATATAAATTTTAGAATATTGTTTGATTTCTTTTATTTCTCTTAAACTTTTTTCAATATCATAAACACTTAAATTTTCATCAACCACTCGCCAAGAAAGTAGGCTTATTTCTGAGATTATATCAAAATTCACACTTATGTGAGGAATGGAACGAACAATGGTGTGAGACTCATTCCCTTTAATATCAGAAACAGTTAAGATAACACTTGAGAGAGAAAAGAAAAAATCAGTTTTAAAACCCAATTGGTTTGATATTCTTAGAGTGTTTTTTAAAGTCCTAGAGGTATTTGCTCCATTCATAATTAGAGTAATCGCTAGGTCAGAAAGCAATAAACTTACAGACTTTATATGATTGGGAGAATCTGGCATAAAAATGGAACTAGTGTTACACAAAAATAGTGAACAACAATTAATACTCTGTAAACAAATGCTTTATATATGACATCAATCAGTAAATTAGAAATTAGCTATAAAAAGCTTTCATCAATTATTAATATATTTGTAAATTAAAAAAGACACATGAAAAAATATATCATCCCATTTTTAATGTTTATATTGTTAACTTCCTGCCAAACGCAAAATGGAGCAATAGATTATGATACCCAGTATAATTTTTCTAAAATAAAAACTTACGATTATTACATAGATAACGTGGTTCAGTCTAATTCTATAGACAGTGCCAGCATCATGAAAAATTTGAATTATGTATTAGAAACTAAAGGTTTAACTAGAAATACTCAAAATCCAGATGTCTATATAGCATTGCAAGTTAGCAAGAGAGATGAGACTCAAGTAAGTAATGTCGTGAATTTAGGTGTTGGAGGGGGAGGTCCTTGGTTTGGTTTAGGAACCAACATAGGTATCCCTATCAGAAATAAGGTAACTGCATACTTTATACAAGTCTCCATGGATGATGCAAATACGAATAATTTAATTTGGACAGGACAAACCATTGAAAACCTTCCCTACGGATCAAAACCAGAAACAAAATCTAGATTTTTTAAATCGTCAATAGAATCTTTATTTAAAAAATTTCCTCCAAAAGTAAGGAAGACGAAAAAGCAGATGAAAAAGAATTATTATAATTAATAAAATTCAAGTATAAAAAGGCAACTATTTAGTTGCCTTTTTACTTTAAAAACCATAGATGATAAATAACATATGGAAAAAATCCTACACAATTATCGTTTAAACGATTAAATTTTTTATTTTTGAAAAACCGCAAAAATCAAAATTTATGAGTCAAGGGAATAACAAATATTTGTATTGGATAACATTCGTAGCAGTAAATGGAGGCTTACTATTTGGTCTTAACATGGCAGGTATTGCCGGAGCTAACGAATTAATAAAAAAAGATTTTAACCTCAGCGATAGTGGTTTAGGTACTATTGCTAGTTTCTTGATGTTAGGCTGTCTAATTGGAGCATTATTTACAGGAAAATTTACAGACACCTATGGTAGACGAAAAGTAATGATCGGTACAGCCCTACTTTTTATCATTTCATCTCTAGGGTGTGCATTTTCTACAGGTTTTTATAGTTTAACCTTTTTTAGAGTTCTTTCAGGATTTGCCGTTGGAGCTACCTCAGTAGTAGGACCCATGTATATTGCAGAAATATCTCCGGCAAAAAAAAGAGGTACTTTAGTTTCTTTTAATCAATTTGCAATAACAATAGGTATTTTCTTAGCCTATGTATTTGATTATTTTTTAATTAATTTAGGAGACAATAGCTGGAGATATATGCTAGCTATCCCTGCATTATTTGGAGTAATTTATTTTATATATTTATTAGGTAACTTTCCTGAAAGTCCCCGTTGGTTATTAGCAAATAACTACAAAGACAAGGCTATTAAAATTTTAAGAAAGACTAGTGAGAGTAGTGATTTAGAGAACGAATTAAGAGAAATTGAAGAATCCATTAAGCAAGAGACATCTAAAGAGAAGATTAAGTTTAGTGAATTGTTTAAGGGTAAGACAGGTAAAGTAGTATTGATAGGAACCTTAATTGCCGCTTTTCAACAAATTACAGGAATTAATGCAGTTTTAGTTTTTGCTCCGGATATCTTTAAATCAGCAGGAGTTGGGGCAGATCAAGCACTATTACAATCGATGATTGTAGGATTAGTAAATGTTTTAATGACTATAGTAGCACTTAAATTGGTAGATAGTAAAGGGAGAAAAACACTTCTTTTGTGGGGTGCACTAGGGATGACGGTATGTTTAGCATATCTAACCTATGCTTTTTCTAAAGAAGAAAAAAGTGCAATTGCAGTTTTACTTGCCTTATTAGGTTATATCTCCTTTTTTGCAGCTTCCTTTGCTCCTGTAATGTGGGTAATTATATCTGAAATTTATTCCAATAGAATTAAAGGAGTAGCCATGTCTTTTTCAACGGCAGTAAGTTGGGGATGTACATTTTTAACCGTATACTTTACACCTATCATAAGGCAGAATTTTGGTAACAGCTTTCTATTTGCAATTTTTGGCTTTTTCTCAATAGTAGCCTATATATTTGTTAAATTCTATATACCTGAGACTAAAGGTAAATCATTAGAACAAATAGAAAAAGAGCTAGGATTAAAATAATCTATCATGAAAAAAGCATCTATAAAGGATGTAGCTTTAAAAGCAGAGGTTTCAACAGCTTTGGTGTCCTATGTAATGAATAATAAACACATAAATAGGATAAGTAAAGAAACTGCAGAAAGAGTTAGACAAGCAGCTAAAGAACTTAACTATAGACCTAATAAAATAGCTCAAAGTCTTAAATCTAATAAAACTAATACCATAGCTTTATTAGTTGCAGATATATCTAACCCATTTGCCTCTCAAATTGCTAGAATTATTGAAGATGAAACCAGTAAAAGAGGATATGCAGTATTAATTGGTAGTTCAGATGAAAATCCTGAAAAGTTGCAACAATTAATAGAAGTTTTTTTAAATAGACAAGTAGATGGTTTTATTATTATACCAGTTATAAATTCTGAGAATTCAATAAAAGAACTTATTAAAACTAAAATACCTGTTGTATTAATTGATCGATATTTTAATGATGTACAAGTTCCAGTAATAACCACGAATAATTATGGAATCTCTTATCAATCCATCGAGTATTTAATTAAGACAGGAAAAAAAAATATAGGAATATTAGTTTACGATGTTGAATTGGCACATCTAAAAGAAAGAATTAAAGGATATAGAAGAGCTTTAGAGGATCGCGGATTACCCTTTAGGGATGAGAATATAAAGTTTATTAATGAAAAAAACATTCAAGCTGAAGTTGAAAAAGCAATGGATGAATTACTTAAGAGTAATAATAATTCGATAGATGCAATTTTTTTTACAACTAATAAGCTCGCTATAGCAGGTTTAAAAAATATTGTAAAAAGAGATATAAAAATCCCTCAAGAAATAGCAATTCTTACTTTTGATGAATCAGAAGCATTTGAAGTATTTAATCCGCCATTAACCTATATAAAACAACCCTTGCAGGAGATATCCAAAGAGTCAGTAGAAATATTAATGCAAATCATAGAAAATAAAAATCTTAATCATAAACCAAGAGTTTTCAATTCTAAATTAATGATTAGACAATCAACGTAAAAGAAATTACAATTTATGGAAAGAGAAATAGATACAAGACCCATTGTTAGCTTTGGGGAGATACTATGGGATATATTTGAATCCGGAAAAAAAATAGGAGGAGCTCCTTTTAATGTAGCTTATCATATTAATAAAATGGGAGCTACGGGTAAAATGATTAGTTGTGTTGGTAAAGATGAACTAGGGGCTGAGTTGTTAGGAAAAGTAAAAGAAGCAAATATATCAACAGATTATTGCCAAGTTACACAAGAACAAGAAACAGGAACAGTTTTAGCTGAGATTGACGAAAACAATGAAGCTCATTATACAATTAAAGAGCCGGTTGCTTGGGACTTTATTCAGTGGCAAGATAGTTATAAAGAATTATTAAGAAACTCTCAAGCTTTAGTGTTTGGTAGTTTAGGCTCAAGAAATTCAACTTCTAAGGAAACACTTCATAAATTAATAGAGATTGCACCTTATAAGGTTTTTGATGTAAACTTGCGCCCGCCATTCATATTCCAAGATAATATCTTAAAACTTTTAGAAAAATCAGATTTAGTAAAAATGAATAAATCTGAGTTGAGACAAGTTTTACAATGGTTAGGCGAAGAATATACTTCAGAAGAATCAGCAATAAAATACATTAGAAATCACTTTAATTTAGATGGATTAATTGTTACTAAAGGAAGTAAAGGAGCTGTTTATTGCGATCATAAAGAATACTTATTTTTAAAAGCTGTGGAAGTTGAAATCAAAGACACCGTAGGTAGTGGAGACTCTTTTTTAGCAGGATTCCTATCTAAAAGAGCCAAAGGAGCAACGGTAGAAGAAGCTATGAAGGAAGCCGTTTACTTAGGAGCTTTTATAACGAACCATCAAGGAGCTTGTCCAGAATATAGTATTGAAGAATTTGAGAAATTCAAACAAGATAGAGAGATAGGCTAATTGTAATAAATAATATATCAGAAAAATTTAAAACAATATTTTAAATTCATCATTAAGCCCTGTACTTAGTACAGGGCTTAGTTATATTAAACAATACATTTAAATGAAAAATCTTTTGTGTTCAAATTCATTGAATAAAACAAATAGCAGAATATAATTTTCAATTAACTTTGAAAAGTAATTTCACATTTATGCAACTTAATATAACGAATGAAACTTCATTGTTACAAACAGTAGTAATAGGTCAGCCTTATTCTATAGGTAAGCAACCGAAATTAGACGAAGCATACGATGCTAAATCTTACCAAAGCATAAAAGATAAGATTTATCCTAGTGAAAGTAAAATTGTTAATGAAATGCTATGCTTGGAAAAAATTTTAAAAAAATACGGAGTTGAGGTCTTACAGCCTAAAATATTAAAAGAATATAATCAAGTATTTGCAAGAGATGTAGCCTTTGTCATCGATGATAAAATTGTAATTTCCAATATGATTGCAGACCGAGAAGAAGAACAAGAAGCCTACGAAGAAATTTTTAAGTCGATAAATTTTAAAAACATATACAATTTACCTAAAAAAGCCAATGTAGAAGGAGGAGACATAGTCCTAACTGATGAGGTTGTTTTTTGCGGGGTTTATAAAGGTTCTGATTTTTCACAGATAAAAACTGCCAGAACAAATCCATACGCTATTGAATACCTCAAAGAATTATATCCAAATAAAATTTTTAAAGAACTACAACTTAAGAAAAATGATAAAGATCCCAGAAAAGGTGTTCTTCATCTAGATTGTACCTTTATGCCTATAGGGAAAAATAAAGCAATTTTATATAAAGAAAGTTTTGCTAATGAAGAAGATTACCATTTTTTAGTTGATTATTTTGGAATTGAAAATATTTTTGAATTAACAGAAAGCGAAGTATTCTATATAAACAGTAATGTTTTTTCCATATCCCCGGAAGTAGTAATTTCAGAAGAGAAATTTATACGTTTAAATCAATTTTTAGAAAATGAATGGAACTTTAAAGTTGAAAAAATCCCATACTACGAAATATCTAAAATGGGAGGATTACTAAGATGTTCCACATTGCCATTAGTTAGAAAAAAATGAAAGAAAATATAATTACAGATACCGTTTTAATGATTGAGCCCATGGCATTCGGGTTTAATAAACAAACAGCAATAGATAACCTTTTTCAAAAAAATGATTCAGTTTCTCCAAAAATAATCCAAGAGCATGCAAGTAAAGAATTTAATGGCATGGTAAACGAACTCATTAAATCAGGAATAGAAGTAATTCAAATTAAGGATACTCATGAGCCACATACGCCAGATTCCATATTTCCTAATAACTGGGTAAGTTTCCATTCTGATGGTACTATTGTATTGTATCCTATGTATGCTGAAAATAGAAGAGATGAAAGAAGAGAAGATATTTTGAAATCCATTGAAAATAAAGGATTCTATATCAATCAAATTATTGATTATACCCAAGCAGAGAAAGAAAACTTATATTTGGAAGGTACAGGAAGCATGGTTCTTGATAGAGAAAATAAAATTGCTTATGCCTCCCTATCCGAGAGAACCAATGAATTTCTATTTCTAGAATTTTGTGAAGAAATGCGTTATACTCCTATTACCTTCCATGCACTTCAAGAAATTGGAGACAAAAAATTCCCTATTTATCATACCAACGTAATGATGGGGGTATGTAAAGGCTTTTGCTTAATTTGTTTAGAAACCATACATAATGAAGAAGAAAAACGAAAAGTGGTTAATTCTTTAAAATCAACAGGAAAAGAAATTATTCCAATATCGATCCATCAGATGAAACAATTTTTAGGGAATCATTTACAATTAAAATCTAAAATTGATGGAACTAGATATTTAGTAGTATCTCAAACTGCATATCAATCAATTACCCAAGAACAGTTAAAAAAAATAAAAAATTATACTGAAATTATAGTCTGTAATATTCCAACTATTGAAAAATATGGAGGGGGTGGCGTTCGTTGTATGTTGGCAGAAATATTTTTACCTAAAGCTATAGATAAAGATTGTAAGTTTTTTGCTTAAAATAATTTTGGAGATTCATAAAATCTCCGTTATATTTGCACCTCTAAATATGGCGAGGTAGCTCAGCTGGTTAGAGCACTGGATTCATAACCCAGAGGTCGGCAGTTCAAGTCTGCTCCTCGCTACTTTTTAAGCTTAATTGGTATAACATACTAGTTAAGCTTTTTTATTTATTGCAAAACATAAATAAAATTGTAATTTCAGCATATGGATAAGGCAAAAATAGAAGATAAGCTTAATTATAAAAATGTGAAACCCACCAATATGCGAATTTTGGTTTATAATTTTTTAAAAAATAAAAAAGTAGCCTTATCTCTAACTGAAATTGAAAATTACTTTGAATATGCAGATCGTATTACCATTTATAGAACCCTAAAGACCTTTGAAGAAAAAGGACTAGTACATAGTATACAAGAAAACAATACTTCTAAATATATTCTTTGTAAAGAAGATTGTGACGAACAACTTCACAACGATTGGCACCTACATTTAAGTTGTAAAATATGTGGAGAGACAACTTGTAGAGAAGAAGTTGTAATTCCTGAAATTTTAAATGTAAAGTTTAGAATTGAAGAAATTCATTTCTCAGCGAAGGGAATCTGCGAAAGGTGCTTACAAGAATTGCAATAGTATTGCATAGGATCTTCATATACATTTGCATCATATAAATTAATATTATGTCTAAAGCATGTTGCAACACTCAGATATATTCCCATAAAACACAATTAAAATTCTTAAAAAGTTTTCTTCCGGCTATTGTCTCATTATTAATACTAATAGTAGGTAGTATTCTAAATAGTTCAGATCAATCATGGTTCAAAGGTTGGATTAAATTCGCCTACTATATAGTAGCCTATATACCGGTTGGATTTCCAGTAATTAAAGAAGCTTGGGAGAGTATTAAAAAAGGTCAATTTTTCTCAGAATTTTTGTTAATGTCTATAGCTACTCTTGGAGCATTTGCTATAGGTGAATACCCAGAAGGAGTAACCGTAATGTTGTTTTATTCCGTTGGAGAGGCTCTTCAGGATTTAGCAGTTTCAAAGGCTAAAAATAACATTAAAAGCTTATTAGATCAAAGACCGGACAGCGTTACGGTTGTAGAAAAAGAAAACTTACATGTAATACCTGCAAAAGAAGTTAAAGCAGGATCTATCATTCAGTTAAAACCGGGAGAGAAATTAGCTTTGGACGGACAATTGCTTTCAGAGAAAGCCTTATTGGATACCTCCTCTTTAACTGGAGAAAGTGCCCCTCAAATAAAATATAAATTAGATTCAGTTTTTGCAGGTATGATAAATTTAAACACTGTAATCCAAGTTTGTGTCACTTCTACTTACGATCATACGAAACTCAGCAAGATATTAGAATTAGTGCAAAGTGCTACTTCTAAAAAAGCTCCAACAGAATTATTTATAAGAAAATTTGCTAAGATTTATACTCCTATGGTAGTTTTCCTAGCAATCAGTATTTGTTTTCTGCCTATTTTTTTTACTAGCGATTATCAATTTAAAGAATGGTTGTACAAAGCCCTTATTTTTTTAGTGATCTCTTGTCCATGTGCTTTAGTAATCTCTATACCATTAGGATATTTTGGGGGGATTGGTGCGGCTAGTCGACATGGAATTTTGTTTAAAGGAAGCAGTTATTTAGATAAAATTGCAGGAATTCAAAATATTGTTTTAGACAAAACAGGAACTATAACAGAAGGTTCATTTAAAGTACAGGAAGTAAATATAAATCCCAAATTTAATTTGTCTAAGATTATTCAATACGTAAATGCAATTGAAAATTTAAGTACCCACCCTATAGCAACTGCAATTAAAGAATACGCAGGAGAAGTAAATATGGGAATTTCTGTGCAAAAGGTTGAAGAATTTCCAGGGATGGGCATTAAAGCAGAAATTGAGGAAGCAGAAATATTAGTAGGAAATTTCAAATTGTTAGATAAATTTAATATTTACTACGATGCTGAAAATTTAAATTTGAGAAATACCATTATTGCCATTGCCTATAAAAATGAATTTGTAGGATATATAAGCATCTCAGACCAAATAAAAGCAGATGCTGCACAGACGATTAAAGAGTTAATACATTTGGGGATTAAAGTCACCATGTTAAGTGGAGATAAATCTTCAGTAGTAAAAGAAGTTGCAAATGCATTAAATATAGAAGAAGCTTATGGTAACTTATATCCCGAAGAAAAAGTAAAGAAATTAGAAGAAATTATAAACTTTAAAGAAAGTGTTGCTTTTGTAGGTGATGGAGTAAATGATGCTCCAGCATTAGCACTAAGTGATGTTGGAATAGCTATGGGAGGTTTAGGAAGTGATGCAGCCATTGAAATTGCAGATGTTGTAATCCAAGACGATAAGCCTAGTAAAATACCAGTAGCTATAAAAATAGGAAAAAAAACCAAGCAAATCGTTTGGCAAAATATAATTTTAGCATTTACAATTAAAATAGCGGTCTTAATATTAGGAGCTGGAGGATTTGCCAATATGTGGGAAGCTATTTTTGCAGATGTTGGCGTTGCTCTTCTTGCAATAGCTAATGCAATTAGAATTCAAAGAATGAATTTTTAGGAAAAATCTTTAAGAGAATAAAAGAATACAAAGATTATAATATTACTTATGGTTCAATAAGAATATTAAATTAACAATAAGGTTTCAAAAAGAGTAATTTAACTAATTTCGCAAAGAATACATATTTAAAAACTATGTGAGCTTATTTTTTCACAATTTAATTAAATCGATAAAGATTTTTAAATTTAAAATTATTTCTAAATAATGAAAAAGCGAATATTTTTCCTTCCTATATGCATATTTTTAGGAATACATACCATAGGCCAAGTACAATTTAAATCACTTAAAGAAGTTTTTAATTATGCAGATGCTAATGCCTATGAAATTAAAGATGCAGAAATCCAACAAAATATAACTAAATCTAAAAAAATACAATCTCAATCTTCTTTATATCCAAATATTTCTTTCGGATCTGGTTACAATGACAACCTCACTTTAATGTCAACTCTTATACCCGCTAAAATATTTAACCCCAATGCTTCAGAAGGCACCTTTGAGAAAATGACTTTCGGAAAGCAGCATACCTATAACATAGGGCTTCAAGCACAATGGGATATTTTAAATTTTCAAAAAATATTTGCGGCCAAAGCAGCGGGCATACAAGAAGAATCTAGTTTAATTCAAACAGAAAAAATTCGATATAATTTGTATAATCAATTAGCTTCCACATATTATTCCATACTATTGGCGCAAAAATCAATTGATATTTATAATAAGAATGTTGAGGTTTCAACAAAACTTTTAGGCAATGCAAAAGAAAAGTTTAATAAAGGATTGATAAGTGAATTGGAATTAAACAAGGCAAAAATTCAACAATTGCAAAATTTTAAAAATTTACAAAATGCTAAAGATAATTTACAGCAGCTGCAAGTTCAACTTCAAAGTCAACTGAATTTAGGTGAGGATATAGATATTAACGGAGATATTGAAGAAGCATTAATCAATAATACGGATATCACCACGGAAAATCCAGAAATCCTTTGGCAAAAAACTCAGATTAAAGCTTTTGAATATAATGTAAAACAGGGGAAAGCCTTGTACTACCCCTTGTTGAGTTTACAATATCAATATACATATAACTGGGCAACAGATGGGTTTTTAAATTTTTCTAATGTCAGCCACTTACCTTCTCAAGTATTAGGATTCAAATTAAGTGTGCCACTTTTTACAGGTTTTAACAACAAACAAAGTTTAAATGAAATGAAGTTGCAACTGCAGCAACAAAAAATGAAATTGGATAATCTACAATTGGTAAAAAGTAAAGAAGATGAAAACTTTAAGCTTCAATATGAACAAGCTTTAAATAATCTTAATAGGGATAAAGAAATTTTAGATTTACAAGAAAAAAATGACTTGCATTACGAAAGAAGATATGAAAATGGAATTATTAGTTTAGACGACCGATTAGATAAATATAACGATCTACTAACAGCTCAATTCAATTATCTTAACAGTTTAGCGGATTATTCAATCGCACAATACCAAGTGTTTATACGCCAAATGAATTACCAACTCTTAGATTTTAATAATATAGAACCATGAAGTTTATAATTAATTACAAAATCGTAGTAATTTCTTGCTTATTATTTTTAGCTTGTTCCAAGAGAGAAACTACAGCTCCGGAACGAAAAAACCTTCAAGAAGCGGTGTTTGGGAATGGATACATTAAACAAGAGGATGAATATACAATATCATCCACAATTAACGGATTAATTACAGAAGTTAATATAAAGGAAGGAGACTTAATAACTCCACAGAATTTATTAGTGAGAATAAAGAGTGATGTTCCTAATGTTCAATTGCAAGATGCTTATGTGGTAAATAACGATGCTATTAGAAATACAGCCAATAATTCCCCACAAATTTTACAAATTCAGGCACAAATCAATCAGGCTAGACAACAACTTATTTTAGATCAGAACAATTATGACAGATATAAAAAATTAAAGCAAACCAATTCGGTTTCACAATTAGATTTAGAAAAAGCAGAATCTCAGTATATAGCTTCCAAGGAAAATTTGAGAGCACTTGAAGAAAGTTTAGCTCAAATTAAGAATCAGTTAAATCTTGCCGCACAAAGAAGCAAGATCCAAATTGAAAATCATAAAGCACAATTAGAAGATTATAATGTAATTGGAGAGAAAGAAGGGCAGGTGATTGAAGTATATAAAAAGAAAGGAGAACTAGTCAAAATAGGGGATCCAATAGCGAAAATTGGAAGTGGAAAATATCTTATAAGACTGTATATTTCTGAAGATGACATTACTCAAATTGAAGTAGGGCAAAAACTAGTTGTGAATTTAAATACCTATCCGAATCATGGATTTTCAGCAAGTATTAGTAAAATATATCCAGGATTTAATAAAGATGAGCAATCGTATATTGTAGAAGCAGAATTTGATAAATTGCCTGAAAAATTATTTTCAGGAACCCAATTGCAAGCAAACATTAAAGTTGGAGAACGCAAAAATGTATTGGTGATTCCTACTGATTATTTAGTTAAAGGTCGATTTGTGACTTTAAAAGATGGAACAGAAAAAGCAGTGTTGATAGGGAAGCAGAATAAAGATTGGACTGAAATCCTTTCAGGGATAACAGAAAAAGACATTATTACCAAAAAGAAATAAAAAATGGGTGTTAATAAAAAAATCTCATGGGTACATTTAACTTCCAAAATTAGGCAGTTGTTAGTGGCTACCCTAAGTGTTACTTTTGGAATATCTGTTTATATTTTTATGAATGGTTTTATGACGGGGGTTAATGATTCTCAATCCGAAATAACATTTTCTTCTATACCTCATATACGTGTTTATAACGATATTTCACCAGATTTGCCCGTATTACTTCCTGAGAAAGAGGATCACCAGATTGTAATGGTTAGTAATAACAAGAATATTAGTTATACCGAAGGTATAAAAAATGCTGTGCCAATAATTGAAAATATCTCAAAGATTCAAGAAGTAGCGGGAGTGACCCAACAAATCAATGAGAATGTTTTCATAAAAAATGGAGTAACACAGAATAATGCAAATCTTTCCGGAGTTGAAGTTCAGAATGAAGATCTTCTTTTTAAAACCTCTCATTATATGATTTCAGGAGATTTCTATGATTTAAATAAACGCTCCGATGGAATAATCTTAGGAAGTAAGCTTGCACAAAATTTAGGAGTTAGAACCGGAAATAATGTAACTGTTATAACTTCAGGGGGTGTTTCTAAGGCTTTTAAAGTAATTGGAATTATAGAGACAGGTTCTTCGAATGCCGACAAAACAAGAGCAATAGTTTCAATCAATCAAACAAGGCAGTTGTTCTCAAAAAATAAGAATTATGCCACAGATGTTTATATTAACCTTAAAGATTATAATCAGGCAACCAAACTTTCTGAAAAAATAAAAAACTATACACAGTACAAAGTAGAATCTTGGCAAGAAAGCAATCCGCAACTAGAATCTGCGAACAAAGTAAGAGGTTCTATAGGAACAGCTATGTCTTTAACCATTTTAATTGTAGCAGGTTTTGGTATTTATAATATTATGAATATGACTGTTAACGAAAAGATTAAAGAAATAGCTATACTAAAAGCAATAGGATTTAATGGGAAAGATATAGTACAAATATTTTTAACTCAGTCTATAGCTATAGGTATGATAGGAGGTATTTTAGGAATGATTTTAGGGTATACAATCTCCATAATTGTACATAGCATTCCATTTAAAATCGCGACTTACGATACACTACCGGTAGATTTTAGTCTCATAACTTATATCAAAGGATTTGTCTTTGGATTATTGGTAAGCGCCATTGCAGGATATATGCCGGCTCGTAAAGCGGCGAAGGTAGATCCGGTTTCAATTTTGAGAAGTTAAGTTTTTAAATAGAATAAGATGAAAGCATTGTTGGTTAAAAATATAAATAAATACTTCTATGAACCTAAAAAATTTCAGGTATTAAAAAATGTAAATCTTGAAGTTGAAAAGGGAGAATTTTTATCGATTATAGGAAAGTCAGGATCTGGAAAATCTACCTTGCTGTATCTATTATCCACGATGGATACGGAATATGAAGGAGAAATTTATATTAATGAAACTAAAGTTACAGGGCTTAGCCAAAATAAACTTTCTGATTTTAGAAATAAGCACATAGGTTTTGTTTTTCAATTTCATTATCTATTGCCTGAATTTTCAGTGTTAGATAATGTTATGATACCAGCATTAAAGTTAAACCTAAAATCTAAAGAAGAAATAAAGGAAAGAGCTATAGAGTTGCTACAAATGTTAGACATCAAAGAAAATGAAACAAAGTTAGCCTCAAAATTATCAGGAGGTCAACAACAGAGAGTAGCTATTGCTAGAGCACTTATTAATGAGCCAACAATTATTATGGGGGATGAGCCCACAGGGAATTTAGATTCTAAAAATACAGAAATTGTATTTGATATTTTTCAAAAATTAGCGAATAAAGGACAAACGATAATTACAGTTACTCATGACGATGAGTTTGCGGCCAAATGCAATAGAATAATTGAATTTTCCGATGGAGAAATTATAAATTGATATTGTTAATTTATAAAAACTAGTACGAAATAATAGCTAACATAGCAATTAGCTCTTATCTTTGCCGTATTATGAAAATTCAGATTAAAGAAGTAACTAATATAAAAGACTTAAAAAAATTCATCAGTTTCCCATTACATCTTTATAAAAATTGCCCAAATTATGTTCCATCCTTAATAAAGGAAGAATTAGAAGTTTTAGATAAAAATAAAAATCCAGTTTTTGAGCATGCTCAGGCAACTTACTATTTAGCTTATAAGGAAGGAAAAATTGTTGGGAGAATTGCTGCAATTATTAATACCTACGAAGTTGAAAAGTTGCATAAGAAAAAGGTTAGATTCGGCTGGTTTGATGTTATTGATGACATAGCAGTAACCCAGGCACTTATAGAAAAAGTTAAAGCTGTTGGGCTAGAAAATAATTTGCATTACATGGAAGGTCCGGTAGGTTTTTCCAATATGGAAAAAGCGGGTTTATTAACGGAAGGATTTGATAGATTGTCCACCATGATAACATTATACAATCATTCCTATTATAAAAATCATTTAGAATCTTTAGGTTTTAAAGAAGAGAAAGTATGGGTTGAGAATTTTTTTAAAGTTCCAGAAGAATTGCCTGAAAAAGTTACACGTTTTTCTAAACTTCTTCAAGAAAATAAAAATTTCAAACCGTTAAGGTTTTCAAATAAAAAGGAAATGGAGCCTTTTGTAAGACCAATGTTTAATCTTTTAATAGAGACCTATAGTGCCTTAGAATCCTTTGTACCTTTCTCAGAAAAACAAATCAATTTCTATACTCAAAAATACTTACAAATACTTAACCCAAATTTTGTAACATGCATATTAGATGAAAACCAAGAAATATGTGCTTTTGCTGTCACTTCTCCCTCTTATGCTAAAGGATTGCAAAAATCTAGGGGTAAGCTATTTCCATGGGGCTGGTATCATTTATTAAAAGCATCTAAAAATTTTGATACGGCAGAATATATATTAATAGGAGTGCATCCTAAATATCAAAAGAAAGGAATTACAGCCATTATCTTTACAGAAATATTTCATACATTAAAAAAATATAACATTCGGTTTGTAGAAACAAATCCTCAATTGGTAGATAATTTAAATGTTCAATTGCTTTGGAGTGATTATAACCCAATTACTCATAAGAAAAGAAAAACTTATATCAAGACTATTTGTTAAGTATAAGTATTAATCATTAGTTTTAATTTTCTTTACAAGAATGGTATAAATTGGGAAGTGATCGCTGTATCCTCCAGTATAGTTATCACCAGAAAAGGATCGAAAAGGATATCCTTTCCATGTTCCTTCCTGTGATATTAAATAGAAAGGTGAAAATACCATTGTTTTGTAATAAGTATACCCCTCCGAAGTATTATTTATAAATCCGGGAGACATTATTTGTTGATCAAAAAAGTTAAAAGAGTCATTATAGGCTAAGGTACCCATTCCTTTTTTAAATAGCTTTTCAGCAGGATTAAAAAAAGTGCCAGATTTTACTTGATCTTTTTTATATACTGTATTTAGTATTTTTTTTATACTAGGGCTTGTAGGATCATCATTAAAATCACCCATAGCTAAGATTTTAGCATTTGGGTGAATATTTAGTATGCTATCCATAGCCGTTTTCATTATTTCTGCGGCGCGTATTCTTTTAGGTAAGCTTTTTTGTTCTCCACCTCTGCGTGAAGGCCAATGATTAACTAAAAAATAAACTTTTTCTCCATCCAATAAACCCTCAACTAATAAAATATCTCTTGTATAATTTTTATAGCCATTTTCAGGAGGGAGATCAATAACTATCCTTTTTTTATGAATCAAGGTAAATCTTTTTTCATTGTACAATAGTCCCACATCAACTCCACGAGCATCAAAAGAGTTAAAATGAGCGTAATTGTATTTTGTCCCCTTTTTTCCTAAACTTTCACATAAGTCTTGAAGAACATGTTCATTTTCAATTTCAGCTAGCCCAATAATAGATGGCATTGATTTAGTCTCTTCCCTTCCGGTTTCTGATATTACTTTTGTTAAGTTTCCAATTTTTTCGTTGTACTTTTTGGAATTCCATACTTTAGT
This sequence comes from Apibacter muscae, assembly GCF_007845635.1. GTDB lineage: Bacteria > Bacteroidota > Bacteroidia > Flavobacteriales > Weeksellaceae > Apibacter > Apibacter muscae. Next base: position 236,423 of record NZ_SELG01000029.1, on the reverse strand, counting down.
TCCTTTATAATAAAATTCATTTGTTAGTATTTGCTTTCTAATCACATGTTTCCCTTTAAGCTTATCAAAAGATAATTCGCCACGGTATATTTTTAACCCAGAAGCTAATGCACTATCTTCGGGTATACTAATTTGGTAAAGAGAATCTTCTGGAGATAACTTGCCATTTATAACATCTGCAGACTTAATGGTGTCGTACAAATTTTCAACGTTATAAAACATGATAGTTGCGCTTTTATAATTGTTTTGAGCATTTATTCTTTTAGGAATAAATACCAATAGTATTATAAAAATATAGAAAGTATGAAATTTCATATTATGAATTTTTTTATTTACAAAAATAATTATTAGTCTGATTTATTTTAATTTAATACTGTATTTTTAATTATATGTTGGAAAATAGTTTAATTTTTAAATAAATTTACATATATCATATAATTGATGGTGTTTAATATTAATCAATTGTATAAATATAAACTTTAGTAAATGTTAAAATTCTATTTTCAAAAATTGAAAAAATTCTTGTAATGAAACTAACTTTAAAATTCTTATTTACAGTAATTATAGGACAACATCTGCTTTCTCAAACTACAGTTTCTGGTTATATTAAAGATACCAATCAAAATCCAATTGGTTGGGCTATAGTAAGTTTAGAGAAAGATTTAAATAATACGATAACCACAGATCCAAAAGGATATTTTGAGTTTCAAAACGTTACACAGGGGGAATTTACTATTGTTATAAGTAAAGAAGGTTTTATGCCTCAAGTAATCAATCTTTCAATAATACCATCAGAGGATATTAAAAATTTAGGAGATATAACTTTGGAATACCAACCTTTAGAAGCTGAAAATTTAATTTCATTGACGGATGAAGAACTAACAACAGATGATGGTGGGTCTTTAGGGCAAGTTGGAATTGGGCTTTTACAATCTTCAAGAGATGTGTTTTCAAGAGTTGCTGCTTATGAGCTGGGAGCTTATTGGTTTAACATTAGAGGTACAGATAATCGTTATAATAATATAATGATAGATGGGGTACCTATGGCTAAAAACCATAGTGGAAGACCAGATTTCAGTAATTGGGGAGGCTTAAATAATTCTTTTAGATATACCCATGAATTAGCAGAAACTAACAACGTTTCTGACTATTCCTTTAGTAATTTAGGAGGAACAGCCTACTATGACACTAGAGCCTCCAGCTACAGAAAGGGATTAAATCTTTCATATTCACTAACTAATAAAACTTATCAACACCGATTGATGGTCAGTTATGCTACAGGAATGTTGCCATCAGGATGGGCTTTTGCTTTTAATGCATCTCGAAGATGGATAGAGGAAGGTGTGATAGACGGAACTTTTAACGACTCCTATGCCTATTTTGTTTCGGTTGAAAAAAAAATATCAGAAAATCACAGGTTAAATTTCACAACATTTGGTACACCTACAAGAAGATCAGGAGCTAGCCCAAACACTCAGGAAGTTTATGATTTAAGAGGTAAAAACTATAATTCTTACTGGGGTTGGCAAGAGGGGCAAAGAAGAAATGAACGCATAAAAAAAATGTTTGAACCTGTATTTATGCTCACACATGATTGGAATATAAACAAGAATACAAAAATCACAACGACAGCTTCTTACCAAACAGGTTACCAAAAAAGCTCACGTTTAAATTGGTATAATTCTACCAATCCATCACCCACCTACTACAGAAATTTACCTAGTTATATTCAATATTTAATAGCAAAAGCCAATGGCTCTCCTACAGAGTCTTTAGAAGCAGCATATCAAGAAATTTTAAACCGTTGGCAGGAAATTGATACCTCAATAACTCAAATAAATTGGGGGAGTTTATACGAGGCAAACTACAACGCACCCTTTGTAACATATTTATACTCTGGTGAACAAGGAAGGAGAGCTTCTTACTTTTTGGTAAATGATGTAATTAAAGATCGAACCTTTAATGCATCCGCACATTTACAAACTCAGTTTGCAGATCATTGGAAATTTTATATAAACTTAAATTATCAAAATTTAGTGTCCGACAATTACAGAGAAGTAGAAGATTTGTTAGGGGCTGATTTTGCTTTGAATAGAAGTTCTTTTTTACAAGGAGATGCAGGGGATTATAATATCCTAAAACCTAATAGTATTGCGAAAGAAGGAGATAAGTTAGAATACAATTATAAACTACACAAGCAGGCGGTTACAGCAAATGCAACTACAAGATTATATGTGGACCATTGGAATTTGGCTGCATCACTTTTATTGGGATGGAATGAATCTTATAGAAATGGAATATTTCAAAATGGATTATATGCTGATAATTCCTATGGAAGAAGTAGCAAGGAAAATTTTATTGATGTAGGTTTAAGGGGCGGAATAACATATAAAATTGATGGTAGAAATTTTATAATTTTAAATTCAGGGTACTTTTTAGTTTCACCAACATTAAATGAAATTTTTGCAAATCCAAGATTGAATAATATGGTTACTCCAGATTTAACCAATCAAAAAGTAGGGACTAGCGATATTACGTATACCCTTCGATCACCCAAAATAAAGTTAAGAGCGACTGCTTATTATACAAGAATAAAAGATGCGGTTGAAATCTCACGTTTTTATGCACAAGGTTTAGATTTATCGCAATACTTACCTTCTCAAGGAAGTGTTTCCCAAGATGCAACTTCTTCCAATGTTTTTTTATCTGAAATATTAACTGGAGTTGATAAGGAGTATATGGGAACCGAATTAGGTTTAGAGCTGAAAATATCGCCAACAATTACAACATTTGCTGTAGCTTCAGTAGGTCAATACGTTTATAAAAATAATCCCAATTTAAAGATTCTAACAGATAATTATGAAGGGATGCCAGATTTAGGAAGTGCTAACATTAAGAACTATAAAATTGTAGGATCACCACAGAAAGGATATTCACTAGGATTTAGATATAATTCACCCAAATATTGGTGGATAGGAGTATCGGGCAATTTATTACAGGATATATATTCAGACATATCAGCACTATCTAGAACAGAGAATTTTATTATTAATCCAGAATCTCAGCAACCTTACGCAAATGCTACCAATCAAAGTGTAAAATCTCTTTTAAAACAAAAAAAATATGAGGACGCATGGGTATTTAATGCTAACATCGGAAAATCCTTTAGAATTGGTAAATGCTATATGGAGGTTAGTTTATCTGTAAATAATATATTTAATGAGAGAGGATTAGTATCGGGTTCATTTGAGCAGGGTAGATATGCCAACTATGAACAACTAAGCTTTGATCATTCACTAACTACTCCATTGTTTGGAGATAAACTATTCTATGATAGAGGAAGATCTTATTTTGTAAACATCTCTTTTAAATTATAAATACATTTTTAAATATTTAACTTTTAAAATTTTAGTATGAGCCAAATTTATAAAATAAAAAAGTTTATAATGATAATTGTAACTTTTGCCCTGTTTTTTGTCCCATTGAGCTGTGTTCATGATGATGATTATCAATCGCCGATTATAAATTATCCTAACCTTACAGCCAATTATACCATTCCACAGTTAAAAGCTGAGGCGACAGAAACTTCAACTTTATTGCATAAAGATTCCATAATAGAAGGTTTTGTAGTATCAAGTGATGAAGGAGGGAATATTTATAAAAATCTTTATATAACAACATCAGATGGGAAAAGTGGAATCCAACTCAATATAAATCAATCCAACATATATAATTACTATCCCGCAGGTAGAAAAGTTTATGTTAAACTGAAAGGATTATATTTAGCCAAGCAATATGATATAGCTCAGTTAGGTGGTGAAAAATATGGATCTTCAATCGTAGGTCAGGCAGAATGGAATTCAGCCAAAAGTTTGATTCTTTTAGCAGAGGATAAAGTAGATGAAGAAACGTTGGTACAACATTACACTAATATTGAAAATGCAATTAAAAATGAAAACTTAGCGACCTTGATAGAGCTTGATTCTGTGCAATTTCAAGAAAAATATTTAAATAAAACGTATTATGATTCAGATAATACATCTGGAAGTTACATAGAAGATAAACAGGGTAATATTTTAAATGTAAGGGTTAGTTCTTATGCAAAATTCGCAAATAATATATTGCCTTCTGGAAGTGGTAGAATAAAAGGTATTTTAACTAAATATAAATCAACTTGGCAACTCATGTTAAGAACCATCCAAGATGTAAATTTGGATCAAAGCAGATGGAATAAAGAAGAAGAAAAAGGAGATACGGAAGGAACAAAAGAAAATCCATTTACTATATCTCAGGCAATGAATAACCAAGGTCAAACTGGAAAATGGGTAAAAGGGTATATAGTGGGTTCTGTAACAGGACAATCAATTGTAGAAGGAGCTCAATTCAATGCTCCATTTACAACACAATCAAATATATTAATAGCAGCTTCTCCAAACGAAACAGATTATACCAAGTGTATCCCGGTTCAATTGCCTTATGATGCAACGGGAGTTAATACCGTAAGACCCAATTTAAATTTGGCGACAAATCCTGTTAATTTTAAACGAGAGGTTATGGTTTATGGAGACTTAACTACTTATTTTAATCAAGCTGGTATTAAAAACACCTCAGATTATGTATTAGGAAAAGAAGATAATTCTTCTAACACACTGCCTGAGGATGGAGAAGAAAACTCTCAGACTTCAAATATACTTGTTTTTCCAGGAGGGGATTTTGAAGATTATAACGCTTTTATAAGATCATTAAATAGTTTTGGTATAAAACCGTATGCAAACCTAAGTAACCAAACAGGAATAAACAACTCAAATTCTTTACATTTAAAAACCGATGGGACATCAGCCAACGAATATGTATTTACTGTTCTTGCACAAAAGAAATTACTGCAACAACCAAAAAAAATACAATTTTATATAAAAGGTAAATCTGATAAAACTATATCGATATCCCTTTTTAAAACAGATCAAATTTCTTACTATGCATTCAATCTAGGAGATGTTTCAGAAGATAAAGTTATAACAGCTTCATCCAATAATTCTTATTCTGGAATTATTGATACTAATGGACAATGGGCATTAATTACTCTAGACATTTCAGGATTATCAGATTTGAATTTAAATCAGCTATCCAATAATTTCTTTGGATTGAAGGTAGGAAAATTAGCCTCTTATAATATTTTTATGGATGAATTTAGGATTTACTAAATGTTAAATTATATTAATTGGATTTTTAATAAGATGAAAAATGCCTAAATTTAAAAATAAAAATACTTATGATTCAAACAGTTTTAATTACGGGAGCATCTTCAGGGATAGGTTTAGCAACAGCTAGAAAATTTGCTGAATGTGGAATTAATCTGGTTCTATGCGGAAGGAGGAAAGAAAAGTTAGAAGAGTTAAAAAAAGAATTAAAGGAAAAAGTTGAGGTAACTTTACTTTCTTTTGACGTTAGCAATAGAAAAGAAGTTTTTACTGCCATTGAAAGTCTTACAGAAGAATGTAAACAAAATATAAATATATTGGTAAATAATGCGGGGAATGCACATGGTTTGGATACTTTTCAAGATGCATCTTTAGATGATTTCGATTCTATGATTAATTCAAATATTAAAGGAATTTTAAATGTAACAAAAGCTCTTCTTCCATATTTAATAAAAAATAAATCTGGTCATATTGTAAATTTAAGTTCTATAGCAGGTAAAGAAACTTATCCAAAAGGATCGGTATATTGCGCGACTAAACATGCTGTAGAATCTATAAGCAAAGGGATGAGAATGGATCTATTACCACTAGGCATAAAAGTAACCAATATAGCACCAGGTGCTGTTGAAACAGAATTCTCTTTAGTTAGATTTAAAGGTGATAAGAATAAGGCAGATGCTGTTTACACTGGTTTTGAACCTTTAGTTGCGGATGATATTGCAGATGCAATTTATTACGCTATATCGCGTCCAGATCATGTTCAGATTGCAGATATGACCATTTTACCTAGAGCGCAAGCTTCTGGGACTGTATTTAACAAAAAATAAATTTTTATTTAAAACATTGAATTCCAAATATCCCAAGCAGCTTCAGCTTGTAAATGGAGCATTTCCAATCCATTTTTAGTTTTTGCACCTTTTTCCTTGGCTAATTGAAGTAATTTAGTTTCTTCAGGATTATAGATTAAATCATAGACCAAGTGGTTGGGAGTCAAAAATTTAGTAGGAAAAGGAGGTATATGATCAATATTAGGAAAGGTTCCAAGTGGAGTAGTATTAATTATTAATGGATGATAAAAAACCATGTTCTCATTCAATTTGGAATAATTATTTTCACCATTTCTTGAAATAATTTTACTTTTTATTCCTAATTGATTTAAAACATAGGATACTGCCTTTGATGCACCCCCGCTTCCTAGTATTAACGCTGAGTGGTGATGGGGTTCTAACAGTGGAGATAATGAGTTTTTAAATCCGATAGCATCAGTATTAAACCCTATTTTTTTTCCCTGTGCAATTAATACAGTATTTACAGCACCAATTTTATTGGCTTCTGGGCTTAATTCATCTAAATATTCAACAATATCTTGCTTGTAAGGGATGGTAACATTAAATCCATTAAGTTTAGGAATGGTAAATAATTGTTCTAAACTATCTTTATCCTGAATATCGAAGATCTCATAGGAATAATCTTTTAAACCTAAAACTTTAAATTTATCATTAAAATATTTCTGTGAAAATGAATAGGAAATATTTTTACCCAGTAACCCTAATTTCATAATTTGAATACTATATTTAACAAATTTATAAAAAATACTTATTTTTGAATTTTATAAAAAAATAATCTAAATTTATCAAATTGTTTTGTGTAACAAAATAATATTAAAAACAAATATGAATAAAAAAAAAATTATTCCACTATTTTATCTTATACTAATTATTATAGCTTTTTTAATTGGAAAAACTTATTATAAAAATTCGTATTCTTCAAATGTGAAGAATGATGCTTTATTATATATTCCAACGAATGCAACTTTTGAAGATGTAAAAGTACTAATAAATCCATATCTTAAAAACATCCAATCTTTTGAAAATAAAGCAATTTCATCGGACTATCCAAATAAAATTAAGGCGGGTAGATTTAAAATTGAGAAAGGAGAAACTAATAAAGAAGTAATTAATCGCTTATTATTAGGTAAGCAAGAAGAGGTGCATCTAAGAATTAGAAATTATGATGATATTTATGAGTTAGCGTCAGATCTTGGTAAAAATTTAGAAGCAGATTCAATTATATTTTTAAATTATTTTAAAAAAGAAGCATTAGAAAAAGGTTTTCCGGATGTAGAAGAGTTAAAAATATATTTTACTCCAGAAACCTATTTTGTTAATTGGAATACTTCTCCAGAAAAATTATTTGCTCGCTTTGAAAAAAATCATAATAATTTTTGGACAGAAGAAAGATTGAATAAAGCAAAAAAATTAAATCTTTCAAAATTAGAAGTTTATACTTTAGCTTCCATTGTTCAAAGAGAATATATGAAAAAAGAAGAACTTCCCATTATTTCAAGTCTATATCTCAATAGACTAAATAAAGGAATGAAATTACAGTCAGATCCAACAGTTATATATGCAGAAAGAAAAAAGCAAGGTTTTAAAGTAATGATGAAAAGAGTGAAAAATATTTCAATTGATTCTCCCTATAACACATATAAATACAAAGGATTGCCACCATTACCTATTTGTATACCTAACGATATCGTAGTTGATGCTGTGCTTAATCCTGCAAATACTAATTACTTGTTTATGTGTGCAATTAAAAATACAGGTATGCATGCATTTACTGCTGATGATAAAGAACATATGCTAAATGCAAAAAAATATAGACAATGGCTAGATTCAATAGGAATTAAATAAAATTATTAATATGAAATTAAATTTACTCAGTAGATACAGAACTCAATTAATGGGAGTTGCTATTTTGTGGGTTATGTTTTTTCACTCTCATTTACCTACAGAATTCTCAGGAATCTTAGATTTTTTTAAAAAGATGGGATACGGGGGAGTAGATATTTTTATATTAGTTTCAGGTTTTGGCGTTTATTACTCAATCTCAAAAGATGGATCAACGAAAAATTTTTATTTCAGAAGGGCTATACGAATATTGCCATACTATCTTCCCATAGTTTTAATTGTTACAATAATTGCTAATATAGCGGGGTTTTGGAAACCGATAGCCTTTTTTTATAACTTAACTACTCTAGGTTTTTGGTTAAACGTAGGCTTGATGAATATTTATGATTGGTTCATACCAGCACTAATTTCTATCTATTTATTTACGCCACTATTTTATAAATTTTTTAAAATAAATAAAACTATATCTACATTAGTAGTTATTTTAGGAGCATATATTTTTAGTTATTTGTCAGTAGGAACCTTTGATTATCTATACAATTTCACCTTTAGAATTCCACTTTATGTAATGGGTTTTTGGTTGGCAGATTATTTAAAAAATCATAAAGATTATAAATTATCTAAAAATATGATTTCCTTGATCACTGTAATTTTTATTTTTGGAATTCTATTGTTGTGTTATCTATACTATTTTACAAGTGTTTTTTCAATATATGGAAATTATTTACTCCCGTTTATTTTTATAACATTGCCGTTGTGTGTGTATTTGTGTTATATATTCTCTTTATTTCCAAATTATAAATTTCCCATTTTAACTTTTTTAGGAAGTCATAGCCTTACTTTATTCATTTTTCATGAAAAAATCTTATTTTATTGTAGTTTATTTATTAAAACAATACTTAGCGATATTATTGCTTTTATAGTAACAGTTATTTTAGCTTATTATTGGCAAAAATTTGTTGATAGAATTATTGAAAGGTATATGTTGAAAAAAAATAAGCAAACTATATAGTTTGCTTATAACATTTTTAAATTATTAACCTCTAGTTCGGTAAGTATTCGCCAATATCCTCTTTTTAAGTTTTTTTTCGTGAGTCCGGCAAACATAACCCTATCCAGTTTTTCTACTTCATAACCTAACTTTTCAAACATTCTTCTTACAATTCGGTTCCAACCGATATGTATTTCTACACCTACCTCATTTTTAGGAGAACCTTCAATATATGATACTTTATCAACTTTAGCAATACCCTCCTCAAAGCGAATACCTTCAAGCAATTGATCAAAATCGCTAACACTTACTTTTTTATTCAGAGTTACATGATAGATTTTTTTAACTTCGTGAGATGGATGGGTTAGCTTTTTAGTTAAATCACCATCGTTTGTTAATAGTAAAACTCCGGTCGTTTGTCGATCTAATCTTCCTACAGGGTATAAGCGGTAAGGGGAAGCGTTAGCAACTAAATCCATCACGGTTTTACGAGCTTTTTCATCTTTTGTAGTTGAAATATAGCTTTTAGGTTTGTTTAAAAGAACATAAACATTTTTTTCCGGACGAATATATCTTCCATCAAAAAAAACTTCATCCCCAGGCATTACTTGGTATCCAAATTCCGTAATTATTTTACCATTCACCTTTACTACTCCATTTTGGATAAATAGATCAGCTTCTCTTCGGCTACATATACCCGAATTAGCAATATATTTGTTTAGTCTAATTCCTTCCTTTTTTTCTATCGGCTTAGTATTCTTTTTCCTAAGAAAAGATGGACTAGTATTAAATTTCTTTTTATCTTTTAGATCTTTGTTAAATTTTGAAGGAGAAGGCTTTTTATTAGATTCATTCTGAAAAGATTTTTTAAAACTTTTTTCATTTCTTCCAGCCCCCCTTCGATTCGGTGATTTATTATTATTCATTTATTATTTTTTATTTTAAAGAAAAATTGAATAGATTTTTCTGAATGCTACTCAAGTATATGCAAAGGTAATGGATTACCATTAATAAAAAGCAAAGATATAGTTCCTAAAAAAATCCAAAATTTTATCATTAAAATCAGTGAATTTATTTTAGAAGTCTTTATAAACCAAATAAATATACCAGAATTTAAACACAAAAATGCCGTGAGAAGATAATAAAGCCTTATTTCATATAAATATTTTTGAAAAGCCAAAAAAATAGAGGTGAGCGATAAAAACACTAACAAAATATCTAAGATAGCTTTAGTATAAAATACTCCTATAGTATTTGGAAGTGTGTGGTAATTAAAAATGTTGTCAAATTTATAAGAATCTAAATCCTTGCAAATATCTTTTATTAACATTAACAGAAATAAGAAAATAGCTAAGTATAAAATATGTTTAGAAAAATTTTCATAAAAAAGAAATAAAGCTAGAAAAGGAAAAAGCATTAATATTGAATTTATAAAATTATTTATAAAAACAATCTTACTAAATTTATGGCTGTATAACCATATTATAAATTGATAAAAAAGAAAAAATATAAAAATTCGATATGATAACAGGGCAGCAATAATCAATGAAATAGAATTTAATAAAATATAAATTCTTAAAGCTGTACTTTGTTTAATGAATCTTTGCAATTTTGTAGTAATAGGTCGATAAATCTTATCTTTATCTTGATCATAAAAGAAATTAATGATATAGCCCGCCATGGCACTTAAAATAGATGAGAAAATGATCCCATGGAGTTTTATACTTTTTAAATTTTCTATAACACCTTTATTTTCACCAAATAAGAATATAGCAGAAATATACATAGAACAAAAAAGCATTACTATGTTGACTATTCTAACTCTTAGCAACAAGGATAAATTAAATAACCATATATTCTTATCTAAATAATTCATTTATTTTTTCAAAAAATATAGCAACTAAAAAAAAGAAGAAATATCAAAAACGATATACGATTTCTTTATTATAGTCTTTAAGTAATTCCTGTGTAGTTTCGTAATCTTCTGTAAAACCTAAGATATAACCTCCCCCGCCAGATCCACATAACTTTAAATAGTAGGTATTTGAACTAATTCCCTTCTCCCATATCTTCAAAAAATCTGAAGGAATCATAGGTGTGAAATTATTAAGTGCCCATGAAGATAGGTGTTTAAGACTTTTAAAAAAAGACTTCATATCTTTATTTAAAAAGGAATCAATACACTCATTATTGTACTTGATAAATTCTTCTTTTAAAGTTTTTCTAAAACCATCATTTTTCAACTTTTCAAAAAAGATTTTTACCATGGGTTCAGTTTCTCCAGGAATTCCAGAATTAATAAGAAAGACTGCTCCTTTGCCTTCATTATTTTCAGAAATTTTAGCTTTATCAACTTCCGCATCCGGTTGAATAAGCAAAGGAATATTCATGTAACAAATTAAAGGATCAATCCCAGAGCTTTTACCATGAAAAAAAGATTCCATTTTTCCAAAGATAATTTTTAAATCCTTCAAATCATTTTTAGAAATTGTATCTGGAGATACCTTATGTCCCGAATATTTATCAAAAATAGCAGCGACCAAAGCACCAGAGCTACCAACACCATATCCTTGAGGGATATTGGAGTCAAAAAACATTCCATTATCAATATCTTTTTCTAAAGATTTCAGATTTAATTTAAACCTTGAAGGTAATTCAATTTTTTTCAAATAAATCAAAAAATTATATAATGATTTGTTTGATTTTAATTGAGATTCACTAAGAGAGGAGGAAAATTGTAAGGTTCCTTTATAGGCATTATATGGCAAAGTTAAACCTCTAGAGTTTTCAATGATCCCATATTCTCCAAAAAGCAATATTTTAGCATAAAACAAAGAGTTTTTCATAATTGTTGCATCTTTCCACTTAGCGAAGATTATGCAAAGTTACAATATTATTGTATTATAAATTTTAAATAATATAAAATTTTATATACTAATATTGATATAAATTAACAATAAATTTCAACCAAATTTATTGTTAATATTAATTTATCAATTGCTTTAATAGAGTAATGATAAAGAGAGTAAGGAAAGGTATAAACCTTTTGTAGGGTAAATAAAAAAAGGTGGTTATTTATAACCACCTTTTTTTATTTTTTACTTAGAAGTTTTTTCAAAATATTCAGTGAATTTTTTAAGTTCTTCTGGATTGTTTGCTAGTTTAGTAAATATAGGAAGACTTTTTTGAGCCCATTCTTCTAATTTAGGTTTCATTTCAGCAATTTTAGTAGAGTCTTTAAGTAATGCTTCGTTTTCTTTTATAAATTTTGAATAAGAATCAACAAATTCTTGTACTTCTTTATCTTCAAATTTAGGAAGTTCAGCGCTAGTAGCTTCAGTTGTAGGGGCTTCAGTCTGAGTATTGTTAGCTGAACTGTCAATAATAGCTGTAGTATCAGTTTTGTTTTCGTTTCCAGTAGTTGTTTTTTCGTCTTTACAAGAGTTGAAAGCTATCAATCCAACTAAAGAAAGAGATAATAATATTTTTTTCATAATAAAAATTTTAATTTTCGGCAAATGTAATTATTTTTTGTAAAAATTATAATAAAAAAACAAAAAATTACCTCTAAATTTAGATGATTTGACAAATTAGAATGTAACTGATTTTATTTCATATATTTACTTTATAAATTTGATTAGGTGTTAAAAAAATAACCATGGTTAATCATAAATTAAGAAATTCATTAATAATCAAGACTGTAGGGGTTGAGTTTTTAGATCAACACAATGAATTGCTTAGGTATGTTTTTCAAGTTACCAATAAAATCTTAGAAGATAGCGGATATGAAGAAGGGGAAATTATAAGAACCAAAAGACCAATATTAGAGAGAGCGGATGTTATCGGATGGTTTAATAAAGACCAATTGATTTCACAAATTTCTATTTATCCATGTAAAGTCAACATTCATGGAAAGACATATAAAATGGGTGGGTTAACCGGAGTAGGAACCTATCCAGAATATGCAAACTTAGGGTTAATGAATGATCTTATTAAAGTAGGACTAGAAAATATGAAAAGCAAAGGTCAGACTATTTCCTATTTGTATCCATATTCTGTGCCTTATTATAAAAGAAAAGGATGGGAAATTATGTCTGATCATTTAACCTATGTGATTAAAGATTCTCAGTTGCCTAAACCTGTAGATCTTCCCGGATACGTAGAACGACTGCCTGTTAACCACAAAGATATTATTATAACATATAACCAATTCGCTAAAACCAATCATGGAGCTCTTATTAGAGGTTCTTTTGAGTGGGAAGAATATTGGAGATGGGAGAATGAAGAAGAAAGGCATGCAGCCGTTTATTACGATCAACAAAGTCAACCCAAAGGATATGTATTGTATTGGATTAGTGGAGATGTTTTTAATATAAAAGAAATGATATACTTGAATATGGAATCACAAAAAGGACTCTGGAATTTCATTTCTGCCCATTACTCCATGGTAAATACCGTAAAAGGGAATATATATAAGAATGATCCTTTAGCATTCTTAATGGAAGATAGCCAGATTACTCAGACCATAAGACCCTATTTTATGGCAAGAATTGTAGATGTAAAAGCATTTTTACTAAAATATCCTTTTCAATATAGCTCTACTCAACCTTTTCATTTTAAAATAACCGATCCATTGGCAGAATGGAACAATGGGATTTTCGGTATACGATGGGTAAATAAAGATAAATTTCAAGTTTTAAATGATCCTATTGGAGATTCAGTAGAGGTTGATATTAGAACTTTGACAGCCATGTTAATGAGTTATAGAAGCCCCTCATATTTTTATAAAATTGAACGTTTAAAAACAACTTTAGATACATTAAGAATTTTAGAAGATATTATACCTGAAGAACAACCCTATTTTTCAGATTACTTTTAAATTTTTTTCAGATAAATTTTTGTGCGTAATTTTATTATTGAAAAAATCTATCATTCAGTATTTTGAACTAAATATATTCTATCTATTTTTGTCATAATTGTTCAATTGAATTATTGAAAATAAATTTAAAGAAATGAGTAGAGATAAATATACAGAGGAGGAATTAAGAATAGATTTAGAAACAAAGGAATATCAGCACGGTTGGGAAACTAATTTAGAATATGAAGATTTCCCTACAGGTTTAAATGAAGATATTATCAAAGAAATTTCTAAAAGAAAAAATGAGCCGGAATGGATGCTTGAGTGGAGGCTGGAATCATTTAAAATTTGGAAACAAATGTCAATAGTTAATTGGGCAAATGTTTCATTTGAAGAGCCTGATTTTAATGCAATTAAATACTATGCAGCACCTAAAAATAAGAAAGAAATTAGTAGTTTGGATGAAGTGGATCCTGAGTTATTAAAAACTTTTGAAAAGTTAGGCATTTCATTGAATGAACAAAAACGATTAACAGGTGTAGCCGTAGATGCAGTTATAGATAGTATATCAGTTAAAACAACTTTTTCAGAAACTTTAGCAGAAAAGGGAATTATATTCTGTTCCATTAGCGAAGCAATTCAAAAACATCCAGATTTAGTAAAAAAATATTTAGGTAAAGTAGTTCCTAGAACGGATAATTTTTATGCGGCACTAAATTCTGCAGTGTTTTCAGACGGATCATTTTGCTATATTCCTAAAGGAATTCGCTGTCCTATGGAATTATCCACCTATTTTCGTATCAATCAATCAGGAACAGGACAGTTTGAGAGAACATTATTAATTGCTGATGAAGGAAGCTATGTTTCATATTTAGAAGGTTGTACTGCGCCACAAAGAGATGAAAATCAATTGCATGCTGCGGTTGTTGAATTAATAGCTTTAGATGGAGCTGAAATAAAATATTCAACAGTTCAAAACTGGTATCCAGGAGATAAAGAAGGAAAAGGAGGGGTTTACAATTTTGTAACCAAAAGAGCAGTTTGTGAAAAAGACGCTAAAGTATCCTGGACACAGGTTGAAACAGGCTCATCAATTACATGGAAATATCCCTCTTGTATTTTAAAGGGAGACAACTCCGTAGGCGAGTTTTATTCTATAGCAGTAACCAATAATTATCAGCAAGCAGACACAGGGACTAAAATGATTCATATTGGTAAGAATACCAAATCAACGATAATTTCTAAAGGGATATCTGCAGGTAAATCGCAAAATAGTTATAGAGGATTAGTAAAGGTTATGCCAGGAGCGAACAATGCGCGTAATTTTTCGCAGTGTGATTCCTTGCTTATGGGAAATCAATGCGGAGCGCATACTTTTCCTTATATAGAAATAAAAAATGAAACTGCTCAGCTAGAGCATGAAGCTACCACATCTAAAATTGGTGAAGATCAAATATTTTATTGCAATCAAAGGGGGTTAGATACTGAGACAGCTATAGCCTTAATTGTAAATGGATTTGGTAGAGAGGTTTTAGATAAATTGCCTATGGAATTTGCGGTTGAAGCCAAAAAATTACTTGAAATTTCTTTGGAAGGAAGTGTTGGATAATCCAACACTCTTTTAAAAGAATTAATCAAAATTAGAATAATAGTAACAGGAGGTCACAAAAATGCCGGCTGTTTCAGTACGCAATCGATTTTCTCCTAGACTTATACCCGTAGCACCGTAGCTATACAAATGTTCAATCTCCTTTTTTGAAAAATCTCCCTCAGGTCCAATAAGGATTGTAAGATCTTTCCGATTCTTAAGTACTTGATTAATAGATTTTTTTTCAAATTCATTGTAACAGTGTGCAACATAAATGTTTTCAGCACTATTTTTTAAAAAATCTTGAAGGTTGGTCAACGGATTTATGATAGGAAAAACGGTTCTTAAGCATTGTTTACAAGCACCATAGGCTTGTTTTAAAACCTTTTCATAATTTAAATGTTTTCTTTCAGAATTAGCGCATAAAACAGGGGTTATAGTTGATATGCCTAATTCAATAGACTTTTCTAAAAAAAAATCAAATCGGTCTATATTCTTTGTGGGAGCAATAGCTATGTGTAGCCCTTTATTATCAATTTCCGTTTGCTTTGTTTTTATAATTTCCAAAACATTTATGGAAATTTTTTTGCCCATAATAGAAATTTTTCCACGAACTAAGCTTCCTAAACCATCAGTCACATATATCTCCTCACCATCGTTCATTCGTAATACTTTAATGATGTGGTGCTCTTCCTCTTGGTTTAAGATTACATACTCGGGGGTGATATTTCCAATAAACAATCTCATAAATAAAACTTATTTTCTACAAACAAAATTAAAATATAATTTAGGAAATACTTTAGAAATTCAAGTTTTAAAGGAATATTAATAACTAAAAACAAATTAAATCCACTGTTAAAGCTTTAAATAAATCAAAGAATATAATTTTCAATTTTAAATTGAAAAAATTCAAATCCCAACTTATATTATGATAAAATTGATAGATAAGTATGGTTTACTATAAATAGTTACCTATATTTACATTTAAAATACTAAAACAATAAATAAATATATCATGAGTAGAAAATTTCCTGCAGGAGTTGCAACAGGTTCTTTAGTGAAAGAAATATTTGATTATGCTAAAGAAAAGCAATTTGCATTACCTGCTTGCAATGTAATAGGTTCAAGTAATATAAATGCAGCATTAGAAACAGCAGTAAGAGTAAATGCACCAATTATTATTCAATTTTCAAATGGAGGAGCGCAATTTAATGCGGGGAAAGGTTATAAAAATTCAAATTTAAGATCGGATGTTTTAGGTGCTATTGCAGGAGCTAAACACATTCATACTTTAGCAGAGGCTTATGGAGCTACAGTTATTCTTCATACCGATCATTGTGCAAAAAAATTATTGCCATGGATCGATGGATTGCTTGAAGCTAATGAAGATTTTTATAAAAAAGAAGGGAAGACTTTGTATTCTTCACATATGTTAGATTTATCAGAAGAATCTTTGGAAGAAAATTTAGCTATATCTTCAAAATATTTTGAAAGAATGGCTAAAATAGGAATGACTTTGGAGGTTGAAATAGGTATTACTGGAGGAGAAGAAGATGGAGTAGATAACTCTGATGTTGATAGTTCAAAATTATATACACAGCCGGAAGATGTTTATAAAACTTATCAAGCATTGAATGCTATTAGTCCAAATTTTACTATTGCAGCTGCTTTTGGGAATGTACATGGAGTGTATAAACCAGGAAATGTTAAATTAGAGCCAAAAATATTGCACAATTCTCAGGAATATGTACAAAAACAGATAGGAGGATCAGACAAGCCTATTAATTTTGTATTTCATGGAGGATCAGGGTCATCATTACTTGAAATTAGAGAAGCTATCAGTTACGGAGTAATTAAAATGAATATTGATACAGATTTGCAATTTGCCTATTTAGAAGGCGTTAGAGATTATGTTGAGAATAACATCGAATATTTAAAATCTCAAGTAGGAAATCCTACCGGAGAAGATTCTCCAAACAAAAAATTCTATGATCCTAGAGTATGGGTTCGCAAGAGTGAAGAATCATTCTCAAAAAGGTTGGAAAAAGCTTTTGAAGATTTAAATAATATAAATACACTTTAATAATTAGTGATAAAATAAAAATGGGACTTGAAGATATCTTCAAGTCCCATTTTTATTTTATAGATTGTTACGGCTTTAAATAGCTTTTATAAAATTTAGATATAAGTCTGGATATCGCTTATAATCTATGGATTAATCATAGGTTTTTTATAGAAAAAAATGGATGATTTGATTAAGAATATAATAAAATTTATGAAAAATTTGGAATAAATTGATCTATAATAAATTCTTAAAAAAATGACTTGGTTAATAAAGGTTTTTTTTTTATATCTTTGTTTACAAGTTCTTTTCTTAATTTCTTTATCAAAAAAAATATGGTTCTGTGTAAAGCAGATGAATAGGGAATCATGTGCAAATCATGAGCTGACGCGCAACTGTAATTAATATTTATGTTTTATCAAGATAAGCCATTATCTAATGCAAATTGGATGAGAAGGTAGATAAAATGTTATAAGCCAGGAGACCTGCCTATTTTTAATTGACAATGTTTTCGCGATTTATAAAAACATATGTTAGGATAATTATTTATAAAAATACTTGAATTGAAATTCCTTTCAAGGTACTTATAAATATAAGTAAAATTCCTTCTCTATTTTTATATGAAACATTGTGAAGTTTAGCAATAAGAATTTTTTTATGGTTTAATCAGTTAAAAAATTTTTAAAAAATGCAAACGCACAATCTTGGCTATCCTCGTATAGGTAGCGACAGAGAATTGAAAAAAGCCTGTGAAAGCTATTGGGCTGGAAAGATCTCAATAAATGATTTAGTAAAAGTTGGAAAGACTATTCGTAATCAGAATTGGGAGACACAAAAAAATCTAGGTATGGATTGGATTCCTTCCAATGATTTCTCTTTTTATGACCATGTGTTGGATACATCCTTAATGTTAGGAGCTATACCCAAACGATATAATAAAATTTTAGAAAATCAATCTAATTCAGAATTGGATTTATATTTTGCAATGGCTCGTGGAGTACAAAAAGATGGAATAGATGTACGTGCCATGGAAATGACAAAGTGGTTCAATACTAACTACCATTATATTGTACCTGAGTTTGAAGAAAATCAAAAATTCTCTTTTTTTTCTACTAAAATTGTAGATGAGTTTTTAGAAGCAAAAAATGCAGGAATCAATGCGAAGCCTGTTATTATTGGACCGGTATCGTATTTATTGTTAGGGAAAGAGGTTGACAAATCTTTTAACAAGATAGATTTAATAAAGAATCTTTTACCAGTTTATATAGAAATCCTAAATAAACTAAAAGAGGCTGGAGTTGAATGGATTCAGTTTGATGAACCCTTTTTAGTTATGGATTTAGAGCCCAAAGCGAAAGAAGCTTTGCGTTATGTATATAATGAGATCGATAAGCAATTTCCATCCATAAAAAAAATGATTGCTACTTATTTTGGTAGTATAGGAGATAATCTGGAATTGGCATATTCTCTTCCTGTTCAAGCCTTGCATATAGATTGTGTTCATGGTTTTAAACAATTGGATGGTGCTTTAGAATTAGCACCTAAAGAAATGATATTATCTTTAGGGGTTGTAGATGGAAGAAATATATGGAAAAATGATTTTGATAAATCTTTAGACGTTATACAAAAAGCGGTAACGAAAATAGGGGAAGATAAAATTTTTATTGCTCCCTCTTGTTCATTGATACATACACCCGTTGATTTGGATTTGGAAACGGATGAAAAAACGTTAACTCCTGAAATTAAGGATTGGTTATCATTTGCTAAACAAAAAGTAGAAGAAATAGCAACAATTAAAGCGCTTGCTATTGGAAGTAAAGATTCTGAAATTTTAGATAAGAAGCAAAGGAATTCTAATTCAATAAAAAATAGAAAAGAATCTGCACTTACTCATAATAAAGAAGTAAGACAAAGAATGGAGCAATTACAATCCATTTCTGACAAACGAATAAGTGCCTTCTCAGAAAGAAAGAAAAAACAATTAGAAGCGTTACAGCTACCGTTATACGCAACAACTACGATAGGTTCATTTCCTCAAACTAAAGAGGTTCGTAGTTGGAGATCAAAAAATAAAAAAGGAATAATCTCAGATTCAGAATATCAAAAATTATTAGAAGAAGAAACTCAGAGAGCAATAAGAATACAAGAAGAAATAGGATTGGATGTATTAGTTCATGGAGAATTTGAACGTAATGATATGGTTGAATATTTCGGTGAACAATTGGAAGGAATCACTTTTTCTAAGAAAGGATGGGTTCAAAGCTACGGAAGCCGTTGTGTAAAACCACCTATTATCTTTGGAGATGTTTATCGTCCAGAACCTATGACTGTAGAATGGACGTCTTATGCCCAATCCTTAACAGATAAACCTGTAAAAGGAATGCTAACAGGACCGGTAACTATTTTACAATGGAGTTTTGTAAGAGACGATCAGCCTAGAAGAGATACTTGTTATCAAATTGCTTTAGCTATCCGGGATGAAGTTCATGATTTAGAGGAAGCGGGCATTAATTTAATACAAATTGATGAACCAGCCATTCGTGAAGGTTTACCTTTAAGAAAAAATGATTGGCAGGATTATTT
Source organism: Apibacter muscae (assembly GCF_007845635.1). Taxonomy (GTDB): domain Bacteria; phylum Bacteroidota; class Bacteroidia; order Flavobacteriales; family Weeksellaceae; genus Apibacter; species Apibacter muscae. The sequence goes on along the minus strand of NZ_SELG01000029.1, from coordinate 216,453 downwards.
GCAATGGGCTATAAAAGCTTTCAGAATATCTTCTTGTGGAGTTAAAGACGAAACTCAAATACATACCCATATGTGTTATTCAGAGTTCAATGACATGATTCAGGAAATTGCTGATATGGATGCCGATGTTATTACAATTGAATGTTCAAGGTCTAACATGGATTTATTAGAAGTATTTTCTAAGTTTAAATACCCGAATGATATAGGGCCAGGTGTTTACGACATACATTCTCCAAGAGTACCTACCCAAGAAGAAATGGTATTCTTATTGAAAAAAGCAAAGGAAAGCATTCCTGTAGAGCAGTTGTGGGTTAACCCAGATTGTGGATTAAAAACCCGTGGATGGGATGAAACGAAAAAAGCATTAGAATACATGGTTGCAGCAGCATTGCAAATGAGGCAAGAAGTTTAAATAATAAGGTCAAAAAAGGGAGCTAAATTTTAGCTCTCTTTTTTTATGATATTTTTTTATAAGTATACTTCAGTTAGATATGAGATTTTCAAGTTGAGTAATAAATTATGATTATATTTTTTCAAATAACATTTATACCCGTTTATATATTGATTTAAATCATAGAAATTATTCTGATGAGTCATAAGCATTACGTCTTATACATCCACTTTCCATCAAATAAATTATTTATAATTCATGTATATTTTTATTATATATATAATTTAATAGCATAATTTTGCATTTAATATTAATTAAATAAAATAATAGATTTAAAATTTTATTTTAAGTTTGCTATTTGCAAATATGTCGAAGTACTCTAATATCAAATATACTATAGAGAATCTCTATTATAAGAATAAAGTTAAAAATTTCAATATTTATACTTTGGTAATAGTAGTTCTGCTAGTTTTTTTTATATTATTACCTATAATAAAAGTAGATATATCTACGCAGAGTAGAGGGCTAGTACGAACGGAGTCTGAAAATGTTCCAATCTCAAGTGTTGTTAGTGGTAGAATATTGTTTATTAACATTAGTAATAATAAAAATGTTAAAATAGGGGATACGTTACTAGTTTTACAAGCATCGACCTTAGAAGCTGAAAGACAAAGTAATATTTCAATTCAAGGAGATCTCAATTTAGTTTTAGAAGATTTAGATAATCTATGTAAAGGACATGTAGGTTCACTAAAAACTTCTGAAATTCAAAAAGAGTATCAGTCTTATTTGCAAAAAAAACAAGAAGCCACAGCTAATTTAGTATTAGCTAAAAAATCCTATGCAAGGAATAAAAAATTATATCAAGAAGGCGTTATTTCAGCCTCAGAATTTGAGAAATATGAATATGAACTAAAGTCAGCAGAAACATATTTAAAAAATCTAGAGCAACAGCAATACGCTTTGTGGCAAACGCATAGAAGAGAAATATTACAGCAAATAAAAAGTTATCAAGGCAGTATAAATCAAATTAATGCTAGTAAAGATAATTATATTTTGACTTCACCGATTAATGGGAGTATAATGAATTTTATAGGAATCCAAAAAGGATCATTTCTTAATGATTCACAAATTATAGCAGAAATCTCCGCACAAGACGGATTAAAAGTTGAAATGTATGTATCTGCTAATGATATAGGTTTAATACAAAAAGGACAGAAGGTAAATTTTCAAATAGATGCATATAATTATAATCAATGGGGGATGGCGAGAGGTAATGTAATGGACATAGATCAGAATATAACTTTAAGATCCGATGGAAGCTCCTATTTTAAGGTATGGTGTAATTTAGATAAGGATTATCTTACATTGAAAAATGGCTATAAAGGAGAGATTAAAAAAGGAATGACATTAACTGGTCGATTCATTATAAATCGAAGAAGTTTATGGAATTTATTATACGATAAAGTGGACAATTGGCTCAATCCTAAAATTATTAATTAATAATAATAATGCGAAAATTAAAAGTAAAACAGCATGATTTAAGAGATTGTGGGGCGGCCTGTCTAGCTTCAATTGGTGCTTATTATAATATTAATTTACCGATTGCAAGAATTAGACAATATGCGTCTACAGATAAAAAGGGGACTAATGTTTTAGGGCTGATTCAAGCGGCAGAAAAAATGGGATTAACCGCTAAAGGGGTAAAAGGGAATTTAGATGCCATATCACAGATTCCTCTACCAGCAATTGCTCATGTTATTTTAGGAGAAAAACAATTGTTACATTATGTAGTTATATACAAGGTCGCAAAAAATTTCATTGAAGTTATGGATCCTTTAGATGGAGAAATGACAAGGTATTCTTATAGTGATTTTGAGAAGATTTGGTCTGGGGTGATAGTCTTGTTTTCACCAAATGAAAATTTTAAAGAATCCAATGAAAAAATTTCCAATTTTAAGCGTTTTTGGAATCTTGTTCAGCCTCATCGCTCAATACTAATACAGTGTCTTTTTGGAGCAATCATTTATACAGTATTAGGTCTTTCGACCTCTATTTTTATAGAAAAAATAACTGATTATGTGCTAGTCGATCATAATAAAAATCTATTGCATCTCTTAGGAGTATGCATGCTTGTTATTCTAGTCGTTCAAGTATACATTGGAACTCAAAAAAATTTTTTTGTTTTAAAGACAGGTCAATTAATAGATGCGCAGTTAATTCTAAATTATTACAAACATCTATTGCGCTTGCCTCAACGATTTTTTGATACTATGAGAATTGGGGAAATTATATCAAGAGTGAACGATGCACTTAAAATAAGAGTTTTTATAAATGATGTGGCCATTGATTTTATAGTAAACATATTTATTGTTGTTTTTTCATTTATACTAATGTTTGCATACTATTGGAAATTGGCATTAATAGTTACATTAGTTATACCTCTTTATATAACTATTTATTTAATAATAAATAAATTAAATAAAAAAATAGAACGCCGTGTAATGGAAGATGGAGCAGATTTAGAAACTCAATTGGTAGAAAGCGTAAATAATGTTAGGACTATAAAAGAATTTGGAATAGAGGATTATACCAACAAAAAAATAGAATATTCATTTATAAAGCTATTATTTTCAAACTACAAATCAGGCTTAAACACGATTTTTAGCGGTACTTCATCACAATTTATAGCCTCATTATTTACTGTTATTTTATTATGGATTGGAAGCTTATTTGTTATAGAAAATAAGATAACCCCAGGAGAATTATTTTCATTTTATGCCCTTATAGGTTATTTTACTTCACCGATAGCATCACTGGTGTCCATGAATAAGACTATTCAGAATGCTTTAATAGCCTCTGATAGATTGTTTGAGATTATGGACTTAGAAAGAGAAAAAACGGATAACAAGTTTGAAATTAAATTAGAAGATTTAGGGGATATTAGATTTGAAAATGTATATTTTAGTTATGGCACACGTACTGATGTATTTAAGGGGTTTAATGCGGTCTTTAAAAAAAATAAAACCACAGCAGTTGTAGGAGAAAGCGGTAGTGGAAAAACAACCTTAATTTCACTGCTTCAAAATATTTATCCAATACAAAAAGGTAAAATTTATATAGGAAATTATGATTTAAACTATATTAGCTATCAAAGTTTACGAAATATAATGGGGGTTATACCTCAACAACTAAGTCTTTTTTCGGGAGATATTATTGAAAATATTGCCTTAGGATGTGATGAGCCAGATATGCATCGAATAATAGATTTAAGTCAAAAATTAGGAATTTCAGATTTTGTAGAAAAACTACCTCAAGGTTTTCAATCTCCGGTAGGAGAAAATGGAACGATGCTTTCCGGTGGTCAGAAACAAAGAATAGCAATTGCCAGAGCTTTATATAAAGAACCACAAATTTTATTATTAGATGAAGCTACATCTGCTTTAGATACACATTCGGAGAGGATAGTTCAGAATGTAATTAATGACTTTAAAACTCAGAATAAAACGGTGATTGTAATTGCTCATAGGCTTAGTACCATATCCAATGCAGATGAAATTTTTGTTATGGATAATGGCTTAATTGTAGAGCAAGGCGACCATCATTCATTACTTAGCTTAAAAGGGAAGTATTTCAAACTTTGGAAGGATCAAATTTCATAAATAAAAAAGAGAGATATTTATATCTCTCTTTTTTAAGAAATTGAATTGACTTCTATCTACCAAAAAATTTACCGAAGAAAGAACCTACCAATTTTAAACCAGTGGTTGAAGTCTCAACAATTGATTTTGCCATGTCTGACCAATTTTTATCAATTGCATTACTTACAATTCCTTGTACGTTGTTTGCTAAGTCAGCTGCAAGTCCACCACCATTAATTTCTTTTAATTCTTGATTTGTTAAATTTTGTAAGTTTTTCATGATTTCTAAATTTTTATTGCTGTAAATTTAAAAAAAAATAAACTAAAACTATAATTATTTCAAATAAAGATAAAAATTATTTATCTATTCGTTTAATGGCGTATATATACTAAATAATTTTTACTTCAAAGAATTTATCATTTTTAATATATCCTTCTAAAATATCATTTCCTTTAACTTTGGAAACCCCGGCAGGAGTTCCAGTAAAAATAATGTCTCCAACCTTCAAAGTGAAAAACTGAGAGATATAAGAAACTAGTTTATTTATAGAAAAAATCATGTTAGAAGTATTCCCTACTTGTTGCAAAATTCCATTTTTTATTAAAGAGAATTCTAAATTTTCAAGATCAAAATTTTCTTTACTAACAAAATTGCTAATAAAAGCAGATCCATCAAAAGCCTTAGCTTTTTCCCAAGGAAGTCCCTTAATTTTTAATTCCTCTTGAATATCACGAGCTGTAAAATCAATTCCTAAGCCTATTTCTGTATAATAATTTTCTGAAAATTCTGGTTGAATGTATTTTCCAGTTTTACAAATTTTAATTAATATTTCCACTTCGTGATGAAGATTATTGGTGAATTCAGGTATGTAAACTTCATCTTTAGATTTTATTAAGGCTGTATCTGGTTTTAGGAATAATACCACGTCTTTAGGTATTTCATTATTAAGCTCTTTGGCATGATCGGCGTAATTTCTTCCAACGCAAATAAATTTCATTTTATATTTTTTTCACAAGTTAAAAATAATAGTTAACAAATAAATATAATTTAATATAAGTATAAAATAAGTACTAAAATAAATATATTAGCATAAAAAATTAAATATTTATGTATTGCGTTGATTATTTACAGCAAAATTTAAATTTTAAGGAAAATTTACAAATAGGCTTTAAACTTGTCGTAGCATTATTTGCGGTTTTAATATATATAAAAATAATTGGTAGAACGATTTTAAATCATGTTTCTGGGCTTGATCTTGTTCAAAATATTATTTTAGGGGGATTAGCAGGTGGAATCATCTATAATCCCAATGTTTCTATATTAAAATTTGCTTTTGTTTTATTTATTTGGACCTTTATAATTTCATTTGTTGCTTATGTGTGTAGGAAAAACGGAAAGTTAAGAAGACTATTTGAAGGTCAAATTATTCCTTTGGTGCGCAAAGGTAAGATGAATGAATGAGGATTTAAGAAGGCTAAATTGGATATTTTAACTTATTCTAATCTTTTAAAAAATATAGGGATCTATGATATTTCAGATGTTTATTTTGCTCAGATGGAAAAGAATGGAGCAATAACTGCATTTACAAATAATTTTGATAATTATGCTGTATTATTAGTCATTGAAGGTAAAATAAACTTCTCGTACCTTGATGGAATTGGTAAAGATGAAGACTGGCTTAAAGATGCATTAAAAAAAGAAGGGTATGATAATATAGAAAAAATCTTTATAGCCCAGTGGTCTCCAGAAAAATTTTTAATTATACCTAATAGTAAAGAGCATAAAGTTAAATTAGTATGATAATTAAAAAAATATGCAGTTATTTTTCTATAACTGCATATTTTTTTTATAATGCATTTTTTAATTTAACCTTTGTAAAGATTTTTTTAGAATATAGAGGAAAGTCGGCATTCATTAACCAAGAATAATAACCTACATCAGTTAAGAATACTTCAGTTAATTTTTTTCCTTTATATTTTCCAAAATTGAATATCTCTTCATCATTTTTGTCCAATCCTATAAAACCAGCAAGATCCGCGTATTTATTTTGTGTCGTAAAAGCATGTAGAAATTTCACATCATTGTCTATAGCGTCATATTTTTCAACTTGTGCTTTAAGAACTTCGTAGGTAGCAAGAGTGTCTGCAGCAGCTGTATGAGCATTTATAAGTTCTTTATTGCAATAAAATTTATAAGCAGCAGATAAAGTTCTTTGTTCCATTTTATGAAAAATCACTTGAACATCAATAGGTCTATGTTTATGAATATCAAATTCAAATCCATTTCTCAATAATTCTTCTGCAAGCAGTGGTATATCGAAACGATTAGAATTATATCCTGCTAAATCAGAATCTTTGATCATTTCTAAGATGTGAGGGGCAATATCTTTAAATATAGGAGCATCAGCCACGTCTTTATCATATATACCATGAATAAGAGAACATGCTTTTGGAATAGGGATTTGAGGATTAATTCTCCAAGTTTTACTCTCTTCTGAATGATTAGGGTTTACTTTTAATATACTTATTTCAACGATACGATCTTTGCTAATACTTACACCTGTAGTTTCCAGATCAAAAAAACAAAGAGGTTTATGTAATTTAAGGTTCATTTGAAATTATTTTTTTTCTAAATAAAATTGATAATAGAATGTATAGTATAATAAGAAAAGGTATGGATGAGAGATTAAAAAAAATAAATAAAAGAATACTGCAAATAACATAAGAAAAAACCAGATAATTATCGTTCCATTTTAAGTTTTTAAATTTCAATGCAAATAGTGGAAGGTTGCTTACGAGAATTACACTACTAAAAATAGAAATGAAAATAAGCAAATAAGTATTACTCCAGAAGCTTTCAGGGTTTTTATGGATAAGCCAATATAAGGAAAAAATAAATAAAGTATTAGCTGGAGTTGGTAATCCTTTGAAGTAAAAGGTTTGGTCTTCATCTAAATTAAATTTAGCCAAACGATAAGCGGAAGCTAGAGTTATTATAAGTCCGATAATGCTAGCATTTTTAATAAATAGAGAATCTATTAAAAAATAGAAAGAATTAAAGTTGAAATCTAAGGTTGTTAATCCCTTGATTGTGCTTAGAAAAACGTCTCCGTCTAATAAATTAAACATTAAAATACCAGGCAATAATCCAAAGGATATTACATCAGCCAAACTATCAAGTTCCTTTCCTAAGGAGCCTGAAGCATTAACAGCGCGAGCTACAAAGCCATCAAAAAAATCAAAAATAAGCGAAAATAATAGCAGTATTAGAATATATTCAATAGCAGAATTTGTGATAGTAAAAATGCATGCAAGGCTTCCGCATAAAAGATTTAATAAAGTAAGGAAATTAGGGAGCTGCTTAATCATATAAAGAGAATATTTTATATACTTTTTCAAATATAAGAAGATTTAGTAATTCATTAACTTTAATATATAGATGCATTTATTAAGATACTATTTTATGTGGAATTTATTATTCAATTGTAGTTAAAATAAATAACTATAAAATATTTGAGGTTTTGAATGTAAGGATAATTACAATTTAAATAAAAAAATAGTATATTTGTACAGTTTTTGGGATTTAAAAAAATAGAAAAGCCTATTTACATAAGGCTTTTTTTGTGTTTTTTTTAAAAAAAATTTTTAAAATTTTATGAATGTCATAATATGCTAGTATATGTTCTTAAAAGATAAGGTTGAATCATTAATTGAAAAATTCCTGCAGGAAAGAACGGATATTTTTTTAATTTCATGTAAAATATCAGCGGATAATAAGATTGAAGTTATAATAGATGGAGATGAAGGGATTTCAATTCAAGATTGTTTGCAATGCAGTAGAGCAATTGAAAATAATTTAGATAGAGAGGAAGAAGATTTTGCTTTGTCTGTCTATTCAGCAGGGGTAACTAATCCACTTATACTTCCTAGACAATATAAAAAAAATTTAGGCAGAGAGCTCAAAGTATTTTTAGAAGGTGGTAAAGAAATAAATGGGGTTTTAGAACAAGTAAAGGATGATAAAATAACTTTAACTTGGAAAGAAAGAATACCTAAAGAAAAAGGAAAGGGGAAAGTAACAGTAGAGTTAAGGGAAGAAATAGAGATCCAAAATATACAAAAAGCAACAATAAATATAAAAATTTAAATAAGTAGGACTAATGGATAGTATAGAGTTAATAGAATCGTTTGGGGATTTTAAAGACGAAAAAAATATAGATAGAATTACTTTAATGGCTATTGTTGAAGAATCAATGAAAACCGTTTTAAGAAAAAGGTATGGTTCTGACGAGCATTTTGATGTTATTGTAAATCCAGATAAAGGAGATTTAGAGATATACTTGAATAGGAAAATTGTTGAGGATGAAATGTCTGAAGATGATTTATTAGAGATCGAAATCAGCGAAGTTAGAAAAATAGATCCAAGCTTTGAGGTTGGTGAAGAATATACACAAAAGATAGAGCTAAATGAGCTAGGAAGAAGAAATATTTTAGCTTTCAAACAAGTTTTAAACACGAAAATAGCCGAATACGATAATTCCAATTTATATGAAAAATTTAGATCTATAGAGGGAGAAATTGTCAGTGGAGAAGTACATCATATACGTCATAGACAAGTTATTTTAATGGATGAAGATCAAAATGACATGATTTTGCCAAAAGAAAATCAAATTCCTTCTGACTTTTTTAGAAAAGGAGAAACTGTTCGTGCAGTAGTTCAAGAGGTTGGTTTGAAAGGAGGAAAGCCACAAATAGTTCTTTCAAGAACCTCCCCTAAATTTTTGGAAAAATTGTTTGAGTTTGAAATACCAGAAATTTATGATGGATTAATAACTATCAAAAAAACGGTTAGAATACCAGGAGAAAAAGCAAAAATTGCAGTTGAATCTTACGATGACAGAATAGATCCGGTGGGAGCATGTGTAGGGATGAAAGGCTCTAGAATACACTCCGTAGTGAGAGAATTGAAAAATGAGAATATAGATGTAATAAATTATACAACCAATCAGCAGTTATTTATACAAAGAGCATTAAGTCCTGCTAAAATTTCTTCTATGGATATTGATGAAGAAAATAAAAATGTTGTTGTATATTTAAGATCAGAAGAAGTTTCAAAAGCAATAGGAAAGGGGGGGCAAAATATAAAGTTAGCAAGTTGGCTCACAGGATATGAAATAGATGTACGCAGAGATGAACCTGAAGAAGATATTGAACTAGTAGAGTTTTCAGATGAAATTGATTCTTGGGTGATTGATGAACTAAGAAAGATCGGCTTAGATACAGCAAGGTCTGTTTTAGAAAAAGATTTGGAAGATCTTTTAAAAATAACGGATTTAGAGGAAGAAACTATTTTAGATGTAGTTCGCATTTTAAAAGAAGAATTTGCAAAATAATCATAGTATGATTTTGCAATTAAATTATCATATTTGTAAAAAAGAATAAGAACAAAATATTAATATGTCGGGTATTCGATTAAGTAAAGTATTAAAAGACCTTAATATCTCTCTTGACAGAGCAGTGGAATATTTATCATCCCAAAGTGTTGAGATTGAGAGGAACCCTAATGTAAAGTTAGATCAAAAAGCGCATCAATTATTAGTAACTGAGTTTTCGGAAGATAAACTTAAAAAAGATGCGTCTTTAGATGTGGTCATAAATAAAATTCCTGAGAAAAAAAAGGAAGAGAAGCCTGTAGTTACTGAAGTAGTAAAAGGAAAGGCAAAAGAAATATCCAAACCAAAAACTTTAGGTAAAATAGATTTAGAAGGACAAAGGACAAAATATAGTAAGCCTGTAGAAGAGACAAGTGAAAAAAATCACACTAATGAAGCTAATCAGGATAGTTCAAATCAGGAATCTGAAGTTGTAGAGGAAAAAGCTAAAAGTAAAGGAATTAAAATAATAGGAAAACTATCTGTTGACGATTTAAAAAAGGCACAAGAATCTACATATCCTGTCAAAAAAGCAAAAGAAAAAGAAGCTAAAGCTGAAAAGCTTGAAAAGGTAGATAAAATCGAAGAAAAAAAAGAGATCATAGTTCCCAAAGAAGAAGTAGTAGTAGAAAAAAAAGAGGAGACTGACGAGCCTGAAAAATTAGAAACACAATATCAAAAATTAGACGGGCCCAAGATGACTGGTCAAATTATAGATTTGAGTCAATTTCAAAAACCTAAGAAGGCCTCTGTATCTAAGGATAATAATGCTGATAAGAAGAAAAGAAAAAGAATAGTTAAAGACTCAAAGGTTGATGTTAATGCCATTGCTAAAACAATAAATACAGATAAAAAAGCCGCCTCTCAGGATAAAAATAAAAGCTTTAATAATAGAAAACCCATTGTTAATAATGGTCAGAATAAAAAGTTTGGTAACAGAAATGTAAACACTCGCCCTGTTGAATTAACAGATGAGCAAGTTAAAAATCAAATCAAAGAAACTCTTGAAAAATTAACATCTAAAGGAGGTAAGTCTAAAAGCTCTAAATTTAGAAGAGATAAAAGAATTCAAAGAAGAGAGTATGAAGCAGAATTGCAGGAGAAAGAACAAAGAGATAACACTTTAAAAGTTACGGAGTTTATAACTGTTAATGAATTAGCTAGTTTAATGAATGTATCTCCCACAGAAGTTATTTCTGCATGCTTTTCTTTGGGGGTTATGGTAACTATGAATCAAAGATTAGATGCAGATACTTTAGTTTTGGTTGCAGATGAATTCGGTTATAAAATTGAATTTACTGATACAGAAATTGACGCTGCAGCTGTAGAAGAAGAGATAGATTTAGAAGAAACATTAGAGGCAAGAGCACCTATTGTAACTGTAATGGGGCATGTGGATCATGGGAAAACATCATTGCTAGACTATATAAGAAAAACTAATGTTATAGCAGGTGAATCTGGAGGAATAACTCAACATATCGGCGCCTATAATGTAAAATTAGCCAACGGAGAAAAAATAACATTTTTAGATACACCAGGGCATGAGGCATTTACTGCGATGAGGGCTCGTGGGGCTCAAGTAACAGATCTAGCAATTATTGTTGTAGCAGCAGATGATAATGTAATGCCCCAAACTAAAGAAGCCATAAGTCATGCACAAGCAGCAGGAGTTCCTATGATATTTGCTATTAATAAAATAGATAAACCTAATTCCAATCCAGATAAGATTAAAGAAGAGTTATCTCAAATGAATCTCTTAGTTGAGGATTGGGGAGGTAATATTCAGTCTCAGGAAATATCTGCTAAATTTGGTAATAATGTAGATGTATTACTAGAAAAAGTTTTATTAGAAGCTGAAATATTAGATTTAAAGGCTAACCCAAATCGAGTAGCAAATGGTGTTGTTATAGAGGCAGCTCTAGATAAAGGAAGAGGATATGTATCAACCATTTTAGTTCAAAAAGGAACATTACGTGTAGGAGATTATTTATTGGCTGGAAAAAATCATGGTAAGGTAAGAGCAATGCTTGACGAAAGAGGAAAACCTATGAAAGAAGCAGGACCGTCTACCCCTGTAACGATATTAGGTTTGGATGGAGCACCTACTGCTGGAGATAAATTTAAAGTATTTGAAGATGAGAGAGAAGCGAAACAAATAGCCAATAAGCGTGAACAGTTGATGAGAGAGCAATCGATCAGAACTCAAAAACATATAACTCTAGATGAAATAGGTCGAAGAATTGCATTAGGTGATTTTAAAGAATTAAACATTATTTTAAAAGGAGATGTTGATGGATCCGTAGAAGCATTGACAGACTCATTACAAAAATTATCTAATGATCAAATTCAAATCAATATAATTCATAAAGCGGTTGGACAAATTACAGAATCAGATGTTCTACTAGCTGCTGCTTCAGATGCTATTTTAATAGGATTTAATGTTCGCCCTAATATTAGTGCAAGAGATTTAGCTGAAAAAGAAGAAATTGAAATCAGATCATACTCGATTATCTACGATGTAATCAATGATATTAAAGAAGCGATGGAAGGAATGCTTTCCCCAGAGATAAAAGAGCAAATTATTGGTAATGTAGAAATTAGAGAAACCTTTAAAATATCAAAAGTGGGTACAATTGCCGGATGTATGGTATTGGATGGTAAAATAAACAGAGGATCCAAAATAAGAATAATTAGAGAAGGAATCGTTATACATACAGGAGAATTAGAAAGTTTGAAAAGATTTAAAGATGATGTCAAGGAAGTTACAAAAGGATATGAATGTGGATTAAATATTAAAAACTATAACGATATTCAAATAGGAGATTTGTTAGAAGTGTTTGAGGAAATTGAAGTAAAAAAGAAATTAAAAATTTAAAATAATTTTAAAAATAAATAAAGGCTATATGAATTTTCATATAGCTTTTTTATTTTACATTTGTCAATAATCTTTATTTTTAAATAAAATAGATAATGTTTTAATCTCAATTATTTAATCTGTATTCATGCATGATAAAAGCCTATAATAAGATAATTTTAGTTTTGTGTTTATTATTATATCAATCGGTATTTGGGCAAATTAAAGGTATTATAAAATGGGAGGATGATAGTTTTGCTAAAAATGTTGAAGTTGAATTATTAAATAAAAATCAAATAACCCAAACAGACAATCATGGTTACTTTTCCTTTACTAATTCAGATAAAGGTGATACGCTTGTCATAGCAAGAGGAATAAAACAAATTATCTTACAAGAAACAGATACTCTAATAAATATAAGTTTAGAGCGTACAAAACTTGATAAGATAGTAGTCTTAGGTTTTATTAATACACCATATAAAGGAGCCTATTCAATAATTAGGGATAATGAATTAGAATCAATGCCTCAAGCTTCTATAGACGATAAGCTTGGGGTAATACCGGGAGTTAGCTATAGTGGTAGTGGAGGGCAACCCGGATCTGCAACAAGTGTAATAATTAGAGGAGTGAGCTCGTTTACGGGGTCTTCAAACCCTTTGTATGTAATTGATGGAGTGCCTATAGGAAAAGGATTAGATTCTTCTTCATTGTTAGATAGCTATTCTTCTTTTAGTCCAATTTCAAATTTAAATCCTAATTCAATAGAAAGTATAGTTGTTTTAAAGGATATTGCAGCTGCATCAATGTATGGGGCAGCAGGTGCTAATGGAGTTATCTTAATAAAAACAAAAAAAGGAAAGTACAATCAAAAAACAAAATTTAATTTTATTTCAGAAATAGGTTTTCAAGATATTGCTTTTGATAAACACCAATGGATGAACTCTGAACAATATATGGATTGGGGGGCTATGGTTTATGCAGGTAAAGAATATATAGGAGGTAGAACAGACGCATTCTTAAATTTAGCAAGCTATAAACAACAATTTATAGAAAACATGAAAAAAAATGGGTGGGACGGAGAAACAAGTACCAATTGGATGAAAGAAGTTCAAAGAAATAAATCTGTTGTAAAACAATACTCACTTAATATCACTGGAGGAGAAAAAAATTTTTTATTTTATTTAGGAGGATCATATTATAACAATGAGCCTTTAGTAAAAGGTAGCACATTTCAAAGATATTCATTTAATCTGGGTTTGGGTTATCGGTTGACAGAGAAAATTAATTTAAATTTTAATGGAAGTATTACGAATCTAAATACCCATACCTATACACAAGGGGGATCTTTCTCGAGTCCTTGGAGTTCAAGTTGGACTTTGCTTCCAATTTATCCTGTTTATAACCCGGATGGATCATTCAATATACAAAATCTAGGAGGGAATCAATGGTATAACCCAGTAGAATTATTAAATTCAGATTATTTAGAAGGTGATAATACAACATGGAGAAGTTCAATGAGTGTTATGTATAAATTAAACAAAGAAATTAAAATAACATCAGATTTTGGTATGCAATATCAAAACCTATTAGAAAAATCATGGTGGAATCAAAATTCAGGGAATGGTAAATCGAGAAACGGATTATTCCAACAAAATAAAAATAGAGTCATTGATTATTCTTGGACAAATTTTATGAATTATAAAAAGTATCTATTTGATAAACACGATTTATCTGTAGATCTTGGAATTAGTTTTGAAGAACATAAAAGAGATGATCAATATACTTCAAAATTTGATTATCCTGAATATTCAAAGCCAAATTTGTCAAACGGTACTAATATACTACAATCTTTAGGTAGTGATGAGACGTGGAGACAAATTTCTTACATTGGAAGAATTAATTATACCATTGATAAAAAATACACATTTATAGCAGGTATAAGAAGAGACGGGAATTCTACATTTGGAAAAAATAATAAATGGGGTAATTTTTGGGATACAGGATTTGTATGGAATCTAAGTAATGAAAATTTTATAAATGTTGAAAAAACTAAAATTAATGATTTAAAACTTCGCTTAAATTATGGTATCGCAGGTAATACACCTATGACGGAATGGGGTAAATTATATTATTATAAAACTCTATTAAAAGCAGAAAGTTACGGATCAGGAGAATCAGCTTTATATTTTCAATCAGCCGGCAATGATAATTTAAAATGGGAGGAATCTCATCAGTTAGGAATAGGTTTATATTTTGGAATTTTTAACAATAAAATAACAGGTTCATTTGATTATTACAATAAAAAAACTAATGATTTAATATCCATTGTTCCATTACCGTATACTGTAGGAGGAGCAAATGCTTACTATGCTAATGTAGGAAGTATTAGAAATAGAGGTTTTGAATTAGTTTTAAAATCAGAAGTAATAAATAAAAATAAACTCATTTGGAATATTGAAGCTTCAGCTTCATACAATAAATCTAAAATTTTAAGATTAAATATAGAAACTTCAGACGGTATAAATCTTGAAGGTTATTCAAAAGCATTAAAAGTAGGAAAACAAGCCGGTGAATACTATACATGGACATGGGCAGGAGTTGATTCAAACACAGGATACGGAATGTGGTATGTGAATGATATAGAATTAGAAACTAGGTTTAAAGAGGGGAAATTGACAGCTAGTGAGCAAGCCTTTGTAAATGATGGTAAACTATATTATGATAGTAAAGGTAAATTAGTGACTACAGATAAATCTATTGCAAAAAAAGAATTTCAAGGCTCTACAGCTTTACCTATTTGGCAAGCCTCATTATATAATCAATTATCTTATAAAGGATTTACTTTCTCAATTCTTTTAACAGGTTCGTTCGATTATAAAGTTATGGATGCATTTACTAATGTATGGATGAGCGATGGAGCCTATGCAGGAAATAGAAATCAAGAAAGTGATTTATTAGATAGTTGGACTCCACAAAATCCAAATGCTGAAAATCCTTTACAAATAGGTGATCTTACATCAACCAATTCAATGTCTTCAAGATTTCTACGAAGAGCAGATCATATAAGGTTAAAAGAAGTTAAATTATCTTATACATTTACACAAAATATAATAAAAACTATAGGAGTTGAATCCATAACATTATTTATTAGGGGAACCAATTTATTCACATGGGCATTTGATAAAAAACTTAAATCAGATCCAGATATTTATTCAACAGGTGCATTAAATGAAGGATACCCAGATTTTTATGGTAGAGGTTATTATGATTTTACATCACCAATAATGAAAATTTATTCATTTGGGATATCAGTAAATTTTTAAATATGAAGGTAAAAATAATCTTTATTTCTTTTTTTCTTGTTTTAATGAGTTGTTCAGAAGACAAACTGAATACAGAACCTAGCACTGAAGTTCCATTAGATGTAATTATAAAAACGGAAGAAGGATTAATAAATGCTAAAAATGGAATATATTATTATCTAGCGCGTCCAGGTGGACTAGGATGTAATGTTGTTTTATTGGGAGATCTTATCTCAGATAATTCATTTGTAAACACATCAAATACGGGACGATTCTTAAATTTAAACAATATGTCCTACAACCCAGAATTAAATTTTGATGGTATTGAAGGAGAAGGACCACCCTTAAATAGGCTTTACGATGCCTATGCATTAGCATCTACTGTAATAAATGCACCAATATCACTAAATGATGAAATTAAACAAGCCAAGGCAGAAGCTTATGCAGCCAGAGCTTTAGCTATGTTTTTTATAGTTAATATTTATTCACCAAGTGTAGCTTTAGGATACAATCAAGAGTTTGGAATGCCTATATATAATAAAAGCTATAATCCTCAGATAAAGCACTCTAGAGCCACAATACCTGAGGTTTATACTCAAATAGAAAACGATTTATTACAATCATTAGAACTTTTTCAAAGCGAATCCTCAACAAAAACGCACTTAGGCCCTACAGCAGTAAAGTTATTGCTTTCAAGGGTTTATTTATATCAACAGAAGTGGGCTCTTGCATATGAATATGCACAACAAGTAGAATCTCAATCAGGAGGGAGTTTTGACTTTATCCAAAAAGAAAATTATGTGGATTATTTTTCATTAAACTCAGCACCAGAAACAGTTTTCGAGATTGGCTATAATCAATCAAACTCATTAGGAATCAATAGTTTATCAAGTTTTTACTCCATTACAGGAACTTATTTTCAAAATGAGTTTCGAAAAGACTTGTATAATTTATACGAAGATTCAGACATAAGAAAGAATTTATTAAAACTAGATGTTACTAACAAAGGAAATAATCCAACGGGAGAGGAAGGATATTATACATTAAAATATCCAGTAACAATGAACCTTGATTCAAATGTTAAAATTTTAAGAATGTCGGAATCAAAATTAAACAAAATAGAAGCGCTTTACCACTTAGGAAACCAAGAAGAAGCTTTAAAACAATTGAATAGTTTTGTCTCAACTAGAGGGGATTACCAATACAACAGTAAAGATAACCAATTACTTAAAGATATTCTAAAAGAAAGAAGATTAGAATTTGTAGGAGAAGGACATCAATTTTTTGATTTGAAAAGAAATAGATTACCAATTGTAAAAAAAACAAATTGTAAATTGAACTGTGAAGTTTCAGCTTCAGATAAATTATTCGTATATCCTTTACCACAGATAGAGATTCAAACGAACCCTAATATTAAACAATATCCTGGATATTAATCATATAAAATAGAATTTCATTACTTTTGTTTAATAATTAATTAACCCAAATAGTTCATGAATAAATACATATTACTATTTACATTGCTTTTCGTTTATACATATTCTTTTTCTCAGACAGAAAAAGATAGGTCGAGTATAACTAATTCTTACGACCAAAAAGAAATTGAAAAGGTTAAAAGTGAACTGAAAAGAAAGGAACAAATTAGACAAGAAATACTAGATAAATATTTAAACAAAAATTCACGTAGAGTGATGTCAGACTCATTAGAAGAAACTGGGTTACCAATATCTATTAATGACAATGGAGAAATTATTTATTTAAAAACATTTAACGAAGGATCTGCAAAGACAATTAATGAAAGAACACTTATTAGTGAATTAGCGGTGGATGGTAAGAATATGTATGCTGGGGTGTGGGACGAAGCTTTACCGAGAACAACACATCAAGACTTTAAAAATGCACAGGGTGAAGTAAGAATTGAAAAGGGAAGCGATAATGTCCAAAAAGTTTCAAAACATTCAACTCATGTTACAGGGACAATTATAGGCGGAGGGTATTCACCAGCTGCTGATAATTTACCTCAAGGATATTCCAAAGGTATGGCTCCCAATGCGCACGTTAAAAGTTTTGATTATTCAAATGATTTGTCTGAAATGACAGAGTTTGCACAAAAAGGTTATCTAGTATCCAATCATTCCTACGGAATTTCGGCATTAAATGCTAAGGGTAGACCAGTATTTGAATTAAACTCTTGGGTTTTTGGAGCATATGATTTTACGAGTTATAAGTTAGATCAGTTGGCGTATTTAAACAAATATTATCAAATGGTCATTGCAGCTGGTAATGACCGAGAAAACTATTTAAAAATTAATCCTGAAAAAGATGGATACGAACTAATTTTAAATTACGGAGTTGCAAAAAATGTGTTAACCATTGGTGCAGTAGAAGAAATAATCAATTACAACGATCCAAAAAATGTAAAGATCTCTACTTTTAGCAATTTTGGTCCAACCGATGATGGACGTATAAAACCCAATATAGTAGCCAAAGGAGTTTCCGTTTATTCCACAGGAAACTTATCCGATAATAGTTACATCTTTTTAAATGGAACATCAATGGCAACTCCATCAATTACAGGTTCCATACTACTACTTCAACAATATAATCATAAATTGAATTCTAAATATTTGACATCAGCTTCTATAAGGGGTCTATTGCAACACAGTGCTAAAGAAGCAGGATCTTATGATGGTCCCGATTATATTTATGGTTGGGGATTGGCAGATATAGGTGCTGCTGCACAAATAATAACCGATAAAAACAAAAAATCAATTTTAGAAGAAAACCAACTAAATAATAGATCTACATATATAAAAAAAATAAAAGCTTCCGGAGCAATTCCATTACAAATTTCCATTTCATGGACTGATCCTGAAAATAAAAATTATAATGGAGATATTTTAGGATTGTCTACAGGGAAATTTATAGCAGGAGTAAAAGATCCAGATCAGGTAAATTTAGTCAATGATTTAGATATAAAAGTCACACAAATAAATAATGAAGGTCAAGTAATAGTAACTTATTATCCTTGGAGGCTTAATAAGTTTCAACCCAGTTTACCTGCAAAAAATGATGGGACTAATGATGTAGATAATTTTGAAAGAATTGATATTCCAAATCCCAATGGAGAGTACTTAATAACCATTTCTCATAAAGGAAATTTAACTAATAATAGTCAAGATTATACATTAATTGTTACCGGGCCGTCAATGGAAACAGTAGAAACAGTAGAAGAAGAATTTAAATTGCAAGAAACTAAGGTTTATCCTATACCATCTAAGGACTATGTTTACATATATGTAATGAAAAATTCAACGTATAAAGTTTACGGTACATCAGGCAACTTATATTTAACAGGAACTTTAATTGAGGGCGAAAATAAAATTGATACATCGAGTTTATCTTCTGGAATTTATTTTGTTAGAATAAACGATGGAAAAAACAATGAAACAAAGAAAATAATTGTGCAATAAAAGAACTAAAATTTATTTTTAATAATTAAATACGATCGATAGTTTTAGCTGGCTTAGTTGCCAGCCTTTTATTTTTATATTTGCAAAGAGCATATACCCATAAATGATAAAAATAAAATTATTATTACTAGTAGCAAGTTTGCTGATAACGAGTTTAATATATTCTCAAAGAGAAGAACAGGCAATAGATATTTCAATAAATAAAAGTTCAGATCCAGCGAAAATTGATACACTTAAAAATTTAAACCCAACTATATATTCCTATCAATACTGGACAGAGGATACTCCTAAATCTATATTTGATACAGTTTTAACTATAGATAAGTATTATAAAAATAGAATGTATAATCATAAAGATGATTTTGGAACCATTCCCTTTTCTAATATAGGAGAAGCATTTAATCCCTTATTATACAACACAAAGATTAATTCTTCCATTTCACTTATACCCCAAGGGAAATCATACAATCTATTAGATGTTGACCAGGTTAGATATTACGATGTTAAAACCCCAATGACAGAATTTCAATATAACAACGGGTACAAACAAGGACATTCATTATCCACCATGTTTACACATAATATAAATTCACAATTTAACTATTCCATACAATATAAAGGACTTCGGTCAGAGGGTAAGTATTTAGACCAATTAGCCTCCAACAATACTTTTTTAGTTACAACAAATTATCATACTAAAAATCTAAGATATAAGTTTTGGGCACATTATTTAATAACAAACGCTAATAACGAAGAAAATGGAGGTATACAAAATCCTAAAAATTTTGAAGATGGAGATTCTAGATTTACAAGTAGAAATCGATTACAAGTGAATTTAACAGATGCATACTCTAAATATGAGCAAAGAAGATTTTATTTAGCCCAACAATTCGGACTTGTGCCGTCAAAAGAAAATACCTACGTGGCCTCAATTAAAAATATTTTTTCATATGAGACCATGCATTATACCTATGAAGAACTAAAAACATTAAATACATATTATTCATCAGTAGAAAATATGTATGGAGGCAGTAATCTAGTAGAACATTATAACACTAAAGAATTTAGAAAATTTTCAAATCAAACGATGGCAGTCTTAGATTTAAGCGATCGATTGTATTTAGAAGCGGGAGTAAAATATGAGCATTTAGAGTTTAATTTTGATCGTTTAATGGATCCAGCAACAACAACTATTCCTGAAAAGATTAAGGATGATAGAATTGGAGTAGCTGGAAATTTAACCTTTAATTGGAATAAGGGTATCGTTTTAACTTCTCAAGGAGAAGCCCTAACCGGAAATCAATTTAACAACTCATACTATATCGATAATAGATTAACCTTACAACCATTTAAAGGATATTTTATAGAAGCTAATTTGGGGGTTAAATCACAAATTCCATCCATAAATGTATTATACAATCAAAGTTTTTATAAACAATTTAACTATTTTATAGAAAACCCAGAAAATGAAACAACTATACAGATGGGGGGAGCTTTAAGAATGAAGCCATTTAATACAAGATTTACAGTTCAGTTTTTTAACATAGACAATTATACGTATTTAGATGATGAATATGCTCCTAAGCAGTCCGGTACTTCTGTTAACCTAGCACAAATAGGGTTAAAAAATTCTTTTCAGTATAAAAAATTTCATTTAGAAACCGCTTTAGCTTATCAAAATGTCACTAGAAATAAAGAAATATTGCCCTTGCCTGAATTTATAGGAAGAGCAACTCTCTATTACCAGTCCAAAATTTTTAAAGAAAAAGCGGAGGTTCAAGCAGGAATGAATGCTTATTACTTTTCAAAATTTAAATCTAGAATGTTTTTTCCTGTAACCAATGAATTTAAATTACAATCAGAAACAGAAAATTATAGAATCGGAGAATACCCTTTACTGGATCTATTTATACACTTTAAAGTAAAAAGAATGTTGTTTATTATTGAAGCGCAACATTTTAATTCGAGCCTATCTGGGTATGACTTTTATAGTACCCCTTTAAACCCATATACAGATTTTCGTTTAAACATAGGAATTCTTTGGTACCTATTTACTTAAAAACAAATTTAAAAAAAAAAAAATAATAATAATAATAATAATAATGAATAGTTCAATATTCCAACTAGAAATGAAGGTAAGAGATTATGAATGTGATGCGCAAGGAATTGTAAACAATGCAAATTATCAACATTATTACGAAGTAGCACGACATGAATTCTTAGAAAAAGAAGGTTTAAATTTCTATGAGCTTCATACCCAAGGTACAGACTTAGTATTAATAAGCATATTTGTGAAGTATATAACTTCATTACAAGGAGGAAATCAATTTATATGCACCATTGAATCTTTAGAGAAACAAGGAATCCGATATTTTTTTAATCAGAAAATTATTAGAAAATCAGATTTAAAACTTTGTTCAGAAGCCAGAGCAGAAGTGGTATCTGTAGTTAAAGGAAAAGTGAGTATACCAAAAATTTTAGATGATTCTTTTAGTAAATATTTGTAATAAGTAATTCAAAGACTATTTTTTCAGTTTCAGTACAATTCATTAATACATATTTATTGGTAAAATTGTGCGCTTAAAAATAACAGTTATAATAGTTATAAAAATATATAGATTAAATAATTAATTCATTAAAATTTGGATTCGATAAAAACATTTAAGAGTAGAGGGAAATTATTATTAACCGGTGAGTACGCTGTTTTAGACGGTGCTTTAGCTCTAGCAGTTCCAACGCAAGTTGGGCAAACACTACAGATACATCCAGTTACTAAAGGAAATAACCAAATAACTTGGCTAGCCTATAAGCATAATGGAGAGCTATGGTTTAACTGCATTTTGGATATATATACAGAACAAGTTGTAAAGACGAATCAACCAGATATAGCTTTAAAATTATTGAAAATTTTTCTTGAAGTAAAAAAATTAGGTTCTAAAACTTTTCAAGAAAACTCTAGTTTTGAATGTGAAACACATTTAGAATTTCCTGAAAATTGGGGATTAGGCACAAGCTCAACGCTAATTAATAATATTGCTAAATGGACAAAAGTGGATCCGTATAAACTTTTATCCCAGACTTTTGGAGGTAGTGGCTATGATATTGCATGCGCAAATGCTGAAAACCCAATTACCTATAGGTTGCAAAAAGAAAAAGAACCTATGGTAAGGGATGTTTATTTCCCTTCAGAAATATCAGATAGAATTATTTTTGTATATCTTAATAACAAGCAAAACTCAAGAGAAGGAATTCAACATTACAGACAAAAAGAAAAATCTCAAGCATTGGTGGAGGCAATTTCAGAGATTACAGAACAAATAATTACTTCTAAAATTACGTTTGAAGAATTTGCCTATCAAATAATCCAGCACGAAAACTATATTTCAAAATTCATCGAAATACCTACAATAAAAGAGAAATTATTTTCAGATTATCCAGGTTTCATAAAAAGTTTAGGGGCTTGGGGAGGAGATTTTATAATGGCTGAAAAAACAGATAATTCAGAACAATATTTTAGAGGTAAAGGATATAAAGTTGTAAAGAATTATGACGAACTATTGATATAATTAAAAATTTAATTTTTTGTATCTTTGTTTATACGTATGATTGGGAAAAAAATTATCGTAATTCTTATCACTATAGGGGTATTATTTCAAACACCTCACTTATTAGCCCATGGAATTCATGGGCTAAATAAAAACTTTAGTAATAATTCCAAAACTCATAGTTGTTGTAGAGATAAGTGCAATCATCATAATAAACAGAATTGCAAAGAAACAAAGAATAAAAAAAATTGTTGTGATATTTTATGTGCACCCTCTTTTATAAAATTACAATTGTTTTTCAACGAGCCTAGTATAGAAAAATATAATTTAAATAAGACGTATCTACCCTTAATAAAGTTTAATACTTTCTTTACGTATCAATCGTATACCTCAGTAAATTGGGTGCCACCTCAATTCATTTAATTCTTTAACTAATAGTAAACTTATAAAGAATTCCAATGATCTGAATTATTGGAATGTATACTTTTTTAAAAAATCTTTAAGAATTAATGGATGAAAATAATAGAAAAATTAGTACTAATTAATTTTATATTAATTAGTATTACCAATATAAAAGCACAAAAAATAGTTAAGTATGATTTGTATGTAACAGATACAATTACCCATATTGGTGGTAAAAAGAAAAAAGCCCTAGCGGTGAATGGACAAATACCTATGCCTACTCTTCATTTTACGGAAGGAGATACAGCAGTAATATCTGTACATAATAAACTAAAAAATAAAGAAACCCTTATGCACTGGCACGGGTTGTTATTACCCAATCAGTATGACGGAGTAGATCATCTTACCTCACCGCCTATAAAAGCAGGAGAAACCATGGTGTATAAATTTCCAATCATACAAAATGGAACTTATTGGTATCATTCACATACCGGCTTACAAGAACAAGACGGTTTATACGGAGCCTTTATTATAGATAAAAAAGACAAAATAGACAACCTTCCAGAATATACAGTACTTTTAAGCGATTGGACAAATTCTCGATCGAAAGGAGTTTTAAGAAGATTATATTTTCATGATGATTGGGCAGCCATACAAAAAAATAAGGTACAAAAAGGAGTAACCCAAAGTTATTCAGAAGCCATAGCACAAGGATATTTAGGCACCAAGCTTAAAAATGAATGGAAAAGGATGACTGCCATGGATGTTAGTGATGTTTATTACGATCAAGTACATATTAATGGAAAAGAAGAGGACTTCTTTAAAGAATACAAGGGGAATAAAGTAAAATTAAGAATTATTAACGGAGGTTCTTCCTCGTATTTTTGGGTTCAGTATTCCGGAGGAAAAATGCAGGTAATTGCCGCAGATGGTAAAGATGTGCATCCAGTTGAAGTGGATCGGTTTATAATTGGAAATGGAGAAACTTACGATGTAATTATAGAAATACCAGAGGTAGATACTTCCTATGAATTATTAGCGACCACCGAAGATAGAATTCGCACAGCTTCTTTATGGATAGGAAATGGAAATCATAAACAAAGTATGAAAAGATTAGAGCCACTAAAATACTTTGAAGGAATGAAAATGATGAATGATATGATGAAGATGAATGGAAACTTAGATAATATGGGGATGAAAATGAGTTACCAAACGATGGATATGAATCAAGTTATGTATCCGGAAATACAAAATTTAAAACATCACGATCCTTCCATGCATATGAAAGAGAAAGAAGTTTCTAAAGAAAACCAAGATATGCATAAAGAAGAAGACCATTCAAGCCATATGAATATGCCAGAATCATCACACAATGGTCAGCATGATCATCAATCGCATATGCATATGAAAAAAGATTTCGAAGAACAATCGCCTAAAGATCAAGGACAGTATAGTTCAATAACTACAATGACTGAACATGAACATATATCTCATTCAATGTCGATCGATAAGTTGGAAAAAAATAATTCACAAAATCCTGTAACCTTAAATTATTCTATGCTAAAATCTACAGAACCCACTAATTTAAAAGAAGGACCTGTAAGAGAAATGTATTTAGAATTAAATGGAAATATGGAAAGATACGTTTGGTCTTTTAATAATAGAAATTTATCAGAAACGGATAAAATTGTTGTAAAAAAAGGAGAAAAATTAAGAATCACCTTTGTTAACAACTCAATGATGAGACATCCTTTGCATTTACATGGACATTTCTTTAGAATATTAAACGGTCAGGGAGAATATTCCCCTTTAAAACATACTATGGATATTATGCCAATGGAAAAAAACGTGATTGAATTTGAAGCAGACGAAACAGGAGATTGGATTTTTCATTGTCACATTCTATATCATATGATGTCTGGAATGGGAAGAGTATTTAGCACTCAAGATTCAACACAAGTTTCACGTTCACATGGAGGAGAACACGATTGGAAAATGTTTTCTAAAATGATGGGAAATATGGAACGATTGGCTGTAATGAATGAAATAAGTAATAAAGGAAATACGGGGAAATTAAGAATTGAAAATAGCCGATGGGCACTTTTACAGGCAGAGTGGAAATTGGCATATAAGGACAATCCTGGTTATGAAGTGGAAGCGAGAGTAGGTCGTTACATAGGTAAAATGCAATGGTTTATGCCTTATATAGGATATTCCTTTTCATATACGACAGCAGGTAGAGAAAAAAATATATTTGGACAAAAGTATAACAAAGAAACAATCAACAATTTAGCCATAGGATTTAGATATTTGCTGCCTATGCGAGTGCTATTAGATGCGAGTGTTTCTCCTGTTAACGGAGAATTTAAAATAAAATTAGAAAAAGAAGATATAGTTTTAACACCAAGAACTCGGCTAGATTTATCTCTAGATAGTCATTTAGGATTTACAACCAGAGCTCGCTATATTATTAGTAAAAACTTTTCAATTGCAGCTTATTACGATAGTGAATGGAAATGGGGAGCAGGATTGGCGTTTAGATATTAAATTTAATTGTAAAAAGGAATAATGGAAATTGTTTTATTATTCCTTTTTTTATAAATATATTTACAATATAAACATTAGTAAACCTAATCATATGTTAGAAATTGGAGATAAAGTACCAGATTTTGTAGGTATAGATCAAGAAGGGAAGCAGATAAAATATTCAGATTACCAAGGCAAAAAATTAGTAGTTTATTTTTATCCAAAAGCCAATACCCCAGGTTGTACGGCCGAAAGCTGTAGTTTAAGAGATAATTATCAAGCTTTGCAAGCAAAAGGATATGAGATCATTGGTATTAGTGCAGATCCTGTAGAAAAGCAAAAATCTTTTCATGAAAAATTTTCATTTCCATTTCCCTTAATTGCGGATACAGATAAAAAAATAATACAAGCTTTTGGGGCTTGGGGAAAGAAAAAAATTATGGGTAGAGAGTACGACGGGATTCTAAGGTATACTTTTTTAATTGATGAAGAAGGACAAATTAAAGATGTGATTACAAAAGTAAAAACCAAAGAACACGCAGAACAAATATTAAAAGCAATTTAAAAAATGAATTTATCCATTGTTGAAAGCAATGGAACTAATAATTTTAATGATCCTGAATTCATAAAATAATATACATGATTGGTAGTATTTCAATTTCAAAAATTGAAGTAAAAGTAATTAGAGAGTTACTTATGAGATTTATTATGGATATGATTCTAATTACTAAGGAGATTATACGGTAAATGTAATGATCGAAGATGAAGAAGGTGAAATCAATTGATTAGAAGAGAATTACAGAATATTTACAGTAGATAAACCCGATGGAGAAGGTATATATCAAACTTGGCAAAAAAATTGGAAATTAGAAGAAGAGGGCAAATTAAGCAGAGCTTATACGTATGATTTTGAAAAATATGGAACCTTCTGGGAAAGTAAAAATTTATATAAAAGAAAAATAAAAATGGCAGAAAAAGAAAATAAAGATAACAATAGTTCTGAAGCAAAGAAAAAAGCACTAAATCTAATTTTAGACAAATTGGATAAAACTTATGGCAAAGGAGCTGTTATGCGTATGGGTGATAAACCCGTAGAAGAGGTAGATGTGATTCCTACAGGTTCCTTTGGAATTGATTTAGCTTTAGGGGTTGGTGGTTATCCAAGGGGGAGAGTGATTGAAATTTTTGGACCTGAATCTTCAGGAAAAACTACACTAACTTTACATGCGATAGCAGAAGCACAAAAAAAAGGAGGAGTAGCAGCATTTATAGATGCTGAACACGCTTTTGATCCGACCTATGCACAAAAACTCGGTGTTAATTTAGACGAATTAATAATTTCCCAGCCCGATGACGGTGAGCAAGCATTGGAAATTGCCGATAATTTAATTCGTTCCGGCGCTATAGATATTGTGGTAGTTGACTCTGTTGCAGCCCTAACGCCACGAGCAGAAATTGAGGGTGAAATGGGGGACTCTAAAATGGGATTACACGCACGTTTAATGTCGCAAGCATTAAGAAAACTTACCGGAACTATAAGTAAAACCAAATGTACCGTAATATTTATCAATCAGTTAAGAGAAAAAATAGGGGTAATGTTTGGCAATCCAGAAACTACAACGGGAGGAAATGCTTTAAAATTTTATGCCTCTGTACGTATGGATATACGTAAGTCAGGAAGCCCGATAAAAGATGGAGATAATGCTATAGGGAGCAGAGTAAAAGTAAAAGTAGTTAAAAATAAAGTTGCTCCACCTTTTCGTCAAGCAGAGTTTGATGTAATGTATGGAGAAGGAATATCTAAAGTTGGAGAGGTGTTAGATTTAGGTGTTGAAATGGGAATTGTCGGAAAATCAGGTTCTTGGTTTAGTTACCAAGACACAAAATTAGGACAAGGAAGAGATGCGGTCAAGCAATTATTAAAAGACAATCCAGAATTGTTAGAAGAAATTGAAAATAAAATAAAAGAAAAGCTTTAAACATTAAGACCTTTATTAAAATATAAAGGTCTTTTTTTATTAAAATTATGTTTTTTAGCAAATAATTTTCAGTAATCAATTTCAAATAATTTGTTATAAATTATTTACTGTTATAGTTCTATAATAGGGATATTTTAAATCAAGAATTTCAGATTCAATAGATAAATATCTTCTATATTGTAAAGCTTATTAATCCTTTTCCAAGCAAATCTTTTAAATAATTCAACATAAATTTATTAAAATTATTATTAATAGCTTTACAATAAAATTTTAAAATCCAACTTAGATTAATTAGTTAGAATTATATAAATTTGCAAAATTGTTAGTTAAGAGTAATAAAATCAATAGCAAAAAATATATGTTACAAAGTATCATAACAGGCTCAGGATCTTATTTGCCCAACAAAATTGTCCCCAATAGTAGTTTTGAACAAATCACTTTTTTTGATGAAAATAGGGAACCTTTAGTGAAATCAACCAGTGAAATTATTCAAAAATTTGCAGATATTACTGAGATTACAGAAAGGCGCTATATAGAAGATGATTCTGTAATGAATTCAGATTTAGCTGCAGAAGCTGGGAAGTTGGCTATTGAAAATGCGGGGATTGATAAGGAGGAATTGGATTATATAATAGTAGCTCATAATTTTGGTAATATTGATTCAGATGAGAGACAAGTTAGAATAACACCATCTATATCTGCTTTAACTAAACAAAAATTAGGAATTAAAAATACGCAGTGCAAACCCTACGATATGGTTTTTGGATGTCCGGGTTGGAATGAAGGGGTTATTTTAGCAGATCAATTCATAAAAGCAGGCATTGCTAAAAAGATTTTAGTCATAGGTTCAGAAACTCTTTCTAGAAGTGTCGATCCGTTTGATAGAAATTGCATGATATTTTCTGATGGAGCCGCTGGCGTTGTATTAGAAGGGAGAGAAAAAAGTGATGAACCTATAGGTATATTAAATCATTATACAAGATCTGACAATGGAGAGGAAGTATTCTATTTAACTACTGATAAATCACTAAATCCAGAATACGTTGGCTCTAAAGCTAATATAAGAATGAGAGGCAGGAAAATTTATGAGTATGCATTAAAATATGTTCCTCAAGCAATAAAAAAAGTTATTGATGATGCTGGATATACTATAACAGATATAAATAAAGTATTGTTACATCAAGCAAATGCCAAAATGGATCATGCCATGTTGCAAAGATTATTTAGACTCTATGGATTACCTATCAGTTCTATTCCTGAGGGAATCGCACCAATGACCATTCAAAAATTTGGAAACTCATCGGTTGCAACAATTCCTACCATGTATGATATGATGGCAAAAGGAAATTTTTTGAATCAAACATTTAAATCAAAAGATTTAGTAATATTTGCCTCAGTTGGAGCAGGAATGAATATAAATGCAATTCTATATAGAATGCCATAATAATTAATTGTGAAAAATTTCCTTGCAGTATTAACTATTTTTTTATTAATAGTTGAGTATTATTCGTACCAAGGAATAAAAGTTTTATTTAAAAATAAAAAAATACAGTATGTATGTACAATTATATCTTTCATTCTTTTTCTAGTTATTGCAATAAGTTTTTATCAGATAAATAGGAATAATAAATTTCAAATACAATTTTTAATAGGATTATTTATTATTATATATATACCTAAACTTCTTTTTGCATTTATACTTTTCCTTGAAGACATTTTTAGAATTTTAAAATTTTTAGTCAATCAGTTTTATTTAAATGTTAAGAATTTTAAAGAACAATCTAGTATTAAATATTTACCTCAAAGAAGAAAAGCAGTTAGCTTAATAGGATTGGGTATAGCATCCATTCCTTTTTTAGGAGTGATAGAGGGAATTATTTGGGGTAAATTTGATTATAGAATTAGAAGAAAAATTATTTATTTTGATGATTTGCCAGAAGAATTTGATGGATATAAGGTAGCACAACTTTCTGATATTCATATGGGAAGTTTTAATATTGAAGATTATAAAAAGATTGAAAGAGGAATTCAAATGCTAAATGAAGAAAATCCAGATATTTTTTTCTTCACTGGAGATTCTGTGAATAACTATGCTGAAGAATTAAAACCTTGGTTGCCGTTGTTAAAAAAAATTAAAGCTAAAGACGGGAAAATATCAATACTTGGTAATCATGACTATGGGATTTATGCTTATGGTGTAGATAATGTTAAAAAGCAACAGGAAAATATAAACAAGATACAAGAGTTTCACGAAGAGATAAATTGGCAATTGCTTAAAAATGAGTCATTGCAAATAAAAAAAGGAAAAAGTTATATAAATATTATAGGAGTAAAAAACTGGGGAGAAGGTAATTTTCCGAAGGATGGAGATTTAGAAATGGCTTCAAAAAATATAAAAGATGGGGATTTTAATATTTTGTTGTCTCACGATCCTTCTCATTTTGATGCTCATGTGAAAAAATTTTCTAAAAAAATACATTTAACCTTATCAGGACATACACACGGTATGCAATTTGGAGTTGAAATTCCAGGAATAGCTAAATGGTCTCCTGTAAAATATAGATATCCTAAATGGGCAGATCTTTATAAGGAAAAGGATAGATATTTATATGTAAATAGGGGATTTGGATATTTAGGATTTTCAGGTAGAGTAGGTATTTGGCCAGAAATTACTATCATTGAATTAAAAAAAACTGTATAAATAAAATTTCTATAATTTTAAAGAAATTAATATGATAAAATCTATGACTGGCTATGGGAAGTCAGAAGTTAGTGAGGGAAATTGTAAAATATCTACTGAAATTAAGACACTTAATAGTAAGACACTTGATCTTTATGTTAAAATACCTACTCGATATAAATGTAAAGAACTAGAGATAAGAAAAATTATAGCAGATCATGTTTTTAGAGGGAAAGTGGATTTTTCCATGAATATTGAAAATGCTGATGAAGATAGTAATCCCAAACTTAATATAAATACTATAAAAAATTATATAAAAGATCTGGAAACACTTCAGATGGAAGTTTCCCAAGCAGAATATTTAAAGATGGCTGTGAGGATGCCCGAAGTGTTTTTAAATAGAGAAGAATTAGAAATATCCGAAGATGAATGGGAACAGGTTGTAATAAGTATAAAGACTGCTTTATTAAAACTTGATGATTTTAGAAAAGAAGAAGGTCAATCATTAAATGAAATTCTTAATATTTATATTCTCAATATTTTAAATTCTGTAAAAGAGATTGAAAAATATGAGAAAGAAAGAATAGAGATAGTTACTCAAAAATTAATTAAACAGTTAGATGAAATAAAAGTTCAATATGATGAACAAAGATTTCATCAGGAGTTGGTGTATTATATTGAAAAATTAGATATTAGTGAAGAGAAAGTTAGATTACAGCAGCACTGTAAATATTTTATGGAGATGCTAAATGAAAAAGATCCCATAGGTAAAAAGTTAGGATTTATAGCTCAAGAAATGGGTAGAGAAATTAATACAATTGGTTCTAAAGCCAATCATTCCATAATACAAAAATTAGTAGTTTTGATGAAAGATGAGCTTGAAAAAATAAAAGAACAAACCAATAATATATTATAGATATGGGGTTAGTGTATCATAAACCAGGCAATGATGCTTTAGATTTAACCCAATTGCTACCAGGGAAAAAAGTGGAAGGAAAATTAATAATTTTATCTGCGCCTTCAGGTGCTGGTAAAACAACTATTGTAAAATATTTATTATCTATAATTCCAGATCTTTCCTTCTCTGTATCTTGTACAACCAGAGAGAAGAGAGACAATGAAAAAGAAGGAGAAGATTATTATTTTATTTCTAAAGATGAATTCGAGCGTAAAATAGAAAATAATGAATTTATTGAATATGAAGAGGTTTATAATAATCAATTTTATGGAACATTAAACTCTGAAATTGAAAGATTATGGAGTTTAGGGAAACATGTAATTTTTGACATTGATGTTAAAGGAGGAATAAATTTAAAAAATGAGTTTAAAAATAAGGCTTTAGCTATATTTATAGCTCCTCCATCCTTAAAAGTACTTGAAGAGCGATTAAGACTAAGAAATACTGAAAATGAAGAGTCATTAAAGAAAAGAATTCAAAAAGCTGACGAAGAGTTGCTTTATGCGAAAAATTTTGATTCACTTGTAATTAATGATAATCTAGAAAAATCTAAGTTTAAAACGGAACAGTTAGTAAAAAGTTTTATAAGTAGTCCAATTAAGGCCATATAATTTTTAATAAAATAAAAAAAGGAGCTTTACCTCAAGCTCCTTTTTTTATTTTATTAATTGATGAAATTTAATAAGTTTTAAACCCAATCGTTAACATGTTCTCCAGTTCCTACTTTAATAGTTTTTGCAGATATTAAGAAAGTTTCTTTTAATGGGCTTCTTCCAATAGAATCAAAATTTTCACGATATTTAACAACATATCCATCAGTGAAATCTAATTGTTTTAAAGTGGCATCAGAATCTCTTTTTATGAAAATTACAGAACCATCTTTTCTTTCAAAACTATTAGTCATCCACTCAAAAATATCAGTATCTCCAGTTGATTCTATAGTAATTTCAATTCTTCCACCTCTAGTTTGTGAGGATGGGCGACCTGTAGGGTCAGTTTCTTGGGATAAAGAATAATTAATATTTAAAATATTATACTTTTTACCTCCAACTTCTAATCGTGCTTTAAATGACATAAATGTTTTTTTATTATTATAATAATTCTTTTAAAAAAAAGTTGCTGTATGAAAGGCAACTATTTATTACAAAAGTAATAAGTTTTATCTGTTTTTAGTAAGATGAAAAACGTTAAATAAAAGTTAAAAAATATTTCTATTAATTTTAGTTAAATTTTGGTAAGAGTTATCAAATTTTAATTTTACTCATAGGAAATTAAAACTCTTTTATTTGCATATATACATTATCAAAAATATTTTATTTTGAGGTTAAGGAAATTTTTCTAATCAATGTTTATTTGCTAATTGACCACAGGCAGCATCAATATCTTGTCCTCGACTTTTTCTTATTTTAGCAATAATATTATTTTTTTCTAAGTGCTGAATATATTTTTCAACGGCTAGATTACTTGCCTGTGAATATATTCCATCGTCAATGGAGTTATATTGGATTAAATTTACTTTAGAAGGCACTTGTTTGCAAAACATTACTAATGCTTTTATATCCTCATCTGAATCGTTAATGCCTGCCCAAATAATATATTCAAAAGTAATTCTACTTTTTGTTTGTGCATACCAATATTTTAAAGACTCTAAAATATCTTTTAAAGGGAATTTTAAACTAAAAGGCATTAGCTTATTTCTCTTTTCTTCAATAGCAGAATGTAAGGAAAGAGCTAGCTTAATTTTTAAATTTTCATCAGCCAATTTAACAATCATTTTAGGAATGCCTGAAGTTGAAAGAGTAATTCGTCTTGGTGACATACCTAGTCCTTTTAGATCTGTGATTTTTTGAATAGCATTTATGACGGAATTGTAATTTAGAAGAGGTTCTCCCATACCCATAAAAACTATATTTGAAAGCGGTTTATGATGGTATTCATTGCTCTGTTTGTTAATCAAATTTACTTGATCAACAATCTCAGAGGCTGTTAGATTCCTCATTCTTTCAAGTTGAGCAGTAGCACAAAATGTACAATCCAAGCTACAACCTACCTGAGAAGATATACATGCAGTAGTTCTCTTAGAAGTGGGTATTAGAACCGATTCAACAATATTGCCATCGTAAAGTTTTACAGCATTTTTAATAGTCCCGTCAACAGATTTTTGAAATGAATGTACTTTTGCTGAATTAATTATAAAATTGCTTTCCAATTTTTCTCTTAAAGATTTTGATAAATTGGTCATTTCAGAAAGTGAATGTGTATTTTTATTCCATAACCAATCATAAACCTGTATGGCTCTAAAAGCAGGTTCTTTAATAGAGGAAAAATAAGCCTTAAGTTCTTCTAAACTTAAGGCTCTAATATCTTTTTTCTTTATATCCAAATTTTATAACTATTTAATTTAAATAATTAACATAGCATCTCCATAGGAATAAAATTTATACCCCTCATTTACCGCTTCCTTGTAAGCTTTCATAACTAAATCGTAACCTGCAAATGCAGAGATCATCATCATTAAAGTAGATTTAGGCGTATGAAAGTTAGTGATCATACAGTTTGCGATTCCAAAATCGTAAGGAGGAAAAATAAATTTATTGGTCCATCCATCGTACGGATTTAGTCGATTATTTGCAGATACAGAGGTTTCAATGGCTCGCATAGAAGTTGTTCCTACCGCACATACTCTGCGCTTGTTTTCAATGGCATGGTTTACAATTTCACAAGTTTTTTCTGAAATTGATACTTGTTCACTTTCCATTTTGTGTTTAGAAAGATCTTCAACCTCTACTGAAGCGAAAGTTCCTAAACCTACGTGTAAGGTTATCTCAGCAAAATCAATTCCCTTAATCTCTAAACGTTTTAATAAATGTTTAGAAAAGTGTAACCCGGCAGTAGGAGCCGCTACTGCTCCCTCATTTTTTGCATATATAGTTTGGTATCTTTCAATGTCTTCCGCATCTGGTTTACGTTTAATATATTTTGGTAGTGGTGTTTCACCTAATTCCTTCAATTTTATTCTAAATTCTTCATAAGAACCGTCGAATAAAAATCGTAAAGTTCTACCTCTAGAGGTTGTATTATCAATAACTTCAGCAACTAAACTATCATCATCAGTAAAAAATAATTTATTTCCTATGCGAATCTTTCTTGCAGGATCTACCAAAACATCCCAGATCCTAGATTCAGCATCTAATTCACGTAATAAAAAAACTTCAATTTGTGCCCCAGTTTTTTCTTTATTCCCATATAAGCGTGCAGGAAAGACTTTAGTATTGTTTAAAATAAACACATCCCCCTCATCAAAATAATCAATAACGTCTTTAAACAATTTATGTTCAATTTGTCCTGAATTTTTATGAACAACCATTAGCCTAGACTCATCTCTATTTTCAGAAGGTCGTTCAGCTAAAAGTTCTGGGGGTAATTTAAAGTCAAAATCTGAAGTTTTCATTATTAAATTTTTAATTTAAGTTGCAAATATACAATATGGTTAACCCTAAAGTCAAGTGTTATAGCTTTTAAATAAATATTTATAGCGGATAATAGTTCTTTTGGCAACTTTTTTGTGTTAAACAACCGAATTATAAAAATTATAAAATGAATATTAAAATTTTAAGTTTATCCTTATTATTGTCAGTTTTTTTATTTTCTTTCAGTTGTAGTTCTAACAACGTAAGTGTTGAAAAAAATATGAGAGTAGAAAAGATAAATCCTGTAAATGCTCAAATTCAAGAGAATCAAGTTTGGGTTTTACAGAAAATTGACGGAGAAGATGCTAAAAATGTTTTTGATAATCTACCCACTTTATCTTTTGATGTATTGAAAAAAAGAGTTTCGGGAAACTCAGGATGTAATCGCTATTCAGGTTCATATCTATTAGATGAAGAGAATCATTTAGATATTAGCCAAGTTATAACTACGCGTATGTTCTGTGATAATAAAAATAATGAATCTGGGTTTGTAACTAATCTTGATCAAGCAAATTTAGTTAAGATTGAAAATAACACTTTAACATTTTTGAAAGATGATGATGCGCTGTTAGAGTTTAAGTTACAGTAATTCATATACTTTAGTAAAATAAAAAAATTTGAAAATATCAGATTTTTTTATTTCACTCTTAAAGTATTCAATTTGTTAATATCTCCATTAAAAACATTTAAATCTACAAAATTGTATGTGATTCCTGGAATAATTCCCTTTTCAGAGAATTGCCAAAAAGACCATCTAGTATGTAATGGGTATTTAATAGGATTGTAATTGGCAACCCATATAGGATAGTTTTCTAGATCAAGATCTTTGATGTGATGGATAAAGTAAGCATCGTTGGAATAGATAATAGGCTTTATTTTATACTCATTTTCAACCAATCTAAGCCAATTCATAATGCCTTTTTTTAATAGGTCTATTGATTGATTTTTAGGTAGTTCTTCAATATCAAGAACAGGAGGTAAATCACCTTTTTCTAAATGAACAGCTTTAATAAAATTTTTTGCTTGCTCAGAAGAATTTTGATCAGGATTGTAATAATGATAAGCTCCTTTGATAAATTTTTTAGCCTTTAAATTATTCCAATTACTATCAAAAAAATTATCTTTCTTGTATATTCCTTGAGTCGCTCGTACAAAAACAAATGTAATAGGATAATTTGAATTGATAGAGTGAATACTATCCCAATTAATTTTCCCTTGATGTTTACTTATGTCAATACCAAATAGGCAATTTTGATATTCTTTGAGTATGGAATTAATTTTTTTTTCTTCGGATATTTTTCTAGAATTTAGTAAGTTATGATTATTGTTGCTGTCTTTTAAAAAATCATTGTAAATCTTGATCATAAATTTAGATAGTAATGCCAAAGAGATAATAATGATTAGTGCAGTTAACCAATAGTAAATATTATTAGATTTCTTCTTTTTCTTTCTATTTATTCTTCTTTTTTTCACTAATTACATGTAAAAAGGCGTGGGAGGTTTTGCAAAATTAATAAACGAATCTTTATATATGAAGTACAAAGCTAAATCTATTTATTTTTTTTATTTTTGTTAAATTACAATCTTGAGATATATGAGTTTAAATAATAAGTTGAAGGTGGGAATTAGTTTAGGTAACCCTAATGATATTGGTATTGAAATTATTCTAAAAACATTTCAAAAAAGAGAAATGCTAGAATTCTTTACTCCAGTTATTTTCGGCTCAACTAAATTATTGTCTCAGAAGAAAAAAAAATTGGGATATAATTCAATTTTTTTTCAAGGTATAGCATCTGCTAGTGAAATTGTTCATAAAAAAATTAATGTTGTAAATGTTTGGAAGGATTCAGCAGACAACAATAATGAAAATTTAATAGAAGAGTTTGCTCGTTTGGCTAATATTTCTTTTACTTCCGGTATAGAGTCATTAAAGCAAGGACAAATTGATCTCCTAATTATTGATTCTTGGTCCAATAGTTTCTTGGATGGTGTACAATTGTTAGAAGTGTTAAAGAATGATTTAGGCGGTTCACCTTATGATATGATTCTTAATGAAAATTTAAGAATATCTTTTGTAAATAGAGGTGGAAAGCTAAATGATTTTTCTCAATCACTAAAAAAAGAAGATTTATCAAAATATATTAAATTAATAAATAAAACACTAGTTCAAGATTTTTGTATTGAAAAGCCTAAAATTGCAGTTTTAGGAGTAAATAATTTTTCTCAGGATGTAACATTAATTGGAAAGGAGGAGTTAAAAATAATTGAACCTTCAGTAAAAGAATGTTTTGAAAGAGGAATCTTAGCTTTTGGCCCCTATTCTGCTGACAGTTTCTTTGAAAATTTTGAATATACATCATTTGATGCTGTTTTAGCAATGAATGAACAACAGGTTTTAGCTCATTGTGATATTTCATTTAAAGAAAATAATTTTTCTTTTGTAGGAGGAACGCCTTACATAGTATTTAGGTCAAACCAAAATTTTTCTGATGTTTCTAATATTGAAATTGAGGTTAATACTAATAATTCTTTTGAACAAGCTATTTTCAGTGGGATTAAAATTTATAAGGATAGAAAAGAATATATAGATTTAAAAACTAATAGTTTAAAAAAGGTTAAAATTGATGGAATTGATATGAGTTTGGATGAAGATTTACCAGACGAAGAATAATTGAATTAAAAAAAGTCTGAAATAATAGTTAATTTCAGACTTTTTTAAGTAATTCAATGAATTTATCTTGCAACGTTCACTGCGCGTGTTTCCCTTATTACAGTTACTTTAACTTGTCCAGGATATGTTAATTCATTTTGGATCTTTTCACTAATCTCAAAAGATAATTGAGAAGCTTTTTGATCGTCAATTTTTTCACTTTGGACCATAACTCTTAATTCTCTTCCAGCCTGAATTGCGTAAGCGGTGTTTACTCCATCAAAGCTAAGAGCAGCATCTTCTAAATCTTTTAATCTCTGTATGTATGATTCAATGACTTGTCTTCTAGCTCCCGGTCTAGCTCCACTTATTGCATCAGCAACTTGAACGATAGGAGCAATTAAGCTCTTCATTTCAATTTCGTCGTGGTGGGCTCCTATTGCGTTTACAACGGTAGAATTTTCTCCATATTTTTCAGCCCATTGCATTCCTAAAATTGCATGTGGCAATTCAGATTCTTCTTCAGGAACTTTTCCAATGTCATGTAATAATCCTGCTCTTTTTGCAATTTTAGGGTTTACACCTAACTCTGAAGCTAGAATTCCAGCTATATTAGCAACTTCACGGGAATGTTGTAGAAGATTTTGACCATAAGAAGATCTGTACTTCATTCGACCTACAATTTTTACTAACTCAGGATTTAAGCCATGAATACCTAAATCAAGAATAGTTTTTTTACCGATTTCAATAATTTCTTCTTCAATTTGCTGTTGAGTTTTGGCTACTACTTCTTCAATTCTTGCGGGGTGGATACGTCCATCCGTAACTAATTTATGTAAAGATAATCTCGCAACTTCTCTTCTTACAGGATCGAAACAAGACAATAGAATTGATTCTGGAGTATCATCTACTATAATTTCAACCCCAGTCATAGCTTCAAGAGCTCTAATATTTCTACCTTCCCTACCAATGATTCTACCTTTTATTTCATCAGACTCTATATTAAATACTGAAACTGAATTCTCAATGGCTACTTCAGTTCCTATTCTTTGTATGGTTTGGATTATTACTTTTTTGGCTTCGGCTTTAGCATTTAGGTTTGCTTCTTCAATAATCGATTGTATTTGTGCCTGAGCTTTTGTTTTAGCTTCGTGTTTTAATGCATCAATTAGTTCTGCTTTTGCTTCTTCTGCAGAAAATCCAGAAATTTTTTCTAAAATTTGTACTTGTTGTTGGTGCAAGTTTTTTAATTCTTCTTCCTTTTTTAAAAGGATATCTGCCTTAGATTGATTATCTTTAATGGCTTGATCTAGTTGTTTTTTTTGAATATTATTTTGATGTAGATCATCATTTAGTTTGGATTCTTTATCTTTTATTCTTTTTTCTGTGTCAATAATTTTCTTTTCGCGTTGATTTATTTGTTCTTCATGCTGTACTTTAAGTTCAAGAAATTTTTCCTTTGCTTGAAGCATTTTTTCTTGTTTTACAGTTTCAGCTTTTGATACGGCTTCTTTAATAATTAACGAGGCTTTATTTTGAGCCTCTTTTATTTTATTATTTCGAAATTTGTTTAAAGAACTTTTTGATAAAAAAAATCCGATAATACCTCCTATTAGTAAGGTAGCAATTAGTTCACTGATTATAGTTATTTCCATATTATATTAATTAAAAAAGCCTACATTAATTCTATTAAAACTGATTTGAGTAAACTCCATGAATCAGGATTTAAGCTATGCTTTTTTTTTGTAATCTGCTGTTGATAATAAAATTATCAAATCATCTCAGGGAGATGAGAGGCAGCCCGCCATAGAAAAAACAAATCACTCATTTCAATCATTTGCGTTGAGTTTACTAAATTGAGTTAGAACCAATGTAGGCTATACTTTATCTACACAATTTTATATTTTTATGATCAAAAAAACTATAACTACGAATCTGTAATTAATGCT
Organism: Apibacter muscae; assembly: GCF_007845635.1. Lineage (GTDB taxonomy): Bacteria > Bacteroidota > Bacteroidia > Flavobacteriales > Weeksellaceae > Apibacter > Apibacter muscae. Next base: position 177,201 of record NZ_SELG01000029.1, on the reverse strand, counting down.
TTTATATTTTTTACTTTTAGTAAAATTTCTTTATGCTCTCTATCTATGTTTTTTAATAAATTTTCTAGCTCTGAGGCTAATTGCAGTGCACTCATTGCTAAGGAGTCTTGTTTGTCGTTAATGTTGTAATCTTTATCAAATGTAGATACATATTTTTGTATTCTCTTGGTTGCATTTCGTAAGATTTCTTCTTCATCATCTTGAACAACTAATGGGTAAGTTCTTCCTGCAATCTTAAGATTTACTTTTAACGACATATAAATTACAATATTAAAAGCCTTTTAAATCAGAAATACAAATATCCATCTCTTTAATCAATCTATTCATTTGCAATTTCATTACTTTTTTGTATTCTTCACTTCCTGATAAAGCATTTACTACTTTTAGTCTCCTATTTTGTTCTTCTATTTCTTTATATAATTTTTCTTTTTGAATAAATTTATCTTCTTTTATAGAAAGAGAATTTTCTAAATATTTATTTATTTTTTTTAATTCAGAATTTTCTTTTTTTAAACTTAATATTTTAAGCTCTAAATCATTTAATTCTTGAACTAATTTTTCTGTCATATCTAGAATCAAAAATTTTTACTTTTCTAACTCTAATGCAAAGATAGAAAAATCTTTGTAATTTAAGATAATCTTTTTCAGAGTATAAATTAAAGATAATTACGGATTCTTTTTGTATAGATAGTATATTTCATCTGAGTTTTCATCAATATAATTAGTTAAGGTATCTGCTAAAATCAATTTGTAATTTTCATTTAGTATTGGTAATTCTTTTAAATAGCTTGGACGATCTACGGGATTTTGTTTTTTATAATAATCACTTCCTGTTATATACTCTTGAATGATAATAAAATCAGTTTTTTTATTTTTTATATACTTAAACTGTTCTTGTCTTAGTTGTGGATAAAAACTATAAGATAAGTTTGGAGTAATGAAATATTTTACGTTGGGTACAATATTACAAGTAGTAAATAAATTGTTAGCTAAACCAAAACCTAAGTTTAATAGTGTTGGATTTTTTTCTTTCATAATTTCAACCCTTAATTTATTAGTCATTACTGTTGTACTTGCATAAGTGTCTTTTGGGAAAAACCATTCTTCAACACGGGTGTTAGACATCTTTGATACGCTTATATTTGCAAATACAATTATAAGAGTTATTAAATACATGTCTTTAATAGATAGATAGACATTTGTATTCGTATTTTTTTCTTTTAAATAATTGGCTATTTGTAATAACCCCAAAAAGCTAAAAATAAGGTATGGAATAGGATAATAATATTGAAATTTCCCCATAAATATAATTATGTAAAGCGAAATTCCAGTTAATAAGATGCTGTATTTTCCTAATGGATTTTTGATGTGTTTTAGAGGGAATATAAATATTCCGATAGTAGCGAAAATAAATAGAGATAATGGTTCTATAAATAAATATAGTATTCTTAAAGTTAATAAGATAGTGGTTTTTTTTAATGAACCAATTTTTGCATAGGCACTATTAAGTTTTATATAGATATTGTAAGCTTCTTCTAAAGCATTGTTACAATATAAATATCCAATTATAGGTAGCGCTATAATTAAACTACCTATTAAGAATAAAAGAATATTATTTATTAAATTTTTAAATTTTTTATGTAAAAAAATATTTATATATATAAATAATAATGGGAAAAACCAGAAAATTATAAGATTAATTTTAGTTAATAAGACAATTGAAACAATCATTCCATGTATAAACATGTACTTAGGTTTATGTAAACAACTGTTTTTATTAAAGTACTGAAGAAATAGATATAAACTAACTCCTTCTAAACATAGTATAAATTCTTCGGCTGATCCTCCTGCTTTGATAATTTTAACAAAAGGAATAAAAAAAAGCATTGTTAAAATTGAAGAAGAGTTTCTTGAGAAATAAATCTTGCTAATCTTATAAAGTGATATTGCTAAAAAAAACCAAGAAATTATTTCTATAAAAAACATTCCTAGGAAGGTATTATTAGAAATTAAATAACCTATTGCATAAATGAAAAAAATAAAAGGTCCTTTATGATCAAAAATCTCTGTATATAAAACCTTGCCATTAACCATTCCTTTAGCTACATTAAAATATACATTAGGATCTGCCCATTCATTTGTTACATAAAGGGGCGACATTTTTGAACATGCAAATAATGTTATTATTACATATATAAGTAATAATATATACATATTGACATCAGATATGTTTTTTTTAGACGTAATATTTATTTTAAACATGGTATATCGTTAATTTTTAATAAGATTTTCAATTAAGTTAGCAGCACTATCATTTCCACCTGCTTCTATAAAGGATTCTTGAATTTCTTTTGCTGATTTTTTATATTTTGGATTGTTTAAAAGTTCTTCTATCGCATTTTCAATATCTATAGTTCTTAGACGTTTATATTTAAGCCTTATTCCACATCCGTATTGTTCAATCAAAGCACCTGTATGGGATTGGTCAAAAGCCATGGGTATTACTAACATGGGTATTCCATTCATATATGTATCGCAGACAGTATTTAACCCTCCATGGCCAATTACCACATCAACATGTTTAAGCAATTTCAATTGTGGAACATAGCTTTGAACTATAAAGTTATCTGGCCAATGGTTTAGAATTGTTGGATTTGTAGCAGCTACTACTGTGAAGTTTTTATCACCTAGAGCCTCAACCATTTTAGAGAAAAATTCTTTTCTAATATCAACTAAAACTGTTCCTAGAGAAATATATATAATAGGTCGTTTCTCATTATTCAATTTTTCCCAATCGAAAGGTGTATTATCCGGTCTACCGGTTAATGCTCCTATAAATTTCATGTAAGGAGGAATTTCATCGTTTTTATACCCTACAAATTTTTGAGAAGTGTAAAATAAATTTAATTTTTTAGATAGAACAAGTTCTTCATCTTCCTCAATACCTACGTAATATTGTAAATCCTTTATTGAATCATGAACCCATTTACTAACCTTAGGAGCTGTACCAGGATCGTGGATAGCATTAGGGGTTATAGGGGTTATAGTTGCTAAAGGTATCTTATTTAAATGTGCAACCAATCCTCCAACAAAAGTTATGCAGTCATTAATTATAATATCTGGTTCAAAAGATTTTACAAGTTGATTAAATTCATCAAACATTATTTTAGCTAAAGGTATATAAGTGTCTTGTAGACCTAATTTTAAAGCTTCTAATGCAGGCATATTTGCCCCTTTGTCTTGTAAGTGAATAATGTTTTCGATTTCTTTTTGATATTGTTGAAAAGATTTTTTTAAAATATAATAAGTTCCACCGTTAGGGATTAATTCTTTATTAAGCTCCGTTAAACCTGTCCAAATCACTTCATGTCCTCTTTCTAAAAGAGTTTTTCCAATACTCAAGCTCGGATTTATATGTCCGAAGAAGGGTGGAACTACAAATATTATTTTTGACATAATTTTAATTTAATTTAGTAACTGTTCCAAATAATCTGCTCCTTTTTTAATACCTCCTGCTTCCTTAAAAGATTTTTGAATGAAATGAGCATTTTCTTTAAATGAATTTTCATTTAAGATAGTAGTTACTGCATTTTTTAAATGTTCAACTTTAAATCTATTAAAGTTAAGTCTTATACCTACACCATTTTCAACAACACAGGTTGAAATAAATGATTGATCGTAGGCTATAGGGATTACGACTAAGGGAATCCCTTCACTTAGTGCCTCACAAACAGTATTATTTCCTCCATGACATATAACTAGCTGTATATGAGGGATAATTTCTAACTGAGGAATTTTGTTTTGTATAATAAAGTTTTTAGGTATTTTTTTAAATAAATTTGGATCTGAGATTAGAACTACAGCTACTTCTTGATCTTCAAAAGCTTCAATGATTTTATTAAAAAATTCTATTTTTTGTTTATAATCGAAGTTAGTACCAATGCTTACTAGTATTTTTGGTCGATTATTTCCTATAATTTCAAATTTTTTCCAATCAAATTCTATATTTAGATGTCTAGTTGCGATTGCAGGACCTATAAATTTAAAATTTGAGGGTAAATTGTTTTCTCCAAAAAAAATTTTAGAAGTATATACCAAGGTAAGCAAAGAAGAGCAGTCTAATCTTTCATTTTTTAAAATACCATTGTTATTTTGAAATTTAATTATTTGTTCTCCTTCCCATTCATATATTTTAGGAAAGTTTGCGTTTACTTTTATAGAGGCTGGGGCAGTGACAGATGTAGCGTATGGAATATTATATTTTAATGCTGCAACTGATCCTGCATAAATTTGATGATCATGGATAATTACATCTGGTTTATATTTTTGTAAAATTTTTTCAATCCCCTGTATCATAAGCGAATTCATAGGGGTAAGCACTTCTTCGTATAAAAATTTTAGACTATCTATACCATATACTTTCTTTTTTTGTAACTCTTTTGCATAAGCAATCAATTTACTTTTTTCTTCATTACTGGCTTCAATAGGCGGGATTAACAATTCTCCACCTTTGGGCAGTTGTTTATTTAATTCTGGATCTAAGCATATCCATGAAACAGAGTGATTTCTATCAAGAAGTTCGCTTCCAAGTGACAAAGTAGGGTTAATATGTCCAGTTAAAGGAGGTACTATAAAGGCATATTTAGCCATAATTTTAGTTTATATATTAAAAAATGTACTTAGTTTTTCATTAATCCATACATGGTTTTGTATAGGTATATTATGATCTCCATTTCCTATAAAAAATTTAGATTTTGGTATTGAATTATTTAAAAATTCACCATCCGGTAGACAATCTGATTGATTTCCATACAATAGTAGAGTTTCATGTTTAACCTTCTCCATATTTTCTTTAGATGTAAAATGTTCATCTGTAATAAGATCTTTTGGCAAAGTAGTTTCATGTAGTAGAAAATTATACAAACGTCTATTTTTTTCTAATTGTTTATGATTAGGTTTAATGTTTGTGGAAATACTATAATTTTTCATATATAGTTCCAAAAATTCATTTCCATATTTTTCAAGAACCTTATCTGTTTCTTCGTCTCTATTTGTCAATGGAGAATCAATAATAGCAATTCTTTCAATTTTTTCAGGATAGTAGATGGCTATATATAAGGCGATTAGTCCGCCAAAACTATAACCTACAATACTCACTTTCTCTAGCTTAAATTTTTCCAGCAAATCAATAAAATCTTTTGAGAGAGTCTTTAAATCATACCCATGATCTACTTTTTCACTTAATCCATGACTTTTAAGATCATACATGATAATTCTATATTCTTTGGCTAGAATAGGTGCTATGTTAAAATAGAATATAGAAGAATTAGTGAACATACCATGAATCATCACAATAGTACTTTTTCCTTCCGGATTTAATTCTAAAACATTAACATTTTTATTATTTATCTTTATTAAGGGCATCAACAATAAGATTTACTATGTCTTCAATTGATAATTTTATTAATTGTTCCATCTCCATTTCTGAAAGCCAGCCGTTAAAATCAATAACGTCCCCATATTTTGTCTTCACTTTTTCTGCAAGTGAAACAATTTCAATACTATCCATTTCTAGGTCTTTAGTAAAAATACTCTTTGGAGAAATATCTAATTCTTCAGCTATATCTTCTCCTATTATTTCAATTATGTATTTTTTTAATTGCTCGTAAACTTCTTCCTTTTGCTTTTCTATTGGGTCCATCCTATTATATAATTATTTAACTTTATAGTTTTTATTTTTGTTTTATTTATTGTTAGTATGCTATCCTCTATGTTTTCAACTTCATATTTTTTAGGGTTTCCTTGTAAACCTAATCCTAATTTCTTACCATAAGCTTCTTTTGCAACCCATAAACGAGTACTCCATTCTGAAAGATCTTTATCTTTAATTAATTTTAATTCATTTTCTGTAAAGGATAGATCTAAGAATCCTTGTTCTCTGGATTGAATAAGTTCTATATCTATACCTATGGGCTTATCAGAAACAATACTTACTGAATTGCTATCTTTATGCGCTAAAGATATTTCAATTTTTTCAGCTTCTGAAACACCCCGTACATAAGGTTTATTATTTAAATCATGTTGAACGCTGATTTCAATTGGGTAATAATTTTTTCCAAACTTATTAGAAATGTATTTTCGTACATTATCTTTTAAACATATTCTACTTATGAGAAAATCTTTCTTTTTGTTGAGCATTAAGGAATTATAATGTTCTTTTTCTTCTTTATTAAGATATATGTTCATTAAAAAATCCCAGTTAACAGCTCTTTTATATATATTATTGAAGAAGTATATATTATTTTCTTCTATGTTTTTAGAAATTATATTTTCAGAAGGATTCATGGTCATATTCCACAGATTTTTATCAAATCCTTCAAAAATCTGATTTTTCCAGCCTTTGATTATGCACCAAATTTTATTATCTCTTTTAATAATAATATCGCTAGTAGCAATTTTTTCAGTAATTGAAGTAGGTAAGCATATACATTCAAAAGTTCCTTCTTGATCTGTAAATTCTTGATAAAAATTAATCTCTTCTATTTTTACTGGAAAACTCACATTCGATTCTTCTCCAAGGGTTAATTGTAAATAGAGACCGAACAATTGACCAATGTTATCCAATAAGGATCCTTTACCTGTTGATTTTTTAATGATGGCCCTAAGTCCTTTTTGAGTAATATTTTTTATTTCTTGAATCCCTTGGTAGGCAGGTCCATGGAACATATGACTTGAATAGATAGTGTTGGGATAAGGTATAGAAGCTATATCTTTTCCTAAATCAAAGTCTTGAGTATAATAAGGTTCAGGGTTATAAAACTTATTTCCTAGAGTAACTTCAGCATTTGCGAAATTTTTAATTTTTAAAGAAATATTAGATTTATTCTTCCATGTGCCTTCAATGATTTGCTGAAAAGGTTTTGATACTTTCATCCATTGGAAAACGCTAACCGGGCCTAAGCATAATATTTTTTTATCAGGAGCTTGTTTAAGAGCTGTTTCCATAAGTAATTCCAAAGACATTGTCATAGGTATTACAGGATTTATATCTTCTAAATCTTTCCAGTATTTGGGCTGTTTAAATAAAGAATGATCAATTATATAAGGATGGTCCTCTAAGGAAATGTATAAATTTTCTTTAAAAGAAGAATCTTTTCTAGGTAGAGGTTGGTTAGAAAGAGGTTTATTAGTTTCAACCTTCTTTAAATGATGTATAGGTATATTCCTTTTGTTGTAATAAATATTCTCATTTCGTTTTCGAATGATTTCAGAAAATTCTTTTTGCATATGTAGAATTTCCAAGGTATTATCATTCAGAGCTTGAATTACTGGGTGATTAGATTTGATCAGGAAATCATCTATTTTGTTAGGGGTATGAGTTGAATTTTCCTGTGTGTTTTTAACTAATGCTTGTAGAGTGTGTAATTCCTTTACAATGGTTGATTTTTCGTTTAGAGATATTTCAATACAATTTTGAGTTTTTGAATTTTTTAAACCTAAAAAATCAATGTTAATACTTTTACCTTCAATAAATAACAACGCTAATATTCGTCTTAATTGCTCTAATGATTTTCGATTAGGTACTAAAGATGATATTGCTGAATAATCCTTTTCCTTTAGTATATCATCTACAAAGCCAATCAAGCTACCACCACCAACTTGAATAAATATTCTTGCTTTTTCTTGACTATACAATTTTTGTATTAACTCTCGAAATAATACGGGTTCTGTTAAGTGTTTAATGGTTAATTCTTTAAACTCTTTTTCATTATGAGAATATTGTTCTAAGGTAGTTGCAGACCAAACAGGGATCGTATTTTTCTTTAGTTTAATATGTTCTAGAGCCTCATCTAACAAATAAAGTTTATCTTTAATAAAAGGTGAATGAAATCCAGATTGAAATGTTAGAACTTGATAAAATATTTGTTTAGATTTTAAATAATTTATTAAAGTATCTTTTGCTTTTTCAGTTCCACACAATAGTACTTGACTTGGACAATTGTCGTTGGAAAGGTATAAATCCGGAATATTTTCAAGTATAGGATTAATTTTTTCTGCTCCAGCTCCAACAGCTATAAAGTAGATACCTTCAATTTCAAATTTTTCAGGATCCATAGATTTTAATAAATCTGAAGTAGTATTGTCGCTAAACAGACCAGCTGCATTTGCTGCAAACCATTCTCCTAGACTATGACCTGCGTTCATATCTGGAAGAACACCTATATCTTTTAAGGCTTTATTAGATATCTCACAAGCATATGATTGTTTAAAAGATTGATTCAATAATCGTTGATCGTCTTCTTTTAGATTCTGATTATAAGAATTTTTTAAATCAAAATATGGAGCAATACTTTCTATTTCTAGATGGGAGGAAGGATCAAACCCTGGGAATAAAAAAACTATTTTACCATTTTCATTTAGAAGAGGTTCGTTTGTAAACCAAATATCTTGCCTACCTTTCCAAGGTTTATCTTTTGAAATCAGTTTTTTTGCTTTTTCAATGCGTTCTTTAACTGGATTAAATAAGACTAAACGATATTTTCCAGTATTGTTTGCAATAGAAAAATTTTCTTCATCCAGTGCTTTGATTAATTCTTCTTTAGAATTTGCAGTAACAGCTATAACTTCGTCTGTAAACCTAACTGAAGATAAGCTTTTTAGTTTGGAATTCTTGTCATGAACTTTAATTATTGTGTGCACATTCATTCCTTCTAATCCGAAGGAATTAATTCCAGCATACATTAAATTCATGTTTTGAATATTTTGTGTAGGAATATTAATTGGCGTGTCTTTTAATTCCTCATTGCAAATTTTACCATTTAATGTTGATGGAATTTCCTGATTATAAAGTGATAAGACAACTTTAATTATACTAGCAATTCCTGAGGCAGAAAGTGTATTTCCTATATTAGGTTTAAGAGTTCCAACCGTAATATTTTTGTCTTTAAATAAGTTTGAAAGAACTTTTATTTCTGTTTGATCCTCTTTATTCATTGAAGAAGCACTAGCTTCAATATAATCGATATCTTTGGGAGATATTTGTGCTTGCTTCCATGCGTTTTTAATGGCTTCTTTTTGTCCTATTTCAATATCTGAAATTGAATTTGAACTTATGCCTTGTATGGTAGCATAAATTTTATTATTATCTAAGATAGCTTGATCAAGTTTTTTTAAAATAACGAAGCCTGCACCTTCACCCAAAAAAATTTCTCCAGAGTTATTGAAAATTTGATCGTTTGGATTGTTGTTTAAAATACCTTTTTTTGAATAAATTCCTAAATTAGTAGAATTAAGAGTAAAATTAATACCCCCAACAATTCCTATTTCTACGCGGTTGGATGTTAATTCTTTGATTGCATGTTCTAACGCTAGTAAAGAACTTGAATATGATGAATCTAAAGAATAAGCTGCTCCATTAATATTAAGTTTATTTGAGATAAAAGACGCGATGTTTGTACTAATTATTCTATCTGCATTTCTGTTCTTTAAGTATTCTTTTTCAATTTCTGCAATTTGATCTTCTGTTAAGTTAGGTAAAATATTTCTAATAATTTGTATCAATTGTTCTTTAGTGTGAAAAGTATCAATGGCATTTATATTAGAAGAACTAATATTATTTTCTTTACCAATTATTACACAAGAATTTGATAAGTCATTTCTTGAAATAGAAGCATCTTCTAGCGCATCCACAACTAATTTAAAGGCTAATAAATTATCGATATCAACATTTTGAATTTCTGACTTTGTAAGATTTAAACTTTCAAAGTCAAGATTTATTGAAGGAATAAATCCACCTTTAATTGAGGTTAAACAATTCGTTGTATTCTTTACAAGAATATCAAATTTAGAATTAGGAGCTTCAGTTATTGAATTTTTACCAGAAATAAGATTGTTCCAAAATTCCTGAATATTTTTTGCATCGGGGAAGAGGCAGGACATTCCTACAATTGCAATATCTATATTTTTCATAAATTAAATACCAAAAAATTGTTTAACATCGTCTTCACTTCCTCCCATAACTAGTACTTGACTATGGGTGCCGTATTTCAACTCATTAACAAATTCTTTACCTCCTTGTTTTAAAGGAATCATTCCAACTCCTCTTTTCTTAAATTCTGCTTCTAATGCACTTGAAACCATTCCGGTACCTTTCCAAGGTCCCCAATTTATGGTAAGTATACGAATATCCTTTATATTCTTTGCTAATAAAGATATTCTATCAAAAATACCATTAGCTGCTGCATAATCTATTTGTCCACGATTTCCATAAACAGAAGCAATGCTACTAAAGAAAACCATAAATTTTAGATTATCTTTTAATTCATCTAATAAAACATGGAGAGGTTTAATTTTAGTTGTATATACTTTTTCAAAAGATTCATAGGTCTTTTGAGAAAAAAGTTTATCTTCTAAAATACCTGCTGCATGGATTACTCCATCAATTTTCCCGTATTGTTTATAAATGTTTTTAATTAATTTTTTAAACTCATTATCGTTAGTAACATCTAGAGAGAAATAAGTAACCTTAGATCCTGAACTTTCTATTTGTGAAATAGTTTTAATGATTTGATTGGTTTTATCAATCATTTGTGCCTTTTTTTCTATTTCAGCAGGAATTTTCATTCCTTCATTGCTAATTAAAAATTTTCTAATTTCATTTTTATTATTCAATGAAATATACTTATTATCATCATCTGTTGGTTTTTTTGAACGTCCAACTAATATATAATTGCAAGGATATTCCGTGGATAATTGTTCAGTTAATTCGGCAGTGATGCCTTGGGCGCCACCTAAGACTAGCACTACAGAATCAGTATCTAATTCAAGCTTTGAATTTTTTTGGGTTTGAATTTTTTCAGGAATTAAATTTAATCGGTAGCGGTCTTTATTTTTGTAAAATACTTCTGCTGAAATGTCTGAGATCTCAAGTTCTTGATATATTAAAGTAGGCAAATATTCATTAAAATCAGTAAGTGAGGATATAATTCTACAATTGATTTTGGAATATTCACGAGCTAAACTTTTTATAAATCCAGAATATCCTGGTAATATTTTAAATTCAGAAATGCTTTGTTTTTTTTCTAAACCAGCCATGATATCTTCAATGAGATAAATCCATTGAACCTTATCCATATTTAGCTTTTTAATCATATGGAATACATCTTCAATGGTGTAATCTATGGAAGATTTATTAGTTTTAAAAATTAATAGACCATCGTATTTAGATAAATCATTTTCATTACCGGTAATAAAATCAACAAATGCACCTTTTTCTTCTAATAATTTTTTAACATTCTTACTTAAATTATCGCCTTGATCTGTTAACGCAAAATATTTATTAGTTATTTCAAGCTTTTCTTTAGAATCTATAGGATAATTTTTAAGCTCAAAAAAAGTTCTTAAAATAGGTTCATTCTCAATATTATTTTCATTTAAGTCGCTTTCTAATTCAGCTATGGTTTCAGCATCAAAAGAAATAGTACTTATAGAAGAATTTGCTTGGGTAGTTATTACTTTTGTTTCTTTTTTTAAGTCTTCATTCACTAATTCTTCCACCCACCCAATAACGCCATTTAATGTTTTGATAGAAGCCATTTTTTCAATAGCATCTTCAGATTCTTCAAAATCAGCAGTAATATTTAGCTTTTCTTTTAAAGCACCAATAATTTCCATTCTTTTAATAGAATCGATGCTTAAATCTGCTTCTAAATCTAAATCTAATCCTAGCATATCTACAGGATAACCAGTTTTTTCGCTTACAGTATCCAATAATGTGCTCTTGATTATTTCTAGAGATATAGATTCTTTGCCCTGATTACTTTGGGTAATTCCGTGATTGGAATTGGAAGAATCGATTATATGTTTTGAGTTTTGCTCTTCTTTAACTAATTCTTCTACCCATCCGATTACACCACTTAATGTTTTAATAGAAGCCATTTTTTCAATCGCATCTTCAGATTCTTCAAAATCAGCGGTAATATTTAGCTTTTCTTTTAAAGCACCAATAATTTCCATTCTTTTAATAGAATCAATGCTTAAATCAGCTTCTAAATCTAGGTCTAAACCTAGCATATCCACAGGATAACCAGTTTTTTCACTTACGGTATCAAGCAGAGTATTTTGTATAATTTCTAAGGATATGGACGGAGAGGATTTAGCTGGTGCTAGATCTTGAGCATTATTTTGTGGTGATTCTATAATATCGGAAGAACCATTGCTAGATTTATATTGTATTGTATTTTTTTGAAAAATATCTTTAGTTTCAACTCTTGGATTTATATGAATTTCTTGACCTAGATAGCCCAACATTACATCTCGTTGATTTTGAATCATACTTTTCATATTTCCCAAATATTCAAGCATGATATGGTCAGATTCTGTTAGATTTTCAGAATTATAATTTTGGGAGCTTAATTTCCCTAATAAATTTAAAGGTTGAACTATTGGTAATGCTCCATTTGCTGGTAACTCTCCAATAGATGGTACAGCATAATGCCCATTAATTAACCAGTTGGTTGGTTTGTTCTTGTAGAATTCAGGTTCATCAATTTTTAATTTCGCAACCTCTCTATCTTCAAATAATTTCTCTAAATTAATATTTCTACCGGTAGAAATATATTGTGCAATTCCTTGTAGTAAAAAACTTATACCTTCTTTCCCTTTTTCCTCCGTTTGGATTGTCACGATATCTTCTTTCCCTAAAATAGTTTGTACTAAATTGGTCAATACTCTGCCAGGACCCGTCTCAATGAAAATTTTTACGTTATTGTTGTATAAGTTATTGACCTCTTGAGTAAATAATACCGGTTTAATAAGATGTTCAGAAAGTCGTTCTTTGATTTTAGTCTCTTGAGAAGGATATTCTTCTGCAGTAGTATTGGACCAAACAGGTATTTTTGGTTCTTTAAATTTAATATCTTTAAGTATTTTGCTATAGAATTTTTCAGCATCTTTAAGTAGGGGGCTATGGAAAGCACAATCTACAGTTAATTCTTTGCATGAAATCTTGTTTTCTTTAGCTTTTTCTATAAATTTAGCAACTGCTGATGTACTACCAGCTAAAATAATTTGTTTTTGAGAATTATAATTTACTGCCCATATTTCATTTTCATCTTTTAATAAAGAACTTAATTGTTCTTCATTGGCACTAGTGACAATCATTTTTCCCTTATCCTCTTTTATAGCTTTAAGGATAGATTCAGCTCTTTCTTTACTTAAATAAACAAGTTTTTCAGAATCAAAAACTCCTGCAAAACATAAAGCAGGTAATTCACCATAACTATGTCCCGCAACTACATCAGGAGTGATACCTAAAGAATTTAAAAACTCTGCAATAGCTAAATCTACAATTCCTAGGGTAGGTTGAGCATTTCTTGTGTCAGTTATGATCTTATTTTGTTGAATTTTACTACCATTATCAAAAACAGTATGAGGAAATAATATTTTTTCATATTCTCTGTTTTGATTTAATAACTTCCTCATGGATGGAAAGGCTACAAATAAATCTCTAGCCATATTAACGCGTTGGCTTCCTTGACCTGAGAAAAGAAATGCTACTTTTCCATCAATTTCTTTTCTTAAATAAATATTTTGATCTTCTTTATTAAGAAGAACATTATCAATTTTTAAATCTAATTCCTCTATATTTTGTGCAATAATAGAAAATTGAATTTCTTTTTGATTATAGGTAGCTAAACTGTAAGCAATGTCTTTGATTTTTAGACTTTTATTTGTATTAAGTAAAGTTTTAATTTTTTTTGCTAATAAGAGAGCTTCCTCTTTATGATCTCCTCTAAAAATAAAGAGTTCTGAGGGCCAACTATTTAATGGACTGGCCTTTTTTATATCGGATTGATAGTTTTCGATAACTACATGGAAGTTAGTTCCTCCAAATCCGAATGCACTTATTCCTGAAATTCTTTTATCGTCGTTCCATAATCCAGCTTGAGTATTAAATACAAAAGGACTTAATTCTTGATTGTAATAAGTGTTTGGTTTCTTTAAATTTATTGTTGGTGGTTTTATGCCGTAGTAAGTAGATAATGCTGCTTTAATTACGCCCGCAATACCAGCGGAACATTTCGTATGTCCAATTTGGGTTTTTACAGAACCTAAGTGGGTTTGACCCACTTGAGCTCCAGATTCTAAAAACATATCAGTAAGAGCATTTAACTCTGTACGGTCTCCAACTACTGTGCCTGTTCCATGTGCTTCAATTAATCCAACTTCTGAAGGCAAAACTCCTGCATTTTTATACGCTCGTTGTAAAGCTTTCATTTGTCCTTTTTTGTTAGGTGCTGTCATTCCTAAACTTTTTCCGTCGCTACTTCCACCTGTGCCACGGATAACTGCGTAAATTCTATCGCCATCTTGTTCAGCGTCTTCCAGTCTTTTTAAAACTAACATAGCAATCCCTTCTCCTAAAGCTATCCCATCAGAATCAGCATCAAAAGAGGCGCATTTACCTTTTCTAGAGAGAGCATGTGTTGCAGAGAACATTAAAAAATCGTTTAATCCATTATGTAAATCTGCACCACCAACCAAAACTATGTCTGATCTATTACTTTGTAATTCTTGGCAAGCAATATCCATGGCAGCTAAGGATGAGGCGCAAGCCGCATCAACGGTATAATTGCAACCGCCTAGATTTAAACGATTGGTAATTCTACCTGCAACTACATTGGATAGTACTCCAGGAAATGAATCTTCATTTAGTTTAGGTAGGGCTTTTTTTAATTCTTCTGGTAGTTCTCCAAAAACTTGTTTAGCATAACCTCTAAATCCATAGCTTGAAGCAAGATCTGTAGCTCCTTCTGCACCAATAATAACGGAAGTATTTTCTCCATCAAAATTTTTCATATCATAACCGGCATCTTCAAAAGCTCTTTTTGCTACGAGTAGACTTAATAGCTGAACAGGTTCAATGGAAGCTAATGATTGTGGAGGAATTCCAAATTCTAAAGGATCAAAGTCAATGGTTGGTATAAAACCTCCCCATTTAGAAGATATATAATCTGTATCTCTTGTATTAGGATTGTAGAAAAGATCTTTATTCCATCGGTCGTCAGGAACTTCAGTAATACAATCCTCTCCTAATAAAATATTTTTCCAATATTCATCAAGATCTTTGGCTTTTGGAAATATTCCAGCCATTCCGACAATGGCTAACTTGGTGTTTTTTTGTTTATTTGCTGGTTTTGATATTTCACTTAAATTAGATATGAGAGTATTATTGTCTATGGCAACTTCTTTATGAAGATCTTTTATACTAACCGCTTTATTTCTTAATGAAGCTATTGCTCCAATCATAAAGACACCTTTTTGAAGTTGTTCCTTATGGTTTAATTCAACGAGTTTATCTCCTTTTCTTTCAATTCCTTTTGCAGAAATTCTTTGACGGCCCAAGTTCATTTCTTCTAATTTTAACCAAACTTCTTTAGAGTCTAGTCCTTGAGCTATTAGACGTTTCTTTTCATTAAGGAATTCTTCAGTAAAAGGTGTAGGTAAAGCTCTTGTTTCTTGCCCGGCTGCGGCTTCAAGTAATATAGTTTTATCTAAATTTATGGACTCTTGTTGATAGACTTTAGAAATAGCACCGGTATCTACAGCCTCTTTCGTAAATAGGTAAGAGCTACCCATAAGGATTCCAATTTTTACTCCTTTTGCAGCAAGTGATGCTGACATTATTGATACAAATGCCGATGAGAATGAATCATGGATTCCACCAGCAAAGAAAATATTTATTAAGGACGGTTGTTCTTCTTTAAGTAATCTAAAAATTTGTTTTTCCCAAAGAACTAAACTTGCCAGAGGACCAACATGCCCTCCACTTTCTCTTCCTTCAAAAATGAAATTTTTAGCTCCTTCCTTTAAAAACAAATCTAGTAAGGAAACTGATGGTACATGTAAAAAGGCTTTAATTCCTTCTTTTTCATATGGTTTGGCTAAAGAAGGTCTTCCTCCAGCAATTATAACTACTGGGGGCTTATTTTCTAAAATGTACTTCATTTGTTCTTCTCTAATCTGAGAAGGAGCAAAGCCAAGAATTCCAACCCCCCAAGGTTTATCTTTTAGTAAGTCATAAGTATTTTTAACCGCATTTTTCGCTGCTTTTCCAATCATAAGACTCATAGCTATGAAGGGGATAGCTCCTTCGTTGGCTACTTTTTCAGCAAATTCAGGTATATCACTAACTCTAGCCATTGGTCCCTGGGCTATAGGGTACTTAATTTTTAATTCTTTGGCTAAAGGACTATTTTTTCCAATTGAATTTAATTTTTGAGCTTGTAAAAGATGCCCATAGGTTGCTTCTTTAACGGCAAATACAAAATTGTCTAATTTTTTATATTTTTCTAAATAATCTACAGCTAATGCTATATCTTGCCCCAAAGGGATTAGATTAGATTCAATATCAAGTCCACCAATAAAAGGTTCAACATCTTTGAAGGTAGGGGACTCGGGTAGTTTAGGTGAGTTTTTTCTTGATAAAAATCTATAGTTTTCTACTACAATCGTTTCACTTCCACTTAATTTAGAAAGGATATTTTTTAAATTCTCTGGAGTATTACTCTCTGGAAATAGAGCTACTTGACTATCAAAAATAACCCCATGTGCACCTAATGCTAGAGCAGCAGCAGAAGTATGAACCCCAAATCCTCCTTGTACATATATATTGAAATCAGGATTTGGGTATTTTTTTAGTATATTCTGAAATAGAATAAAAGATGATTCGTAGGAAACCTTTCCTGAACCTTCATTTCCTTTTATTATTATTGATTTAACTCCATTTTTAATAGCTAATTCTGCTTCTTCAAAAGAAAATACTTGGTAAAGTATGTCAATAGTATAATCTAGTTTTATATTTGAAATATATGGAGTTATTACTTTTGAAACATTAGTAGGTATTTCTATTTCAGAAAGAATATATGAACAACCACTAATCCCAAATTTTTCAGAAGTTTTTTCAGAAAGTTCTTTTAATTTATTAATTGCAATTTTTTTATTTCTGCCTAAGTGCAAAATAGGAAAAGCTCCAGATTTTAAAGTTTGTAGTGCTAATCTTACGTTTGGAATTTCAAAAGGTGAAACAATAAGAACTTCTTTATTTTTCATAATTAGTTCAGTTTATATTGAATTATAGATTGTAATTAAACAATGCATACTGTTTTGATACAATAGTTAAGTTTGCAAATATAAAAAAAGAAAATATATTATTGATTTATAATATATTAAAATACTAGTAAATGAAAATAATTATTTATTTTACAATAAATAATAGGTTTGTTTATTATTTATATTAAATAAACAAACGAGATTTTTATTTAATATATTTAAAGGTTTTTATTTGTAGGATAAACATTATTATAGCTATTAATGTAGATATTGTATCAGATATTGTAACAGAATACCATATTCCATTCAATTCAAAATATTTAGGCAGAATATATAAAGCAGGAATCAAGATAAGGAATTGTCGAGTCATGCTTAAAAAGAATGCTTTTATTGCTTTTCCTATGCATTGAAAATAAGAGGAAATTACCATTTGTATTCCACTTAAAGGTAGAGTTAATGTTAATATATGTAAGGCTCTTTCTGCATGTTTAGCTAGATAAGGTGAAGGGTTAAACATTTTAATAATAATATGCGGAAATATTACTCCAGAAATACAACCTATTAAACCTATTATAAATCCAACTTTTAATGTGTATTTTAATGTTTGTTTTACACGATCCAATCGTTTGGCTCCATAGTTATAACCGATTATGGGCTGCATTCCTTGCGTCAATCCTACAATGATCATGATAAACACCATCAATATCCGATTAGCCAAAGTATAAGCCTCTATAGCAATACTTCCACCATAAGAAACTAATCTATGATTGATTATAAAAACAATTAATGAGGCAGCTATCAAAATAAAAAACGGGGCAAACCCTATACTAATAATAGCCCATATTATCCTAAAATCAGGTTTTAATCGTTTCCACTTCAAGGTTAGGGTGTTCTTATGTTGAAAAAAGTGTGTTAATACAAAGCATAAACCTAAGAAGATTGATAAGTTTGTTGCTATTGCAGCTCCTTTCATTCCTAAATTTAGTATAAATATAAAAATTGGAGCTAGAATAATGTTTGCTCCTACGCCAATTAGCATCGTGTACATAGCTTTCTTAGGGTAACCCGAAGATCTCATGATATTATTTAAAGAGAAATTTAAAATTAAAAAAATATTCCCTGGTAGATAATACTTTAAAAATTCTTTGGCAAAAGGTAAAGTTTCAGAAGTAGTCCCTAACAAAAAGAGGATTTTATCAATATAAATGTATATATATATAACGGGAAAGAGTGTTAAAACAATGCTTAATATAATTGAATTGCCAACTATTTTTTCAGCTGAAATATTATCTTTTTTTCCTAGAAAAATGGATGTTCTTGCTGCTGCTCCAGCGCCTATTAGCATACCTATTCCAGAAAGAAAATTCATAATTGGAAGTAAAATACCCAAGCCGCCATTGGCATGATCTCCTAAATATTTGTTATTGCCAATATATATGCTGTCAATAATGCTATATAAAGCAACTGCAACGGTTCCAATGATTCCAGGGATAGCATATTCCCATAAAAGAGAACTTATTTTTTTATTTTCTAAATCGTAAATATTATGAACTTTTTTTAAATTATCCATTTTATATAAATAATATTAATCAACAAAAACTTAAAAAGTTTAGTAAAGGTATTACTAAACTTTTTAAGTTTTCACTCATAAAATGAAAATAATAATTGTGCTATTTCAGTTATCTAGGCTTATTCTTTTACCAAAAGACGGAATCCTTCTCCATGTATATTGGCAATTTCAATATTGTCATCTTCTTTCAATAATTTTCTAATTTTAGCAATGTAAACATCCATACTTCTAGAAGTAAAGTAATTGTCATTGTGCCATATTTTGGTTAGAGCTTCTTCTCTAGGCATTAGGTCGTTCTTATATTTACATAATAATTTTAATAATTCATTCTCTTTGGGAGATAGTTTATGCATTTTTCCATTTATCTCAAGTTGTCTTAACTTAGTATTAAATTTGAAATTAGATATCTCATAAACTTCCTTTACATCATTCTCACTATTGATTGTAGAATTTGAATTTCTTTGGAGTACAGCATTAATTTTGTAAAGCAATACTTCAGAATCGAAGGGTTTAGTTATATAGTCATTTGCTCCTAATTTATACCCGGTTAAAATATCCTCGCGCATATTTTTAGCGGTTAGAAAGATCAATGGAATATCAGGATTTAAATCAATAATTTCTTTAGCTAAAGTAAATCCGTCCTTTTTAGGCATCATTACATCAGAGAGGCATACATCAAAGGTGTCAGCTTTAAATTTTTCTAAACCATCTTCTCCATCAATTGCTAAAGTAACGTCGTAGTCATTAAGGGTAAGATAGTCCTTTAATACCGATCCAAAACTAGGGTCGTCCTCTACAAGTAATAACTTAATTTTTTTTTCCATTTTAATTATGATTTAGAGGTAGATTAATTATAAATGTAGTACCTTTATTAGGTTTACTTACAACTTTAATACCACCATTATGTAATTTAATAATATTCTTAACGTAGGTTAAGCCCAGTCCATGCCCTTTTACGTTATGAATATTTCCACTTTCTTCTCTATAAAATTTTTCAAATATTTTTTTTACCACATTTTCAGACATACCTTTTCCTTTGTCAGTAATCTCAATAATATAATCATTATTTTTATTATATGTTTTTAGAGTTATATCTGGTTCATTAGGTGAATACTTATTTGCGTTGTCTAGTATATTTACAAAAGCATTGGTTAAATGAAATCCATCCACGTTAGCTATATAGTTAATGGCAGTATAATTTTCAGTAATTTTCCCGCCTCTTTGTTCTACTTGAAGGCGTATGGTTTTAACGCTATTTTTAAGAATTTCTCGAATGTTTGTTTCTTTTCTAATTAATTCAAGAGAATTTCTCTCAAGTTTAGACATTCTTAAAACCATTTCAACCTGCTTTTTCATTCTTTCGTTTTCCTGTTTAATAAGGGAAGAATAGAAAAGAATTTTCTCTGTATTTGCTTGTACTTTCTCTGATTTTAAAGCATCTGCTGCAATATTAATGGTTGCAATAGGTGTTTTAAATTCATGAGACATATTGTTTATAAAATCCGTTTTTATTTCAGAGATTTTTTTCTGTCGGTACATATAATAGATAGATACAGAATAAATGGCTATTATAACTAGAGTTGAAGCTATAGTTAAGCCGATTGCACCAAATATTGGATTGAGTACTGAATATTGTTTCGAAGGAAAGTAAACAGATAGATAATAATTTGCAATGTCTTTTCCGTCTGAAAATAAGATGACATTGTAATTTTCTTTAGGTTGTTTACTTAATACAAAGTCTTTGCTATGAATTTTAGTGATTTCAAATTTGTTATTGAGTACGCCTGATTCAAATTTAGTATCGATGTTTTGCTTTCTTAGCTCAATGTTAACGACAGAGTCAATTAACTGTATATTAACCCTAGATTCTAAACTCATTTGGTTGATACTAAGTCTTGCAAATTCATCTAAAGTAAATTTTGGACTCACAAAACTATTTTCAATGCTTTGTTCAATAGGTTTTAAATTAGAATCGTTAGAATCTTTCTTAATTTTTAGGACACCTTCGTCGGTGAGTAAATTGGTGATTTTTAAAGTATCTTTTTTTGAGAAAGGAATAATTAAAGGTTTGCGATTAACAATCGTTTTTTTATACATAATGTATTTTACTGATTGTGAATCAATAACACTCATAGCGGTCTGAATAGTGCTAGAGTCTTTTTGGTTATTTATATTCTGATAAAAATTTGTAAAAGGTTTATAAAATTTATTGATTTCAATAGAGTTAATTTTTTGTGCAGAATTATTTAAAGCCTTATATACGCGTGAAGAAAAGTCCTGTTCTCCAGCATCGATAGATTGCTTAAGCCAGAAAACTTGCAAGCCTACAAATACTACAAGAGAGATAGTCATTAGACTAGATAAGATCGGGATAAATTTTTCCTTCATATCACAAAAATAAACAAATTTATTTTATTCAATATAGGCTTAATTAAGGACAAAAAGACAGCATTTTAGCTTAATCAATGACTTTTTGTCTTTTCTGTTGTTCCAATTATTAAGCAGTAAGTATTTTCTCCATTTGGCTTATATTTTGAATATAAAATGTTATAAAAATCGAATATAGACATGGATATCAATAAATTAACAATAAAATCACAAGAGGCTTTACAACAAGCGCAAAACTATACTCAAGAATTAGGAAATCAAGCGATTGAACCTGCACATTTGCTTAAAGCGCTATTAACGAGTGAGGCAAGTGTAATTACTTTTATTGTAAAAAAGCAAAACTCTAATCTAGCTTATATAAATTCTGAATTGCAGAATATATTAAATTCCTTACCTAAAGTTTCCGGAGGGCAATTGTATCTTTCACATAATGCGAATAAGGTGTTGACAGATGCACAAACAGAAGCAAATAAGATGAAAGATGAGTTTATAAGTTTAGAACATCTGTTTTTAGCTATTTTATCTGTTGGAGATGCAACTTCCCAATTATTAAAAAATCAAGGAGTTACTAGAGATGGTGTTTTAAAAGCCATAGAAGAAATAAGGAAAGGAGAAAGAGTAACCTCTCAAACAGCAGAAGATAATTACAATTCCTTAAATAAATATGCGAAAAATTTAAATGAATTAGCGCTAGAAGGTAAGTTAGATCCTGTTATAGGAAGGGATGAAGAAATAAGAAGGGTTCTTCAAATCCTATCAAGAAGAACAAAAAATAATCCTATTTTAATTGGAGAGCCTGGGGTTGGTAAAACAGCCATTGCAGAAGGTATAGCGCATAGAATTATAAATGGAGATGTTCCTGAAAATTTGAAAGATAAAACGATATTTTCATTAGACATGGGAGCATTAATTGCTGGAGCTAAATATAAGGGCGAGTTTGAGGAAAGGCTTAAATCAGTAGTTAAGGAAGTAACTTCCTCTGAGGGGAATATAATACTTTTCATAGACGAAATACATACTCTAGTAGGTGCTGGAGGAGGTGAAGGAGCAATGGATGCAGCCAATATTCTAAAACCAGCACTAGCAAGAGGGGAATTAAGATCCATTGGTGCTACCACTTTAAATGAATATCAAAAATATTTTGAAAAAGATAAAGCTCTGGAAAGACGTTTTCAAAAAGTTATGGTAGAGGAACCAGGTGTAGAAGATGCGATAGCTATTTTAAGAGGGATTAAAGAAAAATACGAAGCTCACCATAAAGTACGTATTAAAGATGAAGCAGTAATTGCTGCAGCAGAGCTTTCCAATCGATACATTTCCGATCGTTTTCTTCCAGATAAGGCGATAGATTTAATTGATGAAGCCTCTTCTAAATTACGTATGGAAATGAATTCAAAACCCGAGGAGTTAGATGCTTTAGATAGAAAAAAAATGCAGTTGGAGATTGAGTTAGAAGCGGTAAAAAGAGAGACAGAGAGTCCTACTTCTAATGAAGCTATAAAGCTCTCCAATGAAAAAAAACTTGAAAATGTGAAGCAAGAGTTAGCTCAACTAAACGAAAAACGGGATGAATTGAGTGCCTCTTGGAAGGCTGAAAAAGAGCGCGCTGAAAGAGTTCAGGAAATTAGAAAAAATATTGAAGAGCTAAAGTTGGAGGCGGATAAAGCAGAGAGAGCAGGAGACTATGGAAAGGTTGCGGAGTTGCGTTACGGTAAAATTAAAGAAAAAGAAGAAGCCTTAATTCAAGCGGAAGAGGAATTATCAGAAGATAAACCTCGTTTAATAAAAGAAGAAGTTGATTCAGAAGACATAGCTGAAGTTGTAGCTAAGTGGACAGGTATACCTGTTACTAAATTGGTGCAAAGTGAAAGAGAAAAATTGTTAAATCTAGAACAAGTTTTACATAAGCGAGTGGTAGGACAAGAGGAGGCTATTGAAGCTGTGGCAGATGCTATTCGTAGAAATAGAGCTGGATTGAATGATGAAAGAAAACCTATAGGATCTTTCTTGTTTTTAGGTACAACAGGCGTAGGTAAAACTGAATTAGCAAAAGCTTTGGCGGAGTTTCTTTTCGATGATGAAAATTCCATGACCCGTATTGATATGAGTGAGTATCAAGAGAAACATTCGGTAAGTCGCTTGGTGGGTGCGCCTCCGGGGTATGTAGGATATGACGAAGGTGGACAGTTAACCGAAGCTGTGAGGAGAAAACCTTATTCCGTTGTATTGTTAGATGAGATCGAAAAAGCACATCCAGATGTATTCAATGTATTATTACAGGTATTGGACGATGGGCGTTTAACGGATAATAAGGGTAGAATGGTTAATTTTAAAAATACCATAATAGTTATGACCTCTAATTTGGGTTCTCACCTAATACAAGAAAATTTTGAAAAATTACAGGAAAACAATTACAAGGAAATTTTAGAGTTAACTAAAAAAGAGGTTTTAGAACTATTAAGAAAAACCCTTAGACCAGAATTTTTAAATAGAATTGATGAGACAATTATTTTTAAACCTTTAAACAAAAATGAAATACGAGGTATAATAGATATTCAATTAGATTCCTTGAATAAAATTTTAGCAAAAAAAGGTATAAATATGAGAATGACAGAGGAAGCGAAAGATTATATAATGAGTAAAGGTTATGATCCTTCCTTTGGGGCTAGACCTTTGAAAAGAATAATTCAACATGAAATTCTTAACCAATTGTCGAAAGAAATTTTAGGTGGAAAGATTAATGATAATGAAAATATAATAGCAGATTATTTTCCAGAAACTGGATTGGTTTTTAGAAAGGATAATTAATTGTACCAGCTCTAAATAAAAAACCTGAATTATTATTCAGGTTTTTTTTATTATAAAGGTTTAATACCTAATTTTTTTTCATTTCTTCTCTTTTTTTCTTAATCATTTCTTCTCTCTCTGCCTCATTCTTAAAAATATTTGTGGAGGAACCCTGGGAGAGTTTAGCTCGGCGCTCTTTTATTAAAGCTTCTCTTTTCAAATCCTCTTCGTTTAAAGAGCTATTTGCAATAGTTTGAGAATTTTGGTTAATCTGATCTTTTTTCGGGATATTAGCTGTTTCTGTATGATCGTTAGAGATAATTTTTTCAGACTCATTAATTGGAATATTTTTTTCAATTGTTTTCTTGTTTATAGATTCAGATTTTAAGTTGTCTTCAAGATCTACAATTTCAGAATTTTTTTGTAAAATATTTACTTCTTTAGGTTCATTTGCAATAATATTATTGTCATTATTGGTATTTACATTTAGAGATTCATTAGAATTTGTTTCATTTAAAGAGATCTCTGTATTATGGATGGATTGAGATATACTGGTTGTTAATGTATTGTTAGTATTTATATTTTCATCAGAAGAAATTTCTAATGGTTTACCCATATAGAATTCTAAGATTTTAAGCTTAAAAAGATAACTATATTTAGCTTGAAGCATTTGCGATTGTGCATTAAAATAATTAGTTCTGGCAATATTTAAATCATAAACATTAATTTTTCCAGCATTAAAACTTTTTTCAGCAAATTCATAAGAAATTTTAGTAGACTCTACCAACTCTTTAGCAGATGTATACGTTTGGTAGGAAGAATTCACATCAAAATAAGAAGATTGTATGGTTTGCTTTAGATTTAGTTTATTCTGATCTAATTGATTTTCTTGTATTAATTGAGCTATTTTGGACTGTTCAATTTTTGCTTTTGTAATTCCTTTATTAAAGATAGGTACGCTCACGCCTAAAGTGATAATTTGAGAATTATTATCGTGCCACTGATCTTTAAGATTTTTTACAGACCTATCAAAATAATCTTGATAATAAGTACTCGCTTTATAGCCTCCTGTAATGGTAGGGTATAAAGCAGCTTTAGCAAGTTCAATATCTTTTTTAGCTACTTCCACACTTAATTCTGAGGACTTTATTTCTGGCTGATTTGTATAAGCATGGTTGATAATATTATCTATGTTGATTAATGGTAAGTCAATCTGATCAGAAACTTTTACATCTTCAATCTCAAAATCACGATAATCCATTTGAAGAAGCATAGCTAAATTCATCAACGCTCGATTAACATCAATTTTTGAATTTTCAAAAGTTTGTTTAGCTTTAGCCATATTAGCTTTAGATTCATACAAAGTGCTTAATGGAATGCTTCCTGCATTGTATAACTTTTCATTTCTTTCAGCATCTTGAATCTGAGTATTCAGTAAATTTCCATTTACAAGCATCAATTCTTTATTTAACAAAACGGTTAAATAATTACCCACAATTTGCAAAGAAATATCATTACGTATTTTTTCTGTTGTAAATTTATATTGATCAATTAAGAGTTTATTTTTTTCTTGAGTTATATCTAAACTTCCGTTATTATACAAGATGATTGAAGATTCTAAAGCTAAATTATTTTGATAACCTTCATTGTATGAAAAATCTTTACTAGCATCGGGACCAAAAGAAAAGCTATTTCCAACAGTACCTGTTAAATTAGGAAGCTTATTTTTCTTAGCAATATCGTAATTCCCTTCTTGAACCTTTTCATTTAAAATGGCAGCTAATACTTGCAAATTATTTTCTTTAGCATAAGATAAACAATCATTAAATGACCAAATTTTTTGGGCTGATAGAATTCTAAGTATCAAAAATGCAAGAATTGTACTGTAAATTTTCATTATTGAATGAGTTTCATCTGTTTTTATAAGTATGCTACCTATCTAAAAATGTTACAAAATTAGGAATAATAAAGATCGCTAAATTTTCTTATTAATATAGAAAGTTTGTATAAAGAGCATAAACTTAAATAAATAGATTTAAAACTTAAATGAATTTTGCATAAAACTTAATTTTATGTAGATATGTAATACAGATGTTTAAAATACTAATATTAAGATTTATATAAACTTTTTTATATAAGATTTTTATTTAACTCATTTAACTTTGTAGTTTTAAAAAAAGAAAAAAATTATGAAAAATAATTCCCTTAAAGGTTTAATTATAGCCCTAGCTTTCTGTTTATTTTCAGTTTCTGTATATCTTTTATTTCTAAAGAAAGAAGATGTATTCTTACTTGATAATCCAACAGATAGTAGTATTAAAGTAGTATTAAATAATAAAAAATATTTACTAGGACCAGGCCAAACCGCTGAAGTATCTATTCAGTTAGGCAATAATGCCATCTCAGCAAAGAGAGAAGATTCAGTCGTACTATTAAAAGATACTTTTTTTAGCATAGAGAATAATACTAGAGGTTTAATAAACCCTACACTATCCAATTACTATACCTTTAAAAGATATTACGGTTATGTAAAAAATAGAGATTCACTTTATAATTCTCATCAGATAGACATAGAAGGCAAAGAATATAAAGGAGAAATAAAAAAATACAACGATTTAGTACTTCAAGGTTTTTCAATAAATATTAATCAAGATTATCCCAAATTAAAAAAGAAATCTGATAGCCTGACAGGTATTACTAAATTGTTCAGAAAAAATCAATTTGTAGAGTATTACGAAACTATTTCTGAATAAAAACAGTTACTTTTGTAAGGTATAGTAGAGAAAGTAATTTATGACTCCCGAAAATATAAAACCTTATAATAAAACCGACAATAAAAAGAAGCAAGTGGAAGAAATGTTTGATAACATTTCGGAAAATTATGACTTTTTAAATCGTTTACTCTCTCTTAAAATAGATGTTTACTGGCGAAATCAATTAGAGAAGAGAGTAGTAGCTTTAAATCCAGGTAAAATATTAGATGTTGCAACAGGTACAGCAGATCTAGCTATTGAACATGCAAAAAAGACAAATGCTTTAGTGACAGGTTTAGATCTTTCTCAAAGAATGTTGGATTACGGACAAATTAAAATAAACAAACAAGGATTAAAAGAAAGAATAAAACTGATTAAAGGAGAAGCAGAAAATCTACCTTTTCATGATGAGGAGTTTGATGTTGTAACTGCTTCATTTGGAGTTAGAAATTTTGAGAATCTTGAAAAAGGTATATCAGAAATGCAAAGAGTCTTAAAGAAAGGAGGCAAGTTGTTTATTTTAGAATTTTCTAAACCCACAGGGATTTTTGCACCTTTTTTTATGCTTTATTTTAAATATATATTGCCAACCATTGGGAAAATAATCTCAGGAGATTCAAAGGCTTATACATATCTGCCCGATTCTGTAAGTAAAATGCCTTACGGAAAAGAAATGGAAGAGATTCTTTTAAAAAATGGTTTTAAACAAAGTACAAGTAAAACATTTACTTTTGGAGTTGTAAGTATTTATGAGGGAACAAAATAAATTAAGAAAGAAAACGTTTTCATTATACATGAGAAAGATTATAACATTATTGGTATTTATAACTTCTTATACCTTACTAAATGCTCAGTTCCGCTCTAAAGATGTTATGGATCGATATGACGATATAGATCATCAACAATTTTCTTGGGGATATTATTTAGGGATTAATTACTTTAGTTTCAAATTACATCCAGAAGCAGAAGGTTTGAACTCAAGAGGTAAATTCTTAGTGAATGTAGATTCCAAAGCTGGTTTTACAGTAGGCTTAATAGGTAAAATGAGAATCAATGAATATTTAGATTTAAGACTAGAGCCAGCAATGCATTTCGTTCAAAGAGATCTAATATTTAGAAATATACAAAATATAATTAACCAAGAAGTTGAAGAAGGAAAAGAACCTACTTACACAGATCTAGATGCTATTAGAAACGTAAAGTCTACATATATAGATATCCCAGTGTTTATTAATTTTCATGGAAATAAATGGAACAATACCAGACCTTATGTACAGGCTGGATTGAGTTATTTAATGAATCTTCAAGGGAGTGAGAAGAAAGAACAAGACAATTTGGAGCAAGTTTTTCGAATGAAAGACAATAACTTCTCATACCAATTAGAAGCTGGAATTGAAATTTATTTAAAGAGGTTTAAACTAACCCCATCAGTTAGAGGTATATTCTTTATAAATGATGAATTAGTGAAGGACAATCCAGGTACTCCTCCTGTTTGGGCGGGTGCGATTAAATCAATGTCTACAAGAGCAATAGTGTTTTCTTTAAAATTCGAATAATTAACTTTTATATAATTTAAATAATTTTTTAAT
Organism: Apibacter muscae; assembly: GCF_007845635.1. Lineage (GTDB taxonomy): Bacteria > Bacteroidota > Bacteroidia > Flavobacteriales > Weeksellaceae > Apibacter > Apibacter muscae. The sequence goes on along the minus strand of NZ_SELG01000029.1, from coordinate 149,002 downwards.
CTTCTATTTTTATAAATAGAAGATTTTTTTTATCATATTAGTTATTTATTGAATAGTAAAACATACATTCTATAATAAAAAAATAAGAGATTATAAAAATTTAATAGTATTTAAATAAAAAAGCTGAATCTAGCAATTTAGATTCAGCTTAAATATATTTAGATTCATTATTAATCAAATTGTCTTTTTCTAAACCAAAGATCGTCGAAATTAAATCCAATTCTAAAGTTTACAAAATTTTCCTTTATCAAGCCTTCAGAAGTAGTACCTCTTTGGCCAAGTTCTAAGCCTAGATTTAAGGTAGAAGGATCTTGTTTACCGGTTTTCCCAATTGGCAGGCTTAAACCAGCTGTTATACCATACTGATTGATTGATTGATTGTTAAGTTCAATTCCAGTTTCTTCATAATATATACCGTAACGATAGATAATTTTTTCAAAATAAGATTTAAAACCATTTATGTTAGGCAAAAACCATCCACCCAAAGCAACTCGGTATCTGTTATTATAAGTATAATTTTCTTGAGGAATTTCAAGTTTAGATTGGTTAATATATTTGAAGTCTAAGCCTAATGACCATTTAAACTCCTTACCATAAGCCACTCCTAATGAATAAGAAAAAGGTATTTTACTGTTGTAAGTACCACGGGAATAACTTAAAGTATCAATGGATTGTTTTTCATTTAAAGAATTGTAATAGTACGTAGAGTATAATGAATTAACATCAGTATTTACATCCCGACCAAAAGTATAAGTGGCTCCCAATTTAAGTAAATGGTCATTGGTGAATTTCTTTCTATAGGCAAGGGCTAAGGTATAATCAAAATATCCATAATCTTTGCGGTTAAAAGTTCCAGATTTTAGATTGGCACCCTGAATAGATGTTTCCTCCTCTTTTTTTAGTTGTCCCCATATATAATTGATTTTAGCCGCTACGGAAAGGTCTTGAGTAATGTTATAAGAGTAAAAACCACCAAACATGTTTAAACCACCTCTACCTTTAAGAGAAGAATTTTGCGTTATACCATTTGAGTTGTTACTTAGGTCCATATTATAGCCTAAAGTAGAATAGGGTCTTAAATTGAATCCAATTCTAGATTTTTCCCCTGCTGGAAAAGCAACTGAAATGTTGGAAAGGTAAGTGGTAGATCTATCACTACTTTGTGAAGAAGTTTTCTCATTTATAAAATCTGTGTTTACAGAAACATTAAAGCTAGTATATCTTAAATTTCTATTTGCAGCAGGATTATTAAAATTTGCTTCATTGTTAAAGTCAGAAATATATGAAGTTCCAATACCTCCCATAGAGGAAACAGTAATATCGGTACTAAATTTTTCATCTCCTAATCCTATAGAAGAGTAGGGTGAGGTTGAGGTTTGTTGTGCATGTAATCCATTGCTCAAAATAATTAAACATAGCAACGGGAAAAGATATAATTTCATTCAGTAATTTTATTACGGGTACAAATATGTTAATAATGTATTGATTATGAAAATAATTTTATAATTAAAATATTTTAGTTTATAAGTTAAACGAGGAATTATTAAAAATATTTCTTAAAACTTTTGGAGATATAAAAAATAATGCTACATTTGCAAACGAAAACCAAATGAGGTACCTTAGCTCAGTTGGTAGAGCAAAGGACTGAAAATCCTTGTGTCCTTGGTTCGATTCCAAGAGGTACCACAAAAAGCCGAAAGTATCACTTTCGGCTTTTTTATTTTCACAATTATTGATTAATAAGATTTTAGGATCTCGTCGATTTAAATAACAACATATGAATTATCTTTCAGTTAAAAATATTAGCAAATCTTTCGGAATAAGAACTCTATTTAAAGATGTATCGTTTCATGTAAATGAAGGAGAGCAAATAGCTTTGGTTGCAAAAAATGGAAGTGGGAAGTCTACTCTATTAAAAATATTAGCTGGAAAGGAAAACCTAGACGATGGAGAAATTTTATTTAATAAAGATGTAAAAGTGATCATGTTTGAGCAGTCAGATTCTTTTAATGATGACTCGAAGGCAGAAGATTATATTTTTAATCATTCCAATCCTATTTTAGATGTAGTTCATCAGTATGACAAGTTAATTAAAGAAGATCCTTCAAATCCAGAACTAATGAATTTGATTGAAAAGATGGATTTGTACGATGGATGGAAGGTAGAACCTTTAATACAGGAAATTATTTCTCAATTAAAAATTGACTTTCTTTTTAAAAAAATTAAAGATTTGTCTGGAGGGCAGAAGAAAAGAATTTCTCTTGCCAAATTCTTGATCGATATTACTTTAGAGAAAGGTTATATTTTATTGATATTGGATGAACCCACCAATCACTTAGATATTGAAATGGTTGAGTGGTTGGAATATTTTCTGAATAAAGAAAATAAGACATTGATTTTAGTTACCCACGATCGTTATTTTTTAGATGCTATATGCACCAAAATATTAGAATTGGAAGATGAGATGATTTATACGCATAACGGAGATTATGAAACCTACGTTACGAACAAAGCACTAAGGATAGAAAATCAAGCCTCCCAAATAGATAAAGCAAAGAATCTTTACAAAAAAGAGTTGGAATGGATGAGAAGACAACCAAAAGCGAGAACATCCAAGTCTAAAAGTAGAATTTCAGATTTTTATAAGACAGAAGAGACAGCAAATATAAAATTAGATAATTCCAATCTTCAGCTAGACATGCAAATGACTCGTCTAGGGAAAAAAATTATTGAAATGGAGAGTGTTTCCAAAAAATTCGGAAATAAAATTATATTAGATTCTTTTACGCATACATTCTTAAGAGGGGCTAGAATAGGAATTGTAGGAAAAAATGGAGCAGGTAAAACAACCTTTCTTAAAATATTGGAAAACCAAGAGCCTATAGATTCAGGGAGCATAGAATGGGGAGATACTTTAAATATCGGTCATTTTAAACAGGAGGGTATTATATTTAAAGAAGAACAGAGAGTCATTGATTACGTAAAAGAAATCGCAGACTATTTTCCTTTATCTAATGGAAAGCAGCTTTTTGCAAGCCAGTTTTTAGAAATGTTTCTATTTAAACCAGAAACTCAATATACACCTATAGGAAAATTAAGTGGAGGAGAGAAAAAAAGATTACAATTACTTTCTATACTCTTTAAAAATCCAAATTTTTTAATTCTAGATGAACCTACGAATGATTTAGACTTACCAACTTTAACCGTTTTAGAAAACTTTTTAAATGATTATCAAGGCTGTTTATTAATAGTAAGTCATGATAGATATTTTATGGATAAAGTCGTGGATGAATTGATGATTTTTGAAGGGGAAGGTAAGATTACAAATTTTATAGGTAATTATACCAAATACTATTTAGAAAAAAAGTCTAAAACTAGTGTTAATCAAGAAGAAATTAACCAAAGTGAAGAAAAAATAGCTGCAGATAAAGGTCATGAAGAGCCAGTAAAAAAAAATAAAAAATTGTCTTTTAAAGAAAAGCGAGAGTTAGAAATCCTTGAAGATGAAATTGCAAAACTTGAAAAGAAAAAAGATGAATTATCTTCGCAACTGACACTAGAAAATTTGGAATTTAAAAAAATTCAAGAATTGGGAGATGAATTAAATCTTTTAATTCAAGAATTAGAAGAAAAAGAAATGAGATGGATGGAATTATCAGATTTATAAAGTAACATGACCCAATCGGGTTAACATTTTATGATCTAAAATTTTAATTTTTCTACCACTTACTTTAATTAATTTGTCTCCTTTAAATTCAGAAATTAATCGTATAGCACTTTCTGTAGCAGTGCCAATAAGGTTAGCCATTTCCTCTCTGGTAAGAGTTATATTTATAAAACCTTCTTGGTCAATGCCTAATTTTTTTTCTAAAAAAAGTAGGACTTCAGCTAATCTTTCGCGTACTGTTTTCTGAGCCAATAGGGTGATGGTCTTACCCGCCTCTCCTAAATCTAGAGAAATCTTTTTTAAGATATCAAAAGATACTTTAGAACTCACCTTTAGTAGCCTGTTAAAAATAATTTCGGGTATGTATATAGCGACAAGCTCATCATCAATAGCTGTACAAGAAGCACTAAAAGACTCCCCGCACAATAAAGATCTATATCCAATAATATCTCCTCTTTTAACAAATCTTAAAATTTGTTCTTTTCCATTAAAACCATTTTGATATAGTTTGGCAGTACCTTTTAGAATACCATATATACCAGTAGGCTTACATCCTTCATGAATAATTTCTTGACCTTTATGATAAGTTACCTCAATTATTTCATTGTTTAAAATTTTAATTTCATCTTTAGAAAACTCTTTTAAAACATCGTTGTTTTTTAACTCAGAAATAATTAATTCAACAGAATCACTATACATTGCTCGATTTTTCGGGCGAAAATACAAAAATATTTCTCTTTAAAGTAATTTAAAAGAAGCTAACTTTGTAAATTAAAATATTGATTATAGGGAGTATGGATAAAAAATGCTTTCATTGTGGGCAAGAAATAGTAAGCGAAGAAGTTAATTTTGATGATAAAGTTTTTTGTTGTAATGGATGTAAAACAGTTTATGAAATATTAAGTCAAAACCATCTTAATAATTTTTATGAGCTAAATAAACAGGCTGGAATTAAACCAGATGGAGATAAGAATTATTTTGAATTTTTAGATACTCCTGAAATTTTCAATAAAATTATAGACTATTCTGAAGACGGAACCACACTGGTAACCCTTAAAATACCTGTAATACATTGTACTTCTTGTGTATGGCTATTGGAAAGTCTAAAAAACATTAATTCAAAAATTTTATATTCTACCGTTCATTTTACCAACAAAACTGTACAAATAGCCTATAAAAGCTCAACGTATAAATTAAGTGAATTAGCCAATTTCTTGTCTAGTTTAGGCTATAAACCCATAATAAATTTAGAAACGGCCGAAAAAAAGAAACCTGAAAATGTAGATCGAACTTTAATAATAAAAATAGGTATTGCAGGATTTGCATTTGGGAATGTTATGCTGTTGGCTTTTCCAGAATTTTTAGAAGGCAATAAAGATGTTTGGTTGAAACAGTACAATCAATTATTTAGAGTTTTGATGTTCTTATTATCTCTACCGGTAGTTTTATATTGTGCCTCTGATTATTATAAATCTGCTTGGAGTGCTTTAAGATATAAAAGGTTAAATTTAGATATGCCAATAGTTATAGGTATTTTTGCTTTGTTTTTCAGAAGTTGTTACGAAGCCTATTGGGGGATAAGCAATGGATATTTTGATTCATTATGCGGTCTATTATTCTTTATGTTATTAGGTAAATTTTTTCAGCAAAGAACGTATAAATCATTAGCTTTTGATCGAGATTATAAATCTTTTTATCCAATTGCTGTTACTAAAATAGATCCAGACAATCAGCAAAAAAATATCCTAATTTCAAAACTAAAAATTGGAGACAGAATATTAATTAGAAATGGCGAAATTATACCGGCAGATGCTATTTTAATAAAAGGAGAAGCATTTATTGACAATAGTTTTATAACTGGAGAATCTCATTTAATTGAGAAAAAGAGCGGTCAGAAAATTTTTGCCGGAGGTAAACAAAGAGGAACCATGCTTGAATTAGAGATAATTAAAGAAGTAAATCAAAGTTACCTAACAAGGCTATGGAATAATGAAGCCTTTAAAAAAGAAAATTCTATCTTAGATACAATTACGAACAGCGTAAGCAAATATTTTGTATTTGTTATTTTAATAATTACCCTAATAAGTGGTTGTTACTGGTATTTCATTGAAAAGAATACCTCCCAAATGTATCAGGTAATTACTGCAATACTTATCGTAGCCTGTCCATGTGCTTTAGCTCTTTCAGTCCCTTTTACCTTAGGGAACATAATGAGAATTTTAGGGAGAAATAAATTTTATGTTAAAGATTCTACAACGGTTGAGAAAATGTCGAAAGTCAACCATATAGTTTTTGATAAAACAGGTACTTTAACCATGAATAAAGCTAATCATATAGCTTATGAAGGTAAACCATTAACCGTTGCTGAACTGGAAGAATTAAAAGCTATTTTAAAGAATTCAAATCATCCCCTTAGCCGTTCACTTTATGAATATTTAGATTGCCCCGACAAGTCATTATTAGTACGCAATTACAAAGAAATCATAGGGAAAGGTATTGGAGCTAATGTTAATGGAAATACCTATAAAATTGGTTCCTCTAGTTTTGTTAAATATAAGGGGGAGCCTATTCAAGAGACATCCGTTTTTATAAGTATTAATGGAGAAAATATAGGAAGATATATATTTAAAAACCAATATAGAAAATATGTACCTGAGGTTGTAAAAAAGATATCTTTAAAAAATAAAATTTCTCTTTTAAGTGGTGATAATAATTCAGAAGAAGAATTTTTAAAACAACTATTTCCTACTTCGACTATTTTAAAATTTAATCAATCACCCCAAGATAAATTAGAATATATTGAAAAATTGCAAAAAAAAGGAGATTTAGTTATGATGGTGGGTGATGGTCTTAATGACGCAGGAGCATTAAAACAGTCGAATGTCGGTGTGGCTATAGCTGACGATATAAATAGCTTTACACCCTCTTCTGATGCAATTTTAGATGGAAGTAGAATCACAAGTTTATCCAGTTATCTTAAAATATCTAAGATTGCTATAAGGATCGTGTATATATGCTTTATGATAAGTTTTTTTTATAACATTATTGGTTTAAGTTTTGCTGTTTCAGGTAGACTTAAACCTTTAGTTGCAGCTATTTTAATGCCTGTAAGTTCAATTACTATTGTGTTTATATCTACAATCTTAACTCAAATTTCAGGATATATAGTTTTTAAGAAAGATCTAAAATCTTAATAATTTAGAAACGTTCTAAATTATTTTTTTTTATCAAATATTAAGAGTATATTTATGAATGAAAGTAAATAAAATATTAGATTTGTGCGATATAGGATAAGGCTATGGAGATTTTGTATTTAATGATATTGTGTAGTGTTTCTTTAGCTGCTATTTTTTTAGGGCTATTTATCTATGCTATTAAAAAAGGTCAGTTTGACGATGATGAATCTCCGGCAGTAAGAATGTTGATTGATTCTAATGAGGTTCAACACGCTGAAGGAGAAGAATTAAAAAATAATGAAGAAAAAATAAAATAGAAAAATTATATTAAGATAACTACATTATAAAAGATGGAGACACAAAAATTTTCGTATGACAACAAAATAACAAAAGCTTTTGCTTTTGCAACCATATTTTGGAGTGTTGTCGCATTTATAGTAGGACTGACAGTGGCTGCTTTATTGTTTATACCCACATTGCCAGATTTTATTTTTGGGGTAGAACCAAGTCAATTAGCAAAATCCCAAGGTTTTATTGGTTTTGGACGATTAAGAATGTTACATACAAGTGCAGCAATTTATGCATTTGTAGGAAATGGATTCTTTGCAGGATTTTATTACTCCATTCAAAGATTATTAAAAACCCGTACCAATGATACACTCTCTTGGATTCACTTCTGGGGATGGCAACTTATAATTGTTTTAGTAGCAATTACGTTTTTAATGGGTATAAATACCTCTAAAGAATACGCAGAGCATGAGTGGCCTATCGATATATTTGTTGCTATAATATGGGTGCTATTCGGAATAATTATGTTTATTACTATAGCAAAAAGAAGAGTTAGTCATATGTATGTAGCTATTTGGTTTTATATAGCTACTTGGATTGGAATTACTTTGTTATGGGTATTTAATAATTTAGAAGTTCCAATTGATTGGAACATTGTGCATTCAAAAAGTTATTCTGCTTACGCAGGTGTACAAGATGCAATGGTACAATGGTGGTTTGGGCATAATGCCGTGGCATTTTTCTTAACTACACCCGTTTTAGGCTTGATGTACTATTTTATGCCAAAGGCTGCCAATCGACCAGTTTTCTCTTATAAATTATCAATTATACATTTTTGGTCTCTAATATTTGTATATATGTGGGCAGGTCCGCATCACTTATTATACACTTCCTTACCGGGTTGGGCTCAAATGCTAGGAACTGTATTCTCCATTATGTTAATTGCTCCATCGTGGGGAGGGATGTTAAATGGTTTATTAACTTTAAGAGGCGCTTGGGATAAAGTTAGAGAGGATCCTATTTTAAAAATGTTTGTGGTAGCGATTACTTGCTATGGGATGGCAACCTTTGAAGGTCCATTACTTGCTACAAAATCCCTAAATAAAATTGGTCATTTTACCGATTGGGTTATCGGTCATGTTCATATAGGTACCTTAGGCTGGAATGGATTTATGACCTTTGGTATGCTTTATTATATAATCCCTAGAATTTATAGAACTAAATTATATTCGGTAAAATTAGCAAACTGGCATTTTTGGTTAGGAACATTAGGAATTGTTTTATACGCAGTACCTATGTATATGAGTGGTTTTACACAAGGATTAATGTGGAAACAATTTAACCCAGACGGAACTTTAGTTTATAAAAACTTTCTAGAAACCGTAACTGCTTTAAGAGGATTTTATATTACAAGATTTATAGGTGGGGTGTTCTACCTTGCAGGAGCTGCTTTGATGGTAGTAAATATTTTTGTTACCGTAAGAAAAGGTAATTTGTTAGCAAATGAACCAGCAGAAGCTCCGGCTTTAAAAATATCTTCTAAAAAAGGAGAAAATGAAAAAAAGCATACTTGGTTAGAAAGAACTCCAATATATTTTTCTATATTAACCCTTGTAGCTTTGGCTATAGGTGGAGCAATAGAAGTTTTACCAACCGTATTTGTAAAATCGAACATACCAACTATTTCATCAGTAAAGCCATATTCTCCTTTAGAGTTAGAAGGTAGAGATTTATATATAAGGGAAGGATGTAATGCCTGCCATTCTCAAATGATAAGACCATTCAGAGATGAAGTTGTTCGCTACGGAGAATATTCTAAGGCAGGTGAATATATTTATGATCGTCCTTTCTTATGGGGATCTAAAAGAACAGGACCAGATTTACATAGAGAAGGTGGGAAGAATCCAGATTCTTGGCATTTTACCCATATGTTGAATCCTAGAGATACTTCTCCAGGCTCAATTATGCCTGCATATCCTTGGTTAATATATAACAAATTAGATGTTTCAAAAACTAAGGAAAAATTAGATGTTATGAAAAATTGGTTTAATATACCTTACGATCAAGAGTTAATGGATAACTATCAGAAAAGTATGAGTGATCAAGCTAAAGAAATTGTAACAAGTATATTTACGGATAGACCTGATTATAAAGAGCGTTTTGAAGCAACAGCAGCTAAGGATGGTGAAAATTTTGTTCCTTTAGAACAAAGAGAGATTATAGCTTTAATTGCATACTTACAAAGATTAGGAACAGATATAAAAAATACTGAAGTTAAAACGGCAAGTAATTAATAATTATGCTTAAATTCTATAGTAAAATAATAGCAGGTATTGATAGCGCTACCATATATCAAAGTTTAGCATTAGTAATTTTTTTTATTTTTTTTGTTGGACTTATATATATGGTAATGTCTAAACCTAAAAATTATTATAGTGAAATAAGCAGTATGCCTTTAGACGAGGAAAATAAACAGGATAAAGATCAAAACACAGTAAATTAATATGAAACCAAGAACACCCGTAGGAATAATTATAATTATAGCTGTATGTTTAATAACAGGGGCATTTTTAATGCTTCTTCAGAATTTTAAATTTATAAATAATCCTATTTATTTAGGAACCATAGTTATTTCAATAGTACTATTACTTATAAATAATTCTATTGATTCATTAATAGATGCTGGGAAATTTAAGAACTTATCAGAAGAAGAGAAAAATAGATACTTAGAATTATTAAAAACCCCATACTTCACTAGACTTTGGAGAGATGCATTCAAAAGAAGTAAAGAAGAAGAATTGGGGGAAATTGCGATTCTCGATCATGGGTACGATGGAATTCAAGAATTAGACAATCAATTACCTAAATGGTATATAGGTTTATTTGCGATTACTATTACTTGTGGTGTGATCTATTTCTTTGCCTATATTTTTACGGATTTTGCTCATCCTATAGCCGAGTACGATGCAGAATATAAAACACAGTTAGCAGAAATAGCTGAGTATGAAAAGACTGTTCCACAAGCTACCATTGAAACAGCTCAATACAATCCGGAAGCCATTAAGGAAGGCAAAGAAATTTACAACAATTTATGTATTACTTGCCACGGTGAAGGAGCGACTGGAGGCTCAGGACCTAATCAAACCGATGACTATTGGTTAAATATTGTTGAAAATGATGAATTTAAAAATATAGTTTCTGTAGTTTGGAACGGTAGTAAAACAAATCCTACCATGAGAAGTTTCATCAATTCAGGAGAATTAAAAGGGAATGATATTGTAAAAGTTGCAAGTTATTTAGTTCATTTAAATGAAACAACCAAAAAAAATCCTGATGGATCTTCTGCGGGCAAAGCCCCTCAGGGAGACATTGCACCATGGGTAAAAAATCCTCAAGCAATTGTTGAAGCAGCTAAAAAAGAAGGAAAAGAAGTAAAAGTGGTTACAGAAGTTTCTGGAAATTAGAATCAATCAATTATTAAACAATAAAAATAAGTCTATCTAAATTTCTTAGGTAGACTTTTTAGATTTCTAAAAATATGTTCAGTATATTTGTATAAATCAGATAAGAACGTAAAGACTTAATCTTAGATAGTTTTACATAATGTCTCAAGAAGAAAAAATAAAACCAGAATTAGAAGGTGAATCATTTCGTGAAAATTTAGCAACAGCTGAAGAATCAGGAAAAAGAAAATGGGTTTTTCCAAGAAAGACACATGGCAAATACACCACCTATAGAAATATAGTAAGCGCAATTTTATTAATACTACTATTTGTAATTCCTTTTATAAAAACCTCTAAAGGAAATCCATTATTTCAATTTGATTTCCTAAATAGACAGTTTTATTTATTTGGTGCGTATTTTTCGCCGTCAGACTTTTATTTATTTAGTATAGGTTTTGTAACTACAATAGTTTTTATTATCCTGTTTACTGTCGTTTATGGGCGAATATTTTGTGGTTGGATATGTCCACAAACTATATTTATGGAGCATGTCTTCAGGAAAATAGAATATCTTATAGAAGGTGATAGGAACAAACAAATTCGTTTAGATAAACAAGATTGGGACAGTGAAAAGATTAGAAAAAGATTACTTAAATGGACGATTTTTGCTTTAATATCTTTTATTTTTTCAAACATTCTATTCTCCTATATATTTGGTATTGATGAAATGATTAAAATGATAAAAGAGGGGCCTGCAAATAATGTAGGTTTATTCGTTGCATTAATCATTTTTTCTGCATTATTTTATTTAGTATTTGCTTGGTTTAGAGAGCAGGTATGTTCATTTGTGTGCCCTTATGGAAGATTGCAAGGAGTACTTATAGATAAGGATACCATTAATATTACCTACGATTTTATTAGAGGAGAAGGCGAGAAAGGTAGGAGCAAGTGGAAAAAAAATGAAGATAGAAAGTTATCGGGCAAAGGAGATTGTATAGACTGTCAACAATGTGTAGTTGTATGCCCTGCAGGAATAGATATTAGAAATGGTTCACAATTGGAATGTATTAATTGTACTGCCTGCATTGATGCTTGTGATGAAGTTATGACAAAAGTGGGCTTACCCACAGGTCTAATTAGGTATGCTTCTGAGAACATGATTGAGAAGAGAACTACTTTTAAATTTAATGCTAGAGTAATCGCATATACATTAATACTTTTTATTTTAATAGCTGTGTGTACTTCGTTATTATTTGTAAGATCAAGTGTTGAATCAAAATTCTTAAAAGTAGTAGGAACTCAGTTTACAATTCAAGATAAAAATATAGTTGATGAATATCAGTTTAGTTTTATTAATAAAACTTCAGAAATTCAAAATTTAAATATTAAAATCATATCACCTAAATCAGCGGAAATTGAATTAGTAGGGTATGGAAATAAAATAACTATTAAACCTAAAGAATTATTAAAAGGTACAGCAGTTATAAAAATTCCTGAGGCGGATTTATCAAAAACAAAACAAGAAGTAGTTATAGGTGTTTTTGATAATAAAGGCGCAAAAATAGATGAATATAAAACCAATTTTATTGGACCAACCAAAGAGTTATTTTAAGATATATGAAATTTAAGTTTACTTGGGCACACGGAATAATTTTAGCATTAGTGAGTTTTATAGTTTTTATATGCTCAATGGTATTTAGTTTAGAATTTTCTGAAAATACTTTTGATTTAGTCTCCGATGATTATTATCAGGACGAAATTTATTATCAAAAAGAAATTGATGCTGCTAATAATGCCATGAATTTATTGGAAAAACCTCAAATTTTTGTTGATAAAGAAGTAGGTATTGAAATACAATTTCCTAAAGAATTTTCCTCCATAAATACAATGGGTAGATTTCAGCTTTATAGACCAAATTCTAAAATGTTAGACATAAATAAAAATACATTAGACTTTGAAATGGGGAATAAAATTATTATTCCAAAAAAGGTTCTAGAAATAGGAAACTATATATTAAAACTATATTGGAAAAAAAACAATATTAACTATAAAATGGAAATACCTGTAGAATGGAAATAGGAATATATGTTTATGCACTTACATTAGGCTTACTATCCGGAACACACTGCATAGGTATGTGTGGACCCATTGCCTTTTCATTAGGGCTAGAAGCAAATAATAAAGTTAAATATTATACACAAAATTTTTTATATCAATTAGGTAGAATTTCAACATATTCTATTTTAGGAGGAATATTAGGAATAGTAGGAAAAAGCTTTAATATTGCAGGTTATCAACAATACGTATCTATTTTTGCAGGTGTATTACTACTATTGATGGTACTATTACCTGGCAAAAACTTTGAATTGGGCGGAAACCTTAAATTTTTAAATCATTTCATGATTAAAGTTAAAATGTTTTTAGGTAAATACATTCAGAAAAAAGATAATACCTCAAGATATTTAACTGGAGTTTTAAACGGATTTTTACCCTGTGGAGTGGTTTATGCTTCTTTAGCAGCATCAATAGCAGCTGGGGGAATAATTCAGGGTATGCTTTTTATGGCTATTTTTGGTTTGGGAACATTCCCCTTTATGTTCATTACAGTCTTAGCAGGAAATTTCATAGGAATAAAAGCAAAAACTAAAGTAACAAAAGTTTTCCCTTACTTTTTAGCACTTCTAGGGATTATTTTTATTTTAAGGGGGCTTGAAATTGGCATACCTTACCTATCGCCACCCAAAAAAGCATTAAAGATAGAGAAAATGGATGATAAGAGCAAAAGTTGTTGTCATTAAAACCTACCTATTTATTTAGTCAAAAATTTTCATATGATAAATTGTATTAACTTCGCATAATTATGGGAATGATATCAAATATTGGCATGTATTCTCTTCTTATGGTTAGAGTTTTTAAAAAGCCACAAAGAAGAAGAATCTTTTTAAAAAGCCTAATGAGAGAAATTAATGATTTAGGATTAAATTCTGTAGGACTAGTAGTTTTTACATCCTTTTTCGTAGGAGCAGTAGTTGCCATACAAATGTATAATAACTTTCAAACCTCTTCTTTTCCTATCCCTGATTATTATGTTGGATATGCTACAAAGGTTGTATTAATTTTAGAATTCTGTCCTACGATCATCAGTATTGTGTTGGCAGGTAAGGTAGGATCCTTTATAGCATCTAGTATTGGAACCATGAGAGTAACAGAGCAAATTGACGCTTTAGAAATTATGGGAGTAAATACACCCTCTTATCTTATTCTCCCAAAAGTAGTTGCCTCTCTTTTTTTTAACATTATTCTTATTATGATTAGTGTAATCATGGGAATTTGGGGAGGATATTTTGCAGGAGATCTTTCTGGAAGTTGGGCTTCTGCAGATTATATACAAGGGTTACAGATGGAATCCCCATCCTTTTATATATATTATTGTTTCATTAAAACAATTGTATTTTCGTTTATGATTGCAACTGTTCCGTCCTTTTATGGGTATTATGTGAAAGGAGGATCTTTAGAAGTGGGTAGAAGCAGTACGCAAGCTGTAGTTTGGACCACGGTATTGATTATAATAACTAATCTTGTTTTAACACAATTACTTTTAAATTAATGATTACAGCCTCAAATATAACCAAATCCTTTGACGGGGTACAAGTTTTAAAAGGTATATCTGTAACCTTTGAAAAAGGAAAAACAAATTTAATTATTGGTCAAAGTGGATCTGGAAAAACAGTATTTTTAAAGTGTATGCTTGGACTTTTTGAACCAACAACAGGTGAGATTTTATATGAACGGACCAATGCATCAAAATTAACCACTAGTGATAGACAGAAATTAAGAAGTGAAATAGGTACCGTTTTTCAAGGAAGTGCCTTATTTGATTCGATGACAGTAGAACAAAACGTAAAGTTTCCTTTAGAAATGTTTGCGAATATGACAGAGAAACAAATGAGAGATAGAGTTGATGAAGTTTTAGAAAGGGTAAATTTGACCAATGCTCGAAAAAAATATCCTTCTGAAATCTCAGGAGGAATGCAAAAACGTGTGGCGATAGCGAGAGCAATTGTAAATAACCCTAAATATCTTTTTTGTGATGAACCAAATTCAGGGTTAGATCCTCAAACCTCTCAGTTGATAGATAAACTTATACATGAAATAACCCAGGAATATAATACTACAACTATCATAAACACACACGATATGAATTCTGTTTTAGAGATAGGAGAAAAAATTGTTTATCTTAAAAATGGATATAAAGAGTGGGAAGGCGATAAAAATAGTATTATAGTGGCAGAAAATAAGCCTTTGCAAGATTTTGTTTTTTCTTCACCCATATTTAAAAAAGCAAGAGAAGCAATGCTCTATGAAATAAATAATTTTAAAAATAAGAACTAATCAATAGTTCTTATTTTTTTTAAATAATTTTTAATTTCTTGATCACTTTCCCTAGGACATACAAGCAAAGCATCATCAGTATCTACTACAATATAATCTTTCAAACCGTCAATAATGATGGTTTTATCTATTTGGGTGGTTTTTAAAATATTATTTGAGCTATTATATGCATGAATATTTTTTCCATAAATAGCATTTCCTTCATTGTCTTTACTTAAATTTTCATACAAAGCATTCCATGTACCCAGATCGTTCCAGCCAAAAGAAGAAGGAATAACCCATACATTGCTAGATTTTTCTAAAATTCCATAATCAATTGAAACTTTTTCAATCTGATTATAAACTTCCCTAATTTTAATATTTTCATTGGGTGTATTATAAGAGGTTTTGATAGATTGAAATTTCTCATACATTTCAGGTAAAAGTAATTGAAATGAATTTAAAATACTTTTGGAAGACCAAATAAAAATCCCTGAATTCCAAAGGAAATTTTTAGATTTTAGAAAAGATTTGGCTGTTTCCAAATCAGGTTTTTCTTTAAAAGATTTAACCTTATAAGCTTCAGTAGATTTCTCATTTTCTGAAAACTCAATATATCCATATCCAGTATCTGGTCTATGAGGAGTAATGCCTAAAGTTACTAAAATGTCCTGTTTTTCAGCTTTTTTAAAAGCGATTAATACTTCTCTTGAAAATTCGTCTTCATTTAGAATAAGGTGATCCGACGGTGCAACTATAATACATGAATCAGGATTTAAATTATAAATTTTTTCAGCCATATAAATATTACAAGCCGAAGTATTCATCATTTTAGGTTCACCAATCACTTGAGATTTAGAAATTTCAGGCAGTTGCTCTAAAGTAAGATTTACATATTCTTCATTAGTAATAATATAAATATTTTCAATGGGAATAATTTTAGAAATCCTATGAAAAGTTTGTTGTATTAATGTTTTACCAGTTCCTAAAATATCGTGGAATTGTTTGGGGAGTTTGGGCGTACTCATAGGCCAAAATCTACTACCAATACCTCCAGCCATTATAACGCAATAATAATTATTATTTTTCATGTAAATTATAACCTATTTTTTCAATCGGAGCACTTCCGGATATCAGATACTTCTTATTACTTTTTTTTTCGACGCAAATATAACGAGTTTTTATTTTTTGAAGTTTAAGGAATACTTTGTTTTTAATGATAAATTCATCTCCATTGTCTAAGTCTTTTAGTAAAAATATGTTAGGAGAAAGTTTTTTATTAAAATATTCAGATATACATGGAGAAGAGTAATAGCTAGCTTTAGGGTTTTTAGCGAATCTAATTAATAAAGGTTGTAGATCATCTTCATAAACATTAATACTTTCAAGAATCATTTCAGAAAATATTTTTTTCCATTCTTTACCATGTGGAGCAATCTTTACAGAATAAGTATTAAAAGCTATTAAATGAGCGATTTCATGAGTTAAAGTAAAAAAGAATAAGGAGGGATGCATTCCTGCATTCACACTTATTTTGTGAGGTTCATTAGATTTAGGAAATCTATAGTCTCCCAATTTAGAATCTCTAGGATTTTTAATATGTAGTTGAAACCAATAAGGGCTTAGCCATTTTTTTATATAAAATATAGCATCAACCGATATATATTTAGAAAGGCATGAAAAATCAGGTAATTTTTTTAAATGCATAATATTAAGTATAATAACAGGATTTCCTTATTAAATAGTATACGGAGTAAAAAAATAATTATAATCCATAAATAACAAAATAACTATCTTTGTAAATTAGAATAAATAATACAAAATGGGAACATGTGGTTCATGTAGTTCAAATGGGATTCCTAAAGGATGTAAAAATAATGGAGCTTGTGGAACCGGCAGTTGCAATACAAAACTATCTGTATTCGATTGGCTTTCAGGAATAAATCCACCCACATCAAAAATACATAATCAATATATAGAAGTTAGATTTAAAAATGATAGAAAAGATTTTTATATAGTAAATCCTGATCATCCATTGACTATAGGAGATATAGTTGCCGTTGAAGCAAGTGGTGGGCATGATATAGGGATAGTATCTTTAACAGGAGAATTGGTTAAAATCCAAATGAAAAAGAAGAAAGTCAAGCTAGAAGAATTAAATAAAGTATACAGAAAAGCTTCTCAAAAAGATATTGATATATGGACAAACTATAGAGATAAAGAAAATAATGTAATGTTGGAAGCTAGAAAAATAGCTAGAAGGTTAAATCTTGAAATGAAAATTTGTGATGTTGAATACCAGGGGGATGGCTCTAAAGTAACACTTTATTATACCGCTGAAGGTAGGATTGATTTTAGACAGCTTATAAAAGATTATGCAGTTGCTTTTCGTACTAAAATTGATATGAGGCAAATTGGTTATAGACAAGAAAGTGCTAAAGTAGGAGGTATAGGTTCATGCGGAAGAGAGCTATGTTGTTCTACTTGGCTTACAGATTTTCGATCTGTAAATACGGCTGCTGCAAGATATCAACAATTATCCATCAATCCGCAAAAACTAGCAGGGCAATGTGGAAAATTAAAATGTTGTTTAAATTTTGAATTAGATACCTATGTAGATGCATTAGTAGATTTTCCATCCAGCCAAACAATATTAGAAACAGAAAAAGGAAGAGCTTTTTGCATTAAAGTAGATGTATTTAGACATCAAATGTGGTTTACATATGCAAATAATTCTATTTCTTGGTACCCCATAGATGTAGATGAACTAAAAAAATTAATTGCATTAAATGCTAAAGGGATTCCAACAAAACCGTTAGACGAGCTTAAGGAAAAAAATAATTTAAAAGTTGATTTGATTGAGGAAAATAACCTTAATAGATTTGAGAAAAAGCATAGATCTACAAACAAAAAAAGAAACAAGAATACTAAGCCTCAACAGCCTAAGAATCCTAAAAAGATAGAAAGTAAACAAAATTCTAAAAGTAGAAGAATTAAAAAAGATTAAAGCTCATAGAATGAAAAAAATAGTTTCTTTTTTTATTTTAGTAACCTTTTTATCTCAGTGTAAAAATAATTACGAATTTTCGGAAGTAAAGAATATAAATAATACTTGGCTTAAAACAGATACACTAAAATTTAATGTAAAAATTAAAAATCCTCAAGAAAAAAAAAATATCAATTTTATTGTAAGAAATAATAATGAGTATCCCTTTATGAATATATATTTTTTTGTTCAAATAAAGAAAGGAGATACTATCATACAAAAAATGGATACGGTAAACTATAATTTATCCGATGTTACAGGCAAGTGGTTAGGAAAAGGAATGGGAGAGGTAAAGGAAATTTATTATAGATATAAAGAAAATTTTTCTTTTCCTAAAGAAGGAGATTATACAATATCAATAGTTCAGGGTATGAGGAAAGATACCTTGGTGGGGATAGAAGATTTTGGCGTTAGCATAGAATAAAGTACTACGGTGAATAATTAAATTATTATGAATTTAAATAAAAATATAAAAAATAAACATAAATTTCCCAGAAAAAAAAGCATAGTTAAAAGATTTTTACTATGGTTTTGGGCATTATTCTTTACTGGAATTTTAGCAATATTTTTGATATTCATACTTACCATATATGGTGTTTTTGGAGAAATGCCAGATGTTCGAGATTTGGAAAATCCAGAAATATTCGTGGCCTCTGAAATTATTTCTTCAGATGGAGTGGTATTACAAAAGTTCGAAAAAGAAAAGAGAATTCCTGTAGAGTTTAAAGAATTACCTCAACCGTTAATATATGCATTAATGGCTAAGGAAGATGAACGATTTCCTTATCATTCTGGGGTAGATAGTAAAGCGTTGCTTAGAGCTGTTGTTTTTCTTGGAAAAAGAGGGGGGGGAAGTACTATAACCCAGCAGTTAGCTAAATTATTATTTACACAAAGAGAAAAAGAAAATGGGAATTTTTCCTATAATGGTGTAGCAAAATCTAAGTTTCAAAGAGTTATTCAAAAATTACAAGAAATGGTAATTGCTGTACAATTGGAAAGATTGTATACCAAAGATGAAATAATTGCTCTTTATTTAAATAAATTCGATTTTTTGTATAATGCTAACGGAGTTGCAACAGCTTCAAAAGTTTATTTCAATAAGAATATAAAAGATTTAGATCTTTCACAGTCAGCAACATTAATTGCTATGTTAGAAAATCCAGTGGTGAACAATCCTAAAATTAATCCTGAAAATGCAAGAAAAAGGCGAGACGTAGTTTTAGGATTAATGAAAGAACAAGGATATATTACCGATGCAGAATATAATACCGTTGTAGATACGCCTATTGAACTGGATTATAAACCAATTAAAGATATTGGGGAAGGTTATTCAGCTTATTTTAAATATGCGTTAAAAAAAGAAGTAACTACAATTCTCAACGATTATGAAAAACAAACTGGGAAAAAATACAACTTGTATAAAGACGGTTTAAAAATATATGTAACACTTGATTCTAGAATGCAACGATATGCAGAAGATGCAATTGAAAAACACGTAAAATATTTACAAAATTCTTTTTTTAGAGAGCAAAAAGGTAGAAAATATGCGCCTTTTTATAATTATCCAGGAGATCCTAAGATTGAAGTACTTTATAATAAATTAATGACAGATGCTATGAAGAGAACTCCTAGGTATAAGTTTCTTAAGAATAGGGGGATGACGGATGAAGAAATTATTGTAGAATTTAAAAAGCCGATAGAACTACAAATATTTACTTGGAAAGGAGATAGAGATACACTTATGTCGCCTTGGGATTCAATTAGATATCACAAACACATTGTTCAAGCAGGTTTAATGGCTATAGATCCTACCAATGGGAATATAAAAGCTTGGGTAGGCGGTGTAAACTGGAAACATTTTCAATACGATCATGTAAAACAGGCAAGAAGACAAGTAGGTTCTACGTTTAAGCCATTTGTTTATGCAACAGCGATAAAAAATTTAGGATATACTCCATGTACTCAGGTCTCCAATGCAACCTATAAAAAAGGAAATTGGACCATTGCAGGTAATGGTGCAATTATGCCTCTAAAGACCGCATTAGCTTATTCAAAAAATGCCGTTACGGCAAGACTTATAGATGCGACAGGGCCAGATGCAGTGATTCAAATGGCTAAAGACTTAGGCGTTGAAAGTCCAATTCCAAGAAATAATACCATAGCGTTAGGTTCTGCGGATCTAAGTATATATGAAATGGTAGGTGCATACGGTACATTTGCAAATTTTGGAAATTATACCAAACCAGAAATGATTTGGAGAATAGAAGATAAAAATGGAAAAGTAATAAAAGAATATGAGCCCCAAGTTAGAGAAGTAATGAATGAGATATACGCTTATACCATGATAGAGTTAATGAAAGGGGTTGTAGATATAGGAACAGGTAAAAGATTAAGAGGTATGGGAATTAAAGCAGATGTAGCAGGGAAAACCGGTACAACCAATAAGAATGCTGATGGTTGGTTTATAGGCATTACGCCAAAATTAGCTTCAGGCGTATGGGTAGGTTGGGAAGACCGTTACGCTCATTTTGTTTCAACCGGTATGGGACAAGGAGCAAGCACAGCATTACCAATATGGGGATATTTTATGCAGAAAGTATATGCAGACCCTAAGCTCAAGATATCACAAAGTGATAAATTTTCAAAGCCAGAGTCTATGAAAAATGATTTCAGTTGTGATGATTTAGCTGCCTATGGAAGTTATGGAAGTGATTATACAAGCTCTGGAGGTACTACCACAGATATTATTGAAGAAAGTGTAGATATAGATGAAGTAACGCATACAGATGATAATATAAATAAGAGTTTAAAAGAAAAAGATGATATAGATTTTGATAAATAGAAAAAAGAGAAACATAGTTTTCTCTTTTCTCTCTTTACAATTTGAAAATCTGTAGCTTATACATAATATTTTATTAAATAGAAAATATGTAACTTGCAAAATGCATTAAAATATGTAAATGATTTTATCAGCGATAATACTAGGATTAGTACTTAGCCTTATTTTAATAGGTCCAGTTTTTTTTCTTTTAATAGAGACAAGTTTAACCCGAGGAGTTAAGCCAGCTTTAGCTTTGGAGGCAGGAGTCGTTATGGCAGACTTATTATGCATATATATAGCGCATAGAGGGAGTACCGGTTTGTCTAATTTTATTAAGGAGCACCCATCTATTTATATGTTAGCAGGATTTATAATTTTTGTCTATGGATTATATAATTATTTTTCTAAAGTAAAGGTTAATTTTAAATCAGAAGTAGATAAAATTGCAACATCAGGCTATTTAAAAACTTTTTTAAATGGATTTTTACTAAACTTAGTGAATATTGGTGTTATAGTTTTTTGGTTAACCACGGTTGTATTAATATCAACACAATATCCTAAATCCAAAGACTTCTATATTTACATAATATTTATGATGTCTACCATGATTTTAATTGATTTTCTTAAAATATTTTTAGCCAATAGATTTCAAAATAAATTAACAGGGACTATCGTTTTTAAACTAAAAAGAATTGTAGGAATAGCTCTAATTGTATGTGGAATAATAATCTTTACAAGAAGTTTTATTAAAACAGATGGTGAAAATTCTTTTGAAATAATTGAAAATCGTTTAAATCATACTTTCGAATAAAACTTATAAAACTAGCGAGATTATGAAAAAGTTACTAATACTATTAGTTGTAATAACGACAAGTATTTTAAAATCTCAAATCACTCCTTATTATCAACAGCAGGCAAACTACAATATTGAGGTTGATGTTGATACGAAAAATTTTAAATATAACGGTAAGCAACAAATAAACTATATAAACAATTCACCAGATACCCTAAGTATAGTTTATTTTCACTTGTATTGGAATGCATTTCAACCAAATTCAATGATGGATCAGCAATTGATTCAATTAGGAAAGAATGCCGATCAAAGAATGGTAACACCCGAGGGGGAGTCTCGTATATCTAAACTAAAACCTAGTGAAATTGGATATCAAAAGATTATTTCATTAAAACAAGAGAACGTACCACTAAATTATACCATTGAAGAAACCATTGTTAAAGTAAAACTAGATAAGCCAATTCTACCAAATACAACCACAGTTTTTACAATGGATTGGGAAGGTCAAATTCCCTTGATGATTCGAAGAGCTGGAAGAAATAATAACGAAGGTATAGATTTTACTATGACCCAATGGTATCCCAAATTGGCGGAATATGATTATGAAGGCTGGCATATTTCCGATTATATAGCACGAGAATTTCAAGGAGTTTTTGGGAATTATGAGGTCAAAATAAATATAGATAAGAATTATGTAGTAGGGGCAGGCGGAGTATTAGTAAATCCTAAAGAAGTAAAAGGGTATGATTTAGATATAAAGCCTAAAGCTAGGAATAATAAAGTGACTTGGCATTTTAAAGCTGAAAATATTCATGATTTTGCATGGGCAGCAGATCCAGATTATAGTGTCCAAACCTTACAAGTACCCCAAGGTCCTAAAGTTTATTTAGTATTTCAAAAATCTGAAAAAACTAAATATTGGGAGGATATAAAACCTTTCATTATTAAGTATTTCCAAATAATGAAAGAAAACTTTGGGGCTTATCCATATCCAACCTATACATTTATTCAAGGAGGTGATGGGGGGATGGAATATGGAATGTGTTCTATGGTTATGGGAAATGCTGGTTCATTGTACGATTTGGCTAAACTAATGTTTCATGAAGCCTCACATTCATGGTTTCAGCAAGTGCTTGCAACCAATGAAAGTATGCGTGCATGGATGGATGAAGGATTTACTTCTTATGCTGAAAATTTAGTCTTAGGAGAATTATTTCCAGAAACTATTGAAAACTATCCAAATTCTCATTTAGAAACTGTCAGTACTTATGTAAATTTTGCTAAATCAGGACAAGAGGAAGTGATGGGATTATTGGCAGACCATTACCATGCAAATAATGGTTATTCAGTAGCCTCTTATATCAAAGGTGAAATGTTTTTAGTAATGTTGGAATATATAGTTGGTAAAGATAATTTTACGAAAATTATGAAAGAATATTTCCAGACTTGGAAATTTAAACATCCTACGGATAAAGATTTTATGCATATTGCCCAAAAGGTTTCAGCGATGGACTTAAAATGGTATTGGAACTATATGACAAATACTACAAGAACCATTGACTATATGATCAAAAAAGTGGAAGAATTGCAGGGCGAGACAAAAATCACTTTACAAAATTCAGGTAGTTTTCCTATGCCTGTAGATGTATTTATAGTTTATACCAATGGTAATAAAGAGATATATAACATACCTTTAAATCTAATGCACAATTCAAAAAAACAAGAATTTGGAATACCACAAAAAACTTTACCTTACTGGAAATGGACACACAAAGAATATTCGTTTATCTTACCTATACCATTGGATAAAATTGATCTAATTATGTTGGATGCATCACAAAGATTAGGAGATATAGATTATCAAAATAATCTTTACCAAAATAAATAAGAAGATAATGCTATTAGTAGTTAATATAGGAAACAGTAATATACGCTTTGGTTTTTTTGAAGGAGAAGAATGTGTTAATTCATGGGTTATGAATACCAAACCCCATAAAACAGAAGATGAATTATTTTCTCAAATTAAATTAACCTATCAAAATTATGGAATAAACATTAAAGAGATAAAAGAAATTGTAGTGGGCTCAGTAGTTCCACATCTCACTTATCCAGTGCGAAGATCCTTGCATTTATTGCATGGCATTAAATCAATCCTAGTTTCGCGAGAAATACCTACAGAACTAACCGGAATAAGCTCCCGAATGGGCACAGATCTTTACGCGAATGCTTACTATGCGTACAAACATTATAAAGGAATAAAAATTATTGTAGATTTTGGAACCGCCTTAACACTGACCTGTGTAGATACACATGGAGAAATAAAAGGAGTTATTATAGCCCCAGGAGTAATAACCTCATTAAACTCATTAATAGGATCTACGGCTCAACTCTCAGACATCGAAATGAGAGTACCAAAAACAGTTTTAGGAAAAAACACTGAAGAATGTATGCAAAGTGGAGTTTTCTTTGGATTTCTATCAATGGTAGAAGGTTTAATCGATAAAATAAAAGAAGAATTACAAGAGAAAGTATATGTAATAGCAACAGGAGGAACCGGGCATATATTTTCAGAATTAACCCATAAAATTGATGTATACGATCGTTATCATACCATTAAAGGGTTGAGAGAATTGTATTTAAAGTATAAAAAAGAGAATTAGCAAACAAAAGTTATTTATTTTTATAAATTATTAATATTGATTGCAAATAAGTAAAATTTTTAGTTAGATTTATTTGCTATTCTCGCTATTCTTTCCCAGAAAGCTTTCTGTTTAGGTAATACTTCTTTAGCCCATTGTCTGGTTACGTATTCATTTAGGTGGTTATTGTCTTTTGAATAAGCTAAAAGTGAGTTGTAAATAGGCCATGATTTTTTAGAATTTTCATCTAAATCATTTAATGGGTTAAAATATAAAGCCTTATTTTTTATAATATTATATACGAAATTGTTTGATTTTTCCTCAATATGGGATAGCATATTGTGTGTGTCAAAGGTTTTATTAATTAAAAAATAGTAATAATATTTATCATATTCATTAGCATTTAACATTGGTACTTGAGCTAGAAAAATTACTTTTTTCCCTTTTTTATTTAGAAAGTCAATAAATTTAGGCAATGAATTACTTAAGATAAAACGAGTTTTTATGTTATAGTACAAATTTTCCTGGCGGTTTGTAAAAATTATAATACGAGCTTTATCAATAGCTTTATTCAGATATTTAATGAACTCGGTACATTCATTCTCAAATTCTTTTAGTGACAATATTGCTCTTTCATCAGGAAGAACAGCACAAACGTGACGATCATTAGTTATTATCTTTACTGAAAAATGGTAATATTTACCAGCTTCATCTAAATAGGGTCCATAATGTGCGGCATTTGAATCTCCAATTAGTAAAATTGATGGTTCTTTAGAAGTATCTCCAAATATACAATTGTCATTAATAACATTATGGCAAAAATTAGATTGAGGATCTAAAAATTGTTTTTGTAAATTATAAAGTTTAATTCTTTTTTCAAATCTAAAATCCAGAGATCTATTTTTTTTATGTATGTAGTATATACTAAGAATTAGTAATGATGGTAAAATATAATAAATAATTAAAGAAAATTTAAAGCTTTTATTATTCTTTCTACAAGGTTTTTCAATAAAATAAAAGCTTAATATGGATAGAATAATGCAAGTTATAGTAATATAAGCATAGTGTTTAAATGTAACTAAATGTTCAATAAATAGATATTTTTTAGCTAATACTATTATGGGCCAGTGCCATAGATATAAAGAGTAAGAAATTTTTCCAATATAAACTAATGGTATTAATGAAAATATACGAGTAATTATTGATTTAGGATGATAAAAATATAAAATGAGAGCAGTTCCTAACGTAGGGATTAAAGTCCAAATACTTGGAAATAAATATTTTTTAGAAATAAATAAAAATGAAAAAATTAATGCAATAGATCCAATAATTGTAAAAATATTTGTAAAAATAAAAGAATGTAAATAGTTTTTTTTAGGTGAATGTTCATCTATTTTAATTTGTAGAATACCTACAATAGATCCAATTAATAATTCTCCAGCTCTTCCCGTAAATAACGAATAATAATTATACTTGTTAAGGAAACTGTATTTTGGTGATATTTGTGCTAAAGCAAAAGAAATAATTGCAATAACAAATAGAATTAATAAAATAGTGTTAATATTTAACCTTAACAACTTATTTTCAGTTTGAAATCTGATTTTCAATAATAATAAAAGTATTAATGGTAGTAGTATATAAAATTGTTCTTCAACAGCTAAACTCCAAGTATGTAAGATAGGCATTTGTTCTGCAGAAGAATCCCAATAACCACCTGTATTTTTTGCAAAAAACATATTTTCCCAAAAATAGGTTGTTGATTTTAAGCTTCGAAGAAAAAGCATAAATTCATCTGGAAGAAGTAAATACCAAGCAACAAAAGAAGTGCATAACATTACAGAAAAAAAAACAGGTAAAATTCTATTTATTCTTCTTTGATAAAAATTTTTAAAACTAAATTGATTAGAAATAATTTCCCTATAAATAATTTTAGTAATTAAAAACCCAGAAATAACAAAGAAAACATCTACACCAATAAAACCTCCAGGTAACCAATGATTGTTAAGGTGATAAACAATAACAGAAATAACCGCTAAAGCTCTTAGTCCATCAATATCAGGTCTATATTTTAAATGCATGCCTCAAAAATACAAAACATTTAGTATAAAATATTAAATATTTATATAATATTATCCTATATTAAAATCATTATATCTCATTATAATTTTTTAATTTATATAAAATTATTTCATAATTACAAATACATTCATTGGGTTTAAAAACTTCTTTTTAAATTGCATTATATGAATAATATAAAAAGATGAAAGAGACTTTTATTATTAAACTTAATTAAAAAGTCTGCAATTATAAATATTAGTAATTTCTTTTAAACATACTGTTTTTCAATTGTAAAATATTTAGTGGATGTTATTTTGAAAATTGATGTTGCTCCTAAAATAAATAGCCTATCAAAATTATGGAATAAACATTAAAGAGATAAAAGAAATTGTAGTAGGCTCAGTAGTTCCACATCTCACCTATCCAGTGCGAAGATCCTTGCATTTATTGCATGGCATTAAATCAATCCTAGTTTCGCGAGAAATACCTACAGAACTAACCGGAATAAGCTCCCGAATGGGCACAGATCTTTACGCGAATGCTTACTATGCGTACAAACATTATAAAGGAATAAAAATTATTGTAGATTTTGGAACCGCCTTAACACTGACCTGTGTAGATACACATGGAGAAATAAAAGGAGTTATTATAGCCCCAGGA
Source organism: Apibacter muscae (assembly GCF_007845635.1). Taxonomy (GTDB): domain Bacteria; phylum Bacteroidota; class Bacteroidia; order Flavobacteriales; family Weeksellaceae; genus Apibacter; species Apibacter muscae. Next base: position 122,037 of record NZ_SELG01000029.1, on the reverse strand, counting down.
GTAATAACCTCATTAAACTCATTAATAGGATCTACGGCTCAACTCTCAGACATCGAAATGAGAGTACCAAAAACAGTTTTAGGAAAAAACACTGAAGAATGTATGCAAAGTGGAGTTTTCTTTGGATTTCTATCAATGGTAGAAGGTTTAATCGATAAAATAAAAGAAGAATTACAAGAGAAAGTCTATGTTATAGCAACAGGAGGAACCGGGCATATATTTTCAGAATTAACCCATAAAATTGATGTATACGATCGCTACCATACCATTAAAGGATTAAGAGAACTGTATTATAAATATAAGCAGGAGAATCTTTAATACATTCAAATTGATATTAAATTAGAAATACTTTAAACCTTTAAACCATTTAACTTAAATATTTCTCAAAAATTCATTAGTTATAACTAAGTATAATTCAAAAAACTTACTTCATCTTTATTTTTTACATGACTTTTATGCATATTTTTTTTTATTCTGTTTAATTATTTGATTAAATAGAATAAAAAAATTAAATTTGTTAATGTTTAAACGCTTAAAAAAATTTTAGTCATGAAAAAGAACTTAATTATACTTTTATGTTCTTTACCCTTATTGTCTATAACTACATTACACGGACAAAATAAAAAATCAGGGAAAGAAGCATTTATAGTTGTAGACGATTTTGAGTCGGGCAACTTCAAAAATTGGAAAGTAGAGGGAGAAGCTTTCGGAAATTCCCCTGTTACTAAAGAAAATTCTGGAATTCGAGATGTTAATGGGTACTTAGGAAATTATTTCGTAAGTAGTTTGTCAGAAGGAGATGATAGCAGAGGAACATTAACTTCTTCACCATTTAAAATTAAAAGTAATTACATTAATTTTTTAATAGGAGGTGGAACAAGTCCAGATCTTTATATTGAATTAGTTATTGATGGTAAAACTATTTACAAAAATAGTCCGTTTTCAGAAGGCAGTCAGCTAGAGTGGATGACTTGGGATGTAAGTAAATATTTAGGAAAACAAGCATATTTAAGAATCGTAGATAATGATAGGGGGAAATGGGGACATATTTTAATAGATCAAATCGAAATGGGCAACATACCTAAAAGTGATTATATGGTAGATAAAAGATTATCTATTAAATCAGACAAGAAATACATAATGTTACCGATCGAAGACAAAGCTCCTGAGGTAAAAGTATTTTTAGAGATAGATGGAATTAAACAGATTCCACATTCCAATATAAGACTAGCACAGAATAAGATTGATTATTGGGTGCCTTTAAATATTGAAGGATATAAAGGGAAAGATATAAATTTACTACTTCCAATTTTTAAAAGAAATGGAATTGGATATTCAAAAATTAATACCTCCAACACTTTTAACTTTAAGTATGACGAACCATTCCGTCCACTTTACCACTATTCTCCATTCTTTGGTTGGACCAATGATCCCAACGGAATGGTTTATAAAGACGGAGAATACCATTTGTTCTATCAATACAATCCTTACGGATCAGTTTGGGGGAATATGACTTGGGGACATGCAGTATCCAAAGATTTAATTAATTGGGAACATAAAACACCTGGAATATTACCAGATTCAGAAGGAACCATTTTTTCAGGTAGTGCAGTGATAGATAAATTTAATACAGCTGGCTTTGGAAAAGATGCTATGGTGGCTATCTATACCAATGACGGAGATAGACAGACCCAAAATTTAGCGTATAGCTTAGATAATGGAAAAACATTTATTAAATATAAAGGTAATCCGGTACTTACGGATCCCAACATTGTAGATTTTAGAGATCCTAAAGTATTTTGGGACAAGGATTCTAAACAATGGATCATGTCATTAGCTACTACGCAAACTATCACCTTCTATGGCTCCAAAAATTTAAAAAATTGGGAAAAATTAAGTGAATTTGGAGAAGGAATTGGAGCACATGGCGGGGTATGGGAATGTCCAGATTTATTTCCTTTAACTTATAATGGTAAAACAAAATGGGTCTTATTGGTTAGTATAAATCCTGGTGGACCTAACAGTGGTAGCGCTACTCAATATTTTATCGGAGATTTTGACGGTAAAAAATTTACACCTGATCCATTACCGTATCCATTGTGGATTGATAATGGGCGGGACAATTATGCAGGAGTTACATGGAATAACGAACCGAATGGAAAAACTATTTTTATTGGTTGGATGAGTAATTGGGACTATGCAAACCAAGTGCCTTCTGTGAATTTTAAGAATGCAATGACCTTACCTAGAGAGCTTAAATTGGTCAATAATGGTAAGCATTTAGTATTAGCCAATCCACCGATTGAAACGGTTAAAGAGCTAAGAAAAGAAACTAATACTTATGAAAATGTATCAGTGAACGATACTTATACAATTAAAAATCTTTTGTCAGGAAATGAAGGAGCCTATGAAATTGAAATGGATATTAAACCAGAAAAATCAAATGAGTTTAGTTTTATACTATCCAACAACAACAATCAACAAGTATCTTTTATATTTGACTTAACTAAAGAAGAACTAAGTTTAGATAGAACACAAAGTGGAGATACAGACTTCGCTATAAATTTTTCTTCAGTGATACATTCACCAATAGTTAAGAGAAATATGTATAAAATAAGGTTATTGGTAGATAAAGCCTCAATTGAATTATTTTTAAATGATGGAGAAACAGCTGTAACTTCTCTAATATTTCCTAAGGAGTCGTACAATAATTTAACATTTAAATCCTTGGATAAACAGCCTATTCAGTTTAATAATATAAACATTTATAAACTAGGCTTATAAATATAAAGCACTCTCCATTATAAATATTTATAATGGAGAGTATCTTATAAAATTATCAATCTCATAAAATCAATGGTGAGATAGGGTTTGACTTATAAATAATTGTAATCATATTAACTTAAAAAACAGTAAAATCATAAAACCACATGAGAATATATATACTAATTTTATCTTTTTTAATCACATTTATAAATCTTAAGGCACAAATTGTAAAAGTAGATTCACTTCAGTTTCCAGAAAAAAAAGAAGGTAACGATAGAAATGTAATGCTAAATGCAGCAAGTACATCAGAACCACGAGAAATTCAAATAGGATTGCCGGATGCAGGAACCTATGTAAGAGAGAATAGTTTGCCTGCGGTATATTATACCAACCCACAAGCATTAAGTACAAATTGGAGAAGTGACCTTAGTTTGGAGAAAGTAGGATTAGTAAATGTAGCAGAAAATGCAATAACCACCGGAAATATAGGCTACGGAATTAATTCAATTGATAAACTAGGAGGAGATCAGTTTCAAGGAGCCTTTAAATATTTTGGAAATCAATACAACATGCAACAGTTTGATGTTAACGTATCAGGTCCTTTATTAAAAAGCAAAGGGTTGTATTATTCAGCAAGTATATTTCAAAGTTACGATCCAGGAAGTTTTAATATAAAATTCACCGATTTCCAAGATCAAATAAATATGTATAAAATAGCTTTAACTAAAGTATTTAATAATAATAAAGGTAAGATTACCTTTCTTTATAAAAATGCGGAAGATTATAGACTAACCTTAGTTACTCAGAATGCTCCTTTTATCTATGTAGGAAATGGAAATGTTAAGCAGTATAAAAATTTTAAATTAGGTACAAGCTCATACGCACCGGTCGACGGTTCTATGACTTATATGAATATACGTAACGGGAGAATGGAAACCACTAATTTAAGAGATGCCTCGTTAAATCGTACCAATGAATATAATTTATTGACCGACATAAATTTATCAGACAATTACAAATTAAAGATAAATGCTAAATATATGAGATCCATGGCTTCCATGGTGTACCAAACTCCAATGGGATTAACTTACGAAAATCAAATCCCTTCTGATATGCAGTACTATTACGAAGATACAAATGTGCCATATGTGGGCGATGTTCAAAGCCGGATGTCAGCATTAAACAGAGGATTCATAGATACTTTTTTATTAACGTCTGAATTAAGTGCTAAAACCAAAAATCACAATTGGAGAATTGGTTTGAACGAATGGTATTATAATATTGACTATTCTTCCAATACAACCATGTATAACCAAGAAGTAGCTAAAAATCCAAGAAGGTTACGAACCCAGAACCTGGCTACTGGAGAATCATTTACCTATTATGACTACAACAGAAATGCTTCTGAATACTACAAAGGTTTTGAAAACCGATTAGCTTTATATGGTACAGATAATTGGGCAATAAGTGATAGATTTAATTTATACTATGGATTACGTTTAGAATATTATAAATTGAAAGGTAAAAACTTACCTTATGAACGTTATACAGGGTTTCATTTAGGGGATACTCATACCTATGGCCCAGATCAAACAGAAACTATTCAAGAACAATCGTTTGATTTTAATTGGCTAAATACGGTTGCTACAGTAACAGCCAATTATGTATTAATGCCACATTTTGGATTAACTGGAGAGTTTACTTATAATACGCAAAGACCTCATATTGATAACTTTGCGGGATTTAGTAATCCAAGTACCAAACAAATAAAGGTTCCAATGGCTAGAGTTGGTATTTATTTGAATAATGATTGGATTCAACTGACCTCCATGTTTACCTGGATACAAAAAACAAATAATTATACACGTTTAAACTTGATTAATCCAGCAAATGAAAGTGAGATTGTAGCAAAATCGTTAAATTTTGATATTGAGACACTGGCTTGGACTACAGATTTGGTAACTTATCCGTTCAAAAATTTTGATTTACACTTTTTATTTACTTACCAAAAACCTAAATATAAAAAATACGAGACATCGGCTTTCGGGAAATCGTATAATTTTACTGGTAACATAGTTACAGAAATACCTCAAGTATTAATTGAACTGGATCCTAAATATCAAATTACCCCTAAATTATCCCTTTGGGCAAGCTTCCGATATTTTAGTAAGACATATGCAAACCTAAGTAATGCACTTTACTTTAATGGCAGATGGGAAACCTTTGGAGGAATAAATTGGGACGTTAACAAGCATTTAATGTTAAATGCTACGGTTGTAAATTTCTTAAATCAAACCGGAGCTAAGGGTACAATTTCAGGGTCTGAATTGAAAACGAAAGAAGAAATTGAGGCAAACCCACAAGCATATAAAAATGTGTTAATGACAGGTAGTTATATTCGTCCATTAACCATCGAGTTTTCTGCAACAATTAAATTTTAAATTAAATACCAAGCAATAACAGAAAAATCTTATTGCTTGGTATTACTCAAATCCAAAATAGTAAGATATATATTTAAAAGCTAATATTTTAATCTATTCTATCCTTATATATAGAATTTCCTTAGGACAATTGTATCTAAGAGGTAATAAATCACCTAAACCTTTGCTAACTAATATACAAGTATTCTTAATTTCTTTACGATCTAAACAATATTTATATAATAGATTTCCTGGAAAAAAAGTATTATTTATAGTTTTAAACAATATAATCTGTCCGCCATGCAGATGTCCGGCAAGGATTACATGAATATTTATTAATTCATCAACTCTAATTTTTTCAGGATTATGTATTAAAAGAATGTTCTTATCGCTCTCTGTAGAAGAAAGATTTTTTCTATTTTCCCATGAAGTGAAATTTATTCGACTACCATTTTTAGTAGTAAACGTAAAAATATAATCTTTTAAGTAAAAACAATTCGGAATATTGATCAATGAATTAAAGATTTTTTTTCCATACCAGGTATCATGATTCCCATGAATAAAAACAATTGGAAAAAGTGTAGATAGTTCTAAAATAAATAATCTAAAAAGAGTAGCACCTTGAGGTAGATCATAGTAATCTCCCGTAAGTGCAATAACATCAGGACTTTTGTCTAAAATGATTTTTTTTATTTCTTCCAACATCTTAGAAGAAAGTTTTATATGAAAATCACTAAGGTGTAGAATTGAAACATTATCAATTTTACTAAAAAGATTTATCTTTTCTTCTCTTACTTCTATTTGCATACATGTGATAAATAAACAATTCCATAAATAGAAAAAAACAACACCTTTTTAATTGTTAAGGAAGAAGTGATAATATTTTCTCTTTTAAATTTATTTTTTACATATAGAAATGCTATAAGCCAAAAGAACAAGCAAATAATGATATCAATTAAGTCAAAAGTGCCATGAATCCAATTGAAATATTGAAATATTTCTAACAAAATTGGATAGATAATGGGGATATATACGCAATAGAAATAATATTTTTTTATATTTATGTAAAAAGGGTATGAGAAAATTGTTGCTGAAAATACCCAAAGACCTTCAGGTAAAGAATAAATAATAAACTTATTTAATGGTAATATTCTTCTAACACATTGCTGCATTTCAACAAAACTTTTGGAGGAATAAAATTGTGTTAGTAGTTGATTTATAACTGTTTTTTCTGTTCTGTAGAAAATATAAATAAATAAGCAAAATGTTAAAACTATAAGGGCAGATAAATCGATTTTTTTCATAATTTTAAGAATAGTAGTAGTTTAAAATATCCAAACACGTCACAAGATATATTGTCTATTTTTTTAAATTTAGATAAAGCGGTAAGTTCTGATTCATAAAATATTGATTGGAAATGTAACAATTTTGCTATGGGATTGAAAATTCTATCTATATACTTAATAAAATTATTAGGAGTGAAATGATTGAGGATTATTAAAGTGCCTCCGGGTTTTAAAACTCTATAAACTTCACTAAGTAGAAGATTAGGATTGTCAACAACAGCAATAACATGTGGTAGAATAACATAATCAAAACGATCATCTTTAAACAAAAGATTTTCTCCATTCATACAAATTAATTCAATATGTTCATAGCATCTTAAATACATCTTAGCTTTATTTAACATAGCCATTGATGTATCTATGCCTGTAATTTTGTGATTTTTATAGAATTCTAAAGTTTTGCCGTTTCCTATTCCTATTTCTAAAAGTTTTCCTTTAGGTAAACTATTTACTTTATCTATAAGTAAATTATTTTGAGATTTGAAAAAGGGTTCAATAAAATAATAAAAATTAGAAATCCGATCATAAAATTTATTGCTTTTAGCAGGTTTCATATATTAGAGACAGTAAATGTGATATATTTTTTTTACTTAAAAGTAAAAATTGATTACCCAAATAGCTTGTAAACTTATTTACGCAGTGTTTTAAAGCATATACTGGTAGTGATGCATGATCATGTATTACCTATAAGGGATTTTAAAATATTCATAATAGTTTTTATTTAGTTTTTAGTTATATAATTTTTGACATCTTCTTTTTAATTTCTTCTAAACATAAATTATTTATACTCCCTTCGTGGGTGTGGGTTGTTTTTTTAGGAGATGTAAAAGTTCCTTTTTCTACTTGTTCACCAATTATTTTATAGGCATCTCGAAAAGGTATTCCTTGGTTGACTAGCTCATTTAAGGAATCTACGGTAAATAAGTAATCGTATTTAGGATCATCTAAGATATTATCTTTAACCTGTATATCTTTTAAAGAATAATGTGCCATCTCTAGGCAAGATTTAATAGTTTGGATGGCAGGAATTAAACCTTCTTTCAATAATTGCAAATCCCTATGGTAACCGCTGGGAAGATTATTGGTGATAAGAGTAAGTTCATAGGGTAAAGCTTGAACTTTATTGCATTTACCACGAATTAATTCAAACACATCCGGGTTTTTTTTATGAGGCATAATGCTGGATCCGGTAGTAAGATGTGCAGGAAGACTAACAAAATTAAAATTTTGGCTCATGTATAAGGTTACATCCATGGATAGTTTAGCAAGAGTTGAAGCTAAGCTACTCAGTGCAAAAGAAGTACTTTTTTCAGATTTTCCCCGGCTCATTTGTGCAGCCACAGAGTTGTATTTTAATGTCTTAAAGCCCAGTTCTTGGGTTGTATAACTTCGATCAATAGGAAAAGAGCTTCCATAACCAGCGGCAGAACCTAGAGGATTTTGGTCTACAACTTCTAATGCCGCGTTTAGGAAAATTACATCATCAATTAAACTTTCCGCATACGCAGAAAACCATAAGCCAAAGGAGGAGGGCATAGCAATTTGGAAATGAGTATATCCAGGAAGTAAAACATTTTTATATTTCTCTGCAGCTTCCATTAACAAATCAAACAACTCCTTGGTTGAATCTTTGATTAGATTTAATTCATCTTTAAGATATAAATTCATGTCTACCAAAACCTGATCGTTTCGTGATCTTGCCGTATGAATTTTTTTACCCGCATCTCCTATTTTTTCCGTTAATAAGAATTCTACTTTGGAGTGAATGTCTTCAAAATCTTCTTCAATAGAAAAATTGCCTACTTCAATTTCGTTCAAAATTTCATTTAAAGCTTTTAAAAGATTCTCTTTTTCTTTTTCAGTAATTAAACCTACTTTACAAAGCATCTTCGCTTGTGCAATATTTCCTAACACATCGTATTTAGCTAAAACTAGATCAAGTTCTCGATCGTTTCCTACAGTAAAAAAATCAATTTGTTTATCAGTAGATATTCCTTTTTCCCAAAGTTTCATTTCAATTTTTTCTTTTTAAAAGTTTAAGATATAGTTAGGGTATGGTTTAATAATTCAATATATAGTGGTATGGCTTCTTCAATTTCTTTTCTATAAATAAACTCGTTAGCAGTATGAGAGCGCAAGGAATCTCCTGGGCCCATTTTTAAAGAAGGACAGTAAAGAACTGACTGATCGGAAATTGTAGGAGAACCATAGGTTTCTCTTCCCAATTTTATACCTGCTTGTACCAAAGGATGTTCTTTAGGTATGAAGGAGGATTTTAAATGCAAAGATCTGGGGGTTATAATCACTTTGTCTGATCCTATATTATTTACAATCGTGGAAAGAATATCTTCATTGGTATAGCAATCATTTACACGAATATCAACAACAATTTTACATTCATCCGGAACTAAATTGTGTTGTTGTCCGGAATTAATTTGGGTCACGCTCATTTTTACAGGGCCCAAAACCTCAGATTTTTTTTCAAACTCAAAAGTCTGAAACCATTGAATAATATTTATGGAATTATAAATAGCATTATCTATATTGGTATGTGCTGCATGGCTAGATGTACCTTTGATAATAATATCTAAAACAAGTAAACCTCTTTCAGCAATGGCTAAGTTCATTAAAGTAGGTTCACCTACAATGGCGCAATCCAACTTGGGTAAAAGTTCAAGAATACTTCTTAAACCATATTTGCCGCTGTTTTCTTCTTCTGCACTGGCGGCTATAACTAAATTATAATTTAAATCTTCTCTTGAATAAAAATAGGTAAAAGTAGCCAATAATGATACTAAGCATCCACCCGCATCGTTGGAACCTAACCCGAAAATTTTCCCATCTTTTTCTAGCGCTTCAAACGGATCGTGGGTATAACCTTTGTTGGGACGTACTGTATCTTGGTGTGAGTTAAGTAATAACGTAGGTTTACTACTATCAAAATGTTTATTAAGTGCCCAAACATTATTTTTTTCTCTTTGAAAGGGGATTTGGTGATGAATAAACCACGCTTCAATAAGTAGAGCAGTTTTATCTTCTTCTCCAGAAAAAGAAGGAGTTTCAATTAAGTTTTGAAGAAGAATAATCGCTTTTTCTGTTAACTTCTGTATAGATTTCATTTACATTGAAATATAGGTATGGGGTAGGTTTGGGTTTTTAATAATTTCAGGATTTGCAATCCTAATTTCCTTAACTCCTAATTGTAGAGCTTGGAAGCAATTTTCTAGTTTTGGAAGCATACCTGAATGGATAATATTTTTAGTTTTGAGTTCTTGAAAGTAATTAAAATTTAAACTTTCAATGACGCTGTTCTCATCATCTATATTTAAAAGTACTCCTCTTTTCTCAAAACAATAGGTTAAAGAAACATTAAATAAGTGAGCCAAACCAGTAGCTAAAGATTGGGCAATGGTATCGGCATTTGTATTTAGTAATTGACCTTTTTTATCGTGAGTAATAGCACAAAAAACTGGAGTAGTTCCAATTTCTAATAGTGATTTTATCCAAGAAGAATTTACTGAGATAACATCTCCAACAAAACCGTAATCAATATTAGAATTCTCTCTTTTTTTTGATAATATACTGTTGCCATCTGCTCCGGTAAGCCCCATGGATGGGGTACCCAATGCTTGTAACTTAGCAACAATTTTTTTGTTACACAAACCTGCATAAGTCATAACCGTAACATCCAGCATATCCTTATCGGTAACCCTTCTCCCATCCATCATAATGGTTTCAATTCCTAGTTTGCTGGCTAAACGGGTTGCTTCTTTTCCTCCGCCATGAACTAAAATTTTATATCCTTCTAAATTTGAAAAGTCTTGTAGAAATGAGGACAGTATTTTTGAGTCATCAATGACATTACCCCCTATTTTAACTATGCTTAGTTTTTCACTGTTCATCCTAACAACAAAAGTAGGAATTTTTTTTTCTATTAAATTTCAATACTTCATGATTTAGTGTATAAACATTTCATTTTTTCTCTAAAACTGTTAAAAATTAATGTTTATATCAAAACGCAATCGATTGCTGGATTTTTTGTAAGAAGGATCAATACCGTATAAACCTTTAATTTGTTCCATAAAAAATAAACGAGATTTAAATTCTAGGAATTTATTTAGTCGGTAGGAAATAGCAAATTCAGGTCCTTGGATATTGGTGGAAGCCCATGGAACGAAATCGTACTGTGCAAAGTAATCCATGGCGGCATATTTTTCCATGTATAAATAAGAGATGCCAAAAAAAATATTTTTAGGGATGGAAGAATTTCCTAAAGATACAGTACCTATAAAACCATTTCTTTGTTTCGTAAAATTAGGGGCTGTTTCTGAATTGAATTCTTTAGAGTTACTAAAAGAATTATATCCACTAGCATTATAGATATAAGAAGAAATGGGGTTTCTCTTATAGTTTTTCATATTATAGAAATAATCAAAGGCAAAAGTTAAATATTGCAATTTGGGTAAAGTTAAAGCCCAATGGTTTGTCCATATCATATAATCAGGAGCTAGATCTCCATCCATGTAAAGGTTATTTCCATTATTGTTCCAATCTTTAGTATACTTGGTGGGTAATTCGTTGGCTATTAAGAGTCCAGTTTCAAAAGTCCATGAAATATTTTCTTTTTTCTGTTGAATATTTATAGCTCCCCCATAAATTTTACCCTGTTCTTTAAAGGAGGTATTCCCTTTGTAATTTTCAATAAATAAAGCAAATTTAGGATTTAAGGTTAAAGAGCCTAGTAAGTATGAACTTTTAAAACTAATCCCATCGTGAGTAGGAACATCAAAAAGTACGCCTTGTTGATTTGTCCATATACGACTAGCATTTTGTCTTCCCAGCCGGAATTGGTTTTTTGAAAACTTCCAATCTAGCCATAATTCATCTAGAATGATGTTAAACCTCTCATCTGAATTACCACCAAAATTTATAAAACTATATTGTTTATTTCCCGTGCGTATTCTCGCATGAAAATCAAAGTTTGGAGATAAAGCCACATCAGTCATTAAATGAAAATTAAATCGAGACCAAAAACGTGTATGATCTTTGATTTTAACACCGTTGGTGGGATTTAAAGAATTTTGATTAAAATCCCATTCTCCTACTCTTAGGGTTGATTTTCCACTAAAAATTATTTTTCCTTTTAAAAAGGATAAGTTTGGGGAAGAATCTGATTGTTGGGTCTTTAATTCCTTTTTTTGAATATTTAATTCTTTTTGTACCTCAGTTCTTATTAAGTCTTGCAAATCTTTTTTAGAAATAAGTAAGGTATCTTTTTCTTGAGAGTAAGATAGAAGGCTTATAAAAATAAAAAAAACAAATAATCCCTTTTTCATTTAATTGTTTTAAATTAAACAAATATAAGATAAAAAAAGGGATTTTTATTTTAAATTAGGTTAGTAGAAAAATAATTTTATACCTATTCTAGGTTGTTTAATAAGCTTGTGATTATGGTTTGTGCAGAGTATGTGCGATTATTGGCTTGTGGAATTACGATGGATGAATCACTATCTAAGATTTCATCTGTAACCACAACATTTCTTCTGACTGGCAGACAATGCATAAATTTAGCATTATTAGTTAAATTCATTTGTCTACTTCCAATGGTCCAAGTAGGATCATTATTGGTGATTTCACCGTAATGAATGTAATTGCTCCAATTTTTTCCATAAATAAAATCTGCGTTTTTAAAAGCTTCATCTTGATTATATTCTATGCTTACACCTTTAGTTATTTCTGGATTTAATTCATAACCTTCTGGATGTGTAATTACAAAATCAACATCCATTTTTTTCATCATTTTTATAAAAGAATTGGGTACGGATTGTGGCAGTGCCTTAGGATGAGGTGCCCAACTAAGTACCACTTTTGGTCGTTTAGTTGTCTTATATTCTTCAATGGTTAAAGCATCAGCTAAGGCTTGTAGTGGATGTTCGGTAGATCCTTCTAAGCTTATTACTGGAACTGTGGAATGCTTTACAAATGACGATATAATGGATTCAGCTGCATCTTTTTCTTTATCTTTTAAGGAAGGAAAACTTCTAATGCCTATAAGATCGCAATATTGAGAAATTACTTTTGCTGCTTCTTTTATATGTTCGGAAGAAGAGCCGTTCATAATTGCTCCATCTTCAAATTCTAAAGTCCAACCTTCACTATTTAGATTCATAACTATACATTCCATACCTAAGTTTTGCGCGGCTTTTTGTGTGCTAAGACGGGTGCGTAAACTAGGATTGAAAAATAATAGACCTAGGGTTTTATTTTTTCCTAATTCTTTATAGTCAAAAGGATTTTCTTTAATCTTTTTAGCAAGTTGTAATATTTGATCTAAATTTTCAATATCGTCAACAGAAGTGTATTTTTTCATTTTCAATTGAATTATTTCTTATTTATTGCACACAAGATTTTAAGCTTTCAAATAGCGTATCTATTTCCTGATTTTTAATTGTAAGTGGAGGTAAAATGCGTAGTAATTTTTTGTTGTTTGAATTGCCGGTGAAAATATTTTTTTCGTAAATGAGTTTTTTTCTTAAATCGGCAATTTCAAAGTCAAATTCTAAGCCTAGCATTAAACCTTTTCCTTTAATTCTTTTTATTTGAGGAATAGTTTTGAATTTTTCTATAAAATATTGAGATTGTTCATTTACATTATCTAAAATTTTTTCATTTTTCATAACTTCTAAAACGGCTAAAGCGGCAGCACAAGCCAAATGATTCCCACCAAAGGTGGTCCCTAGTAAACCATAAGAAGCCTTAAATTCTGGAGATATTAGAATTCCACCCACAGGAAAACCATTTCCCATTCCTTTAGCTAAAGAAATAATGTCAGCTTTTATATCGTGATATTGATGCGCAAAAAATTTTCCAGATCTACCATAACCGCATTGTATTTCATCTAATATAAGAACCACTTGGTTTTGTTTGCATAATTTTTCAAGCTCTCTAAAAAAATCGGTAGTTCCTTCCTCTAATCCTCCAACTCCTTGTATGGCTTCTATAATAACAGAAGAAACATCGCCTTTTTCAAGTTCTTTTTTTAGTGAATCTATATCATTTAATTCTAGGAAAGTTACCTTTTGTTGAGCGTTTATTGGCGCTACAATTTTAGTATTATCAGTAGCAGCAACCGCAGCAGAAGTTCTTCCATGAAAGCTATTCTTAAAAGCAATGACTCTAGATTTTTGTGTATGGAAAGAAGCAAGTTTTAGTGCGTTTTCATTAGCTTCAGCCCCTGAGTTGCATAAAAACAAACTATAATCAGGATAGCCGGAGAATTCAGGGAGTATTAGACCTAATTTTTCTTGTAGTGGATTGATGATGGAATTGGAATAAAACCCAATTTTATTTACTTGTTCTGTAAGATAATTTACATAGGTTGGGTGAGAATGCCCGATTGAAATAACTCCATGCCCTCCATAAAAATCAAGATAGGGGATTCCTTTTTTATCCCAAACAGTTGCGCCTTTTGCCTTTTCTGGAGTGATATTATAAAGTGGGTAAACGTCAAATAAGCTCATGTTGATTGTGTTTTTTATTTATCAGTAATATGATTAACTTTATGAAAAGATGCAATAAGCCCCTTGATAATTGAGGAACTTAATCCATGATGTTCCATTTCATTTAAACCGGTAATGGTGCATCCCCCCGGTGTAGTTACTTTGTCAATTTCTTGTTCCGGGTTGTTGTTAGTTGATTTTAAAAGTTTAGCTGCCCCAAGACAAGAATGAATGGCCATATCTAGGGCTTCATCAGCTTCAAGCCCCATTTCCACAGCTCCTTCTGTGGTGGCGCGTAACATTCTCATCCAAAATGCAATTCCGCTTCCACAAATAACTGTAGCAGCAGACATATGTTTTTCAGTAATTTCTAAGGTATGTCCTAATGAATTGAAAATATTTAAAGCAAGTTTCATTCTTTCAACCCCACTTTTGTTGGAACATATACAGGTCATAGACTGTCCCACTGCAATTGCCGTATTAGGCATCGCTCGTATAATGGGGTGTTGAAAACCTATAATTTTTTCAATATTTTCAGTAGTATAACCCAACACTACTGAGATGATAGTTTTTTCATTGGTAAAAAGGTTTTTGTTTTGAATTAATATTTCTTCCAATTGATAAGGCTGAATTGCGAATATAATTACATCAGAATTTATTATAGCCTCTTGATTGTCACGGGTAAAGTGAATTTTATCAGAGGTTTTTAATTCTTTGATAGTATTAATATTTCTTTTTGTAATGTATAAAGATTTATATAGATCACTTTTTATAATGCCCTTGGCTATAGATAAGCCTAAATTTCCTGCTCCTATGATGGCTATTTTCATTGTAATATTTTTTTGTGTTTTGAAATTTAAAAGCCAATAGATTTTAAATGTAAACCTTCCATTTCATTGAAACCAAATAGTAGATTCATATTTTGTACCGCTTGCCCAGAGGCTCCTTTAGTTAAATTATCAATCACTGAAGTGATTAATAAAACATCCTTATGTTTTTGAATCTCTAATAAACATTTATTGGTATTGAGTACCTGTTTCATTGATAGAGGTTGATCGGAAACAAATGTAAAAGGATGTTCTTCATAATACTCATTATAAATATCTATAGCTTCCTCTCTAGATAGATCAGATTTTATATAAACTCCTGCTAATATTCCTCTTGGAAAGTCCCCCCGCATAGGAAGAAAATATAATTGATGTTTGTTTTGACCTAATTGGTAGATACTTTGTGAGATTTCCGCTTCATGCTGATGGCTAAATTCTTTATAAAAAGAGGCATTGTTGTTTCTCCAACTAAAATGTGTAGTTGGAGATAGGGATTGTCCTGCACCGGTCGAACCGGTTACAGCATTTATATGAATGTCTGAGTTTATTATTTTTTTATAAGCTAAAGGTAATAGGGCTAGTTGGATTGCTGTTGCAAAGCATCCAGGATTAGCAATATGTTGAGCCTCTTTTATTTTTTCTTTATGAAGTTCAGGTAAACCATAAGTAAAAACCTTTTTTTGAAAAGTATGATTGGGTTGAAGTCTAAAATCATTGCTTAAATCTATGATTTTGGTATTCGTAGAAAAAGGATTTTCTTCTAAGAATTTTTTTGAATTTCCATGGCCTAAGCATAGAAAAACCACATCAGATTCATAGTCTAAAGTATTAGTAAATACTAATTTAGTTTCTCCCAACAAATCGGTATGAATTTGGGTTATAGGATTTCCTGCATTCGTAGTACTATATACAGATTTTATTTCTACTCTAGGATGATGAATAAGAATTCGAAGCAATTCTCCGGCTGTATATCCTGCACCTCCAACAATGCTAACTTTTAATTTTTTCAATTTTTATTCATTTAAATTTAACAGGATTCTTATTGTTTAATTTTTATCTTTTAAGTTATGGTAAATTTTTAACTGATTACCAAAAATTTTTATAAATCCTTTTGCGTCTCTGGAATCCCAAGCATCATTCTCCTCACCATAGATGGCTACTTTAGACTGCATCATATCGTAAGGGGACTCTATACCGATCATTTTAAAATAATAGGGATTTAATTCTATGTGTACTTTTCCAGTGACATGATTTTGGGACGATTCTAAAAATTTTTCAATATCTCTCATTATAGGATCTAGATATTGAGCTTCGTGCAATAGAGTTCCGTACCAATTCGCTAAAGAATCTTTATGTAAAAGTTGCCAACGAGAAAGGGTATGCTTTTCAAGTAAATGATGTGCTTTAATTAGTAAAACTGGAGCTGGAGCTTCAAAACCAACTCTTCCTTTAATCCCTAGAATTGTATCTCCGATATGAATGTCTCTACCAATTGCATATTTACCTCCTATATCGTTTAATTTTTGAATGAGAGAGACAGGCTCCAATCTTTCTCCATTGAGTCCTATAGGCTCACCTTTTTCAAATTCCAATTCTATTTGTAAAGGATTATTTTCCGATAGTTGGGTGGGGTAAGCCTCCTCGGGAAGTGCTTGATTGGAAGTAAGGGTTTCCACTCCACCTACAGAAGTTCCCCAAATGCCCTTATTAATGGAATATTTTGCTTTTTCCCAATTCATATCAATACCCTGATTTTGCAGGTATTCGACTTCTTGTTGTCGTGATAGTTTTTCATCTCGTATGGGAGTTATGATTTTTGATTGTGGTGAAATTATAGCAAAGGCTAAATCAAAACGAATTTGATCGTTACCGGCTCCAGTACTGCCATGTATTATATATTCAGCATTTATTTTTTTTGAGTACTCGGCAATAGCTATAGACTGAAACATTCTTTCAGCACTTACAGATAGGGGATAGGTATTATTTTTTAAAATATTACCAAAAATTAGATAGCGTAAACATTCCTTATAAAATTTTTCAGTAATATCAATAGTTTCATGATGTTTGGAACCGAGCTGATAAGCTCTTTTTTCTATGTTTTTTAGTTCCTCTTCTGAAAATCCTCCTGTATTAACGATGACTGTATGAATTTCCATGTTTTGTTCTCTGGAGAGATTAACTAAACAATAGGAGGTATCTAATCCACCACTGTAGGCTAAAACTGCTTTTTTCATGATTGAATAACTTTTAGTTTAAATTAGGTTTTAAGTAAGGTTTTTAATTTTAATGATTGGTTATTTAAGCAACAAAGATTCTTTAATTTTTTTTAAACGATTAAGTATTTTTTTATCAAAAGAATTTTTCTTTTCCTGCGTAGAAGATTTTGTTTCAGTCTTAGGGTCAAATAGCATACCAGTGCACAAACACATTTTATTTTGTTTACTTTGTAATATATTAAAATTGGTGCAAGTTTTACAACCGTTCCAAAACTCTGGGTCTTCAGTTAATTCAGAGAAAGGTACTGGTTTGTATCCAAGCTCAGAGTTGATTTTCATTACTGCTAACCCGGTAGTAATCCCAAATATTTTAGCCTCAGGAAATGTTTTTCTAGTGTAATCAAACACAAATTTTTTAATTTTTTTTGCTAAACCAATGCTTCTGTAATCCGGTTGAACGATTAAGCCGGAATGAACTACAAATTGTCCATTTTGCCATTTCTCAATGTAACAAAATCCTGCAAATTTTTCACCATCTAAAGCTATTATTGCTTGACGTTGATCCATTTTATTTTGTATATATTCAGGAGTTCGTTTCGCAATTCCGGTTCCTCTTACTATAGCAGATTGGTATATGGTTTCGCAAATTTCCTCAGCATATTTGTAATGCTCTTCTGTAGCAACAACAATATTAATTTTCATATTGTAATATTGATAATGAGTTTGGTTAAAGTTTTAAATTAAAGAAATGCAGTGAGAATTTCTATAAGTCATGTAGTAGCGGCTTTGTAATTGATTTAAATTATAATCAAAGCCTAATCTGCCTATAAAAGGAATTTAAATAAAAAGAAATATTTGAATTAATCTTTTTCAATTATTATTCTTGTATTGAATTTCAATCCAAAATTAAATAAAAAAAATAAAATATAATTATAATTATAATTTTAATTTTAATTTTAATTTTAATGTTTTATTTATGTTAAGAAAAAATTATATTCTACAAAGCTGATTAGTAATTTATAGGTTATTAAATTTTAAAAAATTATTAAAATATATTTATATAAATAGCTCAATAAATTTTTTGCTGATAAAAATGGTTCTGAATTCATTTTATATGTTTCTACTTCTTAAATAGACATACATAAATTTCTTAAAGAGTAAAATGACTAAGATTTAAAGTGTATTTGTATTTTTGCTTATAATAGTTAAAGTATAAGTGAATTATGGAAATTGATAAAATAATAAAAGAACCTACAGTTACCTTTCTAGATGTTAGGGAAAAAGAGGAATTAATTAATGAAGGTGAAGTTAAGGGTGCGATTTTAATCCCCATGAGAGAAGTTCCCGAAAGATTGGATGAAATCAAATTGTTTTCTAAACCCTTAGTTGTGTTTTGTCGTTCCGGGAATCGTTCAGAGAACGTAGTTAATTTTTTAAAAGATCAAGGATTAACAGAAGTATATAACGGAGGAGGTTTTAATGAAGTTAATGTGCTTTTAAATGATCATTAAAGAATGTATTGAAAATTTTATAAACACAAATTCGGAATTAGTAAATGGTTGAACTAATTAATAGTGAAACTGAAGTAGTTGCTATTATATATTTAAAGTTAGAATTATTGGAGATGTAAAACACTCAAATATCTAAATACTTATTAAAGGGTTATTATTTTTAAATATTAACTTTCTGTGTAAACCAAATATAAATAGAAAAGACCTTTAATACAAAGGTCTTTTTTACTTCTTTATAAGTCAATAATTCTAATTATTTTTAATAAAATTAATTATCCATTCTCCGACTTCAGAGGTGGAATATGCTTTTTCTCCAGAGGCTATATCTTCTGTAACTACTTTTGCATCCATAGAAGCATCAACAGCTTTTCTAATTAATGCTCCTTCTTCTTTTAAGTCAAAAGCGTATTCAAGCATTAGGGCAGCTGATAAAATGGTAGCTAAAGGATTGGCTATATTCTTTCCTGCTGCTTGAGGGTATGATCCATGGATCGGCTCAAATACAGAAGTATGTATTCCAATAGAGGCAGAAGGAAGCATTCCTAAAGAACCAGTGATCACAGATGCTTCATCTGTAAGAATATCTCCAAATAAGTTTTCAGTAACTAAAACGTCAAATCGTTTAGGCCATTGTATAATTTGCATTGCAGCATTATCCACGAACATATATTCTGTTTCTATATGCGGAAATTCTTTTTCAATTTCCTGTGCTACTTGTCTCCATAAACGTGAAGTACATAAGACATTCGCTTTATCTACAATGGTTAATTTTTTATTTCTTTGTTCTGCCAATTTATAAGATAGCCTAACAATTCTTTCGATCTCTTCTCTGGTATATACACAGGTGTCGTAGGCCGTATTTCCATCTTCACTTCTACCTTGGGGGCGTCCAAAATACAAGCCTCCGGTTAATTCTCTTACGCACATAAAGTCAGCTCCATCTACCAGTTCTGCTCTTAATGGGGATTTATGAATAAGTGAAGGGAATGTATTAATGGGTCTTAAGTTTGCATATAAGCCCAAGTCTTTTCTCATTTTAAGTAAGCCTTGTTCTGGACGAACTTTTGCTGAAGGATTATTGTCGTACTTAGGATCCCCGATAGCTCCAAATAATACAGCATCTGATGCCATACATAGTTCATGAGTTTCTTGGGGGTAGGGTACACCTGTTTTATCGATGGCAATGGCTCCTACTAAAGCCTCTTTGTATGATAATTCATGATTGAATTTTGAACAAATAGCTTTTGTTACTTCTAAAGCTTGAGTAACAATTTCAGGACCTATTCCATCGCCTGGTAGAACTGCTATATTTAATTTCATGTTGTTGTGGGTTATATTAAATAAATTTAATTACATTTTTTCAATGATGTTGAGCATTTTTTCAGTGGCTTGAATTGCTGCTTCTGTCTGGTCAGCATCTAGACCACGAGTTTTAAATTCATGATTGTTATACTTCCATGAAATAACCGTTTGAACTAATGCGTCCGTATGTCCTCCAGGAGGAATTATAACTTTATAATTGGTTAAGATAGGTTTGGTTTTATTTAGTTTTTGATATATAAGTGCAACAGCCTTAAAAAAAGCATCGTATTGCCCATCTCCCGAAGAGGTTTGCTCATAGATTTTATCGTTAATTTCAACTTGAATAGATGCTGTGGGATGTAGCCCTTTGCTTAAGACTAAAGCATAGGATTTTATTTTTACCTTTTTTTCATTTTCATTGGTATTTAATACATCGGAAATAATAAAAGGTAAGTCTTCTTGAGTAATAATTTCTTTTCTATCCCCCAGTTCAATTACCCGATTGGTTACCTTTATCATTTCATCATTGTCCAGTTCAATACCTAAGGCTTCCAAATTTTTTTTAATGTTTGATTTTCCTGATAATTTGCCTAAAGCATATTCACGTACGCGCCCGAACCGATCAGGATACAAGTCATTGTAATATAAATTGTTTTTATTATCCCCATCTGCATGTATTCCAGCGGTTTGTGTGAATACATTTTCTCCTATTATGGGTTGGTTGGATGATATATTTAAACCGGAATATGTTTCTACAACACGACTTACTTTGTTAAGCAAACTTTCCTTGATAGAAGTTTTAATTTTCATTTGATCGTGTAAAACAGCTACTACGCTTGGCAATGGAGCATTACCGGCACGTTCTCCTAAACCATTCATGGTAACATGAATTCCTTGGACACCAGCTTCAACTGCTGCCATTACATTAGCAACTGCTAGATCATAATCATTATGAGCATGATAATCAAAGTGTAATTTTGGATATTTAGTTATAACATCTTTGCAGAATTTTTTTGTCGTATTCGGATTTAATATTCCTAAAGTGTCAGGAAGCATGAATCTTTTTATAGAAGTATCCTTTAGTTCATCAAGCATTTGATAAACATATTCAGGAGAATGTATCATTCCGTTAGACCAATCCTCTAAATATACATTTACCAGTATATTCATTGAATTTGCTAATTCTACATTTTTTTTTATATCATACAGATGTTGCTCAGGAGTTTTTCTAAGTTGGTTGGTTACGTGATTTAAGGATCCTTTAGTTAGTAAGTTAATAGTTTTACACCCGGATTTTTTAATCCATTCCAAAGAAATGCCATTATCTACAAAACCTAAAATTTCTAATTTATCTAAATGTCCAGAATTCTTAGCCCAATTAGCAATCTTTTGCACAGTGTTAAATTCACCTTCTGATACTTTTGCAGATGCAATTTCAAGGCGGTTTACACCCATTTCAGTTAATAAACGCGTGATACTTAATTTTTCCTGCGTGGAAAATGATACTCCTGAGGTTTGTTCTCCATCTCGGAGAGTTGTATCCATGATCTCGATTGTACTCATTTTTATTATATCCTTGACTTTTAATAAACTTATAGATAAATTTTAAAATAAGTCAGTTTACAAATATTTGTAAACTGACTTAAAATTATTTTAATAAGAATAAACTCTATTTTTTTCGTATTCTTCTATTTTATCTTTTTTAGATAAAAGATAATCTATGTCATCCAGTCCTTTTTGTAAGCACTCTTTTTTATAAGCGTTGATTTCAAAAGATTCACCTTCTCCAGTATGATTGTTGGTTATTATCTGTTTATCCAAATCAATGGTTATGGTATTTTTAGGATCGGCATGTATACTTTCAAATAGCTCTGATAAAAATTCTGGGCTAACAACTACTGGTAAAACACCGTTATTTAAAGAGTTGTTTCTAAATATATCTGCAAAGTAGCTGGATACTACTGCTCTAAACCCATAGCCGGAAACTGCCCAAGCAGCGTGTTCTCTACTTGATCCACTACCGAAATTTTTTCCTGCAACTAATATTTTTCCTGAGTAGGTAGGGTTGTTAAGAACAAAGTCTGGTTTAGGACTTCCATCCTTATTATATCTCCAATCAGCAAATAAGTTGTCTCCGAAACCTTCTTTATCTGTGGCTTTTAAAAAACGTGCAGGTATGATTTGGTCAGTATCAACATTTTCTATGGGAAGTGGGACACAGGTTGATGTTATCGTTTGAAATTTTTCCATTTTTTTAAGATTAAATTAGAATTAGTTAAGTTTTCTTGGGTCAGTTATTTTTCCGGTTACAGCTGCGGCAGCTGCTACTAATGGACTTGCCAATATGGTTCTAGCTCCTGGTCCTTGTCTTCCTTCAAAATTTCTGTTGGTGGTAGAAACTGAATATTTTCCAGCGGGAACTTTATCGTCATTCATGGCTAGACAAGCAGAACACCCCGGTTGGCGAACCTCAAAACCTGCATCTACAAGTATTTGATATAAGCCTTCTTCTTTCAATTGTTTCTCTACTCTATGACTTCCAGGTACTAACCAAGCAGTAACATTTTCTGCTTTTTTCTTCCCTTTTACAAAGTTTGCAAAAGTTCTGAAGTCTTCAATTCTTCCATTGGTACAACTTCCAAGAAATACATAATCTATAGGTTTACCTTCCATTTTATCTCCTGCTTCGAATCCCATATAGTTTAAGGATTTTTGAAATGATATTCTTCCGGTTTCATCCAATCCTTCAAGGGTAGGAATATTTCCAGTTATAGAGACCCCCATTCCTGGATTGGTTCCATAGGTAACCATAGGTTCTATTTTGCCAGCGTCAAATACATATTCACTATCAAACTTAGCTCCTTCATCAGTTTTAAGGGTTTTCCAATATTCAACGGCTTTTTCGTAAGCTTCTCCTTTAGGGGCAAAATCCTTACCTTTTATATATTCAAAAGTAGTTTCGTCCGGTGCGATCAAACCTCCTCTTGCTCCCATCTCAATACTTAAATTACAAAGAGTCATTCTCTCTTCCATATTTAAGTTTCTTATGGCTTCACCTGCGTATTCTACAAAATAACCGGTTGCACCTCCAGTGGTTAATTGTGAGATCATATACAATGCTAAGTCTTTAGCGGTAACTCCCTTTTGTAATTTTCCGTTAAAGGTAATTCTCATTGTTTTAGGACGGGATTGTAGGATACATTGAGTCGCTAATACCATTTCAACTTCACTGGTTCCTATACCAAAGGCAATTGCTCCAAAGGCTCCATGGGTGGAGGTATGGCTGTCTCCACATACAATGGTCATACCCGGTTGCGTGTATCCATTTTCAGGACCTATGATGTGTACAACTCCATTTCTTTCATTTCCAAGAGCATATAAAGTTAATCCAAATTCTTCAGCGTTTTTTGAAAGAGTATCTAATTGTTTTTTAGATATAGGATCTTTCACCGGTTGATCTTGATTACAAGTTGGGGTATTGTGATCTGCCGTTAGAGTGGTTTGGTTAGGTCTAAAAACTTTTAGTCCTCGCTCTCTAAGTCCATTAAATGCTTGGGGGCTGGTTACTTCATGACAGAAATGTCTATCTATGTATATTTGCGTAGGACCTTCTGGTATTTCTGAAACAGTATGCGCATCCCAGATTTTATCAAATAACGTTTTCATGTTTTTATTAGTATTTTAATATTATTAATCTTATTTTAATTTATACAGGAATTTTATTTATAGCATCAATAAAAGCTTCTACAGAGGCCGTTGTAATATCAGTATTGGCTGAGAATCCATAATAAACTACGTCGTTATATTCAATTTGCATATGTACTTTTCCTAAATCGTCGCTTCCTTTATTAATGGCTTGAATAAGAAATTCCTGAATTGTCACTTGTCTTTTAATAATCTCTCTCACGGCTTTAATTGCTGCATCAACAGGTCCATTTCCAAAGGAAGAATTTGTGAATTTTTCTCCAGCTATGTTTAAAGTAACTACTGCTACAGATTTCATTCCTTTCCCTGATGAAATTTGTAAATATTCCAGCTTAATTCGGTTAGTGCTGTTTAATTCTCTTCCGCATAAAATTAATAAATCTTCATCATTGATATCTTTTTTTCGGTCTGCCAACTCTAAAAATTTAGTATAAATTTGACTTAATTCGTCTACATCAACTTTTATATCTAATAAGTTTAATCTGCTTTTTAAAGCATGTCTACCACTTCGTGCAGTAAGAACAATGGAATTATCTTTTATACCCACTTCTTTAGGATCAATGATTTCGTAAGTAGATAAATTTTTTAAAACACCATCTTGGTGAATTCCTGAAGAGTGAGCAAAAGCATTTCTTCCTACTATTGCTTTATTGGGTTGAATTGGCATATTCATTAAGTTAGAAACCATCTTACTTAATGGATATATTTTTTGTGTATTAATATTTGTTTCTATATTTAATTCTTTGTGGCTTTTTATAGCCATAACAACTTCTTCTAAGGAGGTGTTACCGGCACGTTCACCAATTCCATTAATGGTAACTTCTACTTGTCTTGCACCATTAATTACACCCATAATTGAATTTGCGGTAGCCATACCTAAATCTTGATGACAATGGGTAGATAAGATTGCGTTTTTCATATCCACATGCTCAACTAAATATTTTATTTTCTCTCCGTATTCAGTAGGTAAACAGTAACCCGTGGTGTCAGGTATGTTAATAACTGTAGCACCTGCATTTACAACTGCTTGAACTACTTTAGCTAAGTATTCATTGTTAGTTCTACCAGCATCTTCTGCATAGAATTCGACATCTTCAACAAATTTTTTTGCATAGGATACTGCTGCAACAGCCCTATTTAGTATTTCCTCTTGGGTGGAGTTGAATTTATATTTAATGTGTAAATCAGAGGTTCCAATACCAGTATGTATTCGTTTGTTTTTTGCATATTTAAGGGCTTCAGCGGCAACTTCAATGTCTTTTTCAACTGCTCGAGTTAGTGCACAAATGGTTGGCCAAGTAACAGCTTTAGATATTTCGACAACTGAATTAAAATCTCCAGGGCTGGAAACAGGGAAACCTGCTTCAATTACATCAACTCCTAGTTCTTCTAATGCTTTTGCGACTTCAATTTTTTCAATTGTATTTAATTGACAACCAGGGACTTGTTCTCCATCCCGTAATGTGGTGTCGAAGATAAATAATTTCTCCATTGTACTTTTTATTCCTTGTTTATTTATGAAAAAAGCCTTTCTCTATACTAGGATGAGAAAGGCTTTTAATATTTTGTAATCATTTACTACATAAGCATTACTCATCCTGAGTTACGTCAGGATTAGAATAATACCTAAAATGTTAGTAAATATATTCATGTTCTTATTTTTCTGTACAAATTTATATACTTTTTACATTAAAAGCAAAACAAAACAAGATTTTATTTTTGGTACATTATAACAAAAGTTTTGTAAAGTCTGTCATTATAGTTTTCATTGTCAGGCGAAACTATATTTAGGTCAATATAAGAAACTTTCTTTACGTTAAATTTGTTTCCATACTCTTTTTGTAAATGTTTTATTTCTTGGGGTATACAAATTAAACCTATGTGTTTGTCTTTCATGTGTGGTAACATTTCTTTTAAACCATCATCTGTAATTGTCGGTATTTTTTTACCGTAATCCCACACAATTTCTGGGGTCATATATTTATAAGAATACAATTCTATATTAGTTTTTATAAGAGTTCTTAAATCTTTAGCAGATTTAAAATTGGTGTTGTGTGTAAAGCTTTTTGCTAATGGGAATACAAATACCATAATTATGCATTGATAAGCAATTAAAGTATAAAATCCTTGCTTGAAATTTTTTTTTAGTGAAAAATAAATTATTAAGCATCCAGTAAAGAACATGAATAGAGATGAGATGATTGCCCAGTTGAGTTGGGAAGAAATTTTTTCGTAAAATCCTAAAAATAGAACTAGGGGATACAATACCCCAACGATACCTAATAATATAAAATTAAACATTCCTAAAATTCTATCTTTTTTATTTTTCTTTCCATTAATCAGATATTCTATAAAAAATCCGGTATTTAGGGCTAGAGGTATTAAAGTAGGTAATAGGTATCGTACTTTTTTTTCAGGAATAATACTTAATAAAATTAAAGAAGATACAGTCCATAGAAGTGTAAATGTATAAGCTTTTTTATTAGAAACTTTATTTTTTAAATAAAAGTATTGAAGGCTAATTAAACTAGAAATACTCCAAATTCCTGATTGTAGAAAAAAGTCCCAATAATAGTAAAAGGGTTTTGAGTTGTAGTCACTAATCCATCTGGATGTTTCTATTTTCGTCATTGCAGCTAAGGGCTCAGGGTCTTTAAAATGTATATATATAGACCATGAACTTCCTATAATTACACCAATAATTATGTAAATCAATATGGATTTATTGACTTGTTTATTTCTTAAATTGAATTTATAGGTAAATCCATAAGCAATTATAAAAGGTAGCAATAATGCATACAAGGAAATGGGACCTTTGCTTAGGATTGAAAAAGCTAAAAAAATTCCACCTAGTAAAGTATTCTTTAAAGGCTTTGAATCTGATTGCAAAAGATTCCATAAATAATAAATGGATACAATCATAAAACTATGACAATATATATCCCATTGATTATCCCTGCCTGCAAAATATATATAAAAGGATGTTATTAGTATAAGTGCATTATTTAAACTAGATTTTTTTGATAAATTTAATTTTAAAGAGAATTTATAAATATAAAACACCATAATCATGGTAATTATGGCAGATGGTAACCGAAGGAAAGTGGTAGTTTCAAAATCTAAAACAAAACCAAATGCTGCTGTAATCCAAGTGGGAAGTGGAGGCTTCTCGTATCTGGGCATACCATTCATTGTGGTTAATAACCAGTTTCCATCTTCAACCATTTCACGGGCTGTAATAAAATTACGAGCTTCCATGATGTTTATGGGGATAATACTTAGATTTGCTAAAAGAATGATAGCTGATACAATAAAGATTAAGGTATATGTAGCTTTATTAGATTTCATTATTTTTTGTTAAAATAATTATATTTCTTGTATACACAATTATTCCCATACAATGTCCAGCAAATAACACGGGGTCTCTTCTTATAATTGAATAGATAAATATTATTAAAGATCCGGCTAAGCTTAGTATCCAAAAACCCATGGGTAGTTCAGATTTTTTGAGCTTTTCAGAATACAACCATTGGTAGATAAATCTCATAGTAAATAAAAGTTGTCCGACTGTTCCTGCAATTAATAGCCATAACGGCATTATTTCTTTGCTGAATAATTTAAATATATCAATAGTGCCATTCCATAAACCTAAGCTTATTGATAGTATAGGGAAAAAATAAATAAAAAATCGGAAAACAACAGGGTATTTTTTCCATGCGTTATGGAGCTGTATGTTTCTAATGTATATATAGTAGGTTATCAATTGTCCGAGCATGATTGAAAAATCATGACGTAGGTATCCGTAGATAAATAAAAAAAAAGAGGCAACTAAGCTCACTTGCCAAAAAATTAGATCTGAAGTTACCTTTTTGTTTTTTTCTGCGGAAATCCATTGAATAATCATACGGCTGGAAAAAAGTATTTGAGCTGTAAAACCAAGACCTAATGTTAAATAATAAATAAGATTATGAGGGGTAGAAGATATATCTAGTAGAGTAAAAGTCATATTTTCTTTTCTTCTACTTTATAATTAATATATTTTTTTTTCATCCATAAATATGCAAAGCAATCACTAAAGGGACCTATTAATCGGTTCCAAAAATGAAACTTAGATTTTCCAGCCACTCTTTCAAAATGTTCAATAGGGGTTTGGATTATTTTTCCATTTTGTAGCAAAATCATGGCAGGAAGAAAACGATGCAAACCTTTAAACATAGGGATTCTCTTAGCATATTTAGTTTGTAAAATTTTTAAAGGGCATCCTGTATCATCCATTCCGTCATGAGTGAATGTGCGACGAATTCCATTAGCTATTTTAGAAGATAGATTTTTAGTTATAGAATCTTTTCGATTCGCTCTTACTCCTGTTATAAGTTGGTAATCATCTGCGTAAGGTAAGAGTAAATTAAAATCCATGGGGGATGTTTGTAGGTCGGCGTCTATGTAACCTACCCAAGGGGTTTGTACATGATCAAACCCTGCTTTAATTGCAGGACTTAAACCATAGTTTTTATCGAATGAAATATATGAGAAATCGGTATTATTTTGACAAATTTTTTTAATAATATTTAGACTATTATCCTTTGATCCATCATTGACAAATAGAACTTTAGACTTTTTTTTTGCGCTTTTAATAAAGCGTTCCATTTCTTCTTTAACTCGTAAAAGGTTTTCTTCCTCATTGTATACCGGTATAATGACCGTTAATTCATATTCCATTGAAATCTGGATAAAAATAATTTTCAAATTTATTAAAAAATAACTAATTCTTTGCTTACAAAAAAATGTTAAAAACTGATATATTATATTTTTTTAATGAGTAATATAAATTACTTTTGAAAGTAATTGAAAATTAAAACATTAATATATAAATAGTAAAGTATGAAAGTAACCGTAGTAGGAGCTGGAGCTGTTGGTGCAACATGCGCTGATAATATAGCCAGAAAGGAAATAGTTGATGAATTAGTAATCGTTGATATTAAGGAAGGAGTAGCTGAGGGTAAGGCGCTAGATCTTACTCAGACGACTTCAATTTTGGGTTTTGATACATCAATTATTGGAAGTACAAACGATTATTCTAAAACTGCAGGAACTAACGTGGCTGTAATTACATCAGGTATTCCAAGAAAACCAGGAATGACTAGAGAAGACTTAATAGGTACGAATGCTGGTATAGTTAAAGATGTAGCGTCTAATATATTGAAATATTCTCCGGATGCAATTCTAGTAATAATTTCTAATCCTATGGATACAATGACATATTTAGCATTGAAATCTTTAGGGTTAAATAAGAATAGAATTATTGGAATGGGTGGAGCTTTAGATTCTTCTAGGTTTAAAACTTATTTATCTTTAGCATCAGGAGTATCTCAAAATGATATTCAAGCAACTGTGATTGGAGGTCACGGAGATACAACAATGATTCCATTAACAAGATTAGCCACTTGCCAAGGAATTAACTTTTCTAAGTTATTATCTTCGGAACAATTGCAAAAGGTGGCGGAAGATACTATGGTAGGAGGAGCAACGTTAACTAAATTATTAGGTACATCTGCTTGGTATGCACCAGGAGCAGCAGGTATGGCTGTTGTAGAATCTATTATTAGGGATGAGAAAAAGATAATTCCATGTTCCGTTTATTTGGATGGAGAATACGGTGAATCTGATATTTGTATTGGAGTTCCAGTAGTGTTAGGTAAAAATGGTGTTGAAAAAATTATAGAATTAGATTTAAATGAGATAGAAAAAGAAAAGTTTAAAGCCTCTGCTCAAGCTGTAAGAAATATGAATCAAGTATTATTCGACATGAATGTTTTATAAAACTATTTTATTCAAATCTATTTGTTACAAATAGATTTGAATATTTATTGCGTTTTTAATAGTTGATATTGTTAAATATTAATCGTATAATTCTACCATCTATCACATTAATATAGGATTTGCCTAACTTTTTGATCATAAATTATTTCATTTATTTTTCCAGTCATTTTAACTCGGTATTATTTCAATAAATTCTTTGAACTGTCTTGACTAATATTAAAATACAATTGAAATTTTTTAATGGAATGTTTCATTATATTATACTTTTCATTTATTGTATTTTCCATGTATTATGCAATTATTTATCATATAATAGTGTAGTGTTTGTTTAATTCGATGTTGTAATATTATAAATATATACAAAAAATGTTTACAAAATGTTTTTAAAATAAACAATAGGTTTATATATTTGTAATTATTTATTGAAATTAATATAGTCATGAATTTAAAGGAGTTAAAACAAAAAATGGAAATTGGAGATTATATTCTAGCTTCAAAGATGCTTAAAATTACACCAGAAAATGTAAGAATAAGGTTTTCAAGAGAAAAAAAAGATGTTCTTGAAGTTTTAAAATTGATTATAGATAATCGTGAAAAGTTAATAAAGAAATTCCAAGAAAATGAAAATTAAGTATTGTAAATACTACATTAATTATGGTTTGCAATAGTAAAATAGGAATTATATAAGTTTTTTTATTCTTTAATTTATTACATACACAGATATATAAAATAAACAAATTTAATTGCAGGATTCAAGGATTTGATAGATTGTAAAATTTAGACTATAATCCTGTAATTCCCATTTGTTTCATTAAAAAAGTTGCATTCATATTCTCAGCTATTCCTCTTTGCATTTTATAGGAAAAACTAAGTTTATTATCAATAATATGGGATTCAAAACAATAGTTTTCAATATGGGAGGGGTATTGAACCTCTAATTTTCCTAATTCAAGATCATGAGTGGCAATCATTCCGTTGGATTTTAGATGGATCAATTGTTGTAATAAAGCAATTGATCCTTTTTGTTTATCTTCAGAATTTGTTCCTTTTAATATTTCATCAAGAATAATAAATAAATGTTCTCCAGATTTTAAACGATCGATAATCATTTTTAATCGTTTCAATTCTGAAAAAAAATAAGATTCATTATTAACCAAGGAATCAGAGGTTCTTAAATTGGTTACTAAATTACTTGGGGTAAAAAGGAAATCCTCTGCATAAACAGGCGCACCTAAACACGCAAGTAAATAATTGGTTCCAATTGTTCGAAGATAGGTACTTTTCCCAGCCATATTTGCTCCAGTTATAACCATAAAAAAAGATTTTTTATTTATGGTAATATTATTTTTAACACAAGTATTTCTAGATAGTAAAGGGTGCCCAATTTCTTTTCCTTCCAATATAAATTGTTCATTGGTGGGGTTAGGGATAATATATTCAGGATGATTATAAGAGAAGGTTCCTAGGGAAACAAAAGCATCAAATCTTCCAAGGGCTTGCATCCAAGGAAAAATAGATGAATGATAGTTAGTTAACCACTTTTCTATTAAATAAGCATAACGAACATTCCAAAGAAAAACAGGATTGAAAAATAAAACGATTGGGTAAGCCAAACCCATGTTTAGGTTGGAACAATATCTAGAGAGTTTATAAATAATTCTAGATGCTTTTTCTTTATGAACTAGTAGTAGGTTTTGATTAGTTTTTAATAATTCACTAGCAAAATTTTCATCTTCAATAATCTTAAATAGGTAAGAGTAAGAGGAAAGAACATCCGTTTTTTTATCAAAAATATCAAGAATTTTATTAACTGTTTTTATTTGTAAAGTGCTTATGGTAAAAGTTATGATCCATAGTAAACCTAGCCAATATGATGAAATGATACCAGTTAATGCTAAAATTAAACCTATGAGATATGTAATTGGGACTAGATATATGAATAAGCTCCAGAGTTTATTTTTATAAAAATAAATTTGGTTAGGTTTAAAAGATTTAGAAAATTTTTCAATGCAAATATCTTCCTTTTTATCAATAGTTCCCGATACCCTAAAGTGATTCATTAACTTAGGTTTATTTTTAAGTTCCTGAATAGCTTTTTGACGATTTATGATTTCATCCTTATTCGTAGAGGGCGTAACAAAGTATTCAATTAAAATATTTTTACCTAATGAACCTATGGTTCTATTTATAGATTGAAATAGGGATTGATCTCCAAATATATCAAGATCAAAACTGAAGCTATGTTCAGGATTAATTTCTTCTGGGGCCCCATCAAATGAAGAAAAATTATTATTTAAACCTTTTAATTCATTTTCAGCCAGATGAATTAAGGCTAAAGAGTATTTCTTCTTATAAAAAAGTTTCTCATGAACTTTTAGTAATAAGATGAAACTTATTAAAAAAAATAAGAATAATGTGAAAGTTAAATAGGTATTCTCCCAGAATCTATAACAAAAAATAATTCCTAAGAGAATACAGCTCATGCGTAAACAGGCTACAATTAAAATTTTTTTTTGTAGTGAATGAATGTTTTCCTTTTCTTTATTTATGATTTCATTGTACGATTTTTCAATGTGTTCAATACTCATGTAATAAATGTACAAACTTTTTTAAAAGTTTATATAAATATTAAAATAATTGATATTATATAAAATTTTAAATGATAGGTTATTACTTAAATTTTTAGATATAAAACAAGTTGAAAAGTTTTTTACGATATTTGTAAAAAATGTATCATCTATTTATGGAAATAATTACTTGTATTTTATCTTTATTAGATAAAAATAAAGAAGTTGTTGTGCCAACCTTTGGAAAATTTAGTCTAAATTTTTCTTCAGTTACAGAGGATCATAGTACTGGAAAAGTATTACCTCCCCAAAAATATGTTGCTTTTGAACAGCCTCATAAGCTCAATGATATCTATTTAGTGAAAGAATTACAGGCTTATTTAAATATAAACCAGGATGAAGCAGAGAAAATCATGTTGGAAGAGATAGTGAAATGGAAAAATACTTTAAAAAATAGCAATTCCCTAACGTTAAAAGGTTTAGGGTCTTTTACACTTGATAAAGAAAGAATTACTTATGAAGTAAGCAAAGATTGTATTTTTAATTATAGAAATTATGGTTTGCCTGAATTGTATGTTTCGTTAAAAGATATTAAGGCTTAGAATTGTTAAGATTCTTTATAGTTTAATAATTCTAAATTCTGTCCATCAAAGACCGCATAGGTAAAATAAACAATCCAATCCCCCAAATTAACATATCGACTTTCCATGGTTGAGCTTAGAGATAAGTTCATAGGTAAATGCCTATGTCCAAAAATAAAATAGTCATAAAACTTTTCTTTTAATTTTTCTTTAGAAAACAGGATTAACCATTCATTATCCTCTCCTAAAAATTTAATATCTTCAGCTCCGCTAATTAATTTATTTTTTCTAGATAGATAATTCCCCAATGCAACTCCTATGTCTGGGTGTAACCACTGAAATAAAAATCTAGCAATAGGATTTGTAAACAATTTTTTCATCCGTTTATACCCTAGGTCTCCAGGTCCTAAACCGTCACCATGAGCAACAAAGAAGCTTTTTCCGTTTATAATAAATTCTTGTTCTTTTGTAAATAAAATTACTTGAAGTTCTTCCTGTAAGTAATCATTCATCCATAAATCATGATTACCTGTAAAAAAATAAATTTGAATTCCACGATCAGAAAGTTCTGCCAACTTGCCCAAAACCCTAATAAATCCTTTAGGAACTACCGTTTTATATTCATGCCAAAAATCAAATAAATCCCCTAACAAAAAAAGAACTTGTGCATCGTTACTAATTTTATTTAAAAATTCAATAAATATTTTCTCTCTTTTTTTAGAAGAATATTCATTAGGAGCTCCAAAATGCTGATCAGAAGCAAAATAAACCTTTTTACCTTCCAGTAATTCAATATTTATTGATCTTCCAATATCCATTCTCCGTAGGAAGTTTCAGTTTCAAATAATTTTAGTTTTGTTAAAACAATAGGCTCAGGAAGTTGAGAACTTATTTTGGAGGCAAAGTCCAATAACATATTTTCACAAGTAGGTTGATAGGGGGTAAAAACAACTTTATGACCTTCCAAAAGAAGTTTTTCTCCCAAATCTTTGTGTTTTGAGTTTACATTCAACAATATTGCATGGTCTAAAGGATCTATAATTAATTTTTTGATTATAGACTTTAAATCACCAAAATCCATTACCATTCCATTTTTTTTATGATTTAAATCCTCCAGAGGATTTCCTTTAATAGTAACATAGAGTTTGTAGGAATGTCCATGAATATTTTTACATTTTCCATCATAGCCCCATAAGGCATGAGCAGTTTCAAACGTAAAAATTTTAGTTAAACGAATCACTTTGTTTTATTTTTAATTACCTTTAAGCAAAGGTAAAATAAAAATACAATGTGGCAAACGTTCTTATCTAGCCTATTTCCTCTAAGATGTTTTGGTTGTGGGTTAATTATCCCTACACATCAAAAATATTTATGTGAAAAATGTCTGGGAAGGATGCCTTATACACATTGGCGGTTAGATTCTGAAAACTGCATGTACGAGAAAATTAATTCTTTAGTAAATATAGAATCGGCAAGCGCATTACTGTTTTTTGATAAAGATAATTTAACACAAAAACTGATTCATTTTCTAAAGTATAAAAATTATCCAGAACTTGGATCATGGATGGCTGATCTATGGTTTGAAAATCACAAAAATCAAACATTTCTTAAAGATATTAAATCTGTGGTTCCAGTACCCATACACCGTAAAAGATTAAAACTAAGAGGTTATAATCAAGTGGTGCCGTGTGCTCAAAGATTGGCTCATCTTTTAAATTGTGAGTATAACGATTCAACATTGGAAAGAACCTTACATAAAAAATCGCAGACAACGCTGAACAAGTTTGATAGAATAGCAAAAATGAAAAATACTTTTACACGTATAAACAATCACTCCTCTCATTATTTAATTGTTGATGATGTTTTTACTACAGGTTCTACGATTGTTTCATGTGCAGAAGAACTATTAAAAAATCCCCAATCAAAAGTTAGTGTTTTTACCTTAGCCATAGCGTAGAGGGATTTCAAGTGCTTAAATTCTAAATAAAATTTTAGGAATGTTTAAAGATTGATATATATATATATATATATATTAGAAGCTCATAAAAAGTGTTATAAATTCACAAGTGAAAATTGATTTATAGATAAAAAAAGATTCAAATTCGTTTAAGAATTTGAATCTTTTGTAAGTTAATTAAACCTTTGTAAATTTTAAACTTCTAAAGCTAAGTTTAAAACTTCAGACATTTCACTAACGTAGTGTACATTCAATCCTTTTATATATTCCGGATTTATTTTTTCAACATCTTTTCTATTCTCTTTACAAAGAATAACATCGGTGATACCGGCGCGTTTTGCTGCTAGAATTTTTTCTTTAATTCCTCCTACAGGCAGAACTTTCCCCCTTAAAGTAATTTCACCGGTCATGGCCCATTTGGATTTTACTTTTTTATGTGTAAATGAGGAGACTAAAGAGGTTAACATGGCAATTCCAGCCGAAGGTCCATCTTTAGGGGTAGCTCCTTCAGGAACGTGAATATGTACGTTATTATTTTCAATGGTATCTGTATCAATGCCTAAATCTTTGCTGTGGGCTTTTATATATTCTAAGGCAATAGTGGCTGATTCTTTCATAACATTACCCAGATTTCCGGTCATGCTAAGAGTTCCTTTGCCTTTGGATAATATACTTTCAATAAAAAGAATATCTCCCCCTACTTGTGTCCATGCTAGCCCGGTTACCACACCAGGAACTTTGTTTTCTTCAGATTCTTCTGGCATCATAGGAGGCCCTAATATTTCTTCAATCTTAGCCTTATTAATTTTTTTGGTATACTCAGTTTCTCTAGTAATTAATAATGCAATGTGTCGAACAATTTTTGCAATTTTTCTTTCTAAGTTTCTTACCCCAGATTCTCTAGTATAGGCTTGAATAATAAACTCCAGCTCTTTTTTTCCAATGGTTAGATCTTTTTTAGCTAATCCATGTTCAGAAATTTGCTTAGGCAATAAATATTTTGCAGAAATTTCAATTTTTTCTTCAATGGTATATCCGGATAGATCAATAATTTCCATTCGATCTAATAAAGCCGGTTGTATAGTTGCTAAATTATTAGCGGTAGCAATAAATAGAACTTTTGATAAATCATAATCAATATCTAAGAAATTGTCATGAAACTTATTGTTTTGTTCCGGATCTAAAACTTCTAGAAGAGAAGAGGAGGGGTCTCCATGTCCGCTTGTACCAATTTTATCAATTTCGTCAAGAACAATAACAGGATTAGAAGTTCCTGCTTTCTTGATGGACTGAATAATTCTACCCGGCATTGCTCCTATATAGGTTTTTCTATGCCCACGTATTTCAGATTCGTCATGCAATCCCCCCAAAGCAATACGTATATATTTACGACCCAGCGCAGAGGCTACTGATTTTCCCAAAGATGTTTTACCAACACCCGGAGGTCCATAAAGGCAAATGATTGGAGATTTCATATCTCCTTTTAGTTTTAAAACCGCTAAATATTCTAAAATTCTCTCCTTTACATCCGTCAATCCAAAATGATCTCGATTTAAAATCTTTTCTGCGTGTACAATGTCAAAGTTATCCTTGGAAAAGTGCTCCCATGGAAGCTCTAGCATTAGTTCTAAATAATTTCTTTGTACTCCATAATCAGGGGTTTGAGGATTCATTCGAACTAAACGGTTCAATTCTTTTTCAAAATGTTCATTGACTTCTTTGCTCCATTTCTTTTTGGAAGCTTTTTTTCTCATTTCTTCTGCTTCCTCTTCATGGGAAACGCCCCCTAATTCCTCCTGTATGGTTTTTATTTGTTGTTGTAAGAAATAGTCTCTTTGCTGTTTATTTAAATCTGAATTAACTTTATCCTGTATGGAATTTTTTAAAGTAATTTTTTGCAATTCAAGATTTAAGTGTTTTAAAGTTTCTGAGGCTCTGGATTCTAGGTTATTGATCTCCAATAATTCTTGTTTCTCTTTTACAGACAAATTTAAATTTGAAGCAATAAAATTAATCAGAAGAGTTGTACCTTCAATATTTTTTAAAGCAAAAGAAGCCTCAGAAGGAATAGCCGGATTTTCATGAATTGTTTTTATGGCAGTTTCTCTTAAGCTTTCAACAAGAACATTAAAATGTTCTGAATTTTTTTGGCTTACTTTCTTATCATTTAAAAGAGAAATTTCTGCTTTAAAATAAGGTTCTTCTTGAACAATTGAATTTAATGAAAACTTACGCATCCCTTGTAAAATAGCCATGGAACTGCCGTCAGGCATTTTAAGTAGTTTAATAATTTTTCCAATGGTACCTACTTTATACAAATCGTTTATTCCGGGTTCATCAATATTAGTATCCTTTTGTGTAATTACAGCAATGATTTTATCTTTTTTCTGTGCTTCAAGCAATAAGGATTTAGATTTACTTCTACCTGCAGTGATAGGAACTACAACCCCAGGAAACAAAACTACATTCCTAACCGTTAGTAAAGGCAATACGGTTGGAAACTCCTCATTCATCATTTTATCTTCCTCGTCTTGGGTGAGTAGAGGTATAATCTCATTTTCACCTTGTATGGCTTGGTTAAGTGACAATATGTCTAAATTAATCATGTTTTTTTTTTAAATTATAGGACAAATTTTCTTCTATTTTTAATAAGAAGACCATGTGAGTACTAAGCTATATTGTTAATTACTTGAAAACAAGCAGAATAGATAACAGTTGACCAGCTTAGCAGATAGTAAAATTCAATTAATATGCCAAAGGAAAGAGGGGGGATGTAGGCGATAAATGAAACAATTATATCTTAATTAAATTTAAAATTTCTTGACTTCCATTATGGTAAGAAATTTTAACAAAGTATCTACCACTAGGCAATCTAGAAACGTTTATGGGTTGTTCTTCCAGCTGGTTTCCCAGATCTTTATTAAGCATAGAACTGCCCACCATGGAAAGGATGGATATATTTTTAATTGGTAAGCTAGAAGAATTTTTAATTTGAATGTAATCGCGAGCAGGATTAGGGTATAATTTTGACTTGGTGCTAGACTGCTGTTCAATAACAGGGGTGTCATTCTCAATAGTTTCTGCTTGTGCAGGTAAAGAGATTAACAAAAGACTATATAGTAAAGTAAAAAATAAATTTTTTTTCATGCAATAAAGAGATAAAATAACACTTAGCAAAATTAATAAAATAATTTTTAATTTTTATCGTTTATAAAAAGTTAATTTTTATTGTTTATAGAACCTAATATTTTCAGTATATTTGCAGGATTTTTTAAAAAATCTTGATAAAAATAATTTTTCTTTAAAATTTAATGAAATATACTTCAAAACTACTAATTATTCTGAGTTTTTATTGTTCAACGATAAATTGTGTTAAAGGTCAAAATACTTTTGGTAATGTTAGGTCAGAATCCATATTTAAGGATTTTCCTTATACCAAATTTGTAGATATTGCTTATAGTCCTAGTACTTCTTCAGATTATAGAATAAAACAAGAAGGTTCTAAAATAGAAACGGGGAAGTTGCATGAGGAGAAAATGAGGATAAATTTTTTGGTGCCTGTGTACAAAAAACCAGGAAAATTTGAAATATTAGCAGGAGGTTCTTATAAGTACCAAACTTACCATTTTACAGAGGTTGAAAATGATAAAACAAATCCATCATTTTTCAATCTTAATTCTAAAGAAGAAACGCATTATTTTTCAGGAAACCTAACTGGAATTTATTATGCAAAAATCATGAATAAATTAGTGGTTTTAAATGCCAATTTGTTGGTGGATGGTTCCAACCAAGGTTATGAAAGAACAATTGCTAGTTTTACGGCGACCCTTCCGCTTTATAAAAGTGATAAAACGTATTTTGCCTTAGGGGCTTATTTTACCACTTCACATTCTCGCTTGTTACCCCTAATGCCTACCCTTATTTATCAACATAAAATAAAGGACGGTCCTTGGTATATAGATGCTGTTCTGCCTAAATCTTTGTATTTAAGGCGAATGATTAATGAAAAAAGTAGGTTTTCTGCCGGTTTTTGGTTAGATCCTTCTGCTTCCTTTATTTATCCAGACCAAAAAGGGTTTAAGCAGGTCTATGTTTTTAATAAAGTAGAGGTTAAATTGGATGTAAAATACGAACAAAATTTGAATGAGAATTTTGGGTTTCAAATACAGGGTGGAATTTCTCAACCTTACAAAGGAGTTTTTCGTGAAACCAATTCCAGCCGAAATTTTGCTGACTTGTACCAAGACATGAATTTTTACCTCAATGCCGGGATTTTTTATAAATTAAAAAAATAGGTCTCGCAAAAGTAATTTAGCTCTAAAAATTAGAGCTATAAACTAAGGCTTAAATATATATAGTTTTATCTAAAAACAAATTTTTATTATATTTAGATAAAATACAACTAAGCTTCTCAATAAAATGATCCTTTGGTTTTAGGTTGTTAAAGTTAAAAAAGTAAAGGTTTCCATTTTTTGGGTTTGTCTTTTAGTATGTATAACACTTATAATTGTATTGAAAGGATGGAAAAAAAAGTATTAAATAAATTTTTAGCTAAACCCAAAGAGAAACATAAGGTTGCAGATTTTAGTTCTAATTATACAGCAGATATAACCAAAGAAGAAGCGGAAACTTTATTGCAGAATAATATTCTTGAGATGAGAAAATTGCAAGATCGTTTGTATGCACAAGACCAGCATTCTGTGCTTTTAATTTTTCAAGCCATGGATGCTGCCGGTAAAGACGGAACTATTAAGCACGTAATGTCGGGGATTAACCCGCAAGGTTGCCAGGTATTTTCCTTTAAACAACCATCGCAAGAGGAATTGGATCATGATTTTCTTTGGAGAATTCATAAAGCCATTCCTGAAAAGGGTAGGATGGGTATTTTTAATCGCTCGCATTATGAAGATGTATTAATTACCAAGGTTCATCCTTCTATTTTATTGGGAAGTAAATTGCCACATATACAATCTCTGAAAGATGTGAATGAAGATTTTTGGAACCGTCGTTATAAACACATCAACGATTTTGAAAATTATTTGGTGGATAACGGAACGCTTATTCTTAAATTTTTCCTTAACGTTTCTAAAGATGAACAAAAAAATAGATTTCTGTCTCGTTTGGAAGATGAAACTAAAAATTGGAAATTTTCAATTTCTGATTTAAAAGAAAGGGCTTACTGGGACGATTATATGAAAGTGTATTCAGACCTTTTAACCGAAACTTCCACGGAGGTAGCTCCATGGTATGTAATTCCGGCGGATAATAAATGGTTTATGAGGTATGTGGTTAGCCAGATTATTTGCGATAAAATGAGAGAATTAAACGTACAATATCCTACTTTAACCCAAGAAGATAAAGAGAATTTAGAAAAAGCAAAGCTTTTACTCCAAGAGGAAGAAAAGAAGAAAGAGGATAAAAAGGACGACAAACCCAAGGTTGAGCCTACCTTAAAAGATAAGAAAAAGGATAAAAAGAAAGCCAAGAAGAAAAATTAATTTTTTTTCTTTCTACCAATTCAAAGAAATATTCCCAGCCTAAGTTTGTAAACTTAGGCTGAGTTTTTGGTAGTAGAAAACAACCTGTATTGTGTACAAATTTTAGCAAAAAAAGCAAATCTGTCTATTATTGATTGTTCATGCATTTCATAAACCCACTCCTAAATTTTTAAATTCTTTCATCGAAGATTACGAATGATTAACCAATAGTTTCCAACTAGTATTTAGTTGATCTAAATTTTATTTTCTCCCTTATAGATCCCAAGTTATATTGGCAGTATTTACTTTTTTCATATTTTGAATATTTCATGAAATGAAAAGCGCAGATATATTTTTGTATTTCATATAAATATTCCAACAATTGAAGGAATTAATCAATGGGCGTATTGGCAACAATATGGGTTCCGGCTACTTTTAAATCTTTTGCGGCTGCTCTTGCCAAATCAGAACGAGAGGCTTCAGAAAATAGCGTGGAAATAAAGGGCATTACAAATAAAACTCCTTGGGCAGTTGTTGTTAAACGAGTTTTGGTTGCTTCTGCTCCATCTTTTACCATAGTAGGATTTATTCTTCGTGGATTATAATTTTCCATGTCTCTTACTTGTTTGGAATATTTGCCATTATTCAGTTCTTCCAATAATTTTTGTGCCTCCGGGTCTCTATTCAACACCGGTCTGGACTTTCCTTTGTGCTTAGCCAATTTTATGTTTAGTTCAGCGTCTTTTAAAGTGTGAGGTAAATTTTTGGTTCCTTGAATTAAATTTTCTAAATAAATAATGTTGTATTTTCCGTTTGCATCTACGCCCACCTTGGCTATGTCCGAAACATCTTGTGTTACATCGTCCGGTTTTTCTACGGAGGGCCAAAAAGTATTTTTATCGATATTTGTCTCCTGTTCTTTTCCATTCACTACTTGGGTTTCTTTGTAATTGTTCATGGCATCGTAGGTAGCATTGTCTTTTAAATCGCCAATGTTTTCGTTCCATGTTCTTATACCTGCTCTTTCTGCATAAAAAATAGCACTAAAGGCAACAAATCCGGCTGCAAATTTCCCTGTAATAATACTTCCTGCCATAAATTTACCACCCAAGGTGGTTGCAGAGCCTACGGAGGCAAAGGCTGAGGGAAGGAAAAACC
Source organism: Apibacter muscae (assembly GCF_007845635.1). Classification (GTDB taxonomy): domain Bacteria; phylum Bacteroidota; class Bacteroidia; order Flavobacteriales; family Weeksellaceae; genus Apibacter; species Apibacter muscae. Next base: position 80,885 of record NZ_SELG01000029.1, on the reverse strand, counting down.
CGGCACCAAAGGAGGCTGCGGTATTCAACCCCAGTTCCCAGCGGTTGTTGGAAGCAATAGCTTCTGCGGCTTTTTTAGCAGTGGCTTCGCTAAAAAAAGGGGTTAGAACCCCACCGTTTCCACATTTTAAAATGGAAGAACGGGTAACTGCCGTATAACCGTTAAAGCGAACGCTTCCATGTACCAAAAACCATTTTCCGCCCCCTAAAGGGTCTGTGCATTTATGACTAGCTGCTTTTACTAAATAACATACTCCAATAGTAGCTGTTACTCCAACTGCAATCCAACCTATAGGTCCACTTGCAACTAAGGCTAATCCAGCAGCAAATGCTAAAAATGAACTAGCCAACGCCCAAGGAGATTTACAGGTAAAAGCCTCATTTAAATTTCGATCTTGAATGGTTAAAAGAACTTTTTCTCCACTGCTTTTGCCGTGAAAAACGCTCGGTTTATCACGCGAATGCGAGAATTTTTTAGGGTTGGTCCCTAGTTGGTAAGTGCAAACTGAAAAAACCTCATCTTTGGATAAATAAGAAGTGCCCATATTCTAATAATTTAAGTAATTACTTATAAATTCTAAATGTTGAAACCAACCTGTATTTCCCGTTAATAATGAAAATAAAATTATAAGGACAAACAAAAAAGCAGATAATATTAGTAGAAAAGGAATTAAAGCTATACTATAAATAATATAATCTAAGAATATTTGTTTTTTTGTGACTTTTTGTATGAAGGAATTTTTAAGAAGTGCAATGTTAGAGTAATCATCCCCACTCCATTTCATATTCTTATTATTTGTAGTAATCCAAAAATAAAAATTATCTTTTTTATGATTTATACGTAGTACATAACCTAACTTTTTCTTAGGAAATAAGGGAAACAGATTAAAATTTAAAATATCTGAATATAAAAAAATTTTGTTTTCTTTTCCATCAATTAATAATTGATTTTCTTTAAAAATTAAATTAAAAAACTTAGTTGATTTCTGTTCAAGTGCAATAAGAGATCCAACTATAACGATAAGTGAAAATATAATAAAATATATTCGATCATAATTGAATCTGCTGGAGATATTCATCACAAGTGTGAGTGAAAAAATTAACACTACTATTGATATAATAAATATTTTAAAATTTATAGTCCTTAATTGTATTTTTTTATTCATCATATTAAATTTTTAAAGAAAGAAAATTAACCAGATAAAAATGCCGAGAAGTATTAAAATCGAAAGGATGGCAATGATCCAAGGGAAATAGCCTAAAATTTTAAAAATGTATCTTGATAAGTTTCTTTTTTATTGAGAAGTAACATATTAAAATATTTATATATCTTGATAAAGTCTTGATCATCTGAATTTTGTCTATTATCAAAATTTTTAGGGCATATCCAATAATAATGATTTTTATTAGATTTGATTCTTATCATAAATCCCATTTTCTTTATAACCAAATAGTAAATATTATAATTCTTTATTTGATTGTAAGGGATATAGTAAACTTTATCTTCTTCACTATTTATAATTAATGAGTCCGAGGAAAAAGTGAAAGTAAATAGTTTTGCCATTCTTTTTATCCAAAAATAACCAGCCCCGGTAATTATAGATCCAAAACATATAATGAACATGGTTTGATTAGATGTATTTTGGATATTTTCAGCTAATTTAGCCATTAGAATAATAGCTAAAAAAATTATAGGTATAGATATTAAATATACCTTATTATCAAGTACACGCAATTGTATTTTTTTGTTCATCATGTTAAATTTTTAAAGAAAGAAAATAAGCCAAATAAAAAAAGTTAATAAGCATAAAAGTGATAATATTAGTAAACTCCAAAATAAAGGTTTCCAAAGTAATATTATCTTATCCCAAAAAATTTTCTTTTTATATAGAGGTGAAAGATTCAAAAATTTGTATATTTTTATATGATCATCATCATCAGTGGTCTGTTTCTTAAAGAAATTTTTAGGACAAACCCAATAGAAATAATTCTTATCTGCTTGAAATCTAATTAAATACTCTCTTTTTTTAAAGCTTACATAATATAAGTTGTAATTTTTTATATTGGAATAGGGGAAAGATAGCTTTTGCTTATCTTCTTTATAAATATTTAAAGAATTTTCAGTAAATTCAAAGGTTATTAGTTTTGTGCTTTTCTCTACGATAATAGCATAAATACCACCCACCAAATAACATAAACCTATTACAGCACCAGTTATATATGTGGTATTATGAATATATTCAGATATTAAATATGAAAATATCCCAAAAACCATAGCTACAAATATGAAACCGATAAAAAACACTTTGCTGTTTATAGTTCTTAATTGTATTTTTTTATTCAAAATATCTGTTTTTAATTATAAATATTAATCAAAATTTTAAGCTTTATTATCCTTAAAGTGTATAAATAATAAAAATAATAATAATTTAAGATAAAATTTAATTATTTATTATACAGATATAAAGAAATAACTACTACAATAATTGATAAAAATATAATAATTAAAGGCACATAAAATAAAAATAATATAAAATAATCTATTAATATTTTACCTCTATTAATATTTTTCTTATTAAAATTATTAGTTAGCTTTAAATAATCATCTTGTTTTATTATATGATCTTTATTCCAACTAATCCAATCGACAACATATAAATAATTTTTATCAGCTTCTATTCTTACTATATATCCCATTTTTTTTAAAATTAAATGATATAAATTATAATTTTTTATGGTAGGGTAATAGATGCTATATGTTCTCTTATTTTTTGAGATCATTTTTTCTTCTATAATTTCAATTTCATTATCTTTAAAAGAAAAAGTAACTTCTATCATTTGTTTTCTTAACAATGAATAAGCGAGAATTAAAAATGTAGTTAAAGAAAAAATTATAAAATAAGTTTGATTTACCGTTTGTTTCAACCATCCAGCAATAATATATATACCATAGGTTATCGGGAGAATTAGTATAAGCCAAAGAAAAACAACTTTTAATTTTACCGCTTTTATAATTACTTTTTTCATAGTTCTACCTGTTTAATTGTAAATTCAGTCATAGCTTCAAAATTATTTTTTATTTTTTCACATAAAGCTGCTTTTGCCTCTAGCAAATGGTTATTTTTATTTTCAATAGTATAAGTGATTCGGTATACATAAGAAAACTCCGTGTAACTATATTTAATAAGAGGTTTGTACCATTCGTTGTACATTTTTTCCAGTTCTTCCTCTAATATATGGGTACGATCCAAGGTACCTACCAAACGGTAGGTAGTTGTAAAATTATCTTCTTTTACTTTAGATTTTACAACAGGGATAGTAAGTTCTAAATTAGGAAAGAGCTGAGAAAACTGTTTAAGAGTATAATCCTTCAATTCATCTCCTACATTGGCACGGAGTAAAATATGGAAAAATAAATTTTTCCCTAATGTGCTACCTAAAAGCTGGGAGGATGAAAATTCTTTATTTCCCGTATCTATTACATCTTGTGCCTGTTTCGGGGTTTGTTCTTTTAAACTTTGATAAAGAGCATCAGTAGGCAAAACCTTATTTTTAAAGTTGTCCCATTCTTGTCTTAATTCCCCTAAGTTTAAGATTTCTCTTATTTCTCCTTTATTGTTCTGGGAAAAAGAAATTTTTTTCTTTAGCTCTTCAATTTTCTTTGCAAATTCAAAAGCTCCTTTAAAATGGATGGGTTCTACGGATAGCTGATAATCTTCAAGAAGAATTTGTAAAATTTTTTTGTCTTCTTTGTCTGCAGAAAAAAGATATTCTGTATTTATATGGGCAGAAAAGGTTATAATTTCTTGTTTTATTCTTGAAATGTTTAGCTGTTCGCACCTATACCTAGCCAGAGGTTCAAAATGGTAGGATGGCATTGTAGGTACTGTAGGTTTTATAACTATTTCCTCTACAACGGGAATCCTTATTTTTTGCATCGCCGAAGCATATTCTGCTCCTCCAAAGAAACCGCTGTAGAAAGTTCGCATTTCAGGATTGGCTTTCTTTAATTCCTCTATGCTTATATTATATTTTTGGGCAATTGCAGAAAGCTTTTCCTCGCCTTCTACCCAATGAAGTTTATATTCTTCGCTCATTGTATCTAATTTATATCAACTTCTTCCCCTTGGATATTTACATTTTTATCAATTTTAATTCCCGGATCTGCTCCTGGTTTTCCTACTTCAGTTAATTCAGATCCTATGACTTTGGTTTCTACCCCCGTGGCTGTTATTTTATTACCATTTATATGAATAGTGCCATCTGAGAACATTTCAAAAGTACTAGCACCTACATTTATTTTTAAACTCTTGGTACCGTTTAAAGTTATTTCTCCTGTGTTAGTCATGGAAAATTTCGCCTGCCCATCCGGAGATTCTTTGGTAGCCCCTACCGTAATCGTATGGCTGGCAGAAGTACCTAAGGAAGAATTTCCGGCCCCATCAAAATTCATACTAGTTTGTCCATGATCTTCTAATATTACTGAACCTGCCTGATCGTTCATTAATAATTTATTCCCGCTGGCAGTTTGTAAACCTTTGATAAAATTCCCGGCACCCCCGTGTCCGGATTTTCCTTTTCCGTTAAACATAGCGCCTAGGCTTACCGGCTTTTCTGCATTTCCATTTTCAAAGCTTACAATCACTTCTTCGCCGATTTCGGGTATTACATGCATCCCTTTGCCCTCTCCTGCATAGGGGGTGATGGATCGGATCCAAGGGCTTTGTCCTCCAAAGGCTTTTTGCCAAGGAAACTGCACTCGTATACGACTCATGCCCTCAGGGTCGTTGTTGTCGATAACAGTAGCCGAATGTTCTTCACAGACAGGGAAAGCATCTTCATCCATATAAGGAGGAACTTCGTTGTCTTTCGGGATGGCTACGATTTGGTTGTAATAAGCCTCGGTTACGTCTTGGAAGTGATAGATTTCTATAATGCGGTAGGTTTCTAAAGGAACTTCTCCATTTTTAAAGATAGGATGTCCCGGCATCCAAGCTTTAAGTTTTACATTGTCCCCTACTTTCAGGTTAGGATTATTGGTTTTGGCTTCCATAAAAAAGACATTTTGTCTTTTTTGTTTTTGTCTTTTTACGGCTTGTTTAAGTTCGTATTCGCCCCCTTCCATCAGGCTGTGGTTAAGGAGGTAGGTACTTTGGAATAGATGGTTTCTGAGGCTTGTATGGCGTATTGTTGGAAAGGGTTAACCAGACGTCTGCTAAGGGAAACTGATTCTGAGTCTACGTTATGCGCTTGGGCTTGTTTAGGATCGTAGGAAATATAGTTAAATTTTTGGGGGACTAGTTCCATTTTCAGGCTACAGTCGTAAACGTCTTGCTCTTCTACAAGCTCCCAGGTTTTTCCCGCGTAAGGACCGAAGACGATTTGTTGCCCGTCGTAGTACAGCCATTCTCCGTAGCGAGTGGCTAAGCGTTTGATAAAGTTCCAGTCGGATTCTCGGTATTGTACGGTGTAAGGTATTTTTTCTTTCTGTAGAGGTTGGATCTTCCATTGGACTAGGTCTTGAGGGTATTCAGCCGTGGCTTTTCGTATGATGTTTTCCAGGTCTGCGTTTTCAAAGCTTTGGCTGTCCAATCCATTTTCCAGCAATATAGTAGGCGATTTTCCGGTAAGGATGAGTTGGGATTCTCCGTTCTCTCGTTTGTTTTTTATATGAGTAATTATGCCCGTGTATACTTGTGCAGGAGCTCCGTACTGGATAAATTGTATAGTAGTTCTTTTACCAAGAAAACTGCGAGCTTTTTCTAAGGGATAGGCATTGGGGCCGTCAATGGCTTCGGCAGAGCATTTAATGGTAAAGGTATCATGCTCGGTAGCCTTTTGTTCAATTTCAACCACAAAGTGGCTGTCGGCAAGTACGCGTTCTCTACCTATGGTTATTTTGCTGTAAACAATATGGGAATTAGCTAGGTTGGTTTCGGGGTCTCCGCCGTAAGTGGCTATCAGTGAATTTACTCCTTTAAACTCAGCAAACTGCTCCGGAGTAATGAGTCCGTTGGGCAGGCTGGTTAAATCTCCTGGAATGATTTTTTTTATTTCTTGGGCTTGATGGGTGATTTCTTTTGCTGTTTCTGTAGCTTTTTTAGCTTTATCTATGGTTTCTTGCGCAGGAGCGGTGAGTTCGGTGAGTTTATCGGCAAGTTGATCTTCTAAATTAGATAATTTATTGTTGAGTCCACTTACATCTGCGGCGCTTTCAACTATATTTTTGGAAGAAAGGTTAGGTTTAGATAAATTGGCTCCTTTGTTTAAATTGGGGTCAAGTATGCTCATTATTATATTTTTTAATTAAAAATTTAAGATTAATTATAAACAAATGTAATAAAAAATAAGAAAGATTTAAAAATAAAAATTAAACCATTCTTTCAAAAGTAAGAACAAGGGAATTAAATTTTGAAAAGTAATTTCGGTGTTGTAATTGTTATTCAATACATCAATAGTTATAAACTAGTGATAGGGGATATGTTCTAAAGAAATGGGATGCGCAACGGTTCAATATCCTTATAAGAAAAAAAGTGCATTTTAACCATAGGAGAGAATTTAATAGCCTAAACCTCTTTATATAAGAATGAATTTCAGAAAAAATAAGTTGAAGAAGGATTTATATTTTTTTTCCCATCAGTTTCTTTAATCTCTTTTTTAAACGAGCTTTAGACTCAATTTTACGATTGAATATTTGCTGGTAATGGAACATCCTTTCACGAACTTCAGACAAAGGATAGCCGGATACTTTGGAATATTCTTCCATAAAAATATCTAAAAAAGGTTGTTCTTTAATATTGTTGGATAGGCTTTTCATCTTTACTTCAAAAGATAAATTCTCATGAAATTCCATACGGTTTAAATCCACCAAGTACATATTATATTCTTGGTTATTTCTTTGAACAAGAGTATTCCCCGGGGTGTTGTCCTTGATGTATACCCCTTTGCTATGTACATAAGCAGAAAATCTAGCGTAGGCTTGTACGGCTAAAAAAGCATCGGGTTGATCGTAGATTTCACGGATCGTAAAATCGTAAGGAGTGTATTGGCAAATGTAGTAGCTGGAAGTGATTCCAAAGAAATCAGAATTTTCAATATAAGCCATAGGCTCAGGATTTAAAATTCCTAATTGCAACAATTGCAATCCGTGTTCGTAAGAACGTCTAGCCTTAGATTTTCGCAGGTATTTATACGCAATTTTATTTACCCAGTGTGGTTTTTTAAAACTTTTGATAGCGATATATCCCTCCTGAAATGGAATTTTTTTAATCACATTTCTTTCTGGATTTCCCAAAATCTCCGAATAAGAATCAAAGTTTTCCACCATTTGTTTAAAATTTTTTTGGAAGCTCTTATATTTTGGGGATACAATAAATTTCTGCATGGCTATCTTTAAGTTAAGATATGCTTATATGAAGGATAAGCAATACCTTGGTGGATATGTGCAACAAATATAGAATATTTTCGTTTTTTTAAGTAGTTTTGTTTTAGTTTAAATAGAAATGAAAAAATTTTTTTGCTTGCTTTTCATGGCTTCGGTAGTAACTTCATGTTCTACCAAAAAAACAGGAGTAACGAGCCGTACCTATCATAGAATAACCTCTTGGTACAACACCATATTTAATGGGAATGTTACTTTGGAAGAAAATTTAAAGTCTAAAAGAGAAGCTTACAGAGATAATTTTTCGGAAATTATAAAAGTAGACCCTATAGATCCTTTTGAAGAAAGTTCTTTGGAAGAAGAAATGACGATGTATTCTATTCCTAAACAAAACAATACACTCTCAAACTTTAATTCAATTTTAGGTGTAGGCAATAATATCACTACAGAAAGTCCCAAAACCCAAGGATTAAACCGAGTAATAGAAAAGGGGAAAAATGCCATTGAAAATCATTCTATGCTAATTAAAGGAAAAGAATACAATTCCATGTTGGGAGAGGCTTATTTATTACTGGCAAGAGCCTATTATTACAAGCAGGAACCTTTTGAGGCTTTGAATTATTTAAATATAATGAATGGTTCCTTAGTGAAAAATAGACAAGAAAAAGAAGCAAAAATATATTTAGCCTTAGCCCAAGAACAAGCAGGAAATACCTTTGAGGCAGACGAGGTATATACACAATTGTTAAAAGAAAAGCTTAAAAAGCAAGACCGAAAGCTTTTGTACAATTCCTACGCACAGTACTTGCTTAATCAGGAACGTTACCCGGAAGCCATTACCTCCTTAGAAACAGCAAAAAAGTTCAATAAAGGGAAGTATACAAAAGGAAGATATAGCTTTATACAAGGGCAACTTTCAGAAAAATTAAACAAGGAGGAAGATGCTATCAATTATTATCAGATGGCTTACAAGAAAAAACCTTCTCCTGAATTAGAAATCAAATCACAGATCGCTTTGTCCGGTTTATTGAAAGGGGATTCAACAGATTACCAGCAAAGAATAAAGTTTTTGAAAAAACTAACCCGTCAGGGATTGTACCAATCTAGAAAAAACGAGCTGTACTATGCCATGGCGGTTGCTGCGCATAAACAAAAGCGAGACGAGGAGGCTAAGGAATTTTACATTCAATCTTTAAAAGAAAAAGAAAGTGATCCACAAATACGGGGGTTGGTATATCGCTCTTTGGGAGATTTATATTTTTCAAAACCCGACTATGTATATGCAGGGGCTTATTACGACAGTGCCGTTGCAAAGATTATGGATCCGGAGATGAAACGAAAATTAATGGTGAAAAATAAAACTTTAAAAGAGGTAATTCAAAAGTATTATTTGATAAAGAAAAACGATAGCATACTATCTGTAGCAAATATGAATCCGGATGAGCAAAGAAATTACTTTCAAAAACACATTGACCGTTTAAAAGAAGAGGAAGAAAAAAACCGAATCGCTTTGGAAAAGGAATTAGAGAGTGAAAATACTACGGTTTTTGAAACTGAATTTATGGGAGCGGGAACTACCCAAGTGGTAACAGCTACTCCAACGACAGGGAATAAGTGGTATTTTTATAATAATAGTTTAAAGCAAAACGGAATCTCTGATTTTAAAAAAAATTGGGGGGACAGATCCTTGATGGACAATTGGAGAATGTATAGAAAATCTTCAGTGAATTTAGATGAGGTGAAAGAACAATTGCTAGGAAAAAAAGATGCTAAAAACTCCCGAAGATTTGAAATCGACTATTACCTAGAAAAGTTGCCCAAAAACAAAGAAGATTTAGAGGCTTTAAAACAACAAAGAGACACAGCAGAGTTGTCTTTAGGGTTGATGTACTACGATAGATTTAATGATGTATCTTCTGCGGTGTTTGCCTTGGATCATTTAGTTTCCACCCCTCCTAAGGAGGATGAAGTGAAAGTGAAGGCTTTGTATAACCTTTACCGTATCAATAAAGAAAAGAATCCACAATTGGCAAGTAGATATTCCGACCGAGTGATTGCCGAATTTCCAAATACTAAGTATGCAGAAAGCATTTTAAACCCTTCAATAGACATTTTCAAATTAAATTCTACAGAGGCTACTGCTTTTTACGAAGAAGTTTACAAAAAATACGAAGAAGGCAAATACAAGGAAGTAAAAGCATTGGCAAATGAAGCTTTACAAAAGTTTCCGTCTGACGTTATGATTGGTAAATTTTCCTTACTAGCTGCATTTAGCGATGCCAAATTGGGAAATAAACAAGCTTTTTTAGAAAGTTTAGAAAGAATTTCCATAGCTTTTGAAGGGAAAGAAGAAGGGAAAAAAGCGAAAGAATTACTGAATTACTTTACTAAAAAAGAACTAGAAGAAAAAGCAAAACAATCACAGAAACCAAAAACTGAAAAAATTCCTCCCTCTGTACCCTAGGGGTTAGTCAAACTTTCAACTTTTTAAAATAAAGCTGTAAATTATCCGTAAGAATAGTGGGTAGGCAAGTAGGAAACTATTTATATTTGTGTGTAAATAATAAAGAGTAATGAAAATAGGAATTTTAGGTGGAGGACAATTGGGAAGAATGTTCATGCAGAATGCTATAAATTATCCATATACCATCGGTTTTTTAGAGCCAGATGCCGAAGCTTCATGTTCAATTTTTAAAAATTCTTTTACCGTTGGAGACTTTAAAGACTACACATCTGTACTAAATTTTGGAAAAGATAAAGATGTTATTAGTATAGAGATTGAGAATGTGAATGTAGAGGCTTTAAAAGAATTGAGAAATCAAGGAAAAAAAATTATACCAAGTCCAGAATGCTTGGAATTAATTAAAGATAAAGGGTTACAAAAAGAATTTTACAAAGAGAATCATCTGCCCAGTTCAGACTTTTATACGGTTCAGAATCGTAACGAACTTTTGAATCATCCTCAATTAAAATACCCTTTTGTACAAAAATTACGGGTGGGAGGCTACGATGGAAAGGGAGTACAAATTATAAAAAATGCGGAGGATTTGCAACAGGTTTGGGATGAGCCTTCGGTCATTGAAAATGTTGTTCCAATAAAAAAAGAATTGTCCGTTATAATTTCCAAAAATGAAAATGGGCAATCTTGCGTTTTTGACGTGGTAGAAATGGTTTTTGATGAGACTTTAAATCTTGTGGATTATCTTTTATCCCCAGCAGAAATTGAGGATAAAATAAAAGAAGTTGCTAAAGATATAAGTATACAAGCCATAGAAGCTTTAAATACACCCGGAATTTTTTGTGTAGAATTGTTTTTGTTGGAAGATGATTCGGTAATTATTAATGAAATAGCTCCAAGGGTCCACAATAGTGGACATCCTACTATAGAAGCCAATAGTTCTTCCCAATACGATCAAATGCTTCGAGTTTTAGCAAATCTACCCTTGGGGGATGTTTGTATTAGAGAGTGCTCTGCCATGGTCAATGTAATCGGTGATCCCAAACAAGAAGGGGAAGCGGAGTATGTAGGTATAGAAGATTTAATTTCCTTGCCCCAAACGTATTTGCATTTGTATGGTAAACGCATCACTAAGCCTGGAAGAAAGATGGGGCATGTAACCGTACTAGGGAAGAATAAGGAAGAAATAGTTGAAAAAATTAATTTTATAAAATCAAAATTTAAAGTTATAGCCCAATGAGCTCAGCCTTAGTAGGAATTATAATGGGAAGCGACAGTGATTTACCTGTTATGGAACAAGCCGTAGAAATCTTAAACGAGATGGAAATCCCTTACGAATTAACCATTGTATCTGCGCATAGAACTCCAGATCGAATGGTTGAATATTCAAAATCTGCGTATGCAAGAGGATTAAAAGTAATAATAGCTGGAGCCGGAGGAGCGGCTCACCTTCCAGGGATGGTAGCTTCGCAAACCACATTGCCCGTGATAGGTGTACCTATAAAATCCTCAAATTCAATTGATGGATGGGATTCAATTTTATCTATTCTACAAATGCCCAATGGTATACCCGTGGCAACTGTAGCTTTAAATGCTGCAAAAAATGCAGGTATTTTAGCCGCCCAAATGCTTTCTCCTTTTTCAGAAGAAATTACAAAAAAGTTAGAACAATTCCGAAAAGTAAATGAAATTAAAGTTCTTCAAGCGGTTGAAAAAGTAAAAAAAAGATTCCCTAACGATTACGATGGATAAGTTTTAAACCTGTTATCATTAACCCTCTATTTTAAAATATTCTACTACTCATTTATCAGACTCATTGAAAATGAGTATCTTTGTGAGCTATGCAAAATCGATGGGTTCTACGATCTAAATCTGACAAAGATCAAATCAATACGCTTGCAGAAGAGTTAAACTTTCCTGTTGAAATTGCTTGTCTTTTGTTACAAAGAAAGATTGATACCTTTGATAAAACAAAATTATTTTTTAAACCTTCTTTAGATGAGTTACACGATCCTTTTTTGATGAAGGATATGGAAATTGCAACAGAAAGAATTTTGCTTGCGATTGAAAAAAAAGAAAAAATACTCATTTATGGTGATTACGATGTAGATGGAACTACTTCCGTAGCTATGTTTTATATGTTTCTACATTCTTTTTACGAAAAGGTAGAATATTATATTCCAGACAGGTATCAGGAAGGTTATGGAGTGTCTTACCAAGGAGTAGATTATGCCATAGAAAATAATTTTTCTCTTATAATAACTTTAGATTGTGGGATAAAGGAAGTGGAGAAAGTTTTATATGCAAAAGAAAACCAAATAGACTTTATCGTTTGTGATCATCATTTGCCGGGGGAAATCTTACCGCCAGCAGTCGCAAACTTAGATCCCCAAAGACCTGATTGCGAATATCCATGCAAACATTTGAGTGGATGTGGAGTAGGGTTTAAATTAATGCAGGCACTGTCACAAAAAAAAAATATTTCTTCCCCTGATATATATTCCTACTTAGATTTGGTAGCTATAAGTATAGCTGCAGATATAGTTCCGTTGATAGAGGAAAATAGAATATTAACTTATTTTGGTTTGAGACAGTTAATAGAAAAACCTAGAGTTGGATTGAAATTTTTTCTACCAAAAGAAGTTAGAGAAACCTTTTCGGTTAGTAATATTGTTTTTGGAATAGCCCCAAAAATTAATGCTGCTGGTAGAATTAGCCATGCACATAATGCAGTAGAATTATTAATTTCACAAAATGAGATAGAAGCTCGTAGGATTTATTCACAAATCAATGAGTTAAATAATGAGAGAAGAGAGCTAGACGCTAATATAACTACCGAAGCTATTCTTGAAATAAAAAAAACTGGGCAGACAGAAAATTACTCTACCGTTGTCTATAACAAAAATTGGCACAAAGGAGTAATTGGGATTGTAGCTTCGCGATTGATTGAAGAATACTACCGCCCCACTTTAGTATTTACGGAGGGTAAAAATGATGATTTGGTAGCTTCTGCCAGAAGTGTAGTTGGTTTTGATATATATAGTGCTCTGGAACGCACTTCTGAATATTTAGAACAATTTGGAGGTCATATGTATGCTGCAGGACTTACTTTAAAAAAAGAAAATTTTATTCCTTTTAAAGAAAAATTTGAGACAATAGTTAAAGAAACCATCAAAGAAAACCAAAGAACGCCGGTCATAGAAATCGATGAAGAAATTTCTTTAAAATCAATAAACAAGCGGTTCTTTAAACTGATTCATTACTTTGAACCTTTTGGGCCAGGAAATTTAAGACCTGTTTTCCTTGCTAAAAATGTATCTTTTGGAGGATATTTTACTCTTATGGGAAGAGAAAAAGAGCATTTAAAAATGACAGTTTTTCAAGATAATCTTAAAAACTCTTTTGAAGTAATAGCCTTTAAAATGGGGCATTTAATCCATAAATTTGAAAAATATCCCTTTGATATGGTTTTTTCTCTGTATGAAAATTTTTGGCAAGGAAAAACATTCTATCAATTGCAAATTAAAGATGTATTATTTAAAGAAGAATAATTTCATTAAGCATACAAATGAATAAGATAGGTTTATTTTTTGGTTCCTTTAATCCTGTTCATATTGGACATTTAATTTTAGCCAATAGCATTGTAGAAAATACAGATTTAGACAAAGTTTGGTTTGTAGTTACCCCTCACAATCCTTTTAAAAATAAATCTACTTTGTTGGAGGATCACCATAGGCTAGAAATGGTAAATTTAGCAATCGAAAAGTACTCTAAGTTTGAATCTTCCAACGTGGAATTTTCATTGCCTAAACCTTCTTACACCATAGATACTCTTGTAGCGTTACAAGAAACCCATCCAAATAAAAAATTTGTATTGCTTATGGGGGAAGATAATTGGATACACTTTCCTAAGTGGAAGAACTACGAAGAAATATTAAAACGTTACGAAGTCTACGTCTATCCAAGAAGTCATGAATATACTACCATTCCTTTAGAACATCCTAAGATGTCGAAAATTGCAGCACCTAAAATTGAAATATCATCAACATTAATCAGAGAATACATAAAAAACAAAAAAAATATCCGCCCATTATTGCCACCAGAAGTATATAAGTATATCGATGGAAGCAATCTATATAAATAATCATTCTTTTTGTACCTTTAGTAACTATTTTAACTGTTTGAATTATGAAATCAATGAATGAGCAATCGGACTTAGACCTAGGATTATCACTCCCTATTATGGAACATTTTTATACCATACAAGGAGAGGGAAGACATACGGGGACAAGTGCTTACTTTATTCGTATTGGAGGTTGTGATGTTGGTTGTCATTGGTGTGATGTGAAAGAAAGTTGGAACCCTGATTTACACCCAGTAAGTTCAGCAGAAGAAATAGCTAAAATGGCAGTAAAACATTCCAAAACTATTGTTTTAACTGGAGGAGAACCATTGATGTGGAATTTGAGTCCACTTACTTCAATATTAAAAGAATTGGGATGCACGATACACATCGAAACTTCTGGAGCTTATCCTATGAGCGGAACGATAGACTGGATTTGCCTTTCACCTAAAAAAAACTCCTTACCACTAAAGGAGATTTATGAAAAAACACATGAGTTGAAAATGATTATCTATAATCAACATGATTTTATTTTTGCAGAGGAGCAAGCTGAAAAAGTAAATAATGAAGCTCTTTTGTATTTACAACCGGAATGGAGCAATAGAGAAAAAATGACTCCTAAAATTATAGATTATGTAATGAAAAATCCAAAATGGAAAATTTCTTTACAAACTCATAAATATTTAAACATACCTTAACTCTTAAAAAAATAGTAGGGAATAAATCTATTTAAACATTTGAAATAGAATAAATCTATACTTGTATAGTGGATTGTTATATTTTATTAAATTGTTAAACCTATTCTTATAAAACTTTTTTATTCTTGTATAAAAAAGATTAATCATCGATTGAGAATTAAATAGTCAATTAATTTGTACCTTTACGATAAGTAAAAAGAATAAAAAAAATTATCTTATGTCATTAGTAGGTAAAAAATTTCCAAATATTTCAGTAGATGCTATGGATCATATGGGAGATGATCTAAAGATTAATGTGTTTGAAGAAGCTACAAAAAAAAATAAAAAAGTGTTGTTGTTCTGGTATCCAAAAGATTTTACTTTTGTTTGCCCTACAGAATTGCATGCTTTTCAAGAAGCGTTATCAGAATTTGAAAAAAGAAATACTTTAGTTGTTGGAGCATCTTGTGATACCAATGAAGTACATTTTGCATGGTTAAATACACCTAAAGACAATGGGGGTATTGAAGGAGTGACGTATCCAATTTTAGCAGATACTACAAGAAACTTATCCAATATTTTAGGTATTCTTGATATTCAATCTTCTTCTTATGACGAAGATCATGATACAGTAATTATAGAAGGATCCAACGTTACTTATAGAGCAACTTTTTTGATAGATGAAGAAGGAAAAGTATTTCACGAGAGTGTTAACGATATGCCTTTGGGTAGAAATGTTCAAGAGTATTTAAGATTGATAGATGCTTACGCTCACGTACAAAAATACGGAGAAGTATGTCCGGCAAACTGGGAAGAAGGTAAAGAAGCAATGCATGCAGATAGAAAAGGTGTAGCTGATTATTTATCTTCTCATTAATTTAATTTTAAAACAAAAATTATTATGGTACAAGAATTAGATCAAGATAACCTTCAAGAAATTGTACAAAGTTCACCCATTGTTTTAGTTCAATATGCTGCCACATGGTGCGGGAATTGTAAGATTATGAAGCCTAAATTTAAAAAAATAGCTGCTGAAAATGAGAACATTCCATTCGTGATCGCAGATGCTGAAAAATTTCCTGAATCTAGAAAATTAGCAAATGTTACCAACTTACCTACATTTGCAGCTTTTAAAGATGGTAAATTAGTAAATCAAATACAAACAAACAAAATAGAACCTTTACAAGAGCTAGTCAATGAAGTTACCGGTAATTAAACATTTAACTCAATTTATTGAGAAAAATGATGAAGATTATGTGAATGAAACGATTGAAACTTTGGAAGATCTTACTGAATCACCAGGGTTGAAAGATGAAGAAATTGATGTAATTGGAGAATTAATTTCTAATATGTACGGAGCTATAGAGGTTCATAAAATGGTACAAGAAGGAATGGATCAAAAAGAAGCTTTAAACGCTTTTATGAAAAGAGTTTTAGGTTCTATTGATAAATAATTCATAGAAAGTAAAATAAAAATCCCTTAAAGTAAAAATTCTTTAAGGGATTTTTATTTAAAATACTATTTCATTTGAAATAATATTTTTGTAATTCATATTGAAATTGTATTTTCGTAAATTAAAAAAAATAATAAACATAAGATTAAATGGCTATTCTTGGACAAATAAGAAAAAGAAACGGGTTATTAATAGGATTTGTAGCAGTAGCACTGCTATTATTTTTATTGGGAGGAATCGATTGGAGTAGATTGGGAGGTAAAGATCCTAATGTTATCGGTAAGGTAAACAATCAGGTGATAACTAGACAAGAATATAATAATCAACTAAACTTTATTCAAAATCAATATCAAGGTCAAGTACCGTTAAATTTTTTAGAGGGACAGGTATGGAACACTCTGGTTCAAAACACATTAATTAAACAAAAATTTAATAGTTCAGGGTTTATTTTAACAGACGATATGATTTGGAATGCAGCAAGAAACTCAAACATATTTAATTCTCCTCAATATAAAGATAAAAATGGCAATATAAATGTTCAGCTTATAAAACAACAATTTGAACAACTTGAACAGAACCAGAATGCCAATTCCGAGTTAAGCCAAATGTATCAGCAATTTCTAGAACTTAAAAATAATTTGAGTGTACAAGCCATGTATAGACAATATTTTGGTTCTTATGGAGCAGGGTTATTAACCAATGCTAATGAAGTGGATATATTGTTAGGAAATAGAGTGAATTCTGCAAACATAGAATATGTAAAAGTTGATTATAATGCATACCAAAGCAAACATCCTGTAAAAGTTACGGATCAAGATTTGCAAAATTATATTAATGCACATAAAACTCTATTTAAAATAGATGAAAATAGAACTTTAGATTATGTATATTTTCCGGGAACGGCCTCTTCCTCAGACAAAAAACAAATTTTAGATCAATTAAATAAATTATTAACTAATACAATTATTGATGGCGATACCATACAAGCTTTTGGATCTGTTAAAAATGATTCCTTATATATATCTAAGTTAAGCTCAGATCAGTTGATTGATAATGATTTTAATCCAATATATAGAGCTGAACAACAGTTGCCACAAGCAATTAAAAACTGGGTAAAAACGGCAGCCATAGGGCAAGTCTCTTCAGTTTATGAAGATGGTGGGGCTTATGTTTACTCCAAATTAATAGGAAAGAAAAATGTTGATTCTATTCAAGGTAAAAATATATTAATATCTTTCACGGATTCAGGATCACAACTAAAACCAAAGACACCTAGAACAAAAGAGCAAGCCAAAGCACAAGCCGATCAGTTAGTTCAACAATTAAATGCTAACCCTAATGATTTTTCTAAATTAGTAGTTCAGTATTCAGACGATCCCGGAGTGTCAAGCAATGGTGGTGTAATAAAGTTAACAACTGCCCAAGATTTTAAAGGGGAATATAAAGGCTTACAAAGGGTACTTGAAAGTTCTCCTCTAGGTAAATATGAAGTGGTTGAAATACCTGAAGGATACTTTGTGATTGCGATCACTGATAGAAAACCGGTTGGAACTGTATATAAACTTGCTGACATAGCTAAGAATATTGAACCTTCTGAAGCAACTGTAGATTTAGTTAGAAAACAAGCCAATACATTTATTCAAAATATCAACGGAAAATCTTCACAAGAATTTCATAACGTAGCTAAAGCTCAAAAATTCAATGCTAAACAGCAAAGAGGTATATTACGTTTCGGTACTATGTTGGAAGGACTGGGTACTGACAAAGATTCTGATATAATTGCTTGGGCTTTTAATTCTAAAAGAAATTTAGGAGACACAGAATTATTTATTACCGGAGATCAAGGATATATAGTTGCTAGAGTATCTTCATTATTTAGCGGAGGTTTAGCTGATCCTTCAATAGTTAGAAAGCAAATTGAAACAACTGTAAGAAATGAGTTGTTAGGAAAAATTATAGCAGATAAAATTAATTCTTCTAACCAATCTTTAGACCAATTAGCCAAAGATTTTCAAACGACGAAGGAACAAGCAAACATAACTTTTGATAATCCTTCCATAGGAGGTTCTTTTGAACCTAAAGTAGGGGGAGCTGCTTTTGGTATTAAACCCAATGAGAAATCTAAGGCTATTGAAGGAAAAGCTGGGGTATATGTTATAATAACAAAATCCATTACTAAAGGAGATAGTGGAGATAAGAAAACATTTAAAGAGCAATTGATGAGCATTTACTCTCAACAAATGCCAAACTTACTTTTACAAACCCTATATCAAGAAGCAAAAATTGATGATTATAGAGCAGATATTTTAAACTCTAACCCAAGAAATTAAAGCCTCAAATAATTATAAAAAAACTCTTTTTAAACTTTAAAAAGAGTTTTTTTATAAATAAAAACCTAATATTTAGAATTATATTTGTACGAGAAATTGGGCATGATAAAGAAAATAACCATATTTCCATTCATTCTATTCATAAGATTTTATCAGTTAGCTATATCGCCATGGTTAGGATCCAATTGTAGATTTACTCCCACTTGCTCTCAATATATGCTAGAAGCATTAAAATTGCATGGATTAGTTTATGGCTTTTGGTTAGGTTTAAAAAGAATATTTAGCTGTCACCCCTGGGGCGGAAAAGGATATGATCCAGTGCCTTTAAAGAAAAATAAAAAAAGTAAATGAATCAATTATTACACATTATTTGGGATCCCAGTATTGGCATTCAAATAGGAAACTTTACTTTAAGATATTATAGTCTAATGTATGTAATTGCATTTAGCATAGGTTTTTATCTTATGAGTAAAATTTTTAAGAAAGACAATGAAGATCAAAAGTTATTAGATCCCTTATTTATATATATGTTCCTAGCTGTTATTATTGGAGCTCGTTTAGGACATGTATTATTTTATCAAAAAGAACTTTTTATAGAAGATCCCTTGGCAGTTTTTTTACCATTCAGAACCAAGCCTGAATTTCAATTTACAGGATTTTCTGGATTGGCAAGCCATGGTGCTGCCATTGGTATAGTAATCTCCTTATACTTTTACAATAAGAAATATTTAAAAAGGAATTTACTTTGGATTTTAGATAGGATTGTAATTCCTGTGGCTATCGGAGGAATGTTTGTACGTTTAGGTAATTTTTTTAATTCAGAAATTTTAGGGAAGCCTTCAGATCTGCCTTGGTCAGTATTATTTAACCAACAAGATGTTCATGAGTATGGAGAAAGGGTATCTAGACATCCGGCTCAGTTGTACGAAGCCTTTGGGTATTTAATTTTGTTTTTCTCTCTCGTCTTTATATATTTTAAAACCAATAAGAAAAAATTTCTAGGTTGGATATTTGGTTACTTTTTAATCATACTTTTCGGCATACGTTTTATAGTTGAATTTTTTAAAGAACCACAAGGGGAGGAATATATCAATTGGTTTGGATTAAACACAGGACAATGGTTAAGTATTCCCTTTATATTAGTAGGAATATATATATTACTCACTTCAAAAAATCGTATTTATATTACTAAATAACTTATCATGAAAGCAATTGTTAATAAATTAATTATAGGCACTGTATTACTTATGGTAGCTATAGGATGTAAAGATTCTAACAAAATAAGTATAAGTACAAATTTTGATCAGTTAAGTGATAAAGGGTTACACATGGGAGATAAGCTCCCTTTAGAAATAAGTTCTGAAGATGGCACCATAGACTCGTATACTGTAAAGTTAAACGGTAAAGACTATGAGAGTAATAACATCGTTTTAGATTCCACAAACTCTAGCTTAGGCGCGAATACTCTAGTGGTAAATATTAACTATAACGGGAATCATAAAAAAGAGATTGAGACAGTTTTTAACATTTATTCAAACGTAAAAGAAAAAGAATTTAGTTATTCAATTATCCAAGAATATCCACATAATCCAGAATTGTTTACACAAGGATTCACCTACAAAAATGGTGTTATAACTGAAAGTTCAGGTTTGTATGAAAAATCTAAATTGGTGCGTTATAATTTAGGGGAGACAGCATTTAAACAAAGCATTTCCCTAGCGCCACAATTTTTTGCAGAAGGTTTTGCTGTTTTAAACAATAAACTTTATTTGTTAACTTGGAGAGAAAAAACTTTATTAATATATAACCAAGCAACCTTTGAATTGGAAAAGCAACAACCTTATCCCAATAATCTATCAGAAGGATGGGGGGCTACCACAATTGGAGATGACATTGTGGTATCGGATGGTTCTTCAAAGTTAAAATTTTACGATCAAAATTTTAATCTTAAACGAATAATTTCTGCCATAGGATACAATCAAATATATTCCAATCTTAATGAATTGGAATATGCCAATGGACTTATATACGCCAATATATTTGAACAACCTATCATATTAGCCATAGATCCAAAAACAGGAGTTGTAGTTGCAAAAGCAGATTTTTCTGATTTAGCTAAAAAAAACCAAACCAATGCTGATGCTGTATTAAATGGAATAGCACATGTAGAGGAAAACCATTTTTTAATAACCGGGAAGCTTTGGTCAAAAATATATAAAGTTATTTTCCAAGATTAGAAATTAAAAAAATTCATTTTATATAAAATAAACAAGTAAAAATGATTGATAAAGAAAATTTTTTGTTAAAATCTTATGAATTAGGGATTATAAAATTTGGTGAATTTACTTTAAAAAGCGGGATACAATCTCCCTTTTATATAGATTTGAGACCTTTAGCCTCAAGTCCAAGTTTGCTTAAAGAATTATCAGAACTTTTGTTAGAAGAAATACAAGAACCTAATTATCAACTCATTTGTGGTGTTCCTTATGCAGCCTTGCCTATGGCGACAGCCATGTCTTTAAAATCTGAGATTCCATTAATTATCAAAAGAAAAGAAAATAAAGGATATGGTACCAAAAAAATGCTCGAAGGCATTTTTACGGTAGGACAAACTTGTTTGCTTGTAGAAGATGTAATAACTAGTGGTAAAAGCTTATTTGAAACTATTGAAGAGGTTGAAAGAGAAGGATTAAAAGTAAAAGATATAGTAGTAGTTTTAGATAGAGAACAGGGAGGAATTGAATTATTAAACGAAAAAGGATATAAAGTACATAAACTATTTAGCATCCAAAACGTAATAGATATTTTATATAAAAATAACTTGTTAAAAGAGAAAGAAGTTTTAAAGATTAAAGATTTTTTAAATGGTAATTCTTTAGCTATTTCTAAAAAGCCAAGATTAAAATATGAGGAGAAAAAAGAATTGCAAGAACATCCGGTAGCAAAAAAACTTTTAAGTATTGCAATTGAAAAGAAGTCAAACTTAATTGCATCGTTGGATGTAACGCAAACCTCTGAAATTTTAGATTTAGCAAAAAAAATTGGAGATTATGTAGTAGCAATAAAGTTGCATACAGATATCCTTACTGATTTTTCTGTAGATTATATAAATGAATTAAAATCTATAGCCCAAGAAAAGAATTTTTTATTGTTTGAAGATAGGAAATTTGGGGATATAGGAAATACACAACAATTGCAATTTGAACTAGGGATCTATAAAATATCAGATTGGGCAGATTTAATTACTTCTCATGTAATTGCTGGAGAGAATAGTTTAAATGTATTTAGTGAAAATATAGGGGTTGTTACTATAGCTGAGATGTCATCAAAAGGAACTTTGACCGATGTTACTTATAAACAAAAAGCGATACAAATATCAGAAAAAAACTCTAAAGTCATTGGTTGTGTCGCACAATCCTCTTTGCCAGATTCCTTATTGTTGTTTACTCCAGGAGTAAATCTAGATTCAAAAGGCGATTCAAAAGGCCAGCAATTTAATACCCCAGAAAAGGTATTTAGAGAATATTACACAGATTTCATAATAGTAGGTAGAGGAATTTATAAATCTGCTAATCCGGTTGAGGAAGCCCAAAAATATAGAGAGGAAGGCTGGAGATCTTATGAGGCAACGCTTTAATTATAATATTATTAGTGGAAAAAATAATTATTGGCATTGATCCTGGGACGAATGTAATGGGCTATGGGGTGATTCGTGTTCTTAACAAAAAAATGGATTTAGTTTGTATTGATGAATTAATTTTAAATAAAATTGACTCTCACGCTTTAAAACTTAAAAAAATTTTTGATAAAACACTCGCTTTAATCGACACCTATCATCCGGATGAACTAGCGATTGAGGAACCTTTTTATGCGAAGAATGTGCAATCCATGTTAAAACTAGGACGAGCGCAAGGGGTGGCTATGTCGGCTGGACTTTTAAGAGAAGTTCCAATTACAGAATATTTGCCAAAAAAAGTTAAAATGGCAATTACCGGTAATGGGAATGCTTCCAAAGAACAGGTGGCAGGAATGCTTAAAACCCTATTAAAATTAAAAGAATTTCCGACAAAATATCTGGATGCTTCAGATGGTCTGGCGCTTGCCGTATGTCATTTTTTAAATAGTGGTACTTCTTCATTAGCAAATAAAAAAAGTTATACCGGTTGGGAAGCCTTTGTAAAAAATAATCCAAAGAAGGTAAGTAAGTGATAAAAGTTATACAGGAATTTCTTGTAAATACTAAAATATGGGTATCATTAATGATTACCGCCTTATCCGTATTTTTAGGGTTAGCTAATCATCAAATAGATTTAAATAAACAACTAATACTTTTTTTTTCTTCATTGGCAGCCTATAATTTCATATGCTTTTATGAAATATGGAAAACTAAAACTTTAAATCATAGATCTTTATATATCTTCATTTTAAGTATAGGGACAGTTGTATATTTATTTTTTAAACAAAATAACTTATACACGCTTATAGCTCATACTATAATTTTATCAGTATTAGTTTTAATGTACAATTCAAGAATATTAAAGCTACATTTTAGATCTATCTCTTTACTCAAAATATTTATAATATCATTTGTGTGGACCTATGCCATATTTTGGATGGGTAACGCAATAGATTTTTCCATTGGATTATTTATATCTGTGTATTTATTTGTATTTGGAATAACTATACCCTTTGATGTTTATGATATAAGAGAAGATAAAATACTCACGATTCCCAAATGGATAGGTATTAAGAAGAGTAAATGCATATCTTACTTTAGCTTAGTAGTTTCATGTATAATTTTAATTTATAGCCTCAATTCATATATATACACTGCTTATAAAATTAGTTGGGGAATTAGTTGTCTGATAGCAATGGTTATGGTTTATTTTACGAATTGTAAACAAGCATATCTATATACGCGTTTTTGGGTTGAAGCCTGTTCAAGCTTTCCACTTTTCCTCTTATATATATTTAAATAAGTAAAAAGCCGTCATAAAAATTATGACGGCTTTTAGCACTCATTAAAAAGTTGTTATGAGTTTTAACGGAATCTATCTACAGATTTTATAAGTTTTTCGTCCTTATTGATATATTTATTTGCCATGGCAAGCAGAATAATCAGCAGAACCGGAACAAAAAATTCAACACCTTTCATAGGAGAAAGAACTCCTCCAGGAGAGCTTAGTAGATGGTAAACCATATAACTAATTAACATTACGTTGATAATTATATTTAGATAATTAATTTTCATTTGTATTTTTCTCTTTTTAAAACTAAATAGAGAAAAGAAAGACAATATACCAATCAAAAATAATAGACACATATCTATCCAATCATCAGGAATAAGGTCAGTAATAAATCCAGCAACAAGACTTAATATTCCAGTAATCGTTAAAAAAATACTCTGAATTCTCTGAATCAAGATTTATAGTTTTAAAGCTACAAATATAAAAAAAATTCGTGTTTTAATAAAATATTTTGTAATATTGCCTTACAAACTACTAAAGATTAGTAAAGTATATTCTATAAATTAGAAAGTCACTACTTTGTCTTAAACAAAAAAACAAATTAATCAAGTTTATTTTTTACGATAATAACAACATTTAAATCATTTTATTTAACATATATATGTTTGAGGAACAGAAGCTAAAAGCAATGAAAGTTGCTGAATTGCAAGAGATTGTAAATAAATTAGGTATTAAAACTTCAGGGTTAAAAAAAGCGGATTTAATAGAATCTATTTTATCTAAACAAAAAAACGAAAAAAATATAGATAACTCAGAATCCCATAATTCTACTTCAGAATTATCCACAAATCATAAGAAAGTCCTTGAAGAAGATAAATCTCAGAGAAAAAGAATCGTATCTAAACAGTCTCAAGATAAGCCTTCAAATCCCAAACAAGTAGAAATAAATGTAGAAGATAATATTAAAAGTTCTTCTATTGAAGAAAAAAAAGATAGAATTCCTGAGGAAATTATTGTAGAAAGTCAGCAGGCAAGACGTTCTCAAGTTATTTTAAAAAAGAATTCTGGTAGCACTCATTTTCAAAAACCAACAGTAGAGAAAGAAGAAAGAAAAACTACAGATGATGTAGAAAAAAATAATTTTCAAAAGAAAAGAAAGCCCAACGACTACAATAAACCCAATAATCACCATTCTAATAAATATAGATCTTCAGAATATGAATTTGAAGGCATAATAACAGCGGAAGGGGTTCTTGAGATTACCCAAGACGGTTACGGCTTCTTACGCTCATCAGATTTTAATTACCTATCCTCTCCTGACGATGTTTACGTATCACTGTCTCAAATTAAACTCTTTGGATTAAAAACTGGAGATACAGTTACAGGAGAAGTTCGCCCCCCTAAAGAAGGAGAAAAATTCTTTCCTTTAGTTAAAATTATTGAAATAAATGGAAGAGAGCCTTCTTATGTTAGAGATAGGGTTTCTTTTGAACATTTGACTCCATTATTTCCAGAAGAAAAGTTTAAATTAGCGGGTGTAGGAGCAACGCTGTCCACTCGCGTGGTAGACTTATTTTCTCCAATAGGAAAGGGGCAAAGAGGAATGATAGTGGCTCAACCCAAGACAGGAAAAACTCTTTTATTGAAAGATATTGCAAACGTAATATCTATGAATCATCCAGAGGTATATATGATTGTACTTCTTATAGATGAGCGACCGGAAGAGGTGACAGATATGCGAAGAAGTGTAAAAGGAGAAGTTATTGCTTCTACCTTTGACGAATCTGCAGAAAAACATGTTAAAGTAGCTAATATAGTTCTTTCAAAAGCGCAGAGAATGGTTGAATGTGGGCATGATGTTGTAATATTGTTAGATTCAATCACAAGACTAGCAAGAGCATACAATACCGTATCTCCAGCGTCTGGAAAAGTACTATCCGGAGGTGTAGATGCCAATGCTTTGCATAAACCAAAAAGATTTTTTGGTGCAGCTAGAAATATAGAAGGAGGAGGATCTCTTACTATTATAGCGACGGCTCTTATTGATACGGGTTCTAAGATGGATGAAGTTATCTTTGAAGAATTTAAAGGGACAGGAAATATGGAGTTGCAGTTAGATAGAAAAATTGCAAATAAAAGAATTTATCCTGCTATAGATTTAGTTTCATCATCCACGAGAAGGGATGATATTTTACTAGACCCAGTTACGCAACAAAGGATGTGGATTCTAAGAAATCATTTAGCTGATATGAATTCTTTAGAGGCTATGGAATTTTTAAAAAATAGATTATCTAAATCAATCTCTAACGAAGAATTTTTACTTACTATGAATAAATAAGTTATAGTTCTTATTTATTCAAGAGATTTTTATGAATGTTTGTAAATTAATAACTATTTGGATTTAACGGTTAGTAAATTCATCATTATAAACATTCAATAAAAGAAAAAAGGTTGATAATAATATAGGTCCAAAGATTAAACCTAAAAAACCAAATATTTTCATTCCAAAAATTACTCCGAAAATTGTAATTAATGGATGTACGTTGTCTAACTTTTTTAATAAAGTAAATCTAGCTATATTATCAGAAGATCCAACGATAATAAATCCATATAAAACAATAAATATTGGTTGCCAGGTTTGTCCAGAAGTAAATAATATAATTCCTATGGGCAGATAAGCTAAGGTAGCCCCAACTAAGGGGATCATTGCAGCAAATATAGTTACAGCAAACCAGAACCATAAGTTATCTAAACCAATAATTATATAACCAATAGTTGCTATAATACCTTGAATCAATGCAACGGCTGGTATGCCAATGGAATTGGCTAATATCATCCTTTTTAAACGATTTCCTAATTTTAAAGTATTTTCTAATTTTAAAGGAGACCATTGGGTTAAAGTACTCTCTAGTTTACGAATATTCATAATCATAAAAAAGAAAATTAAAAAAGAAAATACAAAAACAACACCTACATTTATAGTAGAATTAAGAATTTGAGGGATAAATTTTCCAGCCCAACTGCTTACCTTTAAAAGGTTTTCTTTACTTAAAAGATCAAAATTATACTTCGTTTGTAAATCATGCATAATTTTAAGAATAGAATCATTTAAGTTTTTGGAATATGCAATAGCTGTTGATACTTTGGAATAAGTTAGTTCTATAATAAGATAAACAGGAGCTGAAATAAGTATAAATGCTAATATAAAGATTAAAAAAACCGTTAACCATTTATTCCATTTCTTTTCTTCAGTCAGTTTTAAAAATAAATCTCTAGATAGGGTATATAAAGTAATAGCGCCTAATAAACTTGGTAGAAATATTACCAGTTGGCTGAATATTAAGGTAAATAGTAGCAATAATATAACAATAAAGAGAACTTGATGTATAGTTTTTTTGCTTATTTTATCAACCATTGTGTATTTAAATTTGATGTAAATATAAAATTAAAATGTAAAAAAATGATTGAATTTATTATAATGCTAGTTCGGTTTAGTTAATTTTTTTTCAACCCAAATAGTTGCAAAAGGAAAGAAGGCTGACATTAAAGCAAATACAAAATCTTCATCGTCCCACTTATACAATTTGCGTGCATAAATTGCTAATATTAAGTACGCCGTAAAAAAAAATCCATGAATAATTCCCGCTGGAATCATAATAATAGGAGTATTAAACATATATTTTAAAGGCATAGCAACAAGAAAAAGCAGAAAGCAACTAAATCCTTCAGCATAACAAACTAATTTAAAATATTTATCTAAATTATTATTATTCATAGTACGAATATACCATCAATTTGCAAATTTAGAATTATA
This sequence comes from Apibacter muscae, assembly GCF_007845635.1. Taxonomy (GTDB): domain Bacteria; phylum Bacteroidota; class Bacteroidia; order Flavobacteriales; family Weeksellaceae; genus Apibacter; species Apibacter muscae. Next base: position 53,682 of record NZ_SELG01000029.1, on the reverse strand, counting down.
ATTTGATTATTCGCTTATGAATGATTAATATTGTATCGAAAATGGCTTAATTTATATGAATACTATATAGAAATTCGAGTATGAAAAAATATTTTATCTTCTTTTTATTATTTTTATTACCTTTTGCTGGAAAAAGTCAATCTAAAATTAACGTAATCTTTCAAATTGTTGATGCTAAAACTAAAAAATGTTTAAGTAACGATTTAAATAAAGAAATTACCTTTCAGTATAAATATGATTCCTTGTTTAAAGATGTTAAAACATTTACTACAAATAAATGTTTTAATAGTTATACGATTTCTAAAAAAACAGGTAGATTTAAAATATTAATTTCAGTATCAGGATATCAAACTCAAGAAATTATTTTTGATGTTAAAGAAAAAACATTAGGTCCGCTATATCTAGGCAAAGTTTATGTTAACCTTCCCAATAATCAACAAATGTTGAAGAAAAACAAGTTCAATAAGAACCAAGGGATTGTCGTGAGTGGTAAAAAGGAATATCTAAAACCTAAAGAGATTCCCAAACAAAATCAAGATAAGATAGGAGATAAGGATTCTACTGTAGGAATACAATATACTAAAAGCATAGGTGAAGATAGTATATCTACTCTTCCAAGTTTAAAGTCGAGTACTTTAAAACCCACTCCATTTAACAATAATGATGACAATATTTATTTATATGATAAAGATAAATTACTTTCCTCAAATCCTAACACGAAGTGGAATGTAGATAACCATAGCAATAAATATAAACCTTTGTCAAGTTTTCCTATTTTAAATAAAAATGAAACGTCAAATGTTTACACTCCTATTGATAATTCTATAAAAAATCATGAGAGTGAGGAAAAGCCATTAGAATCTAATGTTCATATAAACAACGAATCAACTCTAAATCTCATATTTAAAATAGTTGATAGTAAAACAAATGCTTGTTTAGCAGATGATTTAAATAAAGAAATTAAATTTCAATACAAATATGATTCCTTATACAAGGATGTAAAAACATTTAACACAGCTAAGTGTTATAATAGTTATACGATTTCTAAAATACCAGGAAAATTTAGAATTTTAGTATCCACTATAGGTCATCAAACTCAAAGTATAGACTTTGATGTTGTAGAAAGTCTTCCTGATACCTTACTTATAGGTAATGTTTACATGAATAATATTGGAAATATAGGGGAAGTTCCGGATACTCTAAGCAATAGCGAAATAACAAATATGGAAGGAGTGGTTGTAGTAGGTGGAAAAAAAGAAATGATAAAAGTGGAAGCGAATAAAACCACATATTCAGTGAAAGATAATGAGTTACTTTCAGGGGGTAATGCAGAAGAAGCATTAACTAAAATCCCAGGTGTTATTAAAGGTTATGGGGGAGAATTAACCGTTAATGGTAAAAGTATGGCTATATATATAGATAATTCACCTACCGGTTTGTCAGGTTCTGATTTGGAAGGATTATTGCAAGGAATGCCTGCAAGTTCGATTGAAAAAATAGAAATAATTTCTAATCCTGGAGCTTCTTATGAAGCTAATACTGGGGGAGGGATTATTAATATAGTTACCAATGGAAGAGCATCACTGGGATTAAATGGTACGGCAACCGTGAACTATCGTTTTAATAAACTAAATATTGTTAGCCCATCAATCAGTTTAAATACTCGTAGAGGATCTGTAGGTTTACAGCTAAACTCAGGCTTTAGTTATAGAGAAAATGAAACTTTTACTTCCAATAATAGAGAATTCACCTCATTTTCACCCTCTATTTTAATGATTCAAAATAATAATAATAGTAGTTACAATCGTTTCTATTATTTTAGACCCTCTGCCAATATTCGTTTGAATGAAAGAAGTAATATTCTTATAAACTATAATTTTAATTATAGCCATGATAATAATTCTAACTTGGGTGTATTATTAGGTATGGACAATACAGGAAATTTAAATCTTATTAATAATTTTAATTCAAAAAATGATAATACGAATCATGAAATCATAGCAAAGTACAGAACAGAAATTGATAGTTTAGGGAAAGTATTTGATATTACTGCTTATTACTCTAATTTCAATAAAAATTTGCAAAATAGAGGTATACAAAATAATTTAGGTATATATGACTATTCAATAAATGAAATCGACTCAAAGTCAGATAACTTCTATCTTAAATCAAATATTGAAATACCTATCCATGAATTAGATTTAACAATAAATGCGGGTGGAAAATTTTCCTTAAATAGTTCTACAAGCAAAGGAAGATATAATTTATTAAATAGTTCACCATTAATTTTTGAAAATCCCAATTACAATACTTTTATGGATTTCAAATACGATGAAAATCAATATGCATTATATACGGAATTAAGCAAAAACTTTAATAAGTTAAGTATAACCGCTGGTTTAAGATATGAAAACTTAGAATATACTAGTAAAGTAAAAGAAAGCTTACAAAAATCAAAACATTCATTAGAAAAATTTTACCCATCATTTAGCTTATTGTATAGGCTTAATTCAACCATCAATTTTAATGCTTCCTATAGGAAAAGTATTTCGCTTCCTTCTTATACTAGCTTAGACCCAAATATTACAGGGTATTATGATGAATACAATACCACTACGGGTAATTTATTTTTAGAACCCAATTATTATGATAATTATGAAGCGTCTATAAGCGCATTCAATTATTTAAGACTCGGTTTTCAATATACTCATTCAAAAAGCATTAACCTTATGAGTTATGAGAACGCACAAAATTCGTTGGTGGTAAATCAAACAACTAAAACTTATAACGGAGTGAATAGTTATAATATATCCTTAGGAGTTCCAGTGCCGTTTGGGTTAATTACTAAAGGGAAAAAGTTTTTCGATGAACCCATGAATGTAAATAAAATGAGTTTCTTATATTTTTATACGATGTATAATTACTATAAGGTTGATGACTATCCTTATATGGATAAAGTGAAACCTATGTGGTTTTATGCTTTATATACTCAAATTGTTCTTCCTAAAGAAATAAAATTAACAGGATTTTACTTATTTAGTTCCAAAGATGGTTATTTCCAAATATATAAATCACAACAGCCGATAAATTATTCTAACATAGAATTATCAAGATCTTTCTATAATAATAATTTAAAAGTTTCTTTAGGGATGAATAATGTATTTAGCCCAACTAAATTAAAAGCACAGATTACTAATCCGAATTTATTAACCAATTTTTATCAAAGGAATCAAAATCAATTATACTATATAAAACTATCGTATAATTTTGGTAAACTTAAAAATATGAAAAAAGAGAATACGGAAATTGAAACCGATAAGACTAAGGAAAGTAATCAACTAATTCCAACACCCTTAAATCCTTAAAATTTAAAAGGTCGGCTTATTTATAGCCGACCTTTTTTAAAATTATTTTTTTAGCATTTTTATATGTTCAATTCCATCTTCTAAATATATTTTTCCAATTTCTTCAAAACCTAATTTTTTATAAAAATTAGTGGCGTAAAATTGAGCACTTATTTTAATAGGCTGTTTACCTAGAAGATTGTATAAATTTTCAATTGATTTATTCATAAGTATTTTACCTAAACCAATAGAACGAAATTTGTTTTTTACAACAACTCTTCCAATAGAAGCTTCAGTAAAGGAAATATTCTTAGGTAGAATTCTAGAATATGCACCCAATTCATTTTTTATATATATTAACATATGATAAGCTTCTAAATCTTTGTCATCTAAATCCTGATATATAGAGTTTTGTTCAATAATGAAAACTTCACTTCTAAGTTTTAATAAATGATAAAGCTCAGTTATTGACAATTCATTAAATCTTTTAATTTTTAGAGATATTTCCTCAGATTTATTTTGCATTTTTTATAAAGTATTCAACTTTTTCAACCATTTCTTTAGAACCACAAATAAAAGGCGTGCGTTCATGTAATTCAGACGGAGTTATATCTAATATACGATGAAATCCATCGCTAGCCTTGCCACCGGCTTGTTCTGTTAATAAAGCGATGGGGTTGCATTCATACAACAAACGTAATTTACCTTTAGGCGCATTGGAATACGAAGGATAAATATATATTCCACCTTTTAATAGATTTCTATGAAAATCCGCCACTAACGATCCAATATAACGAGAGGTATAAGGACGATCTTCATTTTCTTCTTGACAATATTTTATGTATTTTTTAATGCCTTGTGGGAATTTTATGTAATTTCCTTCATTAATAGAATAAATTTTCCCATTTTTAGGAATTTGAATGTTAGGATGAGAGAGATAAAAAGTGCCTAAGGAAGGATCTAAAGTAAAACCATTAACCCCATTTCCTGTCGTATAAACAAGCATGGTAGAAGAACCATAAACAATGTATCCAGCAGCAACTTGATTTTTTCCAGGTTGTAAAAAATCCTCAGCCTGAACGGAACCTTCTAAAGATGTTCTTCTATAAATAGAAAATATGGTTCCTACGTTTACATTTACATCAATGTTTGAAGATCCATCTAAAGGATCAATAAGAACCACATATTTGCTTAAATTAATATTATTTTTAGCATGAACTTTAATATAGTCCTCATTCTCTTCGGAAGCAATTCCGCATACCACTTCTCGATTATTGAGCGCAGCTATAAAAGTTTCATTAGCAAAAACGTCTAGTTTTTGCTGTTCTTCGCCTTGGATATTATGATTCCCCATAGCACCAACAATATCAACCAAACCAGCTTTATTAACTTGTTGGTTAACTACTTTAGCTGCTAGTTTTATGGAGCTTAAGAGCCTAGAAAGTTCTCCTGATGAATATTGGAAATCGGCTTGTTTCTCAATAATAAATTCACCTAAGGTTTGTGGGTTTTTAGTTTTAGTATTTGTCATTTTAATTCAATTATGAATTTTTCAAATATATTCAAATTTTAAGTAGTTATTTAGTTATAAATAGATTTGTCATATATTTGTTAATATTCCTATGAATCAGTAGCGTTTTTAAAAAAATCTTGCTTAGATGTTCGATTAATGATACAATTAGTAAGAAAAAGAAGATTAGAAACGATGAAGATAGAATATAAAATTGATAAACAATGAGCTTAATATCTATTAAAGATTTACAATATGTTTTAAAACTAAAAAAATTTGGCTTTCTAGGAAAAAGCGTTGCTTGGTTATTAATGTATATTTTAAGACTAAACAAAGTAAATGAAGTATACGATAAGGTAAAAGATTTATCAGCTCAAGAAGCATATCAGAGAATTTTAGACGAACTAAAAGTAACCTATAAAATACATGAAGAAGATTTAAAAAGAATTCCCGAAAGCGGACCATTTATCATAGTTTCAAATCATCCTTTAGGGGCATTAGACGGAATAATACTTATGAAAATTATTTCTGAACGAAGATCGGATTTTAAGATTATGTCTAATTTTTTACTAAAAAAAATAGAACCTTTAAAAGATATAATTATACCCGTTAACCCATTTGAAACACGTAAAGATGTTTTTGATAACAAAATGCCAATTATGGAAGCTTTACGATATTTAAAGCAAGATCATTGCATAGCAATGTTTCCTGCAGGAGAAGTTTCGCATTACAATAGAAAAACAAAAAAATATGAAGATAGGGAATGGCTAGAAGGTAGTTTGAAATTAATGAAAATGGCAAAAGTGCCCATTATTCCTATTTATTTTCACGCAAAAAACAGCAATTTTTTTTATAAAATGTATGACATTCATCCGGATCTACAAACGGCAATGCTTCCGGTTGAAATGGTTAGGAAAAGAAAAAAACCGATACAAATACGAATAGGGAAATCCATTTCCGTTAAACAGCAAAATGATTATCCTACAATTAAAGAATATGGAAACTTTATAAGGAGTAAAGTGTATATGCTAAAATCTTTTTACACTGTTAATAAAGATCCATTTAAAAATTTAAGATTTCTTTCAGTCGCAACAATGATGAAATCGGCGAATTCTGCCAAACAGAAACCTATCATAGATGAAACTCCAAAAGAATGCATCTTAAAAGAAATAGAATTACTTAGAGAATTTAATTGTGATTTGTTTACCAATTATCAATACGAAGTTTTTTTTGCAAAACCCGAAAAAATCCCTAATATCTTAAGAGAGATTGGCAGGTTGAGAGAAATAACCTTCAGGGAAGTAGGTGAGGGAACCAATGAAGCTTTTGATTTAGATGAGTTCGATCAGTTTTATCGACATCTTTTTCTTTGGGATAGTGGAAAACAAGCCATAGTTGGTTCCTATAGAATGGGAATGGGAGAGGAGATCTACAAAAAACATGGAATTAAAGGTTTTTATACAGCTTCATTGTTTGAATATGACCATGAAATACAACCTTTTTTTAGAAAAAGTATTGAAATGGGACGTGCATTCATAATGAATGAATTTCAGCAAAAACCAATGCCGTTATTTTTACTATGGAAAGGAATTGTTCATGTATGTTTAAGAAATCCTTATTATAAATATTTGATTGGAGGAGTAAGCATTAGCAATCAATTTTCAAATTTTTCAAAATCTATAATGGTAGAGTTTATGCGCTCGCATTATTACGATGCTTACGTGGCGCAATTTGTACATCCAAAAAATGAATTTAAAGTAAAATTAAATGATACTGAAAAAGATCTTTTTTTTGGCGCGGCTGAAAATGATTTGAATAAATTTGACAAATTAATAGACGAATTAGAACCCTCTTTAAGATTACCTGTACTTATAAAAAAATACTTCAAACAAAACGCTAGAGTAATAGCATTTAATGTAGATCCTAAATTTAATGATGCTATTGATGGATTAATGTATATAAGAATAAGTGACATTCCTAGTGATACGATTAAACCAGTTCTCGATGAATTACAAAAAGAAATGGATAAAGAAAAAATTAGTAGTTAATATATTATTAAATATTTTTTAACTAAAATTTTTGTCATTTAATTTTAAAACAATAATATTTACTAAACAATCTTATTAACAAAACATAAGTTTTTTAATTTTTAGCTTATTTAGCTAAATAATACTCAATATTTAATTGTTTTTTATAAAATTCTAATAATTTATTTTCACACTAAATTGTTATCGTTAAATTTTATATATTTATCGTATTAATTTAATATAAATAATGATAAACAGTTTATTAAATAAAAAATCTATTAATCAATTAGATACAGTTAAAGTAAAGCAGGGGAGATTTGTAAATTTTACTGATTCTGTATCTGTGGAAGAGCCTCTCGAGATTAGAATTTTGTTTGGATCGACTGGAAATAAAACGGAAAAAAATATTTCTATTACCATGAGAACTCCAGGGAATGATGTGGAACTGGCAATAGGTTTTTTATTTACAGAAGGAATAATTAATTCCTATAAAGAAATAAAGACTGTGAAAAGTACCGAAGAAGGTACTCCTTTATTGCAAGAAAATAGAGTTATAGTAGAGTTGTCAGACGGCTATAATCCGGAGATAGGAAATTCTGATCGGAATTTTTATACAACATCTAGTTGTGGTGTCTGTGGTAAAAGCTCCATACAGGCTATAAAAACAGTGAATAAGTATCAAAATATTAAAAAAAAATCATTAAAGATAAATACAGAAATTTTTTATGCTCTAGCCGAGGTATTAAAGAAAACCCAATCAAATTTTGAAATTACAGGGGGTATTCATGCATCAGCAATTTTTGATTTAGAAGGGAATTTAAATGCTATGAGAGAAGATGTTGGTAGGCATAATGCACTAGATAAATTAATCGGGTATTTTTTAATCAATAATCATTTGCCACTAAATGATAAAATACTTTTATTAAGTGGAAGAGCAAGTTTCGAACTTATTCAAAAAGCATCAATGGCAGGGGTTTCATTAATAGCTTCCATAGGAGCTCCGTCAAGTTTAGCAGTAAGTATAGCAAAAGAATTTGATATGACATTGATTGGGTTTTTAAAGAAAGATAGTATGAATATTTATCACAAATCATTAAAGCATTCTTTTTACTAAAAAGTATTTAGAATATTTAAATCAATATTCGTAATAATATAAACATAGATTATAAGTATACTACTAAACAGAGAATAGTTATGGCTAAAGATAATAATACAGAAAATTTAGAATCAAAGGATCCAAAAGATGAAAATCCATATAATTTAACAGGAAAATTAAAAGTAAGTGATCCAGAAAAAAAGGCAGCTGGTTTTACAGCAGTAAAGGTTTCGTTAGAAAACCTGATTGATGAAAAAACTTTATTAAGAGGAGGAAAGGCATTATTTAGCATGAATCAATTCACAGGGTTTGATTGTCCCAGTTGTGCATGGCCAGATCCAGATGATGAACGATCTTCTCTAGGTGAATACTGCGAGAATGGTGCAAAAGCTTTGGCAGCAGAAGCTACTAGTAAAAAACTTGATCCAGAATTTTTTCAGGAAAACTCTGTCTATGAGCTTTCAAAACTTGATGATTTAAAAATTGGAAAATTAGGTAGATTAACTCACCCATTATATTTACCTCCGGGGGGAACCCATTATCAAGCCATTGAGTGGCAGGATGCATTTAATAAAATAGCAAATCATCTTAATGAATTAGATTCACCCGATCAAGCAGCATTTTATACCTCTGGTAGAACCAGCAATGAAGCTTCATTTGTATATCAGTTATTTTGCAAAGAGTTTGGAACCAATAATATGCCGGACTGTTCAAATATGTGTCATGAAACTTCAGGTACAGCATTGTCTCCAACCATAGGTATAGGTAAAGGAACGGTTAAATTGGAAGATCTGTACGAAGCTGAGATTATCATTAGCATCGGACATAACCCAGGCACTAATGCTCCAAGAATGTTAAGCGCTTTAGAAAAATGTAAAAGCAATGGAGGTAAAATTATTTCAATAAACCCTTTGCCTGAAGCAGGTTTATTTGGATTTAAAAATCCACAAAAAATTAAAGGTATGCTTGGTGGAGGAGTTAAGTTAACGGATGTTTATTTACCGGTTAAAATAAATGGGGATATGGCTTTATTAAAAGCTTTAGAGATCCTATTATTTGAATTTGAAAAACAATCCCCAGGTAAAGTTCTAGATAAATCATTTATTCAAGAAAAAACCGTAGGCTTTGAGGAATTTTCTAAACAATTTTCTAAATATAAATTAGAAGATCTGTCCGTAGAATGTGGTATTTCCGTACAACAATTGCGTGAAGTTGCAGAAATGTTAGCCTTTAAAAATCGAATAATTATCTGTTGGGGAATGGGTATAACTCAGCAACCCAACGGTGTAGATATGGTGAAAGAAATGCTTAATATTCTCTTGATGAAAGGGAGTATAGGAAAGAAGGGAGCCGGTGTTTGTCCAGTGCGTGGACATAGTAATGTGCAAGGGAATAGGACAATGTTAGTGAATCATAAACCTACAGATGAACAACTAGATACGTTGGAAGAAGTATACGGATTTAAAATGCCAAGAAGTCATGGTTATGATGTAGTTCATACCATTAAAGCTATGCACGAAGACAAGGTTAAAGTTTTATTCTGCATGGGAGGAAATCTTTTATCAGCAGCTCCCGATACAAACTTTACGTCTAATGCGATAAAGAAATTAAACCTTTTAGTTACAGTTTCTACCAAATTAAACAGAGGACATTTAGTACACGGTAAAGAATCAATTATTCTGCCTACGTATTCACGTTCAGATATGGATATTATGAACGATGAAGTTCAGATTATAAGTACCGAAAACTCCATGGGAGTAGTACAAGCATCCAAAGGGGTTTTAAAACCAGTTTCCAATAATCTGATTAATGAAATGCAAATTGTTTGTAGGATGGCTATAGCAACTTTTGGAGAAAAAAGTAAAGTTAATTGGAAGCGTTTTCACGATAGTTATGATGCTGTTAGAGATGATATTGCTAAGTGTATACCAGGTTTTGAAAATTACAATGAGAGAGTGCGAGTGAAGGGAGGTTTTTATCTGCCTAATGGAGCAAGAGACAAACAGCAATTTTCTTCAAGCTATAACTATAAAGCACCCTTTACTATTTCTGACGTGCCAGAAAATAAATTGGAAGATGATGAATATTTAATGGGGACAACACGAACACACGATCAATTTAACACAACGATATATGGAATGGATGATCGGTACAGAGGGGTGCATAATGAGCGTAGAGTGATCTTTATGAATGATGATGACATACAAAAAGCAGGGTTAAAGAATGGGGATAAAGTTGATTTATTTAATTACGATAATAATGTAGAAAGAATTGCTCCACTGTTTATAGTAGTTTCTTATAATATTCCTAAAAAGAATACTATGACCTATTTTCCTGAAACGAATGTATTAGTGCCTATTGATAATACTGTTAGAGGTAGTAATATGCCAGCATCTAAATACGTAAAAATTAAAATTAAAAAACACGATCCTAAAATTTATGATAGAATTGAGGTGTAGCTTCGTAAGCTCAAAATTATAAATAAAGAAATATTAAATTTAGCGTTATAAAAAAATAATAGATTTATATAAGGCTAAGTCAAACTAAAACCTGATTCATAAATAATTGAATCGGGTTTTAATTTTTCAATCTTATTTTTGATAGAATTAGAAGCTAAAAATTAATTTATTAAGTTAATAGATAAAATTAAATTTAGAGAAATTATATAATAGTAATTTACTAGAGTAGTATTTTTTTATTAAGAAAGCAATCTATAAAAAAACAAATGAATAAATAATATATTTATATCATTATTATATAATTTTATTTAAATTTGCTCATCAAAAAAAACTAATTATAATTAATTATTCTAATATATAAGTATTTATACTTATTAAATCCCAACCATCTTACTATAGATTAAAGTAATATCAAGCACTCATATTATGCTTTATGATAAAGATATATGTGTTCAGGATTTGGTATGCACAATTAATAACCTTTTAATAATTACTTATGACAGAAAAATCAAGAGTAAAACTAACTCCTTTTCAAAGTCTATTCTACTATGAATGGCTAAAGAATCCATTGCGGAACGATTATAATATGGTAATGGATAGTTTTGTAAACGGTGATCTATGCGTTAAAAAGTGCGAAGCTGCATTTTTAAAATTAGTGAATGAGCACTTTGTTTTTTTTCATAATCCTAGGGTTTATGAAGGAACTTTTTATTGGAAGTTAAGAAACAAAGCTAAAAAAGTAATAGATTATTTTCCTGCTAAATTAACGGAAGATGAAATCTACAATTATATTTCTAAACCTTTTAATCTTGAAAAAGATCTGCAACTTCGATTAGGTATTGTAAAGCTAGAAAAAAGTAAATACAGGATACTTTTAGTAATATCCCATTTAGTTATTGATGGTATTACAACCAACCAGATTTATGAAAAATGGGCAGCCATTTATAACGGTATAGGATATACAACCTTTTCATTTGAAAAACAAATGGAAATGCACAATCAATTAAACGAATATTTTGATTCAATTTTAATTAAAAATAAAGAGGAAATCCATGGGTTTTGGAAAAAACATTTAGAGAACCTTACCGGAATTGATTTAAATTTTTTAAAAAATAATCTTTCAAGTCAAAAAAGCCCCAAACGTTTAGTTAGTGAAATTGTATTTACCTATGATGGAACTATATATAATCAATTAAACAGTTTAAAGCATCTTTATAAGATAACCCCATATGTGTTTGGACAACTAGTTTTAGCAATTTTATTGCATAAAGTATCAGGAGCAGATAATATCCCTATTAGTTACCCCATTGCTATTCTAGAAGGGACTGATTTTATTTACGGGGCTCATGTAAATACTATGATTGTAGATTACAGGTTTCATGAAAAAACAACTTTAGAAGAAACCATCCAGAATGTATTACAATTTTTTAAAGATCTAAAAACTTCAAAAGCAAAATATTTACCAACCTCACAAATCGTTCAATATGCAGAAAATTCAAATATACTAGATATAGGTTTTGCTCAAACATTTTTACGAGATTTTGAGCCAAATTTAGATGGAATTACGTTTGAAGAAATAAACCATGAATACCAAATTGATCTAGTTAATCAATTGTTATTTGAACAAGAATTACACAATAAAAATATTAATTATAGAGTAAAGTATGATAAAGATTTATTAGATGAAAATTTAGTAAAAAATTTTATTCAACTATATCAAAAGTTGTTTTTAGAAATATTAAACGATTTAATTAGTGAGAATAAAAATAGAGAAATCACTACTTACAAATTACTAAACGAAAAAGAACCAGAATATTTTAAAATAGTAAATAAATGGAACCAAACGTATGTTCATAAAAATACTGCTCCTACAATTCATGAAATATTTGAAAAAAAAGTAAAGCAGAATCCTCTCAACAAAGCACTTATTTTTCAAGATGTAGAATATACTTATAGTGAATTAAATGAAAGAGCAAATAAATATGCAAAGTATTTAAAGGAAAAATATCAAATTAGAAAAGGAGATATAATAGTACTTGTTCTTGATCGTAATGAACATATTATAACTACTATTTTATCTATGTTAAAATTGGGTGCAATTTATGTGCCTTTAGATCCACTCTTGCCTGATTCAAGAATTGAATATGTAGTTAAGGATACACATTCAAAGCTAATTATTACAAATAAAAATTATTTTGAAAGAATTTTTAAAATTATATCCGAAGTTGAAATTATTGATAAAGAAGAGTTATGGGATAAAACATTAATTCATTATTCAAGTGATAACTTAGTGAATTTAACGAATCCAGAAGACATCGCTTACATCATTTACACAAGTGGAACTACGGGTAATCCAAAAGGAGTTATGGTTATGCATAAAAATGTAACCAATTTAGTTTTCAATGCGGATTATGTATCAATTGATAATACAGATAGAATACTAAGTTTGTCAAATTATCAATTTGATGGATCTGTATATGATTTTTTCACTGCTTTATTGCATGGTATTCCTTTAGTATTAGCAGATAAAGAAGATTTAATAAATTCAGCACTTTTAAATAAAAAAATTAAAAAGTATAAAATTACCAATGTTCTAATAACTACAGCTTTATTCAATATGCTAGTTGATGAAGATTTGTCTGGTTTTAGAAATTTAAAATATATTCTTATTGGAGGAGAAGCAGCCTCTGTAGTTCATGTTTCTAAATTTGTAAAAAAGTATCAGAATGTTACACTAATTAATGCCTATGGACCTACAGAGACCACTACTTTTTCTACTTGTTTTTTGATCAATCCTCAAAAAATATACAATATTATTCCCATTGGGAAACCCATACCTAATGTTACTAATTATATTTTAGATAAAGAAAGAAATCCTGTTCCAGTGGGAGTTGTAGGGGAGCTTTATATTGGAGGTGATGGAGTGTCTAAAGGATATTTGAATAATTTACCATTAACATCAGAACGATTTATTATTAATCCCTTTCAAACTGAGAAAGAAAAAGAATTAAATTACAATTCTACCATTTATAAGACTGGAGATTTAGTAAGATATCTTCCAGATGGTAACATTGAATATATAGGAAGAAATGACTTTCAAGTAAAAATAAGAGGATTGCGCATTGAATTAGGCGAGATAGAATCGGCGTTTAATTCTATAGAAGGCATAAAAAATTCTATTGCTTTAGTGAAGGACAACGGTGAAGGAGCAAAGTATATTGTTTGTTACTATTCTTCTAGCCATGAAATGGGTGAAAATTTATTAAGAAACGATTTAGGTAATAAACTACCGGATTACATGATTCCTTCTGTCATAGTTCCATTAAAAGGTTTTGCTTTAACCGTGAATGGGAAAATAGACAGAAATCAATTACAAGAACCTACATTTACGATTAAACAAAATTATGAAGCTCCTGAAAATGAGGTTGAGAATAAAATTTTGGGAATATTTTCGAGTATTTTAAATATAGATTCTTCCAACATAGGTGTGAATGATGAGTTTTATAAATTAGGAGGTAATAGTATACAGATCATTAAACTATCTGCGCAAATAAATAATAACTTTCAAATAAAAGTTCCAGTATCCGAATTATTTGACCACTTAACAATTAAGAAATTAGCAAATTATTTATACAAATATAAAGGATATAAAGATATTAATATCCAAAAATATTATTTTAAAAATGTAGAAGATCAATGTTTGTCATTTGCGCAACAACGTTTATGGTTCATAGATTATTTCGAAGAAGGAACCTATGCATACAATATTCCCCTCTTGTTTAAATTAAAAGAACAGGTAAATATAGACTTACTTAAACAGTCCATTACTAAAATTATAGATAGACATGAAGTCTTGCGGAGTTTAATTAAAACAGATCAATGGGGCAATGGCTATCAATACGTTAAAGATTTAAAAGATCGACCCCTAATAATTAACACAACAAATTTCAAAAGTCAAGAAGAACTAGATGAATTAATGTCTAAGGATGTTTGGCATATATTCAAATTAGAAGAAGAATATCCGATTAAAGTACAAATTTTTCAAAATGAAAGGGATCTTTATTTAAGCGTAGTGGTACATCATATAGCTTTTGATGGTTGGTCTACAGACATATTTATAAAAGAATTGATATACAACTATGAATATTTCAAATTAATAAAATCTGAAAATCCAATTCATGCAGAAAAGTATTTGTTACCAGATCTTAAAGTTCAATACAAAGATTACGCAATCTTTCAAAGAAACTATTTAAAACAAGAACTCTATAATAAACAATATGCTTTTTGGAAAAAACAATTGCAAGGCTACGAGAGGTTGAATTTATCAACAGATCATAAACGCCCATTAAAGATGGACTATAAAGGAGAAGATATAGAATTTCATCTGGATGAATTTACAAGCAAGAGATTGGTTAGTTTAGCTAAAGAAATGAATATTAGTTTGTACAATTTACTATTAAGTGGATATTATTTATTACTATCGGCTTATAGCAATCAAGACGATATTCTAATAGGCTCCCCGGTCGCTGGTAGAAATCATTCACAGATTGTAGATAATATTGGTTTCTTTGTAAATTTACTTGTTTTAAGACAAATCATTAATGATCAACAATCCCTCTATAATTTTATTTTAGAAGTATCCAGAAACTCAACAGAAGCACAGAATAATCAAGATTTACCGTTTGATCATTTGGTGGATGCATTTGGAGGAGAAAAAGATCGATCTAGGAATCCAATAGTTCAAGTGGTATTTGGCGTTCAGGCCTTTGCTAAAGAAGTTGAGGATAAGGAAAAAAATATCTTAGAATTTTACCAAGGAAGTTTTTCGCGAAATTTTAATATAGCCAAATTTGATATTATGACTATGTTGGATGATTCAGGAGATTCCATTAAAGGGGTTTTTAATTACGCAACTAGCCTTTTTAACAAGGCAACCATAGAAAATTATATATCAACATATATAACTATCTTAAAACAATTTGCGGATTTAGGTTTGCAAGAGATTAAAAATAAAAAAATTGAGAATATTAAATACCTAAATAAAACACAATTTGATAAAATCATCTACACATTTAATCATACCAAGCAGATTTACGATTCTAACAAAACCCTTGTTCAATTGTTTGAAGAACAAGTACTAAAGAATCCAGACAAAGTTGCTATTATATTTGAAAATAAGAATTTTACCTATACAGAGATTAATCAAAAAGCCAATCAATTCGCTAATTTTTTAATAAGTAAATATAAAATAAAGATAGGCGATAGAATCTCTATGTATTTAAATAAGTCCGAAAAACAAATTTACACAATCCTTGGGATCCTAAAAACTGGGTCTGCATATGTACCTATGGAGCCTGTAATGGCTGAGGAACGATTGAGCTACATAGTCGATAATATAAAAGCAAAATTAGTTATTACCGAAAAGGCTTATAAAAGCAACTTAGAAAAATTAATAAATAATCCTGCTCAATCAATTCTTGTTATTGACGATCATTCCTATGAACAAGAAATAAATATAAGCAACCCAGTCCAAAATTTAGATTTGAATATTTCATCTGAAGAAATTGCCTATATCATATATACAAGTGGAACAACTGGAAGTCCAAAAGGCGTAAAAATAAAACATAAAAACACCAATAATTTAGTAAGCAATGCTAAATTACTATCAATGAATGAAACGGATATAGTTTTGAGTCTATCCAGTTATCAGTTTGATGCTTCTATTTATGATTATTTTTTAACACTTCTATCCGGTGCTACAGTAGTTTTAACATCCAAAGAAATATTTTTAAATCTTGAAAAATTAGATGAATTAATTGCTAAATATACAATAACTAATATTTTTGTAACGACATCCTTGTTCAATGTCCTAGTTGATGAAGGGATTAAAAACTTAGATTCTGTGAAATGTATAGTTTTTGGAGGTGAATCTGCCTCTTATACTCATATATCAAGAATGCAAAAATCTTTTCCAAAAATTAAGCTAATTAATGGATACGGACCAACAGAAACGACAACATTCGCAACTATAAATACTATAGATACCCTTTTAGAAGATAATACCCCTTCTGTTTATATTGGAAAACCATTAAATAATTATACCACTTATATTTTAAATAAAAATTTAAAACCTTTACCTTTAGGTTCTATCGGAGAATTATATATTGGGGGAGATGGAGTTAGTGATGGATATTTAAACAATTTAAACCTTACAAAAGAAAAATTTTTAAACAATCCCTTTCAGACAGAAGAAGAAAAAAAAGAAAATTATAATCAAATTATTTATAAAACCGGAGATTTAGCAAAATATTTACAGGATGGACAGATTGAGTATATAGGCAGAAACGATTTCCAAGTTAAAATTAGAGGTTATCGCATTGAGTTAGGCGAAATTGAAACTACCATATGTAAATATCCAAAGATCAAAAAGGCAACAGTAGTAGTAAACCAAACTTCCTCGGAAATTAAAAGCTTAGTTGCATATTATGAAGCCGATAAAGAAGTGAAGGAAGATGAATTAAAAGATTTTTTAAGCAAATCTCTTCCAGATTATATGATTCCTAATCATTTTATACATTTATCAGCATTTCCCACTAATTCCAATGGTAAGCTTGATAGAAAAGCCTTGCCAGAAATAACTAAAATTAATCAAACCACGTGTATTAAACCCCATACAGACAATGAAAGAAAACTAATAAAAATTTATAGTGAAATTTTAAATTTAAATAGTACAGAAATTAGTACAGAGGATGACTTTTTTAGTCTTGGAGGGAGTAGCATATTGGCAATTAAGGTAATGAACGCAATTAAAAAAGAATGTAATGTAAGCATTGATGTTGCATCTATTTTTACCAATAGAACCATAAAAAAATTAGCTCAAAAAATCAATGAAGGACAAAATACTTTTACCCAAGTAAAAAAGATTACGGTAGATCATCCCGAAGATCAATTATTATCATTTGCTCAAGAACGTTTATGGTTTATAGAATCTTATGCCGGAGGAAGTGATGCTTATAATATACCCTTAATTTTAAAATTCAAAAATGAAGTCAATTATAAAATTGTAGAAAAAGCATTTATACGGCTGTTATATAGACATGAAGTATTACGAACATTGATTAAGACGACTCATGAGGGTATTGCTTATCAACAAGTGATCAAAGACTTACCTCAACCTTTTATTATTAAAAAGGCAACGGTTGATTCTAAAATGGAATTACATAAGTTAATACAAACCGATATTCATAAAAAATTTAAATTAGAAAAGGAATTTCCATTTACAGTTGGCTTATATACATTAGACAATGAGTTATATCTTTCTTTGGTAGTTCATCATATAACCTCAGACGGGTGGTCTCTAGATGTCTTTATGAGAGACTTGATGAACAATTATTTATTTGAAGAAAAAAATCAAAATTCTTTAGAATTAAAGAATGATAAACCATTGACAAACCAAGAAAACTTGTTACAATATAAAGATTATGCATTATGGCAAAGACAATTTTTACAAGGAGATGAACTTAAAAAGCAATTGGATTATTGGAAAAAGCATTTAGAAAATTATGAGACATTAAACCTACCAACTGATAGAATCAGACCATCTCTAATTGACTATAAAGGCGCTTATGTAAATTTCAGTTTAGAAGCAGAACTAAGTAATTCTTTACGTTTAAAAGCTAAAGAACTAAAGGTGAGTCTATATAGTTTACTTTTAAGCGGATATTATTTAATGCTATCTGCCTTTAGTAATCAAGAAGATATAGTAGTAGGAACCCCTGTAGCCGGCAGGCATTATGAAGGAATAAAAGATTTAATAGGTCTCTTTGTAAATACATTAGTTCTTAGGCAAAAAATAAATGCCAGCCAAAGTATCGCTTGTTTTATAAGTGAGGTGGGTGAAAACGTGAATAACGCATTAATGCATCAAGATTTGCCATTTGAAAAGTTAGTTGACGAATTAAAACTTGAGAAAGATTCCTCTAGAAATCCTATTTTTCAAGTCATGTTTGGAGTACAATCATTTGGAAAAGATCAAAGAGAAGAATACGAAAATATTTTTACCCTTTACGAAGATTTAGAAGGTTTGGGTTATTCACCGGCAAAGTTTGATCTTACTACCATGTTAGACGATTCCGAAGATAAAATATCAGGGATATTTAACTATGCGGTTAGTTTGTTTGATAAAGATACGATACAAAACTACATCCATGTTTATCTTAAAATTTTAGAGCAAATAGCAACAGTTTCAATAGAAACTAAAAAGCTAAACCAGATCTCTTATATAAACGATGATGAGCAATATAAAATTATAAATCAATGGAACCACACTTATGCAGATTTTCCATTAGAAAAAACCATGCATCAGAAGTTTGAAGAACAAGTAACCCGAACGCCCGATCAATGTGCGGTAAAGTATAATAATGAGGAGCTAAGTTATAAAGAGTTAAATGAAAAAGCCAATGCATTCGCACAATTTTTAATTACCACTTATAAGATTAAACCAGACGAGCTGATCCCTATATGTATGAGCCGATCAACAAATTTAATGGTTGCTTTGTTAGGGATTTTAAAATCAGGAGCAGCTTATGTTCCCATTGATCCAAAGGCTCCACAAGATCGAATATCCTACATATTGAATGATACTAAACCTAAATTAGTTGTAACCGATGATGGAACCAAAATAGAAAAAATTCAGACAACATCCTTAGATATTATAACTCTAAACTTCGAATTTATCTATCAATTGAAATCCACCTATTCTGTTTTAAATCCAGAAGTTGAAATAACCTCTAAGCATTTAGCTTATGTCATTTATACAAGTGGTACAACTGGAAATCCCAAGGGGGTAATGGTAGAACATAAAGGAGTTATTAATCGGATGGAATGGATGCAAAATTATCATCCAATTTTACCGTCCGATATAGTTCTTCAAAAAACGAACTATACTTTTGATGTATCTGTTTGGGAGCTATTTGGAGCCAATTGGTATGGAGCAACCCTAATTCTTGCAGATTCAGAAGAATATAAAGACAATTTATATCTCATTGAACTTATAAGAAAAGAAAAAATTACGATGATTCATTTTGTTCCATCCATGTTAGCCTCATTCGTAGAAACATTAAACAACTATCCAGATAAACAGAGCCATGTATATACACTTCAAACTTTATATTGTAGTGGAGAAGCATTGGGATTAGAGGAAGTAAAACAATTCCAAAAGTTAGTTCCCCAGTGCAATATTTACAATTTATACGGGCCCACAGAAACTACAATTGAAGTTTTATATTATGAATGTAATACAAAAAACCTCTCTAAAGTTTTAATAGGAAAACCCATAGCCAATACCTCAGTTTATGTCTTAGATAAACATTTAAGACCTTTGCCGGTAGGGGCAATAGGAGAGCTATGTATAGGAGGGGTTCATGTAACAAGAGGGTATTTAAACCAAGAAGAATTAACCAAAGAAAAATTTTTAGATAATCCATTTCATAATTTTCAGATCACCGAACACTATGAAAATAAACGAATTTATAAATCTGGAGATTTAGTTAAATATCATAAAGATGGAAATCTGGAATACCTAGGGCGCAATGACTTTCAAGTTAAAATTAGAGGTTTTAGAATTGAATTGGGTGAGATTGAAGCAAGTATGTTAACACATCCGCAGATAAGCCAAGCAGTAGTTGTTGCTAAAGAACATGATTCAGGAGAAAAGTACCTAGCCGGTTACTATGTTTCTGAGATGCCTATCGAACAAAGTGAATTATCAAAGCATCTGCTTAACAATTTGCCAGATTATATGGTTCCAAGTATTTTTATTCATATGTTTGAATTTCCTTTATCTACAAGTGGAAAGTTAGATCGAAAACAATTGCCTAGTCCCAAATTTACAGGGGATAAAACGTATATTGCACCTAAAACAGAGGAAGAAAAGAAATTATGTGCACTTTTTGCGGAGATTTTAAAGATAGACATTAAAGAAATAAGCGTTGAAGATAGCTTTTATAGATTAGGAGGAAGTAGCATAAAAGCTACCCAACTCACTCATAAAATAAATAATTTATTTGGATCTAAAATTAAATTAATAGATTTATTAAAAGCTCCTTCTATACGGGAATTAGCCTTGCTAGTTCAAGACATTAAACTATACTGCCCAATAGTAGAATTGAACAATAGCCAGAATAAGCCCTTGTTTATGATCCATCCAGGAGTGGGAGGTTGTGAAGTATACGAATCCTTAGCTACTAAACTAAACCCTTATTATCATTGTTATGGAATTGATTCGTTTAACTTATACAACGTAAATAAAATTCTAGAATTGTCAAAATTGGCAGAATATTATTTACTATCCATGGATGAAATACAAAAATCTAAAACATCTTATAATCTTTTAGGTTGGTCTTTGGGTGGACAAATAGCTTTAGAAATAGCTGTACAACTTGAAAGAAGAGGGGTTAAAGATATTAAAGTCTATTTGCTTGATACATGGATCAATTTTAAACTAAGGCATGGACTTGATCACGCTGTTGATAGGTTTATATCCAGATTTGGAAAAGATATCATGGAGCGAGAAAAAATTTTAGAATTAATGGAGGTCGATAACATCATTCAAAGTCAACCATTGTCCGGTCTATTGCAACATACAAAAGTAATTTTGTTTAAAGCATTAGTACCTATAGAAGGGCTAGAGGATGATCGTATGGTAATTTGTCCATACAATAATATTGAAACCTCAGTTAAAAATTTTGATCAACTACGAGCAGTAAATTTAGAAACCGATCATTTTTCTATTCTTGATAAAGAATTTGATATCATGAATAATATGATTGGTTAGAATTTAGATCTATACTATAACTTACCTTTTCAGATAATGAAAAGGTAAGTTTTTTATTTAAAAGGTATATGTAAAGCCTGATAATTCATGGGTTTAGAAGGATTTTTTATGGCAAACTTACATACGTAATCTTCATGTATGTCAACCATATGTATGGAGTAATTATTTCCATCCATGAAACAATTTTGATTTATAATCTCAAAAGAATTTAAACTTATATTTAAACCTGAACTTTCCGCTTTTAGTACAGCTTCTTTTTCAGTCCAAAGCTCATAAAAATTTTTTAAAGAATTGTTATTTTGGAATATTTGATGCCATTCTGATGAGGTAAAACATTCTTGATAATCCTCTATTTCAATTGGAACAATGGCTTCAACATCAATGCCAACCTCATTCGTAGAATTAATAATGCAAACCGCTAATTCTTTAGAATGACTAATATTAAAAAAGATAGGATTATTTTTTAGGTATGGCTTCTTGTATGGATTGTATATCATATTTTGAACAACAAAACTAGAAGAATAACCGAAATATTTAGCACCATTAATTAGAAGGGCATATCCTAGTAATAATCGTAATGCATCTTCTGTGTTTTTAAAACCATATATTTTGGATTGAATGCCGGTAGGCAAAATCTTAAGGTAAGATAGCAAAGTATTTTCTAAAGATTGATCAGGGATAAAAGAATAAAAAATTTTCAACTGTACTTAAATTTAACCATTCATTGGGATAAAAATACTCATTTCATTGAAATAAAATTTAGGAATACTATTAGTTTTAAAAAGTCCCAATGAAGAAATTCAATTAAAAGAATTGAAACTAAGAAATAATTAAAAACATATTGCAAAAAGCAAAGGCAATAAATAAATTTTATATAAGCTTTAGGATAAATAGATATATTTACAAAAAAATATAAATTACAACGATAGAAACTTAATATTTTATGGGAAATAAAAAATTAAAAAACCGCTGGCTAATGGTGGTTTCAGCAGTAAGTATGCATCTTTCCATAGGTTCAGTATATGCATATTCTGTGATGGTAAAACCCGTTAGTGAAATTTTTAATGTTAATGGCAGTGTAATCAATTGGGCTTTTAAATTAGCAATCTTGCTACTTGGTTTTTCTGCCGCTTTTATGGGAAGATGGGTAGAAAAGGTAGGTCCAAAAAAAAGTGGAACAGTCGCTGGAATTTTTTACGGAGTTGGAATTATAGGTTCAGGTTTAGCCATTTACCTGCATTCCCTACCACTTTTTCTTTTTTGCTATGGGGTTATAGGAGGCATAGGCTTAGGAATTGCTTATATAACACCTGTTAGCACCTTAGTAAAATGGTTTCCAGACAAAAGAGGATTGGCTACCGGCATGGCAATCATGGGATTTGGCTTTTCAGCTTTAATCTTTGGTCCCTTAATGCAAATACTATTTGAAAAAGTAGGAGTAACCTACACCTTTTTTATTTTAGGAGTGGTTTACTTGGCAATGATACTATTAGCGGCAAGTTATATAGAAAGACCTCCAGAAAACTATTTACCCCATGGGTTTAATCCCGGAGAAGGGGCGACCCTTAAAAAAGATTTATCCAATATTGATGCAAAAGCCGCATTAAAAACCGCTAGGTTTTATTATATCTGGATTATGATGTTTATTAATATTACTTGTGGAATTGCTTTAATTGCAGCCGCCAGCCCTATGACACAAGAAAAACTAGGCTATACTCCTTTGCAGGCAGCTGCTTTGGTAGGAGTTATTGGAGTGTTTAATGGTTTGGGTAGAATCATGTGGTCCAGCCTTTCAGATTATTTAGGGAGAGCAAACACCTTTATATTATTTTTCTCCTTTCAAATTTTAGCCTATTACTTTTTACCACAGATTACCATTGAAATAGTATTTTTAGTAATATTATTTACTGTAATAACCATGTATGGAGGCGGTTTTGCTACCTTACCTGCTTTTTTAGGGGATCTATTTGGTACCAAGCAGTTAGGAGCCATTCATGGGATGGTTTTAACTTCATGGGCGTTGGCAGGAGTTGCAGGACCATCCATCTATGATTACGTAAAAGAAACTACAGGATCTTTAACCATTACTTTACAAGTATTTTCAGCAATGTTTATAATTGCCTGGATAATATCATTGTTAATGAAACGTTCAATAAATAAATTAAAAAGAAGTTTAAATAATGCTTAATATTTTAAACCTCTAATTTTAAAAAGTTAAAATAGGTATAATACATTCATCAACATTCACTGTTTCATCCGATCAATAAATAATGAACAGAAATTAAATAATAAAAGCTTTATGATATTAGAACAATTAAAAAATGCACCCGAAAGTATAGAATTTAATGAGGTAATAGCATATATTGATAATCACTACAATTTTACACCAACCTCATTTAAAAATGGTGATATAAACAATGAATCTGGACAAAATAACGGATCCTGCAAAGTATTTAGCTTTGCAAAGTTACATCAAGTCTCCAAAGAGAAAACACTTTTTCTATTCGGGAAATTTTATAGAGAAGATGTACTTAAAAATCCAGAAGGAACCGATCATGCCAATATTCGAAATTTTATGAAATACGGTTGGGAAGGCATGGGCTTCAAAGATCAGGCATTGAAAAAAAAAGTAGCCTAAAATTTAAATTGTATTCAGAAAATATAGATTCATTTTAAAAGCCCCATTATGGGGTTTTTTATTTGCTTATAACAACTGTAATAAAAGTTACTTACTTAAAGATGTAAGGATTTTAAAACTTAGTTTATTTGAACTGCTCTATTTTTTTCTTGAAAAAATAAGTTTTAAAGTGAATGCAGGGTAAATTTTAAGTCATCGCAATTTATCAATAACTATAGTATAAATAATTCACAAGTCATAATTAATTGGAATGGGGATTCTTTTTTGCGAAAGAATAGTGAAATTTTTCGTATTATACCCTATAATTTTAATATTGAAAGTACAGATAGAATTCATAGAAAACCTTGTTTTAAACTTCATATATAAAATAAAAAATAAATATTTTATATTTAATTCATCAAAAAAAGTAAACCATATTTTAATTTTATTATATCTTTACGAGATAAAATTGAATTATTATCAATTATTTATGATGTCAAGAACATACAGTTCCGTGCCCGATGGAAAAGGAAGCATTATAGCCTGTACCATAAAAATAGACGGCAAAGAAGTACTCCACCAAAGCGGAAGCTACCATTTGGAGATGAAACAAAGCATGTGCGAACATTCCACCTTTCGACTGCTTTGCCCCGCCGATGCCTTTGAAACCTCCCGAGACTTTCCCCTCACCAATAGCAAAAACCTATTCGGAAAAAAAATATACATATCTTTTAAACAATTTGGAGAAACTACCTTTATCTTTCAAGGAATTATAACCCAGCTCAATTGGAAAATAGAAGACAACAATCCCCAATTAGAACTTATCGGACAATCTCCCACCATTCTTTTAGAACAAGGAGAACTCTGCAAAAGCTATGAAAACCAAACGCTCGAACAAATAGTCACCCAAACCTGCGAAGGTTTACCCAGAGACATATTTGAACTAAAAGTAAAACCCAAGTATAAAAATAAGATACCCTACAACGTACAATACCAAGAAACCAACTTTCAATATTTACAAAGACTAGCCAAACGATACGGAGAACTCTTATACTGGAATGGAGAGCAGCTCGTTTTTGGAGGATACGGAGGAAGAAAAATTCCAAAACAAGAAGGAGAAGATGCCCAGTACCTCCAATTACAAATGAAAGCCCAACCCCAGAAGTTAAACCTATACGCCTATCAATCCGAATACGATATACTTCATCAACTAGATAGCGATCAGCTACAAAAAAAAGGATAATCAACCATTATCAAGAATTCGCCCTAGAAACCTCAGAAAAGCTCTTTACACAAAAGCCACAGTTATTTTATAATTATCCATTATTAAACCATATCCATTATGACCTGTATGACACATTAGAAAGAAAAAGACAAGCCCAGCAAAACGTGTTTTATGCCCAAGCCAAAACCAACAATCTCAATTTAAGAGTAGGAGATCTAGTAAAGTTATCCGCTTGGACCCCTGACAGCAAAATATTTAAAAACGGAATCTCCCCCCCCTAGAAACCTATACCATACTGGAAATCAACCATCAATACGAAATGGGCAACGGATATACCAATGAATTTATAGCTATGCCCTGCGACCAGTTTATACCCCCGTACTACAATGAAAAAGCCTACCCAAAGGCAGAAAAGCAAAGAGCCCTAGTAACCGATAACAACGACAGCCTAGGCTTAGGAAGAGTAAGAGTACGTTTTGACTGGATGAAACCCGAACAACAAAGCCCATGGCTCAGAATCGTTTTTCCCTATGCCGGAGCAGGAAAAGGACACTATTTCCTGCCCGAAATAGAAGAAGAAGTAATGATAGACTTTGAAAATGACAATATGGAAAAACCATTTGTCATAGGAACCTTATACAATGGCAACCAAAAAAGCAACTATTACAACTCCAAAAACCAATTAAAAGCCCTGCATACCAAACATGGACACGTCCTTGAATTTGATGAAAGAGAAGAAAGCATTGGTATTACCATAAAAGACAAGAACAACAACTATATACACCTAAATACGAAAGAAAATAATCTGGAGATGGAAGCCTTAGAAACGATTCGTATGAAGGCTAAGAACATGGAGATCGATATACAAGAGAGTATAAACACGAAAGCAGGAAAGGATATTAAAACTACCGCAGGAGAAGAGATCTACCAACACAGTGGAAAGAAAACTCTGCTACATAGTAGTCAGAATATGGAAGTAGAAGCCATGAACCACCTAGACCTCTATGGAAAACAAAAACTAATCACCTATACACAAGGGAATGCAGAAATGGGAGCTTTGGGGCAGATGCATGTGCATGGAACAAGTGCTTTATACTCCGCCAAAATCACTTTGGATTATAAGGCTCCGAATATGGGTAGAATATCTGAAGAAGGTGATTTTTTATATAGTAAAGAGGGTGAAATTATAATGGTAAAATGGGTAAATAAGAAAGGAGATAAAATTATAACTGATTTAAGTGAAAATAAAAGAGCTTCAATATGGATTCAAACAAGAAATATAAAGGAAGGAGAAACAATAACTATAAATGTAGAGGAGAAAGATATACAAGGGAATATAAACAATATTGAATATAGTGGGATAATAAATTCAAATGGAGAAGCTTTATTAAGTAGTATTTTTAGTTTTAAAAAAGATTTATAATGGGAGAAAATAAAATATTGAAAGCTACTATTACTAAAGCTACAATAGGTAGTAAATCTAAGCCTCTAAATGAACATTTAGGGAATACAAATTTATATTCTTATATCATAGTTATAGGTTTACAAGCCCATGCTGGAGATTGGAAAAAAAATGCTGTAGCACCTTTCTATGGAGGTTATGTTGGGGAAGGTAGCAAATTAATGTTTGTGCATCAAGCTTTAAGAAGAATGAAACTTAACAATGGAGATATTAAATATGAAGTCTTACTATGTAATAGTATTGTACCTACACATTATTACTCTAAAAATCAAGTAACAAAAATAACTGAAGCTGTAAGAGGTTATGGAGGAATACTTATAGAGGTTAAAAATGCAGATGAAATTATTAATTATATTAATAAAGGAGATATTAAAAAATCAAGTACTAAAAAAAGAAATAATTTTATAAAGCAATTAATATTTTACTCACATGGATTGGTTGGAGAATTAGCTTTAGGAATGCCTCCTCTTGGAAATAGCACAAGCTTATCTATTAAAGAGGAAGAAGTTAATAAGATGAATAAGATTGCATTCTCAAGTGCTTGTAATATTTATAGTTTTGCTTGTAGAACAGGGTTGGGTAATCATAAAGTTGATAAGTCTGTATATATAAATCCGAAAGGAAATAAAAAAGACCCTAATAATAAATATAATTTATTATCCTCTGAAAGTTTAGCTCAAAAATTAGCCGATAAAACAGGAGCTACAGTTTTTGCTTATTTATGTCGTTCTGATTATGCAGAAACATTATTTACAAAGGATGAATTATGCTTTAAGGATTATTATCAAGCTAGAGAGAAAAAAAAGACAAGAGTTGAAAATGCTCGTTGTGGTGATACTTATAAGCATCTACTCAATCAAAATTATAAATTAACTGAGGCTGAAAAAGCAAGAATTAAGGAATGGAAAGAAATAGAATCAAATATGATAATGATTGATAAAGCATGGTTTGACCCCGATGGAGCAAGGCATCCTGTTAAGGGAGGAACTACACCTGAAGGAACTCCTAATGATATGAAAACATATAAACCTAAATACTGATTTAGTATGAATTTATTTTGTAAAGGAGTAGTATATAGTTTATTATTCTTTTTGTTTATTACATATTCTCCTCCTCTTGTTGAAACTATTGATCCTTGCTCTGCTACCCCAAGTTATGAGTATTCTAATACTATATTTATTATTATTTTTTATACTATTTTGTTTTTAATACTAGGTAGTTTTTATACTTCTCATATAGTAAAAAAAAAATATATCCTTTTAATATTAGTATTTTTATTACCTATAATATCTTTCTTTTTTAGTTATATTATAATATCATATCTAATACATTCTGAATTTTTAAGTAACAATAACATAATTAATTACATTAGAACCTATGATGAATGTTATAATAATAAAGAAGTAAAAGAAATTCCGTTAAATATATTATGTTCGATAATTTTATTTATTAGTTCTTATTTAACATTAAAAAAAAGGTGAAATAATGAAAATCATAATTCTTTTATTAACAATATTAATTTTATACAGTTGTAATATGAAAAATCAAATTTGCAAAACAGAAGATAATAGATATGAAATTTGGGGAACTACTCCTTTTGATGTAACTAAAAGGATAGAAGAAGAGGGATGTCGTTGCCTTAGCCACACTCTATTATGGAATCCTAAGCCTAAATTTTTTGATTATAAACAATTAAAAGAGATAAGAGAAAAACTACCAAATTGGTTATCAGAAAATGCATCAGATTTTTCTAAACAAGATAAGGAAGAATTTATACAAGAGTTAGCTAGAATGACTGATGGTGAATTATTACAAAAATTGATCTATCAATATTCTTTTTTTAGAACTAGTCAATATGAAGAAATTTATGTTTTTACATTGAAAATAGCTAATATACAGGCTTACTGTATAAATTATAATGAAGTATACAGTAATTATAATAACAAAGATATTTATCCTGAAGGAGATGAATTTTATGATAGGTTAAAAAAATATTATCCCATAATAGAAAATGAAGCATGGGCTGAAAATGAATTTGGTGATTCAGGAATTATTCCAGTTAATAATAAATCTAATAAACAACCTACTAGTAAATTTTTATTAGAAAATTAATTCAGTAAAAAAAATGCCCCATCCAATTATCCAAGACACCCAATTAGAATGTTCTCAAGGAACCAAGCCAACCCCAATACAGATAACCAGCCAAAGTTTCGTATGTATAGCAGGCAAATTACAAGCCACTGAAGCAGACAAAGAAGCTAACACCAACATTATCCCCTTTGGACTATGCAAACTAAAACCCATCTCAGGAGGCTATTTACCCTGCCAACCTGCCTTAATTAAATGGCAAAATACCTCTGTTTTTACCATAGACGGAAAACAAGAACTAACCACCGATTCTTTTTGTATGTGTTCCACAGGAGGAAAAGTAACACCCAAAACAGATATAAACAGTAGTTTTGAAAATATACAATAGTTAACTAGCCCAAAATCTAAATACTTCAAGGTATTAAATTAGGACTAATAACATAATATTTTAAGGATGGAGAATCAATAAATTGGGTGTAGCACTCAAAAATTTGTATCTATTCAATTAGTTGTAAAACAATGATAGAAAGATATTTTCAAGGTTAAACCTTTGGGTTATTGAAAATATTTGTTAAAAAACATATAATAACCTAAAAAAATATATATACAAAAAACAATTGTATATTACTCTATTTGCTTATTTCTATGCAGTGGAGTATATGAAAATCAAGTAGTTGAGGCGATATATGTATAAAAATTTCCTTTGGGATTAAAAAAAAATGAATTAGAATTTTAAATTTTTTAAAAGGCAATTATACTCATTTTATTTTTGAGAATGAATAAAAAAATCGCTAATCAATTTGGATTGATTAGCGATTTGCTTGGTACGGATGAAGGGAATCGAACCCCCACGCCTCACGGCACTAGATCCTAAGTCTAGCGTGTCTACCAGTTCCACCACATCCGCATTTACTGGAGTGCAAATATATAGTATATTTTCTAAATCACAAAGAAAAAATAAAATTTAATTTCCAGTCTTTTATCTGGATAAAAAAGACACAAAACTGGAAATTACCGAAGCATTGATTAGGTCAACGAAAAATGCACCAACTAAAGGAACGATTAAAAAAGCTTTATGAGAATTCATGTATTTAGAAGTGATGGCTTGCATATTTGCCACTGCTGTTGGAGTTGCACCCATTCCAAAACCGCAATGACCTGCGGCTATAACTGCCGCATCATAATCTTTCCCTAAAGCTCTAAATGTCACAAAATAAGCATAAGTAATCATTAGTAAGGTTTGTGCTCCTAAAATAATTAAGATAGGAATTGCAAGATCAATCAACTCCCATAGTTTCAGTGAAACCAAAGCCATAGCTAAGAATAAAGATAAAGAGACATTTCCAATAACATCTATACAACGATCAAAAACATCAACTTTAAAAAGATGAGAAAGAATATTTCTTACAATCACACCACAGCCTAAAGCCCAAACAAAATTTGGGATCTTAATAAAAAAGTCAGGGTAATTTTTTATCATAAATTGACTCATAAGAAAAGCAAATCCTATACAGATAGCAAACATTGTAATAGCTTCTAAGGTAGAATTTACTGTAATAAGTCTAGGGGTTTCCGGATGTTCAAAGGTAGTATCTACAGTATTTGCTTCCTTACCATCATTGGATAAATGATCTTTTTTTAATGGAATTAATTTTTTGGTTTTTATAAGCCTCTCCGCCAAACCACCACCGATAAGTCCACCTAAGACTAAGCCAAAAGTAGCACAAGCGATCCCTAGCGTAGTAGCACCGGAAACTCCTAAATTTTCTAAAGTGGTACCCCATCCGGCAGCAGTTCCATGCCCACCGGTAAGGGTTATGGATCCAGCAACAAGACCCAATCTTGGGTCAACCCCCAACAATGAAGCAATACTTACCCCGACCAAATCTTGTAAAAGTATAAATACAGCAACTACAATGGTTAACACTAAAAACGGTTTACCTCCTTCTTTTAATCGTGAAAAGTCAGCGCCTAAACCTATAGAAGCAAAAAACATAAGCATTAAACCTTCCTGTAAAGAGGTATCAATGGTAATACTAACGTTAGACGTATAATGCAGTACCGTTAGTAAAAATGCAACTAATAATCCCCCGGCAACAGGTATGGGAATATTAAATTTTTTTAAAAAGCTAATCTTTTTAGTCATAAAATTCCCTATAAGCAATACCATTGAAGCTATAATTAGGGTAAAATAGCTATTTAATTCAAAATTCCCCATATACAAATTGATTTAATGGGTTCTAATATAGAATTTTAATTATTTATTTCAAACTATTTGAGGGATTTTTTATCCTTTTTATAAATTCTATATGTAAGGGAGATAATAAATGAATGGTTAAAAGTTAAACAAGCTATATTCATTATCTTGAGTAATTTTACTTAAATTCAATATGATCTAAGTTCTCAATATGAAGAGGAATGATTCAATTAAGATTATTACAGAACAACTATATAAATTCAGTTGTTCTGTAACATTATATTTAAAGTTAATTATTTAATAAAAATTTTTTAAGTTCTATAAAATCATTTTTTATAGGCTTCGCTAGGCTAGTTTTATTTTCTAATTCTTTTACTTGTGTAGGAATTTGAATTTCATTTTTTAGATTATCGGAATAGACATCAATGAATTTACATGGATGGGCGGTAGATAAAAATATAGTGAATTCTTGAGCGTTGCAAATTTCTTTGGCTCCTAAATAAGCAACTGCGGTGTGGGGGCAAGCAATGTAGTTGTATTGCTGATAAAGTTCTTGTATTCCAGATAATGTTTCTTCATCTGTAAAGGAAGCGGAGGAAACTATTTCTTTTATTTTTTGAAGATCATTATTGAATAATTCCATAATACGTACCCAATTGCTAGGATTACCTACATCCATAGCGTTTGATAAGGTTTGTATCGAAGGTTTTGGCGTAAAAACACCACTTTGTAAATATCTAGGAACTGTATCGTTAATATTTGTAGCAGCTATAAAATGTTGAACCGGTAACCCCATTTTATAAGCAAGTAATCCAGCGCCAATATTGCCGAAATTTCCGCTAGGAACCACAAAGTTTATACTTTTTTTGTTCTGTCTTAATGCTTGCGCATAAGCATGAAAATAGTAAAATGTTTGAGGGATTAATCTAGATATATTTATGGAATTGGCTGAGGTGAGATTGAAATGTTCATTAAGTTCAGGATCATTAAAAGCCTCTTTAACCATGGATTGACAATCATCAAAAGTACCATCCACTTCCAAAGCTCTTATATTTTGTCCGTTGGTGGTTAATTGTAGTTTTTGTATTTCGCTTACCTTTCCTTTGGGAAATAATATGGTCACTCTAGTTCCTTCAACCCCTAAAAAACCTTGGGCAACTGCTCCGCCAGTATCTCCAGAAGTAGCCACTAAGATATCCAAGGTTTTATCATTTTTATCTGAGAGATAAGCCATAATACGGCTCATGAATCTTGCACCAAAATCTTTAAAGGCTAAAGAAGGTCCGTGAAATAGTTCTAAAACTCCTAATTCGTTTGAAAGCGGTACTACCGGAGCTTCAAAATTTATAACCTCTTCAATGATTTTTTTTAAATCTTCTTCCGGGATTTCGTTTCCTAAAAATGCTTGAGTGACTAGAAAAGCTATTTCTTGGAAATTATAACGATCTATATTATTTATAAAATCAGAGGATAATTGAGGAATTTCAACGGGCATATACAAGCCTTTATCAATCGGAAAACTGTTGAAAACAGCTTCTTTAAAAGAAACTCTTAAATCTTTATTATTAGTGCTGTATAACTTCATATTAAACTGTTTTTTAAGGAAATTATTTAATAACGATAGCGCCATGGGTATTTATCCTAGAGGAATAGCCGTTACTTCCTATTTGTTTATTTTTTAATTGTAATTGTAAAGCTTCGGTAATTTCTTTAGCCTTACCTAACCCTTTAGTGAAAGCTACGACAGAAGGGCCAGAGCCTGAAATGCCAAAACCTAAAGCTCCAAGTTCTTTAGCTATTTCTTTCATCTGGTCAAATTCTGGAATTAAGATAGACCGAATAGGCTCAATCAATTTATCTTCTAAAGATCTAGAAATAAGCCCATAATCTTCTAAAAATAAACCTGAAATTAGTCCTGCAATATTCCCCCATTGGTGAACCGCATTTTTTAATTCTATTTGTGTTCTTAATATTTGCCTAGCAGCGCGCGTGGGTACTTCTACATGTGGGAAAATAATAGAACAACATAGTTCCTTAGGGGTAGGTAAATTAATAACTTCCAAAGGATGGTAACTTTTGATAAGTGTAATGCCCCCCAATAATGAAGGAGCCACATTATCTGCATGCCCATATCCACAAGCCAATTCTTCTCCTTTTAAAGCAAAAGGGAGAAGTTCTTGCCTGGTCAATGGCTCTCCAAGCAATTGATTGATTGCAAACAATCCAGCAATTGTACTAGCGGCGCTAGATCCCAAACCACTTCCAATAGGCATTTTTTTGTTTAGTTCTATTTCTATACCTAAATCTTCTCTGTTAAGATGTTGCAAAACCATTTCAATACATGCACCCACAGTGTTTTTTTTAGGATCGGTGGGTAATAGTCCTTCATCTCCGGTTATTTTTTTTATAACTACTCCAGGAGTATTTACGCGAGTTAGTTTCACTTCATCGCCAGGTTCTTCAAGAGCTAAGCCTAAAATATCGTAGCCACAAATGAAGTTTGCAGAAGTTGCTGGGGCAAAAACATGGATACTATCTTTTTCTTTCATTCAAGATATTTAGAATTTTACAATGGTAAACGTATTTTACAAAGTTATAGTAAATCTATGGAACTATACAATAGATTAAAAACTGATGTTTAATAAATAAAGGGTTTAAAGCTTTATTTAAACCCTTTTATCAATAAAATATTTTTGAAAATATTAATTAGCTCCTACATTAATTAAATCTGCAAAAACCCCGGCCGCAGTAACCTCTGCACCAGCACCAGGACCTTTAATTACTAAAGGATTAGATTTATATCGTTCAGTGGTAAATGAAATAATGTTATCACTGCCGGTAAGGTTGTAGAATGGGTGATTACAATCAACCATTTCTAAACGAACAGTAGCTTCACCATTTTCAAGTTTACCAATGTATCTTAGAACTTGATTATTATTTTCTGCTTGTTTTTTTATTTGATTGAAATAATCCTCAGATTTCTTTAATTCTTCATAAAAAGCCTCAACGGTTGGAGCTTTTATACAACTTTCCGGAAGAATTTCCCCGAGTTTGATGTCTCTTTCTTCTGTTGGGTTGCCTAACTCTCTAGAAAGTATCATCATTTTTCTCATAAAATCCTTTCCACTTAAATCATCCCTAGGATCAGGTTCAGTAAAACCCAATTCTTGTGCTTTCTTCACAACATCATGAAAAGTTGCATCACCCTTAAAATTATTAAAAATATAAGAAATGGTTCCGCTTAAAATAGCTTCAATTTTTATGATTTGATCTCCGCTAGTCATTAAATCCTTTAACGTTCTTATAATGGGAAGACCGGCACCTACGTTGGTTTCATAGAAAAAATCTACACCCCGTTTCCTTGCCGTATTTCTTAGTAAGTTATACTCATCGAAAGAAGAAGAATTGGCGATTTTATTACAAGTAACTACAGAAACATTGGATTGAAATAATTGTTGGTAGAATTTACTAGTTTCAGGACTGGCGGTGTTATCTATAAACACACAATTGGACAGATTTAATTGTTTAATTTTTTCTGTAAATTTTTCTAAAGTTACCTTTTCGCCACTTTCCTCTAAAATATTCTTCCAATTTTCTAAATCTATTCCATCTTCGTTAATAAACATTTTACGGGAGTTGGAAATACCTACAATTTTTACTTCAATATCATTATTTTCTCTAAGATATTTACTTTGCTTTTCAATTTGTTTAAATAACGTGGAACCAATATTACCCGTACCCACATTAAAAACATGCAGAGTCTTAGTTAATTCAATAAAGAAAACATCATGAACAGCATTGAGAGCTTTAGAAATATTTTTGTTTTTTATTATGACAGAGATATTGTACTCCGATGAACCCTGCGCAATGGCGTGAATATTAATTCCATTCCTCCCTAAGGCATGAAAAAATTTGCCGGAAATCCCAGGAGTTTGTTTCATATTTTCTCCTACAATGGCTAATATAGAAAGATTTTCCTCAACAGTGAGTGGATTTAGTTTATGGGTTTCAATTTCAAGTTCAAATTCACGATTGAAAACCTCTTGGGCTTTTGAAATGTCTTGAGGCTCAATGGCAAAAGTTATACTATGCTCGGATGAAGATTGAGTGATAAGAATAACATTTATATTTTCTCTTGCTAAAAGTGAAAATAATTTACCACTAAATCCAACTTTTCCAATCATGCCACTACCGGTTACGTTTACTAAACTTACATGATCTATAGAGGAAATTCCTTTAATAGGATAGGAATTTTTTTGAACTGTTTCTTTTATTTGGGTACCTTTAAAATCAACATTAAAAGTGTTTTTAAGAGTAATTGGAATTTTTTTGCTAATAGCAGGAATCATAGCTGGAGGATAAATGACCTTAGCTCCAAAGTAAGACAATTCCATTGCTTCTGTATATGAAACCTCAGCAAGAGGAAAGGCTTTTTTTACAATTTTAGGATCTGCTGTTAGCATACCATCAACGTCAGACCATAGCTCAATTTCATCAGCATCAATAGAAGCAGCTAAAATGGCTGCTGTATAATCGCTACCTCCACGCCCAAGAGTTGTAATTCTGTTGTCTTTGGTGGAAGCAATAAAGCCGGTTGCAAATAATATTTTATCTTTATTATTCGTGTAAAATTCTTGGATTCGTTTTTCAGTTTCCGGGAAATCTACTTTTGCATTCCCAAAATAATCGTCGGTTTTTATTAAAGTAGAAGTGTCAACAAATAGGCTATTAGGAAAATATTGTTTGGCAATTTGGCTAAGTAAAAAAGTGGAGCACTTCTCACCGTAGCTTAAAATAAAGTCTTTGCTCTGTAAACTTAATTCTCTAAGGTTTAGTACCGCTTGTAAGAGATCCTCAAGCTCATTGATATAAATTTTTATTTGAGTTAGAACAGGGTTCTGGTATTTAACTTCAATTAAATCTTTAATAACTGTAAAATGCCTTTTTTCAAGGTCTTTAAGTTCATCTTTAAAATTGATTCCAGTAGCTGCTTGTTCCGAAAGTTGGGTTAGTAAGTTTGTAACTCCACTCATGGCAGAAGAAACAACGATAAACTTTTCTCCTTGCGAGTATTTGTGTTGTAAAATATCTATTATCCTACGGATGCTTTGACTGGATTCCATTGAGGTTCCTCCAAACTTAACTACTTTCATGAGATTTTCTTCATTTAAATACAATTTTAGTGAATTTTTATTTTCTAAACTAAAAATATGAAAGTTAGTTTTGAATTTATGTGTGTTTTTAAACAAGAATTACACAATTATTTGTTTGCCCTAATTCTACTTAAGGATACTTGTGACATGCCTAAGTAGGAGGCAATAATTCCTAAAGGTACTCTTTGCAAAAGTTCTGGATGATTTTTTAGCAAATACTGGTATCTTTCCCTTCCTGAATGGAACAGTTGAAATATTAATTGATTTTCGGTTTTTATAATTTCCTTTTCAATAAATTTTCTCCCCCAATTAGCAATATGAATATCTTCAAGAAATAATTTTTCAAGAGATAGATTATTTATTTTATACAGTAAGCAGTTTTCAAGGGTTTCAATGCTTTCGTAACTAGGCTTATTTTCCACATAATTCCTCATGGAACATATTACATGACCTTCAGTACCTATCCAGAAGGTAGTTTCTTTACCATTAATCGTACTAAATGCTCGAACTAAGCCCTTAGATAAAAAATAAGTTGAATTCTTAATAGTACCTTCCTCGCTAATTAAATATTTTTTTGGATATTTTATTTCTTCAGATAGCTGTACAATCTTATCTAACGAGGCATTTGGGATATTGTATATAGAAGTTATTATGGTGGATAAATGCATATTTTCCTATAAAAATTTTAATAAACTTCATTTTTTAACAAATGTAAAAAATGTTTTCTAGGATTTTTTGGAAATTTGCACTTCTAAAAATTGTGTAATGAATTGGATAATTTTAATCGTAGGTGGATTATTTGAAGTAGGCTTTACCTATAGTTTAGGACAAGCAAGAGAATCTCAAGGAAATTCTAGTTATTTATGGTATACTATTTTTGTGATTTGCTTATTTGCAAGTATGGGATTACTTATGAAAGCTACCCAAACCTTACCTTTAGGTACCGCCTATGCCGTTTGGACTGGAATTGGAGCGGTAGGGTCTGTTTTAATGGGTATTCTAGTTTTTAAAGAACCGGCTACTTTTTGGAGAATCTTTTTTGTTACTACTCTTATTGCTTCTATCATAGGATTAAAAGTAGTTTCTAATCATTAAAAACTTTTAATTAATAAAATTTGTAAGAAAATTTTTATTTTTTAGGCTTCTAATAATAAAACAATTGAAGATAGGATTGGTAGTTTTTTTATAATATCAAGCAAATCAATTTCTGTAAATGTAATATAAATAGTTATTTATAATTTATGTGTTGATTATTCCAAGCTTTTTTGTAGTTGTCTTTTTATTAATTATAATATATGCTAGACAGTTGTAAAATACTAAATAATAATATTTTTTTCTTTATAAAGATGTTTTAAATTTACATCATGTCTGATTTATTAGATCCTGATAAAAATAAATATACCGGAGAAGAATTGGCTCAGGAAGAGCAGGTACGTCCCAAGAATTTTTTTGAATTTACGGGGCAAACCCATATTATGGATAATTTAGAGATTTTTGTTAAAGCTGCAAAGCTTAGAAATGAATCTTTAGATCACGTTTTGTTACATGGGCCTCCGGGTTTAGGAAAAACTACTTTAGCAAATATAATAGCGAATGAATTGGGGGTAGGTATTAAAATTACCTCCGGCCCAGTATTAGATAAACCTGGAGATCTTGCCGGATTACTTACCGGTTTAGAAGAAAATGATGTGCTTTTTATTGACGAAATTCA
Source organism: Apibacter muscae (assembly GCF_007845635.1). Classification (GTDB taxonomy): domain Bacteria; phylum Bacteroidota; class Bacteroidia; order Flavobacteriales; family Weeksellaceae; genus Apibacter; species Apibacter muscae. Next base: position 15,959 of record NZ_SELG01000029.1, on the reverse strand, counting down.
TAGATTATCTCCAGTAGTAGAAGAGTACTTATATTCTGCTATGGAAGATTATAGAATTGATATTATGATAGAAAGTGGTCCAAATGCACGTTCCGTTCAAATTAATTTAAATCCATTTACCTTAATAGGAGCCACCACGCGTTCCGGATTACTGACTGCACCTTTACGTGCTCGTTTTGGAATAAATTTCCGTTTTGAATATTACAACACGGAATTATTAAGTACCATTGTTGAAAGAAGTTCACGCATTATGAACATGCCGATTGAGCAACAAGCTGCTATTGAAATTGCATCTAGAAGTAGAGGAACACCTCGAATTGCCAATGCTCTATTAAGAAGAATTCGGGATTTTGCACAAATTAAAGGCAATGGGAAAATTGATTTAAAAATAGCAGATATAGGGCTTGAAGCCTTAAAAGTAGATCAACACGGGTTGGATGAAATGGATAATAAAATTTTAAGTTCTATCATTGAAAAATTTAAAGGCGGACCTGTGGGATTAACTACGATAGCTACTTCGGTGGGTGAAAATCCAGGAACTTTAGAAGAAGTTTACGAGCCGTTTCTTATTCAAGAAGGATATTTAATGAGAACACCTCGAGGTAGAGAAGTAACAGAAAAGGCTTACAAACATTTAGGTAAAAAAGTTAAATTTAAAGGAGATCAATCAGAATTATTCTAACCCGTATGAAATCATATTTATACTTGCTTATGGCAATTTGTTTTGAAGTAGCGGCAACATCTACTTTACCTAAAACGGAAGGTTTTACTAAATGGAAGCCTTCAATTATATTTTTCCTATTATTTTTTGTTGCTTTGTTTGCATTAAATAAAGCTATCAAAACGATACCTATTGGTATTGCTTATGCCATATGGGCGGGAATAGGGATCGTTTTGATAAGCGGTGCGGGATTTGTATTGTATAAACAAAAGTTGGATACACCAGCCATTATAGGAATTCTCTTTATAATTATAGGAGTTGTAATTATAAATCTTTTTTCTAAAACTGCAGGGCATTAAAATAATTAAACCATGATTCTAATCAAAAATGCAACCCTAATCAATGAGGGCAAATCTTTACTAGGTTCTGTACTACTTAAAGATAATATTATTTCAGCTATTTACTTTTCAGAAGAAATACCTGAACAAATAATCAATCAATCCCAAATCATTGATGCGGAAGGTTTATGGCTTCTCCCTGGAGTTATAGATGATCAAGTACACTTTCGGGAGCCCGGCTTGGTACATAAAGGAAATATAGAAAGTGAAAGCAAGGCTGCAATAGCAGGAGGGGTAACTTCATTTATGGAAATGCCTAATACAAACCCACAAACTGTTACAATTGATGCGCTTAATTATAAATTTGAATTAGCTTCACAAAAATCTTACGCCAATTATTCCTTCTTTATGGGAGCAACCAATGATAACATAAAGGAATTAAAAAAAGTAAATCCTAAAGAAGTTTGTGGTATTAAAATTTTTATGGGTTCTTCCACTGGGAATATGTTGGTAGACAATAAAAAAGCCCTTGAGACTATTTTTTCAGAGATTGAAATGTTGATAGCTACTCATTGTGAGAGTGAAGAAATTATTAAATCTAATATCCAAAAATATAAATTAAAATTTGGAGAGAATATTCCTATTTCTTACCATCCTCTGATAAGAAGTGCAGAAGCCTGTTATGCATCCTCTTCCGAAGCAGTAGAATTAGCTCATAAATGTGGAACCCGTCTTCATATTTTACATTTATCAACAGAAAAGGAATTAAGTTTATTTGAAAACAAACCTTTATCTCAGAAAAAAGTAACCGGAGAGGCTTGTGTTCATCACCTCTGGTTTACAGATGCGGAGTATGAAACCTTAGGTTCTAAAATTAAATGGAATCCGGCAGTAAAAACCAAGCAAGACCGAGAGGCTATCTTAGAAGCAGTAAAACAGGGTAGATTAGATGTTATTGCTACGGATCATGCTCCTCACTTAGTGGATGAAAAAGAAGGAGGATGTCTACAAGCAGCTTCCGGTGGACCTCTAATTCAACATTCTTTACAAATTATGTTGGAGCTAGTTAAACAAAATAAAATTACAAAAGAAGTAATAGTTGAAAAAATGTGTCATGCACCGGCAGAACTATTTCAAATTTATAAAAGAGGTTATATACGTAAAGGTTATTATGCCGATTTAGTATTAGTGAATCCTAATAAACCTTATACAGTAACTCAAGAAAATATTTTATCTAAATGCAAATGGTCGCCATTGGAAGGAAAAACATTTACAACTTCTATTGAAAAGACTTTTTTAAATGGAAAATTAGCTTTTGATAATGGTACTATTAATCAGGTTAGAGGAGAGGCTTTAAGTTTTGAACGATAGATAAAATAAGAATTAAAACAATAATCAGAGATTGAATTCTATTTAATTGAAAATTAACGCAATCATTGATTATTATTTTAGCTTTTTATGATTCTTGATAAATAATTTTATTTTAAAGCTTGATACAATATTAAAAATTGAAGATTACCTCATAAATTTAGATCGGCTTCTCATATTTGGGTTTATCATATTGCTTCTAGAAACGTTAACCCTTTTCATTTGTTCCTTCATCATTTTAATTTGATCTCCCAGCATATTAGAACTGTCCAATTTTTTTGCTTCATTTAATAAACGTTCAGCTTCCAATTTATTTCCGCGCATCATAGCACCGGCAGCTATATTTAGAGTAGCTAAAGCTCTGTCGTGCTTAAAACTTAAACCATAATCTAAGGCAGCTCTCATAAAACCCTCTGCTTTAGCTGGGTTTTTTTCAGCTTCTGTAATACCCATTAAATAATTATAATATCCCAATTGTTTTCGAACAAGTTGTCCTTTGGTATTGGTTATTTTATTTAACCAAGAGCGAGCGCCAGCAAGATCTTGCTTTCGCAATTTCCAAAAAGCCAATAAAATATATTCATTTCTAAAAAATAATAAAATAGGAATTGCAGATAAAAGGATCATAACGATTCCTAAACCTATATTTCTGTTAAACATTAAATATATGCCTAGACCAATGATAGCAACTGCAATAACTAACTTAATATATTTATTCATGACAATACGGAAATTCAATTTTTCACAAAGATAGTAATATAGATCAAAAAAAGGAATCTATAAAATTGATTTACTATAAATATCTTTAGGTTTACTATAAATGTTAGGGTAGATACCAGTAAATTTGATTATTTAAACGGAGGGCTATTTTATAAAACTTGTAATGTTTATTATAGAAAAATATTTCATTGTGGGAAATTGAGCCATAGGGATTCAAACGGATGGTAGTTGAAAAATTCCCTTGTTTCAAATTAGAAAAGCATAAATCAATTTCATTGGACTTAGAATAATATTCGTAGTTTAGTTTTTCATCCTTAGCAAGAGTTAGAGAATAACAACTATCTGGTCCTTGATTTTTTAAAAATAAGTAAGATTTACCATTCGAAAAGCTATTATTAATATAATATTCTTTATTCCTAGAATGTAACTTATACGAAATAATTTTTTCATCGTTGAAAATATTATTTATAAGGATGGAATCTTTGCTATAATCTACTTCAATTCTATAAGGGATATCTTCAGTGATTTTGTGTTTTATTAATTGTTGCTGCAAAAGAAAAGTTTTCTTTTCAGATGTATTAGGATTATTATTACTACTTCTACAACTAAATACAAGAAATAAAAGAATAGCAAAGTAAGAGGAAAAAATTCTTGCCATTATGAATTGGAATACCCAAACGCTTTTAAATCTTTATCATTAGATCTCCAGTCTTTTTTAACTTTTACAAATAGGTTTAAAAATATTCGAGAATCAAAAAATTTTTCTAAATCCAATCGAGCTTCTATACCAACTTTTTGAATTTTTTCTCCTTTATGTCCAATCAATATTCCTTTTTGGGTTTCTCTTTCAACGTATATTACTGATTCTATACGAATCATGTTATCTTCTTCTTTAAAACTTTCTGTAACAACTTCTACGGAATAAGGAATTTCTTTTTTATAATGTAGAAGAATTTTTTCACGGATACATTCGTTTACAAAAAATCTTTCAGATAGAGTTGTAAATTGATCTTTATCGTAATAAGGAGGAGATTCGGGTAATAAACTAATAATTTTCGGTATAATTAAATCGGTATTTAAACTGTGTAATGCAGAAATTGGTAGAATTTCTGCAGTCGGAATTTGCTCATGTAAAATTTCAACCGCTTGGGAAATTTGTTCTGAATCTTTAGAATTATCAACTTTATTTAGTAATACCAGGATTGGAACTTTAGAGCTGTTTATTTTATTTAATAAATATTCAGAAGGATTTTTTTCATCCCTAAGTTCAGTTAAATATAGAAGAATATCAGCGTCATGGAAGGAATCTTTAACAAATTCATTCATCTTTTCCTGCAATTCGTAGGCGGGCTTTTGAATAATACCTGGGGTGTCAGAAAAAATAATTTGAACATTGGCATCATTCCAAATACCAAAAATTCTATGACGCGTAGTTTGTGCTTTGGAAGTAACAATGGATAATTTTTCTCCCATTAATAGATTTATTAAGGTAGATTTACCCACATTCGGTTTGCCTATAATGTTTACAAATCCAGATTTAAAAGGCACTTCGGTCATAAAATTTATTTAGTTCTATATTTTTTATTTAAAGCCTGTAAAATAGCCCAAGTTTCTGCATCAATTATGCCATCTCCTTTTTGCGGTCTAAAATGCCACTGGAAAGCTCTAGTAACAAGTTTTGTATTTTTATCATAAACTCCGGTTAAATTCACAGAATAACCATATTTTTTTAGAGCTTTCTGAAATTCTAAAACAGAATTGTAAGGAGCAATATCAGGCTCATACATATTTAAGAAATAGAGCTTATCTTTTTCATCGTACCAAGCCCCTAATTGGTGTTCTTTGTATAATTTTTCCCATGGAAAAGCCGGACCTGGGTCTTGTTTACGTAAAGGAGCGATATCACTATGTCCAATAATATTAACTGGGTCTATATCGTAACGCTCCGCAATATTTTTAACAAGGGAAATCACTTTTTTTATTTGGTAGTTAGGAAAAGGTTGAAAAACCATAGAATCTCCTATCTTTTTATATCCACTATTAACTATTTCAATACCTATGGAAGTATCGTTTAAATTTACCGCATTTCCCCACGAACTAATTCCTGCATGCCAAGCTCTTTGATTCTCGCTGACTAATAAATCAATTGAATCATTAGGCAAATCATTCACTAAATAATGAGAGCTAACATTGCCTTTTTTTGCCAAAATTTTCACTGAGGTTGGATAATCAGAAACTGTGTAATGCAGTACAATAAATTTTACTCTATGGTTAGAAGCAACAGAAGGAAAATTTTTTTTAGAGATAATGTAATCTTTAAGGTTTGCCTGTTCAACAAAATGATATTTTGGGTCAACATCAGTTACGTATATAGTGTCGTGTACTGTTTTCGTTTTAACAATCACTTTTTCTTGAGTGCTACAACTGGTTATAATTAGAGTTAACACAAAGGTGCAGATCAGTAACTTCAGTATAAATTTCATGTATTTATTTTTATCTAACAAAAATATAAAAAAATCTTTGATAAAAGGGGTTGATTAAAAAACTTAAAAAAAATTTGCATAATTTAAAACTTACAATTACTTTTGCACTCCATTTAATCAATATTTGAATTGATTATTATTGAAGGAGAGTTGCCGGAGTGGTTAACGGAGCAGTTTGCTAAACTGTCGGCGGGAAACTGCCGCGTGGGTTCGAATCCCACACTCTCCGCTGGGAAGATTTTCGGGGTGTAGCGCAGGTGGTAGCGCATCTGGTTTGGGACCAGAGGGTCGCAGGTTCGAGTCCTGTCACCCCGACTTTTTTATAGTTCGGTCGCGTAGCTCAGCTGGATAGAGCATCTGCCTTCTAAGCAGACGGTCAAAGGTTCGAATCCTTTCGCGATCACAAAATAGAATCGTAAATAATTATATACTAATTGTTTGCGATTTTTTGTTTCTTGATTTAGACAATATTTAGACAACGATTTTTATTTTTATAAAAAAAGAAAAGAGGATGTAATTAAACCTCCTCCTTAAATATTATATAAAAAAATCTTTAAATTATTTATTTAGATAACTTTTCAATTAATTCATCTCTATCTTTTATCATTCTTTCATAAAGTTCAACTACTTTATCTAGTGGATTGAAAGTGCAATTATATGAATTAAAAGATTCTACCTTATCATTAAAAGTATTAATGTAGTTGATAGTAGCTTCATCATTCATATTTTTAATAGCTTCTACAGGTACTTTTAAAGCCTGAGAGACTTTCTCTAATATTTTATCTTCCAATTGTTCTTTTTGTTCATAATCTGATACCGTAGACTGGGTGACTCCTAAATCTAAGGCTAAAGATTCTTGTTTGATTCCCAGCATTTCTCTTAGTCTTTTTATGTTTCTTCCCTGATGTACTTTTTTAGGAGCTATATCTGTATTCATAAACAAAGGATTTTAGCTTATCTATGAAAATACCACTAAAAGCAGAGAATTATTTTATACGATTATTTTCTGTATCTGTATAATAAATAGAACTTCTGAAAAAGATAAATGAAATAAAATTTACCTTAAACTTAAAGCATTTAATTTTATAATTTCTATAAATACTAAAACCTTATGTTTCACTTTCTTCTTTAATTTTAGTTCAGATTTTATATATATTTTTTAAGTAATATCATGTATTACAAACATTAAACTCTTTGATTAAAAAAGAAAAGTACTAGCAAATTAAGAAATCTCAATTTATAATTATAAATTTTATGTTTATTATTTTACATTAGGATATAATTTATATCTTAGCAAAATAATCTTAATTATAAATTATGTCATCATTCCTCGCAAAATTATTTTTAGATGGAGAAACCTATACCATTTTAAAATGTAAATACCAATTTGACAAATTAACCGATCCCACTTTTAAACCCTCCGGAGAAGTGGTTGGCGGTAAAATAAAATTAACCATTGAAAGCCGTGGTCATGTAGGTTTATTGGAATGGATACTTGCCAGAGACAAAGAAAAAGAAGGCTACGTTGAATTTTATCGCAGGGACGGGATGAGCAGACAACTAAGAATTGAATTCAAAAAAGCTTTTTGTATTCGTTATAAAGAGAAGTTTAACTCCGTTGGAAATGTACCTATGCATATATCCTTTGTTATTGTTGCTCAAAAACTAAAATTTAATCATTTAGAATTCCATAACGATTGGGTGATCTAATCGTTTTTATCTAACTCAAAAATTTACATTACTAACTATTATGGATCATACAAATTCCCCGTATGTGTATCACCGTAAGGGAAACGGAGATTTTTCTGATACTTCAGCGGTGGTTACTTTGAACGGAAAGGAAATTTCTTTAAGAAATTCCATAGAGGTAAAGATTTCTCAGGAAATGCTCTCTCATACTACTTATCATTTAATTTGCCCTAGCGAAGCTTTTGGGGATAAAGACGCTTATCCGCTAAGTAATTCTAAACAGCTGTTAGGTTCTAATTTATCTATACAATTCCGTAAAAAAGGAGAAACAATTGCTCTTTATACAGGAGTAGTTACTCGGGTAAATTATAAGAAGAAAAATAAATATCCTTTTATTGTAATTGAGGCTAAATCTTTTTCTGTATTACTGGATACTCAAAAAAGATGCAGAAGCTATCTAAATCAATCTTTAAAAGAAATTTTAAACAAAGCTTTTTCTGAATATTCGGGGGATCGGGTGGAATTTATTTGCGAGCCTAACTATTCTTCTCTTATTCCTTATACGGTTTCGTATAACGAGACTATTTTTGCTTTTATGCAAAGACTAGCCATCCGTTACGGTGAATACTTTTTCTGGAATGGCTCGCAACTGATTTTTGGTAGAGGCAACCAAAGAAGAACACCTATTTATGAGGGTCAAGATTATTTGGAATACGAAATAAGTACCGGGGTTGCCCCCCAGCATTCTATTCGTGAGAACTATTATCCATCTGCGGCGTCTGTTCAAAGTTTAAATAGTAAAACTTTTGCGCCTAGTAATTCTTTGTATTTGGTCAATCCTTTTTTACATCATGCCGTTACAGAAGCTAAAAAAATATACCCTTCTTCTGAAACTTCTTTTTATTTTGATGCTTTAAGTGAAGACCAAGATATAGAACAACAAAATAAACTAAAAATACAGCAATCAGCCTTAGAAAATTTGGTATGGGTAGAGGCTAAAACCACGCAACCGGGTTTGCGTTTGGGTGATATTGCAAAAATGTTGGCGCATATTCCGGAAATACAAACCTTTGAGAATGGAAAGAAGGTTCCTATTGAAAGTTATTTAATTCAAAAAATAGAACATACTTATGATACGCATGGGTATAGGAATGAGTTTTCTGCTATACCTAGGGAACAGCTGATTGCTCCGTATTGGGATGAGAATGCTTATCCTCGGGCAGATGACCAAAGTGCAGTGGTGGCGGAGGTGGATGATCCGCTGAAAATGAACCGGGTAAGGCTTCGGTTTTTCTGGCAAAAGGGCGAGAGTGAATTAACTCCTTGGGTGCGATTGGTGCAGGGATATGCGGGGCAAGATCGGGGTTTACACTTAATGCCGGAAAAGGGAGAAGAGGTTTTGGTTTCTTTCCGCAGGGGAAATGCGGAGTTTCCTGTGGTTACGGGTTCTTTGAATAATGGTAGCCAGATTAGCAACTACCAAACAGAAGATAATCGGTTTAAGGTTTTGAAAACGAAGCAGGGGGAAAAGCTGGAGTTTGAGGAGCTGAAGAATATTGTTCTTGCGGATCGTAAGGGTAACCAACTGCATATTGAGATTGATAAGGATACGCTTACCTTAAGGGCTTTGGATATTATTAATATTTTGGCGCCTTATATTAATATTGAGGCGGAGAAAAACCTAACTCTGCGTGCCGGGCAAAAAATGCTATCGGAAGCTTTTGAAAAAATGTTGGTCAATACTCCTTTTATGCAACAATTGGTAAGCGATTATTACCATACCCAGGCAGGAAAGGCTTTGATAAACTCGCAAAACGAAATAAAGCTGGAAAGCCCGGAAACTTATGTACAGGGGGGACAAAAGCTGTTTTTACATTCCGATGAATTAGCAACTCTAAATTCTAAGGGTATTGCAGAGTTTAGAGGGGAAACCAAAAATGCGCTTAGTAATAAAGCTGATGTTTACACCCCTCAACAATACAAAATAGAAGCGAAATGTACAGTTCAGTTTCGCCCGCATAATAACTGGGATGGAGAATTTGGTTTTGACTGGATGCGTTTGGGCGATACTGGAAGAAACCCGGGAGATACCAAAGCGTATAAAGATATAGTAGGAAAAAATAGAGATGGTGGTAAAATTTCCAATAATAATTACGGAAATAACATTGTTCCGGACAGTGCAGAATATACCAAACTTTTAAAAAAGTACAATGTATTATCTGTTCCCTTTACTAAGGATTTCTACATTGTACCCTGGGCTAGTTTATTTAAAGATAAAACAGCTAAATTTAGTTTGAAATTGCATATAGAAGAACCTCCTAAAAAACTGGAATTTAAGTACGACAAAACCCTTTTTCAATTAAATAAAACAGAAATAACCACCAAAACCAAAGGAAAACACACCTTACCCGATTATTTAACTGTAAAATGTATAAAGACCTTTAATGCTGACCAATACATTGATGTTTATGCCGATGAAAAACTGGCAGGTAGACTAAAAATACATAAAAACGGAAAGGTAGACCGGCGTAAAATAGATATTGTATTAGCTCCTGTGAAAACAAATATTATTAATAAATCAAAAACCGGAGAAACTGGTAAAATAACAGGAGAAGAAGCCAAACTAAAAAAATATTTAGGACAGGCTTTAATTACTCCCAATATAATTATTGATAATTCCGTTGATCTTCGTAATAACCGTATTTTTGAACGAACTTTTATAAGAGGGGGACAGCTTGTTTATGGACATGATTCTTCTGGAAGAGGAAAATTACATACTTACATGATAAGTAATTATAACTTAGCAGGAAAATATCCGGGAGCCTTTATTATTTATATATTCGATCTTCCTTGCCCGGGTACCGGTGGAGAGGTTTTTGAAATTCCTTCCTATTTTGCTTTGGTTTACAAGTATGCCAGCAGGAAGCCTACTTGCTTGGTTCATGAATTATTGCATGGCTTGGGCTTATACCATACTTTTGATAATGATAGTACTTTTACCTTTCCTAAAAAAACAGAAAATATTATGGATTATACCGCCACCCGCTATGCTACCTGGAAATGGCAGTGGGATTTAATTAGAAAACATTCGCAAGTAAAACCTGAATAAATTATGAAAAAATATCTTTTTTTTATTTTAGTAATTCCTGTGTGCATTTCCTGCCAAAAGCAAGAAACCAGTAAACCTATAAAAACCATTTCCTCAACCCCAGTACAACCTAAAGATAGCCTTATGGAAAAATTTAATATACAAGAATTTAATAAACATCAAAAAAACGATGAATGGGAATATATAGATAAAGATGGAAATGAAATTAGAAATATAAAAGATGGAAATGAAGGCTATATTATAAAAATTACAAATAATAAAAATATTTTTGACATTAATAAATATTTTTATCCTAATGGCAACATTGCTCAAAAAAGTTTTCAATTTCATGGAAATGCTTTTATTAGAGGAGTTATGACTGATTATGATGAAAAAGGAAATATAATAAAACAAACTGATTATGATGCTCCTTACAAAGATTACCCTTGGGAAAAGGTAAAGGTTTGGATGGAAAGTAAAAATATTGATCTACTAGATCCTCTTACCCGAGTTTGGAGAGAGATTGATAATGATAAACCCATCTGGTATATAAGCTGGGATACTAAAAAACTAGATAAATATAGTAACCAAATTATCCAAAATGTAGAAATTAATGGAAAAACAGGGGAAATTATTAAGGAATATACTTCTTCTTTTGGGGAAGAGATTCCTGAAAAGTATAGATAATCGGATTTTATTGGATATGAAATTTTTAGCTATATTTCTATTTACTTTACTACTTTCTTCCTGCCAGAGACAAGAAACCAGTACATCTATAGAAACTATTTTCTCAACTCCAATACAACCTAAAGATAGCCTTATGGGAAATTTTAATATACAAAAATTTAATAAACATCAAAAAAACGATGAATGGGAATATATAGATAAAGATGGAAATGAAATTAGAGAAACTTACATTGAGGGAGATGGATATGTAGTGGATATTAATTACTTAAAATACCCTTTTAGTACATATAAATTTTTTAATACAAAAGGAATTATTAAAACTAAAGGAAATTATTTTCATGGAAATGGTTTTAATAAAGGAATTTGGACTGATTATGATGAAAAGGGAAATATAATAAAACAAACCGATTATGATGCACCTTACAAAGATTACCCTTGGGAAAAGGTAAGGGTTTGGATGGAAAGTAAAAATATTGATTTAATGGATCCTCTTACTTCCGTAGGAAGAAACAATGATAATGACAAGCCTATTTGGTATATAAGCTGGAGTATTCCATTGAATGAAGTAGGTACACAAACTACTTATAATGTGGAAATTGATGGAAAAACAGGTAAAATTATTAAGGAATCTTCAGAAACATTCGATAGAGAAGGATAAATTTTAATTAAACATGAAAAAAAGTATATTATTCTTTAGCTTATTAAGTATTGTCTGTTCCTGCCAAAAGCAAGAAACCAGTACATCTATAGAAACTATTTCTTCAACTCCAATACAACCTAAAGATAGCCTTATAGGAAAATTTAATATACAAGAATTTAATAAACATCAAAAAAATAATGAATGGGAATACACTAAGGATAATAAAGATTTTTTTTTAAGAGATGTGCAAGATGAATATTGGATGGAAGTTTCAGAAAAAAATAATCCTTTTATTCTAAGAATTAATTATTATTTAAATGGAAATCGTAAACTAAAAGCTCTATCCTTTCATGCAAATGGGTTTACTAAAGGATTGGTTGTAGAATATAATGAAAAAGGAAATATAACAAAACAAACTGATTATGATGCACCTTACAAAGATTACCCTTGGGAAAAGGTAAAGGTTTGGATGGAAAGTAAAAATATTGACCTACTAGATCCTCTTACCCGAGTTTGGAGAGAGATTGATAATGATAAACCCATCTGGTATATAAGCTGGGATACTAAAAAACTAGATAAATATAGTAACCAAATTATCCAAAATGTAGAAATTAATGGAAAAACAGGGGAAATTATTAAGGAATATACTTCTTCTTTTGGGGAAGAGATTCCTGAAAAGTATAGATAATCGGATTTTATTGGATATGAAATTTTTAGCTATATTTCTATTTACTTTACTTATTCTACTAGTTTCTTCTTACATAAATTAAATTTTATAGTTAGCATATGCCACAAACCATAACTGAAACTGCAACGCTACAATGCAACCAAGGAACTGCCGAAAGTAAACTTTCAGTAAGTAGTCAAAATTTCTTTTTTATCGGCGATCATGCTATTGCTACCGAAGCGGATAAACAAACGGGAGTGAATATAAAGCCTTTTGGTTTGTGTAAATTAAAACCAATTCCGGGTGGATATTTGCCGTGTACACCTGTACCTACCAACTGGGCTGAAACAACAAAAAAGGATGAGCTAAACGGAAATAAAATACTACTGGATTGCTCTGTTTGTCCTTGCACTACTGGAGGAACTATCTCCGTAAAAGAGAAAGGACATGGAGAAGAGCAGGAAGGGTAGAAAGTGCATTAAAAAATTATCAATGAACTTATTTCCAAATTAAGCCTAAAGAATAATAAATTTCAAAGTCTGCAATAGATGAAAAAATTATTATAGCTTTTAATTTTCTACTTATCTTTTTTATTTAAGGCTGAAAATAATATGTATATAATTAGCTAACGATATTTCGCAAAACAGTGGTAAAAAGACATTTCTGTCCAGTGGTACCAATACGTACCTTTCTGCGATGAGTGATGTGGATATTTTGGCTCATAAGAGAATTATTGGTTATTCTAAGGGAATTACGGAGTTTGGAGCTATGAAAAATATGCATGTGTATGGGGGTAATTCGTTGATTACGGCTCTGAATAAGATTGAATACAAGGCTCCGGATATGAATGAGGTTACAGAACCGGGGAAGTTTATTCATGATGACTCTCCGCAGATTGTGGAGATGTTTTGGTCCTATGGGGATGACTTTATTCGTTTAAATGAAAAATCCAGATTCTATGTAGATATGAATTTGCATGCACTTACTCGAAATTATAAACCGGGAGAATCTATAGACTTTGTTTTAAAAAATGAGGATGATACCCCACTTGCTAAAGAATTAGATATACTAGAGTTATCTGGGGTGGTAGATGAAGATAACCAAATTATACTTAAAGATGTTTTTAAAGATTACACTTTAAATTTAACAAAAGAAGATCCCCAACAAGAGGAAGAAGATTTTAAAATTTAAACAAAAATAAATTAATATTATGGCAATAATAGTTTCAGCACAAGGATTTGAATCTCCTCCTATTAATCCGATAAGACCTAAATGGAGTGATGTGTATAAAAATTATCCAAAAAAAAGTGCTACGGAGGATATGTTTGGACCCAATGTATATAAATCTATGTATGGAGATGATTATGATTTAAATACTCACCTATTAGATAATAAGCATGAACTTTATAATGCTTGTGCTGCAAAAGTTTCAATAGCCCTAGTGTTATCAGGAGTAGAATTAAGAAGAATTAGTGGGATTGGTATAGATTTTATAGCAAGACAGGGGCCTATGAAAGATAAAGGATTTATAAGTACTGCTTCTAAAATGAAATTATGGTTGGAAAAAACATGGGGAGGTCCTTATTGTCAGTGGAAAACTAGCGAAACATGTCCCAATTATTCAATAGGAGAATTTGGACTTACTGTTGAAAATAGAAAAGAAATATATGTAATGTTAGCAAAAAATCCTACAGATTTTGGAGCTGGAGGGCATGTAACTTTATGGATAGGTGGAAATCAAAAGGTCTTTGGAGGAAATCATTATGATAAAAGTGCTAAAGCTATGTATTTTTGGGAATTAAAATAAATATGTATGAAAAAGTATATAATACTATTGGTCTTATTAACAAGTTTAACAGCCTGCTCACAAAAAAATAAATTATCCACTTTCAGCAGTGAAAATGAATTAATCTCCATTCCTGAGGATACACTCATTAAAGATCGTCTAATTATTGAAAAACTTTCTAAAGACATACAAGCATACCAAGATTTTAGAGAATTAGGATGTTCTCTTTGTTACGACAAATACAGCAAGGATTCTACTGAAATTAATTTTGGAAATACATTTATCGATTTATTTAATTTTTGTGAACCTATTACTCCAAGAATTAGAAGGACACCTATCGGAGTTGATTCTGTGAAATGTCGTGTTTTAATACGATTTATAGGGATTGAAAAAAGAAATAAGGCTAAATCTTTTTTTGAAGACTATATTCAAAAAGAAAGTAAGGGTGAAAAATTATCATTAAAATCTTGTAAAGAGTTATTTGATAAGAAAGAATTGAGAAATTACTATCTTTTTTTTATAAATAACAAAACTACTTTTATGGAAAGGGTATCTGAAGAAGATGACTATCTAAATTTTGGATATGCCAAAGTATATACAGAGTAAAAAAATAATGAAAAAAACAGCATTTTATATAGGGATTTTTTTGTTTAGCACTAATTTATCATTTTCTCGAAAAACAGATAAAATTAAAGAACTTAAATCTTTTGCATTATCTGTCTGTATACAGGATAATTATAAAAAATTAAATCCTGAATTTGATTCAAAGGATTATACAAATTCCTTTATTGTTGGAGATATAGTCACTATTAGCACCCCTAATCTAGAAATTTTATCTATGATAACACAAAAGATTTTTATAAACCAATTCCTTCTAGTGCTTCCTATGAAGATAATAATGCTAATATGGTATGTTATAATTGTATAGAATTTTATAATTCAAAAAAGCTTAGAAAATTTATTAAAAATATTCTTAAAGAAGATTCTGATTTATAATTTAAATATAGGAGATTGATATTAAAATAAATTTGCATGAAAAAATATATAATATTATTGGTCTTATTAATAAGTTTAATAGCCTGCTCACAAAAAAATAAATTACCCTCTTTCAGCAGTGAAAATGAATTAATCTCCATACCTGAGGATACACTCATTAAAGATCGTCTAATTATTGAAAAACTTTCTAAAGACATACAAGCATACCAAGATTTTAAAGAGTGGGGTTGTTCTCTTTGTTATGAAAAATATAGCCAGGATTCTACTGAAATTAATTTTGTAAATACATTTATCGATTTATTTAATTCTTGTGAACCTATTACTCCAAGAACTAGAACCTCTCCTATCGGGGTTGATTCTGTGAAATGCCGTGTTTTAGTAAGACTTGTAGATGAAAAGAGAAATAAAGCTAAATCTTTTTTTGAAAACTATATTCAAAAAGAAAGTAAGGGTGAGAAATTATCATTAAAATCTTGTAAAGAGTTATTTGATAAGAAAGAATTGAAAAATTACTATCTTTTTTTTATAAATAATAAAACCACTTTTATGGAAAGGGTATCTTATGAAGATGACTATCTAAATTTTGGATATGCCAAAGTATATACAGAGTAAAAAAATAATGAGAAAAACAGCATTTTATATAGTGATTTTTTTGTTTAGCATAAATTTATCATTTTCTCAAAAAACAAATAAAATTAAAGAACTTAAATATTTTGCATTATCTGTCTGTATACAGGATAATTATAAAAAATTAAATCCTGAATTTGATTCAAAGGATTATACAAATTCCTTTATTGTTGGAGATATAGTCACTATTAGCACCCCTAATCTAGAAA
>NZ_SELG01000017.1 GCF_007845635.1 Apibacter muscae | reverse complement strand
TACTCCATAAAGTATATCTTTTAATAAGCTTTTTTCCATAATCTTAATAAGGTAAGCCTTCTATACTTTTTAACCATCGATGGTAATATGCTTTCTGTTCTTGGACAGTTGCTATTTGATTTACATCTTCTTCTTCTTCAAAGATACCAATAGTGGGTGTAGAATAGTCTACTCTAACTCCCATTTCTAACTTCATAGTGAATAGAGTATTTACTAAAAATTTGACCATATAATTTTCAATACTACATCCTTTTATTAACATCCTTATATTTTTATTTTCAGTTTGCTTATATAACTTATAAAATGCTTCAAACTTTCTAATATCTTTAGTTAAAAAGGATACATTTTCAGAATCTTTATATTCAATATAAGTTACTTCAAATATACCTTGATATGTATATGGCTTTTTTGTATCTATATCAACAATAGTTGGATTTATCTCTTTATTAGTCCAAATATTAATAATTGCCTTAATCCTACTATCTTTAGAATTTAAGCATTCAATATTAAAACTTTGAAAATTCTCTTGAGTATTCATTTTTCTTAGATTACATGCATTAGTAAGGACAAAGCCATTTAATATCATTAATATCTGTAATATCTTTAGCATGAGTATGACCTTTTATATTTTCATTAGGTATTTCTTTGAATACAGCAAACTCATTTTCTTTAGGATAAGGACTTTTAGCTCCTAAAACTTCATTGACGTTTACACCTTTAGAATCGTCGATCTCTATTTTATAGATATATCCCTCTCCACTATGATATTTAGAGAAATCTTTAGCACTTTGTAAACTATATGAAGTAGATATATATTGTGATTGAGGATTTTTCTTAGCATAAGTTAATAAATCTACATTTGCATCTGGTTTGTATGCAACAAATCCTCCCCCAGCTTTAATCTCACTAGGAGATCTTGTGTCAAATCTATATACAGTAATTAAATCCAATCCAAACAAGTCGACCATCGTATTGGAGTCATGCGTATAAGCATACATATTCGGGTTATTCCCTGCCAGTCCGATGGGGTCTTTGGAGATGTATTGTCCAGTTTGGGGGCTATAGTAACGGAAACGATTATAGTCTAACTCTGCGCTTCCTTTTGCCTCGCGCGAGTGAATACTTTTTGCTTCTACTCTATTCCAGTTGAAACAAATAGATAGGACTAAAAGTATAAAGTATAGATACTTTTTCATTGGCTCAAATTTATAATTTTTTATTCCATTTGAAATAAAAAATATCTATCTTTATCGGACTAAAAATAAGGTTATAATTTATTTATGATTTCAATAATCCTGCTTTCGGGCAGGATTTTTTTTTTTTCAGTTGAAAGTAAAATATTGGATTTTTATTTTATTTTATTTTTTCGTATCTTTTATACTCGTTTTTGGGGCTTAATTAACTCTCTTTTTTCAATTGTAAGAATCTAATGACTGCCTGATTTTTTTTGGCTCTTTTAGGGGCTTTTGGGATAAAACTTATAATAAAACTTAACATTTTTTTTATCTGTTTTTTGGCGATATCTTATTGATTGTGTGTTATTTGTATTTTATCTTTCTGGTGCTTTTGGTATTTTATTATAAGTTTTATTAAAATGATTTTTTCCTATTGTATTGATTATCAGCTATATAGTTTTTTCGTTTTTGGTGTTCCGCCACTCCCTCTTGTTAGTTTTTTTTGTGTTGTTTTTTTATATGATTCGGGGGTGTTTTTTTGGGTAAATATTTTTGGTTTTTTTCTGCTTTTTGGGGACAAATATACAAGGGGATATTTTTTTTTTCTTTATGGCAATATTTTTTTGTATTTGGGGTTTTTGTTAATGTAGATTAAGTTTTTTGTGTTTCTCTTTTTTATTATCGTTGTGTTTTATTATGACTAGATTTTTTTTGGAGAACTGCTTTTAGGTGGTTCTCTTTTTTTTCAGTTGAAAGAAAAAGGGTTAACGGATTTTAAAAAGAACATAGGGCGTTGGGCTTTCGGGGGTGGCGGTTGTTCTTTTTAAAAACGTTCGTGGTTTTTATAAAAGAGGGCTGCGAGTTTTTAAAAACGAGCTTTATGCGTCCTAGCGAGCAGTAAAGCGAGTGTGCGAGCGCGGGCGGTGGGGGCTTGCCAAAAATAAAATAAATCTTCCTTATTATTTTTTGGCGAATAAACCGCCCGTGAACGGGGTTAAAAGTGGTTTACTTTTTTACATGGGTATTTCGTCCCCGTGGCGCGCAAGCACCTGCCTGCGAGCAAAACCTATAAGCAACGGCGGATGCGACTTTAGGAGCAGACGAGTAAGTTGCGAATGAGGACAAGCGAAACACGTGAAACAGCCAAACGTAAGTGAATTCTTGCAACTGGAGTGCTGGGCTGTGTAACTGGGTTTGAGCGCGGACGAATACCTTTTCAATGAGCGTTTGAGGGAGGAGTATCTAGGTAGTAAGTGGGTAGATTGAGGATGTAAAAAGCTTGTTTGACTAGTTCTTATTTAGGTTTTTTTTCAGGATTTTGATGGGTATTGAATATTCGATAAATGACAATTTCTTGTGTAGATTCTTTTAGTCCATAAATAATAACATAAGGGAATTTTTTTATATAAGCTTCTCTGTTTGAGTTAGATTTAATAGGGTAAGACTTGGGATATTGTAAAATTCTTATAAAATAATCTTCAACGGTTGCAATAAATCTAAATCCTAACTTTTCTTGTTGTGTATTATACCATTGTAGGGCTTCGTCTAAATCTCTTTCAGCAAAAGGGGTTAGCAATAGCTTATATTGCATATTTTTCTTTTAATCGTTGTTTTACTTCTTTCCATTCGGATAATTTAATTTCTCCGTTTTGGATTTGTTCTTTTTGTTCTTCTATTTCGTCATACACCCATTGGGGAACTGGGGAACTGGATTGTTCGCTTTCAAACATGGCATTAATCAGACGTAGCATCCTTTCATCGGCTTGATCTACATTCTTTTTTATTCTTTTTTTTAATTCTGTTGTGTTCATTTTTTTAATTGTTACTGGACAGGTAATCAAATTTACTTTTTTTTCTTTGATTTAATGGATGTAAATTTTCAATCTCATTTTTCAACTGTTCTAAGTTTGTAGTTTGGTATTGTTGAGTAATCGAACT
>NZ_SELG01000007.1 GCF_007845635.1 Apibacter muscae | reverse complement strand
CTTACCTGCACTATCCATTCCACCGAAGCTTCCTGGTACTATCACCTTCGGCATCTCTGACGCATTTTACTATCAAAGATTTACCTACAGGCTTTAACGTACTATTCCGTCAGTACGCGGCAGTGTCATTACTTTGTCACTCCATCGAATTTACAGGCGGTATCAGAATATTAACTGATTTCCCATCGATATCTCCTTTCGGATTAACCTTAGGTCCCGACTAACCCTCAGCTGATTAGCATAGCTGAGGAAACCTTGGATTTACGGCGTGAAGGTTTCTCACCTTCATTATCGTTACTTATGCCTACATTTTCTTTTCTATCTGCTCCACAATAAGTCACCTTACTGCTTCTGCGCCAATAGAATGCTCCCCTACCGAAATAATTTAATTACTTCGCATAGCTTCGGTAGTATACTTATGCCCGAGTATTATCCATGCCAAACCGCTCGACTAGTGAGCTGTTACGCACTCTTTAAATGAATGGCTGCTTCCAAGCCAACATCCTAGCTGTCTGGGCAGTTTGACCTCGTTTTTTCAACTTAGTATACATTTCGGGACCTTAGCTGTTGCTCTGGGTTGTTTCCCTCTCGGACATGGACCTTAGCACCCATGCCCTCACTGCTAAGAAGCATATAATAGCATTCGGAGTTTGTCAGGATTTGGTAGGCGGTGAAACCCCCGCATCCAATCAGTAGCTCTACCTCTATTATACTCATTCTTAACGCTGCACCTAAATGCATTTCGGGGAGTACGAGCTATCTCCCAGTTTGATTAGCCTTTCACCCCTAACCACAGGTCATCCGAAGACTTTTCAACGTCAACCGGTTCGGTCCTCCACTTTGTGTTACCAAAGCTTCAACCTGCCCATGGATAGATCACAAGGTTTCGCGTCTAATCCCACTAACTATAGCGCCCTATTCAGACTCGCTTTCGCTACGGCTGCGTAGCTGAACTACTTAACCTCGCTAGTGAAATTAACTCGTAGGCTCATTATGCAAAAGGCACGCCGTCACACAATAAATGTGCTCCGACCGCTTGTAAGCGTATGGTTTCAGGATCTTTTTCATCTTTCTTTTCGAAATACTTTTCACCTTTCCCTCACGGTACTTGTTCGCTATCGGTCTTCAAGGAGTATTTAGCCTTGGAGGATGGTCCCCCCATATTCAGACAGGATTTCACGTGTCCCGCCCTACTCATTTTCATCTATGTAATTATTTCGTATAAGGGACTATCACCTGCTTTGGTTCCTCTTTCCAAAGGATTCTACTATAATTATATAAACTTTTGGGCTATTCCAATTTCGCTCGCCACTACTCTCGGAATCTCTTTTGATTTCTTTTCCTCTTCTTACTTAGATGTTTCAGTTCGGAAGGTTCGCCTTCCCTTACGGGAATACTATGCTCTTGCATAGTGGGTTGCCCCATTCAGAGATCTGCGGATCATGTCGTGTGTGCCGATCCCCGCAGCTTTTCGCAGCTTACCACGTCTTTCTTCGCCTCTTGAAGCCTAGGCATCCGCCATACGCTCTTAACGATTTCTTTCCTTTAGTGACCAATTTTATTAAATTGATCGCTCGGTTTATTTTTTTCTATATAAAATTCCAATAATGTCAATGATCTTCAAAATATAACTGTACTTATCTTAAGTTTTTATATATATTAATATATACTTTCTTACTATAAGCTGTTGTGGAGAATAAGGGAGTCGAACCCTTGACCTCCTGCGTGCAAGGCAGGCGCTCTAGCCAACTGAGCTAATTCCCCTTTCTAACCTTTAGTAGTCTCAGGCAGACTCGAACTGCCGACCTCTACATTATCAGTGTAGCGCTCTAACCGGCTGAGCTATGAGACTGTATTAGGTCTTACGCCCTAATTGGGATCTCTTTTCTTACTCTTTTGATCCTTTATCTTACCTTTGATTCCCACCAAATGGCTTTCTAAGGGGTGTTATATTTTATTTATAGACTTTTTTTAACAGAAATAGCCCTGAAAGAACTTTTTTTTCAAGCTCTTTGGTTTTGACTTGTGTACTCTAAAAAAGAGATATTCCAGCCGCACCTTCCGGTACGGCTACCTTGTTACGACTTAGCCCCAGTCACTAGTTTTACCCTAGGTAGCTCCTGTTACGGTCACCAACTTCAGGCACCCCCAGCTTCCATGGCTTGACGGGCGGTGTGTACAAGGCCCGGGAACGTATTCACCGCATCATGGCTGATATGCGATTACTAGCGATTCCAGCTTCATAGAGTCGAGTTGCAGACTCCAATCCGAACTGAGACCGGCTTTAGAGATTCGCATCACATCGCTGTGTAGCTGCCCTCTGTACCGGCCATTGTAGCACGTGTGTGGCCCAGGACGTAAGGGCCGTGATGATTTGACGTCATCCCCACCTTCCTCTCGGTTTGCACCGGCAGTCTCATTAGAGTTCCCGACTTGACTCGATGGCAACTAATGATAGGGGTTGCGCTCGTTATAGGACTTAACCTGACACCTCACGGCACGAGCTGACGACAACCATGCAGCACCTTGAAAATTGTCCGAAGAAATATTTGTTTCCAAATAAAGCAATTCCCATTTAAGCCCTGGTAAGGTTCCTCGCGTATCATCGAATTAAACCACATGCTCCACCGCTTGTGCGGGCCCCCGTCAATTCCTTTGAGTTTCAACCTTGCGGTCGTACTCCCCAGGTGGGATACTTATTACTTTCGCTTAGTCACTGAGAATTAATCCCCAACAACGAGTATCCATCGTTTACGGCGTGGACTACCAGGGTATCTAATCCTGTTCGCTCCCCACGCTTTCGTCCATCAGCGTCAATCGGTATTTAGTAACCTGCCTTCGCAATTGGTGTTCTGTGTAATATCTATGCATTTCACCGCTACACTACACATTCCGGCTACTTCAATACTATTCAAGATTAACAGTATCAACGGCAGTTCTACAGTTGAGCTGTAGGATTTCACCGCTGACTTACTAATCCGCCTACGGACCCTTTAAACCCAATAAATCCGGATAACGCTCGCATCCTCCGTATTACCGCGGCTGCTGGCACGGAGTTAGCCGATGCTTATTCGTATGATACCTTCAGCTACTCTCACGAGAGTAGGTTTATTCTCATACAAAAGAAGTTTAAAACCCATAGGGCTGTCATCCTTCACGCGGGATGGCTGGATCAGGCTCTCACCCATTGTCCAATATTCCTCACTGCTGCCTCCCGTAGGAGTCTGGTCCGTGTCTCAGTTCCAGTGTGGGGGATCACCCTCTCAGGCCCCCTAAGGATCATTGCCTTGGTAAGCCGTTACCTTACCAACTAGCTAATCCTACGCATGCCTATCTCTATCTGATAAATCTTTTAATAAACTTCGATGCCGATGTTTATGTTATCCGGTATTAATCCGAGTTTCCTCGGGCTATCCCCGTGATAAAGGCAAGTTACATACGCGTTACGCACCCGTGCGCCGGTCTCTTAGTAAGCAAGCTCACTAATACCCCTCGGCTTGCATGTGTTAAGCCTCCCGCTAGCGTTCATCCTGAGCCAGGATCAAACTCTCCATTGTAATTTCTTATAATGTCAAGTACCTGTTCTCAAAAAAAA
>NZ_SELG01000036.1 GCF_007845635.1 Apibacter muscae | reverse complement strand
GGGCTTTTTTAAGACTAAAAATTTTATTTACTTCTTAGATAGTTTTTCTATTAATTCATCTCTATCTTTTATCATTCTTTCATATAGTTCTACTACTTTGTCAAGGGGATTAAATGTACAGTTATTCGAGAAAAAACCATCTCCTTTATTTTCATAAAAGGTATTTATATAATTATTTGTAGTTTCTTCATTCATATTTTTAATAGCTTCTACAGGTACTTTTAGAGCCTGAGAGACTTTTTCTAATATTTTGTCTTCTAGTTGTTCTTTTTGTTCGTAATCGGATACGGTAGACTGGGTAACTCCTAAATCAAAGGCTAGGGATTCTTGTTTGATTCCTAACATTTCTCTTAGTCTTTTTATGTTTCTTCCTTGATGTATTTTTTTAGAGGCTGTATCTGTATTCATAAACAAAGGGTTTTAGCAAAAGTATGAAAATACTAATAAAAAGAAAGTGATATTTTATGGGAATTTTTCTATTTAATAAGGGCTTATTCTATGGTATAGGTTTCTTTTTTAGTTTCTCTTTGTGGTAAAAAAATGGGAATGGAAAGAAAAAAAGAAGGTTTACTGGAAAGTTCAGGGGATTACTTGACCTCTTTATCTAAGATGGATATGGAAAGTTATAAGGAGTTAGGTTTTATTTTAAAATCTATTGTGAGGGTTAGTCAAAGTGCTATTTTAGCTAAGGAAAGTAATATTCATTTGCATAGGGATTGGGATATTTATAATCTTTTAACTCTTATTGAAAAACTTATTCCTGATTCGGAATTGGAGTTTTTGGATAAGGTTTATAATTCTGGGTATTAGGTTGGTTAATTATTTTATGTTTTCAAAGCTACTGTTTGCATTTGTTTGCGGAGTTATTTTTCCTCCTGTGGAACAGATACAAAAGGAATCGGTGGTTAGTTCTTGTTTTCCGTCTATGGTAAAAACAGAGGTATTTTGCCATTTAATTAAGGCGGGTTGGCAGGGTAAGTAGCCTCCTGGGATGGGTTTTAGTTTGCATAGTCCAAAGGGGATAATGTTGGTGTTAGCTTCTTTGTCTTGTTCGGTGGCTTGTAATTTTCCTGCCAGGCTTACAAAGTTTTGGCTGGTTACTTGTATTGGGGTTGGTTCTGTTCCCTCTGAACATTCTAATTGGGTGTCTTGGTTTATGGGGAATGTCATTTCTTTTCAATTATAAATTCTTCATCACTAATTTTTTTTAATATAATATTTTCTATTTTTGCAATGCCCTTTTTACCTACAATTCCTATAAATTTATGTTCTATTCCTGTTTTTATTTCTTCTCCTTCTATATCATATGAATAATTTACTATAATTGTAACTTCTTCTCCTTTCTTATAATTACAAGTTTGAACCACAATATTAATTTTTTTCCCAAATACAAGGCTCTCTAGCTCATTTTCATAATTTTCATCCATAAATTTGATTGATATAATATCCTCTTCCTTTATTCCCTTACAGACACGATTATTAGAAAATTGCCCAAAAATAAAAGTATAATTAAAAAAGAGCATCAAAAAGAGTATTCTATTTATATTATTCACAATCTAAATTTTTTTCTGTGGTTATAAAATTTCGTTTAACTTCTAAGGTATCCTCATGTATCTTTCCTTTTTCATCTATCCATATCCGAGTTCTTCCTTTTTTGTAATAAGTAGTTGTATCTATTGGGCATGAAATAGCTAAATATCTATCATTAAAACTTGAAAAAAAATCTTTTGTAGTGTAATTATAATCAGATTCTTTATCATAATTTTCAAACCCATTATCTTCCACATGTCCTGTACTAGATGAGATGTCTAAAATATCGATAATTTTATTATTTTTAATAGTTACTAATAAGAATGATTTTACATAATCAGAATAATAAAATAAAACTAATGTTTCAAAGCTATCTTTTGTATCTATATAAGAATAATAATATAAATCATCGAAATTAAGATTTTCTTTTAGTTTTTTATATAGATTGGTAGAACTAGATACTTTATAACTATTTTTAAAACTGTTATTAAAAAGATATGTGCTATTTAACATATTAGAAGTAAAATCTGTACTCCCATACTGTAAATATTGAATATCTTCTGTTTTGGGAGGACATATTTTTGTTTTTTCTTCATTTATTTTACAAGAAAATAAGTAAAATAATAATAAAAGGAAATAATAATTTTTCATAGGTTATTCTGGTTTTAAAGAAAATTTAGTCCCCATATCAACATGGTAATGATTATCATGAACAGTACTAGGATCCCATAAAATCCCCAATGTTCCTGATACTTTAAATCCTTTATTTTTTAGTTTATGGCTCAATATTATTCTAGTAAAACTATGTTTACCTAAACAGTCCATAAAAAATTGAGTTTTTTCTAAATTAACTTGACTAGGAGTTCCGCCTCCTTTTATTGTTCCATTCTTACCTAAAAATCTTATATCAAAGGCACCTGAATTAGCATGATGTGTTTTACTAGATGATGCATATGTTGGACCATCAGAAGGAGACCTCATATCTCCTATAGATATAATATCTGAATATGTTTTATTATACTCTAGTATAGAATTAATCATATTTGCAATATATTCAGCTTTCCCCCATTGATCCTTAACTCTATTAGGGACATCATTTCGTTGGTAAAATTCATAAATTACTTTTTTATCAAAAGTATACTGTCCATTTAATGCATTAGGATTATCTGCAGGAAGTTCTACCATACCATAACTATTAACATCAAAATAATCTTTCTTCCCTTTTTTATACCCTACTACCAAGGCATTAACTTTAGTATCAGGATTCTCTGCTACCCATGCCTGTATAGGTTCATCCACTACTTTAATAATTATTTTAGATTCTTTATTTGTATGTCCATCTACTTCCCAAGAATATTGACCATGTCTTCTATTTATTATATCTTGTCTTTTTTGATTTCCATCACTAGTACCCTTTAGTCCACCATCTTGTTTTTGAGGTGGTGGGCAATTAATTCCTATTTCAATACATTTATCTTCGTCTCCTCCTGGCATAAGGTTTAGTTTTTAAAGTTAATATAATTAATCCCAAAATCGATTTCTTTTTTGTTTACTTTGGTAGTATTCCCACTGCTTTTGTTCAAAATCCTGCCACTGCTGGTAGGTATAGTCTTTTCCTTTGTAGGTTTTGTATATGGCATCCTCTTCTATCTCATTACCTTCAATAACAGAATTTCCCTCTTGTTTAATTAAATTTTTTTTGAAATAAAATGTTTTTTCCATTTTAGCAATTCCCTCTTTGTCTACCACTCCTTTAAGAATACACTTTTCTTCTGTTTCTTCATCAAAAGGTTTCCCTATAACTGTTACAATTTCTCCCTCTTCATAGTTTCGAGTCTGTACAAAAACATGAGATTCTTCTCCATAAGGCACTTCTTCTAAACGCTTTTCCATATTTTTATCCATTACATAAATATCCAATATGGCTTTCTCCTTTCCATACAAGAAGTTTTCAGGCTGTGCCATTCTTCCCATATTCGGAGCCTTATAATCCAAAGTACTCTTTGCTGAATACAAGGCCGTCGTTCCATGTACGTGCATCTGTCCCATAGCTCCCATTTCTGCATTTCCTTTGGTGTAAGTAATTAACTTCTGCTTTCCGTAGAGATCTAGGTAGTTCATCGCTTCCACCTCCATACTCTGACTACTATGCAGTAGAGTTTTCTTTCCACTATATTGACTTATTTCTTTCCCTGCAGTAGTGCTTATATTGTTTCCTACTTTGGTAGTTAAGTTTTCTTGGATGTCAATCTCCATATTCTTAGCCTT
>NZ_SELG01000043.1 GCF_007845635.1 Apibacter muscae | reverse complement strand
TTGTTTTTCAATTATATTCATATTTATTTTATCAGAATTAGTTTGACAATTAATACAAATAATCATCAGTAAGGTTAACATTAAAAAATTATTTTTCATTGTTTTATGATTAAGCTGTTCCACCTTCTTTATATTTAATAGCATTAGGACTAATACCAGATGGTTCAATTTCTTTTAATGGTAATAAATTCCCTTTATAATCTATTGGAAATAAACAAAAAGAATGAATTTTTGTTTTAGGTGCAGTCCAAAATCTAACTACATCATCACTCCCCAAGTTTCCTAAATCTTTTCTGTTACCATAAGCGATATTAGCTATTATTTATCTAATAAAAAAAATCAATGATGAGTATAGTAAGTAGCTCTAAAAAGATAATCTCTAGGTTGAGGAACATCTGATAAAGTCATATCATTAACAAACATATCTTTTTCTTTTTCCGCCAGTAAATACCAATGTTTTAGGTTAGGTAAATTATAGTAATTATTTTTTTCAAATTCTTTTTTATATAACTTATCAAAATCTTGATAGAAAATAAATTTACCTAAAAACATTTGATTAAAACCATAAGCCTTATCGTATTTATATTGCTCACCAAATTCTAATAAGGTAGCAATAATTCTAGCTTTTTGTTCAAAGGTTAAGCCAGTAATTTTTTCTTCTAAGGTTAAATAATTAATGTATTCTGCGACTAATAAAATATAATCTTCTTGATTAACACTAGGATTGGAAAGATCTTTGATTAGGTTTAAAGAGTTTTGATGAATTTTTACCTCACCATTGCAAAGCTTCGTCCATAAAAATTTACCAAATTTTTGAAGGATATCATCCGGAGGATAACTTTGATAAGTAAATCCTTGTTTCTCAAATGCCCACTTTAAAAGTTTTTTATCTTCAGTATATCCAAAGGTTGTTACCAGATTTTCCATGAAATACTCATCGTTATTAATTAACCAAGGAAATTGGCTTTTGTCATCATTAAATAGGTATTTATTTCGGGATATTAATAACTGTTGATTAAAGCGTCTTTGTCGTGCCAAATCAGGCAAATCTTTCCATAGAGTAAGCTTTACAATATTATCATTATTGTCATCTGATTGAAATGCTGATAAAGTATTTTCATATTCTTTTATTTTTGGAAATTCAATTTGGTAGTCTATTATTTGAGGTATTGAGTAAAAATCTGACAAAAATAGATTTTTCTTATTCACATAAATTCCAAAATAAAAAATAATATCGTTATTACCATAAACTATATTTCTATTACATTTATCAAGAAAATTTATATAGAATAATTCTTTTTTATTATCGTAATCAATAATTCGATTAAAAATATTTTGAATCTTATGTTTAAACTGAATTTTATCTGGTTTTTTGTAGCCATTTGATAATAAAATAGATTCAATATAAGGTTCAATTATTTGATAATCTTTTTCTGAAAATAAATAACCGTTATAATAATTATCATAACTAGGTTTACCATATTTTACTTGTTCCATTAGAATATTATAAATACTGTCATTTTTTGTAAACATTTTCTGACTATTAAATTTTGAGATTGATAAAATATTTATAAAGAAAACAAAGAAAAATTTTTTCATATTAAAACGTTTTTAGACTTCTGATTCTTTTTCTGATGGATTCCCTATATATTCCGGTAGATTGTAATCTATTTCAGTTATAGGATAATTATTTGGAATCATGTAAGCAAAATAATCAGTAATATTATATTTAGAGCATTTTAAAGCATTACCTTGATTACCACCCAAAATTACAATCTTATCGCCAACTTTTCCTGCAACAAATCCTACATGTCCTCCTCCAGATCTTTTTTTTACAGCTATAGCTCCATACACTGGCTTTCCAATGTTTTTACCTTCGCTCCATTCTGACCATTTTAAAGCCCGAACAGTGTCATATTGATCTTGATTTTTAGAAAGTCCAGCATATCCATATTTTGTCATTACCCAATTGACAAATGCTCCACACCAAGAAATAGATTCATTTGTGGATCCATCTTTCATAGATTTTTCATATGGAGTACCATTAAAAAACTTCTGAATCTCTTTATTTGATCCAGTTTCGACTAATTTTTTAGATTCTTCTTCCCAAGCAATTTTCATCCAAGGAGCTCTGCCTTCTGTATTGAAATTTAATTGCTCATTACCCTTACAACGGATATTAAACTCAAAAACATTATTTTTTAAAATATCAAAGGCATTTTTTCTGGTTTTCCAACCATTAGGATCAATTTCTAATTTTTCCCCTTTGGGATAACCATTGAGAAGCTTAGCTTGTAACCAAAAATATTTTTCATCATCTTCAACTAAATGAGAAACTTCATTTAGAGGCTTACCAAGAGCTTTAGAGAAATAATCTGCCCTGAATTTTATATATTTAACATTAGAACTAGAAGACCAAAGAGGCACTTTTTTGCCCCAATTAGGATCCGTCCAAAACCAACCCGCACTATCAATGGCATAATGAATATTTTTGCAAATTAAATCAGGATGAGAAATAATATTTTGATTCCCGACAGCCTTAGCATAATTCTCATAAGGACCGGGAGAGTTATAAAAGCCATTACCATCACGGGTACCGGTAAGCTGATGAAATTCACGACCTTTGTATATAGATTTACTAGAATTAAAACTACTAATTTCTTCCCCCAATAATTTAAATCTCGTTTCCGCATAACCTAACGCCAAAAAAACAATTTTTTGCATACAAGAATTAATACCATATTGGTAAAAGCCAAGTTAAATTCATTAACAGATCTAGCCAGAGATTTATCATCCAATCCAGCTTGTCTCGCCCAAAGATTATTTTCAACATCCTCAATAGAGAAATTTTTAATTTCAGAAGACCATAATTGAAAAAGCATATCCTTAAAAAAATCGAGTGTTAAAGGTTTATTGCAATAACCATTAACGTAAAAGATTAATAAGATCAGGACTTACAAACATAAAATATAAAAATTTAAAAATCATTTTAAAACAATCTATAGTAATAAATAACAGAATAGAATACTCAGTTATTCCGCAGGCAAAGGAGGCGCTTCTACATCTAAATTTTCAATTACTTCTTTTAGATTAGAAAGGTTAAAATAATTATTTTTTTCAATTTCAGATATGATATATTCATTTCTAACACTTAAATTATAAAGCATAGTAGCACTGTTCCATATAGCATTTCCATTTAATTGAGTATATTTATAAAATAAAGGACTTAAGGAGTTTGCTATATAGGCAATAATTTTCACTTTTTCATTTTTATTGAAATTATTATCATCTCCAATATTATAACCGAAACTTTCTAGGGCAGTATAATAAGTATTATCATTTTCATTGGTATTTTCCTCAATATATTTTAAAATACCTTCCCGTATTTCAAGGTCACCTTGGCAATTTTTCACAAAAATATTATTTTTCACAAATTCCACAGCATTAGACTTGTTTTTTTCCATTACCCAATTCAGCAGTTTTTTATCCTCAGTGTAACCAAAATTAGTAACCAGATTTTCCATAAAGAAAGAATCATTGTTAATCAACCAAGCAAATTGACTTTTATCGTCATTAAAAAGATATTTATTTCGACTAACTAAAGTTAAAACATTTTTATTTTTTTCATTTAAACTGAACATATCTTTCCAATAACGAACCTTCGCTATTCCAAATTCCCTATTGGAGATTTCAGTTAAACGTTTTTCTTTCTCATATAGTTTTGGATATTCTTTTTGATAATCTATTATACGAGGTAATAAATAAAAATCCATAATAAAATTCTTATTCTTTATAATAAATATTCCTTGATAATCTATATCATTAGGGTGATAAACAATATTTTTATTACACTTATTGAAGAAGTTAACATATAAATATTCTGAATTTGAAGATACATCTATAGTTCTTCCAAAAATATTTTTTATTTTTTTATTAAATAAATTTTTATCTATAAAATTAAAATTATTATTAAAAAGCATCTGCTCTATTTTATAAATAGCTGCTTGCAAATCATCTTTATTATACTCATCAGAACCCTCAACACCAGACTCTATATAATAATAATCAAAACACTGTTTAAGTTGTTTCCAAAGAATATTTTCTGTATAACTATTTATACTATCATTATTTCCCATAACTTCATTAGTATTTTTATCTATTTTTGATTGACATTTAATATTTAATGGAATTATAAATATTAAATAAAATATTGATTTTATTTTAAACATAACTTGTTAATATTTTTATGTTGCACCACTTACAAAACCGTTCTTAGCTAATAGATCACTTTTATTTAATTTTACTGGATCTAACTTTAATTCATCATCAGTAAACTTATCTTTTGGATTTTCTTCATAATCATCCGGTAAATAATATCCCACTATTTTTTGTCCATAATCTCCATTAGGATTCCTATTGCTAAATTGAAGACTTTGTCCTTGATTTCCTCCTATAGGTATTACATTACCTTCTTTCGTTTTCCCAAAATAAAAAGCTACATGACCTCCTGCTTTTTTATTATTTTTCCATACTATTATACATCCATATACAGGCTCAGATATTTTTCGCATATGAGCCGGTTTTTTTTCTGGATTTCCTGGACCTTCATGTATGTAATTAGGATCGAATTCTAAAGCTCTGCAAGAACTAGGATTTCCATAACCTGCTTGTTGTAGACACCAACTAGCAAAACAAGCACACCACGAAATAGAACTAGGATCACTACTAGAACTAGCAGCTTCATTTTTTATTGAGAAATAAGCATTTTTAATTCTTTTTGTAAGTTTTGTTTGATTTTTATTACTTCCCTCATTGTATCCGCCATAATTTTTGGCTTCATCTAAAACAATTTTCATCCAAGGAGCCCTACCATCCATATACTTTAAAGCATTATCCAATTTTCCCCATAAACATTTATCAACCTGAAAAACTACAGAAGTATACTTATCAAAAGCATCCTGTTTTTCCTTATGGTTTGTTTTACCACCCGCTAAGGTTACATTATTGCCCACCAGAGGACATATATCATTTATAACATTTTTTGTACCATTGGCTTTAATATTAATTTTTCTAAAAACAAAAAAAGCCATAGAAGATAAAACAGCAATCTTTAAGTCATGAGCAACTAAGTCAGAATTAGCTAAAATATCAACGTTTTCATATTTTTTTGTAAAAACATTGGCTTTGGAATAATTATCTCTACCGGTTAACTGAATTAATCCTTTACCTCTAAAATTCCAACCATCATCTCCACCCAAATTACCTAATTCTTTTCTGTTACTGTAAGCGATATTAGCAATCATTTTCTGATTTGCAGTGTAATTATTTCTAGAACTTCTACCATAATTATAAGAATCTTCATAATTCCCTTTAAAGGCGCTAAAAAGTGTTACATATTTATTCTCTTTAGGATTCCATCTACCTTTGTATAAATCTTCTGCACTGTAATCCATACTTTCGCCTTTTTTTAATTCTATTTTTTCTCCACCTTCAACTTTTGCCTGTTCAAAAAAATGAGCTTTATTCCAACAGGTATCCATCTGTAAATCTTCCATGTATTTAGTGTAAGAAGTAGCAACAATAGTTAAGGTTTCATCGTTTGCTTTGGGGAAGATTTTTTTTAA
The DNA here is from genome assembly GCF_007845635.1 of Apibacter muscae. Lineage (GTDB taxonomy): Bacteria > Bacteroidota > Bacteroidia > Flavobacteriales > Weeksellaceae > Apibacter > Apibacter muscae. The sequence goes on along the minus strand of NZ_SELG01000043.1, from coordinate 1,441 downwards.
TTCATCCTTGGTAACAGGAGCTTTACACCTAGGGCAGGAGAGATGCTGAACATCTCCCCTTTCCACCAAAACGGGAGAAATAAGCTATTAAAAAGAATTTTTATACTTAGGATCCCTAGGATCAGGACCAGGATTATCTCTACCGCATACACCATCATATTCACATTCAATCACATAATCCTGATCATACAAGGCTTTATCCCACCATTGCTTGAACTTAGGAAGGTTATAATAATTATTTTTCATTAAAATTCCCACACTATCATCATCTAAAAAATAACGTAATCTCCCCATCATCCTTTCATTACTATTGTAATCAGTATTATACTTATATTGTTCTGCAAAATAAACCAAATTGGCTCCTATTTTTAATCTTTCTTCTTTTGTTAGTATACCATTATAAATTTTATCATTAAATAGATAATTTAAATATTCTTTAATATTATCTAATAAAAAACGCATAGTAGAATTATCATTGGGTTTATATAATTCTTGTAAAAGTTTAAAAGTATTGGGATGAAGTTTTAATACTCCATTACATTTTTTGGTCCAAAATAAACTCCCAAATTCTTCATAATTAAATTTCCCTTTATTTTTTAAAGAATATAAGTCTAAATCCGTATTCTCTATTACCCAATTTAAAAGTTTTTTATCCTCGGTATAGCCAAAGGTAGTTACTAGACTACGCATGAAATATTCATCATTATTTGTGAGCCAAACAAATTGACTTTTATCATCGTTAAACAGATATTTATTTCTTGATACTAACAATTGTTTGTTAAATCTTCTTTGTTGAGCTAAGTCAGGCACATCTTTCCATCTTTGAATAAAGACACTATCTCCATTTACAACTTTTTTGGTTTTAAGTGTATTTTCAATTTTTGAAATTTCTGGATATTCTTTTTGATAATCTATTAATTCTGGTAATTTGTATTGTTCTACCATTAATCCATTTTTAAGATCAAAGTAAATATTTAATGAAAAACCATCCTCATCAAAATATTGTATTTCAGTTGGTTTTAGACATTTATATTGTTTGCTTAAAAATAAAATATTTCCAAATTGTTTTAAATCTCCAAAAATGTTTTTAACTTTTTTTGTAAAACTATCTACAGATAGTTGCTTATATCCATTTTGATTGAGAATTTTACTTATAACTTCAAAGGATGCATCTACATCATTTTTATCATATTTATAATATGCAATATCTGTTACATTATTATAGATGGAACTTCCAAATTCTAACTGTCTTTTTAAAGATTTTTCTACACTTTGTTGAGCAGAAATAAAAATAAAATTAAATAAAAATAAAAAATACATCCAATTCATATTTAAAAAAAAATTAAAATTTTTATTTCCTTTCTAAAAAGAATTTTTATACTTAGGATCCCTAGGATCAGGACCAGGATTATCTCTACCGCATACACCATCATATTCACAT
>NZ_SELG01000008.1 GCF_007845635.1 Apibacter muscae | reverse complement strand
TTATAACTGCTTTTAGTGGCTAATCCTATCCACTGAGAGGCTTTTGCAATAGCTTGTGCTTTGCTTATTTGTTCTTTATACATAATAAAATCAATCACATCGATGACTTTATTGGATTGGGGGCAGTTTCCGCTGTAACATCTGACGGTGTTGGAATCGTTAAAGACTTGCATGCTGGGGGTTTGGTCTTCATGAAAGGGACATCGGCACATCTGGTTTTTGACTGGTATTTGGTAATTTTCTAATACTTCTTGAATACTTAACTTTTGCTTGATTTCTGGGATACTCATAACTAGGGTTTTTTATTGAGTAAAAAATAGTTTACAATTTTTCTACTACAAAAATAGAATATAGTTTATTTATAAGCAACTATAAAGTTTACTATTTTTCTATATATTGTGAATAGTTTATTATTTTTCTATTTTTACATTATGGATTTAGCGGATAACATTAAACTTATACGGGAAGGTAAAAACCTTATGCAGAAAGAGGTTGCTTTGCATATTGGGGTCGATAAGTCTACGTATTCTAAGATTGAAAAGGGTATAAGGGAGATTACGGTAATTGAATTAAATAAAATGGCGCAGTTGTTTGATATGACCACGGATCAGATTATTAATTTTGATGGTGCTATTCCTAAAGAGATTACTATTGGGGATAAAAATGAAGTGGAACAAATCAGACTGATTAATCAATTGGATGAGGAGGATAAATCAATTATCTTTAAATTGATTGATAAAATGCTTACTACTAAAAAATTCAAAGATTTCTTTAATAAGAATGTGGCTTCTTTATAGATAGAGTTACACTAATTAAAACATATAAAGCCTGAGATAATTTTATTTCAGGCTTTTTTATGGGTGATAATTTATTTTATATCTTTGCTCTGCAATCTAATTTCTTACGTAAATAATGAAATATTTTTTTAACAATAAGGCAGGCACACGGGTGAAAGTCCCTGTACTACTTCGTGAGGAGTTAGATTGCAGTGACCTGCCGTTTTTATCTTTTTTATTATGCAATCTAAAAATGTACAAAACATCAATGAAAATCAAACTAATGATTTAAACCCTGAAAGCCTTAAAATGTTTTTAACTGCCTTGGATAATTTCTCTTTTATTGGGGATTACCAGCAGTTGGGATTCTCTATTCAGGCGCTTATTAAAGCTCTGAAAATCGCTATTTTAGATCCTGGGAATTCTTTAAACAGGGATGAGTTTTTTTTGCTTTTGTCCTTACTCTTAGAGCTGATCCCTAAAAGCGAATGGGAACTCTTGGACAAACTAAATAAGAATTAATTAAAACAAAACACCAACCATAAAGGTTGGTGTTTTTGAGTTATTCTTTTTTTAAATCTTCTCTAACTTGCATTAAAACTTCTCCTAATAAATTTTTACCTTTCCATTTAGATATATTAAATCTCATATCACTATTAATACCTAAACCTATTCCCCATATTTTATCATAAGGACTTGCTTCTGCTAATATTTTATCTTTTGTTGATAATAATAGCTTTTTTAAATGCTCATTTTGTGAGAATTTTGCATAATTCCCTTTATATACTATATTTTTCTTATTTTCATCCCATATATCAGAATTAAAATTTACAATAGATTGCCCTATCCTTTTTTGTATTTTAGATGATTTAACAGATAAAATATTCTGAGCATTATCCATATCTTGAAATAGTAAAGCCTTTGAATACATCATCCATTGCTCCGCACTAAAAAAATTAATATTATTTATAACAAACTTACAGGGATACCATTGCGATAGAAAATGATCTGGGCTAAAAAAAAATATAATTTTCTTTTTTCCTGCATATTTCATTTAACACTCTTGTAGCAATTTTAATAATTCTTCTTTCGTAGCATTATAAGGTGGTTTCCATACTTCTATTTCTTTTTCCATAAATTTTTCAAATTCATCTTCTGAGAGATGCTTTTCCAACGATATATCAAAAATACGTCTAATATTAGATAATATATCCAACATTTTATTTTCTTTAAAACATAATAATAACGCTAAAGCAGTTTCTTCATCCCCATAAAATCCAGAACCAACCCTGTCAATTGAACCTATTACAAAACTAAGTTTGGTACTTATCTCTGTACATTCTTTTTCATTTAATTTTATATTAGACTTCATAGTTATTTACAACGTTTTACAAATTTTGCATTGCTGTCTTTTAAATCTACATCATCTTTAATCTTATATTTTAAGACTTTTTATAAACGCTATAATAATATACCACAATTATTTATCGATCAGAAAAGCTAGTTGGAGAATCTTTATATATTATATGGACATCATTAATTGGACAATCTGAATAACCCCACTCATTCCAATTTGATTTTAACCATTCTAAATCAATAGCATAACCATTATTATCTTGAGGAATAGATTCTTTTGGCAAATAAACAAATATTAATCCTGCTTTATATCCAGATATAACTAATAAAGCATATTGATCCTGTTGTTCTATTACCATAAAATCAACATATTCTTCATAAGGATACTGCCCCTTACATCTTAATATCACTCCCCTTTCTATATTTTCCTTAAGATCCTCTAATTTTATGTTTTTCATAATTATTATTTACACTTCAAATTATGTCCACCAGATGCATCTGCTGGCTTTGTTTTATTTCCATCTATATCATATTCTCCTAAGTGGATACCTCTTTTATCAGTGTACTCAATTCTTCCATGTTGTGTATCTGCAGCAAATAAATTACCATCTGCATCTTTATAAACATTTCTATTATTCGTTCTTGATAATTTAGAGTCTTTTTCCCATCCATTCTTTTTAGCTACTTTTGATACTTTACCATTTACAGCTATAACCCGTTCAGAAGGACTCATTTTAGCTATTCTTGCTTCAAAATCTTTTGCTACCTCAGGTTTAGCATTTAACCCAAACAGATCCACCTCCGTATTAGAGTCGTATACATAGGCATACATATTGGGGTTATTTCCCTCTAGTCCGATGGGGTCTTTGCTGATGTATTGTCCCGTTTCGGGATTGTAGTAACGGAAACGATTATAGTCTAACTCTGCGCTTACTTTTTCCTCGCGCGAGTGAATACTTTTTGCTTCTACTCTATTCCAGTTGAAACAAATAGATAGGACTAAAAGTATAAAGTATAGATACTTTTTCATTGGCTCAAATTTATAATTTTTTATTCCATTTGATATTAAAAATGTCTGCTGTTTTTTATTTTCAGTTGAAAGGTTTTTTCAGTTGAAAGAAAAAAAACAACGGATTTTAAAAAGTACATAGGGCGTTGGGCTTTCGGGTGGGCGGTTGTTCTTTTTAAAAACGTTCGTGGTTTTTATAAAAGAGGGTTGCGAGTTTTTAAAAACGAGCTTTATGCGTCCTAGCGAGCAGTAAAGCGAGTGTGCGAGCGCGGGCGGTGAGGGCTTGCCAAAATTTAAATCTATCTTCCTTATTATTTTTTGGCGATAAAACCGCCCGTGAACGGGGTTAAAAGTGGTTTACTTTTTTTCAAATGGACTAAATCCCCGTGGCGCGCAAGCACCTGCCTGCGAGCAAAACCAACAAGTGGCGACAGATGCGACTTTAGGAGCTGATGTAATAGCCACGGATGAGGACAAGCGAAACACGTGAAAGGGCAAGGGGAAGCGAGCGTTAGCGTGGCTGGAGCGCAAGCCCTGTAACTGGGTTTGAGCGCGGACGAATACCTTTGCAATGGGCGTTTGAGGGGGTAGTATCTAGGTAGTAAGTGGGTAGATTGAGATGGTGGTTTATTTGTAGGCTTGCTTTAGTCTAGTATCGGGAGTTCTATGGGGTCTATGGGAAATTGATAGATATAGCCTTTGTTGGGATTGCCGTTTCTTTGTAAGATTCCTGCGATAATGAGTTTTACTAGTATTCGCCAAGTTTGGGTTTTCTTTAGTTGAAAGAGTGCTGAGGCTTCTCTGGCTTTGAATGTTTTTGTTATGAAATGGGCTTCTAAGAGTCGTAAGTATTCGCGGTCTTTGGGTTCTAATATGCTTGATGGGTTGATGAGTTCTTTGGTGAGGTCTAGGGCGACTAAGATGTCTTCTTCTGTGCTGATGAGTGTTTTTTGGTTGGTTTCTATTCGGTATAAGCGGTTGATTTTGGTTAGGTTGTGGATTAAGTGATAGACCAACTCTTTTTTATTGGTTTCTATTTGTTCTAATAGGCTTTTATAGTAAGGATCTTCTATTAGGGTTTTTGTATTATCTGTGATTTGTTCTAATAGAAAGTTGAGTTGTTTGATTAATAGGGTTTTTTTATAGGTGATTCGGATTTGTTGGGCTTGCATCGGTGGTCTTTGGGGTTATGGTTTTGGGGGTCGCTAATCGCTGGTTTTTTATGTTATTGTTTGTCTGTTAGTTATATTTTTTTTATCGGTTCTCTAGTGTCCCGTTTGGTGATTCTTTGTGTTTCTTTTTTGTTTTTAAAGGTTTTGTATTTGGGTTTGTAATTGTTCTTTGATTTGCTTTCTTAGTTTTTGAAAGTTGTCCCAGTAGTCTATTTTGTATTTTAGTCCTTTATTGATAAACCCTCCGCTTTGTTTGAGGTATTCGAGTTCTAAAAGGCTATGGATGTATCTTTGGGTCTGGCTTTTACTTAGGTTAAAGGCTTGGCGGATTTCTCTCTGGGTAAATTCTTTATCCTTTGTTTTTAAATGGTTTTTTAAGCGTTCAAAGAATTGTCTTAAACTTCCGTCTAATTCGTCTATTTTTAATATGATGCTTTCAAAGAGTACTTCGGTGGCTTGTTGTAGGTCTTCTTTTTCGGTTATGATTTTTCCTTGGTTTATTTTTCTGTTTTTTTGGTTTAAATAGGTGACTTGTTGTATTATGCTTTGATACATTTGGTTGAGTCTTCTTATTTTGTGGACTTCTTGGGGGAGTTGTAGCTGAGTGGCATAGGGGTTGATGACTTCTAAATCTTGCAGGCTTCTTACATATTCTTGTAGGTGTTTTCGGGCTTTGTTTTCTGTTTCTTTTCTTATTTCTCCTGCGTATTTTTTATTTTGGTAGGCTATGATTTTTTGGCTTTGTTCTATGGATTCGTCTACGGCTAAAACAAAGGATCTGCTCATGTTGTCTTCGTAGATTTCGCCTTTGGTGGTGGCGGATAAACTGCTAAAGATGCCTCGTACTTTTTTGTGGGTGCTTTTGATATTGCCTTTTTTGTCTTTAACGCTTACGCTACTGCTGAGTTTTTGACTGCTGATGAGTTCTCGTAAGCTATATAGGGCTTCTTCTTTTAAGCCGTCGAGGTCTTCAATCACCATGCTTTTGCCGACTAGATCCCATTCGCCCCAGTTGTATAAACTGCTTTCGGTGATTCGGGTGAATCTGAGTACGTCTTCGGGGGGCATGAGGTCGGCGATTTTACTGATTAGATGGGTTTTTCCGCTTCCGCTACTGCCTTGTACGATGGCGTGTAGGGGTTTGGGGGTTTTGTATGAGCTGGCGATGATAAAAAGTAATAATCTGGTGTTTTCTTCGCCGATGATTCCGCTTTGCTGGATTAATTGATTGATTTGGTTTAGGGTTAAGTTGGATTCTTTTTTTGGTGGATCTTCTATACTATGTTTTTCTGGTGATCGTTCTATCGTTTTTCTTTTTTCTATCAGCTCCGTAAATATCTCTGGGGTATGTAATTGGTGGGTTTCGTTGATGTCTTTGTTGGGGAGTTCTAGGGTGGTGAGTTGTAATTGGGGATTTAGCTCTTGGATTTGCTTGGCTAATTTCTCTGTGGCTTGTTTTCCTGCTTGGTCATTGTCAAAGATTATTATTATTTCTTCTAGGTGTTGGAGTTCTTGGATTGCTTGTTTGTGTTCCTGGGTAAAACCGTTGGTTCCATAGCAGGCGAGTACACTATACTTTTCTCTGATCTCTTGTATTTGCAAAAGACTGGCGCTATCGATGATGCTTTCGGTTAAAATTAGGTTTTTTGTTTCTTTTGGGGGATATCCGGGATATAAGCCCGATCTGTTTTTTAGATAATAGTGATTCTGGTCTTTGATGCTTCTCCCGTAAAAACTTACAATCTTGTTGTGGTGGTCTTTCAGGGGAAAAACGATACAATTGACTATTCCTTTATACGTCCTGCCGTTGTAGCCGATTTCTAGTTGTTCGGGGGTTAGATTTCTTGATAATGTATATTCATTTGCTTTTTTACTTTGTCTTAAATTTTGTTTCATTTTATAGAAGATTTCTTCTAATCGGTCCATGGGGAGTTCTTGATATTCTTTATAACTGCTTTTAGTTGCTAATCCTATCCACTGAGAGGCTTTTGCAATAGCTTGTGCTTTGCTTATTTGTTCTTTATACATAATAAAATCTATGACATCGATGACTTGATTGGATTGGGGGCAGTTTCCGCTGTAACATCTGACGGTGTTGGAATCGTTAAAGATTTGCATGCTGGGGGTTTGGTCTTCGTGAAAGGGACATCGGCACATCTGGTTTTTGACTGGTATCTGATAATGCTCTAATACTTCTTGGATGCTTAATTTTTGTTTGATTTCTGGGATACTCATAACTAGGGTTTTTTTTGAGTAAGTTTTTTTTATTAACCTTTTTCGGTCAAATTTAATCTAATCAAATGAATTAACGAAATATTTTAAGATTTTATTTCCTCGTTTCAGGTTCATATATTTGTGCAAATAGATGTATTTTGTGTCTTTTTTAACCTTTTTAGAGTTTTATATATGATTTCTTTCGGTAAAAAAATTGCTATTCTTAGAAAAGAGCTTAGCCTTAGCCAAACTGAGCTGGCTAAAAAATTAAATACTTCGGTGAGTGTTATTTCTCGTTATGAGAGAGATGAGATGACTCCTTCTATTGAGACTGCTAAAAAACTGGCTAATCTACTTAATTCTACCGTGGGCTATCTTTTGGGAGAAATGGAAGATGATAATATTTTAAAAGAACCTGAGATTTTAAATAGATTCAAAGAAATTAATAATTTAGATGATATTGATAAGGAAAGGGTATTCTTTACTCTTGATGCTTTAATTCATGAAATTAATAATAGAAAAAGGTATGCTAATTCTTAATTAGATTGTATTTGTGAAATAAAAAAACCTTCTTTAAATAAAGAAGGTTTTATTTTTTTACCTAATTTTGCTTCTGACAATCCATTTTATGAACATAACAATGACAAAGTTTACCGCTTATAGTATTGGCAGGCGTATGGGTGAAAGTCCCAAGACTTTTCTACTTCGTAGAATGGGTTGTCAGCGACCTGCCTATTTTTTAACCCTTAATATTTTTTTATGACAACCCAAAACAATGTCGATTTAAACGCACATTCCAAATCTGAAAATCAAAACACAGATTTAAACCCTGAAAGCCTTAAAGTGTTTTTAACTGCCTTGGATAATTTCTCTTTTATTGGGGATTACCAGCAGTTG
>NZ_SELG01000044.1 GCF_007845635.1 Apibacter muscae | reverse complement strand
ACTGTAAGTCTCACTTTTTCAATTATTTGTCTTAGTAGCGGGAACAGGACTCGAACCTGTGACCTTCGGGTTATGAGCCCGACGAGCTACCTACTGCTCCATCCCGCGTTGTTTAGTGATGCAAATATACATATATTTTTTCATCCTGCAAGTAAAATTATATTTTTTTTACGGGTGGATGGGTTTTAATTAAACGTACCACCTCTTCCGGTTCATCCGTAAGAAAAAGTAAGTCTTTGTACTTCATACCTTTAGCCAGCTGATGCAAGGTAGAGTAAAGGGCTGTATCTTCTACATATCTTTTTTTACTAAAGAAAATCATGGGACTATAATACCCATAGGTTCCATAATGGTTTTGTGTGGCTTCTTGAAAAATTTCTTGAGTTGTTCCTGCACTTCCTGGGGAATAAACCACTCCATATAAGCAAACAGATAGCAAAATATCTTCTCTTAAACTATTGGAAAAATACTTGGCGATATGGCTGGCAAAAATATTACTAGGCTCATGTCCATAGAACCAAGTGGGAATTGCTAAATTTTCATTGCCGTTGGGATAGATTTGAAGTATTTTTTGGGCTTGCTCCAAATAATTTTCTGATAAATATTCCGGATGTATATGATTCGTCCCCGTCTCCTGTAAAAGAGCCAATGCATTCATAAAATCTTTCTGAGGATAGGCAGACATATAAGCCCCAAAATTGGCTGCTTCCATAATTCCAGGGCCTCCCCCTGTAACAACATAATATCCTTCTTGGGCTATTAAATAAGCGGCTGTAGCTGTTTTTATATATGATTCAGAAGTACGTAAAGCACTATGCCCTCCCATAAAGCCCACGGCTTTCTTCTCTGTCATTCCCTCATCATTAAATTTTAGTAATTCCCTTAAACAGCTATCTATACTATAATCATGCAATCTTTGGGTAAGAGCTTCATCCATAGGTGGATTAAACCTTGTTTGGTTAAAATGTTGGTAGATAACTTCGTCCTTGGTTTTAGGCGCTTTGGTTTTTTCAATTTCCATTAATTCTCGCCAGTTGTACAATTCTTTTCGGATAGGTAGGTAAGGCAGTTTTTTAAATTTGGGATATACAAAAACACCTTGTTGAAAAAGATACGACAAGTCTTCTTTGGATAACTCACAATCTACGATTATGCAATTGTAGATGCTAAATTCTGACCAATTGACTTTAAAATCTTTAAAATTGATATTCTGTATTATTGCATGTTCAATCTTTGCCCTTTTTTCTACATACTTAATAAACTTATCTTTAGAATTTATTATAGTTTTAAATCTGGTTGCATTCATATGTTTTTATGGGTATAAAAAAATCAGTCATTGAGACTGATTTTTTTTAGATATTAATAATTAGTTGTGTTTTAACTTTTCTTTTAACTGCTTCAGTTCCTCCCATTTTCCTTCTGATGCAAGTTGTGCTTGTTTAGGCCAATGGGATGGATTATGAATTCTATAAGACACTCCTCCATACATCTCTAGTATATTTCTTAATTCTTCTTCAGATCTTTGGGACAATTGTTTCCAAGTATATATTCCATTGTCATTTAAAAAAAATTCAATCCGCTCACCTATTCCATCAATAATTTTTAAATCATCTTTATGGGTTTGTATTTCTGCTTCAAGTTTGCTTTCTACCGATTGTTTTTCTTTTTTTATTGGTAACTTTCTTTTTATTTTTCCACCTGTATACAAAACTTTCATAGTTTCTATTTTATCCAGAGACTGTGCAAGTTCGGTTTTTAGTTGCTTATTTTCATTTTCAACATTACTTATATTTTGTATGGTTCTTTTTGCAAATAGAAGCCCTATAATATAAAATAATAAAGCTGTAATTACTAAAGGTACAATGAGTAGTGATACTGCTTTAAAGAAAGCTTGCGTATTCAAATCTTTACTATAAAAATTTCCTTCCCAATCTATATAAGCTAGGCTTAAATTTTCAATCCATAAATACCAATAACTTATTCCTAAGATCCAAGCAATCCCTAAGATTAAAAAGATCCAAAACAATGTTTTCTTATTCATACTTTATAAAATTATAAAAAAATATTGTTTAATTTTTATTTATATAATTTAAAATTAATTTCTCAAAATCTTCTGCCCTATCAATTTCAATACTTATAGGCAAATAAAATAAATAGTTTTTTATTTGTTGAAAATGTTTCAATCTCATGTAATCCTTTTCTGTAGTTAATATCATTTTATTTCCGCTAATTTCCTTATATTTTTTTTCTATAACTTGGATGTCTGCATTGGTAAAATTATGGTGATCTTTAAAATTTAAATGCGTAACAATCTCAAAATTCTGTTCTGAAAAACTTAATATTTCATTGTACTTAGCGATTCCAGTAATTAATAATACATGAAAGTTCACTAAGTTTTCTAACTTAAACGAATAATTGGAAGATATCACTCTATTTTCATAAACAATCCTAGAAAAAAATAAAGCTTGTGAGGGCTGTAAGTTTAATTTGGATTGAATTCTGTCTCTTTCCTTTTCAGTGAATGAATCCGGACATTTAGTAACAATTACAATCTGTGCTCTTTTAGCCGCATATTTTCCTTCTCTAAGTCTTCCTGCCGGTAAAACTTCATCCTCGTAATAGGGTTTAGAATAATCGGTTAATAATATATTCAACCCTGCTTTTACATAACGATGTTGAAAGGCATCGTCCAAAATAAATAAATCTGGATTAAAATCTTTAAGCATATTCTTAATTCCTCTAATCCTTTTTTCATCAACACCTACAACAATTTTATTTCTAAACCGTTCAAAAAATTGCATGGGTTCGTCCCCGATATCTTCAAAAGTTGTTTCGTAATTTGCAAATTGGTAACCCTTGGTCTGTCTTCCATATCCCCTACTCAAAATTCCCATTAGATATTTATCTTTTAATAAATCTATTAAATAAATAACAAAGGGTGATTTGCCGGTCCCTCCTACGCTTAAGTTTCCCACCGTAATCACCGGCTTTTTATATTTTTTGGATTGCAGTATCCCCCAATCAAAAAATTTGTTTCTTATAAATGTGCCTAGCCAATATAGTCCAGAAAAAGGTAATAAAATTATTTTCATATTGATGCAAAAAATTACGAGATTATATTTACCTCTCTTGTTAAATCTATACCAAATTTATCTTTAACATCATTTATTATTGCGAATGACAAGTCATAAACTTCATTTCCCGTGGCATTTCCTAAATTTATTAATACCAAAGCCTGCTTATTATGCACTGCGGCTTGTTTTTGGTTTCTACCTTTCCAACCCACTTGTTCTATCAACCATCCGGCAGGAATCTTAACCGTATGATTCTCTAATTGATAATGAGGTATGGTTGGATAATCTTTTTGAAGAAGTTCAAATTTTTCATTAGATATCACTGGGTTTTTAAAGAAGCTACCGGCATTTCCATAAACTTTTGGATCGGGCAATTTGCTTCTACGAATCTGCATTACTACCTCTCTAACGTCTTGAATGGTTGGGTTGGAAATATTTTTTTTTATTAATTCTTCTTGAATTGCACCGTACTCCATATGAAGCTTATGGTTACGCCTAGTTAATAAAAATGTTACTTCTAAAATTATATATTTATCCTTCCCTTCATTTTTAAAATAGGATTCTCTATAGCCAAAATTACAACTTTCATGGGTAAAGGTTTCAAGCTTTCCACTCTCTATGTGTAAGGCTTTTAAACTAAAAAAACAATCTTTGATTTCTACTCCGTATGCTCCAATATTTTGCAATGGCGAGGTGCCTGCATTCCCAGGGATTAGAGATAAATTTTCTAATCCTCCATAATTTTTACTTACGCATGATTGGACAAAATCATCCCAATTTTCTCCTGCATATGCACTTACATACACATAATCTTCATTTTTGAAAGTTTCTGCTATTCCTTTTAAATTAATTTTAACTACTAAACCGTTAAAAGGTTTTACAAAGAGGATATTACTTCCGCCTCCCAAAGGCATCAATGGTAATTTTTTTTTTCGTGAAAAATCTATAGCTTCTTGCAATTCGTCAATAGTCTTTATTTCTGTAAAATATTTACATATCGACGGAACTTTAAAAGTAGTAAACTCTTTTATATCTATATTCTCTTGCAACGTTATCATTGGGTGGAATTATAAACTTCTAATCCTTTTTTAATAATATGGATTGCACTTTTTAAATCTTCTTGATTGATAACATAGGCCATGCGAACTTGATTTTTACCCAATTCATGATCCGAATAAAACCCTTGTGCCGGTGCTAACATAACGGTTCCACCTTCATATTGAAAATCTTTTAACAACCATAAGCAAAAGTGCTCAGCATCATCAATGGGTAATTCTATGGTGCAATAAAATGCTCCTCTGGGTACTGGGCATTTAACTCCAGGAATTTCTCTTAATAATTGAACTAATAAATCTCTTCTTTGTTGATATTCATTCCTAACATCATCAATATACTTCTGAGGTTCACTATGTGCCGCATTTGCGATAAGTTGCCCAATAAGCGGGGGACTTAGTCTTGCTTGTGCAAATTTTAGAGCCATTTGAAGAAACTCTTGATTTCTGGAAACCATAAACCCACAACGTATTCCGCATAAGCTGTATCTTTTAGACTCGGAATCTATAACAATTGCATTATCTTTTAGCTCTTGAAACTCCAATACTGAATAATGCTTAAAACCGTCGTAAACATATTCCCTGTAAACTTCGTCTGAAATTAAAAATATATTGTTTTTAACAACAATATCTGCTAGTGTTTGTAATTCTTCTTTTGAATAGAGATATCCTGTAGGATTACTTGGATTAGTTATTAAAATTGCTTTAGTTCTAGGGGTAATAAGCTCTTCGAACTTCTTAATCTTGGGCAAAGAAAATCCATCATCAATCGTTGAGACCACTGGAACAATTTTTACTCCTAAAGCTTCAGCAAAACTATAGTAGTTGGCATAAAAAGGTTCCGGTACTATAATTTCATCTCTTTCATCGCATATGCAACTAATTGCAATGGATAAGGACTCTGAGCCTCCGTTTGAAATAAGAAAGTTCTCATAGCTTAAATCTTTTAAACCTATAGACAATGAATTGTAGTAAGTAGCTAGAGTTTTTCTATATTCCAAAATTCCTTCTGACGGGGCATATTCAAAGATATCTAAATCTATATTTTTTAATGCCTGTATAGCGGCTTGAGGTGATTTAATATCTGGCTGCCCTATATTCAAGTGGTAAACTTTTAAACCTTTGTCTTTAGCTTTTCTAGCGTAAGGGGCTAATTTGCGAATTGGAGACTCTGGCATATTTAATCCTCGGAAGGAAATAATTGGCATAAATTTTTTTTTATTATTTTTGGATTGACAAATTTATTGAGTATATTTGTTAGAGACAAATAAAATATTAAATTTTAAAAATAATAATTTCAATTTTATACATTATGGGAAGAAAAACAACCTCAAATATCCTAGCTAGTGTTATTTTCGGTGCCGCTGCAGGATTATTGGCTGGCATACTTATTGCTCCGGATAAAGGTAAAATTACCAGAAAAAAAATTAAAGACAGGGCTAACGATCTTAATGAAAATTTAAAAGATACCTATCATAAATTTAAAGATGACTTTATTGATGGTATTGATAAATGTAAGCACGAAATTCATAAGAAGAAAGAAGAACTAGTTGAAAAGATTACTAGTGATACGGATCCTTTAAAAAGATCTTAAATAAAAAGGTAAGAAATTAACTAAAAAGGAGTCTTTTATATTGACTCTTTTTTAGTTTAGATGTTTTTTTTCTATATTTTCTAAAAGTAAATTTATGTTTGGATTTGTAAAGAATTATGTGAATAAAAGAGTTAATCTTATAAAACTTGAATTAACTGAAAATGTCTCTCTTTTAATCAGCAATTTAATCGTTGGCTTTTTCATTCTTGTTATATGTTTTCTCTTTTTGCTATTACTAAGTATTGGTATTAGTATATATATAGGAATTAAATTCGCAGACATTGGTTTAGGTTTTGTAACATTCTCTGCCTTTTACCTAATTTTACTAATAATTTTGATCTGTTTTTATTCTAAGCTATCTAAAGCAGTCATGAAAAAAATTATAGAATTTCAACTTAATAAAAAGCAAGATGAATCAATTAGCGAAAACGAATAAGCGTTACACTTACAATGATTTTCTAGTTCAAAAAAAAGTTTTGAAAGAAGAAATTAGTGGAATGGAAAACAGTCTTTCTCCTAAAAATTTATCCAATCAATTAGGTTTATTAGGTTCTTCTTTTACTAATTTTACTAAAAAATCATTAGGTTTTACTAATTCTAGCAGTTCCAATTTTACTAGTTTAATTTTAGATTGGATAATTAGAAAAGGAGGAAATAAAATTATAAATAAATTTATTGGAAAGCGTCAGGGGCCTTTGAAAAAAATAATATTGATGGCTTCCTCTTATTTTTTACCTTGGGCGGTAGTAAAGGTTAAAAATTTTATTTCTAAAAAGATACAAAATAAAAATAAAAAATATATAGATTAGTATTTTATATATCTTAGATGGTGGTCCATGACCAACTTATATGCGAATAAACGCAAAGTCAATTAAATAATTCAATTTTTCCATTAGAGAAAATTATGTCTTGAAAAAATTAAATTTATGTTACTTGTGGAAGTTCATTTTAACATATAATAAGCTCAGGAAGTCAATTTTGACGTTTAACTACTTACAAATTTTAAAACCAAAGAGGATCTAAAATTTATAAAAAAATTCTGGAATATATTTGAAATTATAAATTTCATTGAATCTTTAGAAATTCAGCGAACTGCCATTGACGCTGAAATTAAATTTGAAATAAATCTTTAATACTATTATCTATATATAGAATCTTTGATCTTTTAAAGATTTACAAGCTTTCTTCATAACCAAGTTACCAATAAATTATCCTTACAGTGTTATATTTGTAATTAGCAGATATATCCTCATAAGAGAGTAAGTTTCTGATCACTCTAAACTTAATTTTACATATTTAAATGTATCTAAACAAATTTCTCTCATTTAAAATTATTTGTTTTTAGTAAAAAATATATTAATATTTAATAAATAAAATATATAAATACATATAATTTTTACAGTGTAATTTCCATCTGTTTTTTCTCTTTATTTTAAATCCATTTTGTTCCATCTGTATAAATAATAAAATCTTTTTGTTTAAGTTCAATCATTTCTTTATAAACTAAACCTGTATAACAACAATATAAGAAACAATCTTTAATTTGTTTTAATTTTTCAAAATGGAAGATATATTTTTCTAATTTACTTAGTTCTTGCTGAGTAAGAAATATAATTTTTTGAATATACTTTTTATACTTATGTTTTTCAAAAAATAAAAAGCATAATATTTCTGAATAACTGTTTGTTTAATTACTTTTTTTACTTAAATTAAAAAAGCCTGATTAAATAATAAATTAATCAGGCTTAACTATATTTTAATCCTAATATTTTCTTTATTAGGAGACTTTGAATTTTGCTTTTTATGTTCCCAGTTTTTAAGATTAATAAATAAACCCGTAGAAAAAATTTTTCTTTCTTTTAGATAAGTAATTCTACATCTTAAAGGAGTTACTCCTTTTGAATTTGTATTAATTTTATCTAAAACAAATAATATATTTAGTTTACTGTTATTCATATTATTATAAAATTTATAGGGAATGCCTTTTGATAAATTAGTAGGCAATGCCTTTTTTTTATGTCTAATTCGATAGAAAATAGATAGGGGATTTAAAATTTAGGAAGTATAGGAAATTTATAAGAATATATTTAATTCCTTTGCAGTAGCTATATAAAACAAAAAAGCACCTATATAATTATAAGTGCTTAATTTTTAACAGCTCCTCCTGCTGGGCTCGAACCAGCGACCCTCTGATTAACAGTCAGAGAGTTAATGTATTTCTTTATTTTACTAT
>NZ_SELG01000013.1 GCF_007845635.1 Apibacter muscae | reverse complement strand
TTTAAAAACGTTCGTGGTTTTTATAAAAGAGGGTTGCGAGTTTTTAAAAACGAGCTTTATGCGTCCTAGCGAGCAGTTATGCGAGTGTGCAAGCGCGGGCGGTGGGTGCTTGCCAAAAATAAAATCTATATTCCTTATTATTTTTTGGCGATAAAACCGCCCGTGAACGGGGTTAAAAGTGGTTTACTTTTTTACATGGGTGCTTCGTCCCCGTGGCGCGCAAGCACCTGCCTGCGAGCAAAACCTATAAGCAACGGCGGATGCGAACCTGTGAGCAGACGAGAAAGTTGCGAATGAGGACAAGCGAAACACGTGAAACAGCCAAACGTAAGTGAATACCTGCAACTGGAGTGCAAGGCTGTGAAACTGGGTTTGAGTGCGGACGAATACCTTTGCAATAGGCGTTTGAGGGGGGAGTATCTAAGTAGTAAGGGCTAAGGTTGAGATGGTGGTTTATTTGTAGGCTTGCTTTAGTCTAGTATCGGGAGTTCTATGGGGTCTATGGGAAATTGATAGA
>NZ_SELG01000041.1 GCF_007845635.1 Apibacter muscae | reverse complement strand
CTCATAACCCGAAGGTCACAGGTTCGAGTCCTGTTCCCGCTACTAAGTTTAAAAGCAATTAATTACAAAATAATTAGTTGCTTTTTTATTTTAATTATCTTCCACATAGATTCGTTTTGCCGATATATTTTCTTCTTTTTAATAAGCCAAAAAGCTAATTGATTGGTTCAGTAAGTACCAATAAATTTAAAAAAATATATATAGAAATTTTTCATAAGTATCCATCTGGGTAACTTTCTGCTAGATCTATTTTTTTAGTATTCTTTCTTTATTAGTGAGTTTGTACGTATAGTTTTTTTTACAATCTTTCTATAATGATACAAAAGATTACAAAAAAACAATTAGTCGTTAATCAGTGCTTTAAATTGTTTTTTGTGGAATTGTATAATTATTTACTTTCTTTAGCCCTATATACAAGGGGTTAGTCAGATTGATTTTTTTATTTGTTGTAACGTATCTATTGCCTAAATCATGACCATTGAAGGTTTTCCAGTCTCAATAAAAATAGATAATGTTTTACTATTTTTAGATTGAATAGTTCCTAGAGTAATTTCCTCTTTTTTTCTGTTTTCATAGTTACTTACTCAGTAGCTTCTCTATCAGCTCATTTTTTTCTTGAATCATTCGCTCATAAAGTGCTTCTTTTTCTGAATACAATTCCACTATTTTATCTATGGGATTGAAATTGAAATAAAATTGATGACTTACTGAAGAATCGTAGCTATTAGCTGTATTTGCAATAAAATTTAAAGCTCCTTCGTCGTTAAAATTTTCAATGGCTTCTACCGGAATTTTAAGTATTTGCGCTACTTTTTCTAGGGTATTTTTATCTATTTCTTCCTTTGCCTCAAGTTTAGACATAGTAGCCTGGGTAATGTTTAATTCTGTAGCTAAAGTATCTTGTTTTACCCCTAACATTTCCCGTAGCCTTTTTATATTTCTTCCTTGGTGTACTTTTTTAGGTTCTATATGTGTATACATGAATTTTCTTTTCTTATCTGTCTTACAAAAATAGGAAATTATACGCTAAAATAATAGATTCTTATTTTATGAATTTTTTTTTCCTTTACAGAATATTTTATCTTATTTATTTGCGGTTATTTTGTCTCTATAAATATACTAAAAATGAATAAAGAACCTAACACAGATATACAAAACTGGATAGAAGAATTAAAAAAGGATCGGGTTTTTCGTTTTATGAACACAGGGGCTAGTAGTTATAAACAGTTGGGTTTTATAATTCTTTCCTTGCTTAACACTTGCCAAACCCATCTATTTTCTTTGGAAAACAAAGCACCTACAAAGGAACAAGTGCAGGAACTACGGATTGATATTTACAACTTGTTGGAAATGGCTAAAAACCTTCTCCCACATATTGAGTTGGAGTTTCTGGATAAGGTTTTAAATAGTGAAGATTTATAATAAATAATTGCTTAGGGTTTGCTTAATCAAGCTCATAATATATTCTATATTTTTCGTATCATTAACCACTAATTCATAATCTCCGTTGCCCCAATGCCCTATGCTAGAAATATCTTTCATGAGGTGTTTAGGATCGTCTAACTCTCCTTTTTTCTTGTTGATAAATAGTTTTAAACCTTTTTTTAGAATTACTATGTCGGCTATATTGGTTTTATTTTCCTTAAATGCAAGGTATAGCTTTTTAGGTTCTAATTCTATACTGGCAGGAAGATTTAAAATGGCATTTTTGTAAGTTTCGTACAATTCTTTTATTTCCTCTGGTTTGCTTTGTAAATGGTCTTCTTCGGTATAAACAATGATTTGCTGGGCTACTTTGCTTATTTCAGAATTTTCGTTATTCTGAATTTGCTTAATACTAGGGGCCGATTTTGATTTTTTTATCGGGTTTAGTATGATTAACCCGTTTTCGTATTGTTTAATTTCCCAAAGTTCAATCCCTAAATCTTTAAAATTGGAAGACTGCTTTTGGTAGTCATTAAAGTGGGGTGATACAAAAATAACCCGGCTTTGGGTCCATTCTATTTCGTTTCTTTTCAGCGGTTCGGGCTGTGTTTCGTTGTATTCTACTATAAAATCAGCTTTATTTTCCAGCATTAAATTTAGGTAAGAAATACCCTGGTCTACCACGCCATCATTTTTACCTCTTTTGTATTCTATAATAACAAAGGCTTTGGTTTCCTTATCATAAGCCAAAGTATCTATAAAACTGCTTTTAATTTTAAATTCCGATTTAATAAATTGTAATCCTAAAATTTTTTCTAAATTGGCTTCAAACAAAGTTTTTATATCTTTTTCCAGTTTAAAAGCTTTTTCTTTTAGTTTTGTAAGTTGTTTTTTGTCTTGGGTAAATACTAACATGGTACTAAATTTAAAAATTAATCTCCTAAAATCATTTTTTCTACTTCCTGTTTGGCTTCTTCCAATATTTTTTGGGCTTGTTCCTGCAGTTCTTTCGCTTGCGCCCGAATGCCTTGTATATGTTCGGCTATCTCGTTTTGTTTTTCTATGGGTGGAAGTGGGATTTTTATAGATTTGATTTCTTCAAAATTAATATTTGCTTGTACAGCAGGTCTAGAAAGCCTATCCATCTGAATCTTTCCAATTGAAGAATTAAGTATTTCAGATATAAAAAATGGATTAATATCCTTTTTTAACTCTATTTGGGCTAAGGCCTGATTAATATTGGCTTCTAATACTTTAGGTACAACAATTGATAACCCTATTGTTCCAGCCATAGAAAGTAAAATATTATCTTTTTTTAATTGAGTTCTTTTTAACGAACCTTCATGAATATGACGTTTAATAAATATACAATCTGAAAAATCTATAGTATTATTTTTTAAATTAGTTACTCTAATAAATGGAACTCCTTTCTCTTTTGTAGTATAATCATTTCCCCCAGATTTCGGAGTAGCTCCACTATTTATTTTTAATGATATACTTTTGATTGTTTTTGCTGGGTATTTACAATCTATCATTTTATCAAATAATTTAAAGTACAACGAAAAATATCTAGGATCCAATCTACCGCCAGAAACTTCACTAAACGGAGTAGTGAACATTCGGTTTTCTAAAGAATTCTCTTTTTGGGGTAAGGTAATCCCTAATTCATGGAGTAAATAGGTATCTATACTTTCTAATAATGTTTTAGCTTCTGCTTCTTTTTGTTGTTTTTGTTGGTAGGCTTCTTGGTATAAATCTACAATTTGCTGTTGTATTTCAAGAGGAGGGAGGGGGATTTTTAATTTTCTAATATCTTCTAAATGTAAGTCAGGTACTCCTGAACCTTTTACAATACGATCATATTGCAAATAAGACAAGTTTGAATTTAAAACAATTTCTAAAAAGTGTGATAAAATATTGTTTTTAGGGCGTAACAAAGCTAAACTTACAAAAATTTGAAATTTTTCATCTGTATTTACAACAGCAGCCAACCCAATCGTACCTATTTTAGTTAGTAAAATATCTCCTTTAATAGGTTTACATCTTTTGTCTAAAATATGAGCTTCTTTTTCAGATATAAATTTAGAATTATTTAAATTAATTTCAGACTTTCTAACATCTTTTACACTTATAAATTTTATTCCCTCATCAATATAGTTTGGAGTAAAATGTGTGCCGTCACTAACTAAAGAAGTTATATTTTTAATTGTAACTAGAGGGTATAATGAATTGGTTAGTCTAAATTTATTTTGTAGGTAAATACTAGTATAAAATTTAGGTTCTAATCTCTCTTCCAATTCAGAGCGATTTACTAAAAATATTTTATCAGGGTCTATATGCGAAGGGACTTTGTAAGTTTCCATTAGTCTAAAGAATTAATAAATTTAGTAAGTTCTTTTCCAATAATATCCAGTTCGTTGTTGTTGGTAGGTTTCCCAGTGGCATCGTACCCAATATCTTCGGCGATTGCCATAAAAATAGGATAATCGGGTAATTTGCTTTGTCTCTCTTTGGTAAAGGCTTCTTGCAATTCTTCTTTTAAGTTATTTAACTTTTCGGTGTAGGCATTTTGAATTTCGGTTTTTTCGTCCTTTATTAATTCGTTGAAAGCCTTTTTATCTAATTCAGGGTATTTTTCTTTGTACTCTTTTTCCAGTTTTTTTATATCTTGCTTTTTATCTTTTTCATATTGGGTTACTTTTTCTTTATATCCGTACGCAGATAATAAATTAAACTGAGTAGAGGTTTTTATTTCTTTTATTTTCTCGGTAGTTTCTAGGGTATGTTTTTTTAGAAATAACACAGAGCTTTTTACCCCTGCTCCGGTAGCCGTAAAAGCGGTTTGCGGCATAGAAACAACGGCTACAATACGAAACATTTCTTCTAAAGAATCTCGTACATATTGTAAACTGCTATTGGTTAAAATTCCGTCGGGTATAACGATAGCTAAATATCCGCCTTCTTTTAAAAATTTATAGTTTTGTTCTATAAATAATACTTCGGTGCTTTGGTTTTCTCTATTTGTTTCTGGCTTTTCTACTACCGCCAGCCAATCTGCTTCCTTTTTTCCTAATTTGTATTCTTTTAGGTAGGCTTTTTCAGTTTGTCGTACGGTACTACCAAAAGGAGGATTGGTAATAATAAAATCGAAACGGTTGTAGGTAAACCCTCTATTTTTTGTATTTTTTTCAATTTCTTCAGGCAATAATAAACCATCGGAGGTAATAACGTTGGTATGCCCGTCGTCATGAATAATCATATTCATTTTGGCGGCTCTGGAAATTTGCTCGTTTATTTCTATTCCATAAAGATTTTTTTCTGCAAAGTCGTGCCAATGTTTATAGTGTTTGTTATTATCAGATGGATTGGTTTCATATTCTGGGTAAAATTCGGTTGCCTGGTTTCTTACTTTGTTTAAGGCATACAATAGAAACCCACCACTACCGCAAGAGGTATCTAAAACTAAAGATTCGTGGGTAATGGGTAAAACATCGGTAATAAATTTTACAATGGGGCGGGGGGTAAAATACTGCCCAAAATTTCCTCTAAAAAAGGAACCCATAAAGGTTTCAAAAGCTCTACCTTTACTATCTAAATCGGTTTCTCCTAAATTTATTTCTTGTAGATAGCCTACTACGGTTCTTATGCGTTCGTGGGTTAAACGTATATCATCCCTAAAAACTTCAGGGTCTTTTACTCTTCCTTCCCCGTATAGGTTTTTAATTCTCGCGGCTAAGCGGCTATTTTCTTCAATACGAATGGCGTTTTCTAATTCTTTTTCAGAGAGTTTTTTATAGTTTTTTATTTCCTCTTTTTCAACCGTTATAATCTGAAAGTCGTAAGGTTTACCTGCTTTTCGGGCTTTTCGTTCGTCCCATATTTTACAGAAAATAAGTTTGTCTAACTCATCAAAAGCTTCCGAAGGGTTTAAATGCCCTCCTCCCCAAAGGGCATCGTGGGCTTTTTTAAATTGTCTGGTAAGTTCTTCTTCGGAAACTATTTTAATATCTGAAAATTTTTGTTTTCCCGCTTCTGATTGTAAGGTATCTGCTTTATAAACAAATTTGTAATTAGCCAGTTTTTTTACTCCGAATTGAGGAATATCGGGATGGCTTATTTTACTGTCTTTTTGTTTATTTACTTCAAAATATTCATTTTTTAAGCCTGAAGTAACCCAAATAAATTTTACATCGTTAGGTAAGGCATAGGCATAACTATATGCTTGATTGATTGCCTGAGCAAATTCCGGCTCACTTACGTCTTCTTTTTTGCATTCTACTAAGATATAAGGCTCTTCGCAATCGTCATCGTTATAAACTATAATATCTGCTTCTTTAGTTCCTGAACCCATGGTAACCGAAACGAAGAGTTTTATTCGTTCGGGTTTATAACCATAATTTAAAATAAGTTTTAAATAGGCTTCGGCTTGTACCTTTTCTTCCGGATTAGAAAAATTTCTTTTTTTATTGGGTTGTATATAGGTTATTGAATGGTTTTCTTCATCTAGTTTGATGAGGTTTTCTTTAATTCCTTTTTGAATTAAATCTAAGTCCATATACGTAAATTTTATAAGCGAATGTAGTTTAAATAAGTAAGCCAAACAATATAAAATTAAGAGGTGGCTATTTTATTAATAAGTTAAGTGTTTGTGTAATTTATTTTTTATTCCTGCAAGTAAGTTTTAGAATATTTATCAAAATAATTATTTAAAACTTTTTTATAATACTTTCTTTGTTCTATAGTAAGGTTACTTTACTCTATAGAATTTTACTAATTTTAGGGTACTAATGCGTCTATCTACATATTTTACTTCTACTAAATATAGTGGTTCCCAATCTTTTAAGATACGAGAGTAGTATTAGTCGGTTCTATTTGTAAATCTTTAGCTATTTGTCTACTTGTTTACGAGTGAATCACTCGCTAGGCTCTTTAGGTTGAAAGTGTTTTTTTGGTTATACTCATTGCTCTTTCACGCTTTTGCATATAAGAGTGTTTAATTCTTCCGGTGTGGTATGAATAAATTGAATGGTCTCTATTATTCTTTGTCATTTAAATATTATTTTATAATGACAAAGATTGAAACAAAACTAGATCGTTGGCTCCCCGATAGTGAGGAATTTACTTCTTGTTAGTAAAGAATAATTGTTTAAGATGCTTGTTAATTTTCTCAGTAGTAACTAAAAGAGTTCTTGTTAATTTTTTTAATTTAGAAATCTTAAAATCATATATTTCATTTAACCTATTTACAAAAAAAGTAGGTTTAAAAAATTCTAAAATAAGTTTATCTTTAAGCCTATGAATATAAATATGAGTTTATAAAGATTTCTTTTCCGGAATTTTTTTTTTCGAACTTATCTAATTAATTGCTAGATAAATAACGCCTATGTCTGTCTTTATATTTATTGATATTTTTATTTCAGTATCAGTTATTTTCTAGTCTATTAGATTCAATTAATTCAATTCTTTCAATATACTATCAATTTCATCCTTCGTATTCTCTCCATAATAGGCAATAGAATGTTCTGTATTTGCATATTTACCGCCTCTTTGAGCGCTGAACCAGTTAAAGGAACCAATGCACAAGCAGTCATCGTCTTTTATCACGATTTTGCTGTGAATATTATTCACAACCTTAACCTCAACCCCTAACTCATTTAACTTATTTATAGTTGAATGAAAGACATGCTCTTTTTCTTTATCTAATTTATTTTGCGTGTGAGTATTAAATTTTTCATCAACATAGATCGTTACTTTTATACTCTTATTTAATAAGAGTTGGTCATATCCATTTTCTTCAATGGTAGAGTAAATAAGCCAAGGAGAGATAATAATAATTCTTTGAGTGGCTTCGCTAAATATCTTTTTCAAGAATACATCGTGCTCTTCATAGTTTGTTAGTATCTCCAAGGCATGTTTTTTGGAAATCAGATCTTCTCTTACAAACAGTTTGGAATATTGATGAATATATGACAATTCGTTATTTTCATTCTCCAAAAGGTATTTTGACAATATCCCTGTTGGAGATACAGATTCTCTATTAAATAATGACATATCGCCAAAAACTAAGAAGCTGTCTTTTGCTCGAGATACAGCAACATTAAGCATGCTTCTGTCATTATCTATAAATCCGCCTTTATTATCCCTCGAATAGGTGGGTGAAAATAATATAACTTCTCTTTCTGCTCCTTGTAGAGAATGAACTGTTCCCACTGTGATTAGAGAAAGTTCTTCTTTAAGACTTTTGTCTTTAGGCGATCTTAAATATTCGGCTATTCTATAAGATTGTTCCCTGAATGGGGTTACAACGGCAATAATATCTTTGATTTCTTTACCATTATATGCTTCTCTCAGATTTTTATAATTGCTGATAATCCAGCCTGCTATTATTTTGGCTTCAAGTTCGTTCTTTTTACTTCCATGAGCATTCTGACATTTCCCTTCAATATTCAGATATCCCATTGAAGGGAGGAGCGCGTTGTCAGGAGCATCACCTCGCATAGGTTTAAGAATACCTTTATAACAAAGTTCGTTGCAGAATCTTATTATGCTATCATAACATCTTCTATGTTCATATAGATATAAACCCCTTTCTAACTTCTTTTCAGGATAATATTTGGATCTATTCTGAGAGATTTTCATCACGCTTCCTCCATCTGAAGCAATCCCTACCCTTTGCAGTTTTTTGTAGGTCTTATCAATTTCGTCTACTTTTAAGTCTTTAGAAATCAAGTTTACTTTATGTAGATTACCTATATCAATGCTCTTGGTAAGTTTGCTTATCGGGGGAATCTGCAAAGTATCACCAATAACTAAAGCTTTATTTGCTAAAGAAAATCCGGCACCCGCAACTTCGGGAGAAACCTGACCAGCTTCATCAATTATCAATAGATCAATAAAATCATAAAGATAATCTTCCTTTATCAGATTATCATGAATCTTTCTTGAAAAGGAAAAATAACTAGGTAACATATATGAAGTCATTACAGCACATGGCGTAATTTTCATTCTTCTTTTCCAATTATTCTCCCGTATATTCTTATATTTCCAATCAATGTTTTTCAAATGCCCTTTATCAATCATTTTCTCCATCTCCAATAACCAGCGCCCTTCCCAATAATGGGTTGCGATAAGGAACATTTCAAATCTTATTTTGGTATCCGCTTTTTTATCGATTTCTATAAAATTCAAATTAGGGCATATATCATTATCTAACTTATTTAGAACAATTTTACAATTATTCCAAACCTCAGTAAACTTTTTGAATTTTTCAATATTAGCATAGATGTGTTCTTTCTTACTTTGTATATTAGACTGTAATATATTGACATCCATATCCTCTATTTGTAGATGGTGTTTGAAATTGTTCTCATTTGCAAAAACCTTCGCTTTATAATTACGTTTTTGTTTGACGAAAGGAAGGAATGAGAATAAGGATAGAAATATACTTTCCGAATCCAAATATTTTTCCCATTTGTTTTCAATAACTTCAATCTCCTTTTTGTCTTGATTTAGCGTTTTTCCAAGTACAGTTATTTCCTCTTCGTTTTTGTAATCTATATTTAAAAGTATGCTAAATTCTTTACCAAAATTGTGATAATTTCGATATGCTTCTTCAATGTTACTCAGTAAAGATTTTTTTTCAAGCAATAGACTGTGTAGTTTATTTACAGATTCTTCAACTGTTATCTCTCTAAGGTTAAAGGCTTTCTTGGATTTCTCTAAAAAAGATTTTTTTGCAGTTACATAAAATCCCTCAGTTTCCATCTCTTTTACAACCTCCTCTGTCAAATAACCCTTTTCTCTCGCATTTAACCCTCGCATACTGGATACGAAATAACTACCAAAACTATTTATGCCATCCATCCATCTGCCTGAAAAATCTCCTTTGCCAGTCGAAAAATCTTTAGCAAACGAATCTATTATATTTGTTACAGCCTGATTATTAGTGGAGTTTGCAATTATTACTGGAGGCTCACTTGCCTTGATAGCACTTTCTACCCATAAACAGGCTACAATAGAAAGAAGCATAGTTGTTTTCCCTGTTCCAGGAGGCCCATTTACAGCTAATATTTCTCCATTTTTTTCATCCAATAATGCAGAAACAGCAGTTCTCTGTGCGTCGGTTAAAGGATATTTATCATTGTTATGTCCTAACCGTTTTGAAAAAAAGGTATCTGAATCAATTATCGAAGTTTCATTTTCTTGCTCAATGGTTGTATAATTTCGTAAAAGATTCAATTGCAACTCTTCTTTACGAGTGTATAGGTCTTCATAAACTGCCGTAATTTTTGAAGAAATATCTAATTCCCCATTTGTAAAATAAGCAGAAACTATCTTCTCATAGCCTTCAAGTATCTCATTAGAAGTAATAACCCTATCTAATAGTCTTTCAACATATTTAAAGTATTCATGCCATTTTGTAAGGTATGATTCAATGGATTTGTTAAATTCCTTATCGTTAGCTAATTTATCTTCAATAAGTATATCCCAATCTTCATTATATCTATTAAAAATACTTGTAAACTCTTTTTTACTTGCTTTACTTTTAGATAGAGATTTGATTAACTTTTTAAAATCTTCCTTTGATTGGTCTGAATCAATAAGATTTTGTTCAAATAAGCAACTGATTAATCCTTCTCGGTACTCGGATTCTATATTTTTCAAAAAATATACTTCCCATTCAGAATTTTTTTCAAATTCAAATGAGGGAACATTGTATTGTGTGGTAAAGAGATCGTAATCATCCATATTACCAATATAGAAATCTTCTTTATCTAAAGGAAGTAATAAGTCTCTTGGAATAATTGGATTCCCTGTGGGATAAATAAAACCATTTTCTGAAACCTGAACTTTGAAAATTATAGGAAAAATTACTTCTGGACAATAATCTTTTTCATGTTTGCTGTGACTAGTAACTTTCTTAAAAGAGAAGGGAACATATAAAGTATCAATTGTACCATCCTCAAACAAAAATAAACTTTGTAGTATATTTTTACTGTTAATTCTAAAGAAACTACTTCTATTATTTAACAAAAATTTTTTTGCTAGATCAGATAACTTATATTTTCCTTTAGAAAACTGTTTGTCAACGAGGGAATCTCTCCAATATTTAGTGATTTTTTTATAATGTTCCATTTTTTGAATTCAACATATACTATTAAGAATCTGGATAATTTAAATACAAAAATAATTATATAAGTTTCATAATGAAATAAAATCTATTTAATATAAAGTCATATGTTGTGATGTATATCGATTATTGTTATTTATTCTTGAGAAAAGATAAAATAATAAACAGCTCATATATAACTCTACATTTTTTTAATAGGCATCACATGGTTTTTAATCAATTTTTCCAATTTAGATGTAAGATATTATGTATAGGTTGCGACAAAAATTTCTCACGGCCCTCGATCTTTAATTTACGACTTAGTTCTTCCAGTTGCTGGTGTATAAACATTTAATTTTCTCCAACTGATACTCCGAATCCATCTGTAAGGGATTTAGCTAACATACCTATATCCTCTCATCAGTAACCATACTTGATACAAGTAACGATTCCTTTTTTGGTTTTACATCCAGCATATTAGGAAATGTGGTTACATCTTCATTTTAGTTGTGCTTCAGTAAGTTTTTGATAAACTTTGATTTGCTTCTACCACTTATTTTTGGAGTTTATTCTTTGGATATGTAAGTCGATATTATAAAAATCAAAAAGAATTAATTATGAATTTCACGGTACTCTTTTAGCTTTCTTAGTTGGCTTAGTCTTCTCTCGATAGGCTCTGTCTCTTGTCTTTTGCATGGGATCTTTCCATTCCTGTTATTTTTCATCAGCTATTAATAATACAAATTGGTTTACTGTTATTTATGCATTTATCGTTTTGCAAAATATATCATCATCGTGAAAACCATTGCAATTGCTTTTTTTCGCTTGCTATAGAATTTAGGATAAACAATTTTCAAATTTTCTACGTTTAGAGAGATAGCGGAAAGAAAAAAGTATATCAATCTCGGGATGTTAGTTGAAAAGTGCTTTTATCTTATTTTTGAAATGGTTTGTTGTTTTCATATCTTTGGATATATAGCTTAAAATCTAAATTAGACCAAATTATCACAGTAAAAAGTAATACTAAATTTTACTCTTCTCTGCTATATCATGTAATATACTTAATTAAAGAATATTGATATTCAATTAAACAATTACTATTTAATTCTACATCTATATTTTAAGCAAGTAAATAATGCTTACTCTACTTCACAACCTTGCTGTTTGTATTGAGCTTTAAATAAATCCGACCATTTTTTCCATTCAGCAAATCTAGCTTTGGGATGATTAGCCTCAAGAAGTAGATTAGAAATGACTTCATAGGAAAAATCTTTAGGGTAGTTATCAAAACTGTTGAATTTATCATCATACCAACTTTCATTTAAAATATAATTGAATCGGTTAACATCAAAATCTACTTCGTATTTATGATAGGAATTAGTAGCGGAAGAAATAAAAGTTGTTTTAAGAGCTTCTTGGTTTAGATGAGCAATGAAATTTTCATTCTTTTTATTTTTTCTATAAAAATTAGTAGCGTTTATAAGTTGGTGAATCTCGTTAACTCGTCCGTTTGCATCTTGCCATATGCTCAACCAATAATCACGATGATAAATCCCCATAAGCATAGAATTTAAAATCCAGTATTTACCAATGGTATTATGATCGACCCAACCCATCCTATATAATAAGCTAAAGCATTTAAACTTGTTTTTAAAAAGAGCCTTCATAATAAAGTTTGGAGCTGTGTAGAGTTGAGGCTTGGTAGCAATAATCTCAGCATTTAAAGCTTTGATTATACAATTATCTTTATAAGTAGCATTGCCTAACCAACCCAATTTAAGCAAGTAAATTTTTTCCAATTGCATTGACTGCTCCAATGAATTTAAATCTATTTCACGAGTAAACCAAACATCATCTTCAGTGATAAAAAAATACTGGGAGCTCTTTTTTACTGTATCTATCCACAAATCAGTGGGTATTTTAAAGCCGTTAATATCCTTTCCTGATTTTAAATTTTCTTCAATCGCTTCAGTTTTTTCTTTATAATTTTTGGAAGTAAAGATTTTAATCTTTGGATATTTGTTTTGGATTTTCTCTAGATATTTATTAGGTGTACCATCGTCAAGAACTTTTAAATTGAAGTCCCCCTTTACGTTTAAATATATACTTTGTATACAACGATCTAGATAAAATGGTCGGTTAAAAGATTTGATTAATATATCCATGTGATGAAATAAAACAATTACAGCTTATTATAAATTTGGTGTATAATTGAAAACAAAAAATGATTACAACTTAATAACTTGTAGAATATGAATTTTTTTGAAACAGGAAATTTATTTTTACTATATTTATTTAGAAGTATTTGCAAATGATCAATATTTGCTTCATAAAAGGCTATTTTTAAAGCCATTTCTAAAGATTTTTTTGAAATAGGGTAATCTATGTCTAACAGATTAGTAAAAGTTTCTGGGTGAAAGGAATCGTAGGAATCTTGACCCTTAGAATTTAATCTTTCCAAGTAAAATTGTTTTGCCAGATTTAAAAACATCCAATGAACCAAATAGTTTTTACTTTTAGATAAGGAGTTAGTCGTACTTCTATATTCAATTAGTGGTTGTGGGAGATTAATAACGATTTTTTGGTTAGATAATAACATGAGGATGAAATCGTAATCTTCACAATATAACATTTTTTCTCTGTACAGTAAATGTTCATTTCTGAACATTATAGATGAATGATAAAATAAATTATGGTTTAAAATATCCTCTTGGATATCAGGATAATTAGTCACAGCATTATAATTTCCTACATGAATTCCATTTTCATCGATAATTTTTGCGCTGCTTCCTAAGAGAAATACTTCTGGATTCTCTTCAAGATAATTCCATTGAGTTTCTAAACGGCAGGGTAGGGCATTATCGTCTGAGTCCATGATTGCAATGTATTTTCCTTTGGCTATTTTAAGTCCAATGTTTCTGGATTTAATTACAAACTGATTGCAAGTATTATGAACAACTTGTATTCTAGGGTCTTTTTTAGCAAATTCTTCAAGGATAGATTTTGTTTTGTCCGTAGAGCCATCATTGATTATTATAAATTCAAAATTTTGAAAACTTTGGTTTAAGATAGATTGAATAGAGGCAGATATATATGTTTCGGCGTTATAAGCAGCCATCACAACCGAAATTGCAGGATTCATAAATAAAGATATAAGTATACAAAGTTAATACTTTAATTTCATTGATAGAATATATGATTGTTAAAATTAAATATGTTACTTTTGCCTTGTTAGAAGTTTATAAGTTATTCGTATTATGATGCAGATGCTTTTTAAAATGGTCTTAGAAGCTATGAATATTGTTTTTGATATTTTTAGTTAAATCTATATAAAATTAAAAATTTAAGTTCAATTAATTCCTTTAATAGGTTTTAGCTGGGCTTTTTTTGTGTAATTAAATTAAGCTACATTGAGAAAAATTATAGGAAAGTTAATGCTAGGAATTATGGGATGGAAGTTTACATTATCTATTCCCTTAGAGAAATTTAAAAAATGTGTTTTGGTATGTGCACCTCATACTTCCAATTGGGATTTTTACTACTGTATTGCCTGTTTTTGGTCCTTAGGAGTTCCTTATAAAATTATGATTAAAGACGATTATACTAAACCTTGGTATGGATTTATATTTAAAAGTTTAGGTTGTTTGGGTGTGAATAGAAAAAGTAGGAATAATTTGGTTGAGTATTCTGCTAAATTAATCAAAGAATCTAAATCAATGGCATTAATTAATACTCCAGAAGCGACTCGGTCTTGGTCTGAAAAATGGAAAAAAGGTTTTTACTATATTGCTCTAGAAGCACAAGTACCAATTGTATTGGCTTATGCCGACTATAAGAATAAAGAAGCAGGAATTAGTAAAATTATTGGTGTAGAGAACAACTCTATTCAAGAAATTTTTAGTGAAATTGAAAATTTTTATAATCCAGAGATGGCTAAATATCCGGAAAAATATAATCCAAAGATTTTTTAAACAAAAAGAAAAGAGAGGATTAAATAATCCTCTCTTTAAAAAAATATTTAGTAATTTAGAAAACATATTTTACTCCAAAATTCACGTCATTGAAGTTAAGACCAAAAGCAGAGTTGTCATCATGTTTAACACCGTCTGGATTATGAGTTCCATAACCGAAACGACCAACAGTAGTTTCAACTGACCAATTTTTAGTTAAGAATAAATCAAAACCAGGTCTTAAATTTACACCCCAATCCACGAAATTACTTTTGCTATCTCCAACTTTAGTATTACCTAATTTAACAGGAACGTCTAATTGACCAAAGAAATAAACTTTTTCTCCAATTCCCCAATATTTTCTTGCTAAGGGTTGAATAACAAAAGTGTTGGTTTTAACTTCGCTATCAAAAGTACCGAATGGAGTACTTATGGGAGTAGTAACTTTTCCATATTCATAACCAATTTGTCCCCCTACAGCAATGGTTGGAGTAATAAAATACCCAATTAAAGGAGAAACATTAAAATTATCAGATTTGATATCTGCGGCTCCAACTTTGTCATGAGTATATCCAATGCTTCCACCTAAAAATAAACGACCTTTTAAACCCTCTTGAGCCTGAGCTACAAGTGAAGTTAAAACTAAAGATCCTAAAATAAATAATTTCTTCATTTTAAATTAATTTTTTGATTTTAATGCTCAAATTTAATTATTATTTTAAATTTTTATCAATAAAAATTAATTTTAACAATGTTTTTAATAATTTTATAAATATATTTATAAGATAATAATTGTGGTATATTATTATTTTTGATATAGAATTATATAAGATCGTAATTAATTTATAAATTGATAATTGTTATATAATTTTTTAATATAAAAACATTAAATAATTCAGACTGTATGAATTTTATTATATATAAAATTTTAAAGTTTTGTTGAACTGTAATTAAACCTTCATTGTAATTCTAAATTTTAATTATAGACTGAATCAGGCATAATTCATGCTGTTTAGAAATAAGAAATATAGATATAAAGAAGTAATTTTCTCTATGCAAAAAATAGCAGTAATAGGAGGGTTGGGAACTTTGGCTGGTGGCGACTTATTTTTTAAACTATTAAAAAATAAACAGGTTTTAAAAAATCAATCCAACTTTCATTTTGGTTTTGAGCAAAAACCCTACACTCAAATGGACCTGCCACTTTACCAAGAAAAAGATATTAAATCAAGAAAATTTTACACTTATTCTATATGTAAAAATTTTGAAGCTAAAAATTTTACTAAAATATTGATTCCTTGTTTTGCCAGTCATTCATTTATAAATGAATTGCAAAAAGAAATTTCCATTCCTATTGTAAATCTATATGAAGCTTTAAAAAATTTTGTAAAAAAAAGATTTCCTAAAGGTTCAAGAATTGGTATACTTTCATCGGATTATGTTAAAGACCTAAAGATAACCAAGGAATATTTTCAGGACTATACATTAATATACCCAGAAAATCAAAATTTATTAATGGAATCAATATACAGTAAGCTGGGAATAAAAAATGGATATTTAGAGGGAATAGCTTTAGAGAATATTTATTCTAGTTGTGTGAATTTAATTGAGAATGGTTGCGACTTTGTAATTCCGCTGATTACTGAAATTTCTTTAATTGCTGATCAAATTCGTAAACGAGGTATACAAATTTTAGACGTAAATCAAATTTATGCAGATTATGCACTGCAAAATGAAAGCCTTGAACCTTTAAAACCATTTAAATTGGGGATTTTAGGAGGAGTTGGACCGGCAGCAACTGTTGATTTTATGAACAAAGTAATACAAAACACTCCTGCCTACAAGGATCAAGAACATATAAAAATGATTGTAGAACAGAATCCACAAATTCCAGACAGAACGGCTCATTTAATTCATAAAGACACTGATCCTACAATTTCAATGTTTTCAACTTGCAAAAGATTAGAAGTAGAGGGAGCAAATGCTATTGCAATTCCTTGCAACACTGCTCATGCGTTTGTAGATAGTATACAACCCCATCTAAACATTCCAATTATAAACATGATTACTGAAACGGCTAAATACATTCTTGAAAATTGGGGAGAAAATGTTAATGTAGGATTACTAGCCACCACAGGAACTATACAAACGAACGTATATACAAATGAATTCTACAAATTCAAGTTAAATGCAATTGTTCCAGACCACGAACATCAAGAGTTTGTAATGGAAAGCATCTACGGTGCCCAAGGTGTAAAAGCTGGATTTACAGAAGGACTTTGTAAAGAAAATTTATTGAAAGCCATTGATTATCTTATTAAAAAAGATGTTGAAGTTATTGTTCTGGGTTGTACAGAGCTTCCATTAATGTTTAAAAATTATAAAGAATATAAGTATAAGCAAGCCATAATCATTGATCCTACTGAAATACTAGCCAAAAAAATTGTACAGTTATCTAAATCCGAAGGAAATACATAAAGGATTACGTATTTTATAAATAATTAAATTTTTATTAATATAAAAAACTGTAATTTTAAGGTAAATTTAATAGCTTTCAGAATGAAATCATTAGCACAATTAAGAAAAGAATATATAGAAGTACTTTCATCAAGATATACCCAAAAGGAAATAGATACTATTTTTTACACTTTGGCAGAGGCATATCTTCATAAAAAAAAATCAATATTACAACTAGGTTTAAATGAATTATACGAAGAATCTGAAATAAAATCATTGTTATTCCAACATTCATTATTTCAACTGTCTCAGGGAGTTCCTTACCAATATATAGTTGGAAATACAGAATTTTACGGTTGTAAAATATTAGTAAACCCCAATGTATTAATACCTAGGCCTGAAACTGAGGAATTGGTAGATTGGGTGATTCAAGAAAATAAGCAAAAGTTTGACCCCATAAATATTATTGATTTATGCACGGGGAGTGGTTGTATTGCCATTGCTTTGGCAAAAAATTTAAAGCATTCTAAGGTTTCAGCCTTAGAAGTTAGTAGTTCAGCCGTAGAATTAGCAAAAAAAAATGCAGAATTAAATCAAGTTGATATTAATTTTATTTTTGGAGATCTGTTGGATGCAACGGTGGAGGATATTCCCAATCTAGATGTTATAGTTTCCAATCCTCCCTACATTAGAAATTCAGAAATAGATGCCATGGAAGATACTGTAGTTCAAAATGAACCTGCTCTAGCCTTATTTGTCTCAGATAATAATCCTTTAATTTTTTACCAAGCAATAATTGATTACGCTTATAAAAATTTAAAACCTTCCGGATCTGTTTATGTAGAAATTAATCAAGATTTGGCAGAGGAAACCCAAGAATTATTTTCTAAAAATTTTATTCTTGTTGAGTTAAAAAAAGATCTTTCCGGTAAAAATAGATTAATAAAAGCCAAAGGAATACGTTAATATGGTAGAAATTCTATAATATTTACCATATATGTCAAGAAATAAAATTATCTTTTTTTTATGGATGATAGGTTCATTAAATCTATTTGCCCAAAATTCATTTTTAGATAATCATTTCAATTCAGAGTTTTACTCCAATCAGTGGGTGGGTTTCTCATTATACAATCCACAAGAGAAAATTGAATTATACAATTACCAGAGTAACAAATATTTTATACCGGCTTCCAACGTTAAAATATTAACACTTTATACAGGCCTTAAATTAATGCCAGATTCAGTTCCTTCTTTACAATATTTAAAGAAAAACGATACGCTTTATATTAAAGGTACTGGCGATCCTACTTTACTCGAATCTTATTTCAAAGAAAATAAAGTCATCCATTTTTTGAAGAATTCACAATTACCCATAGCTCTGTATATAGAAAATTGGAACGATACAGCTTATGCTCCCGGATGTAGTTGGGACGACTTTGTTGAGGATTATTCGCCTGAAAGATCTCCCTTTCCCATTTATGGGAATTTAGTAACCTTACAATCTCAAAAAATTGTTCCAAAATATTTTGCAAACCGAGTATTATTTCAAAAAAAACAATCGGTAAGAGATCTAAATAATAATATATTTTACTATGCAGGAAATAAAAAAATTCAAATTCCTTTTATAATTTCCAAGGAATTAATTAAAAATTTATTGGAAGAAGAAACTAACCAAAAAATTTTTTTAACGAATAATTTTCCCAAAGGAACAGTAGAAACTCTTTATAGTATTCCTTCGGATGAGTTGTTTAAGAGGATGATGCTTGTTAGTGATAACTTTATCGCAGAACAAATATTATTAATGTCTAGTTTAAACATTTCTGAAATGTTAAACTCACAATCAACCATTCAATATATACTTAAAACTTATTTAAATGAATTTCCACAAAAGCCCCGATGGGTAGATGGCTCAGGTCTTTCACGTTATAATAATCTTTCCCCAAAAGATCTCGTTTATGTCTTAAATCAATTGTACGAGGAAATTTCAACAGAACGTTTACTCTCTTTATTTGCTGTAGGAGGAGTAAATGGAACATTAAAAAATAGTTATCCAGGAAATCCACCTTATGTATATGCTAAAACAGGATCCATGGGGCAAGTGTACAATCTTAGTGGTTATTTGAAAACAAAATCAGGTAAAATTTTAACATTTAGTTTTATGAATAATAATTTTCAAGTGCCTACCAGTCAATTAAAAGTAGAAATGAAAAAGGTTTTGGAGTATGTAAGAGATTATTATTAAGTCTATATTGACGAAAAAGACTAACTTTGCCCAAATTATATGAAAAATTCATCAGTACATTACGGAGTTTTATTAGGATTTCTAACTCTAGTTCTATTTTTCTTAGTCTATTTTCTATTTATAGGACAAAGCTATTACATTCTTAGCTTAAGAGTGAACTTTTTTATTTTGCCAGCACTTTATACACTTGTAGCAGTTATATTGTTGTATAAAAAAACATCTATCCAAAAGTTATCATTTGCAGATTGTTTTTCAATTTCTTTTAGTACCATGTTTATTGGGGGGACAATTTCATTTATAATCATATCATTATTTCTAAATTATGTAGATAAAGGAGCCAATGAAATATTTGGTCACCAATTATATACCACATGGAGAGAAGGATTAGACCAAGAATTCTCAACGCTTGTTCATCCATCTTCTGAAGATATTCAAAGATATCATCAATACCAAAAACTTTTAAACTGGATGATTACAGAAGAAAAATATTTTTTTAATTTAAGAATGACTGTAATTATTCTAGGGATGTTATATACCTTTTACCTTATAATATCCGTATTTTTGTCCATGTTTTTTAGATTAAGAAATCCGCATGCAACTATCCGTAGTAATACCTCTTCTTAATGAAGAAGAATCTTTAAATGAATTGCTTGAACGTATTCAAGCCGTGTGCACCCAAAGAAATATTTCTTATGAAATAATTTTTGTAGATGATGGGAGCACTGATCAATCTTGGGAAATAATATCCACATTTTCTCAAAATCACCCACAAGTGAAAGGAATAAAATTTGCTAGAAACTACGGAAAATCCCAAGCATTAAATGCAGCCTTTAAAATGGTGCAGGGAGAAGTTGTAATTACTATGGATGCTGATTTGCAAGATTTTCCGGAAGAAATTCCTGCATTAATGAAATTGATAGTTGAAGATGGTTATGACTTAGTTTCTGGCTGGAAGAAAAAGAGATACGACAATGTATTAACCAAGAATCTTCCTTCTAAGTTATTTAACTGGGCAGCGAAAGTGATTTCTGGGGTTAAACTTCATGATTTCAATAACGGTTTAAAGGCTTACAAAAAAGAGGTGGTAAAATCCATTGATGTACATGGAGATATGCACCGGTACATTCCGGTTCTTGCTAAAAATGAAGGATTTACTAAAATCACTGAAAAAGAAGCTCCTCATCAAGCACGGTTGTACGGAAAATCTAAATTTGGAACCAATCGTTTTGTAAGAGGATTCTTAGATTTAATTACAGTTTGGTTCATGTCCAGTTTTGGTTCCCGTCCCATGCATTTTTTTGGTTTTATGGGAACGCTAATGTTTTTAATTGGATTTCTTTCTACTGCATGGTTAGGAATTCATAAATTA
The DNA here is from genome assembly GCF_007845635.1 of Apibacter muscae. Classification (GTDB taxonomy): domain Bacteria; phylum Bacteroidota; class Bacteroidia; order Flavobacteriales; family Weeksellaceae; genus Apibacter; species Apibacter muscae. Next base: position 445,500 of record NZ_SELG01000041.1, on the reverse strand, counting down.
ATAAAAGTTTGGAATAAAGTTCCAGCACAGTTAGTTACTAATGATCCATTATTTTATATTGCATTAACAATGATGATTTTAGGAACTCTATTGTTTATTGCAGGATTTTTAGGAGAGCTTATTGTTCAATTAAAAAGAAAGCGTACCGATGATTATATCGTTACTCAATATTTAAATATTAAATAAAATAATAATATAAATATGAAAAAAGTTATTTTTTATTCATTTATAGCCCTTTATAGCCTTTGTTTAGTATCTTGTAGTTTTTCTGTAAAAGGAGAAGGAGAGACTGGTGAAAAGGAAATAAAAATAAGTAATATAAATGAAGTTGAGGCCAAAGGAAACTATAGGTTAATATATCTTTACGACAATACAAACCCTAGAATTGTTGTTGAAACCTATAAAAATTTATTAGACAATTTAAAAATTAAAACTTCTGGGAGTAAGTTAACCATTTCAGAATCTAAAAAAGTGGAGGGAACTGATTTATACAATGTTTATATCTATGGACCACAGATCGAAACTTTTGATGTTACGGATAGTATAAATGTAGATATTAATTCACAATTGAGAGTTTCTCAATTAAACATAAATCTTTCTAAATCAGCAAAGCTACTTGCTAGTAATGTAGTTGTAGATGTTTTAAAAGTAGATTTAAGCGGTAAAGCAAAAGCGAGTATTCAAGGAACGGGTAATAAGTTACTATTAAATGCTAGTGATGAAAGTGATTTTACCTCACCTTTTTTAGAATTATCTGAAGCCAATGTAAATATTTCAAATGTTGCCACTGCTGAATTGTATGTAAAAAGTAAGCTATTAGGAAAAATTACTAACAACTCCAGACTTTCCATAATAGGAAACCCTTCCAAAGATATAAAAACCATTGATTTGGCTGAATTAAAATTTATAAATTCTGACAGCATCAGGAAGTAATACATTCTTATAAACTAATTAAAATGAATTATTCAGAAAGAGCTAAAAGCTGGTTAAGAGACCCTTTTGATAAAGACGTACAAAAAGAAGTTCAATATCTTATAGAAAATAATCCTGAAGAACTCGAAGATGCCTTTTACAAAGATTTAGAATTTGGTACAGGTGGCATGCGTGGAATCATGGGAGTTGGAACCAACCGCTTGAATCGTTATACTTATGGTCAAGCCACACAGGGACTAGCGAATTATTTAATAAAAGAATATTTAGGGAAAAAAATAAGCGTAGCTATTGCTTATGATGTTAGACATAACAGTGATGTTTTTGCAAAAATTGTTGCTGATGTATTAACAGCCAATGGAATACACGTTTACTTATTTAAGGAATTTAGACCAACTCCCGAGTTATCTTTTGCAGTTCGAGAATTAAACTGTGAAGCAGGAATAGTATTAACCGCTTCACACAATCCTCCGGAATACAACGGATTTAAGGTTTATGGGAAGGATGGAGCACAAATAGTTCCTCCAGAAGATGAAGCAATTATACGTGAGGTTCGTAAAGTAAACTATTCAGAAATAAAATTTAATGGAGATGATTCTAAACTAACTTACCTGGGTGAGGACTTAGACCAAAAATTCATTGATACTGTAACCAAACATGCAAGCTTTCTAACAGGTAAAAAGGATTTAAAAATAGTTTATACTCCTTTGCATGGAACATCAATCCAAGTTCTACCCCAAGTACTTAAAAAAGCGGGGTATGAAAATGTATTTATAGTACCGGAACAGCAAAACCCAGATGGAAATTTTTCAACTGTAAAATCTCCCAATCCTGAAGAGCCTGAAGCTCTTTCAATAGCTTTAAAATATGCAGAAGAGCAAGAGGCTGATATTGTTTTTGGTACTGATCCGGATGCAGATCGATTGGGAATAGCCGTTCGTGGATTGGATGGTAAAATGGTTTTATTAAACGGAAACCAAGCTAATACAATCCTTACTGATTTTGTATTAAAAAAAAGGAAGGAAAATGGCAAGATTAATGGGAAACAATTTATTGGGACAACCATAGTAACCTCAGACATTTTTTATCCTTTAGCCAAAGCCTACGGAGTTGAATGCAGAACCGTTCTTACAGGTTTTAAATGGATCGCTGATTTAATAAAAAAATCCGAAGGTAAAGAGCAATTTATATGCGGAGGAGAAGAAAGTTTTGGCTTTATGTTAGGAGATTATGTGAGAGATAAGGATTCTATATCATCAATATTATTGGCTTGTGAAGTAGCCCAAGAAGCAAAAAATAAGGGTAAAACACTATTTAATATTTTGTTAGAAATTTATCACAAAGTTGGATATTATTACGAAGAATTAATTTCCATTGTAAAAAAAGGTAAAGATGGAGCGCTGGAAATATCCTCTATGATGGAGCAGTTTCGAACTAATCCTCCCAAAGAATTAATAGGAGAGAAAGTTGTTCAATTGGATGACTATAAAAATTCAACCTCTTTAAACCCCAATACAGGTAAAAAAATAAATTTAGATTTACCAAAATCCAATGTTTTAATTTTTTATACAGATAAAGGCACGAAATTAGCTTGCAGACCTTCGGGTACCGAACCTAAAATAAAGTTTTATTTTTCTGTAAATACCTCAATCAATAATGATCAGGAATACAAGAACAAGCTAAATGAAGCTAAATCTAAAATTGATAAGCTCAAAGAATTTGTTCAATAAATTAAAAAAAATCAACTAAATTTTAGTTGATTTTTTTTTTGCATACACATTTATTAAAGCAAATAAATGCAAAAACTTATTTTGCTATTTTAATAGTCAAATTTACGTCAGTCCAAGTTTTTCCTTCGTGTAAATCAGAACAAGCTCCATGTAAGGCTTTAAAAGATTTTTGAGCATCAAAATCATTAAGAATATCAATGGATCCCTTTATAGTAATCTCATTATCATTCAAAGTATAGTTAAATTCTTTAACAGCTTCTTTACCGTTTAAAGAAATCTTGATAGTTGCTTTACCATTCTCAAATTTTTCAAAAGTCCCTGTAATTTCCGGAGAGGCTAATCGTTTAAAAAAGAATGAATTTAAATTTGCATCTCGTGCAACATCACCAGAAGAAACAGACAATCCATCAATACTAAATTTAGAACCAACTAAAGATTCAGGGAATTTTAAACTTTCTTGAGTATCGTATAAATTAATTTTTGTAAAAGTTCCTTTAACCCCTTCTTTCCTTTCTGTTTTATAAGCTTCCCATTCTAAGTTATTTTTATAACTTGATATTTTTTCATTGACAGAAGCTTCTGTAGATACTTTATCACTTTCGGATTGAACAGTACTATTCTGATTATTTTCTCCACAAGAAATAATAAGTATTGAGCTAAGTAATAAGGAAGATAAAAAATTTTTTTTATTCATTTGAAATTTTTATAAGGTAGGGATTATTTGCTTTTGGTAGAATCAGTAACTAAAGATGTAGAAGTACTGTCATTTTTAACTTGTATTGAATCATTGTTCGAAGTTACAGCTTTTTCTTTAGCATCTTTTTGCGGTAAAGAAGTATTTTCTGCTTTTAAAGAATCTGATTTTTGATTTTCCAAAATATTTTCTGGAAATATTTCTTTGTTACCACCGGGAGCTTTACAAGAAAAAGCAATTAAACTAAATAGGGTTACTACAAGAATATTTTTTTTCATATTTTCATTTTTAAATGCCAAATATAAACTTTTTTAACGATTCTTATATTCAACAAACCCTTAAATTAAATGAAAAAAATATGCATTTATTGATCTATATAACCAGAGTAGCTTCAAATGAAGTTTGATCTTTAATAGCAAAAAACAATTCCAATTCAAGTAAATCCGACAACTGTTTACATATCCATAAACCTAAGCCAAAACCTTCTCCGTGTAAAGGTTTAGAATGGTAAAATTTTTGATTGAGATCTGTTACTTCCGGATGAATGTCTTCACGTATAGTATTTATAATATTAATAAAGATACTTCCCTCTCTCTTACTTATATGAATTAAAATTTTTGTATTTTCTTTTGAATATTTAGTTGCATTATTCAATAAATTAGATAAAATAATATTTAGCTTTCCTTCATCTGAAATAAATGAATAATCAGCTTCAATAGGATGGTAAGATATTTTTATAGGTGTATTCCTTTCATCCAATTTAGATTTCAAAGGTTCAATTAAATGGTATAAAATATCTGTAAGATCACATTCTTTACTATGCAATTGAATCTGTTGATTGTTAATTTCTCCCATCAAGAGAAAATCTTGAACCAGCTGGCTTAAGCGTTTTGTTTCTTGAAACTGCATTTGATATACATCTCTAACTTCTTGGGATAAATTTTTATTATTCAATAAAATTTGCAATTGGGTAAGCATAACGGTTAAAGGTGTTTTTAATTCATGAGATGCAGATGAAAAAAAAGCATTTTGTTGTTCGTATTGTTCTTTAATTCTCAATAGCATATGATTAAAAGAAACAATAAGTTCCTTAATAGTTCCCTCTTCTTTGGGTTCATTGAATAAGGTTATTTCTTTATATATATTGATATGATTGACTTGCTCAATAAGCTGGTGAATGGGGGAGAGCAATAGTAACGTTAACCAATAAGAAAGTAAATATGTGAATAATGAACCTATAATTAATAAAATCGAAAATGCGGAAAATATATATGAGAACGAATACGATTTTAAAAATGTATCTTTAAACCAAACCAATAGAAAGGCAGAAAGTAAAATGCATAGAATTATATACAAGAATGTATAAAGAAGTGCAAGTCTTCTAGGCAAAAGCGAATATTTATTTTTTAAATGTCTAATAGTATTTAAATATAATAATTATAGTATTAAGATTTTATTCCTTTTAAAGTATAGCCCAGTCCAATTACGGTTTCAATAAGAGGATATTCAAACTCCTTATCAATTTTTTTTCTAAGTTGATACATGTGAACTTCCACAAGGTTGCTACCCGGATCAAAATCCAGATCCCAGACATGTTCCATAATTTGATTTTTACTAACAATTCTATTCACATTACGCGCCAAATATTCTAAAAGTATAAATTCTTTAGCCGTCAGTTTAATTTCTTTACCACCTCTAGATACTTTTCTTCCAATAATATCTAAAGATAAATCATTGATAGTAAGGATTGAAGATTCTTGATGGGTTATTTTTTTTTGAATTACACGGATTCTAGCCAATAACTCATCCCAGTCAAAAGGTTTTTTAATATAATCTACAGCTCCCATATCTAACCCTTGAACCACTTGTTCCGTTGATGAAAGTGCGCTACATATAATTACGGGTGTAGAAATACTAAAGGCCCTAAGGTTAGACAATATATCAAAACCATTCATTCCCGGAAGCATCAGATCCAATAAAATTAAATCAAAATTACCTGATGCAGCTAAATTTTGTCCTTCAATACCGTCCTTTGATAGCGTAATGGAATATCCGGCTTGTTGCAAACCTTTTTCTAAAAAACGACCCAAGCTTGGTTCATCCTCAATAATTAGAATTTTCATAATTTATAATAAATAATTAGTTCCATCTACATTTAAAGCATAAGGGCGAATAATTTCCAATCCGCTTTTATTAACAAATCCCATGTTATTTTGTCTAAGGTGTCCTTGAATGATCACCTCCTTATCTGCAGAAAGTACAGGGGTAATTATTTCACCAAAATGAGGAGGTATATCGACCAAATAATTCTCTAAAAAAAAAGCACTTACAAAGTTTCTATCGTTGTATCTGAAATTTGAAATAAATCCTTGCACAGATATAGCTCCGCCTTTAGATTTTTGAGGTTTAAATGAATCTAAATTTAAAAATGGTTCTTGTAAATGAATAAGATCATACAAGGGGAAACTCTTAAATATCATCTTTTTAGATTTACAAACGGATAAATGTACAAATTGTCCAATTTGAATTTTTTCAAGTATAGCTTGGGCTTTATGGGGAGGGAAATGTACGGCTACATTTTTTTCCTCAGTAGATAATAAAATTTTATCAATATCTTCCATAGGGTTTACTAAAAACTCCAAAACTTTGCCCGTTAAAGTAATGGATTCTTTGGGTAAGGTCTTTAAAATAGTATGAGATTTAGGATTAGGATCTTCTCCATTATTTTTTAAATTAGAAGGTAGCTGCAATCCTAAGAAATGTTTCAATTGATTTATATATTCTGTTTTTTTTGGCATTCTTTTAATCATGTATTAATAGAGATAGAAAAAGAAAATAAATATAGTAAAATAGATCTGAAAATATCAGATCTATTTATTAACTTACATATAATATATTACTTTATTAAGTATTGGTCTTCCCCAATGGTTATAGTATTACATCTAACTACTGAATAGTTATTATAATAAGCCTCCCCATTATCTTTAGATTTTTCAATTCCCGTATAGGAAATTGTACTTCCTTGAGGTGCTAAATTAGACAATTGTTTAGATAAATGTTTCGGTAAACGTAAGACTGTACGGTCTTCTAAAATAAATCCTATAGGATCTCCCATTTCATTGATCTGTACCTCCTTTATTTTTCCGGAATTATTCACAAATTTTTTTTCAAGGACATTGGTAGGTGTCTCAGGTGGTAAATTGTAAATTACTTTGTTAGGGGTTTTTAATGAGACTAATTCAATTTCTTTTTCCCCCAACGGAGAATATTTAACTACTCCTTGTACTACAATAGGATTGTTAGAGATTGAATTTCTTAGTTCTGCACCTAAATGAATTGGAAATTTAACTAAATATTTTTCAGCGTTGGTTTCAAGGTAAAAACCGTCGTAAACAAAATCTTGATTAAAAACCCATTCTTTAACATTTCCACTAATTGGATTTATTTTTTGTAATACTTCAGTCCTTAAAGGAGATTTTTTTTGATGAATTTTTTGTGCAAATGTTTCAGTTGCTAAGCCTGTAGCTAATGTAAGTACTAATAATGATTTTACAGTTTGATTTTTCATTATATTTAAATTTTTAATTGGTTTAAATTATGGTGGTAAAGCTAAAGAAGTAAGATAAAGAGTTTATGAAGTTGAAATTAATTTTTCTTCATATTTAAATTCATGCTTATTTTTTAAAAATAAAATAAACAGCTCCTACCAATAAAGCAAAACCTATAAAGTGATTCATAGTGAATTGAATATTGTTAAATACTAGTTTGGAAAAAATCATAAATACAATTAAAGTAATCGCTTCTTGTAAAACTTTCAATTGCACCAATGAAAATGGTCCTCCATTCTCAATAAATCCAAACTTATTGGCAGGTACTTGAAAGAGATATTCAAAAAATGCAAGCCCCCAACTAATCAATATGATAAAAAAAATAGAGGTATGATTATCTTTGCCGAATACTTTAAGGTGGCCATACCAAGCCATATTCATAAAAGTGTTGGATAAAATGAGTAGTCCTATGGTTGTAAAAACTTTTGTTGTCATAAATATTTGTTTCAAATGATTAATACAGCAAAGTTGGGGGGTAGGAATTAAGATCGTATGAAACTGAAATTAATTTTTTTTCATATGTACTTTCTAAGAATAATAAGTACTTTTGTCAAGTAATAATAATAAGATGAAAAAATATTTTTATATAGCCATGTTAGCAGCTACAATTCTCTCATGCAAAGAGAAGAATGGAGGAAGTAACACAGATACAAAAACATCAATTTCAGATAGTTTAAAAACGAATCCAACTGATTCTAAAGTTGAAATTAATGATGCGGTTGAAACCGTTGAAAATACAACTTATAAAGAGGCCCAAAAATTATACCATTTAGACAGCGATACCGTATATGTAACTAATTATTGGGCAACTTGGTGTGGACCATGTGTACAAGAAATTCCTGACTTTGTAGCTTTGCAAGAGGAGAATAAGGATAAAAAGGTTAAAATTATTTTTATGAATGTGGATGAATCTAATACACAAAATGAAGTAGAGCCTTTCGTAGCTAAGAATAAGATGAAAAATGTTTATCATATTTCAATCCAGGATTTGGCGGAAAATATAGGTAAAATTAATCCAGATTTAACCCAAGGAATTCCTGTGACCGTTGTACAGAAAGGAAAACATATAGAAGGATTGATTGGCAATCAATCTAAAGAATTTATGACCTCTAAAATCCAAGAATATTCCAATAAATAATAATTTATACAATGTCTTTAATAAAAAGTATATCAGGCATTAGAGGTACTATCGGTGGAAAAGTAAATGAAAATTTAACTCCAGTAGATGCAGTTAAGTTTGCTTCTGCTTATGGTACTTGGTTAAAAAGAAAATCCAATCAAGAAAATGTAACCGTTGTACTTGGTAGAGATGCCCGTATTTCAGGTTCAATGCTTTCACAATTGGTTTCCTCTACTTTAGTGGGAACTGGAATTCACGTGATCGATTTAGGTTTATCAACGACTCCAACCGTAGAGCTCATGGTTCCTTATTTGAAAGCCGATGGGGGAATCATTCTAACGGCAAGCCACAATCCTAAAGAATGGAATGCTTTAAAATTACTCAATGAAAAAGGAGAATTTATCTCAGGGAAGGATGGGGAAGAATTATTAAGAATAGCTAAAAATGATGATTTTGATTATGTTGATGTAGATCATTTAGGAAGTTATGTAGAAAATAAAGAGGGAATAGATTATCATATTCAACAAATATTGGAATTACCATTGGTGGATGTAGACGCTATAAGAAATGCGAATTTTAAAGTAGTTTTAGATGCTGTAAATTCAACCGGAGGCATTTCTGTGGTACCTCTTTTAAAGAAATTAGGAGTAGAAGTTGTTGAAATGTATTGTGAACCTAACGGACATTTTCCACATAACCCAGAACCGTTAGAGAAAAATCTCACGGATATAATGCGTAAGGTTCCAGAAGTTAAGGCAGATTTAGGTATAGTGGTAGATCCTGACGTTGATCGTTTAGCCTTAATTACAGAGGAGGGAGCTATGTTTGGGGAAGAATATACTTTGGTAGCTGTAGCGGACTATATACTTTCGAAAACTCCATCTTCCACAGTTTCAAATTTATCCTCTTCCCGTGCTTTAAAAGATGTTACCCAAAAATACAATCAATCCTACCATGCATCAGCCGTTGGAGAAGTTAATGTTGTCACTCTTATGAAAGAGGTTGGAGCTAAAATTGGGGGAGAAGGAAATGGAGGAATAATATATCCAGAGCTACATTATGGTAGAGATTCATTAGTAGGTATAGCTTTATTTCTTACTCATTTAGCTCAAAAACAAATGACCTGCGGAGAATTAAGAAAAACCTATCCGTCCTATTTTATGGGTAAGAAGAAAATAGATTTAAGTCCAGAAATAAATACAGATGATATTCTTGAAAAATTAACACTTAAATACAAACACGAAAATTTATCTACGGTTGATGGTTTAAAGATAGATTTTCCAATGCATTGGGTTCATTTAAGAAAATCCAATACGGAACCAATTATACGAATTTATACAGAAGCATCAACGCAAGACGAAGCAGAACGTATCGCTGATCAAATGATTCAGGAAATTAAAGAGCTAATTTAAAGATAATTGGAATTTAGATTGAAAATTTTAATCATTTACTTATTTTCATTTATATTCATTCTAAATGGTTGCGCTAATAATCAGAGACAAAATAATGTGAACCATTCACCAATAATGGAGGAATTTGAATTTGAGCAAAGCGTACCATTTACTATAGCTGAAAATTATTTTTCTAAGGAGGATTTAAATAGTTTTATTACAATCCTTTCTCAATCAGAATTTGATCAGTATATTGGAATGGCTACAACCATGGGTAAGCATGGACAGCCTACACCCATAGATTTTAAAAAACAATGGGTAATTGCAGTTGCATTACCTTCAACAGATATTAATACTCAATTAATTCCTATCTCTCTTAAAAAAGATGGTAAGGGCAAAATAATATTTACTTTTAAAGCAGTTGAAGGAAATAAACTGTCATATAAAATAAAGCCTTTTTTAGCTATAATTGTTGATAGGAAATATTTAGGGGAAATTCAAGTGATAAAAATATAAAAAATACGATTATAAAGATATACTTGGATATACTTGAATCTTTATAATCGCATAAAATTATTCAACAAAATTCTTTAAAAGAATTAAATCTAAAATATAGTTATTTATTTCAGATATATTTCGTGTCTCTTTTTTCTATTTATATTTTAATCGATATATATTAGATTACAATTATATTTTACAAAAAATCATAATTCTACCAGTTATATTATTTTGAATAGAATTGCAAATTGATTTTTCTACACTTATTCATAAAAATCTTTCAAACTAAAAATCATTTAAGTATATGTATGTTAACAATGCTAAGATGCATGGAAAAATAATTAATGAGTTCAGGAAATTATCGCTAAATTTGTTATAGTAAGCACATGATAAACAGGGATTTTATGCAAGAATTGGAGGATATAAAAACAAAAAAAGAAAACGAAGAAATAGCTAAACGATATAAGGATATGCTTCGGAACACTTATAGAGTTTTAAATGATGAAGATAAAATTTTAATCCGTAAAGCTTTTGATTTAGCAAAAGAAGCGCACAAAGACCAAAGAAGAAAAACAGGAGAACCTTATATTTATCATCCCTTAGCGGTAGCTAAAATTGTAGCTGACGAAATTGGCTTAGGAGCAACAAGCATTGTTTGTGCATTATTACACGATGTTGTAGAAGATACAGCTTATACGGTTGAAGATATTGAAAAACTTTTCAACCTCAAAATTGCTAAAATTATAGAGGGGCTTACTAAGATATCACAAATCGATCATCAAGATTTATCTTTACAATCCGAAAATTATAGAAAGCTACTTTTAACACTCTCTAAAGACGTTCGGGTAATTTTAGTAAAAATTGCCGATCGATTGCATAATATGAGGACTCTGGATAGCATGAAAGTGGCTAAGCAAAAAAAAATAGCTTCAGAAACTACCTATATTTATGCACCCTTAGCTCATAGAATGGGGCTTTATACGATAAAGTCTGAATTGGAAGATTTAAGTTTAAAATATACGGATCCGGATTCATATAATTTTATCGTTAAGAAATTAGAGGAGACGGATAGAGATAGACAACGTTATATTGATGAATTTTCTAAAATTATTTCTGAAAGATTAAGAGAAGAAAATCTTAATTTTTTATTGAAAGGAAGACATAAATCCATTTTTTCCATTTATAAAAAAATGAGAAAGCAAAATGTGGATTTTGAGGAAGTTTATGATTTATTTGCTATTCGTATCATTTATAAATCAGACCATAAAAATGAAAAATTTTTAGCTTGGAAAATATATTCTATTGTAACTGATGAATTTGTACCCAATCCAAACCGAATGCGGGACTGGATTTCAACACCAAGATCTACCGGATATGAAAGTTTACATGTTACAGTCATTGGTCCAGAATCCAAGTGGGTAGAAGTTCAAATCCGTTCTGAACGTATGGATGAAGTAGCAGAAAAAGGGATAGCCGCTCATTATAAATACAAAGAAGGTTATAAGGTAGACGAAGATAATCAAATTGAAAGTTGGATTTCTCAGGTTCGAGAAATGTTAGAAAGTCAAGGTACGGTTACAACTAAAGAGTTATTAGATGATTTTAAATTAAACTTGTACACCAAAGATATATTTATCTTTACCCCAAAAGGAGATTTAAAAGTGCTATCTGTAGGTGCAACAGCTTTAGATTTTGCCTACTCTATACATTCCAATATAGGAGATCATTGTTTAGGGGCTAAAGTAAATAGTAAATTGGTTCCTTTAAGCCATAAATTAAAAAGCGGAGATCAGGTAGAAATACTTACTTCTTCCAACCAAAAACCAAAAATTGATTGGTTAGATTTTGTAGCTACTTCAAAAGCAAAATCAAGAATAAAATCTGCTTTAAATAGCGAAAAAAGAAAGTATACAGAAGAAGGAAAGGAATTACTTATAAGAAAATTAAGACATTTCAAAATTAATTATTCCGAAGCAGAGCTAAATGCGATTCAAAAATTTTTTGGAGCAAAAACAAGCCATGATATATTTTACCAAGTAGCTTCTGGTATTATTGATACAAAGGAATTAAAAAAATATGTTGATAGTAAAGGTGTGTTTAATAACCTACTTTCAAGACTTAGGAAAAGACCCAATATCCCATTTATTCATTCTAAAGAAACTGATGAGGTAAAAGAGGAAGGTAAATTGGATATGATTGTCTTTGGAGAGGAAGAAGAAAAATTAGATTACCAGATGGCTCTATGCTGTAATCCTATACCGGGAGATAAAATTTTTGGTTTTGTTACGATTGGTAAAGGAATTAAGGTTCACAAAGAAATCTGTCCCAATGCGGTTGACATGAGAGCAAACTATGACTATAGAGTCATTCAAGCCAAATGGGTAAATAGCTCCCATAGAAATTTCCTAGTACACATTTTAATTGACGGAATTGATCGTATTGGATTAATAAGTGATATTTCAAATATTTTGTCTAACCTTATGAAAGTAGATATAAAGAAAATGAATTTTAACTCCGAAGATGGTATTTTCACCAGTCAAATAACATTACAAGTCAAGAATACTTTTCAGTTGGATGAAATTTTAAAAAATCTGCAAAAGGTTGAAAATATATCTAAAGTAAAAAGGATAGAGAAAAAAAGTTAATTTAAAAATTGAACTTTAAAAATCATCTACTTTTTTAAATAATAAATTTAAATAAAGTAGATGATTAGTTAGAAACAAAAAAACTTATTATTTAAAAGAGTTTTAATATTTTGTCTAAAGCAAAGCTAAAAAAAATTTAATAATTTCTCTCAAGGTTAATTCTATTTACTTTTTAAAAATTTTGGTTGGTTAGATAGTAATTATTTTAAATCAAAATAAATTTCATCTGGTTTATTTATTAAAGAGAAAAATTGAAGAAAATAAATATTTACTTTATCCTGAAAGTTACAAAAATAATTATATTTGGAAAAGTAAATGAATAAAAAATGAAGAGTGGTAAAATAGTACGGATAATTGGAGGAGAAAGTATAAAAAAAGCTAAGAGGACTATAACATTAACTTCTACTGAGGGAGATCTTACTTTCAGTTCTCCTAAACAAGTAATTATGATCGGTAAGAAAGGTGGGGTGCAGTTTTTAAACGATTATCAACCACCGGAACCTTTGCGTGTAGTAGAATTAAACGGTCCCTTAGATGAAGATGGAAAAAAGCTAGAAATAGTAGAGAAAGGAAAGTCATATAAATTTAAGATTACCCGGTTTAACCGAGAGATAAAATCTCCCATGGAATTGAAAAATATAAAATGGGCAGTGCAACACAATAATGATTCTCCCATTCCCATTGCTCAGGTAATGGGTAAACAGGAAGTAACTATGGATATTTCGGAAACCGAAACTTCAGGGAAAATTACCGTTTATGCCTATATTCAAAATTTAAAAGAAGAGGGAAAAGCAGAATCTATTTTAAATTTAAAAAAAGGAGGAATAAATACCCGTTTTTATGATGAAAAAGGACAGCAAGTGTTTGAAATACCAGCTAAACTGCATAAAGCATTTAATGAAGAATACGGAATAAAATTAGCGTACCATAAGGACGATGAAATGTTATATTATGATGGAGAATGTAAACCTGCCTATGAAAAAACTTCGCTTACTGCCATAAACCATTGGAAAAAAGAACTAGACCCCAACCAAATTTCCAAAGGCAAACTATTGTTTGGATATAATTTTGGATATGAGCTGGTAGCTGAACCACTTGAGAATACAAGCTATAATTATTATACGGATTATTCCTTAAATGATTTTGATAGAGAAGGTAATGTATTGCATTTAAAAAAAGAAAAGGGCAATGTTGCGGGAGGAGTTGTTCCTGGAGTTCCGAAAGCCGATATACAAGATTGGGATGATAAAAAAAGAAAACAGGGGAAAAGAGGAACAATTCCTAGACATACAAGTATTGGAGATATTGCTTTTATAGATTTAGCAGATTTTACTGATGAATTAAATCAAAATGGTTTTATTTATGAGTATACATTTCAAAGAAAATATGAACTTTTAAATGAACCGTTGCCTAGTGTTAATAGATACTTTAATTTATCTAGGTTATTAGAACATGAATTTTTAGGTCATGCAATATTAAAGTTAACCGATGATAAGTATAATTTTAACTCCGTGGAATATTTAAATGAAGGTCCGGTAGAAGTAGAAGCTAAATTTTGTAACCTAATAAGAAGAGAAATTAGGATTACCTGATAGGAAAAATTATGTAAATTATGGAGTTAACTTTAATAGTATTGAATTTGGTTTTTTAAATGGATCAGATTCTCCTGATGGAGAAAAGATAGTATATGATCCTGATTTTGGTAATACATCCATATACCTTCCCCCAAAATTTCCTAAAACTCATGGGAAATTTATAATAAATAGAGCAACTTCAGATAATCTATCAATAAGTAAATATTATAAAAAAGTAAAATATTATATACATGAAAAAATATTTAATTGGGATTAGTTTTTTTCTAACAACTTTAATGATAGGACAAGTACAAGAAAGTTCTATAAATATGGTTGATAAATTTAAAGTAGCAGTATACCAATCCATTATAAATTCTAAAGAATTTAAAAGTAATAAAAATTGTCATATTGTAGGTATAAAACCAATAGCATTAACGATGGATTATTCAATAGGAAGTACTTTAGGAGATTTATTTTATAATGTAAAAGAAATATCGGATACTTTATCCATAAAAGAATTAAGAAAAAATAAGAAAAAAAAAACTTGGATTTTTAAAGAACCTGATAATTTCTTATTGGCAGGATATGACTTGGAATATATAAGTTCACTTAAAGATTCTGATAGTTTATATATTCCACAAAATATTGATTTTGAAGCAGATTTATGTAAAAGTAACTTAGACATAATAAAAATATATGAACCTTTGGATAAATGGATGGATTTTTATAAAAAATATTATAGTAAAGAATTCAAAAATTATCAAGTAGTAATTCCGGTAAAATATGTATCTCTAACCCAAGGATCAATGTTTCCGGAAAAAGATAAATATTACTTATTCAAAATAAGCATCGGTTATAACAAAAACGCAGATTTAGAAATAGTAAAAGAAATTATAGAAGGAATCAAAGAAGAAAGAGAAATTATATCCGATTAAATTTATTACATTCAATGAAACCTTTGATTTTAGCTAGTTTCTATTTATTTAGCTGCCTCATATTTGCACAAAAAGATTCTTTAAATAAAGCAGATTTGGATTTAATTACTCAATTTAAAACCCGATTATTCATAGAAATTGTTTCATCTCAAGAATTTCAAAATAAAGTTCAATGTAAAATTGTTACCATACCCTCTTTTGCTTTAGAGATAAAAAAGAAGTATGAATATTTAGAACCTCGAAAAGATAAAGATACTTTAACCTTAGGAAGGTTAAGAGATATCCTACCTTCTAATTATTGGGTTTTCCTAGTGGAAAGTGATCTAGAATATATCTTTAAGGGAGAAGAAATAATAGAACATTATATAAAAGAATATCCGGTTTATTCTTCCAATAAAATTTCTGAAAATATGGAAGGAAGAAAGAATCCTTTTACCAGTGCAATAGGTTTTTTTTTCAACTACTGTGATAATGAATACGATATAATAAAAATTTATGAACCTTTTGATAAATGGGGAAATCTCTATTCCTATATGTTTTCTAGATATTCAACAGATCAAGAAATTGTAATTCCAGTAAAATATGAACACTCAGAACAGTTTTCTGGAAAAGAAAATTATATGCTATTTAAATTTAAAGTAAATATTCAAGATAATCGTATAATTTCAAAAGAAGTAATTAGTGATTAAATAAAATTATTTATACTTGAATTATATTTTAGTCATGTTCAAAACTTAAAACATATTTAGAAATAATAAATAAAATTATAAAAGGGGCAATAGATGAAAGAGAAATTATATCCGATTAAATTTATTACATTCAATGAAACCTTTAATTTTAGCTAGTTTTACAATACTTGCTATATTATATTCAAGAGGACAAAATTGTTATAAATAATGTTTGGATAGAGCTAAAATAGATTTTGTAAAAACAGAAATATATAAGGCTTTACTTTTATCAGACGAAGTGAAAAAAGAAAAGGAATTTCACTTAGTTAGTATCCAAACATTGGATTTGGATATTAATCCCAATTCTAATTTTTTTCAAATTTTTATTAAAGAAAAAAAAGATTCTATTTCTGTAGATAAATTAAATCAAAAAATGCCTTATAATTATAAGATATATAAAGAGTTGAAAGAAGAAAAATTTATGGATTCTAATTTGCAAAGAGTAAACCTTTACCAAGCATTTTCTGAATATAATGAATGGAAACCAGTGAATTATTCTTATATAAGAATCTATGAGCCCTTAGATAAATGGGCAAATCTTTATTTATATATTTCTGATTTAATTGGGGGAAATCCTTATGAAATTATTCCTGTTTTTTATACACAAATAAAAAATAAACAAGAATTAAAACAAGAATATAAATTATATAAGATTGTTTATTCAAAACAAGGAAAAATAGAGTCTATAAATACAATAAATTAACTATACATGAAAAAACATTTAATTGGGATTAGTTTTTTTCTAACAACTTTAATGATAGGACAAGTACAAGAAAGTTCTATAAATATGGTTGATAAATTTAAAGTAGCAGTATACCAATCCATTATAAATTCTAAAGAATTTAAAAGTAATAAAAGTTGTCATATTGTAGGTATAAAACCAATAGCATTAACGATGGATTATTCAATAGGAAGTACATTAGGAGATTTATTCTATAATGTAAAAGAAACATCGGATACTGTAACCATAAAAGAACTAAGAAAAAAAAAGAAAAAAAAACTTGGATTTTTAAAGAACCGGATGAATCTTTATTGGGAGGATATAATCTAACTTATGTTAGTGCACTTATGGATTCCGATAGTTTATATATTCCACAAAATATTGATTTTGAAGCAGATTTATGTAAAAGTAACTTAGACATAATAAAAATATATGAACCTTTGGATAAATGGATGGATTTTTATAAAAAATATTATAGTAAGGAATTCAAAAATTATCAAGTAGTAATTCCGGTAAAATATGTATCTCTAACCCAAGGATCAATGTTTCCGGAAAAAGATAAATATTACTTATTCAAAATAAGCATCGGTTATAACAAAAACGCAGATTTAGAAATAGTAAAAGAAATTATAGAAGGAATCAAAGAAGAAAGAGAAATTATATCCAATTAAATTTATTACATTCAATGAAACCTTTAATTTTAGCTAGTTTTAAAATACAAGTAATATTGGTATAGTTAATTTTAAGGATTACGAAGTAGGAATAAAAGTTATTGATTATCATTTTTATTAAAAATAATGAATGATACAAAATCATTAACTAATCCTATAAAAGTATTTTATATTACTTAATTGTTAAAAATATTATTTTTACTATTCTTCCTCTTGTTTTCTGTAAGCTTCTAATATTTTTTTAACTAAACGGTGACGCACAACGTCAATTTCTGTAAGTTTTACAAACCCAATATCTTTAACGCCTTGCAATATTCGCATAGCTTCTTTTAAACCCGATTTTTGTTGTTTAGGTAAATCAATCTGTCCCGGATCTCCGGTAATAATAAACTTTGCATTCGCCCCCATTCTAGTTAAAAACATTTTCATTTGCAAATGTGTAGTATTTTGTGCTTCGTCTAATATTACAAAAGCCCCGTCCAAGGTTCGCCCCCTCATAAAAGCCAATGGAGCAATTTCAATAATACCTTTTTCTAAATAAGAAGCTAATTTTTCAGGACTTATCATATCTCTTAAAGCATCATATAAAGGTTGTAAATAGGGATCTAGCTTTTCCTTTAAATCTCCCGGTAAAAAACCTAAACTTTCACCAGCTTCCACAGCTGGACGGGTGAGTACAATGCGTTTTACCTCTTTATTTTTCAAAGCTCGAACCGCTAGAGCTACACTAGTATAGGTTTTACCAGTACCTGCCGGTCCTATGGCGAAAACCATATCATGGGTATCTACACAATTAACTAATTTTTTTAAATTTTCAGTTTTAGCATATATAATTTTCCCTCCTATTCCATGAACAATAACATCTTCTAACTTTTCAACATTGTTTATATCTTTAGATATATGCAGAATACCATTCAGAGCTATTTCATTTAATTTATTATAACGATTAATATACGCAACAATACTTTTAACTTTCTTTTCAAATTCTAGCAAATCTTCTTCATTACCAGTAGCTTTTATATTTTGGTCTCTTCCGGTTATCTTTAACTTAGGAAAATGATTAGTTAGAAGATTAAAATTCTGATTGTATTCTCCATAAAATAGCTTCAGATCTACCTCATCTAGAATTAAATTGATTTGATTCAAGTTTTAAATGTTTTAATTTTACAAAAACAAAAATAAGCAATAACTTTGTTTCTGAGATAAAATTATGCCGATAATAACTCTAACTACGGATTTTGGATTGAACGATTTTCATGTTCCAGCCCTAAAAGGTTGTATATATAGTCAGTTGCCTGAAGTGGTTATTGTTGATATATCTCATGAGATCATGCCATTTGATTTGCTAGAAACTGCTTTCGTTGTGAGGAACTCCTATCAAAGTTTTCCAAGAGGAACCGTGCATATTATAGGTGTAGATGCTTTGTCATCTCCGCATGTAAAATCAATGGCTGCTGAAATTCATGGACATTACTTTATTTGCAACGATAACGGAATTTTATCTTTAATAACTGAAGGAGGAGTAATCCATGAAATGTATGAAATTACCATAAATCCATACGAGGATATTAATTATTTATTAAAAGATTTGTTTATTCCTGTAGCTTGCCATTTAGCAAGAGGAGGAAAGTTAGAATTGATAGGCAGAAAAACATCAGACTATAGAGTTCTCACAGAGTATAAGCCTTTAGAGAAAGCAGATGAAAATTCTTTAATCGGAATGATTATTTATATTGATAACTATGGAAATGCAGTTACCAATATTAAAAAAGAAAGATTTTACCAATTTGGTAAAAAAAGAGACTTCGTTATTTCAATTAGGAATGTTGAATTTACAGAAATTAAAACTAAATATACGGATGTATTGGGCGATGATCCTGATGAGAATAAATATCACGGAAAAGCCTTAGCTATATTTAATTCCTCAGAGTATTTGCAAATTTCTATGTATAAAAGCAATTTAAAAACTGTGGGTGGTGCAAGTTCCTTAATGGGACTTTCTATAGGTACACAAATAAAAATTGTCTTTCAATAATAGTTAAAAAATATTTTCAACTTTTAAATGAATTTTAGCTCCAAAAAACTTTTTTGCTAATTTAGAGAATGTGGGAGTTAAATCCGATACATAAAATTCATACGTAGAATTGGAAGAATTAGAAAGAATTTTCCTTTTCTCTAAATCTTGCTGTATATGGCTGGCAACAATTAAAGGAGAATCTATCACTTGAATTTTATTTTGATAGAAGTTTTTAACCTCATTTAAAATAATTGGGTAATGGGTGCAACCCAAAATTAAGGAATCAATATTGCTAAGCTTTTTATTATTTAAATAAGTTTTAAGAATAACTTCAGATATTTGATGGTTGGTAAAACCTTCTTCAATAACAGGAACCAGTAAAGGCGTGGCAAGCTCGTGCACTGCAATATGCTTGTTGTTTTTTCTAATATATTTCTTATATATATGAGAACTTATAGTAGATTTAGTTGCAATAACCCCAACATTTTGATTAAATGTAAAAGCTACTTTTTCAGCAACTGGAGAAATAACATCATAGACCCGCACATTTTTTTCTGAGGCTAATTTTCTTACTTCTTGTAAAGCATTGGCCGTAGCGGTATTGCAAGCAATTACAATAGCTTTACAATTCTTACTAAGTAAAAAACGAGTAATTTGTGTTGAATATTCAATTATAACCTCTTTGGATTTATCCCCATAGGGCAAATGCTTAGAATCTCCAAAGTAAATTAAATTTTCCTTTGGTAATAAACGTTGAATTTCTTTAGCCGTGGTAAGACCACCTACACCAGAGTCAAAAATTCCAATCGGTCGGTTATCATCTTTCATCTCTGCAAAAGTATAAGATTATAAACAATTAATCAATCAAAAATAATTGTGAGATTATGCCATCTGTTAAAAACAAGTATTCAGGGTTTACAGTAAGGTAGTTATCTTTGCAGATTAATTTTTTGTCGTTAATTAATTTTTGTGCTTCATTATTAAAAATTGCTAAAAATGAGGAAGAAAAATTTTCATTTAAAATTTTTAAACTAATTCCTTGATAGGTTCTTAATCCTAGCATAATAGTTTCATTAAACCGATCCTTATCACTAATATTTTCAATCTCTAAAGGAAGTTTATTTTTTTCTAAGGCGTTAATATATTTAACATTATTAGAAATGTTCCAGCATCTTTTATCTTTTCCGTTGTAAGAATGTGCAGAGGGTCCAATGCCTAAGTAGGGCAAATTTTCCCAATACGAAATATTATGCTTTGAAAAGAATCCCTGTTTCCCAAAATTGGAAAATTCATATTGAATAAAATCTTTTTTAGATAATAGATTTCTTAGAATATGGAATTGTTTGGCTTGTTTATCTTCATCCGCAGGAGGTAATTTACCTTTTCTTATATTATTTTCTAAAGCAGTTTTAGGCTCAACAGTTAACGCATAAGCAGAAATATGAGGAACTCCCAGAGATATAGCTTTTTCTAAATTTTTTATCCACTGTTCATCTGATGTTGTTTCTCCACCATAAATTAAATCAATGGTAATATTTTTAAAACCCACTTCTTGAGCCATCTTTATACATTCTTCTCCCTGCATTGAATGGTGAGAGCGATTCATAAATTTTAAATCCACATCAAAAAAAGATTGTATTCCTATGCTCAATCGATTGACTGGCGTTTCTTTCTTTAAGAAATTAAGAAAATCATAGGAAAGATCATTAGGATTGCATTCCAAAGTAACTTCTATCAACTCAGAAGTATTATAAAAACTATAGATTTTATGAAATAAAAACAAAATTTCATCTTCATTTAATAAAGAAGGAGTGCCTCCTCCAAAATAAATGGTTTTTATAGGAGTTTGCATTTCATTTTTTCTTAATTCCAATTCATTACCCATCATTTCAATTAATTTTGATTTTAATTGAAGTTGCGTAGAAAAATGAAAATTGCAGTAACTACATTTTTTTTTACAAAAAGGGATATGAAGGTAGAGTCCGGACACTGATTAAATATAGAATTAGATAATTAAACTTAAATTAATTTCAAAGATAGAATAAATATAATTTTCCTTATTAATTTACAGATTTGGTTAAAACTTAAATAATTTAAAAAATTTAGAACAAAATATATGAAATACTGGACTTTCGGAGTTTTATTAAGTAATTTATACCGTTTTAAACCATATTAAATTATAAAGTAAATTTGTTAATTAAAGATTTTTGCATTCTTTTAATTCTTATTATAAATTAGCCAGATGATAATTACAGAATATATTTCTAAAAATTTTCAAACTATAAACCTTAAAAGCTCAATTGAGAAAGCTAAAAGCTTAATGTTTGAACAGCAGGTCAATCATTTGCCAGTTGTAAATGAAGGTAAATTATTAGGGAATTTAAATGCATCATTAGTCAGTAAAATAAATCCTGAGGATACTATTGATAAATATATAGTTGAACTGGAAGATTTTTATTTACATAATACCGTTCTTATATTCGATTCATTAAAATCTTTTAGTGATAATGAAACCAATGTTCTTCCAATCTTGAATGATAAAGAAGAGTATTTAGGAGTAGTTTTAGAAGAAACTATAATTGATGAATTTTCATCATTACCATTTATTTCTGATTACGGTTGGTTTATAGGTATTACAACTCCAATAAAAAAATATTCAATAAGTGAAATATCAAATATTGTTGAAAGTAATAATGGACAAATTTTAGGATTGACTGTTGTAAAAACTGATCTTGAAACCACACAAATATTATTAAAAATAAAAGCCGAAAATATAAGTTCAATAGGAGATACATTTGAACGATTCGGCTATATAATTACCAATAGATATTTTGAAGATATAAAAAAAGAATTATTAAAAGATCGTTACAATCAACTTCAAAAATTTATGGAAGTATAGAAAATTAACATTTATGAAAGTAGGTATTTATGGACAAGTGGTTAAAGAAGAAGATAAGGATTTATTAAAAACTTTTTTTAATGAACTTGAGACTAGAGGGATTGAAGTTTACATTTATGAATTGTATAAACAAGAATTACAAAAAATTTTAGGTTATGAAAACCCTAATTTTCAAACCCTTTCCAAAAGAAAAAAATTGCCCAAAGATCTTCAACTATTATTTACTTTTGGGGGAGATGGGACTATTCTTTCAACTATTTCAATTATAAAAGATTTAAAAATTCCTATAGTAGGTGTAAATACCGGTCGGCTAGGGTTTTTAGCAACCTTGCAGAAAACTGAAGTTTTAAGAGAATTGCCAAGAATTTTAGAGGGAAATTACGAAATAAGCGAACGTTCCGTATTAGAAATCAAAAGCCTATCCGGAAATGTAAATTCTTATGCGATTAATGAAATAGCAGTAATTAGAAATGAAACAACCTCAATGATAAATATTGACGCTTACGTCAATGAAGTATTCTTAAATACATTTTGGGCAGATGGTTTAATAGTTTCAACTCCTACAGGTTCCACCGGATATTCATTAAGTTGTGGAGGACCAATTATTTATCCTAAAGCTGAAATTGTAGTTTTAACACCCATTGCACCCCACAATTTAAATGTACGTCCACTAATTTTACAGGATAATATACAAATTAAACTTAAAGTCAACTCACGCTCAGATATCTATTTCATGTCCTTAGACTCTAGATATTATAAAATGAATATTGAAGATGAAATATTAATTTCTAAAGCTAATTTTAAAATTAATATAGTTAATTATAAGGATTATTCGTACTATCAAAATCTTCGAGATAAGTTGCAATGGGGCGTAGATTCACGTAATTAGATATAAATTTTAGATCAAGGGTTATTTTAATTAATTAGCTTTAAATCAATGCTTTAATTGGTTTGTTTATAACTTCTTAATATCTTTTCTAGTAGAAGGTTGACTAACCTTAATTTATATTCTAATTTTAGTTATTCAAATTTTTGAATGGATTATAAGGTTAATTCATTCAAACTAAGGAGGATCATAAAATGTAATAAAGAAAATTTATAAAAGAAATTTTAAAAATTAAATAAAGTTTACAATTTTACTATAATAACGTTAGCATAAAAAAAAATAAAACCTAAAAAGCCATGTCAGTATTTGATAGAAGAATAAACTATAAACCATTTGAATATCCTGAAATTTTACAATTTACAGATGCTATAAACAAAGCATTTTGGGTTCACTCTGAAGTTGATTTCACTGCAGATGTTCAAGATTTTCACTCTCATTTAGACGAAAAAGAGAGAAATGCAATAAAAAATAGTTTATTAGCCATTGCGCAAATTGAAGTTGCCGTAAAAAGTTTTTGGGGAAATTTATATCAACATTTTCCAAAGCCTGAATTTAATGGTTTAGGTAGTACATTTGCGGAATGTGAATTTAGACACTCAGAAGCTTATTCACGTTTATTAGAAGTTTTAGGTTACAACAATCAATTCGAGAAACTATTAGATATTCCAGTAATTAGAGAACGAATTGAATACTTAGATGAGGCGTTAAAAGATGCAAAATCTGAAGATAATAAAAAGTATGTCGTTTCACTGATATTATTTTCCATTTTAATAGAAAATGTTTCATTGTTTAGTCAATTTGCCATTATTCTTTCATTTACCCGTTTTAAAGGTTTAATGAAAAATGTAAGCAATATTATAGGTTGGACCTCTGTAGATGAACAAATCCATGCCAATGCAGGAATATATTTAGTAAATAAGATTAAAGAAGAATATCCTGATTTTTTTGATACAGATACAATTGAATCGATTAGAAAGATTGTTAATCACTCTATTAAAGTTGAGGGAAAAATCTTAGAATGGATTTTTGAGCTGGGTAGTATAGAAACTATCAGTAAAGAAAATCTTATCAATTTTATGAAGTTTAGAGTTGATGAAAGTTTAAAACAAATAGGAATAGAGCAACTTTATTATATATCAGCAGAACAATACAAACCCATGGCTTGGTTTGAAGAAGAAGTTTTTGCGAATAGTTTAGACGACTTTTTTGCTAAAAGACCTACTGAATATACTAAGCATGATAAGAGTATAACTGAAAATGATTTATTTTAAATAACATTTTCTTAATTTTTAATATATATTTATTTTGTAGATCAATAAAATTCAAAGCGATTACTCAATATATAAAATTCAATAATTGTTTAAGAAAATAATTTTTTTTTAAAACTAAAATTTTATTGAAAAGCAACGATTAAATAAAAAAAAATGAACGAAAAACTTTGGTGGAAAAATTCCGAGAGCGAACAAATTTTAAATAGAGGATATTTATTAAAAGGAGAAACTGTAGAAGGAGCCATCGATAGAATTACTACGGCGGCTTCACAAAGATTATATAAGCCTGAATTAAAACAACCTTTTCAAGAATTAATTGAAAGAGGCTGGATGAGCCTTAGTTCACCCATTTGGGCAAATATGGGAACGGAAAGAGGTTTACCAATTTCTTGTTTCAATGTTCATATTACTGATAGTATTGAAGGGATCACTCATAAATTAGGTGAAGTAATTATGCAGACCAAAATAGGAGGGGGAACCTCTGGCTATTTTGGCGAACTTAGAGAAAGAGGTTCTGCCGTATCAGACAACGGAAAGAGTAGTGGGGCGGTAAGCTTTATGAAATTGTTTGACACTGCTATGGATACCATATCTCAAGGAGGAGTTAGAAGAGGAGCATTTGCTGCCTATTTAGATATAGATCATCCAGACATTGAAGAATTTCTAACCATTAAAGATATAGGAAACCCAATCCAAAATTTATTTTATGGAGTTTGCGTTCCCGATTATTGGATGCAAGAAATGATTGATGGTGATATTAGTAAAAGAAAAGTTTGGGCAAAAGTATTGGAAAGCCGACAACAAAAAGGGTTACCATATATATTCTTTTCAGACAATATAAATAAAAATAAACCACAAGTTTATAAAGATAAAGGATTAATCATTAAATCCTCCAATCTATGCTCAGAGATTATGCTACCATCAACAGAAGAAGAGTCTTTTATATGTTGTTTGTCTTCAATGAATTTAGAATTATATGAAGAATGGAAAGATACTGAAGCTGTAAAATTAGCCATTTTCTTTTTAGATGCAGTTTTACAAGAATTTATAGCTAAAACTGAAGGAAATTATTATTTAACCGCTGCACACAATTTTGCGAAAAGACACAGAGCTTTAGGCCTAGGAGTTTTAGGTTGGCATTCTTATTTACAAAGAAATCGAATTCCTTTTGAAGGTATTCAAGCCAAACAAAAAACAGTAGAAATATTTAAACATATACACGATAAATCCAATAAAGCTACCGAAGATTTAGCTAGGATATATGGAGAGCCAGAATTGTTAAAAGGTTATGGTCGTAGAAATACAACTTTGATGGCAATAGCACCGACCACCTCATCCTCAGCAATTTTAGGCCAAACCTCGCCAGGAATTGAACCTTTCAGTTCAAATTACTATAAAGCAGGATTATCCAAAGGGAACTTTATGAGAAAAAATAAATACCTGGATGAGTTATTGACGGAAAAAGGAATTAATAACGAAGATACTTGGCGAAGTATAATGCTTAACGGAGGTAGCGTTCAGCATTTAAGCGAACTTACATATGAAGAAAAACAAGTATTTAAAACATTTAAAGAAATTAGCCAGCTAGAAATAGTACAGCAAGCAGCTATCAGACAAAAGTATGTGGATCAATCTCAATCCTTGAACTTGAATATACCGTCAGATTTACCTGTAAAAGACGTTAATCGACTTATTATTGAAGCATGGAAATTAGGGATTAAAACTTTATATTATCAAAGAAGTCAAAGTGTAGCTAAAGAATTAGTATTAAATCTGGTTAGTTGTAGCAGTTGCGAATCATAATACAATCTAAAATTTATAAAAAGGCTATTAATTTCTAATAGCCTTTTTATTTATCTTAAGTTTAGTATTAAATATATAAACTAAATTTTAGTCTTAATATTAAACATTCTAAAGTTAAATACTTGAACTTTCGATTTTATTTAATATAAATCTAATAAGATATTAAATTTCAAATTATATTAATAAAATTATTAAAGATTTATAAAGAAAATAAATTAAAATTAGCTCTTAACTTTAATAGAATCAAGGGTTAAAAAGAAAAATCTATATTTGTTATATAATTTTAATATGAATTAAATAAATAACAAATTCTTTTATATAAAATACATCACTAGAATTTGTATAATATAGTTTACTTTTGAGTAATATTAATAAGCATATCTTAAATAAGAAACATTTTTACTTTTTAATACATGAAATATTATATACAAGGAGAGAAAGTAAATTTAAATAAGCCCAAAGTTGCTGGAATACTGAATTTAACCGAAGATTCTTTTTTTGATGGTGGTTGCTATGATACAGAAAAAAAAGCCCTATTACAAGTTGAAAAATTAATTTCAGAGGGTGCAGATTTTTTAGATATTGGAGGACAATCCACCCGTCCAGGTTCAAAATTTATTACGGCTGATGAAGAATTAAAGCGAGTAATACCAATTATAAAGATAATTAAGAAAGAATACCCGAAAATAAAACTATCAATAGATACATTTTGGAGTAAAGTTGCCAATGAAAGCGTTCAAGAAGGGGTATGCATGATTAATGATGTTTCTGGAGGTACCCTAGATCCTCAAATGTTACCAACCATAGGAAGGTTAAAAGTACCTTACGTACTCATGCATATGAGAGGAACACCACAAACCATGAATCAATATACAAAATATGAAAATTTAGTTGAAAATGTTGTTCAATATTTTGAAGAAAAAATTAATGAAGCAAAGAATTTTGGAATAGAAAATCTATTCTTAGATCCTGGTTTTGGATTTAGTAAAACTTTAGAGCAAAATTATGAGCTACTAAATCAATTAAATCAATTAAAAAAATTTAATTTACCTATATACATAGGGATTTCTAGGAAAAAGATGATTTATGAAACCTTAAATATTTCAGTAGATGAAGCACTGGTAGGTACATCTGCATTGCATTTATACGCTTTGCTTCAAGGAGCAAATGTTTTAAGGGTTCATGACGTTAAAGAAGCAAAGCAAATGATCAATTTAGCCAAACAAATTAAATCAAATTAAATTTTTTATTTTTACTGAATCAATAAATTTATGCAAAATTCAGAAATAATTTTAGTTAATATAACCGGAGTTGATAAACCTGGGATAACAACTGCGCTTACTCATATTTTAGGAAAGTATAATGCCGAAATTTTAGACATAGGACAAGCCAATATTCATCATTCATTATCATTGGCGATAATTTTTAAGTCAGAAAACGGAAGTTCAGGGGATATTTTAAAAGAAATGTTGTTTAAAGCCAATAGCCTAAATGTAAATATACGCTTTTCACCTTTAACCACTGAAGATTATACTCATTGGGTACAAGTTCAGGGAAAAAATAGATTCATTATACATATTTTAGGAAAGGAACTAGGAGCAAATCAAATATCTGAAGTGGCTAACATTTTAGTAGAATTTAATTTAAATATTGAACGCATCATTCGTTTAACCCAAAGAATACCATTAAACAAAAAAACGGATAGAACATGTTTTGAACTAGCCGTTAGAGGAAATATTACAGATGTTAAAGAAATTCAAAATAGATTATTGGCTTTATCATCCCAATTAAATATCGATATAGCTTTACAAGAAGAAAATGGCTATAGAAGAATGCGACGCTTAATTTGTTTTGATATGGATTCTACTTTGATACAAACGGAAGTTATAGATGAGTTGGCAGACCGTGCAGGAGTAGGTGAAGAGGTTAGAGCCATTACAGAATCAGCCATGAATGGGGAAATAGACTTTACAGAAAGTTTTAAAAGAAGAATAAAGCTTTTGAAAGGCTTAGATGAATCTGTACTGAAAGAAATTGCTGAAAAACTACCTATTACCGAAGGATTAGAGAGATTAATGAAAATCTTAAAGAAAAGTGGATATAAAACAGCAATAATATCTGGTGGTTTTACTTATTTTGGAGAATATTTAAAGAGAAGGTTTGGATTTGATTATGTTTTCGCCAACAAATTGGAAATTATTGATGGGAAATTAACCGGAAATTATTTGGATGATATTGTCGATGGCAATAAAAAAGCTGAATATTTACGACTACTTGCTAAACTAGAAAATATCGATATACAACAAACAGTTGCAGTAGGCGACGGCGCTAATGATTTGCCAATGCTTTCAATTGCCGGCTTAGGAGTTGCATTCCATGCCAAACCCAAAGTTAAGGAAAGTGCTAATCATTCCTTATCTACCGTTGGTTTAGATGGAATATTATACTTTTTAGGGTTTAAAGATTCCGCAGAAAATACAGAAATGATGAACATTTCTTAAATGTTCATTTTACTTAATTAAAGAAAATTTAAAAGCTCCATAATTATTTATGGAGCTTTTTTTATAGATAATTCAAAATTTAAAAAGAGAGTTCTTAATAATTTTAGAAATAAGTTTTAATTTGAAGATTTAAAATCAACAATTTCTGTCATATATTTTTGATCAAGACCCTTTTCTTGAACATCTTTAGGCACGCGTATAGAACCTGTAAGATCACAAATTTTAAAAATAGCCCAACAAACAATACAACTATAAACAATTACAATGCTTACGCCTAACAATTGAATTATAAATTGATGAAAACCTCCAGATACACCATCCAAATTACTAGCTGCAAAAATACCAACTAGAATACTACCGGTGACACCACCCATGCCATGAACCCCCCATACGCCTAAAGCATCGTCCAATTTCAATTTAATTGAAAGCTGTAAACATCCGTAACACACAAAGGCAGCAATAATTCCTATAAGTACAGAAGATTGTGGTGAAACATATCCTGAACAAGGAGTTATGGTCGCTAAACCTGCAACGGCTCCAGTGGTTAACTCAATGAAAGAGAATTTTTTATCGCGTAAATAACATATGATAACCCAAACAATAGTAGAAAAACCAGCAGCAATCCCTGTATTTGTGAAAGCAATGGCCGCATGCTCACCACTTACCAGAGCTCCTCCTGAATTAAAACCAAACCATCCAAATAATAGGATAGCAGCACCTAAAATCACTAAATTAATATTTCCGTAATCTTCAGAAGTTTTATAATATCTTTTTCCAAAAAACAATACGCCTACCAAAGCACTAAAACCTGCAGTTGCATGTATTACAGTACCACCGGCAAAGTCAACAAATCCCCATTTACTTAAAAAACCACCGCCCCATATCCAGTGAGCTACTGGAAAGTATATAAGAATCATCCATAAAATAAGAACTTTTACCCATCCCATAATTGTTATTCTACTTGCTATTGCTCCAGTCATTAAAGGTGCGGTAATTATAGCAAACATAAGTTGATACATAAAGAACATTAAAAAAGGAATGGAGGAACCGTATCTCGGATTAACGTTAAAATCTACTCCATGCAACATAAAATATTCAGTAGGAGATCCAACAACGCCACCTATATCCTTACCAAAAACTAAAGAGAAACCACCAAATGTCCACAAAATAGTTACAATGCCCATGGAAATGAAAGTATACATCATCATGGTAAGAGAATTTTTCTTAGGAACCAAACCTCCATAAAAGAAAGCCAGTCCTGGGATCATTAAGAAGACAAGTACTGTGGTAAGAACCATAAAGGAAACATTACCATTGTTGATCACATCAATATTCATATATTTTTTTTTAGTGTTTATTTTAAAAACTATTTAACCTCTAAAAGTAGCTTAAAGCTATTTAAGACAATTAATAAAGAGGTTAGATGGTGTAAGCATAAACAAAACTTATACCATTTTTATATTTATAAATTTCCTTGGGTCTATTTAAATTTTTATTTTTGACTTATGTATAAAGGGATTGAAAATAATTTAGAACTGTATGAATATTTAAAAGAGTTTTTAACAGAGGATAAATTAAAAAAAATAGAGAATTTAGTCAACTTTAGAACTGAATTTGTTGTGCCTGTAATTGAAGATATTTATCAGTTTAGAAATGCGGCTGCAATAGTTCGTAGTATGGAAGCATTTGGGTTTCAATCTTTGTATGCTTTGCAGAATAGAAATGAATTTTCTCCTGAAACTACTGTTTCTCGAGGGGCTGATAAATGGATAGATATTAACTATATGTCTTCAGGATTAGAATCATTAATTAAAATTAAGGAGAAAGGATATCAAATGGTAGCAGTATCTCCAGAAAAGAATGCAATCCCTATTCATGATTTTATAATAGATAAGCCCACAGCTTTAATTTTTGGTACTGAATTTAAAGGCGTGACAAAAGAAACATTTAATTTTGCAGACTATTCTCTTTCAATACCTATGAAAGGATTTACGGAAAGTTTAAACGTTTCTGTTGCTGCAGGCATATGCTTTTATGAATTTAGAAAACAGTTAGAACGTAGCAAATTAGATTGGAAGATTTCTGATGAACGAAAAATAAATTTAAAAACTCAATGGGCGATTAATTCAATTAGTTCTGGAAAGGAAATTGCTGAATATTATTTAAAAAAAATTAACAAATGAAAGTAAAAATAACAATTATAGTCGTATTGTTTTTTTGGGTTGTTGGTAAAGCACAGGATATAGAAAATATCACATATACCGATAAAGATAATAAAGAAGTACCAGCATTCAGTTTTAGCTTACCGGTTTGTAATAAAGAAACTGTACTAAGTGTTTGGAAAAATTTTATTAAAAAGCAAGGAGGTAAGGCTAGAGGGGGAGTAATCAATAAATTAAACGGTGTAAATTTAAAATTCGATCCTAAAGGAGATTTATGGAACGGAACTTTGGTTTATGAATATGTTGATGATAAAAATATGAATATTTTTACTTCTTTTCAAGATTCAGAGGGCATTTATATTAATGATAAGTTAAATGAAAAATCTTTGGCTCTACCAGTTCTTAATGATTTTAAAAATAATATGAATTTGACCTGCACACAACAAGATTTGGTAGGAGCTAAAAACTATAATCTTTCTTTAGAGAAAGAAAGAATTAGAAATACAGATCGAATTTTATTTTTAGAAAAAGGGATTCAACAAACCAATAACAGAATTGAAGTTCTAAACTCCCAGACGTCGGATATTGATGAAGCTAAAGTATCTAAATTAAAAGAGGATATACAAAATTATCAAAAAGAAATTTCACAATTGAAAGAGCAAAACTTATCCTTAGAAAAAGAAATTGAAGCACAAAAAATTGTAATACAACATTTTCAAGATAGATTGGATGGATTAGAAGGGAATGGCAATAATAATGATCCAAAAATTTTATCCAACGAATGGGATCAGAAAGAATCTATAAATGATAATTCGAATAATAGTTTAAATGATAGTCAAAGTACAGAAAAATTAGATAATATAGATCAAGTTGAATCATTGGATGATTCCTTAGAATTAGATTTTAATCAATAAATTAAATTTTTTATGAGATTACAAAAACTAAACATGGATGATAAAAGAGAAATTACTTTTATCGAAAATCTTTATGAAGAATCATTTCCTAAAAATGAACGAAGACCTAAAGAAAGAATGCTTAATGTATACAAAGATGAGCCGAAATTTCAAATTTTATTAGCATGGAGTGAAAATAATCCTGTAGGATTTTTTAACTATTGGGATTTAGGTACTTTTATATTTGTTGAACATTTTGCGGTTTGTTCTAAACATAGAAACAAAGGCTACGGCAGTAAAATTTTAAATTCAATTAAATCTAAGGTTTCTAAGCCTATAATTTTAGAAGTAGAATTACCCATAGAAGAAATGGCTAAACGGAGAATTATTTTTTATGAAAGAGAAGGCTTTACACTTTGGGATAAGGTAAATTATAATCAACCATCTTATTACAACGATGGTAAAAGTTACCCAATGAAACTGATGGCTTTGGGTAAATTAAGTGAAAATTCTGATTCTCAAAACATTATAAACTTAATTCATACAATTCCCTATAAACATTAAGTTTTTTAATAAATTTTAAAATAACCATGGGTTAAGTGTACCAGAATAAATCTAAAATTTGTATTCTAGCTTTAGAAATGTAACAAGAATAAATTTAAATTTTGATAATCTCTATATAAATTGAGTTTAATTTATATTAATGTATTTTATAATGAATTAATGGTTTTATTTTAAATAAATTCCTGCAACCATTAAATTTTCTAATTTAGTATCTTTGTTTGTTGATCATTTCAATAAAATAATATTAAAAATATAAGATTATGCCAGGATATGAGCTTTGGGGTGAAGAAGAGAAAAAACACCTAAATGACGTTATTGAAAGTGGAATTTTAATGCGTTATAATTTTGAAACTTTAAGAAATAATCATTGGAAGGCAAAAGAATTAGAGCAAGCCATTCAAAAAAAGATGAATGTAAGTTATGCACAACTTACAACAAGTGGAACAACTGCTTTAATTACAGCTTTAAATTCTGCAGGAATTGGAGCGGGGGATGAAGTAATTTTGCCAACTTTTACCTTTGTAGCAAGTTTTGAAGCTGTGCTTAGTGTCGGAGCTATACCTGTTTTGGTTGATATTGACGACACTTTAACTATGGATCCTAAATCTGTTGAAAAAGCGATTTCACCAAGAACTAAAGTAATTATGCCTGTACATATGTGTGGAGAGATGGCAGATTTAACTTCACTAAAAGAATTAGCAAAAAAACATAATATACTCTTAATTGAAGATGCGTGCCAAGCATTTGGAGGAACCTATAAAGGAAAATATTTAGGTACTATAGGAGACTTAGGTTGTTTTTCTTTTGATTTTGTTAAAACCATTACTTGTGGAGAAGGTGGAGCTGTAGTTACTAATAATCATGATTATTATATCCATGCAGATCAGTATACAGATCATGGCCATGACCATGTTGGTAATAATAGAGGAGCTGAGAATCATCCCTATTTAGGTTTAAATTATAGAATTTCAGAATTAAATGCAGCAGTGGGTTTAGCACAATTTGAAAAATTAGATAAAATTCTTAGTATTCAAAGGAATAATAAACAAGTTTTTAAAGATGCTCTAAAAGATATCGAAGGGGTAGAATTTAGAAGAATCCTTGATGAAAAAGGAGACAATGCTTCATTTTTAAGTATTTTTTTACCAACGAAAGAAAAAGCAAAGGAAGCCTCTCAATTATTGGTTTCTAAAGGAATTGGCAATGCCTATTGGTTTGATAATAATTGGCATTATATAAAAAAGTGGGATCATTTAAAACTTTTGAAAACCCTAGCTCCGCTGTATAAAGAACATAAAGAGTTATTACCGAATTATGCCAATGCAGATTATACACAGTCGGATAACATATTAAGTAGAACAATTACAATTCCTATCTCTTTATTATGGACTGAGGAAGAATTAGCTAAAAAAGCGCAAATTTTAAGAAGTTCTATCCTTGAAATAATACAATAGATATTCTTATAAAATTTTTAATTTCATAAGTAAATAGAGGATAAAATATCCTCTATTTTTTTTGCTAAGGAAATATTTTATATATTTAGGGAAATATATAAACTAAATGTTATGAAAAAAAATTATCTATGGCTATTACTAATTTTATTTTTTCAACTTAATGCACAGCAAATAGATTCTTTAAGCATTGCTAATCCACTATATTCTGAGTATAAATCTTTAAGCTTCATACCCACTTATAAATTTTCAAAAATAAGTAAACTTCTTGCTAAATCTGGAATTAAGAATATTTCAAACAATGGTTCTGAAAATAAGATTGTTCCAGTTATTTTGAGTGATGAAGATTTTAATCAGTTGTCATTCAAAGAGAAATTCACGTATGTGATGGCTTACCCTGAAAATTTGAATAAAAATATAATTTTAAATACTTCTTTAGATCGGAATGATAAGATAAATGCTCATTTACCCTATCATGATCAAGATATCATATGGAGCATACGAGAAATTGATTTCCTTAGAAACAATAGAAACGAAGTACTAAAACTTATAAAAGAAAACTCGCTGAAACAACCTAATATAGGACTTAATTTTAAATTAATATTACGGGAATTAAATGCTACGGAAATGATTCCTTTCCTAATAAGTAGTTTCAAAAAAAGTGATAAAAAAGATTATGAGATTCTTACTTTGCTTATGTTACTTGTTAAAGATAATAACTATTTTCCATTTATGAAATCCAATATATGTTATCACTTATATATACAAAATAAAGACTCCAATGAAATGTACTTGGATATCTTAGAAAGTAATGTAGGATATATTTTAAGTACAGCTAAGAATTACTATTCACAATTGCCTAAACCTAACAAGACTTTGTAGTTCAAATAAAAATCTACTATTAAAAGTAAATATTTATTGAAAAATGATTAAAAAGGAAAATTATTGATACTTAATTCCTACTAAATTAATGAAAGCATCAAATGAATTAGTAACCATTTGAACTTAACATATTATAAATAGAAGGAAATTAAAATTGACTTTTTTATTTAAAATTTTAATTAATTAGCAACATCGCTAATAAATTTTATTCTCATAATACGTAATTCTTCATCAGAATAATCTTCTCCAAATTCTTCAAGTAATACAGACATTTTATCACTTTCAGACTCCATTAAAAAATCAATGATTTCTTGTTGTTGATCTTCATCTAATAATTCATCTACATAATAGTTGATGTTTAATTTAGTTCCTTGATAAACGATACTTTCCATCTCGTCTAGTAACTCACTCATAGAAAGATCTTTTGCTTTAGCAATATCCTCAAAATCTAATTTTCTATCCGTATTTTGAATTATAAAAACTTTATGAGAGGATTTATTAGCAATTTGTTTAATAACTAAATCATCCGGTTTAATAATATCATGATCTTCGATATATTTAGCGATATAATCAATAAATTCTTTTCCAAATTTTTTTGCTTTACCTTCCCCAACTCCAAAGATATTTCCCATTTCAACTAGAGATGTAGGATATTGTAAAGCCATATCTTCTAAACTTGGATCTTGAAAAACAGCGAATGGAGGAATATTAAATTTTTTAGCAACTTTTTTACGAATATTTTTTAAATCTTCAAATAAAGTTTTATCAATAGCATTATTGTTTCCAGAGGGTTGTACAATAGTATTGCTATTTTCTATTTCTTGATTATAATCCCAATCTTCAGCCATTTGTATAGAAGTAGGATTAGATATAAAACTTTTCCCTAAATCCGTTAATTTTAAAACGCCATAAGTCTCTATGTCTTTAGCTAGGAAGTTATGAACGATAGCTTGTCTAACAATAGATTTCCAAAAATTTTCTGTTTTATCTTTTCCAAAACCGAAATAATTTTCTGAACTAATTTTATAAGATTTAATTATAGCGGTTTCCTTACCTGTAGCTATATGGACTAAATCTTTAATTTTAAGTTTTTCTTTGGTTTTTTCAACAATCGAAAGCATTTGCTGAATTTCCTTGGAAACTTCAGTTAAAGGCTTAGGGTTTAGTGAATTATCATCCATTTTTGCACCTAATCCGTTAACTTCATCAAAAACTTCCCCAAAATAATGCAAAAGGTATTTCCTTCTAGACATTGAAGTTTCAGCATAACCAACAACTTCCTGTAATAATTGCATACCAATCTCTCTCTCAGAAACTGATTTAGATGCTAAGAATTTTTCTAATTTTTCAATATCCTTATAATCATAAAAGGCAATACATTTTCCCTCACCTCCATCTCTACCAGCTCTACCCGTTTCTTGATAATAACTTTCCAGACTTTTAGGAATATCATAATGGAAAACAAATCGAACATCAGGTTTATCTATCCCCATTCCAAAGGCAATAGTAGCACAGATAACATCTACTTCTTCCATTAAAAATTTATCCTGATGACAGGCTCTTAGTTTACTTTCTAATCCCGCATGATAGGGAAGTGCATTTATGCCATTAATTTTTAACAACTCTGCTAGCTCTTCCACTTTTTTTCTGCTTAAGCAATAAATTATTCCTGATTTGTTAGGATTTTCTTTAATATATTTTATAATTTGCTTTTCAGGATTAATTTTACTTCTTACTTCATAAAATAAATTTGGACGATTAAAAGAAGATTTAAAAACTTTGGCATCAGTCATACCCAAATTTTTTTGTATGTCATCCTGAACTTTAGGTGTTGCCGTTGCTGTTAAAGCAATGATTGGTACTTTACCAATTTTTTCAATGATGGCTCTTAAATTTCTATATTCGGGTCTAAAATCATGCCCCCATTCAGAGATACAATGTGCTTCATCAATAGCAAAAAAAGATATTTCAATACTTTTTAAAAATTCAACATATTCTTCTTTTATCAAAGATTCTGGTGCTACATATAATAGTTTTGTAACTCCAGATATAATATCATCTTTAACTTTTTTTATTTCTGTTTTATTTTGAGAAGAATTAAGTACATGCGCAACTCCTTCGTTGGAAGAAATACCTCTGATGGCATCTACTTGGTTTTTCATAAGAGCAATTAATGGAGATACAACAATAGCAGTACCATTAGAAATTAATGCTGGTAGTTGATAGCATAAGGATTTTCCTCCTCCTGTAGGCATCAAAACAAATACATTATTACCTTCAAGTAAACTAGTAATAATTTCTTCTTGTGGCTTTTTAAAGGTGCTAAATCCAAAATATTTTTTTAAGGATTTAGATAAGTCTTTTTCTAAAGAATTCATCTTTTAACTGTAGTTTTTTTTAAATTTGCCAATGTTATTGTGAATTTTAAAAATACAATAATATTCTCTAACAAAAAAATAATATTTATATTTTGGAAAAACATAAGATTTTAGAGTTGGGTAAAAATACGTTAAGTTTAGAAATAAAAGAATTAAATTCTTTAAATGATCGCTTGGGAGAAGATTTTGTAGAAGCTGTAAATCTTATTTTAGGATGTGAAGGAAAAATAATTTTTTGTGGAGTTGGGAAAAGCGCTCATATAGCTAATAAATTAGTTGCTACATTTAATTCAACGGGAACTCCTGCTCAGTTTTTGCATGCTGCTGAAGCTAAGCATGGGGATCTAGGAGTTATTAGATCAGAAGATATAACTATTTGTATTTCCAATAGTGGAACTTCAATGGAGATTCAAGAGGTAGTACCGTATTTAAAAAAATATTCATCACGCCTAATAGCGATGACATCCAATAAAAATTGTTTATTGGCCGAGCAAGCCGATGTAATCTTAGACACAAAGGTTGATAAAGAAGCAGATCCTAATAATTTAGCACCTACCACGTCTACTATTGTACAACTAGCATTGGGAGATGCATTGGCAATAACTCTTTTACAAGTAAAAGGTTTTAAATCTGAAGATTTTGCGAAATTTCATCCTGGAGGAGCATTAGGAAAAAATTTATTATGGAAAGTTGAACAATTTGTTAAACAAATCCATAAACCTCAAATATGTTTAAATTCTCACTTAAAAGAAGTTATAAATTCATTAACTTCTTCTTCCCATGGTATTACTGTAATTGTAGATAATGAAAAAGTTGTGGGTGTAATTACTGATGGAGATTTAAGAAGAGTTTTGTCTAAAGATGTAGATTATAACAAAATTACAGCTAAGGAAATTATGTCTGTGCATCCTAAAACCATACAAAAAGATGAACTTGCAAGTGTTGCTTTTACTCTATTTAAAGATAATCAAATTGGTCAATTAGTTGTTTTGGATGGAGAAAAATATTTTGGAATTATTGATTTACATGTTCTTTTAGAAAATGGATACAAATAATATATTGACTTTATATATAATTATTAATGGCTAATAAAAATAAAAATACTGCGAATATGCCTTTTCTTTCTCATGTAGGTGAATTAAGAAAACATATTCTGAGATGTTTACTTGCGGTATGTTTAGGAGCTTTATTGGTGGGTTGGAAAATTCATTTTGTTATGGATCATATAATATTTGGTCCAGTTAATAAGAATTTTATAACTTTTAGAATAATGAATTTTGTAAGTCAATTATTTGGTTCTCAGGACGTATTTGTAATGCCGGATCACTTTCCCATCCAAGTAAGAAGAATCTTTGAACAATTAAACACAGCATTTTATATAGCTGTTGCAGGGGGGCTGATCTTAGTGTTTCCTTACATTATCTATGAAATGTGGAAGTTTATTGCTCCAGGTTTAAAGCCAAGGGAAAAGAAAAACTCACTATCATTTTTTATAGCTACATATTTTTTATTCATCATAGGTTGTTCCTTTGGTTATTTTTTAGTTACCCCCTTAACCATGCATTTTGGTTATTTTTTTAATATTTCAGATACCATAAAAGTGAATATAGATTTATCCAGCTATATTAGCATTTTACTTCAAACTATTCTAGGTATGGGATTTGTATTTTTATTACCAATTATTGTTTATGTTTTAACAAGCTTAGGTATATTGACTCCAAAATTTTTAAAAACCTATAGAAGACATGCCGTAATAATAATACTAATCATTGCAGGATTTATTACTCCTGGAGATATTCCTTCTATGTTAGTGGCATCTTGTCCCTTATATTTGCTTTATGAAGCTAGCATATTAGTATCAACGGTTGTTTATAAAAGAAATAATGTTAGGGAAAATAGTATTATTGCTAAGTAAGTGAATCTAAATTTTTGAAATTAAAACTATTGAGATTAAGGCTAATAACAAACCCCAATAGTTTAGTTTAGACATTTTTTCTTTAAAAAAGATAATTCCAACTATACTTCCAAAAACAATGACTCCCAAGTTCATTGTAGCGAATACAATAGAAGGATTATCTCTTAGGGTTTGGTGAGCTCTTAAATAAAATAAAACATTACCAAAATTAAATATTCCTACTCCAAGTCCCCAGAATATGGCGGATAAATTGAATTTTTGCTTTCTATAAATAATTAAAATTACGCTAAAAATAAATGAACCTATAAAAATTATAAAGGTTGAAGTAATAAAGGAAATGTTTGAATTTTGAATGGCAATAATTTTATATAGAATACTTACCATACCCATTCCTAGAAATATTAATAAGGGTAAATACCATTTATTTAGCATGGAAGGTTTAGTTTTATTTCTATTTATCTTTTCATAAAAAATAAAAAATATAGAAATAAATCCGATACATAAACCGAATACTTTGTTTAAATGAAAAGATTCATTAAAAAATACAAAAGAGGCAATAATTGTTAAGAGTAAGGATATTCTTTGAGCAATATCAGTTTTTGCAATTCCAATATATTTAATGGATTGTCCAATAAGTAAAAAAAGACTAGGCATTAACATACTCATAAGAATATAGATTCCCCATGGAATTTTAGTAAAATTTATTGTGAATACATCAGGTTTAAATATAAAATAACAAAGTATTGCAGAGAAAAGATAATTATAAGTAATTATTTGAAATAAAAGATTTTTACTATTATTTTTAGTACTATAAATTTTAAGTATTATCGATACAGCTACGTTAAAAACAACACTAATAATAATTTCTATCATAATAAAATTTAATTGTTTATAAAAAATGAAAAAAGAATCAATATACTAATATATTGATTCTTTTAGCTAAATTAGAATAGAATTTATTTTCCTAAGTAAGATTTTAATATTTTACTTCTACTGGTATGTTTTAATCTACGGATTGCTTTTTCTTTAATTTGTCTAACCCTTTCACGAGTTAAATCAAATGTTTCTCCTATTTCTTCTAAGGTCATAGGATGTTGTCCACTTAAACCAAAGTATAAGCGAATAAGATCTGCCTCTCTAGGGGTAAGTGTAGAAAGTGATCGTTCAATTTCAGTTTGTAAAGATTCCAGCATTAAATCTTTATCTGGGCTAGGGGATTCTCCTGAACGAAGTACATCATACAAATTAGAATCTTCTCCTTCTACTAAAGGAGCATCCATGGAAAGATGTCTACCAGAGTTTTTCATGGATTCTTTAATGTCTTCTTCACTCATATCCAGAACTTCACTTAATTCTGCGGCAGAAGGCGCTCTTTCATGTTCTTGCTCTAGATGAGCATAAGCTTTATTTATTTTATTAATAGATCCAATTTTATTTAAAGGCAATCGTACAATTCTAGATTGTTCTGCAAGAGCTTGAAGAATAGATTGTCTAATCCACCAAACTGCATAAGAAATAAACTTAAAACCTCTAGTTTCATCGAAACGCTTAGCTGCTTTTATCAAGCCCAAATTTCCTTCATTAATTAAATCCGGCAAACTTAAACCTTGGTTTTGGTATTGCTTTGCTACAGATACCACAAACCTTAAATTGGCTTTGGTTAATTTTTCTAAAGCTACTCTATCTCCAGCTTTTATACGTTGTGCTAAGTCTACCTCTTCATCAGCAGTAATTAAATCCACCTTCCCAATTTCTTGTAAATATTTATCAAGAGAAGCGGTTTCACGGTTAGTTACCTGTTTGGTAATTTTTAATTGTCTCATCTTTAAAATAGAATGCTAAGTTATAATATTTAAAAAAGTATTTAAGTTTTAAAATAAAATATAGAATTAAAACATAAATTATTTTATTATTGTGTTTTTCATTAATAAATGTATATACGAGAAGAATATAAATAAGGTTACAAAATATTTAGATTATTTTTAAAAGATATTTAAAATCGTAGTTTTTTTAGTAAATTGCGTCTTAAAACAAAACCATAAAGCTTAATAACTAATGACTTTAATACAGCTTCAATATGTATTGACGGTGGCACAATACAAAAACTTTACAGTAGCCGCAGAAAAAGCATTTGTAAGTCAGCCCACATTAAGCATGCAAATTCAAAAATTAGAAAAAGCTTTGGGAGTTGAGTTGTTTGATAGAACAACGAATCCTATAAAAATCACATCTATAGGCGAAAAAATTATTTCTCAAGCTAGGATCATTTTGCAGGAGGCTGATAAACTACCCAAAATTGTTGAAGAAGATAAAAAAAGCATGAATGGAATTGTAAAGATCGGTATAATTCCAACAATAATTCCAACATTAGTTCCATTATTTTTTAAAATTTTTAAAAATAAACATCCAGAGTCAGAACTAATTATTAAAGAGCTTAAAACAGAAGATATTTTAAAGTCATTAAAAAACGATGAGATAGACTTTGCTATTGTTAGCACGCCATTAAATAATGATTACCCTATAATTGAAAGACCAATATATAGAGAACCTCTGGTAGCTTATATTTCTCCGCAAGACGATTTATATAAAGAAGATTTATTAGAAATTGACAAATTAGATTTTAATAATTTGTTGATGCTAGAAGAAGGTCATTGTTTTAGAGATCACGTATTAGATCTTTGCAAGTATAAAGATTCCATTCATTCCAATATTAAATTGGAAAGTGGTAGTTTTTCTACAATTGTAAGTTTAGTGAATGAAGGGTTTGGTTTTACCATACTTCCATTGCTTGAATCTGAAAACTTATCTGAAACCGATAAGAAAAATTTAAGATATTTTAAAAATTCTCCCTCTAGGGAGATTTCATTAATTTATTCTTCCAACCAAATAAGACTTACATTTGCTGATAAATTTATTGAGCTTATTAAAAGCATATTGAGAGGGAAGTTATTTTTAGAGGAAAAGATTGATAACAAACCACAGTTAAAAATAGTTTAAAATTTAATTATTAAAATTAACTAGTATAATGATTGAAACGGATATATTAATTATAGGAGCGGGGCCTACCGGACTTTTTACTGTATTTGAAGCAGGACTATTAAAATTAAGATGTCACATTATAGATTCTTTACCCAACCCTGGTGGACAATTGGTTGAATTATATCCCAAAAAGCCTATTTTTGACATTCCCGGTTTTCCAACCATTCAAGCCGCAGAATTAATTCAAAATTTACAAGAGCAAATAAAGCAATTTGAACCTGGTTTTACATTAAATGAAGTTGCGCAAACCATTGATAAACAAGAAGACGGTACTTTTATAGTGACTACTGATAAAGGAACTCAGCATAAGGCTAAAGCTATAGCTATAGCAGCAGGTCTAGGGAGCTTTGAACCTAGAAAACCTTTAATCGAAAATATTGAAAAATATGAAGGTAAAGGGGTTGAATACTTTATAAAAAATCCTGAACTATATAGAAATAAAAAATTAGTGATAGCTGGAGGTGGGGATTCTGCCTTAGATTGGAGTATATTTTTATCAGATATAGCCGAGGAAGTAACTTTGGTACATAGAAGAAATGAATTTAGAGGAGCCTTAGATTCTGTAGAAAAAGTACAAGATTTAAAAAATAAAGGTAAAATTAAACTTATAACTCCAGCAGAAGTTATAGGCATTCATGGAGATGGTAAATTAGAATCCTTAATTATAGAGAAAGAAAATAAAAAAATTGAAATATTCACAGATTATTTCATTCCCTTGTTTGGATTAACTCCTAAGCTAGGACCTATAGCAGAATGGGGATTAGAGATTGAGAAAAATGCTATTAAAGTTAATAATGCTTTAGATTACCAAACCAATATTGAGGGTATTTATGCCATTGGAGATATTAATATATATCCAGGAAAACTAAAACTAATCCTTTGCGGCTTTCACGAAGCAACATTAATGTGCCAAAGCATTTATAATCGAATAAATCCCAATAAAAAATATGTTTTAAAATATACAACGGTTGGAGGGATACAAGGAT
Organism: Apibacter muscae; assembly: GCF_007845635.1. GTDB lineage: Bacteria > Bacteroidota > Bacteroidia > Flavobacteriales > Weeksellaceae > Apibacter > Apibacter muscae. The sequence continues at coordinate 402,608 of NZ_SELG01000041.1, read as the reverse complement.
TCGATGGTACAGTAAAAGAGGCAGAGAAAGCAGTAGTTAAATCCATAGAATAAACAAATGTCAGAAGTCAAAATAACTATAATAGATAGAAAGGGTACTAAACATCAGGTAGTAGCACCCACCGATATGTCTATGAACCTTATGGAGGTAATCAGAGCTTATGAAATAGAACCGGAAGGGACTATAGGTATATGTGGAGGAATGGCAATGTGTGCCTCTTGTCAAGTATACATATTAAATAAAGAAGATTGTCTTTTACCGAAAAGTGATGAAGAAGATGCCATGCTTTCTGAAGCATTTAATGTAAAAGAAAATAGCCGTTTAGGATGTCAAATACCTATTCAACAAAATATAGATGGCTTAGAAATACAAATTGCCCAGGAATAAATTTATTATAATTAGTATTTTAAAAAGCAATATTTATAAATATAGTTCATAGTTCATAAAACTCATTAGTTAGCAGATTTATAATTATTTATAAAATATACGATACAATAAAAATTTAAAGGTTTAAGAAATATAGATTTTAATTCAAAAATAAATTTATATTTTTGAATTAAAATTAAACCTACTATGGCTTCAGGAATATTTGCTATATTGGATGATATAGCCGCACTAATGGATGATGTAGCAGTCACTACAAAACTAGCTACAGGCAAAACAGCTGGCATTTTGGGAGATGATTTAGCTGTTAACGCAGAAAAAGCTACAGGATTTGTTTCTTCTAGAGAATTACCCGTATTATGGAAAATTACAAAAGGTTCTTTAATTAATAAAATAATAATTGTACCTATTGCAATTGCATTAAATTTATTTTTTCCAGTAGTTATTCAATACATTTTAATTCTGGGTGGCTTTTATTTAGCTTATGAAGGAGTAGAAAAAATTTTCGAATATTTTTTTCATAAAAATCAACATATAAAAAAAGAAGATGTTACAAATCTTGAAAATGATCCAATTGCTGAAAAGAAAAAAATAAAATCAGCAATATTTACAGATTTTATTCTTTCTATTGAGATAGTAATTATTGCCTTAGGTACAGTAGTCAACCAACCATTATGGATTGAAATTTTTACAGTTTCCATTGTAGCTTTTATAGCGACAGTAGGGGTTTACGGAATTGTAGCTTTAATAGTTCGTTTGGATGATATGGGTAATTTTCTAATTTTAAAATCTAAAGGAAAAGGGATATTAACAGCAATAGGAAAGCTTCTAATCAAATCTTTACCAATTATAATAAAAGTTTTATCCATTGTAGGAACAATTGCATTATTAATGGTTTCCGGTGGAATTTTTGATCATAATATACATTTTGTTCATCACATATCATTACAACCAGAAATTTTGAAACAAATCATATTGGGATTGATTGCTGGTTCCATAATTTTACTATTAGTTTCAGGAATAAAACAGCTAGTAAAAATGGTTAAATCTTAAAATCATCAAGTTTTATTACATCTATAATTTGATCTTAGTAGTAAGTATACAATTGGTAAATTATTTAAAAAGTATATAACTATTTAGGTAATAAAATATTTTATTTTTATTTTAAAACGTTATAACAAATTAAAAGTCTACCTTTACGGATCATTAAAATAAGAAAAGTCCGTTAAATCTAGGACTAATATAGTATGACATTTGAAAAATTAAATTTAGTTGAGCCTATACTAAGAGCTCTAAAAGATCAAAACTACATAAATCCAACTCCAATACAAGCACAAGCGATCCCCATTCTTTTAGAAGGTAAAGATTTATTAGGCGTTGCACAAACAGGAACCGGTAAAACAGCCGCTTTTTCAATTCCAATCATTCAACAATTACACCAAAATCTAACTAAAAATAGAGGACGTAACATCAAAGCATTGATACTTACACCCACTAGAGAATTGGCTATACAAATTGAAGAAAATATTAAGGAATATAGCAAATATACAAATTTGTGTCACACCGTTATTTTTGGAGGAGTTCCACAAAAAAAACAAACAGATACACTTCGTTCAGGAGTTGATATTTTAATAGCTACTCCGGGAAGATTATTAGATTTAATTAATCAAAAGTTTATAAATCTTAAAACCTTAGAATATTTTGTTTTAGATGAGGCAGACCAAATGCTAGATATGGGATTTATACATGATATTAAGAAAATATTACCCTTATTACCCAATAAAAGACAATCATTATTCTTTTCTGCAACAATGCCTCCAGAAATTGAAAAATTAGCTAATAACATATTAAACCATCCTTCAAGAATTGAAGTAACTCCAGTATCGTCTACGGTTGATAAAATAGAACAGTCATTGTATTATGTAGAAAAGACGAACAAAATTAAATTATTAATTGAACTTCTTCAAAATAAAAATTTAGAATCTATACTTGTTTTTGCTAAAACCAAACATGGGTCGGACAAAATTTCAAAGCAATTAAATCAGGTAGGTATAAGAACGGAGGCTATTCATGGGAATAAATCACAGAATGCTAGACAAAATGCTCTTAAAAATTTTAAGGATAAATCCACAAGAGTACTTATAGCTACAGATATTGCAGCTCGGGGTATTGATGTAGATCACCTATCACATGTGTTTAATTATGATTTGCCTAATGTTCCTGAAACCTATGTGCATCGCATTGGAAGAACAGGCCGTGCAGGGCGTAACGGCGTTGCGATTGCCTTTTGCGATCATGATGAATTACCATTATTAAAAGATATTCATAAATTAATTAAGAAAGATATTACTATTGTTAAAGAGCATACTTATAGGAATGATGATATAGAATCTTCTTTTTTAAATAATTTTAAGAAGAAAGAAAATAATTTTAAAAGGAATTTTAAACCAAAAAATAAAAAGAGAAGCTTAAAAGTTTAACTTTTATGAATTTCGATGAACTAAAATTATTTTTAGATGAAAAGTTTGAAGAATACAATCATCATCGATTTATAGAAACAGATCCTATACAAATACCGCATCAGTTTACCAGCAAAGAAGATATTGAGATAATTGGGTTTTTAATAGCTACAATTGCATGGGGAAATAGAAAAAGTATTTTAAAAAGTTCTGAAAAAATGGTTAATTATTTAGAAGGAGAACCTTATAATTTTATATTAAATCATACAGAAAATGATTTAAAAAAAATTGAAGGGTGTGTGCATAGAACTTTTAATTCTGAGGATTTAATATATTTTATAAAATCATTACAAAATATTTATAAAAATAGAGGAGGACTTGAAAAAATTTTTTCAACCCATAAAAATGAATCAAATACATTTTATGCTATAGAAAGATTTCGGAAAGTATTTTTTGAAATTTTACCATTACAAAGAACACAAAAACATGTAAGTAGCCCATTAAAAAATTCTTCATCCAAACGAATAAACATGTATTTACGGTGGATGGTTAGAAAAGATAATAAGGGCGTTGATTTTGGTTTGTGGCAGAGCATTTCACCTTCTCAATTGATGTGTCCTTTGGATATTCATTCAGGAAACACAGCAAGAACTCTAAAACTTCTAAATAGAAATCAAAACGACTGGAAATCTGTGGTTGAACTTACCAATAATTTGAAAAAATTTGACAAAGATGACCCTGTTAAATACGATTATTCTTTGTTTGGTTTAGGCGTTTTTGAAAATTTTGTAAATAAATTTAAATAAAATAATGGTATTTTTAGTGAAAATATTGCATTATAATTTAGATTTGAGAAAATAATATTTAAATTTGAAATTAAATATTGTGCTTAACTAAGTTTTAGATTATGAGTATACGAGATATAAATCAAGATTGGATTAATCAGTTTGACAAGCCACTGATTATTGCTGGGCCATGTAGTGCTGAAAGCGAAAAACAAGTAATGGAAATAGCGGAACGTTTAGATAAAGATTATGTACAAGTTTATCGCGCAGGAATTTGGAAACCTAGAACCAAACCAGGAAGCTTTGAAGGAGTAGGGGCTATAGGATTGAATTGGTTAAGAAGAGTAAAAGAAGAATTTGGTATGCTTACGGCTACCGAAATAGCAAATGCTTCGCATGCTAAATTAGCTTTGGAGTTTGATATAGATTATTTATGGATAGGAGCTAGATCTACGGTTAATCCCTTTGCAATGCAAGAAATTGCAGAATCGCTAAGAGATACAGATAAAGTAGTTTTAGTTAAAAATCCTGTAAATCCTGATTTGGATTTATGGATTGGTGGTTTGGAAAGATTAGCCGCTCAAGGCATAAAAAAATTAGGAGTTATTCATAGAGGTTTTTCTTCTAACAATAAGTCTAAGTATAGAAATAACCCACAATGGCAAATTGCTTTAGAACTTAAAGATAGATTTCCTAATATACCTATCATATGCGATCCATCTCACATTGGAGGTACTAGAGAACTAATATCAGAAATTGCTCAACAGGCGTTTAATTTGGAATACAATGGTTTAATGATTGAAACTCATTGTAACCCAGACGAAGCATGGAGTGATGCTAAACAACAAATTACTCCAGAAAGATTAAAAGAAATTTTAGTAGATCTTACTATTAGAAAGAAAAATGATCTTTCAGATGATTTTTCTTCTAAATTAAACAGATACAGAGGAGAAATAGATGAATTAGACAACCAATTGTTAGGTTTATTAGCTTCAAGAATGGATGTTGCTAAGAAAATTGGAATTCTTAAAAAAGATCATAACGTTGCTATTTTTCAACCAGACAGATGGAATGTTTTAAAGAAATTAGCTATTAGAAATGGCTCTAGAATGGGTTTATCTGAAGAATTTTTAGATCATTTATTAATCTCTATTCATAAAGAATCAGTAGATTTACAAAACAAAATCATGGATGATATATAATGATTTTTACAATATTTATATAATTGAAATGCATCTTTAATGATGCATTTTTTATTTTAAAAAAATGAAGCAAGCAACAATTATTAAATCCACAGGAAGTTGGTATTTATTAAAAGATAAAATAACTAGTACTATTTACGAAGCCAGAATAAGAGGGAAGTTTAAAAAAGAAAAAATTAGTACAACCAATCCATTGGCGGTTGGAGATGAAGTAGATTACGAACTTCATGAGGATGGAGTGGCATGGATAACAACTATACATCCTAGAAAAAATTATATCATTCGTAAGTCTGTAAACTTGTCAAAATCTACACATATTTTAGCTTCAAATATAGATTTAGCATGTATTATTTTTACCATTAAAAATCCACAAACTTCTTTGGGATTTCTAAATAGATTATTGATTACTTGTGAAGCTTATCATATTCCGGTTTTAATTGTTATTAATAAAATTGATTTATTAATAAACGAAGAAGATTTAAAAGAAATTAAAGAGGTAACTCATATTTATAAAAAAATTGGTTATGATATATTAGAGATATCAGCCAATAAAAATATTAATATTGATATTTTAAAATATTTATTAAAAAATAAAGTAAGTCTTTTTTTAGGACATTCTGGGAGTGGTAAAAGTTCTACAATTAATGCTTTACAACCAGATTTGGATTTAAAAACATCTGTGATTTCAAATTCTAATGATAAAGGAAAACATACTACAACCTTTGCTCAAATGTATGATTGGAGTTTTGGAGGAAGTATTATTGACATTCCGGGAATTAAAGAATTTGAGTTGGTTGAAATTAGTAAGGAGGAATTACAAAATTTTTTTCCGGAAATATATAAATTTCGTTCTTGGTGTAAATTTCATAATTGTTTGCATTTAAATGAACCCAATTGTGCAGTTATAAAAGCTGTTGATGAAGATGAAATATCTCAGAGAAGATATTCAAATTATTTGAAAATTTTGAAAGATCTATGATTTATAACTAAAAAAGTCTGAATTAAAATATTCAGACTTTTTTAGTTTAAATTGTTATTTATTAATTAACGCCTCCACCTAAAGCTTTATATAAATTTATCGCAGATTGGAGTTGTTGAAGTCTATCATTTACTTGATTTAGCTTAGCACTTAATAAGTTTTGCTCAGCAGTTAAAACCTCTGTATAGTTGGCATTGCTATATATCAAAAGTTCTTTTGTAAAATCTACAGACTTTTGTAAGGCTTCAATTTGCAAATTCCTTCCTGTATCTTTACTTTTAGCTTTTTCGTAAGAATATAAAGCATTGGAAACCTCCATACCAGAATTAAGTACGGCTTTTTTAAAGTTTAGAAATGCTTCTTCTTGTTTGGCTTGGCTTATTCTGAGCTGGCTTTTAAGTTTTCCTTGGTTAAATATAGGTTGTGTTAATCCACCCACTATATTTGCAAACATACTAGAGTAATCAAAAAAATTGTTTAAATTTTGATAGGTTGAATATCCTACGTTGCCTGTTAAGGTTAATGAGGGATATAAGGATGCTTTAGCTATATTAGTATTTTCAAAAGAAGCCCTATATGCATATTCGTACATCATCACATCCGGTCTTTTAGACAAGAGTTGTACAGGAACTCCGTATTCAAGTTCAGTAGGAATTACTTGTTCCTCTATTTTAGATCTAACAATCGGACCTGGTTCTTTTCCAAGAAGTAAACTAATTGAATTTTCCAATGTTTTAATATTGGATTCCAAGTCAGGAACATTCAATTTTGTAGAATAAAGTAAAGCTTTACTTTGTTCTACGGCAGCACCAGTCACTATATTAGCTTCTTTCAGATATTGCATGGTTTGAACATTATCTTCTAATAGTTTAATGGTGTTTTTCATTATTTTAAGTTGTTCATCGTAAGCCAACAAATTAAAATAACTGTTTGCAATATTTGCAATTAAAGAAGTTTGAGTGACCAGTCTATAAGCATCACTTTGATAGTAAGAAGCTAAAGCTGAACGTTTGGTACTTGCAATCTTGCCCCAAATATCAGCTTCCCAACTTGCGGTTGCAGATAGTTGAGGGATTTCAGAATGTGTTCTAAATCCTGAGCCTTTTACTTCATTAAGTTTACTATTACTATAAGAAGCTTCCGCTGATAAAGTAGGTAAATATCCTAATTTTGCAGATCTTAAACTTGCTTCAGATTGTTTAATACGTGTTACAGCAATTTGTAAATCTAGATTATTTTGTAAACCCTCTTTAATAAGGTTTTGTAGATTTATATCTTTAAAAAAATTGCTCCATGGAATATCTGCAATAGTTGTACTATCCTTACTATTCATATCACGATAAAGTTTATTATCTATGATTTCAGGAGTCTCATACTTTGCCGTAACACAGGAAGTGAGTGAACCTGCCAGGGCTAAAATAGTTATATATTGAATTGGTTGAATTTTCATTCTTATTATTTTAATAATTTAGATTTATAAATCATCATCCTCCAAATCTTCCTTTACGGTAGTTGCAGGTTTTATCTTAGTTATTTTTTCCTGAATAGTCTGGAAAATCACATAAAGCATAGGAGTAACTACCAACCCTACTATAGTTCCTATAAGCATACCACCTACAGCAGCAGTACCAATAGATCTATTACCTTCAGCACCTGCGCCAGAGGCAAACATAAGTGGTAATAAACCTAGGATGAATGCGAAGGATGTCATAAGTATTGGTCTAAATCGAGCTTCTGCACCTTCTATAGCTGCATCGATAATGGATAACCCGTGAAGTCTTCGTTCTAATGCGTATTCAACAATTAAAATGGAATTTTTAGCCAATAGACCGATTAACATGATTAAACAAATCTGTAAGTAAATGTTATTGGTAATTCCAAAAAGTTTTGCAAATAAAAATGCTCCTGCAATACCTATCGGTAAGGATATAATGATAGATATAGGTAATATGTAGCTTTCATATAAGGCAGAAAGTAGGAAATAAACAAACACCAAACAAAGAATAAATATATAAACCGTTTGTGATCCACTGTTTTTCACTTGCTCTCTAGTCATCCCTGAATATTCAAAAGAATATCCTTGTGGCAATGTTTGTGCAGCAACTTCATTAATTACATTCACGGCATCCCCCGCACTATAGCCTTGATTGGGAGAACCACTAACCGGTATTGATTGATATAAGTTAAATCTTTGTAAAGTTTGAGGACCGTTGGTAGGTTTTATAGTTACAAATCCACCTATAGGGGCCATATCTCCGCTTGCATTTCGAACGTACATACCATCTAAATCGGTTAAATTTTTACGTGCAGATGGATGCGATTGTATATATACTTTGTATTGCTTACCAAATTGGTTGTAATTGGATGCATATATTCCTCCAACGTATCCTTGCAGTGCGCCTAGAATATCAGTAGCTTTTAATCCAGCTCTTTTAATTTCAGCAATATTTAGACTCATTTCATATTGAGGGAAATTAGGATCAAATGATGAAGTTGCATATTGAATTTCAGGACGTTTATTGAGTGCCCCTAGGAATTGCTGACTTACTTCATAAAAATTACTTAAGCTACCACCGGTTTTATCTTGAAGTTGAAGTTCGAAACCGTTAGAGTTACCGAAACCTTGTAAAGTTGGTGCTCCAAAGAAAATAATACGAGCCCCTTGTATATGAGCCGTTTTTATAAATAATTCCTTAACAACATCTTTGATATTGATGTTTGGCCTTTCACTCCAAGGTTTTAATTTTACTAAAACCACAGAATAATTACCTCCTGCACCGCTTAAGAAACTTAAACCATTTAATTGTGCAATATGTTCAACTCCATTGATTTTACTAGCAATTTTATTTACTTCATCACCAATTTTGGTTGATTGTTCCATGGTTGAACCTGGAGGTAAACTAATATCACTTAAAATAAATCCACTATCTTCTTGAGGTACAAAGTCGGTAGGCGTAGTTTTCATTAAATAATACAGCAATCCTGAAAATACTAATATAATTGCAAAAACACTCCATTTGGCTTTTGAAGTAAGTATTAATATTCTCTTATATTTATTGGTAGTTTTTTTGAAAGCAACATTAAATCCATCTTTTAGTCTAGTTATAAATGTTGTTTTATGTTTATCATCACTGTGAGGTTTCAAAAATATTGCACATAAAGCCGGGCTTAAAGTAAGCGCGTTTACCGCCGAAATTACAATGGAAATAGCCAAGGTTAAACCAAATTGTTTGTAGAAAACCCCAGCAGTTCCACCAATAAAACTTACTGGAACGAATACGGATGCCATTACAAGTGTTATAGCTACAATGGCGCCTGCAATATCTGTCATAGCATGGATCGAAGCTTTTTTAGAATCCTTCATGCCATTCTCTAGTTTAGAGTGTACTGCTTCTACCACTACAATGGCATCATCCACCACAATACCAATAGCCAAAATCAATGCAAATAAAGTTAATATATTTATGGTAAAGCCTAAAAGTAGTAAGAAGAAAAAGGTTCCGACAATGGCAACAATTACAGAAATTGCAGGAATTATGGTCGATCTTAAATCTTGTAAAAATACTAAAACAACTATAAATACCAATATAAATGCCTCGATAAGTGTATGTATAACCTTGTCAATGGATGCATTTAAGAAATCATTGGCATTCATCATAAATACAGTTTCAATCCCTGAAGGATAAGATTTTGCGGCTTCCTTCATTGTTACTTCTACTTCTTCAATGATTTTTCTAGCATTAGAACCTGCGGTTTGTGATACTGAAATAATTGTGGAAGGATATCCATCAATGGTAGAAGTAACTTGGTAAGATTCAGCCCCTATTTCAACATCTGCAACATCTTTTAATCGTAATATATCACCAGAAGGTAGCGATTTTAAAACTATATTTTGAAACTGTTTGGCATCTGTCAATCTCCCGGTATATCTTAAAGGGTATTCAAAGGTTTGATTGCTATTATCCCCGAATGAACCAGCTGCGGCTTCTAGATTTTGTTCTGCTAAAACAGCAGAAATATCACTAGGTGTTATACCATAAATGGCCATTTTATCAGGATTAATCCAAATACGCATAGCATAGGTATTTCCACCTCGTGCCTGTGCATCTCCTACACCATTGATACGTTTAATTTCAGGTAGAATATTAATATTGGCATAGTTTTGAAGAAATTTTTGATCAAAATTTGGATTTTTACTAATTAAACCCATAAATAGAATATTACTACTTTGGGTTTTTTGTACAATTACTCCATTTTTGGTAACTTCTGCTGGTAGTAAACTATTTGCCCGAGCTGCAAGATTTTGAACGTTTACTGCGGCAATATCTGGATTTGCATCTTGTTTAAAATAGATTGTAATCGTTGCAGAACCATCGTTTGAAGCTGTTGAAGTCATATAAGTCATATTATCAACTCCATTGATTTGTTCTTCTAATGGAATTACAACACTTTTTAAAACTACGTCGGCACTTGCTCCAGGATAATTGGCTGTAACTTGAACAGTAGGAGGTGCAATTTCAGGGTATTGCGCCACGGGTAGCGTAACCATACCGATACCTCCTAATATCAGAATGATTATTGATATAACGGTTGAAAGGATTGGTCTTTCAATAAAAATTTTAAACATTTATTATTATTTTTAATTAAGAGATAAATTTGAAATTATTTAAAATTATAGTTGTGGTTTAATTTCCATTCCATCTTTTAAATTTTGAATTCCGTTTATGACTATTTTATCATTAGCTTTTAGTCCGGAGTCTACCACATAAGATTTTCCATCTGGAGTAGGTGTAACTTTTATACTTACTTGTTTTACTTTGTTATCGTTTTGTACCACATATACAAAAGTAATTCCTTGAATTTCATAGGTTGCTTTTTGTGGAATTATTAAAGCATTCTTAATTGTATTTGTAATTCTTACAGTACCAGACAATCCACTTTTAAGAATTCCTTGTGTATTAGGGAATATAGCTCTCATGTTAGCAGCTGCAGTACCGGTATTAATTATACCACTAATTGCATCAATTCTACCACTATCAATGTATTCATTGCCTGTAGATAGTATTAATTTTACTGGCTCTATATGTTTTAATTTTTCATTTTGCGACTTGCCCGGAAGAGTTTTAAGTAAGTCTAATAATTGTTTTTCATTGATTGAAAAATATACATATACATCTGCAGTATTTGCTACAGTTGTTAATGTAGTAGAACTATTAACAAGGCTTCCTAAACGATAGGGGATGGATCCAATACTTCCATTTACCGGGCTAACGATTCTAGTATATGAAACATTTGTTTCAGCATTAGCTAAAGTTGTATATGCTTGGTTTAAAGCTGCTTGTTTTGCTTCTAGTGCATATTTTGCTGCTTCTAATTGGTATTTACTTACAATACCTTTTTCAACTAAAGGAGTTACTTTTCTTACTTCCATCTTAGCATTATTTAAATCAGCTTCTGCCGTTTTAATTGCTGCTAAAGCATTTAGCTTATTTTGCTCATACTGAGGTGCATCTAAGGTAAATAGTACTTGTCCTTTTCTTACGGTAGATCCTTCATCCACTTCAATAGTTTTGATAAATCCTTCTAACATTGGTCTAATTTCAATGTCTTGCGTACCTTTAATGGTTGCTGGATAGTCTACATAAAGTGTAGTGGGTTGTTCTGACAGGACTTGTACAGGATAAGGCTTTACTGCATTTTGTTGCATAGATGCAGCAGCACCAGTTTTACTGTCATTTTTACAAGAAGTTAATTGTAGCGATGTAATAATGAAAAGTGCTAATATAATTTTTATTTTTTTTATTTTCATACTTATTTATTTTCTACGGTTATATTAAATTTTTCAAGTTCTTTTTGGTAATATTTCAATAAATGTTGTTTAGAATTTTCATCGGATAATAATAAATTAATTAGATTTTCTTGAAATTGTTTTTGTTGATCTTTCAAACAACTGAAAAAGGAATTATTAAAATTTTTTATAATATCATTGGCTTTTTCAACAATTGTTTTGCCTTTTTCAGTAATTTCTATTAAATGAGTTCTAGTGTCCTTATTATTAATATTTCTTATAATTAATCCTTTTTTTTGAAGTGTTCTAAGTGCTGTGGAAGTTGTCATGGCATCTATACCAGACTTATAGGATAATTCTTTTTGAGTAAGATTTAGCTCATTTGTTTTGCTCCAGAAAATACTTAGCAAAAGTAAAAGTTGACTATGTGTGATATCTAAATCTTTAAATCTTTTTTTAAATGAACGAAGCCAATAGTTATTTACCTTCCACAGTAAAAAACCAGTCTTTTCATTCTCTGTTATTTGTGAAAGTTCATTAGAACTATCTACACTTACCATAAGTTATGTATATCTTATACAAAGATAGTAAGTATACATATAAAAAAAAAATTAATATTGTATTTTGTTAATCTTATATTAAAAGGGTTAAAAATATTTATTTAATTTAAGATTGACACAACATTTGAATGGATTTTATTAAAATTTCTTTTTCAATCACTTGAATTTTTTTTTGTAAATCTTTAGCTGAATCATTTTCATTTATTTGAAAGGATTTTTGAAGGATAATCTTACCTTCATCAACTTCTGAAGTAACAAAATGAACAGTAGATCCAGATTCCGTTTCTCCAGCATCTAAAACGGCTTGATGGACTTTTTCTCCATACATACCTTTACCTCCGTATTTCGGTAATAATGAGGGATGAATGTTTATTATTTTATTAGCCCATTTGTTGCAGAAATTTGAATCTAAGATGGATAAAAATCCTCCTAAGACAATAAAATCAATAGAATAAGAAGACAAAATTTCATCTATCTGGGTTGATATTTCATTACCTCTATCAACCAAATAGGTAGTTATATCATTGTCTAAAGCTCTTTCAAGTGCATAGCAATTTCTATCCGCGATTACTAATTCAATTTTAACATTCTCTAAAATACCTGTATTTATGGCATCTTGAATATTTTGTAGATTAGTACCACCTCCAGAAACGAAAACTGCTATATTCATAAGTTAAAAATTTAAATCAAAAATACAAAAATAGTTTAGGTATTTTTTAAAGAAGTATTATTTTTTAGGCTAATATCTAAAAACCACATGGTATAATCATAGAGAACATATATGAGTGGTAAATATAATATAGGAGAAATTATATATTCATAATTTTTAAGTGCAATACTTCCTAAAGACCATTCTATTAATTTAAATGACAAACAATAAGTTAAGTAAAACAATGGGGGATTGATAATATTTCCTAATATTAAATAGTAATTAATGGAATGATTATCTTTTTTTCTAAATTTTTTTATGAAATAGATATGTATCAAACTAATTAATAATCCAAAAGTTAAAGTAATTCCAACGGGTTTTAACAATAGTAAAAAATAGGATAATGTTGAAATTTTAGGAGACAAACTAATTTTAAATTCTTTTTTATTAATTTTATTTAATCTCCAGAAATATAAATTTTTAGATAATTTTTGTGAAGGATTTCCTATTGATGATTGTTTAATTTTATAGTTTGGTGGTGTATTTAATTTTACAAAAATGGGTCCAAAGGAATTCCAAAATTTATAAGGAAATAGATAATAATCTAAATTATAGTTCTTTAGAAATCCATAATTATTACTTTCTAAATTCCCTTTATAATTTAAGTGAATTTCATTTTTTCCTTTTTTTAATAAGCTATTAAAATAAACTAATTCTTTAATATTAAATAAATTTACATTATTTTTTGTATCTATAATACATACGTTCTCATTACCATCAGATTTTATATAAGGGAATATGCTAAATATTAAATTCTGATTATCTAATATTGAATTTGTATTTACTTCTTTGCCATTAATTAAAATATTAATAGGTGAATTTTTAAAATTTGAAGCAATAAAAATTAATGGAAGAATCTGTTCATGATCAGATTCTATGTGGTATGTAATATTATAATTTACAAAATAGTCTTTAGGATCATTAAAATATGGAACAACATCTATTTCAATTATTTCATGGATAACCTTAGCATTAGAAACTTTAGGAAATAAAATTGAATGTTTACTTCCTTCATTCATTTGCTTTTCAGGTGAATATTCAGCATTTATCTTTAATGGAAATAATATTATTATTAATAGGCAAAATATTAAAAATATGGGAGATTTCTTAATTATTCTCTTCATAAAGTATTTTTAGTTTTAATTCACAATAGCCTTTACATAAATTACAAAAAAATTTATGTAAAAATTATTTACATGTAAATTTATAAAATAAAAGAATAATTAAGATAAAAAAAATTTTTTTATTTAAAAATTAAGAATAATTTTTTTTGAATTGTTTATTATATTACCGATGATTGAGCTACCTTCAATTAGATTTAAAATTGGTAGGGAATTTTCTTCATCAACTATAATACACATCCCCACACCCATGTTAAAAGTGCCAAACATTTCATCATTACTTATTTTACCTCTTTTTTGAAGCTCCTTCATAATAGATGGAACATGAATAGATGAAACGCTTATGTTAGCACAAAGCCCATTGGGTATTATTCTTGGTAAATTTTCAATTATACCACCTCCGGTAATATGAGCAATTCCATATACAGGATATTTTTCTAATATTTTAAATATATCATTTTGATATAATCTTGTTGGAGTTAATAATGTTTTATACAACGGTTGACCTTCAAAATTCTCATTGATATCAGTGAAAATTTTTCTTATAAGCGAATAACCGTTAGAATGAAAGCCACTTGAAGGTAAACTTATAATTACTTGATCTTTCTTTATTTGGGTTCCATCAATAATATCTTCTTTTTCAACTACACCTACGCAGAACCCAGCGACATCATAATCACCTTTTTTATACATACCTGGCATTTCAGCCGTTTCACCTCCTATTAATGCTGTTTTAGTTTCTTTGCAAGCTTTTACAATTCCCAAAATAATTTTTGAAGCAATATCTGAATCTAAATTTCCACAAGCTAAATAATCTAGAAAAAATAATGGCTTTGCTCCATGACATAAAATATCATTTGCACACATGGCAAAACAATCAATACCTATGGTATCATAAATTTCAGAATCTAAGGCAATTCTAAGCTTTGTACCAACTCCATCAGTACCAGAAACCAATATAGGGTTTTTATAACCAGAAAGTTCATAAAAGGCTCCAAAACTTCCAATATTATTTAAAACATTTGGATTGTGTGTTTGAGATACTTCATCTTTAATTTTAGATACTGTTTGGTACCCTTCTTCTTTATCTACACCGGAATCTTTATAAGTTGTCATTATTTAGAATAGCTTGTTTAAATTTAAATTTTTTAGTTTAATTATGCAGCAATTTATATATTTTAAAATATATTATTGTAAAAAATCATCCAAAGCTTTTGTCATTGAAGGAGATTCTTTGGTTGGAGCAAATAGACTTACTTTTAGTCCAGCTTCTTCAGCTGTAAATTTAGTTGATGCACCAAAAGTTCCTATGTGTATATTTCCTTGTTTAAAATCTTTGTAATTATCAAAAAGTGATTTAATGCCATAAGGACTAAAGAAAATAAGTGCATCGTAATCATAAATATCTTTGATGTTTGAAACAACATTACTACTAACAGTTCTAAATAATATTGCACGCGTCCAATCAACTTCTGCTTTATCAAGAGCATCGGGTATATCTTGATTGAGCATATCTGAAGTTGGCAATAAATATTTTTCTTTTTGATTTTTCTTTAATAAAGGAATTATACTTTGAATATTTTTTTCACCGAAATAAATTTTTCTTTTTCGGTATACGATGTATCTTTGAAGATATAAAGCTATGGCTTCAGATTGACACACATACTTCATTGAATCTGGAACTGTAAATCTCATTTCTTCAGCTAATCTGAAAAAATGATCAATGGCATTTCTACTAGTAAAAATTATTGCTGTAAAGTTAGAGAAATCAATCTTTTGGATTCTAACTTCTTTAGCATTGGCTCCTTCAATTTCTATAAATGGACAAAAATCAATTTTAATTTTATGCTTTTTTTGCAAATCAAAATAGGGAGAACTATCTCCTATTGGTTCAGGCTGTGAAACTAAAACGGATTTAATTTTCATATTTAAACAAACTATAATTCTTCTCCCAAAAACGCTATTTTAATTAAACATAGCGTGGGCAATATTTTAAAGGCGCAAAGATATAAAAAATCATAATAATTTGGAATATTTATATTTTTTTTTATAAAAAACATTAAATATATCCATTCTAGAGTAAGTATAATTCCAAGAGTAAATATTGCTATATTTAAAGCATAAAACCTAGGAATGTTCGTATAGTAAATTATAAAACATAGTAAAATTGAAATAACAAGTTTTATAAATGTAAATCTAAAGTTATTAATGTTATTGACTTTATATTCTTCCTTTTTACCTAGTATATAAATAAAGCTATTGCCTAATACATGTGAGGTTACATGATAAATACAAAGAAATGTAAATATTAAACTTATTTTGGCTAGTTGAGAATTATTAAAAGGTATATGAATTTTAAAGAAAGGAACTAAAACTAAGGATAAGAATATTAAATATAATAATGCACAAATTGAAGTGAACAAAGTAAAATTTTCATCTTCTCCCATGAGAGCTTTAAATCTAAAAAAAGATTCTTTTTTAGGAAGGAGAACTATACGGGATAAAACTAAAATAAATAGTGAACTTAAGACAATATAGTTAATCAAGTTGTCATCTATAGAAGGACGGGGGATTGGATTTATGATAAGAAATTTTAACATCATATAATCACTTAATCTTCGTCTATAAATCTTTTACATATGGGTTGGTAAGAATCAATTCTTCGATCTCTCAGAAATGGCCAATGAACTCTATAACTGTCTGATTTTTCAGTATCAATTTCTATAACTTTAACCTCCTCATGATCATGTGAAGCTTGGTATAGAATTGATCCCAACGGATTCGAGACGAAAGATCCTCCCCAAAATTTCATTGCACCCTCTTGTTCATAACCCACACGATTTACACTAACAGTATGTACACCATTGGCTATAGCATGACTTCTTTGTATAGTTTGCCAAGCATTATACTGTTCTGTGTTGGTACCTTCATCTTGAGTAGAAGCCCAACCAATGGCTGTAGGATAAAAGAGAATGTCTGCACCCATGAGTGAGGTAATTCGCGATGCTTCTGGATACCATTGATCCCAGCATATTAGAACTCCTATTTTTGCATATTTCGTATGAAATACTTTGTACCCTAAATCTCCAGGAGTGAAATAAAATTTTTCATAAAAAGCTGGATCATCGGGAATATGCATTTTTCTATATTTTCCTAAATAAGTACCATCCGCGTCTAAAACAGCAGTAGTATTATGATAAAGTCCTTGGGATCTTTTTTCAAATAATGAAGCTATAATTACAACTTTTAATTCTTTAGCAATTTGGGTAAGTTTATCTGTAGTTGGACCAGGGATAGGCTCAGCTAACTTAAAATTATCATAATCTTCGATATCGCAAAAATATAGAGAAGAAAATAATTCTTGAAGACATACTATTTGTGCCCCATCTTTAGCAGCCATCTTTATTCCTTCAATAGCTTTATTAATATTATTTTCAATATTATTGGAGCAACTTGATTGTACTAATCCAATTTTTATTTTTGCCATAATTATTTAAGATAAATGTCTTGGCAAAAATACAGTAATTTTTTTTATTTCATTTAAATAGTAAATTTATATTAAAAATATTCTATATTTAATATTTAAAATTCTAGAATTTTTTAAATGAAACTTATAAAATTAAATAGAAATAAAGAAGAAATTTTAAACACGATTTCTCATGCAGCAGGTGTTTTATTTGGAATATTTGGTTTAATATATCTTTTATTCAAAAATAAAAAAAATACTGATTTTAGTACAATTAGTATATGGATATATGGGGTTTCAATGATTGCACTTTTTTTATCTTCAACTTTTTATCATTATTTAGAAAGTGGAAAACTAAAAAACAGAGCTAGGATTTTAGACCATATGAGCATTTTTCTTTTGATTGCTGGTACTTACACTCCTGTTTGTTTAATAACCCTCGAAAAAAGTTCTGGTTGGTTATTATTTACGATTGTATGGTCCATTGCAGCTCTTGGAATAATATTGAAAATATTTTTAACGGGTAAAGTTGATAAGCTTTCTTTGTTACTTTATTTATCCATGGGCTGGTTAATTATTTTTGATATTAGAAACATAATTGATTTAATGAGCCTTCAAGCATTAATCTTCTTAATCATTGGCGGATTATTATATAGTTTAGGTACAATTTTTTATGTTATTGAAAAAATTCCATATTCTCATTTTATTTGGCATTTATTTGTCTTAGGAGGAAGCATTTCACATTTTTTTATGGTTGATTCTCTTGTATAAGATGTTTATTGTTGGATTAACCGGAGGTATGGGAGTTGGAAAATCAACTGTTGCTAATATATTTAATGAGCAAGGGTATCCTGTATACAATTCTGATTCTAATGCAAAAATTTTAATGATTCAAGATTGTCAATTGAAATCTAAAATTATAGATTTACTAGGACCTAATGCTTATATTGGTGATGATTTAAATAGAAAATTCATTGCCGACCAAATATTTTCAAATCCCGAATTATTAAGAAAACAAAATTTAATTGTTCATGAAGCCGTTAAAAATGATTTTGCCAAATGGATATCTACACAAGAAAGTAAAATTTGTATAAAAGAATCAGCTATTTTGTTTGAAAGTGGTTCATATTTAGGTTGCGATGCCACTATTGCAGTAATAGCAAGTGAAAAGATTCGCTTGAAAAGAATTATGCAAAGAGATGGTTGGTCTTTAAGAGAAATTAATGATCGATTAAAAAATCAATGGAGCCAAGAAAAAATTAAAAATTTGACTAATTTTTGTATAGTTAATGATGCAGATTTAGAAAATTTAAAGAGTCAAGTCCAAAATACAATTGAAAAACTAAAAACCTACTTTAAATTAAATGTTTAATTCAAAGTAGGTGTTTTAAAAATTCAAAAATCCAATAAGGAGTTTTGGCTTTTGAATATTCTTTAATATCTGGTCTTTTGAAAAAATATTATTTACGAACTATTTTAGCCATATAAAAACCATCAAAATTACTGGTAGAAGGCATTATTTTCTTTTCATCAATTAATTCAAAATCGGGATTTTTACTTAGAAAATTTTCAACTTGATGTGAGTTTTCAGAAGGCAAAATGGAACAGGTGGCATAAACTAAGTATCCATTTTTTTTAACAAGTTTAGAATTGTTTTGTAAAATTTGCTTTTGTTCATCAATAATTCTATATATAAACTCATTGTTTAGTTTCCATTTAGCATCCGGATTTCTTCTTAAAACGCCTAATCCAGAACAAGGTGCATCTATAAGTACTCGATCAGCAGTATTTTCCAAACGTTTTAAAATTTTAGAATCTGTAACAGCTTTCGTTTGAATATTATGCGCACCGTTTCTTCTAGCTCTTTGCTTAAGGGTTTGTAATTTCCACTCATGAATATCTAAGGCTAGTATTTGCCCCTTGTTTTCCATAAGTGCTGCTAAATGCAAGGTTTTACCACCTGCGCCTGCGCATGAATCAATAACTCTCATTCCTGGTTTAACTTCAAGGAATTCTCCTACCAACTGTGAAGAAGCATCCTGAACCTCAAATAAACCATCTTGAAAAGCCTTTGTTTTAAAAATGTTTTGTTTTCTTTCCAGTACTAAAGCATCTTTATAGCCTTGAATAAAATTAGTTGCAACTTTTTCTTCTTCTAAACTTTTTTGTAATTCATCTGCATGAGTTTTTAGGGTATTAACCCTTATAATAGTAGAAGCTGGAATATTAAGAGCTTTCATTTCATATATCCAACTCGAACCCAGTTCATTTTCCATTCGAGATTGTAACCAATCAGGAATTGAAAATTCAACGGCTCGAGAAGGAAAAGGTTTTTTAAAGCGTTCTTTTATTTTCTTAATATAAATTTTTTCGAATTCTGGAAAAGGAGGGATTTCTTGCTTATTAAGCAGCAAATAAGTAGCTATAATAAAATATATATTATCGTCTTTCATTTCTCGATTTGCATAAAATTCGAGTTGTCTTTTCCATCGAATGATCTCGTAAAAAGACTCGGAGACAAAACCTCGATCTTTACTTCCCCATTTTTTGTTAAGTTTTAAAAGTCTTTCTAAAACTTTATCCGCATACTTGTCAGGCTCAAAAAAACTTGTTTTTATCGCTTGTTCCAATCCTTGAATTAAATTTCTATGAGTCTTTATTTTTTTATTATCCATACTTTGTTGCAAACAAATCCAATTACAAATATATAAGTTAAGATTGAATAATAGATTCAATTTAATGAATGAACATTAAATTGACAAAAGTGTGTATCTATTTTATTTAAATTTTAACCCATATATTCATGTAGAATAATTCATGTTTATAAGAAAGATTTTATATAAATTAGCCTTTTAAAAGATTAAAAATTATGAGAAAAATTAAATTAAAAAGATTAGCATTACTAAATTTTGGTGCACTTGCTTTGGTTCTAACAACTGTTAGTTGTAAATGTGATAAAAATACCAATCATTCTGCTACGGCCACATCATCAACAACTTCAAAATCTGATTCCTTATCTTCAGAACAGTTATTAGTAAAAGAAACTATTGTTGGTAAATTGGATTCTGCTGGTAATTTTATATATGATACTGGTGAAATTTCTGCCATAACTTTGCCAAATAATATAAAGTTGGAAGGTGTGGGTAATAACTCTACAGAATCTAAATTATTCAATTTTTTAAGTGATTCAAGCATTTCAGTAGATGAAACTGATAAAACTAAAGGTTGGATTACTTTAGATAGAGTATACTTTAATACGGGTTCTGCAACATTAACAAATGAATCAAGCAAACAGGTGAAAAATATTGCAGAAATTTTAAAAGCTTTTCCTAATGCAATAGTGAAAGTGGGTGGTTATACTGATAATACAGGTAGCGAAGAAATTAACAATAAAGTTTCTGCGGAGAGAGCAAAAAAGGTTGAAGATGAGTTGGTTAAGTTAGGAATTTCTACCTCTCAAGTATCTTCGGAAGGATACGGTCCACAACACCCGGTTTGTCCAAGTAATGATACTCCAGAATGTAAAGCAAAAAATAGACGTGTGGATATTCGCGTTACTAAGAAATAAATTTAAAAGATAAGTTGTAAAGCTGTTAGAGTAATAACAGCTTTTTTTATTTGCTTAAATTGCTTCGAACATATTTAATTTCATCATAGGAATAATTATCTCCCAAAATTTCTTTTAATAATTTTAGTTCTATATTTTCCATTTTTTTGATTTCGTTTTCTATTTTTTCATATTTTTCTTTTGATATAAAGTTGAATACGGATACTTTATTTTGTGAAATAAGTCGTGATACATGATTGCTTATAGTTGAAATACTGAGATTTCTTTCTTTGGCTATCTCGTCTATTGATTTTCCTTGATTAAGTAATTCTAAAGTTATTTCTACAGTATTATTTTTTTCTTTTGAAACCGTTTTTCCACTATCAGAAATAAAAATGATATCTTTATAACTTAGACGATCATCAATAAGTTTAGCAATAGATATTTGCTTAATTTTATTCTTTAAACTTTCTTCAATTTCTTCAACGAATCTTAAATATTGTGTAATTCTTGATTTATTTTTATACTCTAAATAATGACTAAGTATAGGCTTCCAAACTTTGGTGAATAATTCTTCAATAAAAAATTCAACTGCACTAATGCTTCTTGTTTTTATTTTATTCCAAATTTCAATTTTTAAAGACAGGTCTTTATATTTATTAAACCATTGGTAAATAGTAGTTTCAAATTTATACAAAACAATTTGTAGGTAATTTAAGGTTTCGTCTATAGAAGATATTAGTTCTAGAACACTTTCTTTCTCAGGAATATTCTTTTCAATTGTAATTTTTTTCCATTCATTAATTTCTGTCGTTAGTTCTTTTAAACTTATAGTTTTAAATAAATTATCTAATGCATAGGCATATTTTTCTTTCTCTAAAGTTTCCTCTAACTCATTTAAATTCCACATTTGTTCTTGGAATTCTTTAATCTTTATATCTTGGATGATGTTCGAATTTTGTATTAATGATTTTAATATAATTCCTTCTAAAGTTCTACATCTACTTAAAGCAACATAGACTTGCCCTGAAGCAAATGATTTGCCTGCATCTATAATAACCTTATCAAACGTCAATCCCTGGCTTTTGTGTATGGTTATTGCCCATGCCAATCGAATAGGGAATTGCGAAAAGGATCCTAATTCTTCTTCTTTAATTTTTCCAGTTTCATTATCAACAATGTATCTAATATTTTTCCAGACTTCATGTTCAAGTTTTAATAAATCCTTTTGATTCTCAAAACGTATATAAATATCAAAATCTTCAATTTTTTCAATGATTCCAATCTTTCCATTGAAATACCTGCGTTCTCCGGAACTATCATTTCTTATAAACATGATTTGGGTTCCTTCTTTTAAAATAAGTTCAGCTTCGGTAGGATAGGAGTTTTCAGGAAAAGTTCCGTCTATAATGGCATCAAAATAGTGAATAGGGTTTTCAATTTTCTCTAAAGCTTTTTGGTTTATGGAATCTGCTAAATGATTGTGAGTGGTTAAAGTGATATATCCAAAATGTTCTGGATTAAAATTTGGATTATATCTTTTTTGCAGTAAATTAAAATCTATGGAATCATAATCCTGGTATCGTATTGCATTTAATAAATTTATGAAAACAGGGTCTGCTTGCCGATAAATTTTTTTAAATTCTATACAAATGGGTTGATTATTTTGTAGGACTAAGGCATCAAAAAAGAATAAACTTTTATAATAATTTTTTAAAATTTTCCATTGTTCCTCTTTTATTACTGGGGGAAGCTGATACATATCTCCAATCATTACGATTTGTACTCCGCCAAAGGGTTGCAAACTTTTTCTAACACTTTGTAAAGCCCAATTGATAGCGTCTAAAATATCTGCTCTAAGCATTGAGACCTCATCAATAATCAATAATTCTAATTCAGTTAAAAGTTTTCTTTTTTCTTTGTTATACTTAAAATGTTGGAAAGCTTCTTGTTTGGTAATTGCTATATTTCGATCTTCATTGACATGATTTACAGGTATAAAACTAGTGAGTGGCAATAAAAATAATGAATGTAGTGTAACTCCTCCTGCATTGATTGATGCTATACCTGTGGGAGCAGCAATAACCGTGTTTTTCTCTGACTTTTCTTTTAAGTTTTTTAGAAAAGTAGTTTTTCCTGTGCCTGCTTTACCTGTAATGAAAATATTTTTATGGGTATAACAAATGAGTTTATAAGCTAGTTCTTGTTCTAAATTCTTATTTTCATCTATAGTTTTTTCCATTTTATTAAAGCTTTGTATACAAATATAGTGTTATATGAGTTGTATCTTCGTTGTGTAGCATCTCAAAATTGAATTATACAATTGTTAAATTTTAAATATATTTGACAGGTTATTCGCACAATTATTAAAAAATAAATCATATCATAGTTTAATTAACTATAATAAATTGTTATTTTAAAAGTTAATACAAGTAGTTTAATTTTTATGATGAGGAAAAATCTTATATATTTTATAGTTGCATTGTTTTCTGTATCTGCCTACTCACAAACTCAAAATTCTTTGGATGAAAAGGATTTTACAATTAAAAGAAATAAATATTATGAAAATGAAGAAGGTGTAAAGGTACCTTTAAGATACGGACAAAAATACTCTAAAAAAACAATGAAAGTTTCCGATGAAAATTTAGATGAAAGTTATGACCAAATAGAAACTAATCAAGAATCCTCAATTCTCATTGCAATAAATGAAGATCCACAAATATTTGCAGAAAGAATCATTAAATCTTCAAAGTCAAAATATTCTTATTTAGAGAAAAGATCTAAAGAAGGAGCGGAATCTTTTACTTTTAGATATATTCCTAAGAATGCAACAAATAAAGAAGAATATCACGCAAAAAAAACATGTGCGGATTGTATGGATATAGAATTTAGAAAAAACCCTTCTGACAGCTCCTATACTTTCAGTAATGTTTGGGGAAATTTTAATGATCTATTTTCTGTGTGGAAAAAAATATTTAAAAAAGACGCTAAAGAATCTGATTACCAAGTAACTGCAGATAATCTATTAGCAGAATGGACCACCTTCTATGGTGGAAGAGAAGTAGCATTTGGTAGATTGGGTGAGGTATGGTATATAATTATGAAATAAACGATTCAAATTACGAATCCAATAAAATTATCTTATCTGTCCATTCCCTTTAATTATCCATTTATATGTACATAATTCCTTTAGAGCCATAGGGCCCCTAGCATGCATTTTTTGGGTACTAATACCAATTTCAGCGCCAAGATCAAATTGTGCACCATCTGTAAAAGCTGTTGAAGCGTTTGAATATATACAAGCAGAATCTACCAAGGTTTCAAATTTATGTATGGCTTCTAAATTCTCACTAATTATAGTTTCACTATGTTTAGAACTATACATATTTATATGTTCAATGGCTTCATCCAAACCTTTTACCGTTTTTATTGACATTTTATAGTCTAAAAATTCAGTACCAAAACTTTGTTCATCTGCATTTGTTAGAAGAGATTGCGGGTATGTGTTTAATAAAGCTTTGTAAGAAGCATCATCCGCATAAATGATTACTTTTTCATTTACCAAACTTTCGCAAAGTTTTGGTAAATCATTTATTCTGCTCTCATCAATAATTAAACAATCCAAGGAGTTGCAAACACTTACTTTTCTAGTTTTAGCATTATGTATAATTTTTTCACCAAATTCTACCTTACCATCTTCATGAAAATAGGTATGACAAACCCCTGCTCCGGTTTCAATTACAGGAACAAGTGAATTTTTTCTTACGTATTCAATGAGTTCTTTTCCTCCCCTAGGTATTACCAGATCCACATACCTATTTGCATTTAGTAAAGCATCAGTGGCAGATCTATCCGTAGGTAAAAGGGTACAGACATCTGAATTTACATTTGTTTTTTCTAGTACTTTTTTAATAATATTAACAATGGATTGATTAGAATGATAAGCGTCTGAGCCACCTTTTAATAAGCAGGCATTGCCAGATTTTAAGCAAAGTGAAAAAACATCAAAACTTACATTGGGCCTAGCTTCGTAGATAATACCAACAACCCCGAAAGGAACAGAAACTTTTGATATTATTAAACCGTTGTTTAATTTCTTTTCAAAAAAATTATAACCAACAGGATAGGGGAGTTTTGCTACATTTTTTAGATCCTCAATAATATTCTCAATTCTAGATTGATTTAAAAGTAAACGATCATATTTAGGATTAGTGATCGGCATTTTATCTGTATCTTTCTTGTTTTCAGAAAGAATATAATCTATATTATTTTCTGTTTCTTTTGCAAGAAGATTTAAAATTTCATTTATAGTTGATTCGCAAAGTAAGCTTAATTCTTTACTTGCTTGTACTGAATTTTTAAATATGTGGTTAAAGTTCTCTTTCATAATTTTATTTGCCTATGTATAAATAATCATAATGGATAATAGGTTTCAAATTGTTTAGTCCAATACAATTTTTAGCTTTGTTACTAGTATAAGAACTACAACCTACACCAATAGAATTTTCATTTTCATCTAAAATTTCAACAATATCTCCCTCTTCAAATTCCCCAGTTATTTTAACTACCCCTACGGGTAATATACTAATCGCTTTATTTCCAAGTAGAGCATCTTTAGCACCGGCATTTATATAAATCTTACCCTTAGAAAAATCTTCGGAATGGGCAATCCATTTTTTTATGTTTGAGGTACTTTTTTTAGAAGTAATAAAAGTAGTGGATTTAATAGCATTATTGTTTAATAGATCAATCAAAATGTTTGAAGTTTCCCCATTAGCTATGATTACTTCAACTCCTTCCTCTGCCACTTTTTTTGCAATATTATATTTAGATTTCATTCCTCCGCGTCCGGCTGATGACTTGGTTGTTTGAATATATTGTTTAATATGATCATCTCCTGGATAAATTTTCTCTATTAAAGATGATTCCGGATTGCTGGGATTCCCTGTATATATTCCGTCTATATTGCTTAGTATTATCAGTTTACTACAATTCATCATAGTTGCTACAAGTCCCGAAAGTTCATCGTTATCCGTAAACATTAATTCATTTACTGAAATGGCATCATTTTCATTTACAATAGGAATAATCCCGTTGTCTATCATCACTTTCATGCAATTTCTTTGATTTAAATAGTGCTTGCGGGTAGAAAAATCGTCCTTAGTTGCTAATATTTGTCCACAAACAATGTTATATTGTTTAAATAGATCGTAATATCTCTGAATTAATTTAACTTGCCCAATGGTGGAAAATAATTGTCGGGAAGAGACGCTATCTAATTTAAATTTAGGTTGAATTTCAGACTTTCCAGCTGCTACAGCACCCGAAGAAACTAATATAATCTCGTAATTATCTTTATGTAATTGAGCCAATTGATCTACTAGAGAAGACATTTGTGTTACATTTAGGGTACCGTCTTTTTTAGTTAATATTTGACTACCAATTTTAATTACTATCCTACCTTTCATATTTAATATAGAGTAACTGTAGGAACAAATTTAGCAACATATTGGTTGTGTTAATTAATTATTTTAAAATTTATTTATTATATGGAAATCGTAGAATCTATTTACATATTATAAGCATTAATTATTTTTTATAATTGTTATAAAATATATAATTTTAGTGGTTTGCAGATACTGTTTAAATAAAGTATATTTGCCTTCTAAGTTAAAAGATATACAATGACAGATATTCTTAATTGTCCTAAATGTTCCCAAGAAAATGTTTATTTTGATGGTACGTCTAATGTTTGCCCCGATTGTTTTTTTGAATGGTCAGGAGAAGAGAATGAAGTTTCTAGCATACCTTTAGATAGTAATGGTGCTGAGCTAAAAGATGGGGATGCGGTAACTGTAATTAAAGATTTAAAAGTAAAAGGTTCTTCAATGGTTATAAAAAGAGGTACTAAAGTAAAAAGTATAAGGTTAACCGAAAATTCTGATGAAGTTGATTGTAAAATTGACGGATCTAGTATTGTTTTAAAAACCTGTTTTTTAAAGAAATAATTTCAGATAAATTTAAAAGCAAAAAGCCGGAATTTCCGGCTTTTTACTTATGTTAAAAAATAATCATTTTACTATTTATTATATTCAGCTTCGTAGTCACAGATACGTTGTACTTTAGGGGCAGATCCTCCGCCACTAAATTCAGATTCTAACCAAATATCCAATAAGTTTTTAGCTAGTTCAACGCCTATCACTCTTTCTCCAAAACAAATAATTTGTGCATCATTGCTTTTTCTAGCTCTTTGTGCTGAGAATGAATCATGGCATACCGCAGCTCTAACTCCAGGGATTTTATTTGCAGTTATAGCCATACCAATTCCTGTTCCACAGGTTAATACAGCTCTTTCAAATTCTCCTGCAGCCACTGCTTTAGCAACGCTGGCTGCTACATCAGGATATAAAACAACTTCACCTTTATTAGCGCCAAAGTCTTTTACTTCATAACCTAGTTTTTCTAAATGATCTTTTAAAACTACTTTTAAATCATAGGCAGCTTCGTCACAACCTATGGCTATTTTTTTCTTATTCATTTTTTTAATATTTTATTTAATTGAACGATTTATGTTATACACTACAACAAATTTAATTACTATATCATAACAAAACAATAAAATACGAAATAATATTTATGATATTTAAATGAAATATATTTATTTTTAGTATTATTTAAAAATAAGTATTTGTTAATTAGTTATTTAGCGTTCAAATATTAATTTCGAAATCGAAAGTATTTAAAGAGTTTTTATTTATTAATACCTAATTTTTGATTTAGAAAATTGGTAAATTTATTTAAAGCGATGGCTCTATGGCTAATTAAATTCTTTTGTGCCGGTGGGAATTCAGAAAAGCTAATATCATAGCCGTTAGGAATAAAAATAGGATCGTAACCAAATCCATTTTCACCTCTTATATTTTCTGAAATTGTACCATGAATTTTCCCTTCAAAGTATTGAACCTCATTCTTAAAAACCCAGCAAATCACACTTATAAAGTAAGCGTTTCTATTGGAATGAGCTTCCAAATTTTTAAGAACTTTGGCTATATTATCGTTAAATGAACCTGTTCCTGCATATCTTGCGGAATATATTCCAGGTTCACCGTTTAATGCCTCAATCACTAATCCACTATCGTCTGCAAAACAGGGGATATTTGTAAAGTCGAATCCAAATTTTGCTTTTATATAAGCATTTTCCTCAAAAGTTTTTCCACTTTCTTCAATCTCACCTTTAAAATTGTAGTCGTTAAATGTTTTAAGATTAAAATTCTGTGGGAGGATGTTAATAATTTCTTCTTTTTTATGTTCGTTTTGTGTTGCTAAAAGGATCTCCATTCGTAATTTTTTGTCTGTTTTAAATAAATATATCCGAAAAATATAACTATTAATATGCCGATGAAAAAGGTTAAATATTCATTTAACCCTAGGGTTGGCATTTCTAATTGATGGTATTTCATAAATAATAGAAAGCCTAAAAAATTATTTAAAAAATGTAATAGAGTGCATATTAACAAAGAACCTGTTTTATAAAAAGATAAGCCTAAAACTATACCTGCAAAAAATCCGCCAACGATTTGCCAAGGATAAAAGTGTATGCCTCCAAATAACAATGCAGAAATAATTATGGCTTTGTAGGGTTTAACTTGGTTGTTAAGCATACCTTTCAGTAAAAAACCTCGAAAAAAGATTTCTTCTAAGAATGGGGCTAATATACAGATTGAGAAAAAAGTGATCCAAGGGTATTTTTCAAAGTTTCCAAGCAATCCATAGGACATGGTTTGATATAATTTTCCAAAGATTTTACCTTCGGTAGGAATTAAACTTGATATAAATTCAGAAATAAAAAATTGTCCAATAAATATAATAAGAATTAAAGGGAAATATTTGAAATTTTTTAACGAATAATTTATTTTAAAAATTTCTTTTTTTGATTGTTTTTTAAAATTAGAATAGCTAAAATAGACTAAACCATAACTTAAAAGGGTAGCTATAGGGATAACCACATAGGTATTAATATTAAGGAAGAGAGCTACTCCTCCTAAAATTGCTCCTATAAGGTTTCCTCCTATAAAAAAGATTATTAGATATAAAGCAATCTCGTATCCGTTTAGTTTTAAATAATTATTCATTGTGGTAAGGTTTTCCTTGCAAAATACTAAAAGCTCTATACAGTTGTTCAACGAAAAATAAACGTACCATTTGGTGTGTAAATGTCATTTTGGACAAGGCTATTTTGTGCGGATTAAGACTGTACATTTTTTGAGAAAATCCCCAAGCGCCCCCAATACAAAAAACTAGATGTTTTACGGAATTGTTCATGTGTTGATCCATTAATAGGGAGAACTCCATGGAAGTATATTCTACCCCCTTTTCATCAAGAAGGTAAACAACATCGTTGGGTTCAAGCTGGGAAATAATTAAATCTGCTTCTGCATTTTTTAATTCATTCTCAGAAAGGTTTTTTGCATTTTTTATGTCCGGTAATTCTTTCCTTTCAAATTTAATAAAGCTAGGCAAGCGTTTTTCTAAACTTTTAATTAAATTTATAAGTTCCTTAGAGTTTGTCTTACCGATGGCTAATAGGGTAATTTTCATTAAACTTTTAAGTCGGTATCAATACCAAGCAGGTCTTTGTATTTATTTAATATAGGATTTACTTCACCATCTAAAAATTCTTCAGTTTGTTCAGGAGCAAACCCAATAAAATTAGATGGGTTTAATAAATTCAATAATTTATCTTTATCAATATTTACTCTTGAATCAGCAATAATTCGTTCTATTAAATCATTATTTTTTCCTTCTATTTTCACTTGTTTACCTGCTTCCATGGAGTGAGTTCTAATAATTTCATGTAATTCTTGTCTGTCACCACCGTTTTTAACACCTTCCATAATAATGTATTCGGTAGCCATAAACGGTAATTCTTCTTGAATATGCTTTTCAATCATTTTAGGATATACCACAATTCCATCTAAAATATTATTCCATATAATTAAAATAGCATCAATAGCTAAAAAGGCTTGCGGTAGGCTTAATCGCTTATTTGCAGAATCATCTAAGGTTCTTTCAAACCATTGAGTAGAAGCAACCATTGCAGGAGAACTTGCTAATGAAATTACAAACTTAGCTAATGAGGCTATACGTTCTGAACGCATAGGATTTCTTTTATATGCCATTGCGCTGGAACCTATTTGGTTTTTTTCAAAAGGTTCTTCAATTTCTTTTAGATTTTGAAGTAGTCTTAGGTCATTGGTGAATTTATGTGCGGATTGTGCTATATTAGATAAAATATTTAAAGCTTGAGCATCAATTTTTCTATCGTAGGTTTGTCCACTAACTTTAAAAACATGCGTAAAACCAAAACGTTTAGATAGTTTTCTGTCTAATTCTTTTACTTTATTAAAATCACCATCAAACAACTCTTTAAAACTTGCCGCAGTTCCAGTAGTACCTTTAACTCCTCTAAATCTTAAAGTTTCAATACGAAAATCCAATTCTTCTAAATCTAACAAAGCAGATTGTAGCCATAGGGTGGCTCTTTTACCTACGGTAGTAAGTTGTGCCGGTTGATAATGGGTAAAACCTAGGGTAGGAAGATCTTTATACTTTAAAGCAAAATCGTGAAGACCTTTTATAACGTTTATAAGTTTCTTTTTAACTAATTCCAATCCATCCTTAATTTGAATTAAATCAGTATTATCACCTACAAAGGCAGAAGTAGCTCCCAAGTGTATTATAGGTCTTGCTTTAGGGGCAACGTCACCATAAGTATGAACATGAGCCATAACATCGTGACGGAACTTCTTTTCATATTCATTTGCTTTAGCAAAATCAATGGGGCTAATGTTATCTTTTAACTCCTTGATTTGTTCGTCTGTGATATCAAGTCCTAGTTCTTTCTCAATTTCTGCTAAAGCAATCCATAACTTTCTCCAAGTCGTAAATTTTTTTTCAGGAGAAAAATTATATAACATTTCATCACTGCAATAACGACTTTCTAAAGGGTTTTGATATTTGTTCATTATATTTTTATATGTCTGTAAGTGTTAAAATAGAATTCAAAAATAATCAAATTTATTAAGTATTCTTCATTTCACTTTGCAATCCTTTTGTATAAACATTGAAATATAAACGAAAACTAGATTTTAATCAATACTCACATTTTATTTATAAATTTGATACGAAAATGAATTATGATATGTTTTTATGAATGAAATGAAAAGATGGTCTAAAATTGAAAATTTTATGAAAATAAAATTTAATCAAGATGAGACCCCTGATCTAAATACTATTATTTTTTTAATAGGTCTTCAGGAATTTGGCGGTGGGTATAGACGCTATAAAAAAGATGATAAGATGAATTTAATACACATTGCCGTTTGTCGATTGTTAGAGCCTTTTGGTTATTATAAGTTTGATAGGTTTGACGATGATGGATGGCCGCATTATATAACTTTAGAAGAACTACCGGATTTAAAATCCAATGAACAAATGCTACTGATAAAAAAAGCTATTATACAATATTTTGAAGACGAGAAATTGATTGAAGATTTTTAAATTATCTGTTTTGATATTTAAATTGAAATATTGATTAATTTTCTTTTAGATAAAAATTTTTTAAGTACTACTACTTTCAATACTTTTGTAGATAAAATTAATATATAGTGAATAAGTTAGCATTTTTTTTAGGACTTTTTACAACTACATCTTTATATTCTCAATCCGTCTTAATAACAATTAATAAAGACACCATTTATACTCAGAACTTTTTGGAGGAATACTCTAAAAGTTTAGATATATTAGGAACTGATACGACTATTGATAATTTTATTGATTATCAATTAATCAAGCAATACGGACTTAGTAAAGGGGTGGATAAATCCGTTTCTTACTTAAAGGAGTTATCCAATAAACATCAAATGATTCAGGATAGTTTATATTATCCACAAGAAATTCTAAAGCCTTTATTGCAAGATTATTTCAATAAATTACAATTGGAAAAAAAAGTTCAGATATTCATTTTTAATAAAGATAATTTCAAAGATAAATCAGTTGATCAACAAAAATTATTTATTGATAAAACAATTAGAAGCATAAAAAACAATACTAAATTATTTGAAAAAGCTGCAAACGAATACTCTGTAGAATCTAAATGGATAGAGCCAAAATATTTAGATGTATTTTCAATTAATAAAAATTTATTAGATGCTATTTATGATGCTCCTATTGGCAAAGTAGTTATTTATAAAGACGAAGAGGGTAATAATTATTTAATATTAGTTTCTGAAGAAAGAGAATGGTTGGGGCAGGTTCGATTGGAAGAAATTAAAATTGATGATCCAACAGATAATGGAAAACTAATTATTGAAGCCATTTATAAACAACTAAAAAATGGAGATAAGTTGGAAAATGTTAAACAGAAATATTCTAAGGTTACAGATAAAACAATATTACTAAAGCATTTTGAAAATAAGGAAATCTATAATTATATTATTAGTCAAAAAAATAAATTGCCTTTACATAGAGAGTATTCCAAACCTATAAAAACCAATGAAGGATATGTTATTTATAAATTAGTTTTTTTGGACGAATTTAAAGATTATAATCTAGCTAGTTCAAAAATTTTTTATGAGTTAAAACAAAACAATTTATTGGAAGAACTAGACCGTAAACTTATAGATATATTAAAGAAAAAACCTTTTTTCAATTCAAACTCTATTGCTATAAATAATTTTATCAATAATCTTCCTAATAATTTTAAAGAATTCTCTAATTATTCTGAAAATAGAATTATAGATTTAATAAAAATTGGTAATGAAAATAATGAAGATTATATTTTAACCAATCAGAAATTATTGGATCAATTAAAGTATCAATTAACTTCTTACAATTATATTAATAGGAAATTTATTGTAGATGAATTGATTAACAATTGGCAAGATACAAAACTTATAGAGTTTTATAAAGAGAACTTCTATGATATGGATGATGTTAAAAAGCGTTTGAAATTAGAAGAAGACCAATTGTTAGTTAAATACACTGTATCTTTGTTAACTAACCAATCATATGCTGATGATGAAGGACAACAACAATTTTTAAACGATCATAAATCTAAATATATATGGAAAGAAAGAATTGATGGAACATTTTATTACTGTTTAAATCAAGAAGTGGAAAAGGAATTACTATCCTTATTAAAGAATAATCAATCTGTAGATGATATTAAAAATTTTTATAAAGCTAAAATGGACCATGAAAATAATCCATTGGTTATCATAGAGCAGGGCAAGTTTCCAGCGAAATTTTTAGGATTTTCTTCCGATACAAAATTGTCTAAGGGAATAAAAGTTTTAGACAGCAAGAACAGAAGATTAGTGATGGATATAAAAAATATTATTAAAGATGAACCCTTAAGTTTAGAGGATTTTAAAAAATACTACATTAAAGATTACGTAGATTATAAAATTCATGAAAACATAAAACAAATGAAAAATAATGCCGTTATTAATAAAAATATAATAGAAATAAATACTTTAAAGAAAAAATATAATTAATTAGATTTTTAAATCTTACCAAATACTAAAAATGAACAGAATACTTTTAATATTAACATTTTTTGCAAGCTTATACACTTACTCACAAGAAAGAAAACTAGACGGAATAGTTGCAGTTGTAGGAGATGAAATAATTACAGATACAGATATTTTTGATGCTGAAAATTACGCAAAATCAGAGGGACAACAGATTACCGACCGATGCGATTTTTTAGAGAACATGATGAAAGAAAAAATTATTCTATATAAAGCCAAACAAGATACTTTGATTTCTGTTAGTAAAGACGAGGTGAATAGGGAAGTAGATTCTAGACTTGATGGATATAAAAATTATTTTAAAACAGACCAGGAATTATTATTAAACTTTAAGTTTAAAACCATGGCCGAACTAAGATCGGTTTTAGAAACCATGGTTAGAAATCAAATGTATACACAAAGAAAGATGTTTGAAATAACAAAAAATGTAGATATTTCGCCTGAATATTTGAGAGCTTTTTATCAAGCTCATGAAAATGAATTTCCATATCTAAATGATGAAATTGAATATGCACAAATACTTATGTATCCCCAACTAACAGATGCGCATAAACAAGAATTAATAAATCAACTTAAAGACATAAAAAAACAAATACAAGAGGGGGCAAGTTTTGCTGAAATGGCTAAAACATATTCTGAGGATCCGGGTTCAGCTCCTAATGGTGGACAAATTTTAAATGTCCGTAGAGGAATTATGGTTAAAGAATTTGATGCAGTAGCATTTAGTTTAGGAGAAGGTGAAATTTCAGAGCCCTTTGAAACCGAATATGGTTACCATATTATATACTTAGAGAAAAAAAGAGGACAAATTATAGATTTAAGACATATATTATTACAATCAAAACCCAATCAGGAAGAAATTGCTGCTGCATTAGATAAATTAAAAAAAATAAGGGAGGAAATTATTTCTGACAAAATCACTTTTAATGAAGCGGTTACCAAATATTCCGATGATAAACTTACAAAATACAACGGGGGGTTATTATCCAATCAAAAAACTGGAGATAACCGTTTTGAAAGAAGTAAATTGGCAAGAAAAGATTCTTATAATCTACTAGGATTATCTAAAGGGGATGTTTCCGAAGCATTCGAAGATGATCTTAACAATAGAACGGGTGTTAAATTATTAAAAATTACGGAGGTAATTCCTTCGCATAAAATGAACTTGGAAACTGATTATAATAGAATAAAAGGATTTGCTGAAAAAACTAAGCAAAATGAAGTGGTAGAAAAATGGGTTGAAACCCAAATTCCATCCACTTATATTAAAGTTCAAGACTCCTATAAAAACTGCAAATTTTCAAATCATTGGTTGAAAAATTAAAAACATAAAAAACCTCAACATTACAAGTTGAGGTTTTTTTTATTTTTTAACTAACAGTATTTGCCTTAATAAATACCGATGAATTAGATTAATTATAGATAATAAAAAATATATTTAAACTCTGATCTAATCAATTAGTTACCTTGAAATCTATAAATTAATATGTTTTTTTATCCTTTTCAAAATTTTTATTCAATCATAAAAAAAGCTGTATAAATATTATACAGCTTTTTATGTATGTAAAGAGATACTTTATTTAATTAAATCAAAACTACGTTTAATGAAATTTGTAAGATCTTTACCCTTTAAGATGTTCTGAGATAATTTTGCTAAATCTAACGCTTGTTTTATAATAGTTGCTTTTTCATCTTTATTTTCTTTTTTCAAAATATCAGAAGCTAATGCACTATTGGTATTCACAACTAAATTATAAGATTCTGGAAAACCACCCATCATACCAAACATTCCACCACCTGTTTGTTGCATATCTTTCATTCTACGCATAAATTCTGGTTGGGTTAAAATAAATGGAGCATCATCTTTACTTAAGTTTTCCAAAGCTATCGTATAAGTTTTAGAGTCAATAGTTTCCTCTAAATCTTTTTTTAATGTTTCTTTTTCTTCATCGGTAAGTATAGAAGCTATATTTTCATCTTTTTTAATAAGATTATTAATATGATCAGCATCTACGCGTACAAAAGAAATATTTTCTTTGGTAGTTTCCAGCTTTTGAATTAAGTGAGGAACAATAGGAGAATCTAACAATAAAACTTCATACCCTTTTTCTTTAGCCGTTTGTATGTATTGGTCTTGTTCATCTATATTTGAAGCATAAAGAATAATTAATTTACCATCCTTATCCGTTTGGTTATCCTTTATTTTATCTTTTAATTCTTCAAAAGTTAAATATTTACCATCCACTGTTGGATAAAGAGCAAACTTATCAGATTTTTCATAGAACTTCTCTTCAGAGATCATTCCATATTCAATAACTACTTTTATATCATTCCATTTTTTTTCGTAGTCTTCGCGGTTATCATTCATTAATGAAACCATTTTATCTGCAACTTTCTTTGTGATGTAAGAAGAAATTTTCTTAACCGCACCATCGGCTTGCAAATAAGAACGAGAAACGTTTAATGGAATGTCTGGAGAGTCAATCACTCCACGAAGCAACATTAAGAAGTCAGGAACTATACCCTTAACCTCGTCCGTAACAAAAACTTGGTTTTGATATAATTGAATTTTATCCTTATCAATATTTAGATTATTACCTAATTTAGGAAAAAATAAAATACCGGTTAAGTGAAAAGGATAATCTACATTTAAATGTATATGGAACAAAGGCTCGTCAAATTGCATTGGATACAATTCGTGATAAAAAGCTTTATAATCTTCTTCTTTTAGCTCAGAGGGTGCTTTGGTCCATGCCGGGTTAGGATTGTTAATAATATCATCAACTATTACTTTTTCAGGAGTTGCATCCTTATCAGCCCCTTCAGGCAATGGTAAAGTTTCTTCCTTAGTTCCAAACTTAATTGGAATAGGCATAAAACGATTGTATTTTTGCAATAACTCACGTATTTTATACTCTTCTAAAAATTCCTGAGAATCTTCTGCTATATGCAAAACTATTTCAGTACCTCTATCTTTTTTATCAGACGGACCAAGTTCAAATTGTGGGCTACCATCACAAACCCATTGTACAGCAGGTGCATCTGTATAAGACTTAGTAATAATTTCAACCTTATCCGCAACCATAAAGGCAGAATAGAACCCTAAACCAAAATGCCCGATAATACCTTCTTTTTCAGCATCTTTATGTTTAGAAATAAAATCTTCAGCACCAGAGAAAGCAACCTCATTAATATATTTTTGAACCTCTTCTTCCGTCATCCCTATCCCTTGGTCAATAATTTGAAGAGTTTTATTTTCTTTATTTATTTTAACTTCAATCATAGGATTGCCATATTCTACCTTGGCTTCTCCTGTATTGGTTAAATGTTTAAGTTTTAAAGTAGCATCCGTTGCGTTAGAAATTAACTCACGTAAAAATATTTCATGATCACTGTATAAAAATTTCTTAATCAGAGGAAAAATATTTTCTACTGATACATTAATATTTCCTTTAGCCATATTTTAAATTTATTTATTTTAATATTATTTTGAAGGTAAAAGTCAAAAAAAATACCAACCCATCGTTAATGACAAAATGACGTTGTTATAGTAAATAATAAAAATCAATTGAATTTTTTGTTACAATAGATTTAGTATGGAATTTTAAACTTACTAATTAATGACTATATAGATTTTTAAAACTAGATTATTTTTTTTAGATTTAACGATTAATTTAGCGTATTAGAATTATAAATTCTAAATAGTTTCAACAAATTATATAAATTATGACAGTAGAAGTATTATACGAAGGAAGTTTGCATACTGAAGCAACTCATATACAAAGTGGAACAAAAATATCCACAGATGCACCTAAAGATAATCATGGAAAGGGTGAAAGTTTTTCTCCTACCGATATGGTAGCAAGTGCTTTAGCTAGCTGTATGCTTACAGTTATGGGAATTAAAGCTTCTTCAATGGGAATAGATATAAAAGGAACCAAGGCAGAAGTTACTAAAATAATGAATGCGGAACCTAGGAGGATAGGGGAGATTAAAGTAATTATATTTTTCCCACTATTAAATTTAGAGGATAAGCAGAAAACAATTTTAGAAAGAGTCGCTTATACTTGTCCAGTTGGGGCAACATTGTCCCCAGAAGTAAAGCAAACCATACAATTTAATTGGTAGACCATTTAGCAGATAATTTATACAATATTATTATTTAATCTAAGAATTTTTGGAAGAAGAAAATAAGAACTTAAATAAAGGCGAGTTAAAAAGAAGTCTTTCCAATCGTCACATACAATTAATAGCATTAGGAGGAGCGATAGGTACTGGATTATTTTTAGGAATTGGTCCGGCAGCGGTATTAGCAGGACCATCCGTTATTATCGGCTATGCCATTGCTGGCTTTATTGCCTTTATGATTATGAGGCAATTAGGAGAAATGGTTGTCCAAGAGCCTATTTCTGGTAGTTTTAGTCAGTTTGCTTACAAATACTGGAGCCCCTTTACAGGTTTTGCTTCTGGTTGGAATTATTGGTTGTTGTATATTTTAGTAAGTATGGCAGAGTTAACAGCTATTGGTACTTACGTACAGTTTTGGTGGCCTGAAATTCCTCTGTGGGCTTCAAGTTTATTCTTCTTTGTAATTATAAATACGATTAACTTAGCAAATGTAAAAATATATGGCGAAGCAGAGTTTTGGTTTTCAATTATCAAGGTTGTTGCCATAGTTGCTATGATTATATTTGGAATATATTTATTATTAAGCGGATCTGGTGGGCCCAAAGCAAATATTTCCAATTTGTGGAGCGATGGAGGACTATTTCCAAAAGGTTTTTTCACCTCAGATGGTAGTGGAGGATACCAAGGATTATTATCTTCATTAGCTTTTATAATGTTTTCATTTGGTGGCTTAGAACTGATAGGTATTGCAGCTGCTGAAACTGACCACCCAGAAAAAACGATTCCGAAAGCAACCAATCAGGTCATATATAGGATATTAATTTTTTACGTAGGAGCTTTAATTATATTATTTTCCTTATCTCCATGGAGGGAAATAACTATTAAAACAAGTCCTTTTGTAACTATATTTAATTCTCTATCAGGATTTCAATTTGATTTATTTGGCACAACCATTTCATTTACTAAAATTATTGCAAATGCCTTAAATCTTGTTGTTTTAACAGCAGCTCTGTCTGTTTATAATAGTAGTGTTTACAGCAATAGTAGAATGTTATACGGTTTATCAAAGCAAGGAAATGCACCTAAATTTTTATCAAAACTAAATAAGAATCATGTCCCTATAATGGCAATACTGGTATCAGCAATTTTTGCAGCTATTTGCGTGATTGTTAATAAAATTATGCCAGAGGAAGCATTGGAGTATCTTATGTCCTTAGTAGTCTCTTGTTTAGTATTGAATTGGATAATTATAACTATTACACATTTTTATTTTAAAAAAGCTTTAAAAAATCAAGGGATTATAAAAACTAAATTTCCATCGCTTTGGTATCCTATAGGAAATTATATATGCTTATTTTTTTTAATAGCTATCTTAATTATCATGTGGTTTACAGGAATGAAATTATCAGTGGAATTGATACCCGTATGGCTGATAGTATTATTTATATGTTTCCATCTATTAAAGTATAAGAAAATAAAAAAAGGTTCTTGAAAGAACCTTTTTTTATTAATATTTTATTACTTCCGATAAAATTTGAGAATTTGTAGAATTAGGAAAAGTAATACTTATTTTTTGTGCGATTGTAGGAGCAATTTCGGTAATGTAATGTTTTTCAGAACTTGTTCCATGTGGAGTTTTCCAACCATAAAATATTAAAGGAACATGAGTGTCATAAGTGTAGCTGGAACCATGTGTAGCCCCCTGTGGTTTATATTCAATGTATCCAGGTTTTAGTAGTACATAAATTTGACCATTTTGTTTTTTATCATAACCTCTAAATATCATAGAACCATGCTCATCAACGGCAGAAATATTTAAGATTTCATCTTCAGTATATGCTCTTTTAACTTCAGGGAAAGATTCAATAAAATTAGCAAAATCTTTAACAATTTCATTGAACTTTTTACTCGGGGAAATTAGAGCATCATCAATGTAAATGTTTTGGTTAGAATACGATAAAATTAAATCTTTTCCATATTTTTCAATAGAATAAGCTCTTAATTTATTCTCCATTTCTTTTGCATTTAAAGAGGAAATATCATACCCATGATCTTTTAAATGTTTAGGATTTTCACTACCCGAATGGTCAGCCGTTAAAAAAAGTAAATAGTTTCCTTTGCCAACTTTTTTATCCAAAAATGTTAAAAATTTCCCCAATAAATCATCCAATCTCAAATAAGTATCTAAAGTTTCAATGGAACGAGGTCCAGTTAAATGAGTAATAATATCAGTAGCAGAAAAACTTAAAGTAAGAAAATCAGTGACATCACCATTTCCTAATTTTTCATTTTCAATAAGTTCTTCAGCAAATTCAACAATCAGGTTATTGGTAAATGGAGTACTTTTAATAACCTTAGGTCCAGTCTGAGCAAAATCTTCTGTTAAAAGGTATGGAAATACAGCTTTCTTGTGTATTTTTAAGCCAGTGCTTTCGTAAGGATTATCATCAGGTAGACAATCTTTATAATAAGAAATATCTTTAAATAATTTCCAACCTTCTTGAATGTATTTCATATATCTTTTACTTTCATTAAAAGAAGTTACCCAACTTGGAAATTCATTCCCATAAAAATTGCTTGAAATAAAGTTTCCATTATCGGAAATCCAATAAGCACGATTCGCAAAATGTCCAGCTGGAAGAATTGCACCACGATCTTTCATACTAATTCCATAAACTTTACTCTTAAAATTTGTGGCAAGTTTTAATTCATCAGTTATTGTACTTGACTGTAAATTTTTAGGGGACATTTGTCCTTCTTTATTTTTATCAGGATTTCCAAGGGATACAACGGAAAAGTCTTCTGTACAATAAACATCTCTTTTTAAACCTCTATGGAACCATTCATTGGCTACAATTCCATGATTAACCGGAGTAGTTCCTGTATAAATGGATGCGTGCCCAGGTGCAGTAAATGTAGGCACATAATTATAATGAAGATTGCTATAAAAAAAACCATCATTTAATAGTCTTTTAAATCCGTTATCAGAGAAAAGAGAGGAATATCGAAATAAAAATTCGGTTCTCATTTGGTCTACCACAATACCAATCACCAATTTAGGCTTTTGATTTTGAGAAAAGGCTAAAGAAAAAATAATTAAGAAAACCGATAGGAATTTTTTTTTCATAAAATTTGTTTTAAAATATTTCAAAACAAATCTATTTTATATTTGTTAAAAACAGGTTAAGCTATAACCGTCCACTAAAGATTTATTGAATATTTAGTGTAAGAAAGTATACTATCCCCCTACACGCTTAACCTTAAAACCTTTATTTTTTAAAATATCCATTACTTTATCTCTATAATTACCCTGTAAAATTATAATACCTTCTTTAGCAGAACCTCCAACACCTAAAATTGATTTAATTTCTTTAGCTAATTTCTTAAAATCATCATCATCTCCTTGATAACCTTCTAATATGGTAACAGGTTTACCATTTCTTCCTTTTTTTTCATATTTGCAAATGATAGGATCATCTTGAAAAAATAATTCATTATCATTAGATAAACAATCTTCTTCGTTATTTTCAATTTTATGATCTGGGAAAAGTTTTTTAAGTTGATCTTGTAAATCCATAAATGTTTTCTTAGTATTAGAAATAGATGAGATTATAAAGTTTCTTAAATTAAGCTAAAAGAAACTATTCAAAATACAAAAATAGTAAATTAAACAAGTAATAGTTATTCTACTTTAAAGTATAATTTCTCTAAATAAAATATTAAAAAAAAATTTATTTGTTATATAATAAAATTCTTATTTTGTTATAAATTATCATGAAGAATAAAAACTTATTGCTATTAGCTCTTTTTCTTTGTCTATTTTTAGTTAGCAGTTTAGCTTTATACCATAAAAATATGTACAAAGATGCATATGCATACCTAAAGGTTAAGTTATTTAAAAGTATTAATAAGGACATTGTTCATTTAAAACTTAAACCAGATAATTTAGCAGATAAGTCAAAAGAAGCGTATCAATTCATCCAAAATAATGGTTACGATACAACACATGCAATTTTAATAGATTTTAGTATTCATTCTGGGAAAAATCGTTTTTATGTATGGGATTATAACGAAAATAAAGCTATAATTAAAGGTTTAGTAGCCCATGGATATGGAAACGAAAACTTTAGAAGCACTCAAGAAAAAATAGTTTTTTCCAATGTCCCCAATAGTTATACATCTTCTTTAGGGAAATATAAAATTGGGGTACGAGCCCCTAGCCAATGGGGGACAAAAATCCATTATAAAATGCATGGTTTGGAAAAAACTAATAATAAAGCATTTTCAAGAATTATAGTATTGCATTCCTATAGTCAGATGCCTGATCATGAGATTTATCCGGAACATATACCTTTAGGATATAGTCAAGGTTGCCCGGTTATAGATAATAAAACAATGGAAAAGATGGATTCATTGTTAAAGAATAAAACAAAGCCAGTCTTATTATGGATTTATAATTAAAATTAGGACTATTCATTTAAAAGTCTAAATAAATAATTTTTCCAAGAAATCAATTTAAAAATTTTTAATAAAATCTAAAATAATTTCTATTGATCGGATATAAAGATTCACATTAAATATAAAAATTCAATT
The DNA here is from genome assembly GCF_007845635.1 of Apibacter muscae. Lineage (GTDB taxonomy): Bacteria > Bacteroidota > Bacteroidia > Flavobacteriales > Weeksellaceae > Apibacter > Apibacter muscae. The sequence goes on along the minus strand of NZ_SELG01000041.1, from coordinate 360,294 downwards.
ATAAAAAAGCTTTAAGAGCATAATTTTTTTATTTTGAATAAAAAACATTACATTTGCCCCAAAATTAAAAGAGCATAAATGCCAACTATTCAACAATTAGTAAGAAAAGGAAGGGCCACGCTTACCAAGAAGAGTAAATCGGCTGCTTTGGATTCTTGTCCACAAAGACGTGGAGTATGTACTCGTGTTTATACTACAACACCTAAAAAACCGAATTCAGCACTTAGAAAAGTTGCTAGGGTTCGTTTGACTAATGGGAAAGAAGTAAATGCGTACATTCCAGGTGAAGGACATAATCTCCAAGAGCACTCGATAGTATTGGTGAGAGGCGGAAGGGTAAAAGATTTACCGGGAGTTCGTTATCACATTGTAAGAGGAGCATTGGATACCGCAGGTGTTCAAGGACGTTTACAGAGAAGAAGTAAATATGGAGCTAAACGACCGAAAGACAAAAAATAGTAATAACGAAATTATTCAGGTAAGATGAGAAAAACGAAAGCAAAAAAACGCCCACTTTTACCAGATCCAAAATTTAACGATCAATTGGTAACACGTTTCGTTAATAACTTAATGAAAGATGGTAAAAAAAGTATAGCTTTTAAAATATTCTATGATGCATTAGATATTGTAGAAAGTAAAAAAGAAGATCAAGAAAAAACTTCTTTAGAAATTTGGAAAGATGCTCTAGAGAACGTTATGCCTCATGTTGAAGTTCGTAGCAGAAGAGTAGGAGGAGCTAACTTTCAAATACCAATGCCTATTCGTCCAGATAGAAAAATTTCTATGGCAATGAAATGGTTAATTAAATACTCTAGAGACAGAAATGAAAAATCAATGGCTCAAAGATTAGCAGCGGAAGTTATTGCTGCAGCTAAAGAGGAAGGAGCTGCTGTTAAGAAAAAAACAGATACTCATCGAATGGCTGAGGCTAACAAAGCATTCTCACATTTCAAATTCTAAGAATAATATGTCAAGAGATTTAAAATATACAAGAAATATAGGAATTGCTGCTCATATTGATGCAGGAAAAACTACTACTACCGAAAGGATATTATTCTATACAGGAGTTAACCACAAAATTGGTGAGGTACACGATGGTGCATCTACCATGGACTGGATGGCTCAAGAAGCAGAAAGAGGAATTACAATTCAATCTGCTGCAACTACATGTAGCTGGAATTTCCCGTTAACTGATGATGGTAAAAAAGTAGCGGATACTCATGCCTACCATTTTAATATCATTGATACTCCCGGACACGTAGATTTTACTGTTGAAGTAAATCGTTCATTACGTGTATTAGACGGTTTGGTATTCTTATTTAGTGCAGTAGATGGTGTTGAACCACAATCTGAAACTAACTGGAGATTAGCAGATAATTACAAAGTTCCAAGAATGGGATTTGTAAATAAGATGGACCGTCAAGGGGCAGATTTCTTAAATGTTTGTCGACAAGTAAAAGATATGTTAGGTTCCAATGCTGTTCCTATCGTTCTTCCTATAGGATCTGAAGAAGATTTTAAAGGAATTGTTGACTTAGTAAAGAATAGAGCTGTAGTTTGGCATAACGATAATTTTGGTTCTACCTTTGATATCGTTGAAATTCCTGAAGATATGAAGGAGGAAGTTCAAGAATATCGTCAATTTTTAATCGAAGCTGTTGCTGAATATGATGAAGGATTGATGGAAAAATTCTTTGAAGATCCAGATTCAATTTCTGAAGAAGAAATTCATGAGGCTTTAAGAAAAGCTACTATTGATATTAGTATCATCCCTATGGTATGTGGATCTTCCTTTAAAAATAAAGGAGTTCAGTTTATGCTAGATGCAGTTTGTAGATATTTACCTTCTCCAATTGATAAAGAAGCAATTGAGGGTACGGATCCTAAAACAGATGAGCCTATATCTAGAAAACCATCTGCAAAGGAACCATTTGCAGCATTAGCTTTTAAAATTGCTACTGACCCATATGTAGGACGTTTAGCATTCTTTAGAGCATATTCTGGGCATTTAGATGCAGGTTCTTACGTACTAAATACACGTTCTGGAGATAAAGAGAGAATTTCTCGTATTTATCAAATGCATGCGAATAAACAGAATCCTATTGAATATATTGAAGCAGGGGATATTGGTGCAGCAGTAGGATTTAAAGACATCAAAACTGGAGATACACTTTGTGATGAAAAAGCTCCGATAGTTTTAGAAAGTATGGTTTTCCCAGATCCAGTTATAGGTATTGCAGTTGAACCGAAAACTAAAGCTGATGTTGATAAACTTGGTTTAGCTTTATCTAAATTAGCAGAAGAAGATCCAACATTCCAAGTAAAAACGGATGAAACTACAGGTCAGACTGTAATTTCAGGGATGGGAGAGCTTCACTTAGATATTATTGTTGATCGTTTAAAGAGAGAGTTTAAAGTTGAAGTTAACCAAGGACAACCTCAAGTAGAGTACAAAGAAGCACTTATGCAATCTGCTGATCATCGCGAAGTTTATAAGAAACAAACCGGTGGTAGAGGTAAATTTGCTGATATTGTGTTTCAATTATCTCCTGCCGATGAAGGTAAAGTTGGGTTGGAATTTGTTAATGAAATCAAAGGTGGAAATATTCCAAGAGAATTTGTTCCATCTGTAGAGAAAGGATTTAAAGAAGCCATGAAAAATGGACCTTTAGCAGGATATGAAATTGATGGAATGAAAGTTATTTTAAAAGATGGTTCTTTCCACCCTGTGGATTCAGATCAGTTATCCTTTGAATTAGCTGCTAAATTAGGATTTAAAGAAGCAGCTAGAAAAGCGAAACCTGTAATTATGGAACCTATTATGAAATTGGAAGTATTAACTCCAGAAGAATATATGGGGGATATTGTAGGAGATTTAAATCGTCGTAGAGCTACGGTTAATGGTATGGATGATAGAAATAATGCTAAAGTTATTAAAGCTTTTGTTCCATTATCTGAAATGTTTGGATATGTTACTTCTTTAAGAACATTATCTTCTGGACGTGCAACTTCTACCATGGAGTTTGATCATTACGAAGCAGCTCCACAAAATGTTGCAGATGATGTAATAGCAAAAGCTAAGGGTACAAACGCATAATATTAAAAACATGAGCCAAAAAATTAGAATAAAACTTAAATCATACGATTATAATTTAGTTGATAAATCAGCGGAAAAAATCGTAAAAACAGTAAAAGCTACTGGTGCTGTTGTTAATGGTCCAATTCCATTACCTACACACAAAAGAATTTTTACTGTGTTACGTTCTCCACACGTTAATAAAAAATCTCGTGAGCAATTTCAGTTAAACTCTCACAAAAGGTTAATGGATATTTACAGTTCATCTTCTAAAACTGTAGATGCTCTAATGAAATTAGAATTACCTAGTGGAGTTGAAGTAGAAATAAAAGTATAATTGTAATAGATTATATTTATTAAAAGCCTCTCATATCAATGAGAGGCTTTTTATTTGTAGTAATTAAAAATTTTTATTTCAATTTATATTATTTAATAGTACTTCAATAAAGCTGACTAAAATGCATATACAATTGTAATGTTAATAATTTTTTCATAAAATAACATTTTAAAATCGTATTTTTACATTCGAAATTTTGAAAACTAATGGGAAAAATTATTGCTATTGCAAATCAAAAAGGAGGAGTTGGAAAAACTACTACAGCTGTTAATTTAGCAGCTGCAATAGGAGTTTTAGAGAAGAAAGTTCTATTAATAGATGCCGATCCTCAAGCAAATGCTAGTTCTGGTTTAGGGATAGATGTTGATCAAGTTGAAGTAGGAACCTATGAAGTTTTAGAACATAGTGCCCAAGCTAAAGATGCCATTCAAAATACTACATCTCCTAATGTTAAATTAATTCCAGCGCATATAGATTTAGTAGCTGCAGAAATAGAATTAGTAGACAAAGAAAAGCGGGAGTATATGTTAAGAGAAGCGCTTCAAGATATAAAGTCAGACTTTGACTATATAATCATTGATTGTGCTCCATCTTTAGGTTTAATTACTTTAAATGCTCTTACAGCCGCAGATTCTGTGATAGTTCCTATTCAGTGCGAGTATTTTGCTTTAGAAGGACTAGGGAAATTATTAAATACCATTAACAGTGTTCAGAAATTGCATAATCCTACACTTACAATTGAGGGTTTACTTCTTACCATGTACGATGCTAGATTACGATTATCCAATCAGGTAGTAGAGGAGGTAAAAACACACTTTCCTAACATGGTATTTGAAAGTTTAATTCAAAGAAATGTTAGATTAAGTGAAGCCCCTAGCTTTGGTGAATCAATTCTAAAATATGACGCTGAAAGTAAGGGGGCTATTAATTATATTTTATTAGCAGAAGAAGTATTAAATAAAAATAAAGAGGAAGTTAAATAATCTTATGTCAGGGGATAAAAAAAGAGCTATGGGCAGAGGATTATCTGCAATTTTAAGTGAAAATTCAAAAAAAGTGAATTCAGCAGAGGAAAAAGGAGCTGAAGAACTGGTTGGTAATATTGTTGAAATTTCATTAGAGGATATAATTACCAATCCTAATCAACCAAGAAGTAATTTTGAAGAAAAGGCACTAAAAGAATTATCAATATCCATCCAACAACTTGGACTTATACAGCCTATCACTGTTCGAAAAAATGGAAGTAAGTACGATCTAATATCTGGTGAAAGAAGATATAGAGCTTCTAAAATGGCGGGTTTAAAAAAATTACCTGCTTTTATTCGCTTAGCGAATGATCAGGAATTACTTGAAATGGCTCTAGTTGAAAATATTCAACGTAGAGATTTAGATCCTATTGAAGTTGCCTTATCTTTTGAAAAATTGATTGAGGAAATTCAAATAACCCAAGAAGATTTAAGTCATAGAGTAGGCAAAGATAGAAGTACAATTACCAACTATTTAAGATTATTAAAATTATCTCCGATTATTCAAACCGGAATTAGAGATAATATTATATCAATGGGGCACGGAAGAGCTTTAATTTCTTTGGAAGATCATGGACAGCAAATATTTGTATATGAAAAAGTGGTTAAAGAACAACTATCCGTAAGACAAACGGAAGCCTTAATTAGAACCATAAAAAATCCAAAGGAAAAAAAAGATAAAAAAGTAAGGGAACTCTCCAATTCACTTAAAAAAGGACTAAAAACATTTGAAGATTTTTTTGAAACGGATAAAGTAGAAATCAAGGCAAGTGATAAAGGTAAAGGTAAAATAATTATTAATTTTAATTCTGAAGAAGAATTTCAAAGAATTCAAAAGTTTTTAGAAAATTAAGTAATGATTAAAATTATACTCTTAATTTTTTCATTTTTAACAATATCTATTGTTAAATCTCAACATTCTAAGCAAGATAGTTTAATCTCTGTTCAGGAAGATCTAATTATTAAAAATACCAATAGAATTGACTCATTAACACAAAGCCTTACCAGAAGTCCTTTAAAAGCATCCTTATATTCAGCCATATTACCTGGTTTAGGACAAATGTATAATAGAAAATATATTAAGGCACCTATAGTTTTAGGAGTAATTGCAACCGGAGTAGGTTTTATAAAACATTATGACGATAGATACAATAAGTATCATAAAGCATATTTAGCTCAATTATCAGGTAAACCCCATGAGTTTTCAGGAGTACAAGGAATTGATGCTCGAGTATTGGCAAATGCACAAGATACAGAAAGAAGAAATAGAGATTATGCTATTGTACTCACTACATTAGCCTATCTACTTAATATAGTTGATGCTGCTGTTGATGCACATTTATCAATATTCGATAAGGATAAAGATCTTGCGATAAAACCTGTTATACTTGAAGATCCAAATACTGTATTATACAATCAAAAGTTGGGCTTAGCATTTAGCTTTAACTTTTAGTAAACTTTAATATTTAAAATTTAAACAAAATTTCATGAAAATAGCATTAGTAGGTTATGGAAAAATGGGAAAAGCTATAGAAACAATAGCTGAAGCTCAAGGAGATCAAATAGTTGCTAGACTTGAAGAAAAGCCGACTAAAGAAAATATAAATGAAGCAGATGTAGCCATTGAATTTTCCACCCCTCAAACAGCATATGACAATGTTGTGGCTTGCTTAGAATTAGGTATACCAGTTGTTTGTGGAACTACAGCTTGGCTAGATAGATTGCCTGAAGTAGAGAAAATCTGTAGTCAGGTTAATGGTGCATTTATTTATGCGTCTAATTATAGCTTAGGAGTTAACTTATTCTTTGAAATAAACAAAAGAATTGCTCAATTGATGAAAAATCATCCAGATTATACAATTAGTTTGGAAGAAATACATCACACTGAAAAAAAAGATGCACCAAGTGGAACTGCCATAACATTAGCAGAAGAAATTATACCAATCTATCATATGGATGGTTGGAAATTATCTTCTGAATCTTCAAGTAATCAATTAGCTATTGAAGCCAAAAGAGAAAAAGATGTTCCCGGAACACATACAGTATTGTATAATTCAGAAGTAGATCAAATTGAAATAAAACACATCGCTCATTCTAGAAAAGGCTTTGCTTCAGGCGCTTTAGTAGCAGCTAAATGGTTAGTAGGAAAAAAAGGTATTTTCACAATGAAGGATGTGTTAGGATTATAAAATTATTTTAGATGAATTTATTACAATATTACTTAATTTTTGGAATAATTACCAATATTCTATATTTTTTAACAACATGGAAATTATTTCAAAAAGCAGGTAGAAAAGCTTGGGAATCATTAATTCCTGTATATAATTTATTAGTTACTATTAAAATCATCCATAGGCCTTGGTGGTGGATTTTTATAGTGTTTATTCCGATTGTGGGACCTATAATGACCATAATAATTTTAGTAGATTTTATCAGTCATTACAATAGAAGATCGTGGATGGATGCTTTGTTCGTTGTGTTATTTTCTTTTATTTTTTTAGCCTATGTAAATTATTCACCACAAACCAAATATATCGGTAAGATTGAAAGAAAGGAAACTCTTATTTCAGCAGTACTTTTTGCAGTTATATTTGCAACCGTTATTCATACCTTCATTATTCAACCTTTTACGATTCCAACCGGATCAATGGAAAGAACCTTATTGGTTGGTGATTTTCTTTTTGTTAATAAGATAAAATACGGAATACGATTACCTATGACCCCGGTGGCATTGCCGTTTTTACAAAATAAAATACCTTTAGGGGATAGTAGTAAGCCACAGCACCAAACCAACTCCTATATAGATAATATACGTCTTCCTTACTTTAGACTTCCTGGATGGACGGATGTCAAAAGAGGAGATATAGTAGTTTTTAACTATCCTACAGATTCCCTACATACGGCTATTGATCGTAAAGATCCTTACGTTAAGAGAGCAGTAGGTGTACCAGGAGATATTTTGGAGATTAAAGATGCAAATCTATATGTAAATGGTAAACCTGAAAATATAAAAAAGGACGAAGAGCAACAAAGAAAATATAACATTTATACCAATGAATCAGGAATAAGTCCAAAAAAAATAGATGATTTATTAGGGTATGCTCCCTATTTTGAAACTCAATCTGAAATAAGAGATAAAAGAAAATATACTTTTGAAGGATTAACTACCGAAAATTTAAATTTAATTAAAAATTTAAATACGGTTGATTCTGTTGCTCAAGACATAGCCAAAGTAGGTGTGCAAGATCTTAGGATCAATGCTTACGGAAAAATTGATTCAGCTCAATCAATATTTCCAATCACTAAGCATTGGAATAGATCACAGTATGGACCTATCCAAATCCCACGAAAAGGTGATGTTATACATTTAAATCATGAAAATATTGAGCAGTATAGAGATATAATTACTAGATATGAAAATAATGATTTGAAGATAGTTGGTAATCAATTTTACATAAATGGAACCCCTACAGACAATTACACAATTAAACAAAATTATTATTGGATGATGGGAGACAATAGAGATAATTCTTTGGATAGTAGATATTTTGGATATGTTCCAGAAAATCATATAATAGGTTCCCCTGTATTTACTTGGTTAAGTATCCAAGGATTGTTTGAAAATACATTTAAAACACCTTCGGGAGAAAAAGTGGACGGATACGGACATAAAGCCAAGTTTAAAATAAGATGGGATCGAATGTTTAAAATTCCAAATACCGATACATTACCCAAAGATAAAACTAGTTACTTACCCTATTTCATTGTTCTTTTAATTGCATATTTTTCTTACGATTATTTTAAGAAAAAAAAGAAAAAGAAATTAAAGAATCAATAATATGTTACAAAAAAAAGATGGATTTTATATCCATCTTTTTTTATAAATTAAATTATCTAAATTCGGGATTACTACTCGTTTTAATTAGCTTTCCACTACCTTTAACACCTCTCTTACCATCGAAGTAATATGACTTATAATAAAGTGTATTGCCTTCAATTTTCTCAGGCGATATAGATATACCACCATTGTCATTTATAAATTTTTTAAAAGGATCCTTTTTAGCTTCTTTTTTATCAAAGAATAAAATGTAATCACAGTCGTTTAACCATCTTATATTCTTATTAGATTTAATCCCATTAACTATTTCCAGTTGTTTATTTTTGTTTCGAATAATAACTGAATTTAGAGTTAGATTTTCATTATTTATATTGTTAAATTCGCCGATGGTGAATTTTCGGCATTCGTCACTATTTACTTGTCCTATAGAAAAATACGAGGAAACAGTAAAGAAAATAAAAATAATCTTTTTCATCTATCAAAGATATAAATAAATAAAAAACATAAAAAGATTTAATTTAATCTAAACTAATAGGATTTTTTGCCTTGTTTATCTATATAAAAAAGAGTACTTTTACAAGCTATCATTTATAATAAATAATAAATCATATGACAGGAGAAGGGGAAAAGTTAATTCCTATAAACATTGAGGATGAGATGAAATCATCTTATATAGACTATTCCATGTCTGTAATAGTTTCTAGAGCTCTTCCTGATGTAAGAGATGGATTAAAGCCCGTACATAGAAGAGTTTTATTTGGAATGCATGAACTAGGAGTTACCTCAAGTAGTTCTTATAAAAAATCGGCCAGAATTGTAGGGGAAGTTATGGGTAAATATCATCCGCATGGAGACTCTTCCGTATACGATACTATGGTACGTTTAGCTCAAGAATGGTCGATGAGATATCAATTGGTAGATGGACAAGGAAACTATGGTTCCATAGATGGTGATCCACCAGCAGCAATGCGATATACGGAGGCAAGATTAAAAAAGATTTCAGAAGATATACTTTCAGATATAGATAAAGATACGGTTGATACTCAGTTAAACTTTGATGATACTTTAGAAGAGCCTAAAGTTATGCCAACACGTATTCCTAATCTATTAATTAATGGAGCATCAGGAATAGCGGTGGGAATGGCAACTAATATGGCACCACATAATTTATCTGAATCTATTGATGCTATTTGTGCTTACATTGAAAATAGAGAAATAACCATTGAAGACTTAATACAATATATTAAGGCTCCAGATTTCCCAACCGGCGGAATTATTTATGGATATGAAGGAGTAAAATCTGCCTTTGAAACAGGAAGAGGACGAATTGTTTTAAGGGGTAGAGCGAATTTTGAAGAAGTACATGGTAGGGAGGCAATTATAGTTACAGAAATTCCTTATCAAGTGAATAAAGCAGATATGATTGCTCGTACTGCAGAATTAATTAAAGAAGATAAATTACAAGGGATTTCCGAAATAAGAGACGAGTCCGATAGAAAAGGAATGAGAGTTGTCTACATTTTAAAAAATGACGCAATTCCAAATGTAGTTTTAAACTTGCTTTATAAATATACGGCTTTACAAACTTCTTTTAGCGTTAATAATATAGCCTTAGTGAAAGGTAGACCGGTTCAGCTAAATTTAAAAGATATTATTCATCATTTTGTTGAACACAGGCATGATGTTGTCGTTCGAAGAACCAATTATCTTTTAAGAAAAGCACAAGAGCGAGCACATATTCTAGAAGGATTTATGAAAGTGATAGCCACTCAAGATTCTTTAGATTTAGCCATTAAAATAATTAGAAATAGCTCGAATCCAAGTGAAGCTAAGTCAGGATTAATTCAAGAATTTGAATTGTCTGAAATTCAAGCTCAAGCAGTTTTAGATTTAAGATTGGCTCGTCTAACCGGAATGGAGTTAGATAAAATCCGAGAGGAGTATGAGGCTATCATGAAAGAGATTGAATATTTGAATAACATTCTTAATGATGAAGGACTACGTTTTCAAATAATCAAAGAAGAATTGCAGGAAATTAAGAAAAAGTATGGAGATGAAAGACGTACTGAAATTAATTTTGCTGGTGGAGAAATGAGTATTGAGGATATTATACCTGATGAGAAAGTAGTATTAACTATTTCTAAAATGGGTTATATTAAAAGAACTTCTCTTTCTGAATACAAAACTCAATCAAGAGGAGGAATAGGAAATAAAGCAGCATCTACCAGAGATGAAGATTTCCTTGAATATGTAGTTTCTGCAACTGCACATCAGTATATGCTATTCTTTACTGAAAAAGGAAAATGCTTTTGGTTACGTGTTTATGAAGTTCCTGAGGGATCAAAAGCATCTAAAGGTAGACCAATTCAAAATTTAATAAATATTGAGTCAAACGATAAAGTAAAAGCTTATATATTGACTCATGATTTAAAAAATGAAGAATATACCCGAAATACTTTCGTGGTAATGGTAACTCAAAAAGGAACCATAAAAAAAACATCCCTTGAAGCATATTCAAGGCCAAGATCAAACGGTATTAATGCAATAAATGTTAGAGACGGTGAAACATTGATTAGCGCAAGTTTAACTTCTGGGAACGATGAAATTATGTTGGCAACCTTATATGGTAAAGCACTTAGATTTCCACAAGAAAAACTTAGATCCATAGGAAGAAATGCATCAGGGGTAAGAGGAATTACTCTTGGAGATGATAAGGATGAAGTTATTGGGATGGTAATCATTTCAGATTCAGAAAAAGATACAGTGTTAGTTGTATCTGAAAAAGGTTATGGAAAAAGGACCCATGCGGATGCATATAGAATAACTAATAGAGGAGGAAAAGGGGTAATAACATTAAACATTACTGAAAAAACCGGAGGATTAATAGCTATTCAGAAAGTTTCAGATGATAATGATTTAATGATCATTAATAAATCCGGAGTTGCAATTAGAATGTCTGTAGAGGAATTAAGAGTTATGAGCAGAAATACACAAGGAGTTAGACTGATCAATCTTAGAAAAAACGATGAAATTGCTGCAATAACAAAAATTGAAAAGGAAGAAGGAGTAGAAATTGAAGAAGATATTAAAGATACTGAAAATTACTCTGATTTAGTAAATGAATAAATATATCTAATAAACAAAAACTATATTTTAAAGCCTCTTATTTTAAGAGGTTTTTTTAATTAAATATTAAGGAATATTATAAATTTGAATTATTTTATGCTAAAAATTTCTAAATAATCATATGTTAATTAAAATAAATGATTTTGTAAGTCAATTAATTATAATGTAATATAAACTTTATTTCGTACTTTAGTTGCATGAATAAATAAAATGAAAAGAATTTGCCATTTGATTTTTCTAATCTTGTTATTAAATTTAATTAATTCATGCAGCAACGAAGATGATTTAGAAGGAAATAGAGAAAATTCATATAGCCCTAAAAAAGAAACTTATTATTTTTATGTTACTTTTGGAACTATGCCTTCCTTATATGCTAGTTTACATGCATTATCACATAATAATCCTACCTATTTTTCTTGTGAAAGAATAAATACTTTTGATGTTAATTTATTCCCATCCAATATAACTTTTTTATATGGAGATAATAATCCTAATAAGATATCTGCACGGGATATGATGAAAAATAGGATTATGGAAATTAATAGAATGGAACCTAATTCCGTTTTTGAATTTTTTGTTGATGATTTGAGATCTAGACTAGGATATGATTGGTTTGTAGCACAGGGTATTGATTCTTCAAAGGTAAAAGTGACTTTGTTGTCTGATGGAACAGCAACTTATAATAATTTTTTTGACTATTTTTATAATCCATCTCAAGGTAATGCTAAATGGGATGATGTAGCAAGTGAAATAAATAATCTAAAATGGAATTCAGTTGATAAATTGATAACACCTAAATTAGCTGAATATCAGTCTCATGATTGGCCTTATTATATGTCTACTTTACCAAACTATACTTATTTTAAGCAAGATAAGAATTTATTAGAAACACAAAGTAGCTATATTAAATCTCAAGTGATGAATATGAAAGTAAAAAATATTTCTCCTTTAGATTTATTAAACTCATTACCCTTAGAAAAGCAAAACTTATTTTATAATTTAACAAAGTTTGATAAACAAAAATTCAGTGAATTATTTAAAAAATCACCAAAAAAGAATTTAATAATAATTGGAACAACTAATTCCTCTGCCCAAGAACAATATATAAGTCAGGTATACAATGAATATTCTAATGAATATGATATATTTTATAAACCGCACCCAGCTGATAAGGATTATTTAGATTATGAAAAAACTTACCCTGGTTTAATCTTACTACCTGCACAAATGCCTTTTGAGGTTTTTGTATGGTCGCTGATTGATGAAATTGATGTAATTGGAGGAAATCAATCAACAGTATTTATGACCGTTCCTGTAAATAAAATTAAATTTTTATTTGCAAAAGATTCAGAATCTTTATTTAAGCCTTTAAATTTAATTTTTAAAGATGCAGATATTGAGTGGATACAATAATATAAAAGCCAAAATTAATTTTTTGGCTTTTGTTATTTTAAACATTCAACGATAATTTTAGACTTCATTTCAGTTTCGTACCATTCCTTTTCAGGATTGCTTTGTGCGGTTATTCCACCACCAACAAATAATAATGCCCCATTACTAAATAGTTTTCCACATCTTAGATTTACAAAATATTTCTTGAAACTTATATCTTCTAGCCCAATAAATCCTGCATAGAAATCTCTATCATAGCCTTCATTTTCATCAATGAATTTTTTACTTAAATTTAAAGGCAAACCGCATACAGCAGGTGTAGGATGCAAAGCGTTTATTAATTCGTATATAGATTTATCATTTTTTATTTGAGAAGAAAAATGAGTAACTAGATGTTTAATGTGATTAAGACCATAGGTTTCTGGACCTAATATTGATATATTATCGCAGTAAATATTTAGGATTTGATATATATAATCAGAAACTAATTTCTGTTCATAAATTTCTTTTTCACTCCAATGGTATGAATTTTTGTTGGGTAAAGTGCCTGCCAATGCCATAGTTTTAAAAATAGAGTTGTCATAATATCCTAAAATTTCAGGAGTTGAACCGATCCAAATCTCGTCATTGTTCCACACACTTAAATGACAGAAAGAGTTTGGATTAGCATCACACAATGCTAAGAAAGAATTAATTGGATTAATATTTGATCTTGAAAGCCATAAATTTCTGGATATTACAATTTTTAAAGCATTACTGTTTTTAATATAATCTATTGTTTTATTTACTAGCGTGATATAATCATTTTTATTTAGAATCTTTACTTCTTCACTTTTGCTTAACGAGAAATTTAAATTTTTGAATTCGGGTTTATGAAGTTCAATTAAGTTATGATATGAAAGTATATATTGTTTAGAATTATTAAAGGAATTGAACTTGTATAAATTAGAACCATTTTTATCATTTTCAATTAGAAAATATTTTGAGCATTTAGGCAAACGTATTATTGCAAATGGTAATTTATACATACAGATTACTCAACATTAATTATTTAATTCTGTCCTTTTTTACAATTCTATTAATCATTGTAACAAAACAATTTTTAAATTTTTTACCTTCAATTTCATTAAAAATATTAATTTCTATAACTTGAGTTGATCTTCCTTTATGTATAAATGTTGCTATGGCTATAATTTTACCTTCTTTAACTGGTTTTAGGTGATAACCATTCACTTCAGAACCAAAAACATAATTTTCATCTAAATTAGTGGTGGTCATAGATAAACAGGAACCTATGGTTTCAGCCAATGCTAAAGATGTTCCTCCGTGTAAAAAATTCATAGGTTGTAAAACTTTAGAGCATACTTCTAATTCTGCTATTAAGCTATCTTCTGTAAAAGAAATAAATTTAATTCCTAACGTTTCTATAAGCGTATTCTTAGAAATTTGATTTAATTGATTTATAATTTCTGAATTTTTCACAATCTTATAATATATAAATTTATGTTTACAAACATAATAAATATTTATCTAAACTTATATAAATTTATTTGTTACTCAATAATTGAAGGTATTTATTAAAAATTATTAATTAATATATTTATTTTTATAATGTAAATAATTTTAAATCATAATATTTATTCTTTATTATAATTAATACTACACATATGTTTATTTTTTTAATTATATTTTTGCCACAAACTAAAGAAATTATTGCCAAATATTATGAAAAACAAATTCATATTGCTTAATTTATTCGTTATAAGTTTTTTTAACGTAAAATCTCAAGCTCAAAATCGTTTTGGTGTTAAGACTAATTTACAATTCACGAATGTAACCAATGTACATGAAGATTCAAAAATAAGAAATTTTGGTTTAGGGATAGGTTTTTTTTCTCAAGTTCCTATGAATGATTATAATGACAGATTTTTTCTTAGACCTGAATTATTTTATTCCCAACAAGGGGGCGAACAAAATAAAGATAATCATTTAATAAAGTTTTATCAAAATTATTTAAACATAAATCTATTGTTAAAATATTATTTTCCAGATCAAATATTTATGTCTAGACAGGGATGTGCCTGTCATATGAAAACCAATCACGAATTTTTCATAGAAGCAGGGCCACAGTTTGGATATATTTTAAGTGAGAATAATAAATATTTAGATGATTTAGAGTTTGGAGGTTCTACAAAGTTTGATTTGTCTCTAGGTATTGGTGCTGGTATTAGTATAAGGAGAAAATTTGAATTTAGTCTACGTTATAATTATGGCTTAACAGATACTTATAGATTCTATCCCAAACAAAATTCTACAACTAACTTAGCCTTTTCAATATCTTATTTTTTTGGACGTGAAGCATAAAATATCAAAATTAATTATTATCATTTAATAATAAGTTTCTATTAAATGATATGTAACTATTTATTCAAATTTTTTGGAATAATTTATGATTAAATATATTCATAAATGGAAAAAATAAAAGTATATTTGTAAGCAACCTAAATTAAATTTATCATTTGTATAAGCTCATAATAAGGATGGGTGTTTCTACGGCAAACCTTAAATTTGTCACTACAAATGGGTAATTCTTTTGTCCATTTGTAAGTTAATCTATTTTTATTATAAAGATTGAAATTTATTAAATGAACAAAAGAATATTTATAGAAAAAAAAAATGATTTTGACTTTGAAAGCCAAAAATTATTTACGGAAATAAAAGACATATATTCTATCAATTATTTAAAAGTATATCTCATTTATGATATTTTTAATGTAACAGATAAGGAGTATACTCAAATTTTAAATACTATATTTTCTGATAAAATTACCGACATATGTTATGAAAATATTCCTGTTCAAGAAGATTATTTTGCCGTAGAATATATGCCAGGTCAGTATGATCAAAGAGCCGATTCAGCACAACAATTAATTTCAATATTAACTGGAAATATAAATTGTAAAGTTAAAACAGGGAAATTATATTGCATTAAAGGTTCATTTGATCTGCAATTCATAAAAAAATATTTAATTAATCCAGTTGATAGTAGAGAGAAAGATTTAACTGTTCTACAAGATTCATATTCACAACCTCCTTCTAATGTGAAAATTTATGAAAATTTTATTCAATTAGATCAACAAGACTTAGAGAGGTTCTACAATGAAAATAATTTTGCTTTTGACCTTGATGATTTAAAATTCATTCAAAACTATTTTCATCAGATCGATAGAAATCCAACTGAAACTGAGCTTAAAGTACTAGATACTTATTGGAGTGATCATTGTCGTCATACAACCTTTATGACTGAATTAAAAAATATAAGTTTTGTTGGAAATTTTAAAAATACATTAGAATCAATTTTTTCAAAATATTTATCCTTAAGAAGTGAATTGGGTAGAGACAATAAACCAATCACATTAATGGATTTAGCAACTATAGCCGGAAGATATTTTCTAAAAAATGGTAAATTGGATGACCTAGTTGTTTCAGAAGAAATAAATGCATGCACTATAAAAGTAGATGTGGATGTGAATGGTAAAAAGGAACCTTGGTATCTATTATTTAAAAATGAAACTCATAACCATCCCACTGAAATTGAGCCTTTTGGGGGAGCATCTACATGTATTGGCGGAGCAATTCGAGATCCATTAAGTGGCAGAGCTTTTGTATATCAAGCCATGAGGATTTCTGGCTCAGGAAATCCATTAGAAGCATTTGATAATACTTTACCAGATAAGCTACCACAAAAGAAAATAACACAAGGAGCAGCCAATGGATATTCGTCTTATGGAAATCAAATAGGATTAGCAACTTCTCATATATCGGAGATATATGAGGAAGGATATAAAGCTAAGAGAATGGAAGTAGGTATGGTTGTGGGGGCTGTACCTCAGAATTGGGTTAGAAGAGAAAAACCTGTTGAAGGTGATAAAATAATTGTTTTAGGAGGAAAAACGGGGAGAGATGGAGTAGGAGGAGCGACAGGATCATCTAAAGTACATGATGAGACATCTATACATACATTAAGCGCAGAAGTTCAAAAAGGAGACGCTGTTCAAGAAAGAAAAATCCAAAGATTTTTTAGGAATAAAGAAGTAACACAATTAATTAAAAAATGTAACGATTTTGGAGCAGGTGGAGTTTCTGTTGCTATTGGAGAACTTGCAGATGGGTTGGAAATTAATTTGGATGCACTTCCAGTTAAATATGAGGGACTTAACGGTACAGAACTAGCTATTTCAGAATCTCAAGAAAGAATGGCTGTTGTAGTAGAAGCTAAAGATGTAGATAAATTTATTCATCTTGCACAGCAGGAAAATCTTTTAGCTGTTGAAGCAGCTAAAGTAACGTCTGATCATACTTTAACTATGATCTGGAGAGGACAAAAAATTGTTGAATTATCAAGAACATTTTTAGATAGTAATGGAACAACAAAAGAAAATCAAGTCTCAGTTAATATTAATGAAAAGATTTTTGATAATGAAATAATAAATTTTACGGAAGAATACTTCGAAAACGAATTAAAATCATTAAATCATTGCTCACAAAAAGGCTTGATTGAAAAATTTGACAGTACTGTCGGAAGAACGACTGTACTTATGCCTCTCGGAGGGAAAAATCAAATAACACCCGCCGAAGGAAGTGTCCATACATTTCCATTGTTAAAAGGTAAAACAACTACTGTATCGCTTGCCACTTGGGGATTCTCTCCTGAAATATCTAAAAAAAGTACATTACATGGAGGAGCCTATGCCGTTGTGGAATCTGTAGCCAAAATTGTAGCTTTAGGAGAAGACTATAAAAATATAAGATTTAGTTTTCAAGAATATTTTGAGCGTTTAGGAAATAATCCAGAAAAATGGGGAAAACCTTTTGCTTCTTTGTTAGGTGCTTTGCAAGCTCAACTAGCTTTTGAATGTCCAGCTATTGGAGGAAAAGATAGTATGTCAGGAACGTTTAAAGACATAAACGTACCGCCCACATTAATATCTTTTGCTTGTTCTGTAGGTAGTAAAGAAAATATAATATCATCTGAATTAAAAAATGAAGGCAATTATATTTATTTATTTGATCATATAGCTAACGAGGATGAAATGCCTAATTATGAACAATTGAAAAATGTATATAGTTTCATACATCAACAAGTTATTCAAGGAAATGTAAAAGCTATAAAAACCATAAAAAATTCACATCCCGTTATTGAATTAGCCAAAATGGCATTTGGGAATGATTTAGGTTTTAAAGTTGAAATTCCAAATAAAAAATGTATTGTAGGTTCATTATTAATTGAGAGTAAAAATGAAATTAATCATCCAAACCTAACTAAAATTGGAGTAGTTACCAGCGGTGATATATTTAGCGTAAACTCTATTTTATACAATATTTCTAAACTTAAAAAAAGTTATGAGAAAACCTTAGAACCTATATTTATTTCCAATAAATCTCAAGATAAAAATTTTGAAGAAATAAAAATTCAAAATTTGAATTCGGAAAAAAGTATTCAAAGTAACTCAATTTCAATTCAGCCTAAAGTTGTAATACCAATTTTTCCTGGAACAAATTGCGAGTACGAAAGCATACAAGTATTTCAAGAAGAAGGAGCTAGTGTAAGTTCTGTAATCATTAACAATCTTAATCTAAATCTTCTTAGAGAATCAATTTTAAATTTTGAGACTCAATTAAAAGATACACATATATTAATGTTACCCGGTGGATTTTCTGCTGGAGATGAACCAGACGGTTCTGCAAAATTTATGGTTTCAATATTGAAAGATGAAAGCATAAAAAATGCTGTACACAGATTATTAGAAAGAGGTGGACTTATTTTAGGAATTTGTAATGGATTTCAAGCCTTAATAAAATCTGGTTTATTGCCTTATGGCAGAATACAAGATGTTGATGAAAATTCACCAACTCTTACCCATAATTTTATAGGAAGGCATGTATCACAAATGGTAACAGTTAAAGTACATTCAGACCGAAGTCCATGGTTGAAAGGAATGAAAGATCAAACATTTACAATACCTGTATCACACGGAGAAGGACGTTTTTATGCTAATGACAAAACGATTAAAAACTTATTAGAAAATGATCAAATAGCTACCCAATATATTGATTCAAATGGAAAACCCTCTCTACAAATGCCATTTAATCCCAATGGATCTACCTATGCTATTGAAGGTATAACAAGTAAATGCGGTCAGATATATGGAAGAATGGGACATCCAGAAAGATTTAATTCAGGTTTAATTAAAAATATACCTGGATCCAATTATCACAACATATTTAAAAATGGTGTCAATTATTTTAAGAATAATAAAAAATAATAATTACCGCTAAAAATTTCTTTCAAATAATGGAAAAAAAAGAATTTCTTTACGAAGGCAAAGCAAAACAAATTTATGCAACTGAACATACAGATAAAGTAGTTGTACATTATAAAGATGATGCTACAGCTTTTAATGCTCAGAAAAAGGGGTCAATTACAGATAAAGGAGTAATAAACAATGAAATAACAACATTGCTTTTTGAATACTTACAAAAGAAAGGTATTCCTACACACTTTATAAAAAAATTGAGCGATAGAGAACAGTTAGTTCAAAAGGTTTCAATTATACCTTTAGAAGTTATTATTCGTAATTATATTGCTGGTAGCATGGCAAAAAGATTAGCAATAGAAGAAGGAACTAAATCTCCAGTAATAATTACAGAAATCTGTTATAAGAAAGACGAATTAGAAGATCCATTGATTAATAATGATCATGCAGTTTCATTAGGAGTTGTTACTTACAATGAATTGGATGAAATTTTTAGAATTACATATAAGATCAACGATTTAATTAAAGATTTATTTGATAAAATTAATATCATCTTAGTAGATTTTAAAATTGAGTTTGGAAAAAATTCAAAGGGAGAAATTATATTAGCAGACGAAATTAGTCCTGATACATGTAGATTATGGGACAAGGATACATTAGAGAAATTAGATAAAGATAGATTTAGGAGAGATTTAGGGAAAGTTGAAGATGCCTACCATGAAATTTTAAATAGACTTAAAACAGTTCTATAAATATTTTGAGCTTACTTTTATAAGTACAGTTATTTATTGCCTTAAAATTGTTATTTGAATATTTATAATCAATGGATAAAAATTATTATCAAAGAAATAGATTTAGAAAAAGTGAAAATATTTTATTTGATTCTCCAGAAGAAGAATGTGGAGTATTTGGAGTCTATTCAACTAAGAATATAGACACATTTTCACTTGTTCAATTTGGATTATTTGCCCTTCAGCATAGAGGTCAAGAGGCCTGTGGTTTTTCAGTATTAAAAGAGGGTACTATATATACAGTTAAACAAAGCGGCTTGGTACTAGACGCTTTCAAATCTGTAGAAGACACTGAAAATTATCAGGGAAATGCTGCCATAGGTCACAATCGATATACAACTGCCGGTGATAAAAAAAGATACAATTATCAACCTCTATTTGCTAAAAATGAGTACGATAGAACTATATTATCCATTGTACATAATGGGAATTTGGTTGGTATCGATGAATTAAGAAATCGTTTAGAAAAAGAAGGCGTTAATTTTTTAGCAACCTCAGACACTGAAGTAATGCTTCGATTACTTCAAAAACATTTAAGTAATGGCTTAGAAAATGCAATAAAAGAATCTGCTAAATATTTAAAAGGTGCATTTTCTGTATTAACACTAACTAAAGAAAAATTAGTGGCGTTTAGAGATCCCAATGGTATTAGACCTTTGTGCATTGGAGTAATTGATGAAAACACTTATGTATTTGCTTCAGAGTCCTGTGCCTTAGATGGAGTAGGAGCACAATATTTAAGAGACGTAATGCCTGGAGAAATGGTAATTGTTGACAAAAATGGATTAAGATCTGAAATGATTTATGAAAATCCAATTCGTAGAATATGTTCTTTTGAATATATATATTTTGCACGTCCGGATTCAATTATTGAAAATATTGAAGTATATAAAGTACGCGAAAAAAGTGGTGAAAAATTATACGAGCAAAGTCCTGTTGAAGCAGATTTAGTAATTGGAGTTCCAGATTCAGGTATTCCTGCTGCTATAGGATATTCAAAAGCTTCTAAAATTCCATTTATGCCTGTTCTTATAAAAAATCGTTATATTGGTAGATCCTTTATTGTGCCTACTCAAGAGATGAGAGAAAGGGTTGTTAATTTAAAACTTAATCCTATTGAATCTGAAATAAAAGGGAAGAGAATTATTATAATTGATGATAGCATTGTTAGAGGTACAACGTCCAAAAGACTAGTAAAAATTCTTCAAGAAGCAGGTGCAACAGAAATACATTTTAGAAGTGCATCTCCCGCAATTATTGCACCCTGTTACTTAGGAATAGATACACCAGATAAAACCCATTTAATATCTTCTCAAAAGTCTAAAGAAGAGCTTAAAAACTATTTGAATGTTAATTCGCTGGATTTTTTATCTCTTGAAAATCTTTATGAAATTCTAGGTAGTAAAAACCATTGTTTTGGTTGCTTTACAGAAAAATATCCAGTTAGTAAAGATTAATATGCATTCATATTATAATTTACCTAATGGCAAAAATTTTAAAAAATAATTATCACATTATTTGGATTGAAAATTTAAGGGCAATTGCAACTTTAGCAGTAGTCTTGTTGCATGTTGCATCTCAAATGTTTTATAATTTTGGAAAGGTTTCTGATATGCATTGGTGGGCTTCTAATTTGTATATCAATTTAGGTAGATTTTCAGTTCCATGCTTTATAATGATTACAGGTGCGCTTATACTTGGGAGAAACTATAATTGGAAAAACTTTATAAAAAAAAGGTTTCTAAGAATATTATGCCCCTTTATTTTTTGGAGTATAATATATATTATATATAATTTAGTTAGAATTATATATAAAGACTCATCTAAACTAAATTTAAATTTTATATTAGAGTATATTCAAAATAAATTGGCATACGGTGCATCATATCAGATGTGGTATATATATATGTTAATTGGAATTTACTTAATCTTTCCAATTTTTAACAAATGGATTATTAATAGCAATAGAAAAGAACAACAATATTTTCTTTTAATATGTTTATTAAATTACTTAATTCAATATTTACCTATTGATTTTCTAAAAACAGATGTCAATATTAGTTTTTTTTCAGAATCTCTTGGATACTTAGTTTTAGGATATTATTTAACAAACAATAAGTTTAATTTTGATGGGAAAAAAAGATTTTATTTTTTAATACTTATTTCAGTCTTTTTAATTTCGTATTTGACTATTTGTATAGATACATATTATTCTTCAATTATTAAAAATTCACCTATTCAAAAAATTAAACCTTGGGATTTACTACAAACAATTTCTATATTTTTATTATTTTTATATATACCGTATTTAAATAAAAAAATAAGACTTTTGTCTATAGTTAATAATTATAGTTTTGGAATTTATTTAATTCATGTGCTTATTATGGATTTACTTGCTAAAGCTGGATTAGCATATTATTCTTTTAATCCTTATCTATCCATACCAATAACATTCATTTGTACAATATTTTTTTCAATTTTAGTGCTATATTTACTTAGTAAAGTACCCTATGGTAAGTATATAACAAGATAAATTTACGTTTTTTAATTTTTTAAATTAAACTAATTATAATTAATAATATTCTATTAATTTTGTAAGGAAAGAACCCAACTAAAATAATTTCTTTCCTATTAAAAATTAAGATAACAAACAAAATTCAACCAATATGTCAACGTACGTTGTTGTCGGTCTGCAATGGGGCGACGAAGGAAAAGGAAAAATTACTGATGTTTTAGCAGAGAAATCGGATTATGTAGTTAGATATCAAGGAGGAAATAACGCTGGTCACACTGTATATGTAGGAGAAAATAAATTTGTTTTACACCTTCTTCCCTCAGGAGTATTGCAATGCAAAGGTAAATGTATTATCGGAAATGGTGTTGTCGTAAATCCAGAAGCATTTTTAGATGAAATTTCTCAAATTGAAAAAAAAGGATTGTCAGCAGATCATGTATTTATTAGCAGTAGAGCACATATAATTATGCCCTATCATATTTTATTAGATACATACAGAGAAGAAGCAGTTGGCAATACACCTATAGGTACAACCAAAAGAGGTATAGGACCTTGTTATGAAGACAAAGTAGCAAGAGTAGGAATAAGGGCAATCGATCTTTTAAATAAAGATATTTTAAAAGAAAAAATTAAACAAAACTTAATTGTAAAAAATGCCTTGTTCGAAAAATTATTTGATAAAGAGCCATTGTCCTTTCAAGAAATATATGATCAATATTTAGACTTTTCTGAAAAATTAAAGCCTAGAATTATTGATTGTGAGTATGAATTAAATACAGCTATCTGTGAAAATAAAAATGTATTATTTGAAGGAGCTCAAGCTTTAATGCTAGATGTAGATTTTGGAACCTATCCTTATGTTACTTCATCCTCTCCAACTACAGGAGGTGTTAGCATAGGTACAGGTGTTCCACCCACCCGCCTGAAAAATTTAATAGGAGTATCTAAAGCGTATTGCACTAGAGTAGGGAATGGACCATTTCCTACAGAATTAGAAGATGAAACCGGTGAGCAAATGAGAAAGGTAGGTCATGAATATGGAGCTTCAACCGGACGTCCTCGTAGATGCGGATGGCTAGATTTAGTTGCATTGCGTTATTCCTGTATGATTAATGGAATAACTCATTTAGTTATTACAAAACTAGATGTTTTAAGTGGTTTTGATAATATTAAAGTATGTACATCTTACAAAACTCCAGAAGGAGATAATATTGATAAATTTCCTTCAACGACTGAAGAATTATCTAAATATAATGCAACATATACAGATTTAGAAGGCTGGAAAGAAGACATTTCAAAAATTAAAAAATTTGAAGATTTACCACTAGCGGCTCAGAATTACTTGCAATTTATTGAAGATTTTTTAGGAATTAAAATTCATTTAATATCTGTAGGACCAGAAAGATCACAAAATATTATTAAAACCGAATTGGATTAAATAAATGAATCATATATATCGTAAAGTCTAACATTACAATGTTAGACTTTTTTATTTTAAAATATTAATATAATTTATAAAAATTCAATTTTTTTGAATATAAGATTATAAAAAAAGTTACTTGAATTCATATTATATATGCATGATTTTTGTTAACTTGTATTACAAATAAAAATTAAAGCAAATATAAATTATGAAAATAGGATTTATAGGTCTTGGTAAGATGGGTGGTAAAATGGTAGAGCGATTATTAAATCAAGATCATGAAGTTGTAGCTTACAATCTTACACAAAAAGAAATTGACGATGTATGTAAGAAAGGAGCAATACCAGCAAATAGCGTAAAAGATCTTGTTGATAAACTAGAAGGCAGAAAATTAGTATGGTTAATGGTACCTGCAGGCAAACCTGTAGATGAAAATATTGATGAACTGCTTACATTACTGGATCAAGGGGATATTATTGTTGATGGTGGAAATAGTTTTTGGAAAGATTCAATTCGTAGAGGAAAAAAATTAAAAGAAAAAGGAATCTATTATTTAGACTGCGGTACAAGTGGAGGCGTATGGGGACTTCAAAATGGTTATTGTTTAATGTATGGAGGTGAAAAAGAACCTTGCGATTTTGCTGAGCCTATATTCAAATCATTAGCCCCAGAAAATGGATATTTACGTTGTGGAGAAGTAGGTTCTGGGCATATGGTTAAGATGATTCATAACGGTATAGAATATGGAATGATGCAAGCCTATGCAGAAGGTTTTGAGATTATGAAAAATTCCCCTTATAATGTGGATTTAGAAAAAGTTTCTCGTGTTTGGATGCAAGGTTCCGTAGTAAGATCTTGGTTATTAGAGCTTATTGGTAATGCTTTAGATGGTAATGAAAATTTAGATGGTATTAAGGATTACGTTCAAGATAGTGGAGAAGGTAGATGGACTGTAGAAGCAGCTATGGAATTTAATGTACCGGCACATGTAATTACTTCATCTCTATTTACAAGATTTGCTTCTAGGCAAGAATCATCTTTTGCAATGAAATTACTAGCGGCTATGAGAAATCAGTTTGGAGGTCATGAGATTAAAAAAGATTAAAAATAAATTTTACAGCTACATTTAAAACATAATTTATTAGCATGCCGACCAACAAAATTGCCAATCAGATATTAATTATTTTTGGCGCATCAGGAGACTTAACATATAGAAAGTTAATTCCAGCAATCTTTGATCTTTATAAGCAAAATTCTTTACCAGAAAAATTTTCTGTTCTGGGAGTTTCTCGAACACCATTTACAGACGATTCATTTCGTGAAAAAATGAAAGAAGGAATCTTGAAATTTTCGGGACTTAAGCCTGAAAATGAGGATGAGCTAAATAAATTTTGTAATATTTTACATTATTTACCTATCAATACAGCAGAATCTAAAGACTATTCCCAATTGACTTTAAGATTGAAAGAAATTGATAAAAATGAAAATACACAAGGGAACTATATATTTTATCTATCTACTCCTCCATCACTTTATGGAGTAATACCAAAATATTTAGCTGCTGAAGGATTAAATATTGAAAATAATTGCTTTAGAAGAATTATAATTGAAAAACCGTTTGGAACAGATTTAAAATCTGCCATTGAGCTCAATTCTATTTTAAAAGAGGATTATAAAGAAGAACAGATCTATAGAATAGACCATTACTTAGGAAAAGAAACCGTACAAAATTTATTAGTCACACGATTTGCAAATGGAATTTATGAACCCCTTTGGAATAGAAATTATATTCATCACGTTGAAATAACAGCCGCTGAAAGTATAGGTATTGAAAATAGAGGAGGATATTACGATCATTCAGGAGCATTAAGAGATATGGTTCAAAACCACCTCATGCAATTGTTAGCACTTGTAGCTATGGAGCCACCAATGTCTATTGATGCAACCTCCATAAGAAATGAAAAACTAAAAGTTTTTCAGGCTCTTCGCCCTATGAAAGACGATGATTTATTTAAAAATGTAGTTCGTGGACAATATCTACCCTCAAATACGAATGGAAATTATTATAAAGGATATAGAGAAGAAAAAGACGTAGCCAAAGATTCAAGAACTGAAACTTATGTAGCTTTAAAACTATTTATTGATAATTGGCGATGGGCAGATGTTCCGTTTTACATTCGAACAGGAAAAAGATTACCAACCAGAGTTTCAGAAATTGTTATACATTTTCGCCCTGCTCCACAAAACTTATTTCCAGGACAAGAAATTCATAAGAACAACGACAATCAATTAATTCTAAGAATACAGCCGGATGAAGGAGTATCGTTTCAAACTAAAATGAAAATTCCTGGTAGTGGTTATAGAGTTAAAAACGTAAATATGGATTTTCATTACTCGCAACTGCATAATGTTTATTTGCCTGATGCATATGAACGTTTATTGTTAGATTGTATGATGGGAGATCCTACACTATATATTGATAGTGGAGCTTTAGAAGCCACTTGGAAATTTGTTCAACCGTTGTTAGACTTTTGGAAAAATAATACCGAAGCTCCGCTTTACGGATATCCAGCAGGGTCTTGGGGTCCAGAAAATGCAGATCGATTAATTGAAGGAGAAAATAAATCTTTTCGCTATCCATGTAAAAATTTGTCCAACGATGAAAATTATTGTGAATTATGATAAAAGAAAATATTCAAATATTTAATACATCTGATGAACTTAGTGAAAATTTCACTAAGTTCTTACAAAATTTACTTTCCGTATATCCACATATAAATATATCTTTATCCGGTGGTTCTACGCCAAAACAGTTATTTAATTATTGGTCTCAAAATAATAAACAAAATCTAAAATTAGATTGGGGAAGAATTTCTTTTTATTGGGGGGATGAACGTTGCGTTCCACCCGACAATGAAATGAGTAATTATGGAATGACTGAAAAATATTTGTTTAAGAATATTCACCAAATTCAAACTCAAAATATTCATAGAATACAAGGGGAAAATGATCCTACTATTGAGGCCCAGAGATACGCTAAACTTTTAAATAGTAATTTGGCAGTTTATAAAAATACTCCTTGCTTTGAATTAATCCTATTAGGAATGGGGGATGATGGTCATACCGCATCCATATTTCCGGATCAAATGAATTTGTGGAATAGTGAAAATGATTGCGTTGTAGCTAAACATCCTGAAACAGGAATGCAAAGAATAAGTCTTAGCGGAAAGGTTATTAATAATGCACAACACGTTGCTTTTTTAGTAACAGGAAAAGACAAAGCTGAAAAGGTTAGTGAAATTATAAAGAATAGATCTGCTTCTGAAACATTATATCCTGCGGCAAAAGTGAATCCTTCTAATGGATTTTTATATTGGTTTTTAGATAAAGAATCGGCAAAACTCTTATAAAATATATAAAAGAATCATTAGGCAAATATCTATCAAGATTTTGCTATTATTTATACTTATAAATCTCAATTTTTAATCTCATATCTAAGTATTTAAATTATTGATACTTAGATATATATTTTTATTTTTCCATGAAGTTAATTTTCATATATTTTATTATATATTAAAATATATGAATTTAAAAATAGAAAAAATTCTTAATTCATGATTTTCATTTATATATAAAAAGTCAAATATTATTATTAAAGTACTTAAAGATTGCAATTATTATTAATTTTTTAAATATTTTTGTAACAAATAATTAAGCCTTAATATGTTATTCAAACGAAAACCCATTGAAAATATAATCGAAGAGTCTGGCACAAAATCAAATCTAAAGAGATCTTTAGGGCCCATAGCTTTAATTGCTTTGGGAGTTGGAGCCATTGTTGGTGCAGGATTATTTTCCGTTACTGGAAAAGCTGCTGGGGATTATGCTGGACCGGGAGTTATGATTTCCTTTTTAATTGCGGCTATAGGATGTGCTTTTGCTGGATTATGCTACGCTGAATTTGCCTCCATGATACCGGTTGCAGGAAGTGCTTATACTTATTCCTACGCTACAATGGGAGAATTTATAGCTTGGATTATTGGTTGGGATTTAGTCTTAGAATATTCTGTTGCATCTGCTGCAGTTGCCTCTAGTTGGACAGGGTATTTTAATCAATTTTTACTGAGTTTTAATATTCATTTTCCTGTAGAATTATTAAAAACGCCCTTTGAAGGTGGAATTATAAATCTACCTGCTGCCTTTATTGTAATTGCTATGTCATTGGTTTTAATGAGAGGAACTAAGGGGTCTGCTTCATTCAATAATTTTATAGTTATACTTAAAGTTTCTATTGTATTAATATTTATTGCCTTAGGTTTTAAATATATTAATCCTGAAAATTTAACACCATTAGTCCCTCCCAATACCACCGGAAAGTTTGGAGATTTTGGCTGGAGTGGAATATTAAGAGCTGCCGGAATAATGTTTTTTGCTTATATTGGGTTTGATGCAGTATCAACAGCAGCACAAGAAGCTAAAAATCCTAAGAAAAATATGCCTATAGGTATTTTGGGCTCACTATTAATTTGTACTATTTTATATATAACATTTGCGTATGTTATGACAGGGATAGTTAATTATACAGAATTTAGCAATGCTGGTACAGAATCTTTAGCCCCTGTAGTTATAGCAATCAATCAAATGGGAAATATAGGAGCTGATGGAACTATAATTCCTGCCTACCCATGGCTCAATATATTTATTGTATTTTCCGTATTACTAGGTTTTTCGTCCATTATTCTAGTGATGCTTTTAGGTCAAAGTAGAGTGTTTTTTTCCATGAGCCAAGACGGTTTAATTCCAAAGATTTTTTCACAAACCCATTCCAAATTTAAAACACCTGTAAAATCTAATTTTATATTCATGGTATTTATTAGTGCTTGTGCTGGATTTATACCGGGAAGCGTAATAAGTGAAATGACGAGCATTGGTACTTTGTTTGCATTTGTTTTGGTTTGTATAGGAGTTATTGTATTAAGAAAGAAAAATCCTAATGCACCCCGAGGATTTAAAACTCCTCTAGTACCACTAATACCAATTTTAGGTGTTTTGACCTGTTTTGGATTAATGGTTTCATTACCTTTAGATACATGGATAAGATTGGTTATTTGGATGATATTAGGCTTCGATATTTACTTATGGTACGGAATTAAGAAAAGTATAATGGCTGTAAAAGATACAGATAACGACCGAAGAAAAAGCTATACAATTACCTCTTATTGTGGGATTTTTGTCAGCATAATTCTAATGATCTTAACCTACCTACATCATAAATTAAGCGATGGGAATGATCAAATACTTATTTATTTTTCTGTAATTTTTTGTGTAATAAATTTATTAATTTTTATCTATTACATATATAAATCAAAGTTCAACTCCAAATAGTTAAATTTTATCATAAATATTGGCTATCATTAAAGCAATAAAAAACATTAAATGGTTACCATTTAATGTTTTTTATTTGAAATAATTTAAAACTAAATCCTTTAATGTAATAGTTTATTAAATTCCTCTTTAAAATCAAAGTTATTAATTTCTTCTTCAACTTTAGGGAATAAAAAAACTCTATTAAAAATTCCAATCCCTATGGGATTCCACTGATCTCTATAATTTAATTCAATGACAGTAAGCAAATAATAATTTTTGTTTCTTATTCTGCTATCAATCTTCTCATTTATCCATTGATCACCGGCTAGAGGTAGTAAATTTTTACCCAAATTAGCCAATAAGCGTAATTTAGGATCATTGGATTGGCTAATTTCCTGAGAAACCTTATCATTAAAAACAGAAATAAATTTTTGTTTAATAAAATTATCTACTACAGGTTTTGAAGGATTTGTGTAAAACAAAATTCCGGCTATAGATACTATCAATAAAAGAAATATATATTTTATTTTCATAATTTTTTATTATCCAACTAACAAATAAATTGCCAAACTAATATTATACAAGAGAACACACAATTTTATAAGTTTTGTTTTTTGCTTTTAAGAAAATTAAGTATAAATTTCCACCCTCCAACAGTTTATATTTTTTTTTAATTTCATCAATATTCAAAGGATAGTTTTTTGTAATGATGTTAAACTTTTTTACATCATAATTATTAGGTTGGAAATTTAGATCAATAACTTTAAAAATTCTACCGGGGAAATTTTCAAGCTTTATATCTAAGGTATAAATATGTGTATTGTTGTCTAATTTGTCTAATTGATAAGAATTTCCTAATAATTTAAATGCTCCAGATTTTAATATGGAAGCATTAGGCATATAAAGATATTTTTTTGGAACGGACAATTTAGAGCACAAGCATCTATTTTCTTCATTATAATTAAAATTAAAACTGGGTTGATTAGACTCTAAATTGATGCAATGAATTTCAGGGTTGTTTGAAAAACTATCGATATGTAATTTAAATATTAACTCTTTTACTTCATTTTTCACGGATAGAATATAAATTTTTTGGATAGGAAGCAATTCAATACTTCTTTTTATATCTAATAAAGGAGAAAGCTTAATATAAACGCACGGAGCTAGTTTGAATAATTGTTCTTTAATCTCCATAACATTTGGACATAAATCTTCAAGCAATATTTTTTTATTCTTATTTTCATCTCTTCTGGAAGGATCCATAAAGATAAAATCTAAACCAGTCTTTTGCTTTGATATAAATTCTTCAGCGGAACAATTCTCTAAAACAATGTTATCTTTTTTTAACACCTTAAAATTATGTTTGGTAATGTTAAATAAATTTAGGTTAGGTTCTACATAGTAAAACTTATCCCTATTTTCAGAGAGAAATAGAGTATCTATTCCCATTCCACCAGTTAAATCCGTACCAATTTTTCCCTCAATAATCTTTTGTTTAAATAAAGCTGTACTTTGTGACGAAGCTTGTTCTAAATTTAAATGTGGAGGATATATAATTTGATCATTATTAAATAATATGGGGAATTTTTTTTGAGCAATTCTTTTCCCTTGTATTTGTTGCACCAGCTGTAGAGAACTAATGTTTTTAAAAGGAGATTTTTTCATTCTTAGTTCTACTAAATCTGCATTTATATGTTCATATATATATTCCTGAACTTTCTTATCTAATAAATTTATTTCGTCCAATTTTAAATATGCTTTTTATATATTTCACAAAAATAAATTTTATATATATAAATGTGTGATAATTAAATATTATATTTAAAGTTATTAAATAAAAGATTAAATAAATTTTTGTAAAAAATAATTCCTAAAAACATGTTAAATATTGGCAGGTTTTGTGTATTTAACTCATACATTTATAAATTATCTTGTTAAATTGCAAAAAATTTCATCCAATGAAAAAATCTCTTACAGTATTGTCTGTAATTTCAGCTTTAGTTTTAACTATAGTTTCTTGTAAGAATAAAGAAGAATCTAAATTAATAGATACTTCTGTTCAAAATTCTAATACAACAAAAGGTGATAGCCTAACCCATTTTAATTCTCCTGCTACACCATTAATTAACGTTTTAGAACAACCTTCTACGGAGAATTTAACAGGAATTTATCAAAGTACTGATGGTGCATACCACCTAGTTTATAATTTAGAAAAAGGCAAAACCTATAATTTTAATATAAGAGAAGTAAACACCCAAACACAAACTTTATCAGCGTCTGGAAAAGATGAAAATGGAGAGAAAAAAACTGTAAACGAGACTAGTAAGCCACTCGTACAGGAATCTATTGAGCCTTTAAGTTTTACAGTCTCAGATTTTACAGATGGGGTATATACCCTTCAAGTAAAAATGGGAGGTCGAAAATTAATTATGAAGGCAGACGGAAAACAACAAACCATTTTGGACACTAATGGTAAACAACCTACAAATCCAGAACAAGCACGCTTATGGAAAATGTATAAAGCCATTAGCGAATTATCCTTTATTATAAAAATGAATGTCAATGGATCCATTTTACAGGTAAGTGGATTTGAAAGTATCTACGATAAAGCCAAAAATGCTGTTAAAAACGACTTAAAAGGTAAAGAATTAACGGAGTTTATAAACGATTTTAAAAAGGGAGTTAATGAGAATGTATTTAAAGCACAATTTGAAAATAGCCTTATGAAATTCCCATCAGAAGGGATTAAAGTTGGAGGAAAATGGAACAACGATCCAGCTATGAAAGGGAAAGGCTACAATCAGTTAGTAAGTGTAGATGCTAATACAGCCGTAGTAAAATTATTTGCAGATATTCCCTCCCAATCGCAATCTGATAAAAAAGATGGTGTAAGCTTAAAGGCTAGTTTAACAGGCTCTCAAAGCGGAAAAATAATTTTAGATATAAAGTCTGGTTGGGTTTCTAAAGGTACTTTAACAACATCTGTTACTGAAAGTCAAACGGCTAGTAAAGATGGAGACTACCAAAAGATGACGAATAAAGTGGTTACAAATATTTATATAAATTAACATTTAAAAAGCAAATAAATAATGGCGAAATTATTTGAATTCATATTTTTTGTTGTTGTTGCTTATTTTGTATTTAAATTTTTAAATCAATTTTTTACTAAAACTACTATTAAAACAAATCATAGAAATACAAATAATCAAACAAAATCCCAGTACAAACAACAAAACCAAAAGTCTAAAACCTCAGATATAAATTGGGATGCTGAAACCATTGATTATGAAGAAATAGATTCTAACGAAAATGAAAAAAAATAATTTATTTCCTATTTTAGGCTGTCTTGTTTTATTTGCAATTATTTCATTTGCATACTTTACACCGCTTTTGTCTAACAAATATATCTCTCAACCCGATATTATTCATTACAAAGGCGGAGCGCATGAATTGGAAGAATATAGAAAGATACATGGAGAAGATACTTATTGGAGTAATTCCATGTTCGGAGGGATGCCGACCTATCAAATGGGAGCTAACTATCCTTCAGACATAATTAAAAGTATAGATCGTATTCTTCGATATTTTCCTACACCTGCCAGCTATCTTTTTTTACTTCTTAGCGGATTCTTTCTTTTAGGTATGGTTTGGTTAAAGAACTGGAAATATGCACTGCTAGGAAGTGCAATGTTTGCTTTTTCTACTTATTTTTTTATCATCATCGGTGCTGGACATAATGCCAAAGTACATACCATTGCTTATTTTGCTCCATTTGTAGCTGGTGTATATTTATTATATCAAAAAAAGTATGTTTGGGGCTTTATTTTATCTACTCTATTTTTATCCTTACAAATAGCGGCGAATCATCCTCAGATGACATACTATCTTTTTTTAGCTTTAGGAATATTTGCAGTTGTTGAAATTATTCAAACTATAAAATATAAGACCTATAAATCCTTTGCAATTTCAACCGCTTTATTGATCGTAGGTTTATTTTTAGCTGTAGGTATGAATTCATCTCGCTTACTTTCAACCTATGAATATTCTAAAGAAACGACAAGAGGTAAATCTGAATTAACTATAAATCAAAATCCTACATCCTCCGTTAAAGGATTAGATACGGATTATATTACGCATTGGAGCTATGGCATTTTGGAAACGGCAAATTTGTTTGTTCCAAATTTTATGGGAGGTGGAAACAATGAAAAGGGTTTTAAACCTGATCATTTACAATCTGCTTTGCAGCAAAGCATTAAGTCAGAAGAGGAATATCAGCAATTTCAAAAAGCATTTAACGGTTCTTATTGGGGAGAACAACCTGGTACTTCAGGCCCTGCTTACCAAGGAGCTGTAGTAATTTTCTTGGCAACACTAGCCTTATTTTATTACAAAGGTAAATACAAATGGTGGTTAGTCTCTGCTACACTACTAAGCTTTTTATTAGCATGGGGTAAAAATTTTGGAATTTTTACAAATTTTATGATTGAGTATTTTCCTTTCTATACCAAATTTAGAGCAGTTTCATCTGCCTTAGTCATTGCAGAATTTACAATCCCTTTACTTGCATTGCTGGGTCTTTACGCTTATTTCAATGATAAAACTTTAAAATTAGCCTATAAGAAAAAGGTTTTACTAGTCAGTTCTGGTGTTATTATACTAGGATTATTGATCTTATATTTATTTGGACTCTACCTGTTTAGTTTTCATACCAAATTAGAAGGGGAATATATTAATACTTCCATCCTGGAAGCTATTAAAGAAGATAGATTTAGTTTATTTCAAAAAGATGTATTAAGAACTTTAATATTTGTCATATTTACAGGAGGAATACTATACGTTTCACTGTTAAATAAATTGAAATCAGATTATTTGGTATTATCCTTAGCTATCTTATCATTGATAGATTTATGGGGAGTAAATAAACGTTATTTGAATGATGAAAACTTTGTAGAAAAATCACTTTACAAAAATCCGTTCCCAACCCAAGCATCAGAACAACAAATTCAAAGAGCAGAACAAGATCCAAGTTTAGCAAGAATTTTAAATGTAATACCTGTCAATCAAGTATTGGAAGAAATAAAAGAAAAAGATCCTTCCAATTACAGAATATATAATCTTTTATTAAGTCCCTTCAACGAAACGAATACTTCTTATTTTCATCAATCCATTGGAGGTTATCACGGTGCAAAATTAAGACGCTACCAAGATGTAATTGACTTTTATCTTACGGATAGTTTGAATTTTCCAATTTTGGATATGTTGAATACAAAATATATTATTACCGCTGATTCAATCATACGTCCGATACCTAATCCCAATAATAATGGAAATGCTTGGTTTGTGAATGATCTTGTTTTTGTTAATAATGCGGACGAAGAAATAACTCAATTGGTAAAAATTAATAATAAAAAACAAGCCATTGTAAATCGTAAATATCAACAAGAGTTAAATATTTCTAAACCTAAGGACTCTTTAAAAGGAACCATAACGTTAGAAAAGTATCAACCCAATCAACTAACTTATAAATCGTATAATCCCAACGAACAGCTTGGCATTTTCTCAGAGATTTATTATCCATACGGTTGGACAGCT
This sequence comes from Apibacter muscae, assembly GCF_007845635.1. Classification (GTDB taxonomy): domain Bacteria; phylum Bacteroidota; class Bacteroidia; order Flavobacteriales; family Weeksellaceae; genus Apibacter; species Apibacter muscae. The sequence goes on along the minus strand of NZ_SELG01000041.1, from coordinate 325,495 downwards.
ACTATTGATGATAAACCGGCAACTATTTATCCGGCAAATTATCTTTTAAGAGCATTGAAGATTCCTAAAGGTACACATACCATTGTATTTACATTTGATCCTCCGGTTATTCATAAAGGCAAAACGATCACACAAATATCATTTATAATCTTTATTCTTTTAAGCGCCGGATTTTTATTTTGGGATTCCTGGAAAAATAAAAAACACTCAGTTCAGTCTTAATATAATGTGCAGATAAATGAAAAAAAAAATTTTAATCGTTTCCTATTATTGGCCCCCTGCCGGGGGTCCAGGAGTTCAAAGATGGTTAAAATTTACAAAATATTTACCAGAATATGGTTTTGAACCGTTTGTTTATATACCAGAAAATCCATCCTATCCCATTTTAGATGATTCATTGGAAAAAGAAATATCTTCAAAGGTTAAAATCTTAAAAAATAGAATATGGGAACCTTACCAAATTGCTGAAAAGATTAGTAAAAAGAATAAGAATTATAAGGCAGGTCAGTTTGAAACAGAAAAAAAAGAGAGTTTAATCTCTCAATTATCCGTATTTATTAGAGGAAATTTTTTTATTCCAGATGCAAGAAAGTATTGGATTCAGCCATCCATCAACTTTCTAGAAAAATTTTTAAATAATCATGAAATTGATTATTTAGTAACTACAGGACCACCGCATAGCATGCACATGATTGGTTTAGGATTAAAAGAAAGATTCCCTCTGTTGAAATGGATTGCAGATTTTAGAGATCCTTGGACACAAATTTCTTATTATTCTCAGTTGAAACTAACTTCATGGGCGGATAAGAAGCATAAATTTCTAGAAAAGAAAGTTTTGCAAAAAGCAGATCTTATTCTTTCCACCAGTTATACTGATAAGGTTAATTTTGAAAAATTAGGGGCAAAGAAAGTATCTTGTATAACCAATGGTTTTGATTCAGAAAGCCAAATAAATTTGCCCTCTAGTTCGTTATTTATATTGTCCTACGTTGGAATGTTGGAAACACTAAGAAATCCTACCAATTTATGGGAAGTTTTACAGGATCTACTTTTGAATAATGAAAATTTTAAAAAGGATTTTCAATTAAGATTTGTAGGAAAAATAGCAGATTCTATTCTTGAAAAAATTAAGCATAGTTCCTTAAAAGACCATACCACTATTCTGGGATATGTCTCTCATGAGGAAGCAATCCAAGAAATGAATCAATCTAATTTATTACTTATTACCAATTTTCCAGAAGAAAAATCAAAAGGCATTATACCGGGTAAGTTGTTTGAGTATTTAGCTTCCAATAAAACAATTTTATCTTTAGGTTATCCGGATTCAGATGTAAAAAAGATTCTTCAGGAAACCCAAGCCGGAGAGCATTTTACCTTTGATGATTACGATAAATTAAAATCCTTTATATTAGATGAATATCTAAAGTGGAAAAATAATTTACCTACAAATAAAGTTTATTCTACCCAAAAATTTCATAGGAAAGAATTAACTAAGAAATTGGTAGAATGTTTGGAAGGGCTTTAATAATAAAGTATATTTTTATATTGCAAATGCTATCTTACTAATTTCATTTATATATTTGTACAAATTTATTATGAATCATCTAACCCCTCGTAATAAATAATTAAATCTTAATAAATTCTTTAAAAAGTATTTTTACTTAATAAATCATGCGAACAAAATCAATAGGTAAGAAAAAAATTAACATCATTACTTTAGGCTGTTCTAAAAATGTATATGATTCTGAAGTGCTAATTAATCAACTTAAAGCGAATAATAAAGAAGTGGTTCATGAGCAAAAGGGAGATATTGTTGTGATTAATACCTGTGGATTTATTGACAATGCAAAAGAAGAAAGTATTAATACTATATTAGAATGTGTGGAACAAAAAGAGCAAGGACTGATAGAAAAAGTTTTTGTGACCGGTTGTCTTTCAGAAAGATATAAACCAGATCTGGAGAAAGAAATTCCCAATGTAGATCAATATTTCGGAACTCGAGAATTACCACTATTATTAAAAGCTTTAGGAGCAGATTATAAACACGAATTGGTTGGTGAAAGATTAGTGACAACTCCTAGACACTATGCCTACTTAAAAATTGCCGAAGGTTGTGATAGACCTTGCAGCTTCTGCGCTATCCCTTTAATGAGAGGAAAACATATTTCAACCCCTATTGAAAAACTTGTTCAGGAAGCTCAGGCTCTAGCAAAAGGCGGAACTAAAGAATTAATATTAATAGCACAAGATCTTACCTATTACGGCTTAGATTTATACAAAAAAAGAGCTTTAGCAGATCTTCTTAAAGAATTGGTACGAGTGGAAGGAATTGAGTGGATTCGCTTACATTATGCGTTTCCAACAGGATTTCCACACGATGTTTTAGAACTAATGAAAGTTGAAACTAAAATTTGCAACTATTTAGATATTCCATTGCAACATATTTCTGACAGCATTTTAGCTTCAATGAAAAGAGGTACCAATAAGGAGAAAACTAATCGTTTATTGAATGAATTTAGGACTATAGTCCCGGATATGGCTATAAGAACTACCTTAATTGTAGGATATCCCGGTGAAACTAAAGAGAATTTTGAAGAACTAAAAGAGTGGGTAAGAGAACAAAGATTTGATCGTTTGGGGTGCTTTACTTATTCACACGAAGAAAACACCACCGCATACCAATTGGATGATTCTATTTCGGATGAAGAAAAAATGGAAAGAGTAAATCAGATTATGGATATACAATCACAAATATCATGGGAACTTAATCAAGAAAAAATTGGAAAAAATTTCAAATGTATTATTGATAGGAAAGAAGGAGATTATTTTGTAGGTAGAACTGAGTATGATTCTCCAGATGTGGATAATGAAGTACTTATTACTGCCAATGACCTATATTTATCCCCAGGTAGTTTTGTGAATGTAAAAATTACTAAAGCGGAGGATTTTGATTTGTATGGGGAACTTCTATAGTTTTAACTAAATGTATGATCGATAAAATAATTATTACGAATTTATTTAATTATTAGTTATTTATAAATTCCTTAAATTTGATAATCAATCATTAATAAATAATATATAAAATAAAATGAAAGATTTTGAAATAAATAAAAAATCAATTAAATTCCTTGAAAAATATCTTAATACACCATCCCCAACAGGAGCAGAAAGCGAAGGGCAAAAAGTTTGGATAGATTATATTAAGCCATTCGTTGATGAAGTTAGAACCGATAATTATGGTACAGCTTATGGAATCGTTAATCCAACAGCCGATTATAAAGTGGTTATTGAAGCCCATGCGGATGAAATTTCTTGGTTTGTAAATTATATTACAGAAGATGGACTGATATACGTGGTTAGAAATGGAGGTTCAGATCATATGATTGCACCTTCTAAACGTGTAAACATACATACTAGTAAAGGTATTGTGGAAGGTGTTTTCGGTTGGCCAGCGATTCATACAAGAAATTATACTGCTGCCGAAGAGGCGCCAAAGGTTGAAACGCTTTGGGTTGATTGCGGTGCAACTTCAAAAAAAGAAGTTGAAAAATTAGGAATTCATGTTGGTTGTATCATTACTTATCCAGATGAATTTTTTATATTGAATGATAATTATTTTGTTTGTAGAGCTTTAGATAATAGAGTAGGAGGTTTTATGATTGCTGAAGTAGCCAGATTATTAAAAGAAAATAAAGACGAATTAGGCTATGGGCTATATGTAACGAATTCTGTACAAGAGGAAGTGGGTTTAAGAGGTGCAGAGATGATTACTCAAACCATAAAACCCAATGTTGCTATAGTGACAGACGTTACGCACGACACTTCAACCCCCATGATTGAAAAGAAAAAACACGGGGAAATTAAATGTGGAGAAGGGCCTGTAATTTCTTATGCGCCAGCCATACAAAACAATCTTAGAGATTTAATTATACATACCTCAGAAAAAAATAAAATTCCTTTTCAAAGACAAGCGTCTAGTCGATTTACAGGTACGGATACTGATGCTTTTGCTTATTCTAACGGCGGAGTTCCTTCAGCATTAATTTCTCTACCTTTACGCTACATGCATACCACCGTAGAAATGGTTAATAAAAAAGATGTGGAAAATGTAATAAAGTTAATCTATCAAACCTTAAAAAACATCAAGCCTAACCATAGTTTTAAATACATATAAAAATATTAAGAATATTTCTATAAAGCTAAATCATTCAGATTTAGCTTTTTTTATTTTCAAATATTTGGCGTATAGATTAGTTCAACTATTAATAAAACCGAATAATATTTTCAATAATAAAAATAATAAAGGATAAATTTGTCCTTTATTATTTTTATGTATATATTTGATTATAGATATAAAATATCATATGTTTTCAAAGAGTTGTGAATATGCAATTAGATCCTGTTTGTTTATTGCTATAAAATCTAGCAATAATTATAAAGTGGGAATTAGAGAGATTTCTAACGAAATTAATTCTCCCATTGCATTTACAGCTAAAATTTTACAAAAATTAGGTAAAAATCATTTAATAAAATCATTGAAAGGACCCAAGGGAGGTTTTTACCTTGAAGGTAAAGATTTAGAAAATATAAAATTATCTCATGTGGTTTCAGCCATAGACGGCGAATCCGTTTATAAAGGTTGTGCCTTAGGCTTGCCTAAATGTTCTGAAACCCAACCATGTCCCGTTCACTTTAAATTTAAATCCATAAGAGAAGAATTAAGTAAAATGTTGTTATCAACCAGTTTAAAGGATTTAATAGACGGATTGGATAGGGGAGAAACTTTCTTAAAAATAAAATAAATATTAATAAAATTAAATTATTTACTCAATGGAAACCATGTTTAAAAAAGCTACAGTAGGAGAAATAGTAGCTGAAAATTATAAAACTGCAGCAGTATTTTCAAAACATAAAATTGATTTTTGTTGCAAAGGAGACAGAACTTTAGAACAAGTTTGCGAAAAAAAATCAGTAGATTATTCAACCTTAGTTAATGAATTGAATGAGGTAATAAAAGATAAATCTTCTGGTGAAGATTTTAATACTTGGCCATTAGATCAATTATCTGATTACATTGTTAGAACCTATCATGAGTATATAAGAGAAAAAATCCCACCATTAACACAGTTTTTAACTAAGGTAGATAAAGTACATGGAGATGGACATCCTGAATTGCATGAAATCTTAGCCATATTTTTAGAATCTGCTGAGGATTTACAAACTCATTTAAGAAAAGAAGAGATGATTTTATTTCCATTTATTAAACAAATGACTCAGGCAAAAAACAATGGTCAACCATTGCCTACTCCTCCTTTTGGTAGCGTTGAAAATCCTATTGAAATGATGAAAGATGACCATTCAATAGAAGGAGATAGATTTAGAAAAATTTCAGAATTGTCTAATAATTATACACCTCCTGAAGGAGCTTGTAATACTTATAAAGTATCTTTGGCTATGCTTCAAGAATTTGAAGAAAAATTGCACGAGCATATTCATTTAGAAAATAATATTCTATTTCCTAAAGCCATTCAGTTAGAAAGTACTTTTTAAATTATTTTATTTTTCAATGAACAAGAGCTGGGTTCTATTAAATCTATCCAATCTATTAATTGTTTCGTTTCTAGGAATAATACTTAGATTTTTCCAGCTCTTTCATACTAAATATTTATATGGAAATTATTTACATACACATTCCCATGTAGCCATTTTAGGTTGGATGTTTTTATCTTTTTTTATTGCAATCTACTATTTTTTTATACCTAAAAATAATGGTAATCTAAAAAAATTTAAGACACTTTACATTATTTCGCAAATAAGTGTTTGGGGTATGTTGCTAAGTTTTCCCTTTCAAGGCTATGGATCAATTTCCATAGCTTTTTCAACCATACATATTTTATGTGCTTATGCCTTTGTATGGCTAATATGGAAAAATATAAATTTGAAGGAATATGACCAAAAATTCTTAAAAACTTCCCTCATATTTATGGTTATTTCCACCTTAGGGATATGGGGTTTAGGAGGTGTAATATCAATAGTTGGTAAAAATTCATTTTTATATCACTTAGCTATACAGTTTTTTTTACATTTTCAAATTCAGGGATGGTTTCTATTTGCTTTATGGGCATGTTTATTTAAGTTGATAAAAAATAAATTATCCATTTATCCAAACTATAGCAAAGCGTTTTTCAATTTAAATCTAATTGCAGTAATATTTTCCTTTTCCTTACCTATTTTAAAATATCAGGAAAATCAAATTCCTTATCTAAATATTTTTCTACATCTAAGTAGTATTTTAAACTTCATTGCCTTGTTAATTTATTTAAAACATATTCATCCTAAGATTAAAACTATAATAAATAGTGAACCTGCTTATTGTTCCATGGCGTATCATACCTTTTTATTAAGTTATATTTTAAAAATAATTGTACCTATATTTTTACTTATTTCTAATTCTATTAATGAAATAATAATTATAAATAATTTTTACATAGGATTTATACATCTTACAGTTTTAGGAGTTTATTCCTTTTTTATATTTTTTTTAATGAGTCTTAAAATTGAAAAAAGAAATTTAAATAAATTCACCTTAGGATTAGGCTTAGTGATCATAGCCTTTATAATAACTGAACTATTATTAATGATTCAGGGTTTCTTTATCTATTTTAATTTAGGAAGTTTAAAATTTTATTATCCACTAATAATTAGTTCTTCCATCTTATTTCCCATTGGGATTGTATTGATTTTATTAAATTTTCTTCCACAGAGGATAAATAAATTTAAATAAATTTGATTTATTGACTAATAGTTAGAATTTTTTTCCAGTTATACAATTTTGGATTATAAGTTTTATTATAAAATTTAACATAAGCAACCAACTGTTCTTCAGTTGTAAAATTTCGCACATTTAATTTTCCAAAAGTTTTAAATTTATTAAATATTTTATTAAAATTTTTATTTTGTAAAGAATCTTTAAATATTGAAATTGAAACTCTAGTTCTATATCCAGGATTATCTTTTATTTTCATAGGTAATAAATTAACTTTTTCAACTAAGAATGAATCAAGTTCATTATATTTAATATATTTTAGTTTACTAGGATTTAAATAGATGTAAGGATATTTAGTTGAATCAGATATAAATATTAGTTTTTCACTATTAAATAATACAAGTGTTGCTTCTTGGTTTTTGTTCGGTATAAAGCGTCCTTGGTCTTCAAAAAAATAAATTGTTGAATCATTATAAAATATAAAATTGTACAACCCATAAATGCCCTGATTTTTTAGTTTTGAGTAGCTAAACTTAGAATTAAGTTTTGATTTGTTATACTCAGCTAAAATGAATATATCATCTTTATTATTCATTAAAAAAGTATTCTCGCTTTTTTTTACAGGAAAACAATAAAAATACGAATCCAATAGCAAGCGATATATATCCAATTGGTATTAATCTATATATTTCCATATAACAATATTAAATATATTTAATTGTTAAAACTTTATATAATTTATAAAATTTCAAAATAAGGTATTAACTCTAATACTAATTTTTATATTACAAAAAAGATATATCAACAATATAAACATTCAATTTCTAGGAATATATATACATAAATCTTATTTTTGCAGTACACCCATTGAAATATTATCATGTCACAAACTTCTCATGAATTTGATACGATTATAAATAACTGCCAAACATTATTCAAAAATAAAATGCTGGATTATGGAGCGGCTTGGAGAATATTAAGATTACCCTCTTTAACCGATCAAATCTATATAAAAGCGAACAGAATCAGAACCATTCAAGAAAAAGGAGAGCAAAAAGTGGAAGAAAATATTGACAATGAATTTATTGCAATTGTTAACTATTCCATAATGTCACTGATTCAATTGGAAAAAGGAGTAGCCAATCAACCGGATTTAAGTGTTGAGCAAGCTTTAGAATGGTATGTAAAAAAAGCCGAGGAAGCTAAAAATCTAATGTTAGCTAAAAATCATGACTATGGAGAAGCTTGGCGAGATTTACGTATAAGCTCCATAACAGATCTAATTTTACAAAAATTGTTAAGAGTAAAACAAATCGAAGATAACATGGGAAAAACAATAGTTTCAGAAGGTTTGGAAGCCAATTATTTTGATATCGTTAACTATGCAGTATTTGCACTTATTCTCTTAAACAATCAAGGAAATAATAAATGAAATATATCACCCATTTAGTTAGAATTATTGTAGGGATTATTTTTATTATATCAGGATTTGTAAAAACCATTGATCCCATAGGGTTTTCTTATAAATTAGAAGAGTATTTTGGACCCGGAGTATTTAACATTCCAATATTAGAAAACTTTGCATTGCCCCTTTCAATTCTATTTGTAATTCTTGAAGTGTTAGTAGGGGTGTTGTTACTCTTAGGAATGTGGAAAAGATTAACAGTATATTTACTTCTTACACTTATCGTGTTTTTTACTTTTTTAACCTTTTATTCCGCCTATTTTAATAAAGTAACAGATTGCGGTTGTTTTGGAGATGCTTTAAAGTTAACCCCTTGGATGTCTTTTATTAAAGACATTATCCTATTAGTAATGATTATATTTTTAGTAAGGCAAATCAGATTTATAAAACCATTTTTAAAATACAAAACAAATAAAATAATAGTTATATTGTCATTAATTCTATGTATAGTAGTGGCTTACCAAGGAATTGCTCATTTACCAATTATAGATTTTAGACCTTATGCTGTTGGAAAAGATTTAAAAAAAGGCATGCAAGACGGAAGTCCACAGGTTGAATCCATTGTATATACCTTAGAAAATTTAAAAAATAAAGAAGAGAAAAGGATGACTTCTGATGAGTATATTAATTCAAATATATGGGCTGATACATTAACTTGGAAGATTAAAAATTCTGATATTAAAATAATTAAAGAAGGAGTTTTACCCTCTGTGCATGACTTTATTATTGATTGTGGAGGTCAAGATCGAACAGAATCCATTTTAGAAGAAAATAAAATAGTGGTGATTACGGTGCCTTATGCAGAAAAAATGAGTTTATTAGAAAAAGCAAAGCTTAAAAAAATTATTTCGGATTTAAAAGTTAAAAGGCTTAAGTACGTACTTATGGCTAATGATCCACAAAAATTAAGAATTCCAAACGCATGTATATCAGACCAAACCACCATAAAAACTATCAATAGAAGTAATCCAGGATTTATGGTATTAAAAAAAGGAATAGTAGTTGCTAAATATCATGGGGATGACTTTCCATCCTTAAAAAAAATTGAAAAATTATAATAAATATTTGAATTTAAAATGAGAAAAAAAATAGTTGCTGGAAACTGGAAAATGAATAAAACGCTTTCTGAAGCCAATACTTTATTAGCTGAAATAGATTCTTACGTAAAAACTAACGATCCTAAATGTGAAGTAGTTGTAGGAATTCCTTACCTATATTTAGCGAATGCTAAAGAAAAATATGAAAATTTAAATATTTATGCTGAAGATGTTTCAGAACATCAGTCAGGGGCTTATACGGGAGAAATTTCAGCAGAAATGCTTAAATCTGTTCATGTAGATGGAGCTATCATTGGACATTCCGAAAGAAGACAATACCATAAAGAAACCGATGAGCAAATTGGAGCTAAGGTTAAAATTGCTTTAGAAAATGGTTTAACTCCAATTTTTTGTAACGGAGAATTATTAGAGGAAAGAAAGTCAGGAAAACACTTTGAAGTTGTAAAAAAACAAACAGAAGTTGCTCTTTTTCAATTGTCCCCAGAGGAAATTAAAAAAGTAGTGATCGCTTACGAACCGGTTTGGGCTATAGGTACAGGAGAGACAGCTACCCCAGAACAAGCACAAGAAATTCATGCGTATATTCGTTCATTAATAGCAGAAAAATACGGAAAAGAAATTGCTGATGAAATTTCTATTTTATATGGAGGAAGTGTTAAACCAGCCAATGCCAAAGAAATTTTTTCTAAACCTGATGTTGACGGTGGATTAATTGGCGGAGCATCCTTAAATATTAAGGATTTTGGAGCTCTGATTCAGACATATTCAGATTTATAAGTAATATTAAATAAATAAAAAACGCTTTTAAAAAGCGTTTTTTATTTATTTATAGAAATATAATTTTATTTAGGAGGAGAAAGAAATATAAAAGGTTTACAAGGAATATTTCTTAGAATTGTATAAAGAATTATTACAATTAATACTATTTGCCCCAACCGTTTTGAAAATATAAAACCTTGCTGAAATTTTTTATTTTTAAATAAATAAACTTCTATAATTACATATAATAGATATATAAATAAAGGAATAAAATAAATAAATATATTGTACTGCAAAGCTTTCCAAAATTCACCATGTAGAAGGAAATGAAAAGCTCTTTGTCCTCCACATCCCGGACAGTTTAAACCCGTAAATTCCTTAAATGAGCAAGTAAAACCTAAATTAGTTTCTTCTGGATTTATATAATAATAAAAAAGGACTAAAAATAAAAGCGAGAATAGGAATATCAACCATATTAAAAATTTAAAACCTTTTTTCATTCTCTAAAAACTTTAAAAACATCTATGCGCACAAGGTCTACATAGGCGAATTAGTCCAAATTTAAAATTCCTTTTATGGTATTAAAAAATATAGGAAAAATAATATTGATAATTAAACCTATGGCAAATAATCCAATGGCAATAAGAGATAGAATCTTAGCCGTTTGAGAAGATCTTTTAGCCCCCAAATAATCTTGAAGAATAAATTTATCTTTAACTTGATTAGCATAAACAATTGCTATTATTCCTAAAATTAAACTTAAACAATTAAAAGAACAACAAGAAATAAAGGTTGCAATAATTGCTAAAGGCATATGAGTATTAGGAAGAATAGGAGTACTATTTAATTGATCAAATTCAGAATCTGAATAAAAATTATCGTTATACTGCATATCTAATAGTAGTGTTACGTTTATAGTAGTGTTACGTTAAACTTTAAATAACAAATATAAGTGATTATTTAAAAAGAAATTAATAATCGTTGAAAAACAATTAAATTTGAAGATCTAATCACTAGAACTATGAAAGCACTTATTATTGTTGACATGCAAAATGACTTCCTACCCGATGGGAGTTTGGCTGTTGAAAATGGCAACGCTATTATACCCAAAATAAATAGTATTCAAGCGAAATATGATTTGGTGGTAGCAACCCAAGATTGGCATCCAAAAAATCATAAAAGTTTTGCAACACAACATCCTGAAAATAAAATATTTGACCAAATTATATTGGAAGGTTTATATCAAACCTTATGGCCAGAACATTGTGTGCAAGGAACCCAAGGCGCAGAATTTTCATCGTTATTAAATCAAAACTTAATAGAAGCTATTTTTAGAAAGGGCATGGATGAAAATATTGATAGTTACAGCGGTTTTTTTGATAATGGAAAAAAGAAAAGTACAGGCTTAGAAGAATACTTAAAAGCAAAAAAAATAAAAGAAATACATGTTTGCGGTTTAGCGGCAGATTTTTGTGTGTATTATACAGCCAAAGATGCCTTAGATCTTGGTTTTAAAACTTCTATTATTGAGAATGCAACCATTGCTATAAATCCACTTAATTTTAATGAAATAAAAATAAATTTTCAAGAAAAAGGAGGAGAAATCATTCAATTATAATAATGGTTTATGAATAACATATATTTAAAATTAAATATTTCCAAACAAATGTTTATTCTTTAAACATTTGTTTGAAATCTATGGATTCTTTACCCGGAAGAATTTGATTAAGCACAATTCCAATAATTGAGGCTAAGGCCATGCCTTCCAATGAAAATAAATCGCCAACATGTATAGCGGCACCCCCTATACCAATCACTAAGATAACCGAAGCAATTATTAAATTACGTTTCAGGCTAAAATCAACTTTATTTTCTACCAACATACGTAATCCACTAGAAGCTATAATCCCGAAAAGAAGAATAGAAACTCCGCCCATAACTGGGGTAGGAATAGTACTTAATACCGCTGCTATCTTACCACAAAAACCAAATAATATAGCAAAGATAGCTGCTCCAATAAAAAGGTATATGCTATAAGCTCTAGTTATGGCAAGAACACCAATATTTTCCCCATAAGTGGTATTGGGTGGTCCACCTAATAGAGCCGCAAACATGGTTGCAACCCCATCTCCCAACATAGATTTATCCAATCCAGGGTCTTTGATTAAATCTTTATCAACAACTTTGCTTAACACCAATTGATGACCTATATGTTCAGCAATAGGTACTATAGATACGGGAATCATAAGTAATAGAATACGAGTAGAGATGCCCGGCGTATAATCTATAAATGGAAAAGTAAAAGGAGGAACTTCAAACCAATCAGCCTGTAAAACTGTAGTAAAATTTACCAGGCCCAGTAAAGAAGAAAATATGTATCCACCTACTATGCCTATTAATACCGGAATAACACTTAAAAAACCTTTAGTAAATACAGCAACAAGTATGGTTATTGTTAACGTAACAAATCCAACCGCAACGTATTTTAAATCGTATCCCTGTGTGTCAATGTTATTCGTTACCATACCTACGGCAGTAGAGGCTAATCCTAAGCCAATAACCATAATCACCGGTCCTACAACAATAGGAGGGAGCAGTTTCATGAGCCATTGGGTGCCCACTTTAGATATAACTAAGGCTACGCAAGCATAGGTGAGACCCACAAAAAAACAGCCCACTAAAAAATCTCCGGAACCTACTCCAGAATTAGGATCAGTAGCTAAACTTTTCGCTACTAAAATAGGATTTATAAAAGCAAAAGAAGAACCTAAATAAGAAGGAACTTTTCCTCTTGTAATAACAATAAAAGTAAGGGTAGCTATACCGCTGGATACCAAAGCAACGGCTGGACTCATTCCTGTTAAAGCTGGTACCAATACGGTTGAGCCAAACATTGCAAATAAATGCTGTATGCTTAATAGTATCCATTGCAAGAACTTGGGGCGCTCATTGATTTGTAATACCACCCTTGGATTTTTCTCTTTCATTTTACTTTTATCTATATAAATTAGTCCTTTCCTAAATTAAAATCTTCATATATAATACTAAGAATAGATTTATATTAAAAACCTTAACGGCTGGCAAAATTAATTCAATGTTTGACTTTTACAAGATAGATTAAAAAAAATTACATAAAAAAAGATTAACTATATTTGTAGATTACAACTATGTGTAAAAGTAATTATGATTATAGACACCATTCATAACATATCTAAGTATTCAGCTTTACATCCCATGTTTACTAAAGCTTTTGATTACATACAAAATTTAGATATGAATAATTTAAAAATGGGAACCTTTCCTATACAGAATCAGGATATTTTTGCTATAATTAATGAAAGTGCTATGGGTACAATTGAAAATACCCACTTAGAAGCACACAATCAATACATAGATATACAAGTGCCCTTTTCAAAAACGGAAATGTTTGGCTGGGCTCCCCGCTCTATATTAAGAAATCCATTGACTGAATATGATGAAATAGAAGATATTCAGTATTTTAAAGATCATTATTCATTCACTTTTGAATTACAACCTGAAAATTTTGTAATTTTTTTTCCACTAGATGCGCATGCTCCATGTCTAGGGGAAGGTAATATTCTTAAGTTGGTTATAAAAATAAAAGTGATACCTTAAAATCACTAGGACTAAAATAATTTAATTAAGCTATTAATTCTCAAGAATTAATAGCTTCTCAAAAGCTTTTCTAGAAGCACCTCTAAAGGTAACCTCTCCACAAAATTTATATCCTAATTTATTAAAAATGGCTAGCATGCCAGCATTGTCAAAATTAGTATCTGCTTTAATGCTCTGTATATTATTATTTATTGCAAATTCTTTAATAAAACTCATCATTTTCTTAGCTAAACCTTTGCCCAAATAGTTTTCTGATATTGCTACACGATGAAAAGCTACAAAGTCACCATTACTAAGCCAATTTCCTACAATATTACTATAAGCAGGTTCATCATTGATGAAAAGAGCACAATACCCAACCACTTTTCCATCGTTTACCAGTACATATCCTGCATTAGAGTCAATATCCTTTTCAATCACCTGAGGGTTAGGATATCCATCTTGCCATTGTTTACTACCCTCAGCTTTTCTTCTTGCGATGGCTTGTTGTAATATTTCCCAAATAACTTCAATGTCTTCCTTGTTTGCTTTTCTAAATGTTAATTCCATAATTTATGTGAGTGGAGATAAATTTTTATAAAAATAAGAGTTTTTTTAAACATTAGATCTATAAATGAATTAAATAAACATCCGAGTTTATATCTACTACTTTGGTTTAGGATATAATAGGCAATTATTTAAATAATTGTAATCATTAACAATGGAAGGAATTAAGACTAAAACTGGCTTAGAATTTCAAAAACTTAAAATAATTTCAATAAAAAAAGACGAGTTGCCCCGTCTTAAATGTTTTCACAACGGAATAATCCTTATTGTGAGTCCTTTCACTGCAAATATAGATAAATTTTTTTAAATGAATACCTATTAAAGATAAATATTTATGTATATTGTGTCAATATAATATATTATTCACATATTTATGAAACATATTTTAGGTCTGGATTTAGGGACTACATCCATCGGATGGGCGTTGGTTAAAGAAGCGGAAGATACAAATGAAAAATCTTCCATAGTAAAAGTAGGAGTAAGGGTAAACCCTTTAACGGTGGATGAGCAAACCAATTTTGAAAAGGGAAAACCAATTACTACCAATGCAGTAAGAGCTCAAGCACGATCGGCTCGAAGAAATCTACAACGCTATAAGCTACGTAGAGAAAATCTTATCCAATTACTTACAGAAAATCATTTTATAGTTTCCTCAACCATATTAGCAGAAAATGGTAAAAATACAACTTTCCAAATTTGTGAACTACGTGCCAAAGCTGCTCAGGAAGTTTTAAGCCTTACAGATTTTGCAAGAGTTTTATTAGCCATAAATAAAAAAAGAGGTTACAAGAGTAGTCGGAAAGTGAATATTACAGAAGACGGTCAATTGATCGACGGAATGGAAATAGCTAAAAAATTATACGAGGATCATTTAACCCCGGGGCAATACGTTTACCAAAATTCTTTACATAAAAACTTTTCAATTCCTGAATTTTATCGATCCGATTTAGAAAATGAATTTTTACGCGTTTGGGAATTTCAAAAACAGTTTTATTCAGAAATATTGACGGATGAACTTAAAGAAAATATTAAAGGCAGAAATAAAACTCAAACATGGGCTATATTAAAAGAGCCCTTGCAGTTAGTAGGCATTAAGAGAGATAAAAAAGGTAAAGAGCTACGTTTAGAGAACTACCAATGGAGAAACGAAGCTCTAGCACAACAACTAAACTTAGAAACTTTGGCAATTGTGCTACAAGAAATCAACGGACAAATTGCAGGATCCTCGGGATACTTAGGAGCAATCAGCGACCGAAGTAAGGAACTATATTTCAATAAACAAACGGTAGGGCAGTATTTATACAGCCAATTGCAAAAAAATAAACATGCTCGTTTAAGAGGGCAAGTATTTTATAGACAAGACTATTTGGATGAATTTGAAAAAATTTGGGAAGTACAAGCCCAACAACACCAAGAACTTACCAGTGAATTAAAAGAAAAAATTAGAGATGTCATAATTTTTTACCAACGTAAACTAAAGTCCAAAAAAAACCTTATTAGCCTTTGTGAATTTGAGCAAAGAGAAATTAAAGACAAAAACGGAAAAGCACGCACCGTTGGTTTGCGAGTAGCACCAAAATCTTCTCCATTATTTCAAGAAGTTAAGATTTGGCAGCAGTTGCACAATGTAAAGTTAAAACATAAAAAAACGGGTGAAGAGTTAGATTTGTGCCAAGAAGATAAAAATTTACTTTTTGAAGAACTAAATTTAAAAGGTTGCATGAGTGCCGAACAAGTCCTAAATATTTTAGGCAAGGGTAAGGAATACAAGTTAAATTATAAAGTACTGGAAGGAAATCTTACCAACGAACAATTGTATAATAAATATTTAGATATTTTAGACCTATCAGGATACGATCTACGTAAAAATTTTAAAGTTAGTACCGGGAAAGAAGAAGTAAACCTAAAAGATATAAAATTAGATGCTCATGAAATAAAAAATACGGTACAAGCGATCTTTGAAGATTTAGGAATTGATACTGAAATACTAAATTTTCATTCGGAATGGGAAGGTGAACAATTTCAAAAACAACCGGCTTACCAGCTTTGGCACCTATTATATTCTTACAATGAAGATGATATACCGCCAGAGATAAAAAAAGAATCCCGTACCGGAATGGAATATTTATACGTACAGTTGCATAAAAAATTCGGCTTTACTTTAGAGCAAGCCAAGCGATTAGGAACGGTAGTTTTTAAAGATGATTATGGAAGTTTAAGCACCAAAGCATTAAAAAAAATAGCGGTTTATATCAAAGAAAATGACTACGCACAAGCCTGTGCATTGGCAGGATATAGACATTCCAAAAACTCTTTAACCCAAGAAGAATTAGCCCAAAGAAAATTAAAAGACAGGTTGGAGAATCTTCCTAAGAACAGCTTAAGAAATCCAGTGGTTGAAAAAATATTAAACCAAATGGTAAATGTTGTAAATACTATATTGGATAGTGAAAACGACCGATTAGAAGCACAAGGCCTGGAACGAAATTTTAAGTTGGATGAAATTCGTGTAGAACTAGCCCGCGAGTTGAAAAAAAATGCTAAAGAAAGAGAGGAACTTTCTAAACAAGTGGAATCCGCCCATAAATACCATCAAAAAATAATTGAAATTTTACAGCAAGCCCCTTTTCATATTAAAAATCCAAGCCGTAACGATATTATTCGTTACAAACTTTACCAAGAACTTAAAATAAACAGTTATAAAGATTTATATACCAACCAATACATAGAACCCCAACAATTATTTTCTAACTTGTACGACATTGATCATATACTACCGAAAGCTCTTTTGTTCGACGATAGTTTTTCTAATAAAACCCTATCACCCAAAAAAATTAATAGAGAAAAAAGCGCAAGTACTGCCTACGATTATATTTTAAACAATTATGGTCCTCAGAGGTTGGAAGATTTCATAGCAAGAGTAGAAAATCTTTATAAAGCCAAGGAGGGAGGAATTACTGAGGCTAAATATAAAAAACTACTAAAAAAAGCTACTGAAATTGGAGACGGTTTTATCGAAAGAGATTTAAGAGATACCCAATACATAGCCAAAAAAGCGAAAGATTTACTGTTTCAAATTACTCCTACGGTGGTCTCTACCACCGGTTCGGTTACTCAAAAATTAAGGGAAGACTGGGGCTTGTTAAATGTAATGAAGGAACTAAATTTACCCAAATACAGGCAAGCAGGCTTAACAGAAATCATAGATAATAAAAAAGGGGAACAAATTATAGATTGGACCAAGAGAAATGACCATCGCCATCATGCCATGGATGCACTTACCGTTGCATTTACTAAACCTTCCCATATTCAATATTTAAATTATAAAAATGCTAGGACAAATGAAAATCATCCCTTTCATCCAATAATTACAGCCATAGAAGATAAAGAACTTATAAAAGTGAAAAGCAAATCCGGAAAAAATAAATCTTTATTTAAGGAACCCCTTCCCAATTTTAGACAACAAGCGCGAGAACACTTAGAAACAGTATTAATCTCTCATAAAAATAAAAATAAGGTAGTTACTAAAAACAAAAACAAAATTGCAGGCAATTCTAAAATACAAGATACTCTTACCCCTAGAGGGCAGATGCATAAAGAAACCATCTACGGTAAAATTAAACAATATGTTTATAAAGAATATAGGATAAATGCTTCATTTGACGAACCAACCATTCTTAAAATTTGCAATTCTTTACACAGAAATTTACTCTTAAAAAGACTCAAAGAAAATAACAACGATCCTAAGAAAGCCTTTACAGGTAAAAATTCGTTGAGCAAAAATCCTATTTATTTAGATGATGATAAAAAAGAAACTTTGCCTAATAAGGTAAAATTACGCGAGTTGGAAGAGAAATTTACCATAAGAAAAAATGTTGATCCTGATTTGAATATTGAAAAAGTGGTTGACCAGGGAATAAAGCGAATTTTAAAACAGAGATTGTTGGATTATGGGAACAATCCAAAAATTGCTTTTTCTAATTTAGAGGAAAATCCTATTTGGCTGAATAAGGAAAAAAATAAAGCTTTACGAAGGGTAACTATTTTTGGAGTTGCAAATGCAGAACCTTTGCATACAAAAAAAGATCATTTAGGAAAAGAGATTTTAAACGAGAAAGGTCACCCAATACCGGTAGATTACATCAGTAAAGGTAATAATCATCATGTGGCTATCTATAGAGATGAAAAGGGGAATTTGCAAGAAAAAGTAGTATCATTTATGGAAGCTGTTGAAAGGAAAAATCAAAACTTGCTCGTAATTGATAAAACCTATCAACAAGACTTGGGTTGGACGTTTTTATTTACCCTAAAACAAAATGAAATGTTTGTTTTCCCTTCTGAAGATTTCCATCCTGCTGAAATAAATTTACTGGATAAAAAAAATTACCAACTTATTAGTAAACATTTATTTAGAGTACAAAAAATAGCCACTAAAGATTACTTTTTTAGGCATCATTTAGAAACCAATGTTGAAACCCATGCAAAAACTAAAGATTTGACATGGAAAAGAGTAAGATTGTCAGAAATTGAAAATATTGTTAAAGTTAGAATTAATCATTTAGGTGAGATTGTGCAAATCGGCGAATATTAAAATTGTAAACTCATGCTTAAGCGAACCATCTATGTAGGCAATCCCGCCTATTTAAAACTGAAAGATCACCAGTTAAATGTTGAAGATCCTGCAACGGGAACAATTAACGGTACAGTTCCCGTGGAAGATATGGGCTTTTTGGTACTCGATCATTCTCAAATTACTTTGACACATCCCCTTATGGTGGCTTTGCAACAGAACAATGTAGGAATTATAAGCTGTGATGCTTACCATTTGCCCATTTCCTTAATGTTACCGTTGGCCGGTCATGTAGAACATTCCCGTAGGCTCAGAGAACAAACAAGTCTTTCTGAACCTTTGCGTAAACAATTGTGGAAACAAACGGTGGAAACTAAAATTTATCAACAAAAATGTTTATTACAAAAACTAGGGCATTCTTTTGAACCGATGTTAGAGTATATGAACGAGGTAAAATCTGGAGATACCACCAATAGAGAAGGGATAGCTGCCCAATACTATTGGAAACAAATGTTTGAGAATTTTACTCGAGAACGAAAAGGAGAAACACCCAACCAATTTCTAAACTATGGCTACAGCCTTTTAAGAAGTATGGTAGCAAGAGCTTTGGTTAGTTCCGGCTTAAATCCAACCCTAGGGCTGTTTCATAAAAATAAATACAACCCTTACGGATTGGCGGATGACGTTATGGAACCCTATCGTCCTTTTGTGGATGAAATGGTGGTGGAATGGTTGCAGCAGAATCGCCAAGAAGAAAAACTTTCTAAATCAGCCAAATTACATTTTTTGCAATTGGCTACACGGGATGTACGATTGGAAGGGAGTAAAAAACCTTTATTGGTAGCCCTAAGCTCAACCACCAGTTCCCTTTATAAATGTATAATCGGAGAAAACCGAATCATTCGGTATCCTGAGTTTGTATGAGTTTTAGTCGTTACAATGCATATAGAATCATGTGGGTATTAGTATTGTTTGATTTACCAACCGAAACCAAGAAACAAAGAAGCCAAGCCTCTAGATTTAGAAAGGATTTGTTGGACGATGGGTTTACTATGTTTCAATTTTCTATTTATTTACGCAATTGCCCCAGTAAAGAAAATGCCGATGTGCATATAAAAAGAGTTAAAAATAAACTGCCCCAGTATGGAAAAGTAGGAATTATTAGTATCACTGATAAGCAATTTTCCCAAATGGAAATATTCTTTTCCAAACAAGCCTCCAATTTACCTTTAGCTCCCCAACAATTAGAAATGTTTTAGGTTAGAAAATCAAAAAGCCATAAGAAAAGTTTTTTTCTTATGGCTTTTAATTCTTTTTTTAAATCCTAATTGAGCTTCTAAATATTTATCTATCAACCCTTTGTAGGATTAGAGGTTGTAACAACTGTTGTAAAGATACAAAATGAAAGGAACTCACAACCAATACTCAAAATTTAATCAAAGATAAATTGTTGTAACAACTGTTGTAAAGATACAAAATGAAAGGAACTCACAACAAGCTCGCCGTTCTTCCCTTTTACTGTTACGTTGTAACAACTGTTGTAAAGATACAAAATGAAAGGAACTCACAACGCCTATTATGGAGAGAATACGAAGGATGAAGTTGTAACAACTGTTGTAAAGATACAAAATGAAAGGAACTCACAACGAGCCTACATCAAAAGAAATAAATGAAATAGTTGTAACAACTGTTGTAAAGATACAAAATGAAAGGAACTCACAACTGGATGAATTAGAAGCAATCAACCAAGAAGGTTGTAACAACTGTTGTAAAGATACAAAATGAAAGGAACTCACAACATACTACAGGGATAAGAACAGGTACTACACGTTGTAACAACTGTTGTAAAGATACAAAATGAAAGGAACTCACAACTATGCTAAATAATTTAAAACTATGGAAAATGTTGTAACAACTGTTGTAAAGATATAAAATGAAAGGAACTCACAACATAAAAATGAATAAATTAGAATACAGTAATGTTGTAACAACTGTTGTAAAGATACAAAATGAAAGGAACTCACAACATACGATGACGGGCAACCTTTACCAGGCGCGTTGTAACAACTGCTGTAAAGATACAAAATGAAAGGAACTCACAACATACGATGACGGGCAACCTTTACCAGGCGCGTTGTAACAACTGCTGTAAAGATACAAAATGAAAGGAGCTCACAAAGAATGATAATAATGTCAAAAACTTGTTATTATTGTTACAACTACTGTAAAGATATAAATGGAAAGGGACTCACAAACCTTTATAGTTATAAAAATATCCTTGTTTAAACTTTTACAAAGGTATAAAATTTAATTTATCAAACAAGGCATATCATGATAGTTTAATATATTATATTATTAACCTAATTTTTAAAAAGTTTCATTTTCAATACTTCAATACTAGATATAAACTAAAAAGATCGTGGTATGCTTTATAAAACAAGAATATTTTAAAATCACCACTATACCTTGTTTTCAGAGCTTAATTTATATTGAAGTTATTAAATAATTAAATAGAAAAAGCATTAATAAGAAAAAGCATCCGTATTGATACGGATGCTTTTTTATAGGTTGATATTTTTCAATTATTAATTCATTTTGAAACCCCTTCTATAAAATCTACCGTAAGGATCTACGTATTTTACAGAAACAGTACCGTTGTAATTTTTTAATAATCTTTCAATGTCTTTGTCACTATTTACAGGTTTATCATTGATTTCCATAATAATGAAACCTTCGTTTATTCCAATGGATCTAAGTTTTCCGTTGGCATCCACGTTGGTAACAACCACCCCGGATTCAAGCCCGTAATTCACTTTTTCTTGCTCGGTTAAAGAAGTAAATTCTCCTCCTAATTTTTCAGTCACCGATAAATCTGCTTTAGTTTTTACAGAAGTTCCTCCTTGTGCGTCTTTTACTTTTACTTTAAAAGATTTTAAACTACCGTCTCTCATAATCGTTACAGAAACGTTGTCTCCCGGTCTCTTTTCACCAATAATTCCGGAAAGGGTAGGGAAGTTTCTTATAGTAACCCCATCAATTTGGGTAATAATATCTCCTTTTTTTATGCCAGCATCTTTAGCGCCACCGTCTTCCTGAACTTCGGTAACTAAAACCCCTTGTTGAGATTTGTAAGAAGTTTTATTTTTTGCATTGTATTGTTTAACCGCAGAATCATCACTCATATCTAAAGCCCCAATCCCTAAATATCCTCTTTGCACCAAACCGTATTTTCTAATATCTTCTACAATTTTTTTAGCAATGTTAGACGGTACAGCAAAGCTATAACCTTCAAAAGTACCCGCACCGGAATGGGAAGCAATAGCAGTATTTATACCTATAAGATCGCCGTTGGTATTAACCAAAGCACCACCACTATTCCCAGGGTTTACAGCCGCATCGGTTTGTATAAAAGATTCAATAGGGTTTTTAGAGTTAGATCTTAGTATATCTAAACTACGTCCTTTGGCTGAGATAATCCCCGCAGTCACGGTAGAAGTTAATCCAAATGGATTACCCACAGCTAAAACCCATTCACCCACCTTTACATTGTCCGAATCATAAAAATTTAAAAAAGGCAAGCCTTTTTCTTCAATTTTTAGTAAAGCTATGTCTGAATTGGGATCAGTCCCAACTAAGGTAGCGGTATAAGTTTTTTGGTTGTTAAGGGTAATTTCGATTTTATCAGCGCCGTCAATAACATGATTGTTGGTTACTATATAACCGTCTGATGAGATAATTACTCCGGAACCTAAACCGTTAGGTGTATCTTTGGGTTGTTGAGGTTGTGATCTTCGAGGTGAATTATTAAAAGGATCTCCGAAAAAGAAATCAAAAGGATCAATAAACTGTTGTCTTTGTTGCTGTGGGCTGTAGGAAGAATAATTCTTAACGCTTACCACTGCATTGATGGTTTTTTCAGCGGCTACCGTTAGATCGGGCGGGTTATAGCTTGCAGTGCTATAGCTTGCCGATTGGAAATAGCCTTTTTCATTTTGGTCTTTTTTAAATATTTCGAAATCACTAAGATTTGTGTTTTTTTTCATTGCAGAAAAAACACCTACGGACAGTGCAGCTCCTGCAACTCCCATAAGGATATAAGAAGCTACTTTTTTAATTTGAAATTTGCTTTTTTTATTATTCATAGTCATTAAACTAAATTGAATTATTAGTTATTTCTCATTTCAAAAGTAGTACCAAATTACTAGTTTGTCTGTGGTTTAACATATATTTACCGAGTACCTGACAGCTTATAGTTTTCATATTTTTTTACAAATAATTTGTATAGATTTGCTTCCTAAAATAAAAGTAAATTTAAGGATGAAAAATATTTTATCCATTCAGTCACATGTCGTATTTGGGCATGCAGGAAATAGTGCCGCAGAGTTCCCTATGCAACGATGTGGGGTAGGTGTGTGGTCTTTAAATACCGTACAATTTTCCAATCACACACAGTATGGTAAATGGACGGGTGAGGTTATGCCTGCCCACCACTTATTGGAAATTGTTGAAGGTATAGACAACATACAACAATTAAATAAATGTAATGCTATTCTAAACGGTTATATTGGCTCTCCGGAACAGGGAAAAGCTATTTTAGAAATAGTAAAAAAAATTAAATCCATCAATCCGAATGCTATTTATTTTTGCGACCCTGTGATGGGGCATCCAGAGAAAGGCTGCATAGTAGCGGAAGGAGTATCAGATTTTTTTAAAAATGAAGCCATTCAAGTAAGTGACATTATGGCGCCTAATTTATTAGAACTTGAAATACTGACAGGCTTAACCATCAATCATATGGACGATGTTTTGCAAGGAATCAAGATATTACACCAAAAAGGGGTGAACATTGTATTAGTGAAACATTTAAGCAAAGCAGCTAAAAGTTCAGATCAATTTGAAATGATCCTATCTACGAAGGACGAAGTTTGGCATATTGCACGACCTTTATTTGATTTTGGTACTCGACAACCGGTAGGAGTTGGAGATTTAACCTCAGGTTTATTGTTGACGCATTTATTACTAGGTAAAAATGGTAAAGAAGCATTGGAAGCGACTACTGCAGCCGTTTATGCGGTAATGTTGGAAACCTATAAGCGGGGAGAATATGAATTGCAATTGGTAGCGGCGCAAGAAGAAATTGCTAATCCTTCCCAACATTTTGAAGCTATAAAAATATAATTTTCTAAATTTTCCTTAGATACATTATATTTTCTCGATAATTAGAGGAAAATTCTTGCTTATATCCGTAAGTGTAAAATTTTATATCAATATAGGGATTTAAGGTTGATACAAAATTTTCTAATTCTTTTAAAACCTTCGGTTTTGAAAAAGGTGCTAAAAAAATTAATGCTGGTTCAAATTTTAATTTTAACGGTTAGGGTGCAGAGGGTTAAATAACAAAAAATTATTATTTACATCAATTGGTAATTACATGGAGTTGTTCAAGAGTTACCATCCATTCCTTATTGAACTAAGTAATAGTTAAATGAGACAGATCATAAATAATTTCCCAATGTTTTTTTAATTGAGTAGCAATCCATAACAAAAATAAACCTGCGTAAAGTAGAGAAATTGCAATGTCTATTTTAAATATTCCATTACCTTTTAAAAAAGGAGCTAAAGCATAAATAATTAGTATAAATAAAAACAGGGTTAAAAAAAAACTACAATAAAAAAAACTATCTTTAGCCCTGCTTTAAAATTAATTCCATAAAATTTATACTCTTTCATAAAACTACTCGTGCCAATGTTTTTGTCTCCTTAATTTATGGAATTTGATTGTATGAATTTGTAAAAACTTTCTTTATGCTGGTCTGATATGGTAATGTATTGCTGATGGATAATGACTTGATTTTTTTCTATGGATTGTATATGTTCAAGAGAGATAATAAAAGATCTATGTACCCGCATAAATCGATCTTTGGGTAACTCTTCTTCCAATTTTTTTAAACTCATTAAAGTTAGAATTGGTTTAGGCTCATCTTTTAACCAAATTTTCACATAATCTTTTAAACCTTCTATATATAAAATTTTATGAAAGCTTATTTTTATTTGTCTGTATTCTGACTTTACAAAAAAATACTCCGGAGATTGTTTTTTATCTAACTCTTTTTGCTCTTTTGCATGAATTAATTCAAACCATTCTTTCGCTTTGTTTGTCGCTAATATAAATTCCTTATAATCAAAAGGTTTTAAAAGATAATCCAATGCATTTACTTTATATCCTTCTAGGGCATATTGATCGAATGCCGTTGTAAATATTATTTTGGTATGGTCTTTTATGGTTTCTGCCAATTGTAAGCCATTCAATTCTGGCATTTGTATATCTAAAAAAATTAAATCAACTTTTTGTTTATTTATGAAGTCCAGAACTTCAATAGCGTTGTTAAATTTTCCTATTAGTTCTAAATACGCCGTTTGGTTTACATAATTTTCAATTAGTTGAAGCGCCATAGGCTCATCATCTACGATTATGCAAGATATTTTATTGGAATTCATTTGTTTTTAATTTAATCTCTAAATTAACAATAAATTCATTCCCACAAATTTCTGAACTATATTCGTATTGATTGGGATATAAAAGATCCAATCTTTTTTTTAAGTTTTGTATACCAATTCCGGAACCGCTTTTATCCGTTATACTTTTTTGAAAATTATGGTTTTTAGAAAATAAAGAAATTCTATCCTCCCACAATTTCATGGAAAATTCTATCACAGAAGTTTGTGTGGCGGAAACTCCGT
Source organism: Apibacter muscae (assembly GCF_007845635.1). Lineage (GTDB taxonomy): Bacteria > Bacteroidota > Bacteroidia > Flavobacteriales > Weeksellaceae > Apibacter > Apibacter muscae. Next base: position 299,954 of record NZ_SELG01000041.1, on the reverse strand, counting down.
GTTTAAATGCATTTTCAATAATTGAAATAAATAATAAAGGAGGAATTTGTATGGATGAACTAATTTTAGGAAAGTTTACTTTCACTTGGGTTTTCTCTGTAAGCCTTAGCTTCATTAACTCAATATATTTGTTTAAAAATTCTATCTCTTTTTCTAATCGTACGGTTTCTGTATTGGATTCATAGAGCAAATATCTCATCAGCTTGCTTAAGCTATGTATGGTTTCTTTAGCTTTTTCCGGTGAAATATCTACCAATGAATATATATTGTTTAAAGAATTGAAGAAAAAATGAGGTTGAATTTGGTATTTTAAATGCTGCAACTCGGCTTGCAATTTATAATTTTCAACTTCATTTTTTTCTGATTCAGTTTTTACCCAACGTTCGCTAATACGAAATGCAAGAGCAAATACCATGGGAATAATCATAGAAATGCTATCAAAATATATAAAAAAGGAACGTGAGGGTCTGGATGGTATTCTAAAATGAGGATCTTCTGTAAGCAGTTTAAATATTAACTCGTGCTTTAATATCACTAATAGAGCTATAACAATAACATTTATTGTTATAAAAATTAAAATTTTATTGTTGAAAATAAATTTTTTTATCAGCCATAAATAATTAATATAAAACAAAAAAGCATAGATTAATAAAGATACCCAGGACCTTCTTGCTACAAACGATAATTCTTCTTGTCCATAAGAGAATAAATAAGGCGAAATGAAAAGTACTCCCCAAACGACAAAGTGCAGAAAATATACTAATTTTTTGTTTTGTAAAAGGCGAAATTTATTCATATCTTAATGCATCAATAGGGTCTAAATCAGAGGCTTTTTTGGCAGGATACCATCCAAAAAATATTCCGGTAACTGTACATACTGCGAAGGAAATAAATATGGAAAAAAGAGTTATGCTTACCGGCCAGCCTGCAAAAGTTTTAATACTGTACGTAGATATTAAACCAATTAAAACTCCTATGGCTCCTCCTGTAAAACTAATAAGAATAGATTCTATTAAGAATTGCATAAGAATATCTTTTCCTTTGGCTCCTACAGCCATTCTCAAACCTATTTCTCGGGTACGTTCTTTTACGGATACATACATAATATTCATAATGCCTATTCCTCCTACAAGCAAGGAAATGCTTGCAATTGCCACTAAAAGTATAGTTAGCATTTCACTGGTGGAATTCATGGTTGAAAGTATTTCTTGTTGAGAGGAAATATTAAAGTTATCTGGATCGGATGAATTTAATTGATGGGATTCCCTCATTAATGTTGTAAGCTGATCTACTGCATTGGATGCTTGTTCTTCGCTAACGGCTGATGCAACAATGGAATTTAGGTAAGTTATAGCTAAAACTCTTTTTTGTATTGTTGTAAAAGGTGCTAAAATTATATTGTCTTGGTCTTGCCCAAAAGCATTCTCCCCTTTAGGGCTAAGGGTTCCTATAACTTTTAATGGGATTTTATTGAAACGAATGATTTGTCCTATTGGATTTTCTCCATTGGGAAATAAATTATCTATAACCGTTTTACCTAAAATGCAGACTTTAGAATAAGAATTGACTTCTTGTGTTGTGAACATACTTCCATCAAGAATTTCTAAATTCCTAATAGATAGATATTCCGGAGTAACCCCGTAGAGAGTTGTAGGCCAGTTGTTAGCTCCATGTATGGATTGTCCACTGCCATTAACCACCGGGGAAATTTCTGTGATTAAATTGGCATTTTTGCTAAGAAAATTTAGATCCTTTAAGGTTAAAGTTTGAGAAGCACTCATATCTAAACGTACGCCTCCTTGTCTTCCAGCCCCTGGGCGTATGGTTATAATATTGGAACCCATGGAAGAAAGACTGTCTTTTATACTTTGTTTAGAACCTTCTCCAATGGCTAGCATAGCAATTACGGAAGCAACACCAATGATGATTCCTAGCATAGTTAGCAAAGTTCTCATCTTATTAAGCAAAATCGCTCGAAATGATATTTTAAAAAGGTTAGATAAGTTCATTTTAATCGGTTTTGTTGGATAATTTTTGTAATTCATCCGAGGCATTAAGTCTATTTTTAATAGCTTCGTCTTTAATAATAAAACCATCTTTTAGAACTATGGTTCTATGACTAAATAAAGCTATATCGGGTTCGTGAGTTACAAATGCAATGGTAATTCCTTGTTCGTTAAGTTCTTGAAATAGTGCCATAACTTCATAGGAGGTTTTGGTATCTAAATTACCGGTAGCTTCGTCTGCAAGTAATATTACTGGGTGATTCACTAAAGCTCTTGCAATAGCTACCCGTTGCTGTTGACCTCCGGATAGTTGGCTGGGAACATGGGTTAACCTACTTTCCAAACCCACTCTCTTCAAAGCTGTTACCGCTCGTTCTCTACGTTCTTTGGAAGACACCGTTGAATTGTACATAAGTGGTAGTTCTGCATTGTCTATGCAGGTGGTTCTTGGCAATAGATTATAAGCCTGAAAGACAAATCCTATTTTTTCATTTCTAATTCTAGCCAACTGATCTTTGGATAAATTTTTAACTCTTACTCCGTCTAATTCATAAGTACCTTCGGAAGGCTGGTCTAAACATCCAAGAATATTTAAAAGGGTAGATTTTCCTGATCCACTGGAACCCATAATGGTTAAAAATTCTCCTTCTTGAACCGTAAGATTTATTCCTTTTAGCGCTTGAACAATCTCTGACCCCATTTTAAATTCTCTTTTTAAATTTTCTATATGTATAATGGGTTTACTCATCTCATGTATTTTTAATTATTTGTAAAGGTTCCTTTTAAACTAAATATTTAAGGAATCAACTATTTTTTCTTACTTGCTCCAGGTCTTTTAGGCATAAAAGGACTGCTTTCTTGTTTGTTTGAAGATGTACCGTCTTGCTTATTTTTCATACTATAAACAACTTCATCGCCTACTTTTAAACCACTTATAACTTCAACATTTATTCCATCGCTTTCGCCAATTTTCACTAATTTTTGTTCTAAAATTCCTTGTTTGTTTCTGATCCACACATATTTATCGTCATCATTACTTTTATTAATGGTACTTATTTTAGTATTTAATTGATGTTCTTTATTGTATATTTCCAAAATTTTAGGATCCATGGTGAAATTTAATGCCTTAGCCGGTAAAGTAATAATATCATTTAATTCTTTTGTATAAATGGTAACAGTTGCGGTTAATCCGGGTTTTAATTTTAAATTGCTGTTATCTGTAACAATAATAACTGTATAGGTTACTACATTAGAGGTTACAGTGGCTCCTAAACGTACTTGATTAACCGTACCGTTAAAAGTAATGGAAGGATAAGCATCAACCGTAAAAGTTACTCTTTGCCCAACTTGTACATTTCCTATATCAGCCTCATCTACATTGGCTTCCACTTGCATTTTTGTAAGATCTTGAGCAATTGTAAATAGAGTAGGAGTGCTCATGGAAGCTGCAACGGTTTGCCCTTCTTCTACTTCTTTAGTGACGATAACTCCGTCTATAGGGGAATAGATGTTCGCATAACCAAGATTGGTTTGTGCCTTTTGCAAAGTTGATTTTGCTTGTTTCACGGACTCTTTTGCATCATTCAATGAAAAACTAGCCGTTTCAAAATCTGCTTTGCTAATCACTTGTGCGTTGTACATATTCTTTTGCCTGTTAAAATTTTGTTGTTGGTAGCTTAGTTGATTCAATGCGGAGGAATAGGTGGCTTGTGCATCGGTTAGAGTTGCTAATAGATTGGTTCTATCAATTTGTGCTATAAGTTGCCCTTTTTTTACTGGACTATTATAATCTACATATATTTTTTCAATTATTCCCGAAACCTGCGTACCTACAGTCACTTCATTTACAGGATTTACAGTTCCTGTGGCTGTTATGGCTTCACTTACATTTCCTTTTTCAACTTTAACAGTTTCTACGGAGAGTGTTGGTTTAGAAGCTGAAAAGAAATATTTATAAATAAAAAATATGGATACAATTGAAATTATTGCAATCACTAATATTTTAATTTTATTTGTCTTCATATTTGTTTTATTGAATTTTAATAGGTTGTCCTTGGTAATATTGAAGTAATTGTTGGTATAAAAGCCCCATATATTTGGTTTGTAAGTACTTTTGTTCGGCGTTTAAATAATTGGTTTGACTAACCAAAAGATCCGTGGTTGTTGATCCACCAAATTCATATTTTTTAATAGATAAGTCGTATGATAATTTGGAGGTATCTCGTAAAGTTTTTGAAGATTTAGATTCTGCTTGATTTGTGGTTGCATTCAGCCATGCCATTTCAATTTTTTGATATAAATCTTTATTCGCCTGAATTTTATTCAATTCACTTTGTTGAATATTGATTTTTGCTAAAGCTACATTGGTTTTGTTTTGAAATTTAGAGAAAATTGGAATATTTAAAGACAAAGATACATTCTGGCTTTTATTCCCGTCTAGTTGCCTACCAAAGTCAATATAATCACGCGTGCTTGAATAACCAGTACTTAAACTTCCAGATAAATTTAGGGTAGGTAAATACCCTGCCTTAGCAATCTCCAAATCCTTTTCATTGATTTGCTTTTCTAAATCGTAAATTTTAGTATCAGGCAATTTATTTACCGCTTGTTCAAAAATAATCTCTTTGTTAGGTATTAAGAAATCTTTAGAGTCTGATAATTCTGGAATTTCAATTTGAAAATCTATTTTTGGATCTAGTTCAAGCAATTGCTTAAGTGCTAATACTTGTTGTGCATACTGGGTTTGTGCTGATACAATATTATATTGATTGGTAGCATTTTGTGCTTCTAAATCAGCCAAATCACTTCTTGACAAAGCTCCGTTTGAAAATTTTATTTGTCCTTGCTTTAAAAGGTCTTCAGTAGACTTCGCTGAATTTTTAGCAATTTCAATAGCTTCTTGGGTGTATAAGGCTTGTACATAAGCTTCAAGTATACTTAAAATAATATTATTTTCTGCTTGTTCTATATACAAACTATTTTGATTAACTAATAATTGATTTTGTTCAATAGTATTGGTAAGTTTATTACCATTGTAAAGAGCTACGCTGGTAGAAATGTTTCCGTTTACAGATTTATAAAATTCATTTTGAAATGATGAGGTGATAGGATCTATACTACTTCCGTTAGTCATACCCCCATTAATATTTGCATTTAGATTGGGTAATCGATTATTTTTGGATTGTTTTAAATTTAAATCAGAAGAGTTTTTACTTAAAATAGCTTTTTTAACCGTAATATTGTTGGCTATTGCATACTCTAAACATTCTTCTAAACTCCAAACAACCCTTCTATTTAAATTATTTTGAGATTTTATATTTATTAATGATAATAAATAAATGGTTACAAGTAATAACAATTGTTTATTTAACGTCATTGTTAATTCATATTTTTTATTCTCCAACAAATGTAATCCTAATCCTAAAGAAATTATTTACAAATCGACTTGAATGAATTATTACTATATAAAAAGCTATTTTTTAAGGATAATTAAATTACTTTTGCATACGTCTGTATTAGTTAATCTATATAAAATGATGAATTACTATATAAATCTTTCATTTAATAATTTATCTAAAAATTAATTTCTTCATAATTTATCTATGATATTAGTTACCGGTGGAACGGGTTTATTAGGAACATATGTAGTTTTAAAACTAGCAAAAGAAAATCAGAATCTAAAGGTTTTGATTAGAGATGAAAATTTAAAAGAAAATATTTTATATATATTCAAAATTTATGAACCGATTAATTATCAAGAATTATTTAATTCAATCCATTGGGTCAAAGGAGATATTCTTGATATATATTCACTGGAACCAGCCCTGGAAGGTGTTACAAAAATATATCATATTGCAGGAAAAATCTCTTTTCAAGAAAAAGATAAAAAAGAATTATACAAAGTTAATGTTGAAGGTACAAGAAACTTAGTAAATCTTTCCATTGAAAAAAATATAAATAAATTCTGTTATATAAGCTCTATAGCAACACTAGACCCAGAGATTGATCAAAATGATATCTATGAAAATTCTGAATGGAATTTTAAAACCTATCATTCTTCCTATGCATGTTCTAAATTTGCTGCAGAAATGGAAGTTTGGAGAGGTTCACAAGAGGGGTTAAATGTTATAATTATTTGTCCAGGAGTCATCTTGGGATCTGGAAATTGGAATCGTAGCAGCGGAATGCTTTTTGACATGGCAATTTCCAATAAAGTTTATAGTACCAAAGGTTTAACTGGATTTGTTGATGCAGAAGATGTAGCTAATATAATTGTGAAGCTAATGGAAAGTGACGTAATTAACGAAAAGTATATAGTTGTTTCTGAGAATGCTTCTTACAAACAAGTTTTTTCAATTTTAAGAAGACACATAAATCAGTCAGAACCAATTGTGATTTCTAATTTTCTGATCAAATCACTAGCCTTACTTACCAAAGTTTTACCTACACAAAAAAAATTAAGTAGATCTGTGGTAAATGCTTTGATTAACACTACGACTTATTCTAATCAAAAAATAATTTCTAAAATTAACTATAAATTTAAATCTTTAGAAGACTCTTTACTATTTCATTTTAATAATTTTATTAAGCATAAGAATTTATGAAAATAACTGAAAAAGAATTTATTTCCGAGGATAATTATACACTGATTGAAAAAGGAGAAGTCAGCCACAAGTGTCCTTCCAATATAGCGTTGGTAAAATATTGGGGAAAATATGAGAACCAAATCCCTGCAAATCCTTCATTAAGTTATACATTAACAGATAGTTTTACTGAAACAAAGATAGAATTTAATAAATCTGATAAATTTAAGGTTGAGGTATACTTGGATGGAAGGTTCCAAGAAAGTTTTACTGAAAAAATTAAAAAATATTTTCTATCACTTAAAAAGTATTTACTTTTTATTGATCAATATCATTATAAAATTTATACTGAAAATAATTTCCCGCATAGTAGTGGTATAGCCTCTTCTGCTTCCGGGTTCGGAGCATTGGCTAAATGCTTGATGGAAATGAGTAAAATATTAAGTGATGATAAACTATCTGAAGAATTTAAATTAAAAAAAACATCATTTATAGCCAGACTAGGTTCTGGTAGCGCTTGTAGATCATTATATAATGGCTTGGTTCTATGGGGTGAACATCCGGATATTATTGAAAGCTCAAATTTATATGCAGTTCCTTATCCTTTAGAAATTAATTCAGTGTTTGAAACTTTTATAGATACAGTTTTACTTTTGGATGAAGGGGTTAAAGAAGTAAGTAGTTCTGTAGGGCATCAATTAATGAATGAACACCCCTATGCATCTGTACGCTTTAACGAAGCTACTAAAAATATAACTAAATTAATTTCAATATTGAAAGAAGGAGATTTAGAATCTTTTGGGTACATAGTTGAGAATGAATCACTTAGTTTACATTCAATGATGATGACTTCTAAACCTTCATTTATATTATTAAAACCATCAACACTTTTGGTTATTGATAAAATTTGGAAATTTCGAAAAAATTGTAAAGCGCATCTTTATTTTAGTATAGATGCCGGTGCTAACATCCATTTATTATATCCTGAAAAAGATAAAGGAATAGTTTCAAGTTTTATTCAAAATGACTTAATTAAATTTACAGAAAATGGTAATTTGATAACCAATCAAATATCTTTTTTAAATTAAGTATATAATTTATATATATAAAAGATAAAAAAATTGAAAAAACTTGTACATAAGAAACAAAACCTTATCTTTGTGTCACGCAACATGTAGAACCTTATATAAAAATAAATTGTCATGAACAAATCAGAATTAATTGATGCAATTGCAGCTGATGCTGGTCTATCAAAAGCAGATGCAAAAAAAGCATTAGATGCTTTTACTTCTAATGTAACAAAAACTTTAAGCAAAGGTGATAAAATATCTTTAATTGGATTTGGTACTTTTTCTGTTACTGAAAGAAGTGCTAGAGAAGGAATCAATCCTCAGACTAAAGAAAAAATAAAAATAGCTGCTAAAAAGGTTGCTAAATTTAAGCCAGGTGCTGAATTATCTGATGCAGTAAACTAAGACATCGATAGAAATATAAAAAAAGCTATTACAAATTTTGTAATAGCTTTTTTATTTTTAGAATACTATACATTTTCTTAAATTTGATTTAAAATAAATGAAAATATGATTCAAAAGATCATAATTTTTTTGTTAGTATCATTAACCCTTATAAATTGTAAAACTTTGGAAACAATTGACAATCAAACGTACGATCATCTTGAAAATGGACTATATGCCAATATAAAAACCAATCAAGGTAATATATTAGTAAAATTCTTTGATAAAGAATCTCCGGTTACTGTTGCAAACTTTATTGGTTTAGCAGAAGGAAATATTCCTAATAGTGCTAAGAAGAATGGAGAACCTTTTTATGATGGAATTATTTTTCATCGTGTTATTAAAGACTTTATGATTCAAACCGGAGATCCAGAAGGAACTGGTATGGGAGGACCTGGATATAGATTTGAAGATGAAAAAAACAATTTAAAACATTCTGGTGGTGGAATATTGTCAATGGCTAACTCTGGTCCTAATACCAATGGAAGCCAATTTTTTATCACTGAAGTTCCAACTCCTTGGTTAGATGGAAAACATACTATTTTTGCTGAGGTAATTAAAGGTATTGATGTAGTTAATACAATAGCAGCTGCTAAAACTGGGGCACAAGATAGACCTTTAGAATCTATTATAATTGAAAAGGTTAGTATACTTAAAAAAGGGGATGAATATAAAAACTACGATGCTGCTAAGTTCTTTGAAGAAAATAAAGATTTAATTTCTGAGAGAAATAAAAAATTTATAGATGAAAAAGAAAAAGAAAGTACCTTAAAATTAGAACAATTAAAATCAGAAATGATCCAAACCCCCTCAGGACTTTATTATAAAATTTCTCATGAGGGCTCAGGTTCTATGGCTAAAGTGGGGGATAAAGTATCTGTACATTACGAAGGATCATTATTAAACGGAAATATATTTGATTCTTCTTTCGCTAGGAATGAACCAATAGATTTTCCTTTAGGAAAAGGCATGGTTATACAAGGATGGGAGGAAGGTATTTCTTTATTAAAAGAAGGTTCAAGAGCAACTCTTTTAATTCCGCCAGCTTTAGGTTATGGCTCTCAAGGTGCTGGAGGAGTGATTCCGCCTAATGCTTGGCTATTATTTGAAGTTGAACTTGTTAAAGTAAATAACTAGTTTTTAGAAAATAAAAAAGTATTTCCAATATAATTTGGAGATACTTTTTTTAATTAAATATTATTCAGCCCTTAATGCTTCAATAGGTTTTATTCTTACAGCTTGTTGTGCCGGTATCAGTCCAATAGATAATCCTAAACTAACCATTAAGCTAAGTGCTGCAAGAACATTCCACATACTTAAGGAAGGATTATAAAACGGGATATTCGGATTGTTTACGATCATTTGATTAATAAAGAATAAAAAAAGTATTCCTCCTATAAAACCTATTAAACCAGAAAAAATTGTTAAAAAAACACTTTCCATCAAAATTTGGTATCTAATTTCTTTAGGTTTCGCACCAAGAGCTCTTTTTATTCCTATTTCTAAAGTTCTTTCTTTAACTGTTATTAGTAAAATATTAGAAATGGCTATTACCCCAGCCAAAATTGTTAGTCCCCCCACTATCCATGTAAGTAGTTGCATACCTTCCAAAAATCTAACTAATTTTTTATAACCCTCTGCAAAATTAAACCCGGCAAAAGCTTTTTCATCCGTGGGTGAAACTTTATGTCTTTGTTTCAAAATATTTTTTATTTTTATTTCAGCTTTTTTTACATCATATTGAGGCTTTATAACTATAACCATCCATCCAATTTTATTACCTCTATTGTAAATTTGTTGATATGTGTTAAAGGGTATAAATAATTGATTATCGCTGGTGTTACTTCCATTAGGGTTTTTATAAACTCCAATAACTTTAAAATACGTATTATTAATTTTAATATATTCACCTATTGGATTTTCATTTTTAGAAAAAAATTGCTCTGCGATCTCTTTTCCTATAACGACTACTTTTCTGTTATGATTAATATCTTCTTCGTTTAATAACCGACCACGAATAATTTCTTTTTTTACCAACTGATTAGCAATGGGGTAATCACCAAATACACTATATCTTTTCGTAATTTTATGCCTGTTTATAATTCCTTGTTCAGAAGAGGCTACACTTCTGGGGGCTATAGTTTCAATTTCTTCTACTTCAGTTTTTAAATAATTTATATCTTCTAAATTTAAATCAATAGGTCGATACTTAGGTAATCCATGATAAGGTTCACTAGTAGATTCGCCCCAGAGAAATATACTATTGGTTGCAAAACCATCAAATATTTTATTAAATCCATTTTCAACTCCTTTTGCTGCTCCTAATAGAAAAACATACAAAAACATTCCCCATGCAACTCCAATCATCGTTAAAATTGTTCTAAGCTTATTCTTACTAAGCGTATAATAAATTTCACTCCAAATTTCTCTATTTAAAATAAGCATGATTATTAAGTTTATGTATTAATCTTTTAATGCTTCCACAGGTTTTATCTTTGCTGCATTTCTAGCTGGTATAAATCCAGCAATGGCTCCAAATATTACAAGAGCTAAAGTGGCATATAAAATTAACTTCCAACTAACAGAAGGGTTAATAATTAAAATTTCAACATAACGATCTTTAATAAGATTCAAAACTAATATACCTACTAAAGCTCCGAAAATCCCTGAAATTAAAGTTATAAATATGGATTCTTGCAAAATCAAACCAATAATATTCCAAGGATGTGCACCAAGTGCTTTTCTAACACCAATTTCTTTGGTTCGTTCTTTAACAATAAAAACCATTATATTACTAATTCCAATAATTCCAGCCATTATGGTTCCAAAACCTATAAACAATACTAGAAAGGATATAACATTGAAAAAAGCGAGAGGTTTTTCCATATTTTCTGCTTTATTTCTTACAATCAAACCGTTATTATCCTCCTTAGAAATCTTTAGTTTTGTTTTTAAAGTTGTTTTAATGTTCTCTCCAAGCTCAATAGCTTTAGTAGGTGATATGTTATCGTTATAGACAACATCAATTTGATTAATAATATCTGTATTTGATTTTTGGTTTTGATGCGTTCGAATGGGTATATATATAATTCTTTCATAATTATCCCCATCCTTATTGTTGAAAACACCTATGACTTTATAATTTGTATTTCCAATATTTATATATTTACCTAGAGGATTTTCATTTTTAAATAAATCTTTTTGCACTAGGCGACCAATAACAGCAAATTTAGACTCGTTCTGTAAATCGTAATTGTTTAAATACCTACCGGAAGTAATGATAATTTTTTCAATATATTTTTTTTCAGGATAAGTGGCAATAATAGAATAATTTCCGGACTCATTTTTGTAAAAAACATTTTCTGAGCTTGACGAAGTTGATGTTTTATATTTTAATTGATTGGAATAATTCTTATTAATTAAATCTAAATCTTCATTTTTTAAAATAATGGTTCTATATTCTTGTAAACCGGCATAAGCCCTTGAAGTAATTCCTGGAATATAACTAATTAGATTTGGGGAGTCTAGTATAAATTGAAGTGAAAATCCATTTTTTAAACCATTACCAATTCCAGAAAGTAATATAAATATAAACAATCCTAAAGATATGGTTAATCCAGATAAAAAGGTTCTTAATTTGTTTTGCTTAATTGAATAAAAGATTTCATGCCAACGATCTAGATTAAACATAGTATTAATTGTTATTAAAGTTTTATTTGATCTATGATTTCATCTTTTTCAATAATTCCATCTTTTAAATGTACAATTCTTTTACACTGTGCTGCTACTTCTGGTTCATGAGTAACTATTAATATGGTTTTACCTTCCATATTTATTTCTTGAAAAAACTTCATTACCTCGTAAGTAGTTTTACTATCTAAAGCTCCAGTAGGTTCGTCTGCTAGAATAACTTTAGGATGAGTAACTAGAGCTCTTGCAATTGCTACTCTTTGTTTTTGTCCCCCAGAAAGTTCATTGGGCATGTGAGTAGCTCTGTCGTATAAGCCCACTCTTTTTAAATAATCTAAAGCTATTGAATTTCTTTGAGATCTCTTAACCCCTTGGTAATATAAGGGCAAAGCAACATTTTCCATGGCATTCTTGAAGTTAATTAAATTAAAGGATTGAAAAACAAATCCTAAGAATTTATTTCTATAATCTGCTGCCTTAGATTCGCTTAAATGATTATCAATCTTAACTTGATTCAAAAAATACTCTCCTTCATCAGCATAATCTAATATTCCTAGAATGTTGAGCAGGGTTGATTTACCTGATCCTGATGAACCCATGATAGCAACCATCTCACTTTCTTTTATTTCTAGATTAATACCTTTTAATACATGCAAATTATTATTCCCAGTGTTATAATATTTATGCACATTTTTTAATGAAATTAGATTCATTTTAAATATAACTATAGTATTGCTTTATAAATAAGTAGCAATATTTTTAAAATTGTTACTTATTTATAAAACTTATATAGAATATTTGAATTTGAAGAATTTTGTAATTTTATAAACTATTAACTTCTACTGAGTTATTAATTTTTTTAATTAATCCTTGTAAAACTTTTCCTGGTCCAGTTTCTTTAAATGTTAAACAACCATCCAAAATCATTTGATTTACAAGTTTTGTCCAATTTACTGGAGAGGTAAGCTGTTGAATTAAATTTTCTTTAATTTCTTCAACTTTTGTAACAGAAGTATTGGTTGTATTTTGATATATGGGTATAGTAGGGGATGAAAAAGTGGTATTATTTATGGCTTTTTCTAATTGGTCTTGAGCGGGTTTCATTAAGGGGGAATGAAATGCACCTCCCACAGGAATCACTAAAGCTCTTTTAGCTCCAGCTTCTTTTAATTTTTCACAAGCCTCTTGAACGGCTTCCACATGTCCTGAAATTACTAATTGCCCGGGGCAATTGTAATTGGCTGGCACTACTATATAATCAGGCTTAGAAATTTCTTTACAAATATCTTCTACAACTTGGTCAGATAGACCTAATATTGCTGCCATGGTAGAAGGATTTTTTTCACAAGCTTCTTGCATAGCTAAGGCTCTTTGATAAACTAGTTTTAAACCATTTTCAAAGGTTAGTACACCATTGTTTACTAATGCTGAAAATTCTCCTAAAGAGTGTCCAGCAACCATATTAATATTCGAATTATTGATTGTTTTAGAAATAGCTACAGAATAAATAAAGATCGCTGGCTGTGTAACATTCGTTTGAACCAGTTGTTCCTTTGTTCCATGAAACATGATATCTAAAATATCAAAACCTAATATTTCATTGGCAGAATCCATCAATTTTTTAATGTCCGAGCTACTATCATAGATATCTTTACCCATCCCGGGAAACTGAGATCCCTGTCCAGGAAATACTAATGAATTCATAAATTTTATATATTTTTTATTACATTAATTTTATAATTCTAACTCCTTGATTTGTCCAAGCTCCACTCTTTTTAACTCTATTAAAATAATATTTATTACTTAATTGCTTTCGTTCTATTTTCATGGAATGATCGGCTAGATTACCTTTAGAATCTATACGGTTTAATATATCATAAGTTACATCAAAACCTGAAACAGAATATTTATTTAAAGATTCACAGAATTTCTTTTTGTAAGAATTGAGTGTTTTTTCTTCATTAAATCCATTTTCATTTACGTAATTAGTATCCGAATATAAAAGCCCCATCTGTAGTAGTTGGTTTGAATATTTAGGTAAATCAAATAGATAGGAATAATTTAATGAAATAGGAAATACATTGCTTTGGTTCAGTTCTAATAATTGGTCTAAATACTGTTGAGTAAGACTTTCTTTATCAGAAATTAATACCGCATAAATATCTTCCGTTTCATCCGTAACTAAATTTTGCTCAGTTTTAATCTCTTGTGCATTTTGCGTTAATATAACTTCTGCATTATTTTTTCTACTTAAAATAAGAGATTGTAAATATAAGGCATTTTGATAATTGTTTTCATCGTATAAGATGTAGGTTTTTTCTCCATCATACTTTTTAAGAAGCTCATCCGCCAATTTTTCAATTAATGTTTGCTCTTTAGTGTTATACATAACAATATTAGAATAGTCATCCAACTCATCACTAGATGTAAATGGGGAAATTATAGGTATATTTTTATTAATTTTTGCTACGTTAATTAAATCAGATTTAAATAAAGGCCCTATAATTAAATTTGTAGTTGAGAAATCGTAAGAATTTATCATATCAACAAAATTAGTTCCATCACTATTGTCAATTAAACTTAAGTTAAATCTCTTTCCATTGTTTGATAAAGAATCAAGGGCTAATTTAGCTCCTGAATAAAAATCCAATGCTAATTCTTTTTCCTTATTCGATTTAGATTGAAAAGGAAGAATCATAACAACATTAATAGCATCTTTAGAATAGTAATCTGAGGGTAAACTAGTATTTTTCGATTCATTTAATATTGTATCTGACTTGATAACTTTTCTTTCTTTAAGTTTTGAGTTTTTATTAGGTAATTTTAAAACCTCTCCAATTTTAGGTCCATGAATGTCCATGGTAGGATTAAGTTTTTGAATTGTTTCAATAGACACATTATATTTCTTACTTAATGAATATAATGTTTCTTTAGGTTCTATAGTTATATAAATATAATTTGGCTCATTTAAATTTTGTCTAACAATATTATCTATGATATCATCTTTAGAAATGTTTTCACTGTTGGTTTTATTTCCCTTAGATGAACCAATTTCTGAAATTTTATTATTAGAATTTTCCTCTAATTCAACATTCTTTGAATTAGAAACTTTATTAGACGTATTATTTTCAGGAATGGAGAGCTTTTCACCTATTTGGGGTGTTCTCTCCAAAAGTTTAGGATTTTCTCTTTTTAAATCTTCAATAGAAATATTGTATTTTTTACTAATACCATAAAGAGTTTCTTTTGCTTCTACTATGTGTTGTTTTTTTTGTCCAAAAATAAAAGCGTTAAATAATAATAATATAGATAGTAAAATAAAAAATTTTTTCATTTTAGTTAATATAATTTGTACAAATGTAAATAAATTATTTATCAATATTTACTATTGAAATTACAGATTCAAATTCATTAATATTTGAATATATAAGATCAAAAAAATCAGTTCCCATATTGGCGTAATACTCTGAAAAATTTATAATTCTTTCTTGCCACTGGTTGTATGGAAAAATTTCCATATACAATTTTTCAAAGTTTGATATATATTCATTGTATTTTAACCGCTCAGCTTTATGAAATCGTTCATTTATCTTATTTAAACCATTCAATTGTTTTTTTTGTTGGGCTAGAATCATATCTCTCCAGGTAGAATCTGTATTTATTGATTCATGAATAAGATCATTAAAAATATTTTTAAGTTGATTTTCATATTTTTTTAAATCAAATTTATTAGTGGAGAGCTGATTCACCAAAGAATCTATAATTTTCTTTTTTGATTCAAAAATATTAATTCCTTTCCAATCAAGCTTTTGCATTTTTTTCTCCTGAATACTATTTAACAATAGAACTGAATTACGTGGGATAAGAATAGGATAGATTAAATTTTGTTCATCAAAATATTTTTTTAATTCCAACCAATAGGCAATTTCCGCATTTCCACCTATATATGCTACATTGGGCAATATAACTTCCTGATAAACAGGTCTTAATAAGGCATTGGGACTGAATTTCTCCGGAAATAAATCTAACTCTTTTACAATTTCATCTGAACTAAAAGTTTTTTTAGTATCTACAATTTTATATTTATTACCTACAGGTTCAATTCTTTTTCTTTCTTGATTGTCTCTATAAAAGAAATTTATATTTCTAGGATTAACTTGTATCTTATAATTATCTTTTAATAAATTAATTGTTTTCGAAATTTCATGAAATGACTTTTGATATTTTATATCATCTTTGATGAATGGAACAAAAAGCTTTTTTAAATTTCTACTATTTCCATCAATAAATAGTAAACCATAATCTTTAAATAACCTATGCACAAATTTCTGAGTAGCTTCTGCAAGATTTTCTGATGTAAAATAAGAATTTTCAATAATTTCTCTAAGTTGTCTTCCCTTTGGAAAATATTTTAATTTTTCATGAAAAGGATGTAGAACATCTTCTAAGCTTGTAGTTGGTATTTCTCCTACATAATCTTTAAATTGATCCTTCCATTCTATTTTTTTATTATTAAAATAAAAATGATTAATTTCCTCAAAGTCATGATCTTCCGTAGCCATCCAAAACATCGGAACAAAATAAATTTCTTTTTGATTTTTATTCATAAAATCACATAATTTAATTACGTGTAATATTTTATAAATAAAAAATAAAGGTCCAGACATTAAATTTAATTGGTGACCGGTAGTAATCGTTACCGTATTTTTTAAAGAAAGTTTCTCTAAATTTAATTTTTGCTTATCAGATAAATGTATTTTACTCAGCTGTTCACTGAGTTCATAAACTAGAGTTTCTCTATGGAGATAATTATTTATTTTTTCTTTGGACTGATTTATTAAATTTTGATAATTAAAATCTTGATGATAAAAAGATCTTACAAATGATTCTTTATTTAAATAATCCTTTACAAGTTTATTAATAGAAGGAATCTCTGAAATATTAATTTGATTTTCCATTAATTTCAAATTTACGATAAAATTAATTTGTATTAATTTAAAGATTTAGAAAATCATTACCTAATAATATTTTATTTAGCCAGCTTCTGTAGTATTAGAATCATTATTTAGATCTTCGATAATTTTAAGTTGTATGGATTCAACAGAATTTCTATACATCTTTAAAATTTTACCTTTATATTCATCTAAATCAATAATATCATTTACTTTAAGTTCCCTTTCATTGTATTTTTCCGAAATATATCCAGCTAATGTTTCATAGTGTTCATTTTCTTCAAAAGGGTAGGGAATGAATTTATTTATATCCGATATTTTATTGTGAGAATTTACAATATAAATATCTTTAGAAACATTAACAACTATAGGTTCTTCATTGTCGTACTCATCTTGAATTTCACCCACTAGTTCTTCCAATATATCTTCTAGGGTTACTAAACCGGAGAATTCTCCCAATTCATTGGTTACAATGGCTAATTGTGAGTGTTTTTGCTGAAAAGTTTTTAATACATTTTTTATTAATGCTGTCTCACTAACGAATAAAGGTATTCGTAAAATTTCTTTAATTTTTAGATTCTTTTGATAGCTAGTATAAGCTTTAAACAAATCTTTTGTATATAAAATTCCTTTGATATTTTCAATAGAATGCTCATAAACCGGATATCTTGAATAGCCTTCAGCTAAGGTATATTTTATAATTTCTTCAATAGGAGAATCTATATTTATGGCAGAAACATTTTTTTTAGGCATCATTATATAACCCACTCTTCGATTATCAAAATCAAAAACATTTTGTATTAATTCCCTTTCTGTTTCTTTGATAGCTCCACCTTCTTGACTTTCAGAGATAATCATTTTTAATTCTTCCTCTGTATGAATGTCTGAACCGTGAATAGGTCTGATTCCAAAAATTTTTAAAATTATACTAGCTAAACCATTCATAATAAAAATTACGGGTTTAAAAACGGCATAAAAAAGTTTTAAAGGCCATGCAACTGCAAAGGTTGTTTTAGTTGGAAATTGAATGGCTAATGATTTAGGCGCAAGCTCTCCGAATACTATGTGTAACATAGTAATAATAATAAAGGCTATAGGAAAAGAAATTTTACGAGCTATTTCTGCGTATTCATTACCTATAAACCCAATAAAAGTAAAGGTTTTATAAATGACTGGAGTTAAAGAACTTTCACCTACCCATCCCAATCCTAATGAGGCTAGCGTAATGCCAAGTTGTGTTGCTGCCAAATAGGAATCTAAATTATTGACAATTGTTTTAGCTGCTTTTGCTTTTCTTGGACTCTGGCTAGATTCAACTACTATCTGAGAAGATCTAACTTTTACAATTGCAAATTCTGCTGCAACAAAAAAACCATTTAAAAGTACTAAGAATATGGTTAAGAATAGTTTAGGTAGTGAAATAGTATCAGTTACATTAAGTACAGTAAACAATATACTCAGGGGTAAATCATCCATAAAAATTTTAATTATATAAAACTAGTGCAAATTTATTAATTCAAAACAATTTATTCTAAATATTGTAAAAAAAATCTAATTTTTTATTTGATCAAATAAGTGTTCAACATAAAAATTATATTAAAAAATTATTTATACAGTCATTGAAAATAATTGAGTTTGAGGAAGTTTTCTCATCATCCTCAAATCAAAAGCCATACATATATTACGAATGTAGGGTCTGCCTTTTTCATTAACCTTTATTGAATTTGAAGTTAAGGATATCAATTTATCTTGCTCAAATTCCTGCAATCGTTCAAAAATATCTGGATGATGATGAATTAAATCCTCCGCGTCCCAATGAGTTTCAAGCAAACACATTAAATTTAGTATATGTTTACGAATGCTTAAATCTTCCTCATTTAATATATGTCCTTTAAAAACGGGTAATTCTTGATTATTAATTTTATCGTAATATTCCTCAAGAGTTTTTACATTTTGGGCAAAAGAATACCAACTGTCAGAAATTGACGAAACTCCTAAACCAATCATAACTTGGGTTGAGGATGAAGTATATCCCATAAAGTTTCTATGAATATTTTTATCCATCATCGACTGGTATAAGGAATCAGTCTTTAAAGAAAAGTGGTCCATTCCTATTTCAAAATATCCCATCTCTTCTAATTTTTCTTTACCTTTCTTATATAGCTCCCTTTTTTCCTCACCACTAGGCAAATCTTCGTC
Source organism: Apibacter muscae (assembly GCF_007845635.1). Taxonomy (GTDB): domain Bacteria; phylum Bacteroidota; class Bacteroidia; order Flavobacteriales; family Weeksellaceae; genus Apibacter; species Apibacter muscae. Next base: position 281,010 of record NZ_SELG01000041.1, on the reverse strand, counting down.
TTTAAAACCTCTTTGTCCCACACCTTTTACCCAAGGAACATGAGCATAGGAATAAAAAGCAATTCTATCCGGATGAAGCTGTTTAGTTATTTCAATGGTATTTAAAACTTTAGATAAATTTTGAAATGGAAGTCCAAAAACTAAATCATGACTAATACTTTCGTATCCAATATTTCTTGCCCATTCGGTTACCTTTTTTACATTTTCTAAAGGTTGAAATCTATGTATAGCTTTTTGTACTTCCGTATCATAATCTTGAACCCCAAAGCTCACACGTCTAAATCCTAAATCATACAAAGTTTGTAAATGTTCTTGACTTGTGTTGTTAGGATGTCCTTCAAAACTAAATTCTTTATTGGGGTGTATAATTGAACTCGACAAAATAGTATTTAGTAAATAGTACAAATTTTTAGGAGAAAAAAAAGAAGGGGTACCTCCTCCTAAATGTATTTCTCTTATTACAGGTTTTTCTGGAAGTATGGAAAGATATAACTTCCATTCTTTTATTAAAGCCTGAATATAAGGAAGCTCAACATTGTGCTGTTTAGTAATTCGCTTATTACAAGCACAAAAGGTACATAAGCTTTCACAAAATGGTAGATGAATATATAAGCTAATACCTTCTTTTTTATTACTTTCAATAAAAGATTTTTGTAATGAATCTATCCATTTATTTTGTGTAAAAGTATCCAAATCCCAATAAGGAACAGTAGGATAGCTTGTATATCTGGGGCCTGGAACGTTATATTTTTGAATCAAGTTGTTTTGCATCATCGCAAAGTTATTTAATTATAATATTTATTACCATTTTAGTATGTTTCAAGTAAAACTTTTTTTATACTTAGCTAAGAATATTTACAATACAAATATTTATAAATGAATAACTTTAAAATTTTATGGTTAATACGAAACTTATAATATAGCTTTTCTAATTTTAACTAATTTTCCTAATAAATCTTCCAATAAATTAATATTTAGCATATTAGCTCCATCGGAAAGCGCCTTGGAGGGTTGCGGATGGGTTTCAATAAAAATACCATCAGCACCTACAGCAATTCCCGCTTTGGCTATGGTTTCAATCATATCCGGACGTCCTCCGGTTACTCCTGAAGTTTGATTGGGTTGCTGTAATGAGTGGGTAACATCTAATATAACGGGTGCATATTGTTTCATGGTTGGAATACCACGGTAATCCACAATTAAATCATGATAACCAAATGAAGAACCTCTGTCTATAATGGCATAATTTTCATTTCCAGAATCTTTGATTTTTTGAGCTGCAAATTGCATAGCTTCGGGAGAAAGAAATTGACCTTTTTTTAATGTTATATATTTACCTGTTTTAGCTGCTGCAACTAATAAATCGGTTTGTCTGATTAAAAAGGCAGGTATCTGTAAAACATCTACATACTTTGCAGCTAAAGCAGCATGTTCATTTTCGTGAATATCTGTAGTTGTAGGAATATTATAGGTTTCTCCAACTTTTTTTAAAATCTCTAAAGATTTTTCTTCCCCAATGCTGGTAAAGCTATCAACACGTGATCGATTTGCTTTCTTAAACGAACCTTTAAAAATGTAAGGAATCCCTAGTTTATCTGTGATTTCAATAACTTTACCCGCAATATCTAGAGCCATTTGCTCTCCTTCAATAATACAAGGACCTGCTATTAATACAAAATTGTTTTTATCGGTATTTTTAATTTTTGGTATGTGATATAAACTATTTTTCATTTAGTAATTTTTAACAAATTTACCAATTAATATGATGTTCAATACAATTCAGTGAAAATAATACGTGAATTTCAACCTTATATACTAGTATAAGAAATAATCAGACCATCTACTTAAAAATTTCAAGAAAAAATTAACTACGTATTAAGATTGCGTAAATCTGTTCTAGGTTTGCATCATAATAATAAAGTTATGTTTATCAAAATTAAAAGTGAAAATGAATATCTGCTAGATATTCTTTATAAAAATCCACAAACAGATTTAGGTTTATATTTTAAACCCCTTAAAAAGGGCATTATTGTGGGCAATGTAGTCAATTCAAACGAATACGAAATTATATTTCAGGATTCTAAATACAGCTATTTGCCAGAAAGCAGTAATCAAATAGATTTTCAAAGTTATTGTAGTCCACTCGTAATTTTAGATATTTCTAAAGAATTATTTTCTCATCTTCTAAAAGAAAAAAACGAATATAAAAATAAATCCATCCATTGGTTAAATATATCGCAAGGGGAAGCAGATGTTAAGGAATGCACTATAGAAATCCCAACTTTCTTTATTGATTCCAATTGGTATAAAAATGATGAATTTCTACTGTCCAGATATTTTACAGGTGTAGAAATATCACATAAAAGCGGAAAAATATTTAGTTTAAAGATTACAGCGAAATCAGTATTTGAAGCATTAAATTTGCTGAACCTTATTGCCTTGTTTGTTCATATAACCAATAACTATGGCGTATTCACCTATATCACTGATGATTTTGCTGAAAAATATGTACGCATATTAACCAATATTGATGAAGTTCCATATTTCGTATTTTATCTATTTATTAAAAGAGCGGTAAAATCTGAAAAGCAATTTTTAAATTTTAAGCCCATTTTTGAAAATTACTTGAATAAATATCATATTAAAGCTAATCTTACTTGGTATAGTACTCATGCAGATCGTATAAATTTCATTACTTCTCAACTAGATATAAATACACCTATCGTAGATATTGGTTGTGGCGAATTTATCTATTATAAAAGAATGATGAATAAAAATTTTACAGCCTCATATATTGCTATAGATAAAGATGAGAAATTTTCATCGATGGCAGGTAAAATGGCAGAAAGATTTAAAACAGGAAATTTGCATTTTTATACTTCCTTAGATTAAGTTATAATTCAAGAAAAAGTAAATATTCTTCTAACTGAAGTCATTGAACATAATACTTTAAATGAGGCTGAAAAATTAATTAAGCAAGCACTAACATTTAACTTCAATCAAATATTTATTACAACTCCAAATTCTGATTTTAATCCCTATTATTTTGAAAATTTAAAATTTAGGCACGACGATCATAAATTTGAATTAAACTCTAAAGAATTTAAATCTTTTATATACAAATGTCTGGAAGGCAAAATTGGATTAAATGTAGAATTTTTCGGTATAGGAGATCAATTAAACGGAACACAACCAACACAAGCAGCAATAATTACTAAAAATTAAAAAATGATGGAAAAAACGGATGAATTAAGTAAACTAAAAAATCGCATCGATTGGTTTTGTGAAAATAAAGTAAATGCCTTTTCACCCACAATTTCACCCGCACCTAAGTCTATGGAAAGAAATGAAATTGAAAGTCCATACGAAGCTATTCAATATTATTTAAAAAATGGTATTGAAGAACTGATTGTGCAAAAGAAATATATGGGATCTTATTGTGACATTTATTTGCATAAAGATTTAAATAAAACTTATTTTGTTAGTAGAAATGGTTATATTATTGAACATATAGATTTAGATAAGGCTAAACAAGCCTTTAAGGAATTACATTCTCGATTGGATTGGAATGGGATTGAATATATAATTATACAATCTGAATTGATGCCTTGGAGTGTTTTAGGAAAAGGATTAATTGAAAATGAATTTGGGGGCTACTTATATATTCATGAAAATCATTTTGAAGTATTAAAGAACTCTGAAGTTTATAAAAAAATAGAAGCCTTAAAACAATCCTCAGATTATAAAAATTACATCCAATTTAGAAATAACCATTCTTCTAAAGAGATTAAAGAAAAATATCCCGAACATATAGTTAGACAATACAATTCTTTAGAAAATTTTTGGGTGAAAAATTTAGATCATTATAAAAATGCAATTGATATTTATTCTAAACAAATTTCGCATTTTGGAAAAGAGGAAGATATATATTTTAAGCCATTTAATATTCTAAAAATTGTAAAAGAAGACGAATCCGAAATTTTTGTCAACGATAATTTAAGTTATCAGGATGTGAATGACGACTATTTTTTACACATTTCCATAAAAACAGAAAAAGATAAAAAGATAGCAGAAGAAAAAATTTACCACTGGTTCAACGATTTAAGTAATGAAAATGAAGAAGGAATCATTATCAAACCACGTAAAGCATTTATTAAAGGAGTTGCACCTGCATTAAAGGTTAGAAATGATCATTACTTAACCATGATTTACGGTATTAATTTTTTAGAGGATTATCCATACTATTTAAACAAAAGAAAAATTAATAAAAAATTGGAATGTTCTATCAAAGATTGGATGATTAATTGGGATTTATTGAAAGTACCTTATATACAAATTAACAAAGAAAATTACTATTTCAAAAACCTAGTATACGATAGAATTATGGGTGAGAGGGTAGAAGGTACATTGGATCTAAGATTGTAAGTTTATAAATAACACTGAACCAATTTTTTTATAACTTAAATATTATATATTTTTTAACCAATTGGAATATAAAAAATGAAAAAAAATTTAAATATATTGTTACTAGTGGGACCTCCAGGAAGTGGAAAATCCACGTTTGCTAAATACTTTTTAAGAACAGAAGAGAATTGGATGAGAGTAAGTAGAGATGATTTCCGAATGATGAACTTTACTCAAGGAAATCTTTCAGATAAACAAGAAAATTTAATCACCGAAATGGTTGATGCTTCAATCTCGGCTTTATTGAATAAAAACATAAATGTTTTAATAGATGCTACCCATTGCAAAAAAGAATATATAGATAATTATATAAAAAAATACAATTCGCGAGCAGATATATCTTTTAAATTGTTTGATATTGAAAAAAATGAATTGTTAAAACGATGTGAAACACGTTACAAAGAAACTGGTAAATATATACCTGAAAAAGTTTTAAATAAAATGTATTCACAATTTGAAATTTTAAAAAATGAATTTGATTTTTCAATTCGTTCAAAAATTGAAAATCTACCAGTGGAAATCCGCCAACAGAAAGCCGATTTACCCAAAGCTATCATCTGCGATTTAGACGGAACTTTAGCATTGATTCATGGAAGAAATCCGTTTGATGCATCCAAATGCAATGACGATCATTTAAATGAACCCATTGGTAATTTATTAAAGAATTATGCGCAACTGGGGTACAAAATATTACTAGTTTCTGGACGGGAAGATAGATTTAAAGAGCCTACTTTAGAGTTTTTAAATAAATATAAAATTCCATTTAACGAATTATGGATGCGTAAAACTTTGGACAAGAGAAAAGATGCTATTGTTAAAGAGGAAATTTTTGAAACTCATATTAATAATAACTATTATATTGAATTTGTTTTGGACGACAGGAATCAAGTAGTAGATATGTGGAGAAAAAATTTAAAAATTACTTGTTTTCAAGTCAATTATGGAGATTTCTAATTAATTTTTAAATAAAATAAAAAAAGCTGTTTATAATATAAACAGCTTTTTTTATGTAGATAGGTTACTATCCCAATATATGCAAAGCATCTAAAACAATTTTTAGTAAAAATAATACAGATACTAAATAAACGGTCATTGAAACTTCTTTATGTCTACCTGAAAAAACTTTAAGAATCATAAAACTTAACATACCAAAAACAATACCTTCGGCTATACTATAAGTAAAAGGCATAAAAGCAATTGTTAAGAAAGCAGGCAAACCTTCTGTAAAATCAGAAAAATTAATTTTTGCTACTGAAGAAATCATAAATAATCCTATAATAATTAAAGCTGGAGCTGTAGCAGCCGTAGGAACCATAAGAAAAAGAGGAGCAAAAAATAAAGCTAATAAAAACATAAGAGCCGTACCTACGGAAGTTAATCCTGTTTTTCCTCCGGAAGCTACTCCGGCAGCACTCTCTACATAAGCGGTTATGGTACTTGTACCTAAAATAGCTCCTGCTGTTGTACCAATAGCATCAGAGAATAAAGCTTTTTTCATTCTAGGAAAATTTCCATCCTTATCTGTAATACCCATTTTCGAAACTACCCCTATAAGTGTACCCACCGTATCAAATAAATTAACGAATAAAAAGGTAAAAACTATAATTAACATGTCTACTGAAAAAATCTGTTTCCAACCTTCCGCTGTAAGCATAGGTTCAATGGCTTTACCAAATATGGGAGATATTGAAGGAGGAATACTCATAAACGAACCCTCAGGTAAAGTTATATCTCCTAAAATAAAAGCAAATATTGTAGAGACAATGATACCAATTAATATAGCTCCGTTAACATTTCTTGCAAAGAAAATTGCGGTAACAATTAACCCTGCAAATGCAATCCACACATTGTGCTGAGAAAAATCTCCTAAACTAACAAGAGTATTAGGATTTGACACTACTATGCCGGACACTTTAAATCCTATAAGTGCAATAAACAATCCAATTCCGGCAGGTATAGCATCTTTTAATACATTGGGTATGCTCTTTATAATTATTTCTCTAATATTAAAAAAAGTAAGTAAAATAAATATCACTCCCTCTATAAATACGGCTGTTAGAGCAAATTGCCAAGAATAACCTAAACCTAAAACCACAGAAAAAGCAAAAAAACTATTTAGTCCCATCCCTGGTCCCTGGGCTATAGGCAATTTTGCTAAAAATGCCATTAAAAGAGTGGCAAGAATGGTAGCCAATGCCGTTGTAGTAAACAAGGCTTCACGATCCATGCCTGTTTCAGATAAGATGTTTGGATTTACGATCAACACATAAGACATGGTTAGAAAAGTAATTATTCCTGCCAATAACTCTTTTTTTATTGTCGTTTGATTTTCCTTCAGTTGAAAAAAATTATATAAAAATTGTTTCATGGGTGATTCTTAAAAAAAATTTTTGCGAAAATAAAAACATTGAAAAGAATAATGCATAGAAATACCTGAAAATATTCAGGATATATAAAACTTGCGTTTTTAGATGTATTATAAAAATAATAATTAATTTATAGAATTTAAACTTAAAATGGATAAAAAATACATGTTTTTTTATTTTCTGTATTTTAAAATAATTTAAGTAATTGATTTTCAATAGCCCAATTTTGTAAAACTTATTTACAATTATTTTATAAGAGAAGATATAGGCTTTACAAGAGATTGCTCAATACTTTTGCTTCGAACATAAAATTAAATATTATGAAAAAGTTTATTTTTCCAATTCTTTTGGCTATTGGTTTAATAAGTTGTGAACAAAAAAGATTTAAAGATTCTACTTTAGACGAATCTATTGAAAGTATGGCAATAGAATCAACCTTAAAGCAAACGAATAAGCAGTTTATTCATAAATCCCATATTGATGGGGAAGTTAAAGATGTTTTGAAATCCACTTTAAACATAGAAAAAAGTGTTATAGATTTAGGTGGATATATTACAACCAGTAAGATCAATTCAGAACTAAAATCAAAAACGATTGAACCTATATCAGCAGATAGTGCGAAAGAAATTAAAATATTTAAAACGGTGGCTGAAATTCATGTAAATGTCCCTCAAATCTATTTAAGCCAATTCTTAGCAAATGTAAATGCGGAAATTGAATACTTAAACACAAGGGTAATTGAAGCCACTGATATTACATACCAAGGACAAGAACTTAGTTTAGATGAAAAAAGATTGATTCAAACACAAAAAAAACTTGATACTGTTAATATTCCTAATAAAAATAAACAGCGTTTAATTAAACAACAAGACCATATACAGTATAATCTAGATCATACCAAATTAGCCCAAGCTATTTTATCTGATAAAATTAAATTTTCAACGGTATCAATTAATTTAATAGGAAAAGATACATTTCAAGAAAATATAGTTCCGAATACTGATCATTATCAGTTATACAATAACAATCATTTATTCTATAGATTGAAAACAGCATTTGTAAGTGGTTGGATTATTTTACAGACCATCATAGTAACCTTATGTTATTTGTGGCCCATTGTAATCTTAGCTCTTATAGGTTTTATAATTTATAAAAAATATAAAAACAAATTAGAAAAAGTAAATAAAATGAGTAAATAGTTATTTAAGTTTTAAAACTGCTTCAGTAGAAACTATTTTTAAGAAAACTCAGATTTATATAAGCGGATCAAATAAACTAAACCTTATAAAGAAAAGGTTAAATAAGGATATAGAAAGTAAAATAAATTAAGTGAGTTGGAAATAAGGAAAGGATTTGATGGAATTGGAGTATAAGTGATAAAAAAACACTCTCTAATAGAGAGTGTTTTTTTTATAAAATAGAATTATTTCTAAGTTTTTTTATTTCCGAATTCTTCTTTTTCTCTTTCAAACGCCTTTCTATGGAAGATTTGCTTCTTCTAGTTGCTATTCTATGTTTGGGTATATATAAAGAGCGAGATACTAAATCAGTGATTCTTTTTAAAACTAAATTCTTATTCGCTATTTGAGATCTGTTTTCTGAACATTTAACAAGTAACTCACCTTCTTTATTGATTCTATTTTTTAATTTAAAGTTGATTCGTAGTTTTTCATCCTCCGAAAAAAAAATAGAATCATTTACATTCCAAACGGCTTCAACCATAGTTTCAACCTTATTTACATTTTGTCCCCCCTTACCGCTGCTTCTTGAAGTTCTAAATCTTATTTCTGATTGAAAATCCTGCATTCAAAATTTTTATTTATTAAACTTACGTTTATGTGCAAAATAAGAAGAAATGGCCAGTAATGTTACAATGGCAATTACAATATACACCCAATTAGGCACAGGAACCGGATCTCCCTGTGCATAGGAATGTAAACCAGATAGATAATAATTAACACCGAAATAAGTCATAATAACACTAGAAAATGAGAGTAGAGATAATAAATTGAAAATGTATTTGCCTCTCCAACCAGGAACCAATCTTATGTGTAGTACCACAGCATAAATGATTACCGAAATAAAAGCCCATGTCTCTTTAGGGTCCCAACTCCAATAACGTCCCCAGCTTTCATTTGCCCAAACCCCACCTAAAAAAGTTCCTACGGTTAATAGAAATATTCCAATGGTTAGGGAAATTTCATTTACAATAGTCAATTCTCTTATAGAATCTTCAACCTTTAAAGAAATCTTTTTATTATTAAGGGTGAATAATAGCAATACAACAGTACCTATTAAGGCGCTTAATCCAAAAAATCCATAACTGGAAGTTATTATAGCAACATGAATCATCAACCAATAGGATTTTAACACCGGAACTAAAGGAGTGATTTGTGGATTCATTTGGTCCCCTCCATGGGCAAAACCCATTAATATTACAGCTACTAAGCATCCAGCCGCAGGTATAAATCCATTCCGGTTTCTGTAAAGAATAAAACCAGACAATACACTAATCCAACTAATAAACATTACGGCTTCATACCCGTTGGACCATGGCTCATGACCAGATATATACCAACGAATTCCTAAACCAAATCCATGAATAATAAAGGTAATTATAACCAAGAGTAATAAACTGCGCTCTAAAAATGTAATTATACTGCTTTTATCTAAAAATAATTTTACAAAAGCTATTGTTAAAAGTACCGTACCCAAAAGGGCATAGACTATCATTATTTTAAAAAATATATTCCAATGATTGTATCTAATTTCCCAATGAATTTTGGTTTCTGATGGAATCACCTGTTTTCCCCATTTGTATTGATATTCGGATATTCTATTTAATTGCTCATCAGCCAATTTCCAATTTCCAGTTTTTTCTGCATCCATAACAGCTCTAAAATATCCACCTATAAAACGTGTAGCTATACTATCCGTTTTAAAATCTGGAGTAGCCCAAGAAGTCCAAGTATTTTTAGGATCGTTTTGTATAGGTATAAAACGTAAATATAATCCACTAATAACCGCTTGTAAGGCTCGTAACTTATCATTTAGTTCAATAATCTCTTTATCATAATTAGAGCGTTCCGCGGGCTTTTTTGCAAATGATTTTTTATACTCAGAATCTAGCACAAAGTAAGGCACCCCATCGGGTCCGGGAGGAAATAAATTCATTAAAGTGGTATATCCATCCTCATTCGCACGCGTGAGTTTTTTAAGATCTTCCCCCCCTTTATTACCCACTTTTATTAATGGCACTTGCGACCATGTTAAGGGATCCAAAGAAATAGAAATTAGAAACTGATTGGCATCTAAATCATAAAATTTATCACTCTTGTGTAGTTTTCTTAAAATTTCTAGTGCTAAAGTATTGGTAGGTTGTATACGACCGTCAAAAGATTGCACCAACATTTCTCCAAACTTATCCGCATGTTCCTTAGGAATTTTTATTGTTTCTGAAAATATCTTCGGATCTAAAGGTTGTTTAGGTATAGAATTTTTAAACGAAAAAATGGAACTGGAACTATTATCACTATTTTCATGAATCTTTTGCCCCTCATGTACACCCTCTACAATGGTTTCTTTTTTTATGGATCCATCCTCAGTGCCATGCATATCAATATTCTGAGAATATGTGATTAGGCTTGATAAGAACAATAAAAGAACCATCATTTTTTTATTTTTTGCAATTTTTTTCAATTGATCATTTAATTTCCAAAAACGAGTTCCTTTCCAAAATAATGTTGTAAACATGCCTAAGATTAACAAAGCATACCCAATATACGTGATGGTGGTTCCCCAAAAATCATGATTCACTGACAAAATTGTTCCTTTTAAATCAGGATCAAAACTAGATTGAAAGAATCTATAACCTTTATAATTCAATATATGATTCATGTATATTTTATAAGGAATTTCTTTGCCTTCATCTATAATTGAAACTTCAGATTCATATGCAGAAGGACTATTACTTCCGGGGTAATGCTCCATGATAAATTTATTTAATTTTAAATAAAAAGGTTCTGTCTTATAAATTTTAGAGCCATAGCCTACTGAAACCAACAATCCATCTACCATTACTTGTTTTTGTAATCCTGTCCAGCCTTTTTTTCCATAAAAAGAAAATTCTTTAGAATCATTACCCGAGGATACTTTCATGAAAATCAAGTCTGGATCTGAAGAATTCTTGTTTTTATCGCCCGCATAATGAACGATTTTACCTCGTTCTGGTGCTGTAGGAACTACAAAAGTAAGATTTGGGAACTGGTATAAACTTGCCAATTGCAAAGGTTGTGCTTTATTCTCTCCTTGTACGGTTAGTTCTTGCTGAGTGGTCATAACCATTCTTCTACCCATTAAAGGCGAAGAAATTGTCAGTTCATCCTCTGGACTTGACGTAATATGAATTGCCGTAGAATCAGGATTTTGAACATTAAAGGCTACTAAAGCATTTTGAATTTGTTTAGAGGTACCTTCTTCAATAAATTCAGTTTTTCGGCCTTCTTCACTTGTAGTTATTAATTTCAATATTTTTTTTCCATTCGGTAATGGTTGAATGGAATCTTGTGCCCAAGGTATAAAACCGGTGCTTTCTAACTGAACAATTTTTCCTAAATAGTCATATTTGGAATTAATTTTTTTTTGAAAAGGTTTTAATAGAAATGGAATATTTTCTGGCGTAAAAATAAAAGGAATATCATTGTAGGCTTTTACTATTCCTTTATCATTCGTAATTTGAGTTTTTAAAAAAGTTCCTTCAGAGGTTACTTGGTTGGTAGTTTCATTCTCTCTAATATGCATTTGTCCCTCATAACTTATGTAGCGAGTAATAGCTCCTCCTACAAACAAAAAAATAAATGAAATATGAAAAATTAAAACCGGCCATTTTTTTATAGACCAGAGCTGATATCTTTGTATATTCCCTATGAAATTTAGTATTAATATAAGCATTATAATTTCAAACCAAGTAGAATTATAAATTAATGCTTTAGCCACAGGCGTACCATAATTATTTTCAACCAACGTAGCCCATGCCATACTTATGGCGTAAAGAGCTAACATTATAGCTGTAGTTTTAGTTGAAAATAATAGGTTTATAAATTTTTTCATAATTGATTTCTAATTAAAAGAATTCCAAAAATACATCAAGATAGTTCTACAGCAAAATGTTTACTACTAAAAATCCTAGATGTTTCTACCAATTGGCAATAATATACTTAGAATGTATAATTTGAATTATATTTACGTCTATCTATGCATTATTACACTTTTACTTCTTGTAGTATAGATTCTTTTTATTATTTTAGTACAGAGAAAATGTTTATAATATGAAAATATTGGTAGCTATTAGTGCGGTACCGGATACTACTTCTAAGATGAATTTTATTGATAATGATACAAAATTCGATAAAAATGGAGTTCAATTTATTATTAATCCATTAGATGAATATTGTGTAAATAAAGCTTTGCAATTTCAAGAAAATCATCAAGCAGAAGTAAGCTTGATTACCGTAGGTGAACCGTCCGTTGAATCAGTAATGAGAAAAGCCTTGGCTTTGGGAATTAATGAGGCCATACGAGTAAATACTGAACCTAAAGATAGCGAAATAGTAGCCCATGAGATTGCTGCTATCGCCAAAAAGAACAATTATGATCTTCTCTTGTTAGGAAAAGAATCTTTAGATTTTAACGGGGCGGCTGTGCCAGGCTTAACGGCTGCACTATTAGGATATAATTTTGTCAATGATGTAATCTCTATAAATATTTTAGACAATAATAAAATAAGTGTTGTTAGAGAGTTAGATAATGGTGTAGAAACAATCGAATTAAAACTCCCAGTTGTTTTAGCCGGTAAAAAAGGATTGGTTAAAGATAATGAAATTAAAATTCCTACTATGAGAGGTATAATGGCTGCTAGAGCTAAAAAAATTATAGTTGAAGAAGCTCAAAATATTCCTTCCAAATTAAAATCGATCAAATTTGAAAAAGCGAAGGCACGATCTGAAGTTAGGTTGATTGATCCCAATCATTTGGATGAATTGGTTAATTTACTTCATGATGAAGCTAAAGTTATTTAGAATTTACTTATTATAATTATACTTACAATGATTTACATCTATATAGAAACTTTAAATAAAATTTTTAAAAACTCAGCATTTGAATTAGCTACTTATGCAAAAAAAATTGCTGATTCTACTCAAGATAAAGTTTGTGCTATTGTAATAAATTCAGAAGATAACCCTGAAAAATTATTGGATTACGGAGTTTCATTAGTACATAAAATTAATGATGAAAAACTTAAAGATTTTAACCCTAAGGTGTATGCCTCAGCAATCTCTCAAATAGCCAATGGCAATTTGATTCTTTTTTCACATTCCTCAGAAAGTCTTTCAATAGCCCCCTATGTTGTTAAAGATAAAAAAGCGGCTTATATAACAAACGTTGTTTCTTTGCCTTTATCCTTATCTCCATTTACGGTAAAAAAGAGAGTTTTTTCCGGAAAAGCAGATGTTATTGTAGAAACCGATAATAAATGTAAGGTTTTAACAATTTCTAATTATTCAATAGGTGCTCTACAATCACCTGTAGAAGGTACCATTGAACAAAGTACAGTTCAAATAAATCCGGATTCTAACTATGTAGTTTTAGATCAAGAGATATCAACAGGATCCATTAGCATTGAAAATGCAAAAATTGTTATTGGAGGAGGTAAAGGCATTGAAAGTCCTGAAAATTGGAACATGTTAGAAAATTTAGCAAATGTTCTAGATGGCACTACGGCTTGTTCACGTGCAGTTTCCGATTTAGGTTGGAGACCGGATTCCGAACATGTTGGACAAACCGGTAAATCTATAGCTCCAAATCTATATATAGCTGTAGGAATTTCAGGTGCAATTCAACACCTTGCTGGAGTTATAAATAGTAAAACCATTGTAGTAATTAATAAAGATCCTGAAGCACCATTTTTTAAAACTGCTGATTATGGTGTTGTAGGAGATTTATTTGAAGTTGTACCCCAATTAATAGAAAAATTGCAAGCATTTAAAAAGCAATCCAATTTATGAGCTTTTTAAAGTCTAAAATAGCTAATGCATGGGCTTCCTTTTATGTAAAGAAAGATTATAAATGGATTGAAAATCCTGTAGATTATCAAAATTTATGGTTTAAAAAATTAATAAAGGATGCTGAAAATACAACTTTTGGTAAGGCCCATTATTTCTCTGAAATTAATAATATTAAAGATTTTCAGGAAAGAGTTACCTTACAGGATTATGAAAGCTTAGTGCCTTACATTGATAAAATTAAAAAAGGTGAAAAAGATATTCTATATTGTAATAAGCCACAATATTTAGCAAAAACCTCAGGGACAACCTCGGGTACCAAATATATTCCTGTTACTGAAAAATCTATGACTTTTCAAGTAGAAGGTGTTAAAGGGGCTTTAATGCACTATATTCATAAATTCGGAAATTCAAATTTTATTAATGGTAAAATGATATTTCTTCAAGGTAGCCCTAAGTTGGAAGAACTAAACGGATTAAAAATTGGTCGATTGTCCGGAATATCAGCACACTTTGTTCCTAAATATTTACAAAGAAATCGATTGCCATCATGGGAAACCAACTGCATAGAAGATTGGGAAACTAAAGTAGATAAAATTGTTGATGAAACTATAAACCAAAACATGACTTTAATTGGTGGTATCCCTCCTTGGTTAGTCATGTACTTTGAAAAACTGATCGAAAGATCTGGAAAACCTATAAAACACTTGTTTCCGAATCTTCAATTATTAGTTACCGGAGGAGTGAATTATAACCCATATCAAGAAAAAATAGAAGACTTAATGGGGCAAAAGATTGATACTATTCAAACTTATCCTGCATCTGAAGGATTTATAGGTTTTCAAGATGATGTAAATTCCAATGATTTATTATTAATGGTGAATCACGGAATTTTTTATGAATTTGTACCAGCCGAAGAAATTGGAAAAAATAATCCGACTCGATTAACTTTAAAAGAAGTTGAATTAAATAAAGATTATGCGATTATTCTAACGACCAATGCCGGCTTATGGGCTTATGAAATTGGAGATTTAATCCGTTTTGTTCATTTAAAACCTTATAAAATTATAGTTTCTGGAAGAACTAAACATTTTACTTCCGCCTTCGGAGAGCATGTAATTTCCTGCGAAGTAGAAGAATCTATGCAAGAGGCTACCAATCAATCACAAATTATTGTTACAGAATTTACATTAGCACCACAAGTAAATCCAAAAGAAGGTTTGCCATACCATGAATGGTTTATTGAATTTGAAAATTATCCAACCAACCTAGATGAATTTGCCTTAGAATTAGATAATGCAATGAGAAAAAGGAATTCTTACTACGATGATCTTATTTCAGGTAATATTCTAAGAACACTAAAAATTACACCTATACAAAAAAATGGTTTTAATGAATATATGAAAGAAATAGGAAAACTGGGAGCACAAAATAAGTTACCTAGACTTTCCAATGATCGAAAAATTGCAGATAAATTAATTAAATATATGTTATAATAATTTTAATATTTAAAATTCAATCAATTAATTAGTATAAAATATCTATTTTTTTATATCTTAGTTACTCTAAGTTTTCTTAAAAAAATCTAGAACAACTAAATATTTAAATTATGGAATTTATAAAATCAAATTTTGAATCTTCTACTATTAATTGTGGAATTTTACATATTGGTGTAGGAAACTTTCATAGAGCACATCAAGCATATTATATCAATCAATTATTAGAATTTAAAGACCAAAACCAATGGGGAATATGCGGAGTTGGCTTGCTTCCTTCCGATAAGAAATTAATGGATGCTTTACATTCGCAAAATCTAGCTTATACACTTACCGTTTGTGGTAGAAATGGAGACAAAAAAGTTTATGAAATAAATTCTATACAAGAACTAATATGGGGAATTGAAAATCCAGAAGCCGTACTTAATAAAATTGCCGATGAAAATATACAAATAATTTCTTTAACTATCACTGAAGGAGGTTACAATATAGACAAAGAAAACGGTAATTTCGACATAAACGAAGAACAGATTAAGCACGATTTAGAAAATCCCCAAAATCCTAGGACTATTTTTGGGTTTATTTCAGAAGGATTAAGAAGAAGAAAAGAAAAGTGCAATAAAGGGTTAACAATCCTTTCGTGCGATAATTTACAACACAATGGGAATACAGCAAGAAAAGCATTTCTAACTTTTATCCAAGCTCAAGATAGTGAACTTGCTCCATGGGTGGAACAAAAGGTTACCTTTCCTAATTCTATGGTAGACAGAATTACACCCATAACTACTGTTGAGGATATTTCTAAATTAAATAACCTAAGCGGAATGGAAGATAAGGCCCCGGTGTATTGCGAAGATTTTATACAATGGGTGATAGAAGATAACTTCGCAGAAGGACGGCCAAATCTTGAAAGGGTGGGAGTGGAATTTACCCAAGAAGTAGATATTTATGAAAATATGAAACTAAGCTTATTAAACGCTTCACATACCTTACTATCGTATCCTGCATTTCTCAAAGGATTTAGAAAAGTGGATGAAGCTATGCATGACGAAGATATACTTGAATATGTAAAAGAATTTATGAATGAAGACATTACTCCTTATGTACCAGCACCTCCAAATACAAATTTAGAGGATTACAAAAAAATTCTAATCGAAAGATTCTCAAATCATGCAGTTAGTGATCAGGTATCAAGATTATGCGCCGATGGGGTGTCCAAGTTTCCAGTATATATAGTTCCTAACTTAATCAAAATGATTGAAGATCGTAAAGATTTAAAGCGAATTGCTTTTTTAGTAGCTTCATATAGACATTATTTAAAATATAAAGTTGATGATAAGGGTAATTCTTATGAGATCAATGAACCTTGGTTAAGTAATGAAGATCAGAAAAATATTGAAAGTTCAAATGTTCTAGACTTTTTAAATATATCTCCATTCAAAAGTTGTAATTTAATTGAAAAAGATTCTTTTATTGATTCTTATATTATTTATGCAGAAAATATAAACAAAAATGGAATGTCTATAGAGCTAAAAAAATTGATACATAAGCAATAATTTAATTCTATATATCTTCAAATATTTAATTATCTTCTAATTAATTGAACATTATAGAATAAAATATATTTTAAATTATCAGATAATATGATTAATTTAGCAAATTATTTTTTAATTCAAAATAATTAAAGCTAATGTTATGATTCCTGTTACTAAACCTCAATTACCTCCTTTAGAAGAATTTAATGAATATTTAATAAAAATATGGGACAAACAGTGGTTAACCAATAATGGTCCCTTACATCAAGAGTTAGAAGAGGAACTATGTAAGTATTTAGGTGTGAAATATATAAGTCTTTTCGCAAATGGTACAATGGCTTTAATTACAGCCATACAAGCCTTAAATCTTTCTGGAGAAGTAATTACAACTCCATATAGTTTTGTTGCTACCACTCATTCTTTATGGTGGAACAATATTAAACCTGTGTTTGTTGATATTGAACCCACATACTTAAACATTGATCCAAATAAAATTGAAGCAGCAATAACTCCAAAAACTACAGGAATACTCCCTGTACACGTGTACGGAAATCCTTGTGAAGTGGATAAAATTGAAAAAATTGCTGAAACCTATGGACTAAAGGTTCTATACGATGCTGCTCATGCATTTGGTACTAAGATAAATAATAATTCTATATTAAACTATGGCGATTTATCCATTTTAAGTTTTCATGCCACTAAAGTTTATAGTACTATTGAAGGAGGAGCCATAATATCTCATACAAAAAAGGAAAAAGATAGAATTGATAAACTTAAAAATTTTGGTTTTGAAGATGAAATAACTGTTCTTTCCCCAGGAATAAATGCAAAATTAAATGAAATTCAGGCAGCTTATGGGTTATTACAGCTAAAGTACGTAGATCAAATGATTAAAAATAGAGAAAATATTGATTTACTCTATAGAAAAAATCTTGCTAATATTAAAGGAATTCATTTATTACCATCAAAAAGCAATGTAAGTAAGCCCTATTCCTATTTTCCGATTTTAATAGATAAGTCTGAATACGGGAAAACTAGAGATGAACTATATGAAATATTCAAATCTAAAGAAATTTTCTGCCGCAGGTATTTTTATCCCT
The DNA here is from genome assembly GCF_007845635.1 of Apibacter muscae. Lineage (GTDB taxonomy): Bacteria > Bacteroidota > Bacteroidia > Flavobacteriales > Weeksellaceae > Apibacter > Apibacter muscae. The sequence goes on along the minus strand of NZ_SELG01000041.1, from coordinate 262,988 downwards.
TAATAAGCAATTTTCCCACCTATAAAGGTTTAGAATCTTCTTCATTTTCAAATCTATCAATAGCCAATAAAATTGCAAATGAAGTTCTATGTTTGCCCATGTTTTCAGAATTGGAATTGAGAGAAGTTGAGAAAATTACCCAGATCATAAAAGAATATTCTTAAGAATAAAACCGTTATAAAAATTTTTTATAAATATTAAATTAAACGATATTCAATATTTAATATAATTAAATATTGAATATCCAAAATACTACTTAATTTTATTAACTATCATAAATTATTACCTTTGTAGAAATTCATAAATTTTTAAAAAGATCGTAGTATAAATATGCAATATAACTTCAAAGAAATAGAAAAAAAATGGCAAAAAAAATGGCTTGATCAGAAAACTTTTGCCACCTCTCAGGATCCTTCAAAACCTAAATATTATGTTTTAGATATGTTTCCTTATCCATCTGGAGCTGGGCTGCACGTAGGACATCCTTTAGGATATATAGCTTCAGATATTTATGCAAGATATAAAAGGCATCAAGGATTTAATGTACTGCATCCCATAGGTTATGATAGTTTTGGACTTCCGGCAGAACAATACGCTATACAAACAGGGCAACATCCTGCTACGACAACAAAAGTAAATATTGATGGCGGATTGGATAAAAAAGGTGATAAAATTACAGGTTATAGCAATCAATTAAAAAAATTAGGTTTCTCTTTTGACTGGGATAGAGAATTACGCACCTCAGATTCAGAATACTACCGATGGACTCAATGGATATTTATACAATTGTTTCATTCCTATTATTGTAAAAATAGTAATAAAGCACTACCAATAAATCATTTGATGGAAATTTTTTCTAAAGAAGGTAATGCTAATGTTAATGCTTGTACAACTCAAAAAAATATTTTTACCGCCAACGATTGGAATAATTACTCTGATAATGAAAAGCAAGATATACTTTCTAAATATAGATTAACTTATCGCGCAGAAGCCACGGTTAATTGGTGCCCAGCCCTAGGAACTGTTCTTGCCAATGATGAAGTAATCAACGGTGTATCCGAGCGAGGAGGGTATCCTGTATATCAAAAAAAAATGATGCAATGGTCTATGAGGATTACAGCATATGCAGAACGATTGCTATCAGGATTAGATAAAATTGAGTGGAGCGAGCCCATCAAAGAAAGTCAAAAAAATTGGATTGGTAAATCTCAAGGTGCAGAAATAGATTTTGAAATTGCTAACTCTAATAAAAAAATTAAAATTTTTACTACACGTCCGGATACCATTTACGGATCTACCTTCATAGTTTTAGCTCCAGAACATCCCTTGGTAGATGAAATAACCACGGAAGAATTCATAATGGCTGTGAATCAATACAAAGAAGATAGCTCCAAACGATCAGAAAGAGAAAGAATTGCAGATGCTAAAACAATTTCAGGACAATTTACCGGAGCCTATGGTATTCATCCCTTTACCAAAAAAAACATTCCTATCTATATCGCTGATTATGTACTAATGGGCTATGGTACTGGAGCTATCATGGCAGTCCCTGCTCATGATGATCGAGATCATCGATTTGCCAAACATTTCCAAATTCCTATAGTAGAAGTAATTCAAGGCGGAACAGATGTGCAAGAAGAAGCCTTTACTTCCAAAGATGGTATTTGCATAAATTCTGAGCTGATTAATGGTTTAAAAGTTAAAGATGCCCAACAAGTTATAATTTCAGAAATTGAAAAAATAAATATTGGACACGGAACTATAAATTATCGATTACGAGACGCTGTTTTTTCAAGACAAAGATATTGGGGAGAACCTATTCCCATCTATTATAAAGATGATATTGCCTATACACTACCAGAAACGGCATTGCCTTTGGTACTTCCAGAAGTAGAAAAATATTTACCCACAGAAGATGGAGATCCACCCCTTGGGCGTGCTTCTATTTGGGCATGGGATATAGAAAAAGAACAGGTGGTTAGTAAAGAAAGAATAAACCATACAACAGTTTTTCCATTAGATTTAAACACCATGCCGGGCTGGGCAGGAAGTTCATGGTATTATTTAAGATATACTGATCCCAAAAACGGATCAAAATTAGCAGATCCTGAATGCATAAAATTTTGGGAAAATGTAGATCTTTATATAGGGGGGAGCGAACATGCAACCGGACATTTATTGTATTCTCGTTTTTGGAATAAATTTTTAAAAGATTTAGGTTACGTAAATAAGGAAGAACCTTTCCATAAGCTTATCAATCAAGGAATGATTTTAGGACAAAGTGCTTTTGTTTATAGAATGGATGGCACACAGAACTATATTTCTCGCAACTTAATTGAACCCCAACACAAAATTACTCCTATTCATGTAGACGTAAATTTATTAATTGGTGCTTCTGATGAAATTGATATTGACAAATTAAGAAATTGGAGAGATGAATTTAAAGAAGCCGAATTTATATTAGAAAATGGGAAATACTTTTGTGGTAGAGAAATTGAAAAAATGTCTAAATCCAAATTTAATGTATTAAATCCAGACGATGTATGTGAAGAATATGGCGCAGACACGCTCCGTTTATACGAAATGTTTTTAGGTCCATTGGAACAATCGAAACCATGGAATACACAAGGATTGGTAGGCGTTCACAATTTTGTGAAAAAATTATGGAAATTGTATCATTCTGGTCCTAACGATTCTTTTTTAGTTTCAGAAGATAAACCTTCGAAAGAAGAATTAAAAATTTTGCATCAGCTAATAAAAAAAGTAACTGATGATCTAGAAAATTTTTCCTTCAATACTACCGTAAGTTCTTTTATGATTGCTGTAAACGAATGGTCTAAGTTAAAATGTACTAAGAGAGAAATTTTAGAATCCTTACTTCTAATTTTTTCACCTTATGCTCCACACATTGCCGAAGAATTATGGGAAAAACTAGGACATTCTGAAAGTATTGAATATGTTGCAATGCCAGCCTTCAATCCATTATATCTAGTTTCTGATTCGTTTGAATACCCAGTGAGTTTTAATGGGAAAGTTCGATTTAAAATTGAACTACCTGCTAATTTATCTTCCAAGGAAGTTGAAATTGCTGTGCTGGAACACGAAAAAACGCCTAAATATTTAGACGGTAAAAATCCTAAAAAAATTATTGTTATACCCAATAGAATTGTAAATATTGTTTTATAGATATAAATAAACAATGGCTAAAGGCTTATATGTTAAAGCCTTTAGCTATATTTGTACCAAAAACTAATATACTTATGAATGCAAAATTTTATATTTTTCTACTAATTGTTTCCGTTGGAAACAGCTTATTTGCTCAAAATCAAGAAGATTTTATTAAATTTTATAAAAGCCCACATACTGGTAATACGGAAGATCAATTCCCTGAAATTAAACCAATTTTATTACGTGCAAATGAAAATAATAACATTGCAAAAGATCAATTTGGAAATTCTATGGTCATCGATACCAACGGAGATGGAGAAATATCATATAATGAAGCGTTAGCTGTTTATGAACTAGACTTTAGTGATGTTGAAGAATATGATGCAAGACAATCTGTAATTTTCATGACTTATGAGACCACAGAAGGATTGCAATATTTCAAAAATTTAAAAAAATTTGTTTGTGATGTAAATTTTGCACTTTATGCTGTAGATGTATCTCGCTTAGAATCAATTGAAGAATTAAGTGTAAGCGGAGGATATAAACTATACAACAATGTTGTCTTTGGTTATCACCCTTATTTAAAAAAAATAGATATTTCTGGCAATAAATTCTCAGGTTTAGGCAGAATTACTTCTGAAAATATACCAAACTTGGAAAGTTTAATTTTTTCTGATAATATAAAATTAAAGAATTTTGAAATTAAAGATTTCAAAAATTTAAAACAGCTCAATTTTGATAGAAATTGTTTTGAAAACGGCGTGTTATCAAATTTACCTTTAACTTCTTTTACCTATAAAGATCTGGAAGGAACAGGTAAAAATTGCCAGAAAGAGTATTATAATTTCACCCTTGAACATCTACCGAACATAGATACTTTAAATATTCAAGGAGTTTCATCTATAACTCTTTTTCTAAAAGATATCCCAAATTTATCCCAGCTTACTCTTAATGGTAAACAATTTTTTGGTAGTGTAAATTTTTTAAATGATTTTCCTAAAATTAAAAAAATAGTTATAAAAGGTTATGTAGATCTGGAAACTAAATATCTACCCAATTTAGAATATTTACAGGCTCAATTGAACAATAATTCCTCCTCAGATTTATCAAAGAACCCAAAATTATCTACTTTAATTTTGGATAATACAATCGGAATAAGTGGTGAATTAGATTTAACAAAAAACACTAAATTAAAACATCTTTCCTTAATTAATACAGCTTTTGACAGTGTGAACCTATCCAAAAATTCTGAGCTACAATACTTAGACATTGAGTTAACTACAATGAAGAATATCAATTTGTCCAAAAATCGTAATCTTGATACGCTACATGCAGGTCCTTATTATTTAACAGATTTAGATTTATCTAAAAATGCTAAAATAAGATCATTTAAATTTATGAATAAATATTACAATTCAAATTTTAGAAATTTAAATATAAAAAATGGAGTTAAGGATTATTGGTTACATGAAGATTTTTTTCATAATAATTACTATTTAAATTCAATGGGATTTGATTCTTTGTGTGTGGATAAATCGGAATTTGAAATTGCTAATAAATCTATTCAAAAATTAGTTCAAAAGATAAAAGAAACCTATGGAGAAAATTTAGAAGAAGTTTTAGAAACAGGTCCTGTAAAATTACCCGTGGTTACTACAGAATGCAATTCTTCGTTTGAAAGCGAAGAAAATAATGATGAGATTATACAAGAAGAAACTACCCAACCTGAGGAGGAAGAAAGCAAGGATAATCTTGAAATTAATTTGACCAACCATAAATTTAGAATTTATCCAAATCCGGTAAATCATGAATTGTATATTTCATCTGAACAACCCGTAAGAAAAATAGAAATTTTTGATAGTACGGGAAAACTTATTTTAAGTAACACCGGTGATTTAAAAAAGTTAAATGTTTCCTCTTTGTCTAAAGGTATATATTATATAATAATACACACCAACAACGGAAAAATTAAAGACCGTTTTATTAAATTATAATCTACAATAATTTAATCTATAAAAGAGGCATTTGATTTAAATCAAATGCCTCTTTTTTAATATTCTATTGAAAAATAATTTGAATCATTATTATCAATTTTTTTCAAAGAATTTTGCGTAAAAAATTTAGTTCAATAGATAGAGTTTTATCAATTATAATATTAGTTTTTTAACTAATTTATTCTTTGTCAACAAATAGCAAATCCAAACAATGGATATAAAAATTAAAATAATAAAAGTAAAACTATACTTAATATTATATAGAAAAACATAAAAGAAGATTACTTTCACTAAAATACCATGAAATACATAATAAACTAAGGTGTTTTTGCCCTCTTCGCTAATAAAATATTTTTTTTTATTAGGAACTAGATTAATTATACTTACACAAATAAATACCCCAACAATTATAAACAAAAATCTAAAAAAGGTAGCTTTAAACACAAAAGGTTGCATGTCTATTAAGGAAGACATCTCATATAATATAAATTGAACATTTTTAAATGAATAGATATCATTCAAAAAGTATATTGAAAAACACGTAATAAAAATTATTAACGTAATATATTTTGGTATACTTTTAATGTATTTTAAAGTTTTATAATTGCATAAAATTCCCAAAATAAAAAAAGGAAAAAAATATAAGGTCCTACCAACTGCTAAATAGAACTGATGAAAATCTGAATAACTAATAACTATGGAAGAAATTATAGATAAAATAAATACAAATTTTAAGCTAAATTTTTTTTTTAAAAAAATAAAAGTGTATCTCCAACAAATCAAACTTATTAAATACCAAAGTGAAAAATTTGGAACAAATAATAGATTTAAACCTGAGAATTTATTAAAAATAATATAATCTATTATAGTATAAATTATTTGAAAAATAATATAGATATAGATTAATTTTTTAGATGTGTGTTTTAGTTTATCTAAGCATATATTTTTAGAAAAATATCCAGAGATAAATATAAATAATGGCATGTGAAAGGAATATATAAATAAATATATACTCTTATAATTATGATTAAAAAATATGTAATATTCTATTATATGCCCAAAAATAACCAGTAAGATTAATAAAAACTTAAGATTATCAAAAGTATAACTTCTTTCTTTATAAACATTCATATAAAAATAAAATTTAAAAAATCTAATTTATTAATAATAAATTAGATATTAGAAAATACATTTCTATCTTTGTTTAATCTTTCAATTAAGTCTACTCATTAATTCCTAGTAATAAACAATGAATCAGGATTATATTAAAATATACGGAGCTAGAGAACATAATCTAAAAGACATCTCCATTGAAATACCTAGAAAAAAATTAGTGGTAATAACAGGGCTTAGTGGAAGTGGAAAATCATCCCTAGCTTTTGATACAATTTTTGCAGAAGGTCAAAGACGATACATTGAAACTTTTTCTGCCTATGCCAGACAATTTTTAGGGAATTTAGAGCGACCCGATGTAGACAAAATTGACGGACTTTCTCCTGTTATAGCCATAGAACAAAAAACAACATCTAAAAATCCACGTTCAACAGTGGGTACTGTAACGGAACTATATGATTTTTTACGCTTACTATATGCGAGAGCTTCCGATGCTTTTTCATATAATACAGGTGAGAAAATGGTGAAATACTCAGAAGACCAAATTGTAGAACTAATATATAAAGATTTTAATCAAGAAAAGGTTATACTATTAGCGCCTATTATACGCTCTAGAAAAGGACATTATAGAGAGTTGTTTGCCAGCCTTGCTAAAAAAGGTTTTTTACAAGTAAGAGTAGACGGTGAAATTTTAGATATTCAAACGGATATGAAATTGGATAGATACAAAATCCATGACATTGAAGTAGTTATTGATAAATTAGTTATTGATACTGAAGATCATTCTCAGCGTATTCTATCATCTATTCGTTTAGCTATGCAATACGGAGAAGGAACTATAATGCTTTTAAAACAAGGCGAAAATCTTGGCAAACTTTTTAGTAAAAACTTAATGTGTCCCACCACTGGATTGTCCTATCCAATGCCAGAACCCAATACCTTTTCGTTTAATTCTCCCAAAGGTGCTTGCAATACTTGCAATGGTTTAGGTAAAATTAATGAAATTGAAATTAACAAACTAATTCCGAATCCTAAACTGAGTTTTAAAAAAAATGTAATCCCCATTTTTGAAGAACTTAAACATACCGGATGGCTAATATCTCAAATTGAAGTTATTCTAAAGAAAAATGACTTTAATTTAACTACTCCTTGGGAAGAAATTTCAGAGAAAACACAAAATGAAATTTTATACGGCGTAAACGAAAAAGTTACTTTGGATTTAGATTATGCGCAAATCAAGAAAACCTATAAAATTAGCTTTGAAGGAGTCATCCAATATTTAACTCGTTTAGCTAAGGGCAATGAAGAGGGTGAATCCCAAAAATTTAAAACTCTAATTTTTGAAGATAAAATTTGTCCAAATTGTAAAGGTAAAAGACTAAAAAAAGAAAGTCTTTTTTTTAAACTAGACCATAAAGATATTTCTGAAATTTCTAATTTACCTTTAAAACAATTAGAAAAATGGTTAAAAGAATTGCCAAAACATTTATCTGAAAATCAGAAAATAATTGCGACTGAGCTTTTACAAGAAATAAGCAAACGTTTAAGTTTCTTGCTGGATGTTGGTTTGGATTATTTAAGTTTAAATCGACCATCACAAACTCTTTCTGGAGGAGAATCTCAAAGAATTAGATTAGCCACCCAAATCGGATCCCAATTGGTAAACGTTTTGTATATTTTAGATGAACCCAGTATTGGCTTGCACCAAAGAGACAATGTAAAACTGATAGATTCGTTAAAAAAATTAAGGGATTTAGGGAATTCTGTTTTAGTAGTTGAGCATGATAAAGATATGATTCTAAATGCGGATTATGTCATTGATTTAGGTCCATATGCTGGTAAAAATGGAGGAGAAATTGTTTGGCAAGGAGATCCTAAAGATATTATTAAGGCTAATACATTAACTTCTAAATATATAATCGGAGAATTAAAAATTGCTGTTCCTCAAAAAAGAAGGACAGGTAATGATCATTATTTAAAGCTAACCGGATGTACAGGTAATAATTTAAAAAATGTGACCTTAAAAATCCCACTAGGAGTTCTAACTTGCATAACTGGAGTTTCAGGAAGTGGAAAATCTTCATTAATCACCAATACCCTTTACCCCATACTAAACAAACATTTTTATAGAGCAGAAAAAGAACCTTTGCCTTACAAAAAAATTGAAGGGTTGGAACATTTAGATAAAATTGTAGATGTAGATCAATCTCCCATAGGGAGAACGCCACGCTCAAATCCGGCTACTTATACAGGTGTTTTTACAGAAATACGCAACTTATTTGCAAATTTACCGGAATCCAAAATTAGGGGTTACAAGTTAGGAAGATTTTCCTTTAACGTAAAAGGGGGTAGGTGTGAAGTATGCCAAGGATCTGGATTACGATTAATTGAAATGAATTTTCTACCAGACATTTATGTAAACTGTGAAACTTGTCATGGAAAGAGATTTAACCGAGAAACTCTTGAAGTTCGTTACAAAGGAAAATCCATTTCAGATATTTTAGAAATGTCTATTGATGAAGCGGTAGACTTCTTTCAACCCATTCCTAAAATATATCAAAAAGTAAAAACTTTACAAGAAGTAGGATTAGGTTACATTACGCTAGGGCAACAATCTACTACACTATCCGGTGGGGAGGCACAAAGAGTAAAATTAGCAACCGAGCTAAGTAAGAAACAAACCGGCAATACCATATACATATTGGATGAACCAACCACGGGCTTGCACTTTGAAGATATTCGTATATTAATGGAAGTAATCAATCGTTTGGTAGACTTAGGCAATACAGTCCTAATCATTGAGCATAATCTAGATGTTATTAAAGCTTCAGATTACGTGATTGATATAGGCTTAGAAGGAGGAGAAAAAGGTGGAAGAATCATTGTAGAAGGTTCACCAGAACAGGTAGCACAAAATAAAATTAGTTATACTGCTAAATTTTTAAAGGAAGAACTTATTTAAAATAATAAACCTATGAAAAATAAAATTTTAACCTATATTTTTTTACTAATTGGCGCATTTTCATTAGGACAAGAAATTGATTTAGAAAAAATAAAAAACAATACTCAAGACAAAGATTCAAAATACTATTATGATAAATTAGTAGAAGAATTTATGCAGTCTAATCAATCACTTTTAGCAGATAAAGAAAAATTGCAAAATCTCTATTACGGCAAACTTTTTTCTCCATATTATAAAGAATCCTCCCAAATGAAATCTGATTATTTAAAATTTATGAAATTGGTAGGAGCAAAAAAAATAAAAAAATATCTGAAAGCTATTGAATTAGGAGAAAACATATTAAAAAAAGATCCCATCAATCTCATGGTTATTATGAATTTAATAAATTCATACACCAATACCAAAGACAATGAATATAGATTGAAAGAACTTAAATCTCAATCAGAACTCTTAATGTCTGCGATAGCAGCAAGCGGTGACGGTACATCTAAAGAAACTGCTTTTAAGGTGATAACCTTGGCTGATGAGATTACACTTTTAAATTATCTAGGTATAAATATGGGGAAATACAATAGAAATTCAAAGATCATAAATAAATATACGGTCTTAGATCTATGGACCAAACATAATAATTATAATGAAGAACATAGAGATCAAATATTTATTGAAGTGTTTAATAATGGAAATAAAATTAAATTATAAGTTTAAAAATTTAATTTAAATCTTAACTTAAATAAAAATCTTAACAATTAAATATATAAAGAAAAAATGATAATTCATGATTTTACCCATAAACGTTCCATACTAAATCACTTTGTGGGAGAACTACGAGACGTAAACATTCAAAAAGATAGAATGCGATTTAGGCGAAACCTTGAAAGAATAGGGGAGGTTTTAGGATATGAACTTAGTAAAACATTAGATTATTACCCTGTAAATATAAATTCACCCTTGGGCATAAAACCCTCAGAGTATATAAGTAAACAACCCGTCTTATGCACAATTCTACGTGCAGGATTACCATTGCACCAAGGAATGATGAATTTTTTTGATCAAGCAGAAACTACTTTTGTATCTGCATTTAGAAATCATTCCAAAAACAGTAAAGAATTTGAAGTCGTTGTTGAATATTTAGCTACCCCATCTTTAGATAATAAAACACTTATTATCTCAGATCCCATGTTAGCTACAGGAGAATCATTAGCTAATGTTTACGAAGTACTGCTAAAATACGGCTCACCTAAAAAAGTACACATTGTAGCAGCTATAGGATCAAAACCAGGCATTGATTATATTAAGGAAAAATTACCAGAGAGTACAGAGCTTTGGATAGCTTCTGTAGATGAAATTTTAAACGAAAAACAATACATTGTTCCAGGATTAGGAGATGCAGGAGATTTAGCCTTCGGAAAAAAACTACATTAATCAAAAACACTCTACATAAAAAACTAACTACTATGAAAGAAAATTTAAAATATGCCGTAAAATTATCTGCGGTAGCAATCAAAAGTTTTATAAAAGTAAACTTTTTAGGAGGAATTTCAACAATCCTATTTACAATCTTAGGACTTTTATTATTAATAAAAGACATGGGCAATGTGCAGACAGGTCATGTAAATCCTACTATTGCGTTTGTTATACTTTTCACACATCGCCCTACAGCAACAATTTTAATTGTACTAGGTATTATTTCAAGTCCATTTATATTTTTTACATTAGGTAATAAATATATAATTAGTAAACTCTCCAATAAAATAATTAACGATAAAGCGGAAAATTTTATTTATCCATTTATTGATAAAATTTTAAATATTTTTCAAAAAAACCAACCCAAAATTATTCAAAATGCGGCTGATTTTTCAATGAATAAATTGAAAATAATTCAAACCATTAAAGAAAATAAAGAAACCAATAAATGGATAAGGAGGATAGTTGCATTCGGAATGAATAAAGTACATTTAAGTGATATTGATTTTAATCATGGAAATCAAAATTTTAATGAAATATTAAAAAATAAAACTCTACAAAGTTTAAAAAATATTTCTGAACCTAGCCTTAAATTCGTTTGGATAGCTATAGCTATTCAGTGGATAATCATACTATATATTTGGTTATTTTAATTAAGAAATAATTATTTAAATGTTAAGCGAATATAGTTTTCTAAAAATTATTTTTAATTAATTTATTTTAAATTTGCAGTGTTTTATAAACTATATGAAGTATAAAGAATACCAATTTAATATTGAACCGCTTGAACCATGGAGAGAAATCTTAATTGCCTATTTAGCAGAACTACCCTTTGAAAGTTTTGTAGAATCTGAATTAGGGTTGCTTGCCTACATAAAAGACGAGTATGATAAAGAAAACTTAATTGAAGATCTACCTCTATTTTCTAATAAGGAAGTGAAGATAAGCTTTACTAAGCAAGGTTCACCGGATATTAATTGGAACGAGGAATGGGAGAAAAATTTTCCTCCAGTCTTAGTCGAAAATAAAATTTATCTACACACTGATTTTCATCCAAAAAAAGATGAAATTCCTCATCAGATTCTTATTGAACCTAAAATGTCGTTTGGGACCGGACATCACGAGACCACCTACAATATGCTAAACGCTATGTTAGAAATTGATTTTAAAAATAAGGATGTTTTAGATATGGGAACGGGAACGGGAGTTTTAGCAATTTTTGCAAAAATGTTGGACGCAAATTATGTGGATGCTATTGATATAGATCATTGGTCTTACCAGAATGCAATTGATAATGCAAAAAAAAATAATATGCATATTAATGTTCAATTGGGAGATGCAAGTTTATTAGGACAACAGAATTATGACATAATATTAGCCAATATAAACAAAAATATACTATTACAAGATTTCGGTGCTTATGTGAAAAATTTAAAACCGAAAGGATTTTTATTAGTAAGTGGAATCTATGAACACGATTTTAATGATATTATTAAGAAAGCTAACCTACACGGATTAAATTTTATAAAAAAATGGTCTAAAAATAATTGGATATCAATCTTATTAAATTATGAATTATAGCAACTCTCCTCTTTGGGAAGAAAAAGAGGAACTAGATACTTTATTAGAAGAAGAACAGTCTCATACTATTGTCTTACATAATGACGAAGTGAATACCTTTGATTACGTCATCAATTGTTTAATCGAAATCTGTGAACACACATTGGAACAAGCTCAACAATGCACTTATTTAGTTCATTACAAAGGCAAATGTGAAGTTAAATCAGGATCTATTGATTATTTAATACCTATAAATAATGCTTTACTAAAAAAAGGATTATCCTCGGAAATTGTTTAATAGTATATTTCGATAAATTCATTCTCTAATAAGAATCGTCTGAACATAGAATAATAAATCTCTAAATATAAGCACTATATTTGTGCAAATTTTTTCAAAATATGAAATGTGGAATTGTTGGCTTACCAAACGTAGGGAAATCTACTTTATTTAATTGCTTGTCTAATGCTAAAGCACAATCGGCAAACTATCCGTTTTGTACCATAGAGCCTAATGTTGGAACAGTATCCGTTCCAGATCCTAGATTAAATAAATTAGAAAAATTGGTGGTACCTGAAAGAGTGCTCCCAGCAGTTGTTGAAATTGTTGATATCGCCGGATTGGTGAAAGGAGCAAGCAAAGGGGAAGGTTTAGGAAACCAATTTTTAGCTAATATTAGAGAAACCAATGCTATTATACATGTGCTTAGATGTTTTCAAAATGAAAATATTACGCATGTAGAAGGAACTATAGATCCTGTTAGAGACAAAGAGATTATTGATATTGAGTTGCAATTAAAAGATTTAGATACTATTGAAAAGAAAATAGAAAAATCCAAAAAAGCAGCAAAAGCTGGTAATAAAGAGGATCAGTTAATTGTTTCAGTTCTTGATAAGTTAAAATCATTTATGGAGGAAGGAAATAATGCTAGAGAATTTGAAACGGATGAAATTTCATTTCCTGTAATCTCTGATCTACAATTGCTCACTTTTAAGCCCATCTTGTATGTTTGCAATGTAGATGAAAAATCAGCCAAATCAGGAAACGAATATGTAGAAAAAGTGAAAGAAAAAGTGAAAAATGAAAATGCACAAGTACTAGTTTTGGCAGCCCAAATTGAAGCCGATATTTCTGAATTGGAAACCTATGAAGAGCGTCAAGTATTTTTAGAAGAATTAGGATTAGATGAACCTGGAGTTAATCGATTAATAAGACAAGCCTATCAACTCCTAAATTTACAAACTTATTTTACTGCTGGAGTAAAAGAAGTAAGAGCTTGGACCATTCAAAAAGGTTGGACAGCACCACAGGCGGCTGGAGTTATTCATAGCGATTTTGAAAAAGGGTTTATTAGAGCAGAAGTCATCGCTTATGAAGATTTTATTAAATATGGATCTGAACAGAAGGTAAAGGAAGCAGGTAAATTATCTGTAGAAGGAAAAGAATACATTGTCAAAGATGGGGATGTTATGCATTTCCGATTCAATGTATAAGTACACTTTTATAATATATTTAAAAAAACGATTAAAAACAAGCTTTAATCGTTTTTTTTATCTTAATATTTTATATATTTGAAAAAAAATTACTTAATATTATGAAAAAAATTATTTTAACTATTTCATTCGCTTGCTTAGTTGCTTCAGGAATGACCGCTCAAATTAAAATTGGTAAAACAAGTATTGGCAAAGGTAAAATTGAAGCCGCTCAGAAAGCAGCTAAAGCATTAACAGTATCTGACGCAGAAATGGCAGAAATGGCTGCCAAATCCATTAAATGGATGGATGAGAATAATCCGGTTTGTACTACTAAAGATAAAGATAAAAAGAAAAAAGCTTATGCTGAAAGACTTGAAAAAATTTTTGGTCCCTATAAAAATTATGATGGACTAAACCTAAACTATAAAGTTTATTATGTAACCGATATCAATGCCTTTGCTAGTCCAGACGGTAGCGTTCGTGTATTCTCATCACTTATGGATATAATGACAGATGATGAACTTTTAGGAATTATTGGGCACGAAATTGGACATGTAAAATTAGGACATTCTAAAAAGGCTTATAAACAAGCATTACTTACTGCAGCTGCAACTCAATATGCAGGAGAGACCGGAGGATCTGTAGGAAGTTTAGTTAATAGTGCTAATATAGGAGATTTTGCTCAAGCTTTGGTAGAAGCTCAGTTTTCTCAAACACAGGAAACAGCTGCTGATGAATATTCTTATACATTCTTAGTATCCAATGGTAAGGATCCTAAAGCATTAATTTCTGCATTCAAAAAATTAGCTGATTTAGGAAGTGGTAAAGATTCATTTAAGGATAAAATACTTTCTAGCCACCCAGGAAGTGAAAAGAGAGCACAAAATATTGAGAAAAAAATAGAAAAGGATTCTAAAAAGAAAAAATAGAAGTCATTTAACCATTAAGTTAAAACACATCCGAATAATTATTTGGATGTGTTTTTTTATTTAAAATTAGTTATATCATCAGTTTTAGATTTTCATTAATAAAAATGATCTATTGATCCTTGATTTTAATAATATATAATGTAAAAATTTATATTTTAATTTTTGTATAAACCATTAAAATATTTATTTTTGTATACAATTGACCAACCTCTGGCGAAAGACGTATATTGTTGCTCAATTTTAATAAATATATTTATTTATATCATGGAACCATTAATTAAATATGTACAAGAAAAGTACATTGCAAAAAAAGAATTTCCTAAATTCGGAGCAGGGGATACCCTTACAGTTTATTACGAAATTAAAGAGGGTAATAAGACAAGAACCCAGTTCTTTAAAGGTGTAGTTATTCAAGTAAGAGGTACTGGCGCTACTAAAACTTTTACCATTAGAAAAATGAGTGGTGATGTAGGAGTGGAACGTGTATTTCCAGTAAATATGCCGGCTTTACAAAAAATTGAAGTAAACAGAAAAGGTAAAGTTCGTAGAGCAAGAATTTATTACTTTAGAAAGTTAAGAGGTAAAAAAGCAAGAATTAAAGACGCTAATACCTTTAATTAAAAATAAAAAAGGAGAAATATATTTTATTTCTCCTTTTTTATTTTAACTTTCATAAACCTCAAAAGTACCATCTTCATAAAAAAACAAAATTCTATTAATTTTTTTCTTACTATTTAATTGGCTAAATCTAGGGAGATCTTCCTTAGGTGTGGAATCATTTTTAGAATTTACATTATTCTTCTCTTCATCTATATCAACTAAATTATAACTATTAGATTTATAATTTTTCTTAGATTCGCTATTATCAACCACAGTTGTAAATAATGTTGGCTGTTCAATAATATTATTTTTTAAAATATTCTTTTTCTTATCAATTTCTTCTTCCTTATTCTTTAAAGGTTTCCCTTTCCCCAATATTAACCAATCAGAATTTATCTCAGGAAAAACGGATAAAGTCCTTTCTAGAAAATCCAAAGAAGGTTTATTCCTTGCAGAAGTAATATGAGAAATACTAGATCTCTGTACATTAATCTTATCTGCAAATTCACCAGGAGATAAACCTAGCAATTCAATTAAAGTTATAATTCTCTTATCAATATCCATAATTTACAAATGTCAACTATTTACATATGTAAATAGAAGCAGTTTATTACAAATGTAAGAAACTTTAAATATATATCCATAAATTGTAATTTAAAGTTTACTTAATTTAAAGGTTTAATAAATGCGTATTATTTAATTCATTTTTAATTAATTACATTTTTCAATTATATTTTTGTTATAGAATATCTGTTATTCCTGTCATTTTGTCTAAATTTTAACTAATTGATTTGAATTGGTTTTTACATGTGTAAATTACAAATGTAAACAAATATTCATTTTTATATTTTGTATATTTGTATTAAAGCAAAGCCTATGACTTTTAATATTTTAGAATTAGATAAAACATTTGAATTAGAATCAAATTTTAATTGTAGATATTTATCCCCAACAAAACTTCATCACTTTCTAATAGAATATCATAACAAAAACATTGATAAAATTGGTTGCTCCGAACTAGGAAAACCTATTTATAAATTAACACTGGGTAATGGTTTTAAAAATATTCTTTTATGGAGTCAAATGCATGGCAATGAAACAACAGGAACATTAAGCTGTTTAGATGTAATTAAATTTCTTGCTGAAGATTCTGCAATATCAAAGAAAATACTGGAAGCTTTTACATTGGATTTTATCTTAATGTTAAATCCGGATGGAGCTGAAATTTGGACAAGAAGAAATATTTTAGGTATAGATATAAATAGAGATTTTCTAACTTCTTCTTCTACAGAAATGCAATTGTTAAAAAAAGTTGCATCAAGTAAAAAATACGATTTAGCTTTTAATCTACATGATCAAAGAACCATTTTTGGAGTAACCGGAAAAAAAGAACCAGCAACCTTAGCTTTTTTATCACCTTCTGAATCAGAAAATAGAGAAATTACAGAAACCAGAAAAAAATCTATGGGACTTATTGCTGATATATATAAAGAAATATCACAATTAATTCCTAACAAAATTTCCAGATTTACAGATGAATTTTATCCTCGTTCTGTAGGTGATAATTTTCAAAAATTAGGAATTCCTACTATTTTATTTGAAGGAGGACATTATCCCAAAGATTACTTGAGACAAAATACAAGAAGATATTTCAGTTTAGCTCTAATTACAGCATTATATTATGCCACAGTCAAAAATAATTGGGAAGAAAATTATGAAGTTTATGAAACTATTCCAAAAAACTCTACTTTTTTTTATGATATTATATATAGAAATGTGCAATTGAGCAGTATAAATGATACTAAAGCAGACCTAGGAATTCAATATTCTGAAGAAATAAGGAAAGGTGACAATGAGATTATTTTTGTAGCAAAAATAGAAGACATTGGAGATTTATCGCTTATGAATGCTCATAAAGAAATAGATGCAGAGGGTAGATATTTAAGCTTACCAGATGGAAAATTACCTAAAATAGGTATTCTGGCAGATTTTAAATTGGATGAATGGATTATTAGTAACGGTAAAAAATTAGAACATTGGGTGTAATAATCCTTGTTTTATTAAATAATTTTAAAACTATAATTTCATGAATTTACCTCCTTTAGCAGAAAGAATGCGTCCCCAAAAACTAAATGAATACTTATACCAAAAACATTTAGTAGGTGAAGGAGCTTCCATAGAGCGAATGGTAAAAAATGATTCAATTGCTTCTATGATTTTATGGGGACCACCAGGAACAGGTAAAACAACCTTAGCAGAAATCATTGCTAAAGAATCAGGAAGAGAATATTATACATTAAGTGCGATAAATTCAGGAGTAAAAGAAGTTAGAGAAGTTATAGAGCAAGCAAAAAAACAAAATTTATTTAAAGGTAAAAGTCCAATTTTATTTATTGATGAAATTCATCGTTTTAATAAATCCCAACAAGATAGTTTATTACAAGCAGTAGAAAAGGGATGGATTATTCTAATAGGGGCAACTACAGAAAATCCTAGTTTTGAAGTGGTTTCAGCCTTACTTTCCAGATGTCAGGTTTATACCTTAAAACCCTTGGATAGAGAAGCTTTATCCAACCTAATTCAAAGGGCAATTCAAGAAGATAAACTTTTAAGTCAAAAAAAAATAATAATAAAAGAAGAAGAAGCCTTGATCCAATATTCCGGAGGTGATGCCCGTAAGCTATTGAATGGATTAGAATTAGTAGTTCAACAAATTAATACCACAGAAGAAATTTTGATAACCAATGAAGAAGTACAAAAAGTGATACAAAAAAATATGGCTTTGTACGACAAAAATGGGGAGCAACATTATGATATTATTTCTGCTTTCATAAAATCCATAAGAGGTTCAGATCCCAATGCTGCAGTTTATTGGCTGGCAAGAATGTTGGAAGGAGGAGAAGATATCAAATTTATAGCCCGTCGGTTAATTATATTAGCTTCGGAAGATATTGGAATGGCGAATCCTACGGCACTTATTTTAGCTAATAATACCTTTCAGGCTATAAACGTAATAGGAAATCCTGAGTCCAGAATTTTACTTAGCCAATGTGCTGTTTATTTAGCAACTTCTCCCAAATCTAATTCTTCATATTTAGCCATTAATGAAGCAATTAATTATGTTAGAGAAACAGGAGATCTCTCTGTTCCATTGCATCTTAGAAATGCTCCTACTAAATTAATGAAGGAATTAAACTATGGAACCCATTATAAGTATTCTCATGACTATCCGGGACATTTTGCTTTTCAAGAATTTTTACCTGAAGAAGCTTCTAACAACTCTTTTTATAAACCTGCAGATAATCCCAAAGAAAATAAATTAAAAGAGTACTTAAAAAACTTATGGGGCGATAAATATAATATGTAATTCAAAAGCAGAATAATTTTTAATTTAGATTTCTATATTCATTAGGAGTAAAACCTGTTTCTTTCTTAAACATTCGACTAAAATGTTGAGGATATTTAAAACCTAATTCATAGGCAATTTCATTGATGGTTTTAGAGTTATCAAATATTTTTTCCTTAGAAAGTTTCATTAACTTTAAGTGAATGTATTCTTGAGCACTTTTTCCAGTTTCTTTTTTTACTAAATCACCAAAATAATTGGCAGATAAATGAAGTTCTTCAGCAAAATAATTTACTTTCGGATGCCCTTCTTTTTGTAGAAGATCCGAATATAGGTAATTATTTAGTAGAATTTCAAATTTTTCTAAAATTCCCCTATTAATTGTGTCCCGAGTAATGAATTGACGATCATAAAAACGGGTGCAATAGTTAAGGAATAATTCTATATTACTTACCACCAGCTTTGAACTATGCTTATCTATTCTTTGACCTATTTCATCCTCAATTTTTTCTAAACATTCCAAAACTACCTTTCTTTCTCTTGTTGATATATGTAAAGCCTCATGAGCATCATAAGAAAAAAAAGAAAAATTATTCATTTCCTTGGCTAAGGATGTCCTATTTAAAAGATCAGGATGGAAAAGTAAAGCAAATCCTTTAGGAATTACTTTTATACCATTATTTTCAATCTTCATTATCTGTCCTGGAGCAAAAAAAACTAAGGTTCCTTCTTGATAATCATAATATTCTTTTCCATATTTAATATCCCCACATTTTACATCCTTTAAGAATATTGCATAAAAACCGAAGTTTAAGGAACCGTGATTAACCGGTTTACATTTTGAAAAATCAATAACACTAACCAAAGGATGTAAGGTTTCCACTCCAAGAAGATCATTATAATCGGATATCTTATTCAGTTGTTCTATTTTCTCCATAGCGAATATTTATAACATATAAGCAATACAAATTTATCCATTTGTTTTTGGCTTAAATGGATTAATCTAGAAAATAAGTAAAAATGGTAGGAATATCCTTAATTTATATAAAAGTTTAATTTTAAATATTTTAGAATTTTGTATTAAATAAAAGATAAAAAATAAATTTTTGAGATTTTTAAAAATAATCATGTCTGCATCTATATTTATATTATGCATAACATGTAGTCCACTAAAACAATACAACAAAATGCAAACAAAAAATTCAAACATCAGTAATTTTCCTATAGGAGAAGAAAACACTTTGTATCAACAATATTTCTCAGGAAAATCATGGCTTGCTCCACTTACAAAAAATAAGGATTTAAATGTACCTATGAATAATGTAACCTTTGAGCCTGGTTGTAGAAATAATTGGCATAGTCATACAGGTGGGCAAATCCTTATCGCAGTAGGAGGTGTTGGTTATTACCAGGAAAGAGGAAAGGAAGCACAGCGTTTAGAACTTGGAGATGTAGTTGAAATAGCTCCAAATATAGAACATTGGCATGGAGCAGCACCGGATAGTTGGTTTTCACATATAGCAATAGAGTGTAATCCCCAAACCAATAATAATAAATGGCTAGATCCAGTTTCTGATGAAGAATATGCAGAAGCTGTAGGAAAAAAATAAAACTTTTTCCAATAAGTATTTTATAATAACTATGAGAGTAATCCTAAATTATTGATTAAGTAAAATGTTTTAAAGTGAGTATAAGAACATTAATATTCCTATTACCAATGCTTGTAAACTCACAATCTTATAAACAAAATAAAATGGGAAATAAAATAAATTTAGATAATAAACAACAACTTGTAGTAAATATTTCAGCATTTACAGCAGTTGGGAATATGGACAGCCTTACTATTGAGCTTGGTAGAGGGTTAGAAGCAGGATTAACCATCAATAAAATTAAAGAAATTTTAGTGCATTTATATGCTTATACAGGTTTCCCTCGTAGTTTAAATGCACTTGCTGCATTTATGCAAGTAATAGAAGAAGCTAAGAAACAAGGAAAAGAATATATTGAAGGGGAAAATACCAGTCCTTTACCTGAAAATACAGATATATTGAAATTGGGAACTCAAGTGCAAACTGAATTAGTGGGACAGCCTGTTTCAGGAGGTGTTATGGAATTTGCCCCTGCCATTGACCGATATTTAAAAACACATCTTTTTGGAGATATCTTTGCAGGCGATGTACTTACTTACCAACAAAGAGAATTAGTTACAGTATCTGCATTAGCAGCAATGACTGGATTAGAATCTCAGTTACAATCACATTTGGTTATAGCCATGAATACAGGACTTACAGAAAACCAATTATTAGAGGTAATGGATCAAATTGAACAAAATATTAATAAAGAACAAGCAGATATAGGCCGAAAAATTTTATCAAAATTAAAAGAATATAAGTGATTATAGAATAATAAAATACCGAGCACAAATGATTGGCTATATGCTTATTTCTTTATATAGTGAATTACATGGAAATTATAACAAATGAAAAACTATACAATATAAATAAAAAATGGAAAATAATATCAAAGAAAAAGTAGTGGTAATTACCGGAGCTAGTAGTGGATTTGGAAAAATATCCGCAGAACATTTATCTAATTTAGGAGCAACGGTAGTATTAGGAGCACGTAGTACTGATAAAATTGAAAAAATATCAGAAGAAATTAACTCTAAAGGAGGTAAATCCTTAGCGGTAACTACAGATGTTACAAAAGTTGAACAAGTAAAAAACCTTGTTGATAGTGCAATCAATAAATTTGGTAAAATAGATGTTTTATTAAACAATGCAGGTTTGATGCCCCTTTCACCACTTGAATATCTAAAAGTAGAGGATTGGAATCGATGTATTGATGTGAATATTAAAGGAGTTTTATATGGTATTGCAGCAGCACTTCCTTATATGAAAGAACAAAAATTTGGTCAAATCATAAGTGTTTCCTCAGTAGCAGGTCATACCATTCGTCCCGGAGGTGCCATATATTCTGCTTCAAAATATGCCGTAAGAGTAATTTCAGAAGCTTTAAGACAAGAAGTTAAACCCTATAATATACGCACAGCAGTAATATCTCCGGGAGCTGTTGAGACAAACTTACCCAATAGCGTAACTGCTACTGATATTTCTAAAAATATTCACGAATATTATAGTAAACATGCTATTTCTGTTGATTCTTTTGCTAGATGTTTAGAATTTATTATAAACCAACCGGAAGATATGGATGTTAATGAAATCTTATTCCGCCCAACCATTCAGCAACTATAAATTTTGAACTAAAAATAAAAGAAGAATTTATAACTATATAATTTTAAAAAAAGCAATTTCCATTAATAGAAATTGCTTTTTTCATAGTTAATTATAAAAATAAGTTCATTTTATCTTAAAAAAAAGTTAAAAAAGTATTAAGTTTATCAATATTTTATTGGCTCTTTTGTTATATTATATAAATCTGACTTTTTACTTCTAAATACCTATTTACAAAATGAGAATTCTTAAATCTAATTATATGTAATTGAATATTTATTATATATATTAAAACATCCTTTGTTTAATAAAAAAATTGCGAACTTTGAGTGATAAATTATAATTTAAATGAGCAGTAATCAATTAATACGAGAACAAGAACCGAAAAAATTATGGAATTTCTTTGCTGATATCAATGCAATTCCTCGCCCTTCTAAAAAAGAAAAAAAAATAAGAATATTAATTCAAGAGTTTGCAAAATCATTGAATTTAGAAGTGAAAGAAGATTCCGTTGGAAATATTTTAATAAAGAAAGAAGCATCTGAAGGTTATGAGAATCGTAAGAAAGTAGTACTACAAGCTCATTTGGATATGGCATGTCAAAAAAACACGGATACAGATTTTAATTTTGATACCCAAGGGATTCAAATGAAGATAGAGGGGGAATGGGTACAAGCGAAAGATACAACCTTAGGAGCAGATAATGGGATAGGAGTGGCTACTATATTAGCCATACTAGCATCTAAAGATATAAAGCATCCTGCAATAGAGGCTTTGTTTACGGTAGATGAAGAAACAGGTATGACTGGAGCTTTTGGATTAGATAAAAATTTTTTAAGTGGAGACATTCTTTTAAATTTAGATACAGAAGAAGATAATGAAATAGATATAGGATGTGCTGGAGGGGTAGATGTTACAGCTGAAATAAGCTATAAAGTAGAAAATATTACCTCTGAGATGATTGGCTTTAAAATAGAATTAACCGGATTGCATGGAGGACATTCAGGAATTGAAATACATAAAGGCTTAGGAAATGCAAATAAATTATTAAATCGGTTTTTATATGAATTTTTAGATTTTAAAATTCAATTAATTTCTTTTATAGGGGGTGGTTTAAGAAATGCTATACCTAGAGAAGCAATTTCTTATTTTATTATTCCCAAAAATTACAAAGCTGAATTGGAAATCTGTTTTAAATCTTTAAAAAAAGAAATTATAGAAGAATTTAAATCATTAGAAGAAAATGTTTTAATTACTCTTTCCCCAATTGAAATAGAAAATGAAAAATCTTTAGGTTTCAAACAAAGCAAACAAATTATTGAAGCCATACAAACTGCCCATGATGGGGTTTATAAAATGAGCCCAGATATTGAAAACCTTGTAGAAGCTTCTAACAATCTAGCACGCGTTGAAATAGGAAAAGGTAAAGCTAGCATATATTGCCTTACACGTTCTTCTGTAGAAAGTTCTAAAAAATGGGTGAGTACATCCTTAAAAGCAGCCTTTGAATTAGCTGGAATGAAAGTATCCTTTTCAGGTTCTTATCCAGGTTGGAAACCTAACCCTAATTCAGAAATATTAAAAATAGCATTAGATATTTATGAAAAACAAAATAACGAAAAACCATTTGTAGTAGCTTGTCATGCAGGTTTAGAATGTGGTATAATAGGAGAGAAGTTTCCAGATATGGATATGATTTCTTTTGGCCCAACCATTAAAGGAGCCCATTCTCCCAAAGAAAGAGTAAGCATTCCTTCAGTACAAAAATTTTGGAAATATACTTTAGACCTGTTAGAGAATATTCCTCTAAAATAAGCTTTCAAAAAATAATGTAATTAAATATTTTAGTTAGTGTTTGAATCTATTAAAAAAACAGATAATATTAATATTATCTGTTTTTTTAATAGATTAAGTAATTAATTGATAAGATCTTCAATTAACTTAGTTAGACTATCTTCATCCAGCAGACCAATCTGCTCCCATTGTATTTTTCCATTTTTATAAGCTATTAAAATTGGAAATCCTTTTTCAATATACGGCTTGGATAAATTTTTATTTTCATCTGCATTTATTTTTACTAAAGTTAACTTATTCTTATATTTATCTGAAAGCCTTTCAAACATAGGAGTCATTTGTACACAAGGACCACACCAAGGAGCATAAAAATCAACTAAAACTATATCATCACTTTTAAGTAATTTATTAAATTCATCATAAGAAATCTTATCAGGCATTTCACCTACTACAGGCCTATTTTGTTTCTTCCATTCCGTAATACCACCTTGTAAATCATATAAATTTTTAAAACCTAATGATTTTAATGAATCAATAGCTGCCGCAGATCTTACACCTGTTCTACAATATACCATATAGGTTTTATTCTTATCTAATTTTTGAATTTTTTCTTTAAAACTGGGATTTCTATAATCTATGTCAATAGCATTTTCTAAATGTCCTGTATTATATTCTTCTGGAGTTCGTACATCCAAAATGACAACTCCTTCCTCTGTAAATTTTTTAGAAAATTCCTCAGAATTAAGTACATGATTAGTTTGAGAAGATAAAATACCTCCTATAATTAGTGTAAGAGATAAGAAAAGTTTTTGCATATTAAAATTTTTATTAATTAAATCTATATTTCCTATCGCAAAGATAGGAAATATATTTTAGAAAACAACATGCTTGTATTTTATAACAAAATTGAATTACTATTACATCTCAACAATTGTAAGAACATTAGAAGCACCATCTGGTGATAATTGAGCTGATCTGATAATGTTAATAATATTAACAGCAATATAAACAGACTCGCCTTTTTTTAAGTAAAATAAATTTTTACAAGTATTAGACATAGTTATTGAACCTGTACCTCCAAAGTAGGTAACAACACTTTTAGCCCCTTGATAATCAATGGCTAAATAATCATCTAATAATTGTATTAAGCTCAATTCATAACTAGAAATAGAACCAGACCTAATTTGTACATTATTAAATACTGCTGATGCTGAAATTCTATATACCCCGTCTCTAGGAGCTGTAAATAAACCTGAAACTGGATCAAAACTTTTAGTATCATCACTCACAACTGTCCAATTATTTAAAACTTGATTTATAGATCCGAAAGAGACAATATAATTGCTACCCGATGTATTTTCAGCCAATACAAATACTCTTTTTTTCTCAGAGGATAATTGGATCCAATTACTACCATTTGAAAATTCAAGAGCTTTAAATGTAGGATTGTATCTTAAGACTCCAGAACCTACCAAACTTGGATCAATATCTGAATATCCTATTCCTAAAGAACGATTAAATTGATTGGGTGATTTATCCCTTAAATCAAGTTTCACCAAAGAATTACTGTTTTCAACTATATCAATATACCCTTTTTTATTAATACTGAATAAACTTAATCCTTTAGAATTTTTCACATTAAATATCTTATTAATATCATTAGTAGAATTAGTAACTATATCTAATACTGCTGTAGGATTTTTAGTATTTATTCCAACCTGTGCATAAATTTTAAGATTACCTGTTGATAGAAAAAATACATAATAAATTAAGAATATATAAAATAATTTCATGATAATTTATCTTATTTATTGAGCAAAAATATATAAGTTATTATAATTTAAATCTGATTCAGGTTGAGATGGTGTTGAACCATAAACTCTTAATTTTTTTTCAGTACCTAAATTATGATAGATTTTAGGTGTAAGTGTGTAACCTTTTAAAAGTTTCATAGAACCTGAACAAGTAATGGAACCCATACCATTACCTTGTACAGGAAAATATTGAATAGATTTTACAACATAGCCGTTGCTAGCAATCCATGATGCTTCAATATATGAATCCGCTAAAATCTGACCGTATGCAAAAGAGATAGTAAAGGAAAAAACATATACTCCATCCATCGGTATAGTATAAGTTGAATTATTTATATCAAAAGCATTATAACTATCTTTTATAACAGTAAAACCATCGAGAACAGTACTTTGATCATTGGGATAAGTCCCAGCAATATAATTGTTCGCAGCAACTAAAAACGGTCGTTCTAAGTTAGATGTAAATCTATACCAA
This sequence comes from Apibacter muscae, assembly GCF_007845635.1. Lineage (GTDB taxonomy): Bacteria > Bacteroidota > Bacteroidia > Flavobacteriales > Weeksellaceae > Apibacter > Apibacter muscae. Next base: position 237,060 of record NZ_SELG01000041.1, on the reverse strand, counting down.
GAATTATTAACAGAAACTTGAAGTTCACTAATTCCAGGTACATAACGAATTACACCATCTCCAAGAATTTCAGGAGATAGATTAGTTGATCCTATCCCTAATAAAGGTATTTTATGATCACTTCTAAGATCTATTCCTGCTTTAGGTTCAGCTACCCCTACACCAACATTACCTTCCGTGGTCACATTAAAAATTTCTTTGCCATCAGAATTGGTTATTTTTAAAAGTTTATCATTTAAATCATTTGGGGTCGGTTGAATTTCAACATCAGTTACTTCATTGGTAATGCTAATTCCTAAATTTTGAGAATAAAAGCATAAATAATTAAGAGTTAGTATGCAAAGAATTTTCAACTTCATTTTAATGAAAATTTAAAGTTCAACAATTGAAAAAAAACTATATTCTTGTATTATGGTTTGTGAATAACCGGTGTTTTGAAAAATTTCTACATAAAAAGTTTCATCTTTATCTAACAAAAAACTCCCACTACACTGTATAGTAGGATAATTTGTTGAACTAACTGCATAGGTATCTAAACATTTATTTTTTTTTCCATCAGAAGTTAGAAAATTTGTTTCAAAATAAGTATTTGCATTAACCATAGATTTTTGAAAAGTAATATTCAGATAAAATGCATAGTTGCCACTATGTGGAGCCTTAAAGTATCCAGAAGTTAAGTCCATAGATTGATAGTCATCGGACAAAATTTTCCAATTGATAAATTTTTTAGTTAAATCATTTTCAATAGTAAAACCTTCCTGCGGTCGTGCAGATACTAAAACACGCAAGGGTTTTAAATTTATTTCTTTCCATGCAGAATCCGTAGATAAGTAATATTTATTACTATCTATTTCGTACTTTATAACTCCTTCTCCTGCATCTTCATAGCTTAAAGTTGTATTACCTACTGCTAATACATCTCCTTCTTCACCTCCCCTTAAATCAAATAGTAAAGGCGAATTATTTACTCCTTTAGTTTGTACTCTACCATCATTTTTTATAGTAAAAATTTGATTGCCTTGAGAATCTTTGATTGAGAAGATGTCATCCAATACCAGATTTGATTGACGTACATCTAGAGTAGCTTCTGGATTTCTAGTATTGATACCCACTTGAGAAGGAGACATTATATAAAACAATAAACATAAATTTACAAACGCAGATCTCATTAAATTAATAAGTTTTAAATACTATAAAATTAACATATTTTATGCAAATATAGAATAATATTAATAAATATTTATATTTTTAAAATTTTATTATAGAAAAGTCACTAAAAACAAAAATTTATAATTATTTATTAAGAGTTATATAATTGAAAATATTATACATTTTAAAAGTTTAAATTATCAGTTATTTATTTATAAAATTCTGCTATAATAAATAGAATTTGAAAGTTTTAAAATCTTAAATAAAATTTATTTACTTTGTCCGTTTTAAAAAATAAGATTGCCATGGAAAAGATTTGTATAAAAAATATTACGTCTAAGGATGTTCATATTCTACAAACAATTGCTAAACAAACATTTATAGATACTTTTGAAGAATTTAGCTCTCCGGAAGACATGGAGTTATATTGCAAAAATAGTTTTAGTTTGGAGCAACTAAACCAGGAATTAAATAATACTAATTCCCAATTTTATATAGCTGAAAATGAAAATGAAATTGTATTAGGCTATTTAAAAATTAATTTTAAAGAAGCCCAAACAGAATTAAAAGATAATTCAAGTTTAGAAATTCAACGTATTTATGTTCTTAAAGATTATCAAAAACAGAAGGTAGGACAAGCATTGTTAGAAAAAGCTATGCAGATAGCCATTCATGATAACTTAGAATATGTGTGGTTGGGAGTTTGGGAAGAAAATCATAAAGCTATATCATTTTATAAGAAAAATGGATTTATTCCCTTTGATAAACATGTATTTAGATTAGGAAATGAAGATCAAACCGATATTTTAATGAAAAAAGAAATAAAAACATCTAATACTATTCATTTACAGCCTTCACTTGAAAATGACAAGATTCTTTTAAGCCCGCTTTTAAAAGAAGATTTTTTATCATTATATAAGGTTGCTTTAGACCCTGAAATTTGGGAACAACATCCCAACCAAGATCGTTGGAAAAAGGAAATTTTTGAAGTTTTTTTCAATGGTGCCATTGAAAGTAAAGGGGCTTTTAAAATTCTGGATAAAGAAACTAATCAAATAATTGGATCTACACGATATTATAATTTTAACCCAATAGAAAACAGCATATGTATAGGGTATACTTTTTTTAGTAAAGCTTATTGGGGAAAAGGAATTAATCCTAAAGTTAAAAATCTTATGCTTAACTATATTTTTAAGTACGTAACTATCGTTTATTTCCATGTAGGTTCTGAAAACAAACGTTCCCAAATAGCAATTGAAAGATTAGGAGCGAAAAAAATAGATGAAAAAGAAATAACCTATTATGGTGAAAAACCTAAATTAAATTTTATCTATAAAATAGATAAATCTGAGTGGAGCAACTCTTAACTATTAGAATAAAAAACAATCACTTTTTTCACCGGTAAATGATAAAATTTACAGTGGTGTAATAAAATTTATGATTAACGATTTAATAAAATTTTACATTTTTTTACAGATGTTTATATCTATAACGCTTATAAAACCCAAAAAATAGAAAAATATTTAACTAACTTTGCCTATATGCAAATCACCGAAGACACATATATGCAAAGGGCTTTAGAACTAGCTGCTCAGGCGGGTGGTTATTGTTGTCCCAATCCTAAAGTGGGTTGTGTTATAGTTAAAGATGGGAAAATAATTTCTGAAGGATATCATAGAAAATATGGAGAGTATCACGCGGAAAGAATGGCTATTCTGAACAGTAAAGAAAGTGTAGAAAATTCTGAAGTTTATGTGACCTTAGAACCTTGTTCACATACAGGTAAACAACCTCCTTGCGCTGATTTGCTTATTGAATCTAAAGTTAAAAGGGTTATTATAGCTAATGTAGATCCAGATACAAAAGTAAACGGTAAAGGTATTGAAAAATTAAAAGACGCAGGTATAGAGGTTCATCTAGGAATTTTAAATGAAAAAGCCTACCAACTAAACGAAGATTATTTTTATCATAGAATCAACCATATACCCTATGTAGTTGGAAAAATTGCTACGAGTATAGATGGAAAAACTAGTACTTTTAACAAAAAAAGCCAGTGGATCACCAATGAAAAATCCCGACAATATTCTCATTACTTACGTAGTAGATACCAAGCCATTATGGTCGGGGCTAGTACCTTTAACGAAGACAATCCCAAGTTAAATGTAAGAATTAATGATGGAAAAGACTACTACAACCCCATAAAAATAATAGTTACATCTTCTGGTAAAATAAATCTTAACCATGATTTATTTAAAGAAAGATCTAATAATATCATTATTTGTACCACTCCTAAAATTGATTTTCAACAAGAAACTAAGTTAAATCAAATGGGTTGTACTGTACTAAAGATTCCAGAGAATGATCAAGGGCAGGTAGATATTAAATTAATGCTAAAAGAATTAGGAAAACGTAACATTGTATCTATATATTTAGAAGGAGGAAGCGCTTTATTGGAAAGTTTTATAAAATTAGATTTATTGCAAAAATTACTTGTATTTATGGGAAATCAAATTTTAGGTGGACTAAACAACGGCATTATAAATTCAAACATTTATCCTGAAATTTCCAATTCGCCTTCCTTTGTTTTAAATCAAGTACGTACCTTTGAAAATAATGTAATGCTGGATTATTACACTCAAAATTATTACAAGAAATTAAAAAAACAATTATGTTTACCGGTATAATTAAACACCAATCAAAAATAATATCTTTAGAAAAATCCGAAGATATTATAAAATTAACTGTAGAATCTGACCAATTATTTCAGAATGCAGCTGTTGACGATAGCATTGCAGTAAATGGTGTATGTCTTACCATTACTCAATTGCAAGAAAATAAAGCTAGTTTTGATGTTCTTCCTGAAACTATTGAAAGAACCAATTTATCACTTTTAAAAGTAGGGGATGTGGTAAATACAGAAGATTCAATGACAGCATCCACCAGAATTGGTGGACATTTTGTACAAGGACATGTAGATACCACATCAACCATTACCAAAGTAGAAGAAGACGGAGAAGCCTACGATATATATTTCACTTGCGATCAAAAATATCAAAATATGCTGGTGGAAAAAGCCTACATTGCTTTGGATGGAATGAGCCTTACAGTTACAGCCGTAACCCCTGAATTTTTTAAAGTAATGATTATACCACATACATTTTCCCAAACCATAGTTAAAAACTACTGGAAAGTGGGTTACCAAGTAAATACAGAAATAGATATTTTAAATAAATCTATATATAAATATATAAACGATATACAAAAATGAGTAATACGGTTTTAAAAGCCTTAGAAAGTCTAAAACTAGGTAGACCTATTATAATCGCTGATAGTAAGGATAGAGAAAATGAAGGGGATTTGGTAGCTTCTGCACGTATGGTAACTGATGGAACTGTAAATTTTATGGTGCAACATAGTAGCGGAGTTTTATGCTTAGTAATGACGGAAGAACGTATGAAGGAACTAAAATTAACCAAACTAAGAACAGAAGATCACCAAAGAGATAAGTTTATGACCAATTTTGGTGAAACTTTTGAAGCGGCAGAAGGTATTACTACAGGAATAAGTGCCAAAGATCGCGCTTTTAGCGTACGTCTAGCCGCAGATCCTTCTACAACCTATAAGGATATAATTTCTCCGGGGCATGTATTTACTTTGGCAGCGCATAAAGATTTACTTAAAGGAAGACGCGGACATACGGAAGCTAGTGCCACGGCTTGCGAATTGGCTGGATTGGGACAATCGGCTGTAATTGTAGAAGTTGCTAGTCCCAGCGGTGGAATTATGACAGGCAATGAGCTAACCAACTTTGCAAATACTTATAATATAGATATTGTTACCATTGATGAGCTGGATGAATTTTACGACAACCCTAGTCGTGTAATTAAATACTCTGAAAGTAATTTACCTACACAATTCGGAGAATTTAAAATTTCTGTTTGGAAAAATACCTCCGGCGAAGAAATTATTGCAGTAGCAAAGGGAGATTTACAAGGGGAAGGTGTTCCCGTTCGTTTTCATTCCCAATGTTTAACCGGTGAAGTTTTTCACTCATTAAAATGCGATTGCGAAGAACAACTGGATCGATTTTTACAATTTATGCAAGAAAATAACCAAGGATTACTTCTTTATTTGAATCAAGAAGGGAGGGGAATAGGCATTGCAGACAAAATAAAAGCGTATTCTTTGCAAGACCAAGGTAGAAATACCATTGAAGCAAATTTGGAAATTGGTAAACCCATAGATGCTCGTAATTGGGATTTTGCCTTAGAAGTTTTAAAACAATATCCATTAAAATCTATTAAATTAGTCACAAACAATCCTGATAAAGTTAAAGCAGTCTCCGAGATTATTAATCAGGTAGAAGTCATTCATTTGCCTTCAACAGTAAATAAATACAACCAAGGTTACTTAGAAACTAAAATAAAACAATTAAATCACAACATTAAGATTAATAAAGATAAAAATTAACCATGAACATTGCAATAGTTAAAGCTCTTTGGAACCAAGACATCAACGACTTATTAGAAAATAGTTGCGAACAAGAGTTGCTAAAACAGGGAGCAAAGATCTCTAAATATACCGTTTCCGGAGCGGTTGAACTCCCGGTATTAGCAAAACAAATCATTGAAAAAAAGAAAGTTGATGCCGTTATTTGCATTGGTACTATTATAAAAAGAGAAACTGATCACTATACCTTTGTGGCTTATCAAGCCTCCTACGGTTGCCAAAAAGTGGCAGTTGAAACCGGTACTCCGGTAATTTTTGGAGTTTTAACCACCAACAATAAAGAACAAGCATTGGCACGTGCCAATGGAGAGCATTCTTTTTCTGGAAAAGAATGGGCAGAAGCCGCAGTACAATTGGTGAATACTATTAAATCTTTGTAATTTAAGGTTTACAATAATAAACATCAACCAGCAATTGCCTAAGTAATTGCTGGTTTTATAATTGATTATTCTTTGCTCTTCTAAAGCTGGTATTAATACGAATTACTTCTTCCTAAATATGTATGGCTTATTTTCTATTCTTTGAAATGCTGGGGAGTAAGTACTTAAAGCTATGAGTGTAATACAATGAATAAAACTTTGATAAACAACAACTTTAGAAACCTAATAAATGCAAAAAAGAATTACATATATAATAATCCATTAACTTAATATTTCTTAACTAATTATTACTGCTCAGGTTTAATTATTTATTCAATAAACATTGAATTTAATAAATATTAATATGCTATAGAATTTTTGAGGAATATTTCTATTCTTAAATTTTATAATACTAATCTTAGAAATTAGCCCATTTTATCTAAAATATCCTTCATAAGTTTAGTTTTCTCTTTTTCGCTTTCCAATAGTCGCTCAAAGAGCTCCATTACTTTATCTACAGGATTGAAGGTAGGTTGGTAACTGAATCCAGAGGCTACAGCATTATCTTTAAAATCTTGAAAAGAATATGTATTTGCAATTACGTTTACAGCTTTTTCATCATCAAAATTCTGAAAAGCTTCCACCGGAATTTTTAAAACTCCGGAAATTTGTTGAAGTAGGGTAGGTTCAATTTCTTCTTTTTGTTCCAAAAGTGAAATCTTTTTTTGGTTCCATTCTTCTCCCAACTCCAAGGCTAAAGCTTCTTGTTTGATCCCTAACATTTCTCTAAAACGCTTTATATTTCTCCCTTGGTGCACTTTTTTGGGTTGTGTTACTTCTACATTCATGGAACAAAAATAGTTATTTTTAATAGTTGCTAATTTACAAAATTTTAAGATAAATAACTGGAGGCTTATATTCTATAAAATTTAATAATCATAATTTAAATTATATGTGCAATATTTTTAAATTTTATACTTATGTAAAACTTAAATCAATGATCCATCCATGGCACCAAAGCCACATTTCCATGGGAAAGCTTATCTACTTTAGCTATCCAATCGATTTCACTGTGTGCTTTAGACATCAAAAAAGGATTATTGGTATTCGTTAAAGATAAACAAGAATTCACGATCCACCATTTATTAAAGATATTGGCCCGTTTCAAATCTTTTTGTAAGCGCTCGGCTTCTAAAACGGGAGTAGCTTCTGGTAGGGTTACAATGACAACTTCAGTTACATTGGAGTCTCTTAATCTGGGTAATAAATTTTTCACTGAGTTCGGAATGTCCCCTCGGCTTCTTTCCACTTCTTTATGATAACTTTCAGAAGCATCTAAAAGCAAAAGAGTATGTCCGGTAGGTGCCGTATCAATCACCACAATTTCATCATCTGCCTTTTCCACAATTTGTGCAAAAGCTTTAAAAACCGCAATCTCCTGAGTGCAAGGGGATCTTAAATCTTCTTCAATATAGGCAATATCTTCATCACTTAAAGTTTCCCTTGCTTTATCTAAAACTTCTTTCTTATATTCATTTAAAGCTTTTTTTTCATCAATATGGCTCAAAGTAAGGAAAGAACTATTTATCAAATCCGAATTTAGATGATTGGCAGGATCTGTGGTAGTTAAATGGACTTTTAACCCTTTTTTAGCCAATCCTTGTGCTATTTGTGTAGCTAAAGTAGTTTTTCCTACCCCGCCTTTTCCCATGGTAAAAATGACCCGTTTATGGGTTAAGTATAAATCATTAATTAAATCCTCTAATTTATTTTTAGAAAATGAAATATTTTCAAAAGCTTCTAATTTAGTGCTAATTTCTTCGTGTAACATTTTTCTAATACTATTAATATTAGATAAGTGATACGAGCGTAATGAAACTTTGTAAGATTCAATATTTTTTAAATTATTCGGTAAGTTTTCTAATGCCAATTGTTGTCTATGAAACATGAATTGGGAAATTTCATCAGTGATATTAGCTTTATCCAACAAACCATTAACAACTAAAACTTGATTTTTTAAACCTAGTAATTTAAGTTCCTGAGAGGAACGAGAGGCTTCTTTTAAGGGAGATTCCTCTGGACGAGTCACTAAAATTAATTGGGTTAAACGAATATCCGAAAGAATTTCTACGGCTTGTTTGTATATATTCTTTTTCTCTTGTAAACCCGACAATTGACCTAAACAAGAAGCTCCATGGGTGCTATCATTTATAAATGTATTCCAGGCTGAAGGAAGTTGTAACATCCGTAAGGTATGTCCGGTGGGGGCTGTATCAAAAATAATATGATCGAATTCATCCTGTTTTGCATCGTCCGTAAGAAATGTACAAAATTCATTAAATGCCGCAATTTCTACTGTGCATGAACCAGAGAGCTGTTCTTCCATGTTTTGAATAACTGTTGCTGGAAGTTTTCCTCGGTAGGCTGCAACTACAGATTCTTTATATTCGGCAGCGGCTAACTCCGGATCTAAATTAGCAACGGTTAAACCCGGAACTTCTTCTATATTTTTTCCGTGAATATTTAATTCCTGATTAAAGACATCCTGCAAGTTGGAAGCTGGATCCGTACTAATTAGTAACACTTTTTTACCCTGATCGGCTAACCCCACAGCCGTAGCACAAGCTAGGGAGGTTTTACCAACTCCACCTTTACCTGTAAAAAAAAGGTAAGTAGTAAAGTTTATTTTTGTTAAATCATAATTTTGCATTTCAAGCATATAAAAAGTTATATAGTTAATCCTGTCCAATTTTCCAGTTGGGCATCCGTTGGATATTTTTTGGTTAAAACAATATCCCCATCTACCACTGTGATTGGTAGTATATCTACTCCGAACTTAGTTAGTTGCTCATTCACCAACGGATGATCTATATAGGCTTGGGGGTCGGTATTTAAATTATGACGTAAGATAGTTGCTCCTTGTTTTTTTAGTTTATCTAAAGAGCTCGCAATACGCATTAAATCAGTATCTACACTTGGGCCACATACTCCGGTAGAACAACATAAGGAAGGATCAAAAATTTCAATGGTTTTCATTTTTCTATGATTTTATTTATAATTATTCAATTGTTTGTATATCGTAAAAATACGAACATTAGATCTAAATTTTTTTAACAGCTTTCATTCTGTTTACCTATTTCGGTAAACAGTTGATCAAATAAAGTTTTTAATCGTTCTATATTTTTTCTATCTACACAATAGCGAATGGAGGGAGGATTAATTTCTCCCTGAATAAGTCCGGCTTCTTTTAATTCTTTTAAATGTTGGGAGAGGGTGCTTTTTGCTATGGGCAATACTTCGGATAAATCTCCATGGTAGCAACAGCTTTGGCTGGCTAGTAATTGCAATATAGCAATACGTACCGGATGCCCCATTGCCTTGGCAAATCTAGCCAGTTGTTCCTGCTCTTGTGTATATTTTTTTTCTGTACTCATACTTATTAGTATTTCGCAAATATACGAACACTGGATTATATTGCAAAATTTTTTGAAGGGAATTTTACATATGTATTTTTATTGAAGTAATGAGATTTAAAAGAGCGGAATGAAATCTATGAATAAATTTATCTAGATTTTCCATACAACAAAATATCTGAAATAAATACCAAAGTTCAAATTTTAAATCATTATCCATATCTAACATTTCTGCTTTACCACATAATTCTAATAAAGATACGAGGTAATTTATTTCGTTAGAAATAGGTTTGTTAAATATATCTTTTAGTTTTTTATAAGTGGAAAATTATTATCTATATTCAGGATAATTCACCAATATAAAAAACAAGATAAGATAAAAATATTTACTATAAATATTTCAGAAACTTATAATTAATTAGTTTAACCGAATAACGATTAACTATTTTCTCTTTTAATAAAAAAGTCGTAGATGTTTAAATAAATTCTTAGCTGTAATGCTAATCTGAGACAATTAACCCATTTTGTCTAAAATATCCTTCATTAGTTTAGTTTTCTCTTTCTCGCTTTCTAATAGTCGTTCAAAGAGTTCCATAACTTTATCAAAGGGATTAAACGTACATTTAAAATTTACTTGTGCACTATCACTAAAAGTATTTGCAACAGCGCTATCATGAAATGTATTAGCAATAATATTTATAGCTTTTTCTTCATCAAAACTTTGAAAAGCTTCCACCGGAATTTTTAAAACTCCGGAAATTTGTTGGAGTAGGGTAGGTTCAATTTCTTCTTTTTGTTCCAAAAGTGAAATCTTTTTTTGGTTCCAATCTTCCCCCAATTCAAAAGCTAAAGCTTCTTGTTTGATCCCTAACATTTCTCTAAAACGCTTTATATTTCTTCCTTGGTGTACATTTTTGGGCTGTGTTGCTTCTACATTCATGGAACAAAAATAATTTTTTTAATGGTTGCTAAATTACTAAATTTTAGGATAAATGATTCGGTAAAATATCCATACAAAGATTTTTATATGCTTAAAATATGGAATTGTTTTGTAACAAACATGATAAATGAAAAGCAAAGAAAAAAATTTAAGAAATATAAAGGTTAAAAAAGTTTATGATATAGGTTTCGAACGAATGCGCCATAGCTGTGTTTATTATCCAGAAATAAGGTTGGCGGGTAAATGGTTGCAAGATTTTGGGTTTAAAGCCGGGGATATTCTTACCTTAGAGTGCAACAAAAACCAAATTGTTATAAAAAAAGTATAGTTTGGGTGAGATATATTCCTCACTAAAATTATTTTAATAAATATAGATTATAATTGTAATCCCATATATAAAATAAGTTCATTTTTATTTAATTCTTAATTATTTAAGTTACTTCCATCTGCAATGCTATTATTATTTTAATTACGTATTGCAGGTTATCTAATTTTGCTGAAAGCTATTTACCTACGGTAAATAGCTTTTTGTTCTTAAATAATACAGAATTTATTTTTAAAGGAGATTCTTATCTAAATTCAATTATCTGTTCCTGATCTTTTCTAGATTTAGGAGTAATATTGGGTTGGTTTTTATCTTCCGGATCTCTGTAACCTATGGCTACGGCAAACATGGTTGTATAGTCTTTAATTTTCAATAATTCATCGTATTCTTCTTTTACAATCCCTTCCATAGGGGTACTGTCTATACCCATAGCAGCACAAGCGCTAAGAAAATACCCCAACGATATATATACTTGGTTGTGTAGCCATTCTTTAATGGTGGTTTCAGGTTTTGTTTTGATCATTTGATTGTAATAATTGATACTCCCTTCGTCTAAATAATCTTTCATTGATTCTTCAAACACGGAAAGATTATCTATACAACTAAATATTACTAAATGGCTAGCTTGGTTTACTCTACTTTCATTGATAAATGAAGATTTAGCAAATTTCTTTTTAAGTTCTTCATTAGATACAATGGTAAATTTCCAGGGTTGAGAGTTGATAGAGGAGGGTCCTAATTGTAAAATTTCTTTTAACTTTTCAATATCTTCGTCAGATACTTTTTTTGTGGTATCGTATTGTTTGGTTGTGTATCTATTTCTTGCTAATTCTAAAAAATTCATATTTAAAGTTTTTGTTATACTATATTTTTTATAGTAGCAAAATTAAGTATAGTTTATTATTTTTGCAAGAACTATTAAAATGGATAGTACCATGTATTATATAGAGAATAAAAAATATCCTTGCAGTACAAGCCTAACCATGAGCTATATTGGTGGAAAATGGAAATCTGTGATATTAATTCATTTAAAGGAAAAAAAAAGATATAACGAGTTGAGGAAAAATATCCCCGTGATTACGGAAAGAACCCTAAGCCTGCAATTGAAAGAATTGGAAGCGGATGGTTTAGTGCTACGCACGGTGCATACCCAAAAACCTCCTTTAAAGGTAGATTATGAATTGACCGATTTTGGTAAAACATTAATACCTTTGCTAGAGGCCATATCTGAATGGGGGAAAATGGCTGCAAAGTATAATCAGAAAATTTAAGAAAATTAATTACTTACTAAACTTTATTTATAAAAAAAAACTATGCTTTCCGTTCATCAAGCATAGTTATATAGTATATTATGGGACAAAAATTTAAGTGTAATAGAAAAGTAATGTATACTTTTTAAGATTTTTTACTAAAAATCTTAGAATTATAGAAATTCTACTTTCCCCTCCTTCATATCGTAGATACCTCCAATAATTTTTATTTCTCCTTTTTCTTCCATATCTCTTAGTATTGGGCTTCTTTCCCTAATTTCTTTTATGGATAGTTCTACATTATATTTACAAACAGCATCTACAAATTCAGGATTTTTTGCTGATTGTTCTCCTTTAAAAGTTTCTTTAGCTTCCAGCACCGCAGGTTTTATTTTGTCCAGCAAATGGGTGATATGTCCAAGTTCAACCCCTTTAATACTAGATTTTATAGCCCCGCAATGTTCATGCCCCAAAACCAAGACTACTTTAGACCCGGATACTTTACAGGCATATTCTAGACTACCTAAAATATCATCATTAACAATATTTCCAGCTACCCTTGTTACAAATATATCTCCAATGCCTTTGTGAAAAACATCTTCTACGGGTACTCTGGAATCTAAACAAGACAAAACTACAGCTTCCGGATATTGTCCTAACGAAGCCTCACGAACTCTTTCTGAATTGTTGCGGATGGTTAGTTTATCATCAACAAAATCTTTATTACCTTCTTTTAAATCTTGAATTACTTGATCGGGAGTTAATTTTTCTTGATCTTCTTTGGTTATGATTTTGTTACTAATAATTTCATCATTGGTAACAATGGTTAAAGGATCTTCTAGATTATTTTTGCATGAAAACAGCAAAAAAGTTACACCTAGAGAAATAATTAATCGTCTCATGTAAAGTTTTTTAGTGTTAATTTGCTTTAAGAAAGCTCTTAACCCATAGAAAAAATCGTACCAAATTTTTAAAATATATAAAATGTTTATTTTTTTATTTAATATTTATGATTGATTACAATTAAACTATTAATATATAATTGATTAAATATAAAAATAAATAAGCATAATTTTTATGATCGATGGTTTAAAATTAAATATTTAGTACTCATTTTTATAATTATAAAGTATATAGTTATTATAAATTATATTAATCATTATAATATTAAGAATTTAAATTTTATAAAATTTAATTTTTTTTTATAAAGATTTTTATTGAAACTTTACATCAATTTTAGTTTAAATTAATTAATATATTTATTAATTTCAAATTTGAATAATTCTGGTTGTTTTTTAAGATATTGATTGAATTTATCTTTATCTTTAATCTTTAAATTTCCATAGATATCAAAATCTAAATAAAATAGTTTATCGTCATTTTTTAGTTTATTAATTATACTTATATTAATACCAAAACGAACTAAGCTAATTACTTTTTCATCAGTTGTTCCATATATATAATTGAAATAGTATTTTTCAGGTATAATTTTAAAATCACGAAGAAATACAATTAAGGAAATCAGTTTATAGTTTACAAAATCTTCTTCAATCTTTAATTTTACGATTGCAAGATTTACTAATTCTTCTTTAGGTTTTTTTCTTAAATCTATATATACATTATAGTTAAAATGATTATTATTATACTTTTCAGTTAGTCGAGGAATTTCTCCATAACTTGAACCTATATACAAATAAGGATCATCAGTTATAGATTTTCTCTCTAAATATTTAACAGTTGAGTTAATTCTTTCATTTAGATGCTGTTTTTGAGTCACAAGTAAAAAATAATTATAAAATTTTCTTGCAGATTTGTTTTTTAATCTTTCTAATTCAAAATCACAAATATAATCCTCAGTATTGTAAAAAAATATTTTATATAGAATATCTAATAAAATATCATCTTCTTTAAAAGAATAATTCTTTATATTGATTTCAATTTGATTAATTAAAGAATCTAAATCTGAAAAAAATTTATATAAAGAGTTTTCTATAAAATATTTTTTAATTTTATCTAATGCTGTATTAGGAACTGCTAACATAAAATCTGTATAATCATTTATTTTAGAATCTTCGATTTTATGTTTTTCTTTAATTTCTATTAATGTATCCTTTTTTCCATTGAATTTTATATCTTCAATATTATAATTTTCTAATAATGGATTAAAAATTAAATCTTTAAAAGAATATTCTCTTAAATTTTTTATAGAAGTTCGTATATCGTTATTTCCTTGATAATATGAATGATTTAAAAAGTGAATTTTTGATATTAAACTTTCTAAATCCTTTTTTTCTGAACTGAAAACATAATTTAGTCTATTAGCCCTACCAACTAAATTTACTAAATCTTTAATTTTTAATTTTTCATTTTTATTTCCTGAACCGTTTGATGTAATAAAAATAGTTTCAATTGGAAGATTAATTCCTTCTAAAATTACCGTATTAGCAACTACATAGTTAATAGAAGGATATTTTTTATAACAATATTCTAAGTATTCTTTAATAATGTTAGGAATTTTCGCGTGTATATAAATAACTCCTTTCTGTATACAATTAATCATGTAAAAGGATTTATGAACTTCTTTTGAAAGTGTATTAATAATTCTTTGAATATTGCAATCCTCTTTAATTTTTTTAATATTATTTATTAATTCTAGTGCAAATTCTTCAACTTTTTTAGGTCGAGAATTAAAAATGAAATTTTTGGATAACGAGTATTTATTAATGTATTCAAAATATTCAATATTAGTATCTATATTATATTCTTTATTTAAATATTTATCAAAAAAAAATGATTTATTATTATCAAACAAAAAAACTTCGAATGATTTTAAATCAAGTTCAATTTTTTGAGAAAAAACATTTCCAATATTTGATTTTTTAGTTTTTAAACTTGAAACATCTTCTATTAAAGGGGAAAGATATACTATCTTCTGGTTATTATTTCTCTTATAATTTAATTGCATAACTCTTGATAATAGAAAGCTTCTAGAATTTCTATCTAATAACTTATGAGCTTCGTCAATGAAAAGAATTTCAAAAAATAATTCAGGATTCTTAACAAGAAGTCTTATTGCTCTTTCTTGAGTTAATACACCTATAAAATTTTGCTCTTGATTAAACATTTCTTCATGCAGAATTAATTTATAGCCTTTAATTGAACTACTAATGTCCTTGTATGTTTGGGCTAAAAGGGATTTTGTAGGTACAATTATTACAATTCTTTGGAAATTTTTTTTTATAATAAATTGTTTAATAATTGAGCTTTTTCCATATGAAGTTGGCGCTATAAAAGCAAGTTGATTTGATGTGCTTTCAATCAATTTTTCTCTAGATTGTTTTTGCTCAAAAGTTTCAATATATTTTTCTGGTGATCGAAAGTTTTTCTTATATGAAGTATAAGAAAAAACATCTAAAATTCTGTTTGATGTATCAATTTCATATAATTGGGTATCTTTTTTTTTTATGACATAATCTACCAAAGGATATAATCCAAGTTGTAAACTTATTTCATAAAGAGGTTTATAATCCTTATATATATTTCCATATTTAAGTAATATGTAATAACCTAATCTAAAATAAGCTTTAGAACGATTATCTCTGTTATAAAAATCAAATAATAGTAAGGAGCTTGCTAAAATAAACTCTTTTTCATCAGAAGTTAAAATTTCTTCGAGACATAATTTTTTAAAGATATTTCTAAAATTTAAATCATTATACAAATTCGATATAGCATTTAGGTCTTTACTCATAAATAAAATTTATAAAACATTTAATATCTTTTTTATTAATACATAGTACAGACATATTTTTTGCTTTATATCTATTTAATAAAGATTTAAGACTTTTTTCTAATTCAACATTATTTATTTCACAGTAGTCTTTGTCCAAATAAATTGTAGAACAAGGAATCACATTAAAATCATCGATTTTCATTATATCTTGTTTTTCATAACTAATGCTTAAACGATTTATATGTTTAAAGATAGAATCATCTTTTTTTTGAGTATACAAAAAATGACTTTTAGCATTCTCCCAAGGATTATTTTTATTTTCATCCGATGTGTTCTTTTCAAGTTTATCTTTTAAATCTCTATACGCTTCAGCAACTTTATTTTTATGGGTTACAAATGTTTTTCTATTAGGACTTGCAGATTTACTTTCAATTAGCCATACAATTCCATCTTTCTCGTATAAACCATCAAAACCTTTTTTGGGAGCTTTAATTTCTTCTAGATTTTTTAAAACAGAATATTGTTGAAAACCTATATAGCGTAAATATAAATGACAAATAAATTCTGCAACGAATCCATAATTTTGATTTTCAGTTTTTTCCTTAAAAAAACGTTTGATTTGATTTTTAACGAGGGATAATTCGTATTCTGATAAATCTCCATCCCAAACTTTCACTATCTCTGATTTTATAAGATTTATAAGATCAGAAGAATATGTTTCAATATTTATGAAATGTAGGGAAAAATTTTCCGAAATTTTAAATTTAGAATCTTTAAACACTCTAATCATTTTTAAGAATATATTCATATTCTATGATAACTATAATCCAACTTTAAATTATATAATTAAAACTGAATGGATTTATAATTAATGGTATAAACAATATCGCTGTATAATTAGAATTGAATAAAAACAAAAATTATTATTTAATAAATTCATAAAGCAACTATTTTTTATTTTATGCTAAGATAAAAAAATATTTATACAAATATATAGAAGTGAAATTTATCATCAAATTAAACATGAATCATTCAGCATGGTAAATATAATTATGATAAATAAAGAAATATAAATATTATTTTTATGAGTGGTGTTATTTATCATTAGATTATTTAACCTAAAAAAAATGAGATAAGGGAGAAGATATTATATTGAAACTAACTTTTAATAGATGTTTATATTATATAATAATTATTGCTTATATTCATTCTATTCTAAATATCCTTCAAATACTTTGTTTTATCTTTTTAACTTTCAAGTAAAAGTTATTACTTCCTCTCAATCAACTTCTCTAACTTTTCGATCATTTCCTTTTGTTGTTGGAGCATACGTTCATAAAGCTCCACCATTTTATCCACAGGATTAAAGCTTGGTTGATAATTTAAAACCGCCGGATTTGTCATAGTAGCATTGTCATTATTGTTTATTGTATTAGAAATAACATTTATAGCAAGCTCATCATCAAAATTTTTAATAGCTTCCGAAGGAACTTTTAAAATTTCAGCAATTTTTTCCAACACTTTATCTTCCACCTGTTCTTTTTGTTCCAGTAATGAAATTTTCTTCTGGTTCCAGTCTTCACCCAGTTCCCAAGCCAATGCTTCCTGTTTTATTCCTAACATTTCTCGGAAACGTTTTATATTACGGCCTTGGTGAATATTCTTTGGGGTAGGGTTTTCAATAGTCATAGTTACAAATCTATAAATTTATCTTTGGGCTAAGATACAAAAATGATCTAAAATACAAGTCTATCACTTGTCTGAAGTGGGCATATAATAATTAAAACAAGGAATTTTTGTACTAAATATTAAATTTTAAAATATTATGTTAAATAGAAAGGATGAAAAAGAAGATATGAGAGTAAAAAGGGTTGATTCTTTAATCTTATATAATTAATACTAGGATCTAATTTTTATATACTTTAAATACCTAAATATCTTTAGAATTTAATAAAGAAGTATAAAATATTTATGCGCAAATAAAACGGTCCTAGATGAAATTTTTTACATATATAAAGGATGATACCTATAAATAAAATTTTGCAAGTATTCACTAATAAAATCTGAATAACTTTTCAGATTTAACGTATAGTTATTTAGTGCAAAAAAATTTATTACATAAATTTTTTCTAAAGGTTGTTAATTTTTAAAGTATATGCACTTGAAATGTGAAATTTGACAATCATTGATTGATTGGAATCATTTTAAAACTTGCTGAAAATCACTAAAAATCTAAAATCTAAAAATTTGCCTATAATTTATATTATGTTAAATAGGGTTTTTCAATTCCTATTCTATTTATTGCCATCTTAATTTTCACTAACTTTGGGTTTCTATTAAATTTTAAAATGAGTATTGATACAAAACATATACAAACCCAATTTCCTATCTTAGGTGAAAAAGTAAACAATCATACAATTGTATATTTAGACAATGCTGCAACCACGCAGAAGCCTAATATAGTTTTGGATGCAGAAATTAACTATTACCGAACCATCAATTCCAATGTACACAGAGGGATCCATACCTTAAGCCAATTGGCTACTATGGAAATGGAAGAATCCAGAAAGGTGGTACAATCATTTATAAATGCTAAGAAAGACTATGAAATTATATTTACCAAAGGGACGACCGAAGGTATAAACTTAGTAGCTTCTGGTTTAGAAAGATTGTTAAAGGCTGGTGATGAAATTATAATTTCTCAGTTAGAACATCATTCCAATATTGTTCCTTGGCAACTGTTAGCCAATCGAAAAGATTTGATATTAAAAATTATCCCAGTAGATGAGCATGGAGATTTAATTCTGGAGGATTATAAAAATCTTTTGACGGAAAAAACAAAATTGGTAGCGGTAAACCATGTATCCAATGCTTTAGGTGTTGTAAATCCTATAGAATCCATTATACAACTCGCGCATCAAGCCGGTGCCTATGTGTTGATTGATGGGGCACAATCCATTCCACACTTAAAGGTGGATGTGCAAGAACTAGACGCGGATTTCTATGTTTTCTCGGCTCATAAAATGTATGGACCTACAGGTGTGGGTATTCTTTACGGAAAGGAACATCTTTTGGAGGTTATGGATCCCTACCAAGGCGGTGGTGAAATGATTAAAGAAGTTACTTTTGAAAAAACCACTTTTGCCGAATTGCCATTTAAATTTGAAGCAGGCACTCCTAATATTGCAGGAAATATTGTTTTGAGAAAATCCATTGAATTTATACAAAGTTTAGGTTTAAAAAATATTCAACATCATGAAGATGAATTACTAAAGTATGCAACCCAAAAACTAGAAGAAATTGAAAACTTAACGATATATTCTAAAAATGCTAAACAGAGGGCTGGATTGATCTCTTTTAATCTGGATATAGCCAATACAAATTCTTCTGACGTTGGATTTATTTTAGACAAACATGGAATAGCGGTACGTACGGGACACCATTGCGCCCAACCTATAATGAAAAGATTTGAAATACCGGGAACCATTCGTGCTTCTTTTGCTGTTTATAATACGCTGGAGGATATAGATTTACTTGTAAACGGTATTCAAGAAGCAAAAAAAATGTTATTATAAAATTTACCTTACTTATTTAAAATCCAAGTGCTTATCAAAGATAAGCACTTGGATTTTAAAGGACTTATTACTTAGATTCATTTTTTTTAGATTTATAATTTTCAATTGATTTATTGAAAATGCTTAGAATTACATAATAATTCTGATGATCGTAGAAATATCTTAAGTTGTAATTTAAATACGTAAATAATAAAAATTCATTGATTTGATCTTTATTTAACCCTTGATCGATAAAATATTGATCTCCTAAATAGTCTCTAATATCTTGCAAAACATTCATGCGATCTTCATAAATGTATAATTTTTCTTTCTTTTTAGTTTCTCCAGACAAGGCTCCTAGCATATTGTCTATACTAAATTTCATAGGTGCTAAACGTGCCAACTGCGAATCTAAATCTGTAGAACCGTCCATTTTTTGCGTAGGCATTAATTCTCCTAGTTTATTCATCAGTTCGTTGGTTTTATTCTTCATAGGAATTCGTTTAACATCCAATTCTAAACTTCCATAAGATTTAAGTACTACCACTGTAACACTTTCTAAAACCGTTCCGGTAGAAATATCCAATTGAATTCTCATTTTTTTTTCTTCATACATTGTTGGTGTAACAGTTACGATTCGTTCTTCTGTATGATAAGAAGTAAATTGTATTTTATCTTCTGCTTGTGCAGGTATAACAAAATTTCCTGTTAAATCGGTTATAGTGGTATAGCCGGTATTTATATTTTTTACGTAAATATCAGCAACTGATTCCTCCGAAGAAGTATCAAAAAAATATACTTTGCCTTTCAATAATCTTTCTTGGGAATAAGTGAAACAAGAATATATAAGTATGAAACTTATGGATAGGTATTTTTTATATATATTCATTAATTTTTTAGGTATTATACAATATAAACGTTAAGAAATTCTTATTTATTTCCATTTTTAACTCATAAAATTTATTTTTTATTTACTCCTGTTAAAAATGTTTTCCAATTTTTATTGCATATTTTATCTAAAGGTACAAATTTGAATAGTAAATTGCTTAGGGAAAAAGTTATTAGTACAGTTAAAGGCTTAGTTATTAGATTTATAAAATTAATGGTAGATTCTGGAATTATTAAAGCAATTCCATAGGCGATGATTCCAACTATTAATATATATAAGTATTGAATAGTAAAGGGATGAATTTTAAATTTAGCATAGTTAAACCACAGTTTAACAATATTATATATAGTTAATGAAATAGCTGTAGCAATAGCTACTCCTTCAATACCAAGATTTAGATGTTTTATAAAAATCCAATTCGTGCATATGGTTAACCCTGCTAAAAAAAGCATTGTATAGATATTAAATCTATAGTATTTTGAGTAGGTAATTATATGGCTGTTAAAACCTGTAGCTAAATCAAACAAGGTTGATACTCCTAGTATGTAAATGATCGCTTTAGCATCTAAGAGATCTTTACCATTTTTCATTAATAAAAAAAGGTATTCCATCCCAGAGAGAATACATGTTAATAATACAGTTCCAAATAAAAATAAATATTTAGAAATATTTTTATAGAAGATTCCTAGTTCCTCGAATTTATGGTTTTCTATTTTTTCAACAATTATAGGTCCTGAAATTGCAAATATTCCGGCCAAAGGTATGGTTAGAAATCCTATAATAGACATTAAGATGGAGTAAATTCCATTCTGTTTATAATCTATAAGTTCCGAAATCATAAGATTATCTATGCGCAATGCTAGTTGGTTTCCTAAACTACCGAGTACTGAGAAAAAACAAAAATAAAAAACTTCAGTTCTAAAGGGTTTGTCTTTAAGAATATCTAAGCGATTACTTCTCTTATCCTTGTTTAGCTTAAAAAAATATAGCACCATTCCCAGCATAGCTATAGCAAAGAAAAAAACAAATATGGATAAGGACGCAGAGGATGAAAATCCAATATACACACAAAATACAAAACCTACTAGAGAACCTAGTTTGGGGAAAAAATTTTCGAATATTCCTGTAATGGCAACTCTTTTAAAATTGGAAACATATTTTGAAAATAGTTGAGTAATTGCTAAAAATAAGGCTGCGGGTAAAATGTATTGTTTCATTTTCCAAAAATCGGAACTGCTTATACCTGAATAATAAGTAGCTAAAAGCCAAAAGATGAGTGAAAGTATTATAAAACTTAGGAATATAAACTTTATAGAAAATAGTAAAAAATCTATTTGTTGATTTTTAGCCTTAAATTTTTGATGATATTTTATATTGGCATAACTAAGACCAAATACCATAAATGGAAAAATAATTTCTGCCGATGGTTGTATGAAACGTATTTTTCCTAAAAACTCTGTATCTGCCGGATAAATTACTATGGTAGAGAAAGTTCCCAATAAAAAACTTAAATAACTAACAATACTGTATTTTATTCCCTGCCGGGCAACAATTCCCATTCCTTAGATCAATTTAATTTTTTGGTAAGAAAATAAAATTATTTAAATATTGTTTTTTATTTTGAATATCTGAATTCTTTTGATTCGTATCTACCATTGAGGTGAAATTCTTTAATTGAAAAGAATTCTTGTCCCAAAAATAGGGATCGTAACCCAATTTTAAAATAGGCTGTATTACCTTCCATACAGATTCCTGATTATGATGCCTCTCTTCTACTTCAACGATTAAAATCGGTTTAAATTTTTGTATAGCATTTATGCCTCCAGCAATTACATCCATCTCCGCTCCTTCAACGTCAATCTTCAAAAAATCTATTTTTTTAATATGGTTATTATTTACGTAATTATCTAAGGTATCCGCAGGTACCCCTAATAATTTAAAAGAGGTTTCATTATCCTCAACATATTCAGTTTTCAGAGTACCTCTCGTGGATATTTCTTCATTATTTATACTGGGAACTTTAAAGGTTAATGTTCCCTGAGTATTACACAGTGCCAAATGTTCTAAATGTACAGAAGGAAATAAATGTTTAGTTCTTTTAAATAAATAAGGATTGGGTTCAAAGCCATAAATATGATTAGAACCAATAATTTTTTCTACATAATAAAGGTATGATCCTACATTCGAACCAACATCAAAAAAAACATTGTTCGGTTTCAAATATTCTGATAAATAAAGAAATTCATATTCTACATTTCTTTCTTCGATATTTATTTTTGTTAAATGATTTAACTTTTTAAAAAATCTTTTTTTATATAAGTAAGGCAAGTATTTATAGGTGAATTCTATTAATTTTTCTCTAAATTTCGTCATACATTTATTAATTTATCAAAGACATTGATCATATGCTTACTTGCATTTGATTGGGAGAATAATTTGGCATTCTTTAATAATCCTTTGGTGTCTTCAATATATTTCTCAAAGGTAATATTTTCTAAAATATTAATTAAGTCTTGTTGATTTTTATAATAAAGATTATCCCAATTTTTCATTTTATAAAATTCTGGGAAAATTCCTATTTTTCCATAATAGATGCAATCGGTTTCATTTCCTGAAATCTTAGTTTTTCCATAAATTTCTTTTTGTAAATAAAAGGAGGTTTCTTTATGCAAAGGACATAGTAGATAATGGGATGAAAACATTTCAGCATCAAATTCCTTTTGTGAAATCCATTGAGAATAATATTTAATTTGAATTCTGTTCGAAAATTTAGATTTAGAAAAATTTTCTAATTTTTTTTGCATTTTAATATTTTCAGGCTTTCCTAAAAAAACAAAACATAAATTGGCTTTCGGAGCTAATTCTGGCAAGATTTTAAATATCAAATCGTAGTCTCTTCTTCTTTGGGAAATATTACCAGGAATAACAATCTTTATTTGTGATTGGTTTGGAGAGATTTCAACAGACTTATTATAAAATAAAGGAACGTAATACTTATTTTTATATTGATTGGAATTGTAATTAAGAATTTCTTCAGATAAAACCCCAAATCCCCCTGCCCTATTTATAATACTCCTATTTTTATAAATTTTTTCTTTATAAATTAATTTAAGATAATAATAATTCAATTGAACATTGAAATTTTTAAAGAGATATATAAATTTATAATTGGCAGACTTAAAATAAAAATTAGAATTGTGAACTAATAAAAGTGTCTTATAATTTTCAAATATAAGAGCATACTTTTCAAAATTTCTATGTAGTGTATTAATAATTACTAAATCATAGCTAAACAATTTATTATTTAAATCAATAAAATGTTCAATTACTGTTATTTTAGTAGAAGTTATATCCCTTAGCTGTTTATTAATATTTTTGGATACAAAAAAATGGTATTGGTAACTATTTTGATCTTGAAGTATCCTATCCCACAAATAGAGCAAATGAGAGTGAGTTTCAAATTCTAAAATAGCTACATTCTTCATAAACCTATCTTCTGTAAAGTCTCATACCATCGAAACTTTCTTATAAACTTTATTTCTTCAGGAGTAATTTCTCTTTTCGTTTTTTTTACACTCATTTTTACATAAGTTCTGTAGGAAATAAAAAAATTCTTTACAGATTTATCTATCCATGCAGCTTTAGCACTAGAAATAAATGCAAGACCGTAGTCTAATCCTATATTATAATAGTACTTTCCTAATTTTTCTGCTTTGGTATCCTTATAGACATGGGCGGTAGGTTTTAGCAATTTAACCCAAATATCTTTAATTACCCTTACTTCCCAACCTTTCATATGGGACAATAGAACATCTAGATTATCCCAACCCAAAGTTTCCCTTAATCCTCCTATATCTTCAAAACATTGTCTTCTATAGGTTTTTATTGCTCCTCGTATATGATTTTTATTTGCAACTCCTTCATGAGCCCAAACTCCATTTTGTTTTGTATATACCAAACCTCCAACCATTCCAACTCTGGAATTAGCTTTCAATGTATTAATCATTATTTTGTAATAGTCCGGAGGTAGAATAATATCTGCATCTAACTTAGCTATTGCATCATATTGTGAATAGTCAACAGTATTTAAGCCGGAATAAAAGGTTCGTACCACCTTAGCCCCAGGACTATGTTCTGATCGATGATTGAGGCTAAGGTATTGAAAATTAGGTTTATCTTTTATAAAATTTTGAATGATCTCTGGAGATTTATCTGTGGAAGCATCATTAACTATTACCCAAGTAATTTTGTCATAAGTTTGATTTTCAAATGACTCTAAACAAGATAGAAGAAACTCTGCTTCGTTATAAACAGGTATAATTACAAGTAATTTCAATTTGGTATATATATTTTCATAAGATTCATATCTAAAAATTTAGAATTAAATTGATTATAACTCAAATGAGCCTATCCAATTATTTTATAATTGAAAAAATTAAAGCAAAACAAAACTTATGATTAATCTGCTTTAATTTTTATCTAAACCATAATTACAAGCTCAGCAATTGTTTATTCAAAATTTCAATTTTTTGTAAAGCATCGGCTTGCTTCTTTCTTTCTATTTCAATAACCTTTTCTGGCGCTCCATTCATAAATTTTTCATTGGACAATTTTGCCATTACCCCCTTTAAAAACCCTTGGTAATAATTAATTTCTTCTTGTAGTTTTTTCTTTTCGTCTTCTATATTGATAGTTTCTGCAAAAGGTATTGAAAACTCTGTTTTATCAATTAAAAATTTATAAGCAGGTAAATCTGTATTTTTATTACAGTAAATAGTACTTAAATTGGCTAGTTTTTTTACACTTTCCAAATTATCTATACTTTCTTCTGAACCAATATATAATTCAAAAGCTTCCTTAGGAGAAATTCCTTTTCCAGATCTAAAATTTCGAACTGCGGTAACGATTTCTTTCGATTTTTCAAATTTAGCTATTAAATTATCATCGTAAGGAATATTTTCGGGATAAGTGGATATAATTAAACTTTCGTTGATATCTCTATTTTTCATATTTTGCCATATTTCTTCTGTAATAAATGGCATATAGGGATGCAACAATTTTAGTAAGTCTTCTAAAATGGAAAGTGTCTCATTGTAAGATTCTTTATCTATTTTTTCACCAAATGGAGGCTTTATTATTTCTAAATACCACGAACAATAATCATCCCAAACCAATTTATACAAGGACATTAATGCCTCAGAAATCTTATATTTTTTATAATCTAAATTGGTCTGATCAATTGTTTTAGAAATTTTATTTTTTAACCAAACAATAGCTTCTTTATTTTCAATTGGTAAAACTTTATCTGAAGCAATTTCCCAAGACTTCACTAATCGATAAGAATTCCAAATTTTATTGGCAAAATTACGACCTTGTAAACAAAGATCTTCATCAAACATAAGATCATTTCCCGCTGATGAACTTAGCAAGACTCCTACCCTTACGCCATCTGCACCGTATTGTTTAATCAAATCTATGGGGTCTGGAGAATTCCCCAATTGTTTAGACATTTTTCTTCTTTGTTTATCTCTTACTATTCCCGTAAAATAAACATTGGAAAATGGTTTTTCATTTCTAAAAGCATAACCTGCCATTACCATTCGGGCTACCCAAAAGAAAATGATATCGGGACCTGTTACTAAATCTTGGGTAGGATAATAATAATTGATTTCTTTGTTTTGGGGTTCATTAATCCCATTAAAAACAGATATTGGCCATAACCAAGAAGAAAACCAAGTGTCTAAAACATCATCTTCTTGAGTTAAGTTTTCAGCTTTAATATTAGGATTTTTTTGTTGGGCTAAGATCAAAGCTTCTTCCAATGTTTCCGCCACTACAAAATCGTCTTCATCGGTTCCGTAATAGAAAGCGGGTATACGATGTCCCCACCACAATTGTCGAGAAATATTCCAGTCGTGAACATGCTCTAACCAATTTTTATAAGTAGTTTTGAATTTTTCCGGATATAATTTTAACTCATCTTTTAATACTACATCTAAAGCAGATTTAGAAAAATCACCCATTTTCATAAACCATTGAATAGATAATCTAGGTTCTATTACTGCTCCCGTTCTCTCAGAAGTTCCAACCTTGTTTAAATGATCCTCTTCTTTTTCTAATAAGTTTTTTTCTTTTAACTCTTTAACAACTTCCTTTCTAACTATAAAACGGTCTTTGCCTTGGTAGTGAAGTCCTTTATCGTTTAAAGTAGCATTTTTTTCAAAAATATCTATAACTTCTAAATTATGTTTTAGACCCAATTGGTAATCATTCACATCATGGGCCGGAGTAACTTTTAAAGCACCCGTACCAAATTCTATATCTACATAAGCATCTTCAATCACTGGAACTTCTCTATTAACGATTGGTACAACTACCTTTTTCCCTTTTAGAAAAGTATATCTTTCATCGTTGGGATTAATACATAAGGCCGAATCGCCAAAAATTGTTTCCGGGCGAGTGGTTGCAACCGTTATAAATCTATCTTCACCGACAACTTTATATTTTAAATAAAATAATTTCCCGTTTTGTTCTTTATATATAACTTCTTCATCAGAAATATTGGTTTGTGCTTCAGGATCCCAATTAATCATTTTATTTCCTTTGTAGATATATCCTCTTCTATATAAATCTACAAAGCTTTTAATAACGGAAGTATTTAAGTCTTCATCCAGAGTGAATTTTGTTCTGTCCCAATCGCAAGAACATCCTAATTTCTTTAATTGTTCTAAAATAATACCCCCATGTTTATGGGTCCATTCCCAAGCATGTTCCAAAAATTTTTCTCTACCTATTTCATGTTTATTTATACCCTCTTCTTTAAGCTTGTCTACTACTTTAGCTTCAGTAGCAATAGAGGCATGATCGGTACCAGGAACCCAACATGCATTAAATCCTAACATTCGCGCACGTCTAATTAATACATCCTGAATGGTATTGTTTAACATATGACCCATATGTAATACTCCTGTAACGTTGGGTGGAGGTATTACAATGGTATAAGGTTTTTTATCGTTGGGTTCTGAATGAAAGAATTTATGATCCATCCAAAACTGATACCATTTAGATTCTATTTGATTGGGCGAATATTTGGATTCTATTTCTGACATGAAATTTTATTTATGATTTGTAATATGAATACAAATGTAATATTTTTAGAATCTTTTTTAAAGTCGAATTATTATAATGTGTATATATTTAAAAAAAATCCAGAAAGTTAATTTCTGGTTTTTTCGTGATTAATTTATTGTAAATTATTCAATATTTTGATTACAAAATATAACATTGATTTTATTATCTTTTATCCATTTTGAATTTATGATTTTATCCAATGTTATGATTCCAATGAAATAATTTCCTTGCGGGCTAATAAATTTTTCTTCAATGGATAAAAAATCATCAAAGCTATCAAAATCATCATAATATCTAACATAAACTCTATATTTACCTGTACTTTCCAGTTTTAATGATGGATCTACATGTAAATATTTTTTATTTTCATACCTATACCCATAAGTTAAGGCAGAAATATCTGAAAGAACAGCAGATCCTGTAGGTTTATCTCCAGCTCCCTTACCGATCATCAATTGGTTTTCGGAAAAAGCACTTTCTAAAACTACTCCATTGTATTCATATTTTACGTATGCCAAAGGATCTTTATTTTCAATAAAACTTGGTGCAACTAAGCCACTAATCTCATTTCCGTTTTTCTTACAACTAGCAATTAATTTAATTGCATAATTGCGTTGGGTAGCAAAATTTAAATCAAAATCATTAATCCTAGATATTCCAAAATTAAAAATATTTTCAGGCTTAGTACTTAAACCAAAGGCATGGAATAAAATTATACATAACTTATATTTCGGATCAATACCTTCCACATCTAAAGTAGGATCAGTTTCTGCAAATCCTTTATTTTGTGCCTCTTTTAAAGCTTCTGGATAGGGAATATTGTCATCAATCATTTGAGTAAGAATATAATTGGTAGAACCGTTAAATATTCCTGAAACTGATGTTAATAAATCATTATCATAATATTCCTCTAAATTTCTAATGATGGGAATACTTGCACATACAGATGCCTCGTATAAAAATGAAACTTGATATTTTTTCTCAAGTTCCAAGAGTTCTGGCAAGTGCTCCGCAATCATTTTTTTATTGGCTGAAACAACGTCTTTACCCTTTCGCATTGCTTCTGATACAATTTCAAAAGCAGCTTCTGCATCATCAATTAATTCAACAATTACATTGATTTCCGGATCGTTTAAAAGATCATCTTTTTGGGTTGTAAAGTATTTTGCATCAATAGGGCGAGACTTATTGGCATGCTTTATACATATTTTTTTTATATTTGCTTCTACACTACCCGTTTCCTCTAGCACTTTGTAAAGCCCTGTACCTACGCACCCAAATCCAAAAATACCTAATTTCAACCTATTTCTTTTCATAATAATTTATCGTATTAACACAATGCTTGTTCTATATCTTTAATTAAGTCTTCAGGATCTTCAATACCTACCGATAAACGTATTAAAGAATCTTGAATACCTGTTTCTCTTCTTATTTGAGATGGGGTTGATTTATGTGTCATTGTTGCTGGATGACTAGCTAAACTTCTCACATCTCCCAAATTCTCAGCTAATATAAATATTTTTGTTTTTGTAAGAAAGCGTGTTGCTGCTTCTAATGTATCTTCTTTTAAACTAAAAGAAACCATTCCTCCAAAAGCATCTTGTTGTTTTAAAGCAATCTCATGATTTTTATGGTTTTTTAACCCTGGATAGTACACTTTATCGATTTTTGGGTTAGTTAAAAGATATTCAGCTATTTTTTGAGCATTGGAAGAATGTTTTTGTAAACGTAAAGCTAAGGTTTGAATTCCTCTTAAAGTTAGCCATGAATCAAAAGGTGATAAAACAGCCCCTGAGGTATTTTGAATATATTTAAGTTGCTCGGCAACTTCCTCTGATTTAACTACTACGAATCCGGACAATACATCTCCATGTCCGGACAAATATTTGGTACCGCTATGAACAACTATATCTGCACCTAATTCTATTGGACGCTGCAAGGCAGGTGATAAAAAAGTATTGTCTACAATCAGCCATGCTCCTATACTCTTAGCTATTTTAGCTATTTCTTTAATATCTGATACTTTTAATGTTGGATTGGTGGGAGTTTCAATCCAAATTACTTTTGTTTTATCAGAAATTGCATTTGCAACGTTTTTTACGTCGGTGGTATCTATAAATTTGGAAGTAATTCCAAATCGATTATATACCGTACTTAATATTCGGTAAGTACCTCCATAAATATCATTACCTGCAACCACTTCATCTCCTTGATTTAACAGCTTTAATACACAATCAGTAGCTGCTAAACCAGACGAAAAGGCAAATCCTGAAACTCCGCCTTCTAACTCTGCTATGGCTTGTTCAACCACTTTCCTAGTCGGATTGGCAGTTCTAGAATAGGCAAATCCTTTGTGTACATCTGGAGATTCTTGGATATAGGAAGACGTTTGATAAATAGGGGTTGAAATGGCGCCAGTTAATTCATCAGGCTTAGAAATGTGTACGAGTTTGGTTTGTAATTTCATGAATTTTTTATTAATTAATTAGTAAAATTTATTAATCAATCATCAAAAAATAACTTACTCAAGAGGCTTTTAAAAAAAATAGCTTCTTCCGATAAAATTGGAAGAAGCTATTCTTAAATATTATTGTTTTAAATTTAAAGCTACTTACAACTTATCTTTCCTTATATAAGGGTTGGATGCAGCACCTACTCATTACAGAGGGTTGCTAAGGTATCATAGGGCCAAATCCCTCCACCTTTCTTGATAAGTATTTTGTTAATGATCTTAGGTTTATCTCATGCAAACTTATTTATTTTTTTTTTAGCAAACAAGAAAAATTTATTTTAATTTAACTTTTAATAGAAGTTTAAAAAATTTGAATGAAATATAAGTTAAAGATTTTAAATTAATGAAGATCCTCCATATTCAAAGGATAATCACCAAAAAGAGCGGTTAAATTTATAGCAGAATATATGGCTCTTGAATATTTATTACCTATAGCAATAATGGTAACTTTTTCATCAAGAAGATGAATAAATATTGCATTACTTCCGTGCCACCAACCGGTATGATAAACTATCTTCTTCCCGTTTTCAAAAACCATTAATCGCATTCCTAGACCATAATTCTTAATCCCTTTTTTTTCATTACTATAAGGGGTGAACATTTTTTCTAGCAAATTTTTAGGTAAAAAATTTGGAGCAAACATAGCTTTACTCAATCTAAATAAATCATCAGGAGTAGTATATAAATTCTTATCTCCGTATATCAGGTCTAAATATTCAAAATTATAAGGTTTTCCATTGGCATAGTAGGATAATGTTGAATATGGCACATATTTCTCTTGAAGTATATAGGAATGATCCATGCCCAAAGGTTTAAAAATCATATAGTTTACAAGACTTGGAAAAGAAGTATTCGTAATTTTTTCAGCGATTAAGGCTAGTAGAACAAAATTTGTATTTGAGTATAAAAATTGTGTGTCTCTTTTAAATAAAAGCTCCGGTTGTGTGTTTGAAAATAAGTTTAAAATGTCTTGATTAGATAGTAAGGTCGTTCTATCTGTATTTTTATCCGTTAAATAGGCATAGTTGGGTAAACCGCTTCTATGTGTCAATAAATCTTGTATGGTTAATTCTGAATATGGAAAGTTTTTCAGAATGGTGTTTACTTTTTGATTTAAGTTTATTTCACCTACTTCAACCAATTTTAATATTACTAAAGAGGTTAGTATTTTACTAATAGAGGCTACATGCATAGGCGTTGTAGCTGTTATAGAAGTTTTAAGATCATAATTTGAATATCCAGAATATTTTTCTAGTAAAATATTATTACCTCTTGCTACTAAAATTCCTCCACTTAATTTAGCTGTTTCCCATACATCTTTATAATATTTATTTAATATAACTTTTATTCTATTATCGTCGGCAGAATAATTATCACTTTCTGTGAAAATAGATTGAAAATTAATCCCTGAATAAGATGGAATGGGTGGATTTTGTAAACTATGATTAGAATTTTTATTTATTTTTTCAGATTTATTACAGGATATTAGGGTATTACAAAAAACTATAAAGATTAAAAGAATGAATCCTGTATATTTACTTATTATCATGAGAATTTTAAAATAATGTTTTAAATATTTAAATATTATTTATGCTATAAATTTTTTGTTATAAATAATTTAGTATATATATCAAGCATCAACTATGCTTACAAATAATTCTACTTGCATTTACAAGAATTAAATTTTAAATTTATCTTAACAAAACTTTGAATGTAGCAATTCCTATGCCTTAAAATAGTAGAATTTAAATTTATATATAGTTTTGAGATCATTTCTTTATTAGCCTATTTTCAAAAAATTATAAAATTCATATTTTTATAATTACAACTTTAGAACTTGAAAATCTTTAATTATAAATTAAGATGGAACTCTTAAAAATTTTAAATATTCTTTCTTTTAAAATAAAAAATTATAAATTTATTTCTGGCGGAGATATTAATCAAACCTATTATTTAGATACCGATCAAGGCAAAATGTTTTTAAAGTACAATTTAAAATCCCATTACCCTAATTTATTTCAATGTGAATACAATGGTTTAAAAGTGATTGAAGAATCACAAACATTTAAAATTCCTACGATCATTGAATGTAGCGAAGAAGATCACTTGCAATTTTTAATTTTAAAATGGATCGAAAAAGGTACTCCCCAGGAAAAAACATGGGAAATTTTTGGTTCAAATTTAGCTAAAATGCATTCCATTCCCCAACCGTATTATGGATTTACTGAGGATAATTATTTGGGAACTCTAGTTCAAAAAAAACCTCAATGTATATCTTGGAAAGATCTTTATAGCAATTTTAGAATCTTGCCTTTAGCAGAGAAATTATTTAATGATAAAAAATTTAATTCTAAGGATTTACTATCTACTGAGAAATTTTGTAATTCCATAAATGAAATTTTTCCAACTGAAAATCCTTCTCTTTTACATGGTGATTTGTGGAG
Organism: Apibacter muscae; assembly: GCF_007845635.1. Taxonomy (GTDB): domain Bacteria; phylum Bacteroidota; class Bacteroidia; order Flavobacteriales; family Weeksellaceae; genus Apibacter; species Apibacter muscae. Next base: position 204,852 of record NZ_SELG01000041.1, on the reverse strand, counting down.
TGGTAATTTTATTATCTCTAATACACAAGAAATTTATTTTATTGATCCAGCTGTCTACTATGGACATAGAGAAATGGATCTAGGAATGTCGAAATTATTTGGAGGTTTTTCTCCCTTATTTTATGAATCTTATAATGAAGTATTTCCTTTAGAGAACGGATGGAAAGCTCGTTTGCCCTACACACAATTGTATCCTTTAATGTTTCATGCTTATGAATTCGGAGGTTTCTATATAGACGAAGTAAAAAATATTCTAAAAAATTTTTATTAGAAAAATTATTTCTTTTTTATAAAATTTATATTTCCTTTTAAACCCGAATACTTAGCTCTCTTTATTGCTGAATGTTTAAAAATTTTTCTAAAAGTTTCCTCTTCCAAATCTTCCCAATCTTTATAAGTAAAGTCTAATAAATCTGAAGAAGGTTGAAATCTTGATTCAGTATTGGGTTTTGAAAATCGATTCCAAGGACAAACATCTTGGCAAATGTCACAACCAAAGATCCAATCCTTCATTTTTCCCTTAAACTCTTCCCCTATTTCATCTTTAAGTTCAATGGTTAAATATGAAATACATTTTCTAGAATCTATAACTTTTTCAGAAATGATTGCTTGGGTAGGACAAGCATCTATACAACGTGTGCAACTTCCACAATGGTTGGTTTTAAAAGGAGAATCATACTCTAATTCTAAATCGCAAATAATTTCTGCTAAGAAAAAGAATGAACCTTTTTGTTTAGATAATAATAACGAGTTTTTACCTATCCAGCCCAAACCTGATTTTTTAGCCCAAGCTCTTTCCATAACTGGAGCAGAATCTGTAAATACTCGATAAGAGAAATCTCCCACTTTTTCTTTAATCAGATGAATTAAAAACTCAAGTTTTTCTCTGATAACTATATGGTAATCTTCTCCATAAGCGTATTTAGCTATTTTATAGGTATCGGATTTTTGAGTTTCTGATGGGTAGTAGTTGTAGGAAAAACTAATCACAGATTTGGCTCCATCTACCAATAGTGAGGGATTTAATCTTTTATCAAAATGATTTTCTAAATAAGACATTTTCCCTTGATTGCCCTCTTTCAACCATTTCTCTAAACGTGGGGCTTCTTCTTCTAAAAAGCCTGATTTAGAAATGCCACAATCTAAAAAAGAAAGTTCTTGAGATTTTTGTTTTATGAATTGAGTAAGCTGTTCTTTATTCAAAATTATAGATTAGTAGTATTGCTTACCAATCACTTTCTCTTTCATCTAGAAAAAATCCTCCTCCTGATTGTGGTGGTTTTTCGTTGGTCTTATGTTGATGGTTTTTCATGGAAAATCTTTGGTATTCTTCTTCCTCAAATTTCAACCATTCTTCTTTCGTAAATGCTTTACCTTTAAAAATTTTATATGGTTGATTGGGGTTAACTTCAGCTTGATATTCTTCTTTTTTCTTTACCGACTGTTTTTCTTCTTCTATAGAATTATTGGTATCCAGATCATCAATAAATGATCTATTCCTGTAATTATCTTTGTCAGTCTTAGTATCTGCATTTAGCTTTTCGGTCTCATTTTCATCATCTAAACTAGATTTTAATATCTTCATTAAAGCACCTTTTTCTCTAGTAGCTAGCGTTTCTTTCAAAATACTAAAGGGTGAGAAAATCATTCCCACAGGGTCAAAATTTTTTATAACCGGTTTTTTATAATATTTTGAATTTTCATTTTTATCTATTTCCCAATCGCCACCATAATTTTTTTTAAACAATTCTCCTAAATAGCAAGAAGCATCGTAGAAGTCATCATCTTTTATAGTTACATGTTTATCTAATAGATAGTTTTCTAAAGTGTTTATGGATGTCTTTGTGAAATCAATAGAAAAACTTAATTGATTCAATTTTTTAACAAAACTATCAACTATATCGTCTAAATTATAAATAAAATCTCTAAATTCTTTGTCAAAATTATTTTCCATACCCTTATATTAAAATAAATTGAATATTTATTTATGAATTACTAAGCTAATTTAAAAAATTTTCATCTAACGTGGATTAAAAAAATTGGATGTTCTATTTTTTGAAACTTATTTTTGTGATTTTATATTGTAAAAATGAAAAATCATTAGTAATAATGCAATAAATCCTCCAGTAAAAACTACTCCGAACCAATTGTAGTATTGAAATGCATTCGCCGCCAAAGCGGTGCCTATAGAACCACCTATAAAATAGCTAGTCATATATATGGTATTTACACGATTGGATGCCTCTGGGTTACTTGAAAAAATAATGGATTGATTGGTGATATGTGTGGCTTGCACCCCTATATCTACTAAAATTACTCCAACAATTAATCCTAAATAGGAGAAGCCTCCCCAATAAAAGATAAACCATGATAATAATGTTAATGCAGAAAAAAGGGTAAGGAGTGTATTTTTATTGTATTTAGGAATTACCTTTCCTATAAACACGGCTACAATCGCACCGCACGCCCCTACCAATCCAAATTTTCCCGATATGTTACTAGCTGCACCATTGCTTAATTGAAAATTTTTTTCTAAGTGAAAGACTAAAGGTGTCCAAAAAGCACTTAATGATCCAAATGCTAAGGCTCCTCGTAATGAAGCCATTCTTAAATCAGGATCTTTTTTAAATAATTCAAACAAAGACTTCATCAGTTGTTTATAAGTGCCTTTAAATTTTGGATACACTTCGGGCAATTTAAAATAAATTAAAACAAAAAGAATAATCATTATTATAGCCGCTATGTAGTACATGGTTCTCCACCCCCAAACATCGCCCACATATCCGCTTAGCACACGCGAACCTAAAATCCCTACTAGTAATCCCCCCATTACAATTCCAACTACCTTAGGTCTCTCCTCTGGTTTGGCTAATGATGCAGCCATGGGCACAAATAATTGAGGAATTACTGAAGTAAAACCAATAACAAAACTAATAGGAAATAATAAAACTACAGATTTACTCACTGCCATAGCTAAAAGGGACATGATAACAAAAATAAAATCTATAAGAATTAGTTTTTTTCTTTTAAATCTATCTCCCAATGGTATGAAGAAAAACAAACCAAAAGCATAACCTATTTGTGTACACATAGTTATGGTACTAATTTGTGATTCTTTTACATTAAAGTCTTTAGCCATTAAACCCAACAGGGGTTGATTGTAATAATTGTTAGCAACTACTAACCCAGTACTAATAGTCATTAGCCATAGTATTGAATTGGTTAATTTTGGCTGATTTTTAATTTCCATAAATGTTAATTAGTTTTGAATAGCTTGTATATAAGATTAAAATATTATTGCATTAAAAAAGTTAACGAAGGTATACTTTTTTAAAATAAAAAAAAATAATATTGTTTCCATGGACTACTCTCTATTAATTTGGAAGAGATATTATATCAATACTGATATTTTTATTGTTAAATTAAAATAAGGTAACTATATACAAGTTTACATAAACCAAGATAAAATGTAAGCCCTATTTGTTAGGGCTTTGTTGTATAGTTAGGCTTTTCGTCTTTTTGATTGTAGTTTAAAGCTTGTTTTAACTTTTGTTATGCTTTGATAGTTTCTTATTAGCTTCAATATCCTCATTAAACTCTAATTGAAGTTGTACAGGACTTGTATTATACTTCTGCTGAAATAGAGCATCAAACTGTTCTTTCGTTTGAGATATAGACATAAGTGTTGAAACCTCAATAATCTGCTTCTTAAGATGTTCTCGACCTATATCCGGGGTAAGTGATTGATGCCATTTATATTTCCAATTTCCTTTTTCGGTTTTCTCTGACTTTTCTTTTATTTTATCGACAACACCTCTAGGTAATTGGTCGTAAATATATTTAGTCGTTAATTTGCCAATAAATGAAGGTTTATTCTTAATATACTTCGGAATAAAAGGTAATCCCCAAAGGCGATAGATTTCTTTATAAAATTCATCAGTGAATGTTAATTGCCATTTCAGTATTTCATCAGATATATAAGCATTAAGTATTTTCTGTAATTCTAATCGTTCTCTATCATACTGATAACCTGTGGCTTCATCTATTAATGCAATAATTCCTACACGAGCAAAGCCTCTTATTAATATTTCACACTGATCGGCTATTATCCTCTGCCTTGATGATAAATTTATTGTCTTTCTTGCTTCTAAAAATGCATCACAGATATCAGCTAAAACTGTAGCTTCATATCCATTTATTTTTTTATTCCCCTGATAACAAATTATAGGATTATAATGACCTGGTAATTTGTTTTTGTAAATGAAAGGCTTAAGGCTAGTCTGGTTCATGTATCTGGCCAATCTTGTTCCTGATGAATTTTCAGATTCATCTTGTAACTTTAATGCATTTTGCATCGCATTGCTTGATAAAACTCGTGTGCCATCTTCAAGTACGTAACAAGGTATAGCAAAACTCCCTAAAACAATTTTCCCTTCATGTATTACTTTCTTTATTTCATTATCCATAAATCAATTCTTTATATGTTATTCTATTTTCTAAATTGTGTAATAATGTATTGAAGCGGTTTCGTGTTGAATCATCATGACTATTATATATGAATACAAACTCATCTACATATTTTTGTAAATGCTTACGAGTTGTAAAATGATAAATATCAATTATTCCACGTTTAAGTAAAGACCAAAAGCCCTCAATAGTATTTGTATAAATTCTGCCATTCACATACTCTCCCTCTTTATGCTCTACAAAAGCATGATCATAAAACCGTTTTAGTGATTTATAGCCTAATAATTCATCGATAATAACAGAAACAGTGTCTTTTACTGCTTTAATTACTTCGGGCGTTAGCGTTTCGGCTTTAGTATCTTCTACAACTTTTGCTATTAAATTACCTTTTCGTTCTAACACACCCAAGACAGGTGTTTTATCTTTATAGCTTCTACCCTGTGAGTTTTCAACTTTTTTACTTGTATGTCGATTCTTATTTTTACCACCTACAAAAGTTTCATCAATTTCGACCTCATTATCAAACTTTTCATTATTAGAAATACAAAAACAATTACGAATACGTTGTAACATAAGCCAAGCAGTTTTTTTGTGTTACATCAATATCCTTAGCTAATTATATTGATGAAATGCCTTTTTTGTGAGAGGTTGCAATATATATTGCTAAAAACCATTTACAAAGCTCTATTTTTGTGTTATCAAATAGAGTATTAGTCTTGACATTGAAGTATTTATCTGTGTTCTTACAGCGATATTTATTATCTTTACATTTGTAAACTTTAGAAGTAGAATCAAAAGAACTCACTACATTGACATTCCAACGCAATTGCTCTAAATGGTCTATGCAAGTCTGCTCATTTGGAAAAGCATTTATTAAGTCGATTATTGAATTAAAATCTTTGTTTATCATTGTGACACATTTATTATAGTATAAATATAAGTAGTTTATAACGCAAATAAAAATCTATTTAGTGTAAAATAATATAAAAACATCTTAATTTTATCTAATAAAAATGAAATATTTATAGATTTTTAATTGTGAATAAAATTTTTACCTTAATTATATTTGTTAAAATAAATCATCTTTGCCTAAGTTGCCTAATTATAGTTTAGCAGAAGATACTTTGATAAAAATGAGAGAAACGTTATATTAAAATTAAAAAAACAAAAATTTTAAAATTTTCGTTTTTTTTAATTGTTCTGTTCTATTAGAATCATTTTGCTATACGAATCAATTTTTCATTCACAAATTCATAAATACCTAATACAGACAATTCTTTTCCATAGCCTGATTGTTTGGTACCTCCAAAAGGAAGTTCAGGGGATGTCCCTGTTAATTCATTGATAAAAACCATACCGGTATCAATTTTTCGGGCAACTTCTACAGCTTGATTGATGTCTTTAGAAAATATGGTTGCACCTAATCCAAATTCAGTGTCATTGGCTAGTTCAATTGCCTCAGCTTCATTCTTTACAGCATATATACATAATACAGGACCAAAAATTTCATCAGAATAGGCTAGCATACCTTTCTTAATACCTGTAAGTATGGTTGGTTCCATATATGTCCCCTCTCCCTTTATTTTTTTTCCACCAAATACCAATTTAGCCCCTTGCGAAACTGTCTTTTCCACTTGACTAATTACTTCTTCTAAAGCTTTTTGGCTACTTAATGGTGCTAAATTTGTATTTGGATCTAAGGGATCTCCAACTGTAACCCTTTCATAAATCTCCTTGGATTTTTGAATAAACTGATCAGCAAAAGATTCCATAACAATAATTCTTTTAGGGGATACGCAAACTTGCCCAGCATTCCACAATCTACCGTAGGCGGCAACTTCAACAGCAGAATCAATATCTGCATCTTCTAAAACAATAAAAGGATCACTTCCCCCTAACTCTAAAGTAGATTTCTTAATATTTTTTCCTGCAACGCTTGCTAAGCTAGCTCCTGCGGGTTCGCTACCGGTTAATGCCACACCTTTAATTCTATTATCAGCGGCAAGATTGGAAACTTTACTACCGGGTATAAATAGATTTGTATATACTCCTTTTGGCAATCCAGCATCAAGAAATAGTTTTTCCATCATTTCTGCACATTGGGGTACGTTGGAAGCATGTTTCATAACCATTGTATTACCTGCCATTATATTTGGTGCAGAGGAACGCACAAGTTGATAAAAGGGGAAATTCCAAGGCTGTACACTTAGTATTACTCCTATAGGCTCATAGCTAATGAATGCTTTTCCTTGAGGTGTGTCAATGGGTTTATCTGCTAAAAATTCCTTGGACTTATCTGCATAATAATCTAATATGTTGGCACATAATTTAACCTCTGCAATTCCTTCTTCTAGAATTTTTCCCATTTCTTTGGCGCATAACTTTGCAAGTTCCTCTTTTTTTTCTCTCATTAAAGAAGCTGTAGTATGAATAATTTCAGTTCTATCTTCAAAACTTGTAATTTTCCATTGTTGAAATGCATAAACTGCCATATCTAAAATTTGGTTAATTTGTTCTTCAGACATTTCTTGAAATTCCTTTTCAATTTTACCTGTGGCTGGATTGACTGTTTTAATACTAGATGTTTTCATAACTAATAAGAATTTAATTTTTAAACAATTAAAAGTGAAAGATTTTTTTTAAAGTTTTAAATATTCTACATTATTATTAGCAAATTTTATTCCTTTTTAAAATAAAATTACACTTTAAAATTATTTTATTTTTTGTGTTAAAGTAAAAATTTGCTTAATTAAGTAAGGGTTATCCTACAAGGATTTTTAACGCTTTAGGAATAATATTAATTTTTAATAAAGAAGAATTTAAAGATAAATATTCACCATCTATCTGCATAACATTGGAAGAAGTATTCAATTCTAATTCTTTTACTTTCAATTGAATCCGATTTTTACCTAAATCTAAATGAAGAAGATAACCAATACCAATCCATAAAAATGCAAGCCAATTGGATTTTTTTACTATATTAACATCGAGCCAACCATCTTTTAATGAAGCTTTAGGACAAATAGAAAAATTATAACCCATACAATTACTATTGGATATATTGAGCAACATTATTTCTCCAGAATGTTGTTGGTAGGGTGGTTTAATAGTAGCATTTACAGGCTTAAAAGTTCTTATATTAAGTACCATTGATTTTAAGTACCCCATAAGTTTCCTTGTTTTTTGATTAGAATAGCTTCGAATGGTTTCAGCATCAAAACCAATCCCTGCATTACTAAAGAAATAATTCTCATTTACTTTACCTACATCTATCGTTTCAATGATTTTTTTTGAATTCAAAATTAAATCCAAAGCCTTGGTATAAGACAATGGAATCTTTAAATGTCTAGCTAATCCATTTCCTGAACCTATAGGTACAATGGCTAAGGGAATATAGCTTCCAACTAAAGCAGAAGCAACCTCATTTAAAGTTCCATCTCCACCACAACTAACCACACAACTAGCATTATTTTCTATTGCTAGCTTGGTAAATGCATGAGCATCCCCCTTTTGTTTAGTAACATGTATGTGGGGATAATAGTCAGAAAATTTACTTTTTATAAGTTCAACAATAAGTTTGCCTTTTCCTCCTCCAGAAATTGGATTTACAATAAAATAAATTATCTTATTTTGATTTATCAAACTATACGATCAGTTTAAATTATAAGAATACTAAACAGCTAAAGATTTAAAACTTTTAATCGTTTCTAAAGGGTTCTCGGAATTAAAAATAGCACTCCCTGCGACTAAAACATCCGCCCCTGTATCAGCCAATTTTTTTATATTATTAGTATTCACTCCACCATCCACTTGAATCCGTGCAGATGAATTTTTTTGAATAATTAAATCTTTAGTATTCGCGATCTTTTTATACGTATTTTCAATAAATTTTTGACCTCCAAATCCTGGATTCACACTCATTATTAGAACCAAATCCAGCTCTTCAATTATATCATCCAATAAATGAATATTAGAATGTGGGTTTAGGGCAACTCCAGCTTTTAATCCTTCTGATTTTATAGCTTGTATAGTTCGATTAAGATGTAAACAAGCTTCATAATGCACAGTTAAAGAGTCTGCTCCTAGTTTTTTAAAAGTTTGTATATATTCATCGGCATGAGCAATCATTAAATGAACATCTTTAAACTTTGTGGCTTTTTTATTTAAGGCTTCTAAAATAGGAAATCCAAAAGATATATTAGGAACAAATACGCCATCCATAATATCGACATGAAACCAATCAGCTTCACTTTGATTAATCATTTCAATATCTTTATTCAAATTTCCAAAATCTGCGGAAAGTATGGATGGAGCTAGTAGTATCATATTTACAGTAATTTATTCAAATCATACAAATTTATTAAAATATTATCAATTATTAAAGCTTATAAAAAACTATTCTAGCTTATAAAAAAACAGTTCTGAGGGTTATTAAGTTACTTATTCTTAGTTTTTTGCAAATGATTCATCTCTTGTTTTAGTACGAAGAAGATAGAATCCAAGTAATAACCCCATCGTAAACAAAAGTATTACATAATAGGCAGGAGCCTTATGACTTACCAGATTGGTCAATAAAGACAGCAACAAGGGAGTTAATCCTCCAGCTATTGCGTATGCCATATTAAAAGAAAAAGATACACCGGAATATCTAATATTTGCTGGAAAACTTTTAACCATATAATGAGCAAATGATCCTACAATTCCTACTCCAAAACCGGCCAATCCATAGGTAATAAAAAGGATTTCTGGATGTGTTTCCAAAGAGGTATAGAAAAATATGGTGGTTAAAATACAAAGTATACATCCAATAATTAAAGTTTTGGAAAAACCTATTTTATCAGATAGCATTCCAAAGAATAAACAACCAATACCATTCATTAATATTGCTACACTATTGGCTTCTTGAGATTTTAAAATTGAATAATTATAAATATTATGTAAATAACTAGGTGCTAACAAAATTACAACCATAATTCCAGCAGATAAAACCCAAGTAAGTAACATACAGATAATCACTGAATGTTTATGCTTAGAAACTACAATTTTAACGGGTATATCCTTATCCAGTTTTTTCCTTTTTTCCATTTCAGAAAAAATGGGTGTTTCTTTTAGCCATCTTCTTAAGAACATGGAAATTAAACCAAAAACACCTCCAATAATGAACGCTAATCTCCAACCTATGGTTAAAATTTGAGTTTCTGAATAATTTCTATTTATTAAGGTAGCAATGATTGAACCCAATAAAATGCCTGTAACTAATCCTCCCGTTAAAATTCCGCAAGCCAATCCTATTCTCTTTTCTGGAACATGTTCAGAGACAAAGACCCATGCACCTGGAATTTCACCGCCAACCGCTGCACCTTGGCAAATTCTCATGAATAACAAAAGTAGTGGTGCAAAAATTCCAATGTTTTGGTAGGTAGGCAATAACCCAATGAATAAAGTTGGTAAAGACATGAGTAGAATACTAAAGGCAAACATTTTTTTTCTACCCAATCGATCTCCAAAATGTGCCATAATTATACCACCAAAAGGTCTTGCTAAATAACCAGCAGCAAAAATTCCAAATGTTTGTACTTGTGATAGCCATTGTGGAATATCTGATGGGAAAAATAGGGTTTCAATAGCTTTTGAAAAAAATACATATATAATAAAATCATAGAATTCTAAAGCACCACCTAAGGCTGATAACCCCAAAATTTTATAATCTTGTGTAGATAATTTTCTAACTGAATTGGATTTAATGTCTTGCATAAACTTTAAGTTCAATAATAAATTAGCAAGCAAAAGTAATTATTATTCTATTCTAAATAAAATTACTCCTATACATATTAATTATATTTAAACTCAACAGTTTTTTTTTCATATATTTTATAACTAAATGATATATTTATATTAAATGAGGATCTGTTTTATATCAAAAATATTTTAAAATCTTTACATTATACTGTTTAAAAAGCACTTATAAAATATAGAAAAATAGGAAAAAAAAATATTTTTATTTATCTTCGAACGGAAATTTTAAATCTTTTAATGAAAATTGATGCCTTATTTACATTGTTAAATATATATATTTTAAATTTATAAGCTTGAATTTCATCTACCTTTGTTAATGAATTATGGAAGAAAAAATTGAAAAAATCTTAAGTTCTAACGAAGAACGAAATTTTTTATTGAGTTTACTACGAGTGGGTCGTAAAGACTTTGAAAATTCAATTGAGTTTATAGATTTTCTTACCGAAACTATTAAAAATAACCCTATCATTAAAGAAAAATTTAATGAACGGTTAAAACCTATCTTTAGAGGTATAAGGATGCAAAGGTTTATCACTGATTTTGGTATTTTTTCTGATGATAAAATAATTCCTCTTCTTTTTAGAGAGCTAGGAAATAAAATTTTACCTCAAATTTCTGACGACCAAACACTTTTATCATTAACCAATGAGGTTCTATACTCTCGTGAAAATCATAACTTTGTTAAATTAATCCCTGTTGATCGGTGGGCAAATTTTTACGAAGCTTTATTCAACAATGATAATTTAATTTGCAACCGGGAATATGTAAAAAAACAAATTCGTGAAGGGGCTTTAATTCTTATTGATAGAATTGTCGGAGGGGCTGCTGATACTGAAATTTTTAAAATGGGTACGATTAAAAGTATTGAAGAAAATCCATTTCAAAAATTAGATCGGAATCTTATTAAAATTCTGCAAGATCATGATATTATTGACATTGAAAAAGTAGAAGGAATTATAAGACAAATACAAGTCTGCTCTGTTTATTTAGATTCTATTATCGATCAAAAAGAAGTTAAAGGTATTTCTCTAAAAATAACCATTAAAATAACTCTACTTAAGCAACAACTGGAAAGAATCAAAATTTTAGTAAATGCCTTACATTTACTAGATGATTCTACAATTTCTTGTGCTATGGCTAATATTACCAAAAATTGGCTAGGGTTTTATTCTACCAAAAGCAAAGTGAGTAATACATTCCAAAGCACACTTTATGTAGTTGCTTCATTAATTACTTGGCACAATAAACAAACGGGAGAAAAATACATAACCAGTACTACTAAAGAATATATGAAAATGCTATATTCTGCAATGGGTGGTGGTTTATTAGTAGCTATATTATGTTTTATTAAGACACAAATGGGTATGGGAATACATACCCCATTTTTTCAAGCTTTGTTGTATAGCTTAAATTATGCTTGGGGTTTTACCGCTATTTATCTAATGCATTGGTCTTTAGCTACAAAACAACCCGCTATGACGGCGGCTGCACTGGCACATGCCCTTAGTCAAGACGAAAAATCGGATTCTGACTATAAAGAGTTTGGAATTATATTTTCTCGTTTATTTAGAAGTCAATTTATAGCATTTATTGGTAATGTACTAGCTGTATTTGTCGTGGCAATAATTCTTTTTTATGCTTTGTCTTTCTTTACTAATTTAGAATTAATTAACAATCATAAAGCGAATGATGCCATCAACGAATTGGTAAACTTGGATCCTAAAATATTTTGGTTTGCAGCAATTGCAGGATTATTTTTATTTTTATCAGGATTAGTAACCGGAATAACAGATAATTATACTCGTTATAATAATATACCTGAGAGACTTTACAATCATCCATTATTAAAAAGATTTGTTAAAGAAACTAAGAGAAGAAAATGGTCCAATTGGTACAAAAATAATATTGGCGGAATTTCTGGAAATGTAATTTTTGGTTTCTGTTTGGGAAGTTCATTCTTAATTGGTAATTTCTTAGGAATTCCTTTTGATATTAGACACATTACTTTTTCTGCAGGAAATTACGCCATTGCTCTTGCTCATTTTAATTTTGAAATCACATGGCAATATTTTATACTCGGTTGCATTGGCATTTTTGGTATTGGTGCATTAAATTTTTTGGTAAGTTTCTCTCTTTCCCTTTGGTTAGCTATGAAATCTGTAAATGTGCCTACCAGAGAAATAGGTAAAATCTTATATTCAGCTTTAAAATTATTTCTTAAAAATCCTGTTCAATTTTTTATACCTATTAGAAGTAAGAAGAATAACTAAATAATTATTTTTTATTTCTATGGATGAATATGCGTTTTGTTTTCTATGAACTACCAAGGGTTTTAAATTGATTTAATAAGTATATTTGTTCTAGATATTCAATCTAAATATGCAAAGATTCGTTTACATTTTCTGTTTAACTTATTTATTTACCTCTTGTGCTAGAATGAGTATGCCAGAGGGAGGACCTAAAGATATAAACCCACCCAAGTTTTTAGGATCTAATCCAAAGATGTTTGCTACCAATGTTGATGTAAACACTAAAGATTTAACTTTAGATTTTGATGAATATATGCTTGTGAAAGATGTTGATAAACAAGTGGTAGTATCGCCACCTCCACAAACATCTCTTGTGATAACTCCTACCTCTAGTGCTCAAAAAAAATTAACGGTTCGTTTTTCAGAACCTTTGGAGAAAAACACCACTTATACCATTAATTTTGGTTCAAGTATACAGGATAATAATGAGGGGAATCAACTAAAAAATTTTTCTTATATTTTTTCAACCGGCGATTATATTGATAGTCTTGAATTGTCAGGTAAAGTACAAAAAAGTCTAAATAAAGATTGGGATCCTTCAACAGTGATTGGGCTTTACAAAGTTGTAAAAGATAGTTTAGGGAATGATTCCATAAATCTTAAAAATAAACCTTACTATATTACAAAAATAGATTCTGCTGGGAATTTTAGCTTAAAAAATTTGCATGAAGGTAATTATCGTTTATTTGCTTTTACGGATCTGAGTTCAAATTTAATTTTAGATACTAAAAATGAAGCCGCTGGATTTTATCCAGATATTATAAATCCTCAACTATCATCTGCATATTCTATCACCCTATCTCCAATTAAACAACTATACAAGGCTGAAAAAATTAGTCAAGAGGCTCAGGGTATTTTAAAAGTTAATTTTAAAGGTAATCCTAAAGAAGTAACTATACAACCCTTAGATTCAAATTTTCCTTCCTATGATATAGATCACAAGCCTTTTTCAGATAGTTTATACCTATACTTTAACAATAAAAAATTCATCGATAAAGAAAAAAAATTTAAACTGGAATTTTTAGTTGAATCAAGTAATAATAAAGATACATTATCCCTTGTTTACGATAACAGTAAAGAAAGTCCTTTAAAATTAGCTCAAAGCCATAAAGAGGTTACCCCTACACAATCTTTAACTTTAGAATCCAATAATTATATTAAAACTATTGACACTAATTTAATAAAAGTCTTTAAAGATTCTGATACTTTAGATTTCCTTGCTGTCATCGATTCTACAGATACAAAAAAAATTAATCTAAATTTCCCTGTTTCTTATGATTCTAATTACAAAATTGAAATTAACAAGAATGCAATTGAAGATTTTTTAGGTCATAAAAACGAAGATTCTATAGTTTATTCATTGAAAACAAAAAAGCAAAATGAATTGGGTAATTTAAATATAGAAATACAAAATAAACCTACTTCTAATTTTTTCTTCCAATTGCTAGATGATAAAGGAAAAATTATTGAAAACATTTATGGCAATAATGATTCTTTTAACTTTAAAAATTTGATTCCTGGAACTTATTCAATTAGAATTTTAGTGGATGAAAACAACAATGGTTTTTGGGATTTACTAGATCTTGAAAATCTTATTCCTGCTGAAAAAACTTACCTTTATCCTAAAGCTATTGAAGTTAGACCTTATTGGGATCTAAATGAAACATGGGTATTATGAAAAAAAAATTACTAATTGCACTAGCGATTCTATTGGCTATACAATTGTTTCGGATTGATAAAACTAATAAACCCATAAATAAAAAGCTAGATTATGTTTCACTTACTCATGCACCAAAAAATATTGAGAAAATTTTAGAAAAATCTTGTTATAATTGTCATTCAAACCAAACGATTTATCCATGGTATGCAAATGTAGCTCCTATCTCATGGTTGGTAAAAAGCCATATAAATGAAGGAAAAAAATTTATTAATTTTTCAGAATATGGTTTATATAATGTATATCAAAAAGATCATATCAATAAAGGGTTGTATGAAGTGATTAAAAACGGGCGTATGCCATTGTCTAGCTATTTGCTTTTACATCAAGAAGACAACTTATCAAATGAGCAAAGGCAAGAATTACTAAACTGGTTTAGTATTATTTTAAATAAAAAAAATTCTATAAAATAGACTGAATGCATTCACTTAAAAAAAATGATAAAATTTTAATTGTAGCTCCTGCCGGAGCAGTAACTAAGGAACATATACAACCGGCAATTAAAATAATTGAAGATCATGGTTGGAATTATGAAATTGGAAAAAATACTTTTAACAGTTACTCTTTCGGTTATAATTATTCAGGAACCCCTAAAGAAAGATTAAATGATTTACAATGGGCTTTGGATCATCCCGAAGCGAAAGCCATTTGGTTTGCCAGAGGGGGGTATGGAGCCGTACAAATTGTAGATCTACTTAATTTAAATAAATTTATAAAACATTCTAAATGGCTGATAGGTTATTCTGACAATACTGTATTTCATCAACATTTCAATAGACGTGGATTTCCAACTCTGCACGCAACTGTATGCAAACCTTTAGCTGATGGTCATTCTGATGAGACTTTTACTTCTTTAATCAATGCTTTACAAAAAAATAAATTAAACTATTCTTTTAATGTTCATCCATTAAATAAAGGCAATTCATTGGAAGGAACAGTTACAGGCGGTAATTTATCCATATTGTATAGTTTAATTGGTAGTAATTCTTTAGATTTTTTCGATGATAAAATTTTATTTATTGAAGATTGGTATGAGAATTTTTACCATATAGATAGGATGTTAATAGGTTTAAAAAGAGCGGGTGTCTTAAACAAAGTTAAAGGATTCTTAATTGGTGGATTTACAAGAATGGATAGCAAAGAGGACAATATAAATTATAATAATCCTTTTGATAATGAAGCATATCTTGTGATTGATGAACGGCTTAAAAGTTTTGACGTACCAAAAATATATGAGTTTCCAGCAGGTCATATTCATGACTGTAGAGCAATAATCATGAATGGTAAAATTTCAATTAAAATTGAAAACAACAAAATTTTATTTAGCAATAGTATTTCCTAACCCAGTTAATTAGTTAGAAAACACTATTTTTTTCTTGGCAACATAATTTATTACAGATACTAGTAAAATTGCAGCGGCTTTGCAGACTACAATATCTCCCACTGTAATTATATGAAAAATACTAATGGGTTCATGTATAAATGAATGAAAGAATGCAAATACTCCCCAACTCATAAGCATAGTTATAATGGATAATAATAAAAATAGGGCAAATTCTTTTCTTTTGGAATGTTTTCCTCTTTCAAAAACATAACGAATACTAAAAAAATAATTGCTCATAATACCACCAGCCGTTGAAATTATATTTGATAATGGATAAGCATGAGCCTTATTTTCAAATGAAAATAAACTTGGTAGCATTTGTGGTAAACTTAAAATTTTCATTAAGCTTATTTCTATTATCGCACTTATGAAACCAGCAATAAAGAACAAAATTATTTGTTTCTTATGTTTTTTTATAGCAGTTATCATTTATATTAAATCTTAAAAATATAGCAACAAAAATAGGCTATTTTTTTTATAATCTTTATTTTTGAAACTAAATTTTATATTAAATAATAATATGGACAAAACAAAATATATTAAAAATAAAACTTCTGATATTAACAATTATACGCCAAAAGAATTGGAGTATTTTTTCCCTGCTGAATTTTACCCTCATAAAGCTACTTGGTTGTCTTGGCCTCATAGAGAATCTTCTTGGCCCGGAAAAATTGATAAAATCTATCAGCCCTATTCAAAATTTATAGCAGAAGTTTCTAAAGGTGAATTAGTGAATATAAATGTTGTAAATCTTGAGATGAAAGACTTTGCTTTAAAATATTTAAAGCAAACTGATGCAAATTTTGAACATATTAATTTTTATATTCACCCTACGAATGATGCATGGTGTAGAGATCATGGTCCAGCTTTTTTAATTAATCCTTTAGCTAAAGATTATAAAAAGGTAATTGTAAATTGGGAGTTTAATGCTTGGGGTGGTAAATATCCCCCATTCGATTTGGATAATCGCATACCTTTATTAATTGCTAATGAGCTAAAATTACCTGTGTTTAATCCAAAAATAATTATGGAGGGTGGATCTGTTGATTTTAATGGTAAAGGAACGGTTATAACTTCAAAATCTTGCTTGTTAAATAAAAACAGAAATCCGAATTTATCTCAAGAACAAATAGAAAATTACTTAATGAATTTCTATGGAGTACAACAAGTTCTATGGGTAAATGATGGAATTGTTGGTGATGATACGGATGGACACATCGACGATACTGTACGATTTGTGAATGAGGATACTGTAATTACAGTAACTGAAACAGATCCGAATGATGAAAATTATGAGATTTTACAAACCAATTTGGAACAATTAAAAAATATGAAGTTAATAGGTGGTAAACATTTAAATGTAATTGAGCTGCCTATGCCTAAACCAGTGATATACGATGGAATTCGTTTGCCTGCTTCTTATGCCAACTTTTATATAGCCAATGAGGTTGTAATTGTACCTATATTTAATTGTGTTAATGATGAAATTGCACTAAATATTATTCAAAAATGTTTTAAAGATAGAAAAGTGATTGGTATTGATTCTACTGACATAGTCTGGGGATTAGGTAGTTTTCATTGCTTAAGTCAACAGGAACCTGCAATTTAATTTTTATATCTTATAAAAAAGGGGGGAATTCTATGAATTTCCCCCTTTTTATTCTAATAATATTGATACTCAAGAATGGATATATAATATTTATAGTTCTCTTCCTCTACAAGTTTGACTGATGACAGTCTAGAATTTTTCCCTCGTACGACTTCCTTAACATCTCTGTTTAATCTATAAAATGGATATTCTTTATCCTTTACTATTTTAAAACAGTTTTTACTTAGTAGTAAGTCTTGTGTATCATTGTATTCATAATTGCAACCTGTCTCTTTATTTTTTAAGTATCCTGTATTTAAATTATCTCTATTCTCAAAAAAATATTCAGTAACCATTTCCTCATTGCCTTCTTTATCTTTATAATATTCTTTAACTAAATTTCCATCATAGTCATAATCATAGTAAATAGACTCATTAAAATTATTATTCTGATAAATATCTTTCTGTGTTATATTTTGATTGCTATCATAAGTAAAAAAAGTTTCTTCCGTTGTCCCAGCCGTATAATCTAACTTAACGGTTTTTAAAGGAAGTCCGTTAAAATCATAATAAAAATAGGTGTCGTTTGCCCCATCAACATGCTCAACCAATAGATCTTTATTAAAATAGTTTACAAATTTATCTTTATTAATCATACAATCTTGTTGAAAGGTTGCAATCCCCTTTTTATTGTATTCAGTATACACACATTTACTACCGCCTAAAGTATCTTGTTTCATATATTTCATACTTTTTAGGATATTTTCCCCATATGTTGAATTACTTGAAGTTTCTAATGGCAATACTTGGCTGTAAGATTTTAAATTCAAATCATGATAGGCTACTTTTCCTCTATAGAGATCAATCATAGCCACATTATCCAATTCTAAATCATTCAATTCTACTAGTTTATTATCAACAAGAGGTTCGTACCAGTTTTGACTAAAAAAGTAATCAGCCACTGATGGTTCTGAAAATCTATACCCATATCTAGCATAAATTTCGTTTCTCATAATTTCCAATTCCTTGGGTTTTTTATTCCTTAAATCTTCGTCACCCAATCTAGTAAAGCCTGTTTGTGGATATTTTCCTGGAAATTCTTCCGGGGTAATTTCTACCTCATCATCGTTAATTCTACAATTGGTATTTCCAAACTTATCTTTAGAGCACACCATAAGTTTGATAGGAATTTCATTTATATTTTCATAATTAGTTCCTTTTTCTTTTAGTAATATGTAAGATGCTTTTAACTGATCTGAAATAAAATTATTCCCATCTATTGTAATATTGGCGAGTTTTTCAACTTTTCTATGTAAATCTCCGCCTTTTTTACTATTAAAATCTAGAATTACAAATTCACTAATACTTTGGGCATAAGTTTTACCCTCTAAATTCATAATTTTAATAAAATGGCTTTTATTATCGTTTCTAAAATGAAAAATATGATTGACTTTTTTTGCTCTATCCCCCACCTCTTCATTAACTAAGGAAGGATCTACTTTAGCCCCACTTTTAAAATAATTTTTAGTTCCTTGAGAATTCCCAATCAAAGAAATTAAAATAAATGTATAGCATAGTATGCTTTTCATAATTGCAATTTTTTAGCAAAGATACTAATACTAAAACAATATAATTAAGAATGTTTTTATACAAATTACTAGTTTCCGGACATAGATGTGCCGTCATCATTTTTTAAAAATGCAAAGGTGAATGCCGATAAAATAGTTATAATTCCTAACGTTAAAAATGTTAATTTAAAAGCTGTGATTACATGATTGTTTTCAAAAATTTCGTAGCTGTTAAAAAGCATCGCACTTAAAGAAATACCAAAGCTCATAGACAGTTGCTGCGTCACAGAAAACATGGTATTCCCTCCACTAGCATCCTTAGGGGTTAAATCAGCAAGTGATATACTATTCATTGCAGACATTTGTATAGAGTTAAACGCTCCATATGCAATTAAAATTGGGATTAACCAAACTAATGGAGTATTTTCATTGGGAAACATAAATAAGGTTATAGCCACTCCTAAAATAATCGTGTTATAAATCAATAGTTTTTTATAACCAAAATGTTTGATTAATGGAATAGCAGATGATTTGGCCAATATAGTAGCAATAGCTGAAAATATAAGCATTGCTCCTGAAATTACAGAGTTTTTTCCAAATCCTACTTGTAGCAATAAGGGAAGCATTAAAGGAATCCCTCCTACCCCTAATCTTGTAATTATATTACCTATAATTCCTATACGTAAGGTTCTAATTTTAAATAATTTTAAATTGATTAAGGGTTTAGACACTTTTTGTGAATATACTATATATAAAACAATAAGTATGATACCAACAAATAAAACAAGAAATACAGTATTTAATGATATTATTCTATTCCCGGCAAACTCTAAGCTTAATGATATTAACACCAATCCTAAACTTAGTAGTAAGAAACCTATAAAATCAAATTTTCCTTCCGTTCTTTTATAATTAGGTATGAATTTCCAAGCAAGAATCATCCCTGCCACTCCAATTGGTATATTTATTAAAAAAATCCAATGCCAACTGGCAACATGCACCAACCAACCTCCTAAGGTAGGTCCTATAACTGGTCCTATTAATCCTGGAATTGTTATAAAATTTATAACTTTTAAAAGCTTATCTTTGGGATAGGTGTACAACAAAGCAAGTCTTGATACGGGTACCATCATTGAACCTCCAATGGCTTGAAGTATTCTCATATAAACCAAGGCTTCCAAACTGGTACAAAATACACAAGCCAATGACCCTAGGGTGAAAATTCCTACGGCAAATGTAAAAATATTTCTAGAACCAAATTTATCTGATAGCCAACCGCTTACGGGGATTAATAAAGCTAGGGTTAATACATAAGCAATGATAATGGGTTGCATTTTTAGCGGCGATTTATTTAAATCATGCGCTATGGATGGTAAAGCAGTATTCAGTATAGTTCCATCCAACGATTGCATAAAAAATGCAATAGCAGCTACCCAAGGCAACCATTTTGATACTTTGATCTCCTCTTCCATAAATTTCTCTTAAAATTGTAAGTGATGTATTTTTGTAAACGTCAAAATTAAAGCTATTTTTTCAATTCATTTAAATATTTAGAATTTTTATGAATGTATTCTGCTTTTGATTTATTAAAAAATTTTTTAGAATTTAAACTTAAAGCGTTATAAATTTAAATTGGTAAATTTGAATTTATCTTATATAGAATAAAATGTCTATTGAATTACAATTAAAAACTTTACCTAATCAGCCGGGCGTTTATCAATTTTTTGATGACAAAAAAGTAGTTATATATGTGGGTAAAGCAAAAAACCTAAAAAAAAGAGTTACATCTTATTTTTTTAAAGAACACACGGGAAAAACTAAAGTTTTAGTTTCAAAAATTCGAAATATAAAAACAACAATTGTTGATACTGAATACGATGCTTTGTTATTAGAAAATAATTTAATAAAAGAGTTCCAGCCTAGGTATAACATTCGTTTAAAAGATGACAAAACATATCCTTGGATTTGCATAAAAAATGAACCATTTCCTAGAGTTTTTTTAACCAGAAAACTTATTCACGACGGTTCTGAATACTATGGACCTTACACCTCAGTAATTATTGCCAGAGCTTTATTGGAATTAGTGAAAAGTATTTACCCTTTACGAAGTTGTAGTTTAGATTTAAAGAAAGAAAAGATATTGCTTAATAAGTTTTCTGTATGTTTAGAGTTTCACATTCATAATTGTTTGGGACCTTGTGAAGATAAACAATCTAGCGAAGATTATTTAGAGAATATTCAAGGGGTGAAAAATATTATTAAAGGAAACATTTCAGAGCCTTTAGCATTATTAAAGAAAAAAATGTTTACGTATTCAAAAAAAATGGAATTTGAACAAGCCCAGAAAATTAAGGATAAATTAGACTTATTAGAAAAATATCAAGCAAAATCTACCATTATTTCACCTTCCATTTCAGATGTGGACGTTTTTGGTTTTACCAGTGATGAATCTGCCGCATATATTAACTATTTTAAAATTATCAAAGGAAGAATCATACAATCTTATACAACTGAGATAAGAAAATTATTAGACGAAACTCAAGAAGAATTATTAGAAAAAGCAATTATAGATATTCGCAAAAAATTTCAATCTATTTCTAAAGAGATTTTTGTCCCATTTAAAATTGATATTGAGATACCTTCAGTGAACTTCTATATACCTAAAATTGGCGATAAGAAAAAGATTTTAGATTTATCTGAAAAAAATGCTAAAGAATATCGCTTAGAAAAGATGAAACAAATAAAAATTATGGATCCTGAAAGACATTCAAATCGCATAATGTCTGAAATGAAACAATTGCTTCATCTTCCTAAGGAACCAAGATTAATTGAAGGTTTTGATAATTCAAATATTCAAGGTACAAATCCAGTATCTGCCTGTGTTGTTTTTAGAAATGGCAAACCAAGCAAAGGTGAATATAGAATATTTAATGTTAAAACCGTTGAAGGTCCTAACGATTTTGCTACTATGGAAGAAGTAATCTATCGTAGATATAAAAGACAGTTAGAAGAGGATAATGAGCTTCCACAACTAATTTTAATAGATGGGGGAAAAGGTCAGCTAAGTTCTGCCTATAAATCTTTAGAATTATTAGGCTTAGCCGGTAAAATTCCTATAATAGGTATAGCTAAACGTTTAGAGGAAATCTATTTCCCCCATGATTCTGTACCGTTGTATTTAGACAAAACTTCAGAAACATTGAAAGTCTTGCAACAAGTAAGAGACGAAGCTCACCGATATGGAATTACCCGACATAGAAACAAAAGAAGCAAAAAAACCTTTACATCTGAGTTAGAAAATATAAATGGTATCGGTGAAAAATCTATACAATTATTGCTTAATACATTTAAATCTGTGCAAAAAATAAAGGAAGCTCCCCTAGAGGAAATTGAATCTATTATTGGGAATAAAAGAGCATTAATAATTATGGATTATTTTAAAAAAGAAAGTTAGTCTATAAAATTATCCTAATACTACATAAAATATCAGCTCTTATATATCCTTAAAAAAATTAATGATTATGGTGTAATCTTTGATGCAGTATAGAAAAGTTTATAAATTATGAAATTAGTTACTCTATCTAAAGTCGTTTTAGCTTCCACTTTAGTCTTAAGTTTGCAATCCTGTGATACACAAACTATATCTGTAAACAATAAAGGTGTAGGTGTAAACGCAATTAAACAATTGCTAACTTCTACAACCAATAAAAGTTTTTCGATTCTTGAAAATTCTGAATCTTTTTTAACAAATTCTTTGATTGATGCTGCAATGCCAAGCCAACTAAAACAAATTAACTCTACATTGGAAAATTTAGGATTAAACTCACTTGTTGAAAAAGAAAAAAAATATATTGCCGATGCTGCTTCAACTTCAGTTACAGTGGCCAAACCTATTATTGCATCAGCAATTCAAGATATAACCTTAACAGATGCTATTTCTATAGTTAAAGGTGGAAAAGGGGCTGGAGTTGAATATTTAAAAAACAAAACTCAAGATAAATTAATAGCAGCTATCCAACCGAAAGTTGAGCAACAATTAAATGCTAACGGTGTTACCTCTCTAATTGAAAATGCTACCGGGAACAATTCAAAAATTCAGAATACTTTAAATTTAATTATTGGAAATAAGAACACTTCTTCAGCTCAAAGTTTGAAAAATTCTATCAGTAAATATGCATCTGAACAGATTGTTAATGGTATGTTTGATATTGCTAAAGACTACGAAGTTAGCCAATCCAACATATCATCTAAAATCATCAATTCTGTTTTGAATGGTAATTAAAATAAAATGTACTTGCTTAAACTTTAGATTATTTAAAGATAAAAAAAGGAGATAAATAATTATCTCCTTTTTTTATCTTTAAATAGAATTTTTATTTCCCTAAAAATTCTTTCATTTTTTCTAGCTCCTCTTTAGCTAAATACTCATCCACTAAAATTTTACCGCTATGCTCATCCAATATAATTTTCTTTCTGGATGCTATTTCCACTTGTTTTTGAGGTGGAACTGTAAAGAAAGAACCAACTACTGCTCCTCTATCTATACTTGTAATAGCCAGCCCATTTTTAGAACTTTTTCTAATTTTATGATAGCTATTTAATAATCTTTCATCAATTTTTGTTGATAATTCCTTAGATTTTTCAAGTAAGAAATTTTCTTCATTCTCCGTTTCTTTTATCAAATTGGATAACTCAGATTTTTTATGATTCAAATGATTATTTAGGCTTGCTAATTTAGATTGTTGTTCTTCAATTTGATTTTTTTTGAAATCTATCTTAGCATTAATTTCTTTAATTTTTTTGTTCTGCAACTGAATTTCTAACTCTTGATACTCTATTTCTTTAGCTAATGCTTCAAACTCTCTATTATTTCTAACGTTTTCTTGTTGAGTTTTGTATTTTTTAATTTGAGATTCTGAATTCTTGTTCAATTCATTTTTAACCTTGATGTCATTTGATAAGTTAACAACCTCATCTTCAATTTTTTCAATCCTTTTTTCAAGACCAACAATTTCATTTTCTAAATCTTCAACTTCAATAGGTAACTCTCCTCTTAAATTTTTTAATTCATCCAATCTAGAATCAATAATTTGTAAATCATACAAAGCTCTTAATTTATCTTCTACTGTAGTCGTATCTGCTTTTTTATTTGTAGCCATAGGATATCAATGTGTAATTATTTTAGTATTTTTAAGAATATTAAAATTGCTAATTTCATTCAAGGCTACAAAAATACTAAAATTTACTATATTTTTACTACTTAATTATTTACTTTTTTAATTCATTTTTTTATAATAATTAAGTCTAAATACGAATTTTTGTATCCACTAGATGAATTATATGTTCAAAATCTTTGGATTGATCTACAAAATCTATTGAATCTACATCAACAATTAATAACTCTCCTTCCTTATATCCACCAATCCATTTTTCGTACTTGTCATTTAATCGATTTAAATAGTCTAAACTAATCGAAGATTCACATTCTCTCCCTCTTTTTTTTATTTGATTTACTAGTGTTGGAACAGAGGCTCTTAGATATATAAGTAAATCAGGAGCTTGCACATACTCTTTCATTAGATTGAATAACGTTAAATAATTATTGTAATCACGCGTTTGCATTAAATTCATTTCATACAAATTAGAAGCAAAAATGTAAGCATCTTCATATATTGTTCGGTCTTGAACAAAGTTATTTTTACTTTTTCTTATCTCTTGGATTTGTTTAAATCTTGAACTTAAAAAATAGATTTGAAGATTAAATGACCATTGGGCCATATTGTAGTAAAAATCATCCAAATAAGGATTATCTTCTGTGTCTTCAAAGTGAGCCAACCATTTATAATGATTCGCCATTAATTTGGTTAAAGTTGTTTTTCCAGCTCCTATATTTCCAGTAATTGCAATATGCATTATTATAATATCTAAGTATGTAAAGATACATAAATCGTTTTATTTTTTTAAGCTGGATGTTTTAAAATATCCTATAAAAAATTAAAATTTATTAATAGTTCGTAAATTGAAATACAAAAAAATATTGTTCCAATTTTAGAATTAGTATCTTTGCCGATTGCAATTTTTATATATGACAATTAAAGAACATTTTAAAGCTAATTCTAAATTAGCCATTCCTGTATTAATTACTCAACTAGGACAAGTATCTGTAAATTTTATTGATATTATTATCATTGCCGGACTTGGTGAAAAAGCGGTAGCTTCAGCTTCTCTAGCTACTAGTGTTTTTATTGTTTTTTTAGTATTTTTATTAGGATTTTCATTCTCGATGTCTCCTTTAATATCTTCTTCCGTGGCTAGAGGCAATAATGAAAGAGTAGGTAGAATTTTTACTCATGGTTTTACAATGAATGTGTTACTTGCATTAATTAGTATCGCAATATTAGAAATAGGTTCTCCTTTATTGTATTACACCAAACAAGACCCATCAGTTATTCCTGACGCCATTCGTTTTTTAAATATAAGTGCATATAGTTTATTACCATTAATGATCTTCCAGTCATATAGACAATTCTCAGAAGGTATATCCATGACTATTCTTGTTACCATTGCTACAATTATTTCAAACATAACTAATATAATTTTAAATTTTGGATTGATTTATGGCAAATGGGGTCTTCCTAATATGGGAGTAGAGGGTTCTGCAATGGCTACTTTAATTGCTAGAATATTAATGATGCTAATAATAATAACCGTATTGCATATAAATAAAAAATCAGCTTTTTATTTAAATATGATTCAATGGAAATCTTTAAAGGCTGTTTATTATAGAAAATTAATTTCCATTGGTCTTCCCTCCTCTTTACAATCTTTATTTGAAATTTGTTCTTTTGCTATATCAGCATTTATTGCAGGGGCTGGCATTAATAAATATTTAGATACCTCTGCCCATTCGGTAACTACTAATTTAGCTTCTATGACATTCCAAATTTGTATGGGCTTTGGAATTGCTGCTACTGTACGTGTGGCTGGTTTTTATGGTCTTAAGAATAGAATTGATTTAAGAAAAGCAGGTCTTACCAATTTGTATTTGGTAATCGCCTTTATGACATTTGCAGGTATTATATTTGTAACTTTCAGGAACTATATACCTCTAATCTACTTCAAAAAAGAACAGGTAGAAGTAATAAAATTAGCCTCTCATTTAATAATTATAGCTGCCATATTTCAAATTTTTGATGGCATTCAGGTTGTAATGCTTGGTGCATTAAGAGGAATGAGAGATGTTAAAATACCAACTATCATTTGTTTTATTGCTTACATTATTATTGCTATTCCTATTGGCTATTACTTATGTATAGAAAAAGAA
This sequence comes from Apibacter muscae, assembly GCF_007845635.1. GTDB lineage: Bacteria > Bacteroidota > Bacteroidia > Flavobacteriales > Weeksellaceae > Apibacter > Apibacter muscae. Next base: position 178,699 of record NZ_SELG01000041.1, on the reverse strand, counting down.
ATGGGTGCTTTTGGTATGTGGATAGGATTATGTTTGGGGCTAATATTTGCCTCCATACTTTTATTATTAAGATTCAATACATTAACTCGTAAAAATTCCGACTTTTGATTATTAAAAATTTTTAAATAATCATTCTTGATATGCTCTAGCGAAATTAAAACTTTAAACTTTCAAAAAATATGAAGTTTTTAAATTTTTAATTAAAATTCAGCTATTGGAAATTTAAAATACTAGGAATATTATTCAATTGTAATGAGATGATAGATTTAAAAACCTATTAGTAAATTTATATAATTAATGACGCTTTTTATAGGATTAAAATCAAAAATTTTAAAGGCTTCCATGTTAAATAAATTAGGTAATAAGCTACATCAAAGATTAAATTTCAGGCAAGTAAATTTTTTAATTTATTTGTCCTGAATATTCCTAATAAAAGAAAAATTATTCCAAAAAGCACAAATTTAAATATTGGTAGAGAATAACTAATTCTCATTAAATGAAACCAATCTTTCAAAGATATTTCTCCTGTAAATAAAAACTTAGAGGTAAAATAATTGTCAACAAATGAATGTAGCAAAAAGTCAATAACTAACATAATAAAGAGTAGTATAGAAAGAAAAATTATTATATAACCTAATCTTCCTAGAGAACTGAATATTTTTTTTTCAATTTTTAAATATTTCATAGTGTTATTCATGGGTTGAAGATTTTAAGGTATGATGTTTATCTATTTCAATATTATCTACCGTCCATGTTATTTCTTTTTCAAAAAAGTGTTTTCTATATGGGCATTCATTTTTTTTGCATATTTTACATGAAAAATCTTCACAACCTTCTACATAAACAAACATTTCAAAACTATTCCCAAAATTATCTTGAATAATTTTTTCAAGTTTATCAGATTCTCTTTTGGTTTCTTTTATATTAAAAAACCATGGCATAGTAAGGTGGCAATCTAGATGTAAGCTACTACCATATTTTATAAATCGTACGTTATGAATATCTATCCAATTTGGATTTCTATTTTCTTCTAAAGTACAAACCAATTTTTTAATAAGCTCTTGATCTGCTTCATCCATAATTCCGGCAAGAGATTTTCTAATAATCTTTACTCCTGTGAAAATAATTATACCCGAAAAAATTAAAGCTATTATACTATCCAACCAATATATATGAGTAAAGTAGATAATTATTAATCCTAGTACTAAACCTATCGTTGAGTAAGTATCAGATTTCAAGTGTTCTCCACCAGAAACAAGTGCTAATGAATTATTTTTTTTTCCTTTTCGAATCGCTAATTCTCCTAAAACATAATTGCCTATCCCTGTGACTGCAATTAGAACAATTCCATAATCTAATTTGGAAATAGTATTTGGATATAAAATATTTTTTACTGATTCATAGATGATTATAATTCCTGCAATTGTAATTAGCCCTCCTTCTATACCTGCTGAAATAAACTCAATCTTTCCATGTCCATAAGGATGATCTCGATCTTTAGGTTTTCCAGATATGTATAAACTGTAAAGTGAAAATAAACCTGCAATTACATTGATTGTGCTTTCTAAAGCATCAGTCAATATTGCCACAGATCTTGTAAAAAACCATGCTGCTAATTTTATAACAAATAAAATTACACCTATAATTACAATAGATTTTTGAAAAGAATAATTTTCCTTAGCAACGGAATTCATTTACAAAATTTAATATAGAAAACAAATATACTTTTTTTAGTATAATTACCATATAAATAAAAAAACTATCACTTAGATCGTGATAGCTTTTTTTATAAACTTTTTTTAAATTATTGTTTTTTTAGGATATAATGAGCAGAAATATCCCCTGTTATTTCATTGCCTTCTTGATCCAGCCATACCAATCTATCTTCTTGAACTTTAAATGATTGTTTTGTACTATTCTGAACTATTGTAATGATTGTTCCATTGTTATTCCATGTATAATTACCTTCGATAACGGTAGGTTTACTCTTATCTTTCTCTCCTAAATAATCCGAAGTGAAAATAAACTGATTTCCCTCTTTTAATTCAACTGTTACTTTTATTCCCTCACAATCAGCACAAGGTATAATCCCTTCATAAATCCCTAAATAATCTAGGGAATTTTGTGGAGTACTGTTATCAATTATTGGTGATTCATTATTATTTACTTTAATTGAATCTATAGAATTGCTATTTTCTTTAGAAACTAAAGTTTCTGAGTTTCTTTTAGTACAGTTTAATAGTGTTAACGAAAACAATGATAGTATGAAAATCTTTTTTAACATATAATTAATTAAATTTTGAATCAAGAAATTTAAACAAAAATAGTGCCGACAAGCTTAATCAATTTTTATGCTTTAAATTAAACAATTAATAGTATTGTATTTTCATGTTTATAATTTATTTATTATAAAAGTATTATTACAAATTGTTATAGCTCATTATTCATTTCTAACAAAGCATTTAAATATTCTCGATCATTAGCTAAACGTGGAATTTTATTTTGTCCTCCTAACTTCCCTCTTAATTTCATCCATTCATAAAAAAGATTCTTTTTAGCGGAATGTACTTTAGGTGGATTTAATGTCATATTATTATATCGTTTAGCTTCATAGTCAGAGTTTAATTTTTGTAACTCTAAATCTAAAATTCTAGTAAATTCTTCCATTGAATCTGGTTGACACTCAAACTCTATTACCCATTCGTGTGCTCCTTTTTCTTTACCATCCATAAAAACAGGCCCTGCTGTATATTCAGAAATAATAGCTTTAGTTTTATCTTGAGCTACTTTTAGCGCTTGTTCTGCGTTTTCAACCATTAATTCTTCTCCAAATGCATTAATATAAAATTTAGTTCTTCCTGTTACTTTTATTCTATAAGGTTTTTTAGAAACAAAGCGAACCGTGTCCCCTATAATATAACGCCAAAGACCTCCATTAGTTGAAATAACCAATGCATAATTTATATTTAATTGAATATCTTCTAAGCATACGATTGTAGGATTTTCAGAATAAAATTCATCCATAGGGATAAATTCATAAAAAATTCCATAATCCAACATTAATATCATATCCTTCGATGAATTGGTATCTTGCATTGCAAAATATCCTTCTGAGGCATTATAAATTTCGTAGTAATTGATAGATTTTTTGAAAATATTTTTATACTGCTCCACATAGGGAGTAAAACTTATACCTCCATGGAAAAAACATTCTAGATTAGGCCATATTTCATCTATATATTTAATATGATTGTTTTCCAAAATATTCCTAAGTAAAACCATCATCCAGGAAGGTACTCCTGTAAGACTTCCTACATTTTGATTTACAACTTGATTAATAATTGCTGGCATTTTTATCTCCCAATCTTTTAATAAGGAAACTTGTTTATTAGGTGTACTTTTCCATTCTGCCCAAAAGGGTAAGTTGTCTATAAGAACAGCAGATAAATCTCCATATTTTGAATTAAAGTCTTCATAGTCTTCCCGAGTCCCTCCTAAACGTAAATTTTTACAATTAAAAATTTTAGTTTCGGGATTATTGTAGGCGTAAATGGAAAATAAATCTTTTCCTGCTTTGTAGTGGCAATCGTTTAAACTGCTTTTAGTGATAGGTATAAACTTACTCTTTGCGTTTGTTGTTCCTGATGATTTAGCATACCACTCAATACTTCCCGGCCAAATTAAATTCTTTTCACCTTTTCTTGAACGAGTTATATACGGTTCAAAATCTTCGTAATAAACTAAAGGAACTTGATCTTTGAATTCTCTATAGGAGATAATATCATTAAACTTGTATTTTTTTCCGTATTCGGTATCTTTAGCAGCTTTTAATAATTTAGATAATACATTCTTTTGAACATCAATGGGATTTTCAAAAAAAAACTGCATTTGCTTAACTCTTTTACGAACATACCATTGAATTAAAGAATTAGTTATCTCCTTCATATTTTAACTTTTGTTATTGATTTATAAAAGTAAGCATAAAACTGAATCAACAAAAATTTTCTTTCTTGAACTATATTAAGCTTATCCTAAATTATTATTCTTATTTTTGTAAGCGTTGTACTGTATTTATTAGGGATTCATAAATGGGTCTTTAGATATTTATTTTTGTAAACTTTTGTGTTTCAACATAAATCCATCTAAATAGTAATTTATAAAAACTTTGATACAGGTTTTAAATATTTAAACAATGAACTTTGTACATTCGATTTTAGAGAATCAAAAACTTAATTCAAAAAAAGCCTTAAATTATAAAGAAGATGGTGTTTGGAAGAGTTATTCATGGAAAGAATTTCATGATTTGGTATTACAAACCGCAAATGCATTATCTAAGCTGGGAGCCAACCCTCAAGATAATATAGCTATTTATGCGGATAATATGCCCCAGTGGGTAATTATGAATTTTGCTATATTGTCTTTAGGAGCAACAACAGTTCCAATTTTTGCCACATTGCCGGAAGATCAAGTGAAGCATATTGTTAATGATGCTAATGTAAAATTTATACTAGTAGGAAATCAAAAACAATATGATACCATCTTAAAGATTCAAGATAAAAATGAATTAATAAAGCATATTATTTTAGCCAAAGATTCTATAGAACTTAAAACCAATGATTCCTATCATTTTAATTCCATTATTAAAAATGAATCGGCTAACTTTAAAGTTTATAACAAAAATAAGGACGATACTGCATCCATCATTTATACTTCCGGTACTACTGGAATTTCCAAAGGAGTAATGCTTACTCATGGTAATTTTCATACTATATGTAAATCTCATCAGAATTTTTTTGAATACGATTTTTCCAATGAAAATTCATTAGTTTTTCTTCCACTCAGTCATATTTTTGAAAAAGGTTGGAGTTCATTTGTTTTGTATTCGGGAGGACAATTAAGTTTTTGCGAAAATCCTAAAGAAATAATTAGTTATTTAAAGGAAGTTAAACCTACGGCTATGTGCTCAGTTCCTAGGCTTTTTCAGAAAGTTTATAATACTATAAACGAAAAAATTCAAAGTAGCTCTAACTTAGCACAAAACTTTTTTAAATGGTCGATTGGTATTGGAAAGCAAGTTTCTGAATTAAAAAGATTAAAAAAATCAATTCCAATCGACTTAAGATTTAAATACTTTTTAGCCCACCAATTAGCTTTTAAGAAAGTAAAGAATCAATTAGGTGGCAATCTTTGGTTTATACCTGTAGGTGGGGCTTCAATTACTTCGAATATTACTGAATTTTTTGATGCGATAGGACTTCACCTAACGGTTGGGTATGGATTAACAGAAACTTCTGCCACGGTTACTTTATTTCCTTTTCAAAATTATGTATATGGCACCGTTGGGAAACCTATAAACGGCGTAGATGTTAAAATTGGAGAAAACGATGAAATTCTTGTTAAAGGCAATAGTGTATTTAAAGGTTATTATAAAAATGACGAAGAAACTAAAAAAGTTTTCACTGAGGATGGATGGTTTAAGACTGGGGATGCCGGTAAATTTGATATTGATGGCAATCTTATTATCATTGATAGGATTAAAGATTTGATGAAAACATCCAACGGAAAATATATTTCTCCTCAACCATTGGAAAACTTACTTACCAACGATAACTTTATTCAGCAAGCGGTACTTATAGGAGACAATCGCTCTTACGTTACTGCACTACTAGTACCTGATTTTGAAAATTTAGAAAAATACGCTAAATCTAGTAATATTATTTACGAATCTAAGCAGGATTTAATAAACAAAAAAGAAATTATTGATTTCTACTCTAATAAAATTAAATCCATTCAAACGAACTTAGCTAGTTTTGAACAGATAAAAAAATTCAAAATTTTACCTAAAGATTTTTCCATTGATACGGGCGAAATTACTCCCACGCTAAAAGTTAAAAGACGGGTAATTTTAGAAAAGTATCATTCAATCATTGAAACCATGTATGGAGAATAAATTTTTATACTTCAAAGTATATAAATTCATCATTCTTGTAATATTAAATTTTGAATAGAAAAATTTTATAAAATTAAATTTCAAGGTCGTAGTTTGATAATGATAAACTGGTTAATACATTATCCTTATTAAAATAAAAAGTTGCATAAACTGAATTCGTTTTTAATTTATAGGTAGGCAATTCAGAGGTTTTAAATTTAATTAAACGATTGGAATAATTTTTTTGAATCTCTGACAATGTCGATTTATGTAAAGTTATTCCATCAAATAATTCAAAAGCATTTATTCCTCCATAATTAAAACTTACTAAAAGTATTTTATCTTCATTCACATCCTTACCTTCAGGTTCAGAAATAGAACTAATTTGAAATCCGTTTGTAAAATCCCAAGTGTATATATTTCCTGCACCATTTATAGATTCAAAACTAGTATATCTAGCAATAGTATTAATCTCAGAAATTTTCTTGGGTAGCTTAAAGCCATCTTTGGTGAAAAATAAATCTTTAATTTTCCCTTTAGAAATCGGACCATATATCAATGCTGGTCGTTTGACTGTTGGCGATTGATTCGCTATTTTTTGCGCATTTATTGAATTTATACTTATTGAATAAATGACTGTAATTAAAACTATTAATAAATGTTTCATAATAATATTTTTTAAAATCAAACGAAGATCATACCAATTATAATATGCAAAATGTTAAGATTTATTTAAAAATTGATCTATTTGTCTTTTTATATTTATTAAAACATTCATTAAATTGATATTTCTATTCATTGATTTAATATAACTATGAATGATGTCAATTAAATTGGATTTTGAATCGGCAAGAATAATTAACTGCTTAATAATATTTAATTTATCGTTGGATGAGAGATATTTTAAACAATCCAACACTTCTTTAATGATTTGCTCTTTAATATTTTGTGAACAATTTGTATGCAAATAATGTAAATTTCTATTATCTAATAATTTTTGAAGTGCACTATACAATGCTTTCTTACTTATTTTATTTCTATTTCTAGAATTTAAAAATTTACGTATTTCAATAAACTTATTTAAAAAAATTTCTGGAGTAACTACTTTATTTTTTTGAGTAAAATACTTTAAATCGTATTTTTTTTTTAATTCAGAATTAGATAATATATGATAGGCTTCATTAATTTCAATAAAAAATTTTCTATAATCTACATTATCCCTATTTCTATCCGGATGATATTTTAATGCTAAAGTTCTATAAGACTTTCTAATTTCAATACTTGAAGCCGAAGGAGTAAGATTTAATATGGAATATAAATCTTTCATATTGAAATAATTTTAATTTTGAGGAATATATAAAAAAAGATAGAGAAAAAATTCTCTATCTAATATACATTTAAATATTTGATTAATAAGAATTGAAGTAATAGGTTACTCCAAATCCTAAAATTGAAGTTCTTTGTTGTCCTTGATATTTTTTATAAACATCTGTTAGTCCATAATTATATCTGGCAAATATTTCAAACTTACGAGAGAAACTATATCCCATTCCAGCACCAATGGATAAATCTAAAGTTTGTGGCTTATCACCATAGTAAGCTTCGTCTAATTCTTTATTTTTTTGAGAAACTAGTATTCCTATTTGCGGTCCTATCTCTCCGAAAAATTCACTATCAGCTTCAGAAAAATAGGCTCTAAAATAGATGGGTATATTAACGTAATTTTGAGCATATTTAATACTACCATCTTTTTCTCCTTGCATAGAATAGGCTAACTCTGCATTAATATAAAATTGATTGTCATACCCCAATGGGAATTTTACTGAACCTCCTAATGATCCTCCGATGAGAGCTTTAGAATCAACATGTATTTCACTAACATTACTTGTGTGAACAGTTCCTCTAATACCTATACTAATTTGTTCTTGAGAGTGTAAACGGGTAATAAATAATAGAAGCAACAAAAAAACAACTTTACTAAAATAATTTTTCATATAATAAATTTAACATTCTTCTAATTTATTTTAAGAGATTAGCCACAGTTTTACCAATATCTGCTGGAGAATTAACTACAACAATACCACATTCAGACATGATTTTCATTTTAGCCTGGGCAGTATCATTTTCTCCTCCAACAATTGCGCCTGCATGTCCCATAGTTCTACCTTTAGGAGCTGTTTGACCTGCAATAAAACCAATAATAGGTTTAGGAGAACCTATAGATTTATACCAGTGGGCGGCATCAGCCTCAAGCTGACCACCAATCTCGCCGATCATAACAATGCAATCCGTATCCTCATCATTAATTAATAATTCTATAGCTTCTTTAGTTGTTGTTCCAATAATTGGATCTCCACCTATACCTATAGCTGTAGAAACCCCGTAACCTGATTTTACGACTTGATCTGCTGCTTCATAAGTAAGTGTACCAGATTTAGATACAATTCCTACTCTACCTTTTTTAAATACAAATCCAGGCATAATTCCAACTTTTGACTCTTCTGCGGAAATAACTCCCGGACAATTGGGACCTATTAAAGTACAATCGTATGATTTTAAATAATTTTTAACCTTCACCATATCTTCAATGGGAATACCTTCCGTAATGCAAACTATAACTTTTATTCCAGCTTCTGCAGCTTCCATAATGGAATCTGATGCGAAAGCTGGAGGAACAAATATGATTGAAGTATTAGCTTGGACTTTATCCACAGCCTCTTTAACAGTATTAAATACAGGCTTATCTAAATGAACGGACCCACCTTTGCCTGGGGTTACTCCACCAACAATGTTAGTTCCATATTCAATCATTTGTTCAGCATGGAAAGTACCTTCTTTTCCTGTAAATCCCTGAACTATTACTTTAGAATTTTTATTAATTAAAACAGACATATTTTTCTCATTTTTTTTGTGTAATAAATATATAAATAATATATAGTTATTTGACTAATTTTTTTAATGTAGCTAATTCTTTTAATTTACTTTTAGCTTCATCTGCCGGATATCCAAAATAAGTTTTGTTTCCTTCTAAATTTTTTGAAACACCGGATTGAGCTAAGATAACAGCTTTAGATCTAATAGTTATTGAAGAAGCTACACCTACCTGTCCCCAAATAGTAACCTCATCTTCTATAATACAACAACCTGCTATACCTACTTGAGAGGCTATCAGACATTTTTTCCCAATAACTGTATCATGTCCTATTTGTATTAAATTGTCCAATTTTGAACCTTCCCCTATAATTGTTGAATCAGTAACTCCTCTATCAATAGTGCAGTTTGAGCCTATTTCAACGTTATCATTTATAATTACGTTACCTACTGATTTTAAACGATCGAAGGAGTATCCTCTATTTTTATAATAGAATGCATCTCCTCCTATCACAGACCCTGATTGAATGATTACATTATCACCAATAGTTGTAAAATCGTGAATGACAACATTGGGGAATATTATGCAATTTTTTCCAATTTTTACTTGATTTCCTATGAAAACACCTGGCTGAATAATTGTGTTATCACCAATATCAAGATCAGTAGCTATCATTTGATTTTTTAAACTGAAATCTCTAAAATAACCATTAATAGCGTTGAAATCTCTAAATGGATCATCTGAAATAAGTAAAGATTTTCCTTCGGGACAATCTACTTTTTTATTTATTAAAATTGTAGTTGCATTACTATTTAATGCTTTTTCATAATATTTTGGGTGATCTACAAAAACTATCTCTCCTTTTTTTACTCGATGTATTTCATTAGTACCGTAAATAGGGAAATTTTCATCACCTATAAATTCAGCCTTAATTATAGAGGCAATCTCTTTCAGAGTAAAAATTTTAGGAAATTTCATAAATTAAGCTGAATAAAAATTAGTAATTATTTTACTCTTTCAATATAAGAACCATCTTCCGTATTAATCTTTATTCTTTCTCCAGCTTCAATAAATAAAGGAACTAAAATTCTTGCACCTGTTTCAATAACAGCATTTTTTTGTGCGTTAGTAGCTGTATTACCTTTAACCCCAGGTTCCGCTTCAATAACTTCCATTATTACACTTGCAGGTAATTCTGCAGATAATGGAGTCTCATCCTCCTCTTTTAAAATAATCATAACTTCTTCCCCTGCTTTCATAAACTGAGAATTTTCTATAAGATTTTTATCTATATAAATTTGTGAAAAGTCATCATTATTCATAAAATGAAATCCATGATCATCGTCGTATAAATATTGAAATTTTCTAGTTATAACTTTAACTTCTTCAATTTTACTACCTGCAGAAAATGTATTTTCAATTACCTTTCCTGAGGTTAAAGATTTCATTTTTGTTCTAACAAATGCAGGTCCTTTACCTGGTTTAACATGTAAAAATTCAATAATTTTAAATATATCATCATTAAAATTTATACAAAGACCTTTTTTTATGTCGCCCATTGAAGCCATAATATTCTAAACTTTTTTTATTAATCCATATTTTTTATAGCATTAAAACCTTTCATCACTCCTCTCATACTTGACTGTATAAATTGAATAATTTCATCCCTTTCTGGAGTAGCTTCAAACTCTGCTTCAACTACTGATAATGCTTGTGATATATTTAATTTTTTTTGAAAAATTACTCTGTAAATACTCTGTATTTCCGCAATTTTTTCTGAAGTAAATCCTCTTCTTCTTAAACCTACTGAATTTATACCTACATAAGATAAAGGATCTCTGGCAGCCTTTACATACGGTGGAATATCTTTTCTAACAAGAGAACCACCTGTAACAAAGGCATGACTACCTATTGAACAAAATTGATGCACTGCTGTCATCCCAGCCATGACTACAAAATCTCCAACCGTGATATGCCCTGCTAAAGTTGTATTGTTTGAAAATATACAATGATCACCTACAGTACAATCATGAGCTATATGAGAATAAGCCATAACTAAGCAATTATTTCCTATTGAAGTCTTCATTTTATCTAAAGTACCCCTATTTATAGTTACACATTCTCTTATAGTAGTATTGTTTCCAATTTCTGTAATCGTTTGTTCTCCTTTATATTTAAGGTCTTGAGGGGGTGCTGAAATCACTGTTCCTGGAAATATTTTACAATTTTCTCCTATTCTAGCACCATCCATGATCGTAACATTTGATCCTATCCATGTACCTTCTCCGATATGTACATCACCGGAAATTGTGGTAAATGGCTCAATAGTTACATTTTCAGCAATCTTAGCTTTCGGATCAAGTGATATTAATAACTTTTGATTCATTTTAATCTTTAGTTTTTACAACTTGTGCCATCATTTCAGCCTCCACAACCATTTGTCCGTTACAATAGCCATATCCTTGCATATGGACAATCCCTCTTCTAATAGGCTCTAATAAATCTATTTTAAGTATTAATGTATCTCCAGGTACCACCTTCTTTTTATGTTTAACTTTATCTAATTTTATCAAGTATGTAGAATAATTTTGTGGATCTTCAACATTCTCTAGAACAAATATTCCTCCCGTTTGAGCCATTGCTTCAATTTGCAATACCCCTGGCATAACTGGCTCACTTGGAAAATGACCTACAAAAAAAGGTTCATTAATAGTAACATTCTTAACTCCAATGATATGTTTATCATCAATCTCCATTATTTTATCCACTAACAAGAAGGGAGGACGATGAGGAAGCATTCTCATTATATCATTAATATTATATACAGGTGGTTGATCAATATTAAACTCAGGAATATTTTTCCTTTTAAATAATTTGTAAAGCTTATTTAATTTTTTAGCGAATTGAGTATTGGAATGATGTCCTGGCTTATTAGCTATAATTTTAGCTTTTAATTTAACCCCAACCAAAGTAAGATCTCCAACAACATCCAGCAATTTATGTCTCGCAGCTTCATTAGGATAATAAAGATTTACATTATCTAAAATTCCATTGGGTCTAACACTTACCTCTGGCTGATTAAAAACTGCTTTTAACTTCTCTAAAGTTTCTTCTGAAAGTTCTTTATCTACATAAACAATAGCATTGTTTATATCTCCACCCTTAATAAGCCCAGCATCTAATAAAGTTTCTAGTTCATGTAAAAAACTAAAAGTTCGTGAATTTGAAAACTCATCTTTAAATTCACTAATATTCTTCATTGTAGCATTTTGAGTACCCAGTACTTTGGTACCAAAATCAACCATTGTCATAACTTCAAAATGATCTGATGGAATGGCAGTTATCTCAGAACCAGTTTCTGGATCCGTATAAGAAATAATTTCTTTAATGGTAAAATATTCTCTGACCGCCTCTTGTTCTACTACACCCGCTTTTTCAATAGCTTCAACAAAAAATTTTGAAGAACCATCCATTATTGGTGGTTCTGAGTTATTAAGTTCAATATAAACATTATCTAGATCCATGCCTGTTAAGGCTGCTAAAATATGTTCACATGTATGTATTTTAACTCCTTTTTTTTCTAAAACAGTACCTCTTTCTGTTGAGGTAACATAAGCCGCATCAGCTTCAATGGTAGGCTGACCTTCTAAATCAACTCTTACAAAAACAAAGCCTGTGTTAACAGGCGCTGGTTTTATAGTCATTATGACCTCTTTACCAGTATGAAGTCCTTTGCCTTTAAGTACAAACTCTTGTTTTAGTGTTTTTTGCTTTTCAGACATTCTTTAATAAGTTAATTATTATTTATCTAATTTTTCTTCGATTTTCTTTAACCTTGAAACCAATTTCGGAAGGTCCTTAAAGTAAATAAAACTTTTTTGATATTTTAGATAGTCAATCGCTGGATATCCGAATAATCTTTTGTGATTTTCAACATCTGCCATTACTCCACTTTGACCTTGAATAATTACGCGATCTCCTATTTTTAAATGTCCAGCAATTCCTGCTTGACCTCCTATCATAACCCAATTACCAATTTTTGTTGAGCCTGCAATTCCTGTTTGTGCTGCAACTACTGTATGCTCTCCAATCTCAACATTGTGTGCTACTTGAATAAGGTTATCCAATTTAACCCCTTTTCTTATTATTGTTGAACCAATGGTTGCTCTATCAATGGTGCAATTAGATCCAACTTCAACATCATCTTCAATAATAACATTTCCTAACTGTGGAACCTTTTGATAACCTTCCGCCAAAGGCTCAAAACCAAAACCATCTCCACCTACAACAGTCCCTGCATGAATGACACAACGATTACCTATAGTACAATCATTATAAATTTTAGCTCCAGGTCCTATATAGCAATTTTCTCCTATGGTAACATTATCTCCTATGTATGCTTGAGGAAAAATTTTAGTATGATCATTAATTTTTACATTATTCCCAATATAACTAAATGCTCCTACATATAAATCTTGACCTAAAATTGCTGATTTCGAAATAAATACAGGATCTTCAATTCCTGTTTTATGAGTTCTCAAATCATTGTAATACCTAAGCAATTGATTGAATGAAGCATACGCATCTTTAACTACTATCATTGTTGGTAGTTCAGAAGTATCTTTAGGAATAAAATTTTCCGATATAAGTACAATGGATGCCTTTGTATCTTTTAAATAATTTTGATATTTTTCTCCCCCTAAAAAAGTAAGTGTACCAGGTGTACCATCCTCAATTTTAGATATGTATGAAACTATAACTGTAGGATCTCCTATTACAATTCCATTCACTAAATCTGCTATCTGTTCAGCCGAAAATTCCATAACTTGGCAAATGTAAACATTTTATTAAAATAATAAAAATTCTTTATAATTTTAATAATATATCTCTAGGAAAACATAGATGATACCTACAAATATATTTATTAGATTCATTATTAAAAACCGGATTCCCTAAATCTTGAAGTTTTACTATTTCTCCAGTTTTTAAAAGTAGTTTGATTGCTTGCGTTTTTCCTTCATAGAGAAATATATTCAGCTTGTTTTGATGTACAAAATACTTTCCATCTTTTAAATTATATTTTTCTTCAACTTTAGATTTTAACTTACGTATCTCTTCGTCTGATTTAGGATGAGAACTAATACGAGAGAAAGGTAATTTCCTTTGAATAATTGATTGACTTAAAATTTTTAGAATTTCATCATCTACAAATTGCCAATCTTTCAATGCTGTGATAATATCGGTATCATCCAATCGAGAAAAATACATTATATCTTCAGCATTTAACTGAGAAAAGTCTGATTTATTTAAAAAATAACTCAGTGTGGAAGTGGAAGGTATTTTCTTACAATCTTTAATTAAATCTTTTGCTCTTTTTAGGGCTTGAATTAAATATACCTCAGCAGTAACAGAAGTTTTATGAAAATAAACTTGCCAATACATAAATAACCTCGAAGTTAAATATTGTTCAATAGAGTAGATTCCTTTTTCATCAATTACTAATTCATCATGTACAACATTCATCATTGTAATTATGCGCTCAGAATTTATATTACCTTCTGAGACTCCTGTAAAAAAACTATCCCTTTTGAGGTAGTCTAATCGATCTAGATCAATTTGGCTAGATATAAGTTGATGAAAAAATTTTCTCGGATATTTATCACGAAAGATTTCTAAAGCTAGAGAAAGTTCACCATTATATTCATTATTCAATAAATTCATAAAAGTAATTGATAAACTTTCATGATGTATATTATCCATTAGGGTTGACTCTAAAGCATGTGAAAAAGGACCATGTCCTATATCGTGAAGCAAAATAGCTACAGATGCCGCTCTTTCCTCGTCCTTAGAAATTTTAACACCTTTTTGTTTTAAAACCTGCAATGTCAATTGCATTAGATGTGTCGCGCCTAAAGCATGTAAAAACCTTGTGTGGGTGGAGCCTGGATAGACATAATAAGTGAGACCGGTCTGTGAAATTCGCTTTAATCTTTGAAAGTACGGATGTTCAATTAATTTTAAGATTAAAGAATCTGAAATGGTAATGAATCCTAAAACTGGATCATTAAATATTTTCTTTTTTATATTTTTGCCTTGATTCAAAGGGCATATTTTTTGTAATTACAATGCAAAAATATAGATTAAAATATAAAAAATATATTAATGAGTGTTAAAATTTTGTGGATCGATGATGAAATTGAAATGCTAGAACCGCATATTATATTTTTAAAGAATAAAGGATATGAAGTTTTAGAGGTTAACAATGCAACCGATGGGTATGACATTATTATAAATGAACCTATACAAGCCGTTTTATTGGATGAAAATATGCCTGGTATTGGAGGTTTGGAAGCATTGCAAAGAATTAAAGAATTAAAGCCTCGCTTACCTGTAATTATGGTTACCAAAAATGAAGCTGAAGATATAATGGAAGAAGCTATTGGAGAACAGATAACCGATTACATATTAAAACCCGTTAATCCTAACCAAGTTTTATTGAGTTTAAAAAAAATATTGAAAAGTGATGAAATCATTGAGAAGCAAACTGTTAAAAACTATCAACAGGAATTTGGTAAAATTTCAATGGATCTAATGTATGCTCGTAGTTGTGAAGACTGGATACAGCTCTATCATAAATTAATTTTGTGGGAATTGCGTTTTGACAAGCTTTCAGATGTGGAAATGAATAAAATTTTGCAAAATCAAAAAGATGAAGCAAATAGCTTATTTGCAAAGTTTATTGAAAATAATTATTACAACTGGCTACACGAAAACTCAAATCCTACATTATCTCATACTGCTTTTAAAGATGTAATTTATCCGGTAGTTAAAAATAGTAGTAAAACCTTGCTACTAATGATAGATAATCTTAGATACGACCAGTGGAAGATGATTGAGCCCTTATTTAAGAAATATTTTTCAAGTTCTAAAGAACAAACCTATCTTAGCATTCTACCTTCAGCCACACAATACGCTAGAAATTCTTTTTTTGCTGGTTTAATGCCATCAGAAATTGAAAAAAATTACCCACAATATTGGACTCAAGAAACAGAAGATGGACATAAAAATCAGTTTGAAGAAGAATTATTAAAAATACAGCTTCAAAGACTGGGTCTTTCTAATATTAAATTAAAATACTATAAAATCTTAAATGCAGAATTTGAAAAAAAAGTTTACGATGAGTTTAAGTCTAATTTAAAATTTGATTTTATTAGCATCGTTTACAATTTTATTGATATTTTATCTCATGCAAAAACTAATAATAATATTGTAAATGAATTAATTAGAGACGATAAAACATTTAGATCTTTGACCTATACATGGTTTGAAAACTCAAGTATTTTAAAAACAATTCAGCTAGCCTCTGAGGAAGGATTTAAAGTTATAATTACAACTGATCATGGAACTATTTATGTTAAAAAACCTAGCAAAGTAATTGGAGATCGTGAATCCTCTACCAATTTAAGATATAAATTGGGTAAAAATTTGCAGTACGATTCTAAGGATGTATTTGCAATATCAAATCCTGAAGATTATTTTTTACCCAAAGTCAATGTTAATTCTAAATATATATTTGCAAAAGAAAATAAGTTTTTCGCATATCCTAAAAATTATAATCATTTTGTTAATTATTACAAAAACACTTATCAGCATGGAGGTATCTCATTGGAAGAAATGATACTGCCAATTACAATTTTAGAGTAGTTTTTCAAGGAATTTAAAATCGAAGCAAAAAGTATTCTACATTTATTAGAATACTTTTTTACTTTTGCAACCGAATTTAAAATCCATGAATCTTAGTTACATTAAATCACTTTTGTATGTTTGTTTGGCGGCATCCTCTTACGGATTGGTAGCTACCTTTGTTCGTTTAGCCTATAATCATGGATATACTACTGGAGAAGTTGTAATTTCACAAATGCTTATAGGATTAATTAGTTTGATTTTTATTCATAAAATAATTTATAGAAAAGAACAAATTAAACATTCAACAAAGGATAAATATAAACTTATCATTTGTGGGACTTCTTTTGGTTTAACGAGCACCTTTTATTATCTAGCTGTCCATTATAAAATTCCTGTATCTATATGTATCGTTTTGCTAATGCAAGCTGTTTGGATGGGGGCTTTCATAGATTTTATTGTTAATAAAAAAAAACCTTCTTTGATTGAAATTATTTCAATTTTTCTTATTCTAATAGGTACGGTTTTAGCCACTAATTTAATTAATGATAATCAAGTAAAACTTAATCCTATAGGTTTATCATTTGGTATATTAGCAGCAATATCTTACACTTGTTCCATGTATTCCTCCAATAAAATTGGAACGCAAATGTCACCTACGCTACGTTCTGTTTATTTATTTATGGGTTCAACTATACTAGTATCTTTAATTTGGGGAAAAAGTATTCTACAAGGAACTTTCAATTTTACAATATTTTACCAATGGGGAATTATCTGTGCTTTATTTGGAGCAATTTTACCCACTATATTATTTACTAAAGGGATGCCTGTAGTAGGTATTGGTATAGGAAGTATTCTAGCCTCATTAGAGTTACCCATATCTGTCTTAATGGCAAAATTTATTTTGAATGAAAATGTGTATTTTCTACAATGGATAGGTATTGTACTCATATTAATTTCAATCGTTTTGTTAAATCTAAGTTTTTTATTACCCAAAAACACTAAATTATAATCCTGCATTATTAAATATGGCTTTAGATACACTCAAGCACAAAGGAAAAAGAAATAAGCTCATTCAACTACTTAGATCAAAAGGAATTGGTGATGAAATGGTTTTAGAGGCCATGAATCAGGTTCCTCGGCATTTATTTATAGATTCAATATTTGAGGATTTAGCTTATGAAGATAAGGCTTTTCCCATTCTTTCCGGTCAAACAATTTCGCATCCATATACAGTAGCTTTTCAAACACAGCTTTTACATGTTCAACGCGGTGAAAAAATACTTGAAATTGGAACTGGTTCCGGCTATCAAACAGCTGTTCTAGTTGCATTAGGAGCGCAAGTATTTACTATTGAAAGGCAAAAGGAATTGTTTGAATTTTCAAAAAAAATCTTAAAAAAAATTCATTTCCCTCCAAAATATCAAACTTTTGGAGATGGATACCAAGGAATTTCTTCTTTTGCTCCTTTTGATAAAATTATTGTAACTGCTGGTGCTCCAAATGTCCCTAAAATGCTATTACAACAGTTAGCCATAGGAGGAATAATGGTTATTCCTATTGGAGATGAAGCTCAAAAAATGTATACAATTTTAAAATTAGATATCAATACCTTCGAAACTATGGAATTTGGTGATTACCAATTTGTTCCTATGCTCGAAAATAAAGAACTATAAAAATTCAGTTTTTATCTTATTTTTATAGTTCTTTATTGAAAAGATTTATTTGCCTAAAAATTTGCCTAATAAATTACCCAAAAGTCCATTTCCCTTTGAACTTTTATTCCCAGAAACTAAACCTGCTAAATCATCTAAACCTAATTTTCCATCTCCATTTTGATCTAGTATACTTGACAAAATGCTACTTCCTGAATTCCCCCCTAAAAGACTGGATAACAGATTGGAAATCCCCCCTCCATCAGATATATTTGAGGATTGTGCTTGTTTTCCTAAATATCCCATAATTATAGGAGCTAATAAGCTTAATATACTACCTACACTGCTTGCAGAAACTCCTGTCTTCTGACTAATTCCATTTTGAATATCTCCTAATTGATTTCCAAATATATTTCCTAGAATCCCCTTACCTTCTTGCTCATTTCCTCCATTCCCTAAAAAGCCTGAAATATTATCAAGTATACTACCATCGTGTTTAGAAGTTACGGCATTTAAAATTCCTTGGGCTCCTTCTTCAGTAGATGCATTATTCTGTAAAGCCCCTAATAAAGCTGGGATTGCTGATGAAACTACCGATGATGTTTGCTCAACTGAAGTATTTGTTTTCTCACTAATTCCATTGATGATTTGACTTCCTAAGCCACTTGTAAGTAAATTTAAAATGTTTTCCATTATAAAATAAATTGTAATTTAGGCTAATATAATATTTTATAATTAATTTAAATGTAAACCTTTATTTAAAATATATTACATGTTTAAAATATATTGAAGTTTTTTATGAATAATATTCTTTAATTTCTTATATTTTATGTATTCTATATTCAATTTAAATAAACATTAATGTAATTTAAAAATCAGATTTTCAGAGATAAAAATTTTTGATTACAATAAAGGTAATATATCAATAAATTTACGGATGCATTAAAGTAAATTATAGAACAAACATTTAAATAATTTTATCTCATCTTGGAGAAAAAACATAAGTACTCACGACCGGATTTGAACCGGCACATCCTTACGGACACCACCCCCTCAAGATGGCGTGTCTACCAATTCCACCACGTGAGTTTATTAAAATAAAAAAAGCTTGAGATAAACTCAAGCTAAGTGACCTGGCTGGGGCTCGAACCCAGGACCCCAACATTAAAAGTGTTGTGCTCTACCAACTGAGCTACCAGGTCAAATTTGATTGACTTAAACTGAATTAGAATTAAATTGTGACCTGGCTGGGGCTCGAACCCAGGACCCCAACATTAAAAGTGTTGTGCTCTACCAACTGAGCTACCAGGTCAATTATATTCTAATTGCGTTTAGCGAGTGCAAATATAAATACTTTTTTCTTTTATACAAATATTTATAAATAAAAATTAGATATTTGTGAAAATTTTTGATTTATGAATATTTCATTGATTGGATATATGGGATGTGGGAAATCAACCATCGGAAAAGAAATTTCTGATATTACCGGACTAAAATTCATAGACTTAGATTCTTATATTAGTAGTAAAGAACAAATGTCTATTAATGAGATTTTTTCTAAGAAAGGGGAAGTATACTTTAGAAAAATTGAAAAAAAATATTTACATGAAATTTTAAATTTAGAATCTATTGTACTTAGTTTAGGAGGAGGTACCCCTGTTTATTACGACAACATTGAAACAATAAATAACAAAAGCTGTTCTTTTTATTTAAAATTATCACCTAAGGAACTAGCACATAGATTAATGAAAGAAAAAGAACATCGTCCTTTAATCTCTCGTATTGAAGATCAAAATCTTGAAGAATTTATAGCCAAACATATTTTTGAACGCTTTCCTTATTACGAAAGGGCAAAATATAAAATTAATGGAAATCAAGATGTTCCTACAATTGTAAATGAAATTATAGATATAACTAAACCTAGTTAATTTTCCTCTGAAAGATCATCAGAAGTATAACTTTCTAGATCTCTTCTATCTTTCTTGGTAGGTCTTCCTATTCCCTTTTGTCTATAATAATTTTGTGTTGATAATCTTGTTTGGAGCAACTCTAACTGTTCGGGTTCCGTAAGATCTTTACAATACAAGGAAACTAGCTTTGCACCTACTCTGTTGGTTGGGATTTGGATTACTTGAATTTTATAATCAATTTGATTTTTTCTTATGGTATATATCTCACCGCTGTTAACCTCTTTTGAAGGCTTAACTACATTTTCATTTAATGAAATTCTATTTTTTTTACATTCCTCTGTAGCAATTGCTCTAGTCTTATATACTCTTATACACCATAAAAATTTATCTATTCTCATTGTATTTTATTTACAAAAATTATACTAAAAATAAATATTATATTTTGAATTGGTAAAATAATATTTTTATAATTATCATAAAATGCTGATTAACAATTAAATATACGCAAAGTATTTATGTTTTATTCAAATCATAATTTTTCATTAATTTTGCACGGCTAATTGTATATTATGAGTGAATATAAAATTACCTTACCTCCAATGGGGGAAGGAATTATAGAAGCAACAATAACCCGATGGGTAAAAAATGAAGGAGATTTTATTAATGAAGACGAAATTATTGTTGAAATAGCAACAGATAAAGTTGATTCCGATGTACCAACTCCTAGAGCAGGTAAACTTATAAAAAAGTTAAAAGATGTTAATGAGGTCTGTGACATTGGGGAAGCTTTTGCTATTTTAGAAGTTGAAGATGATTCTTCCAGTAATAGCAATAATATAAGCTCCAATACATTGATTGAAAGTAGTGAAGAAGAAATAATTGCACAATTAGAATCTCCATTAGTACACAAAACTTCTTCCATTGAAAACACTGAAAAGAAAAAAGATAATTATTATTCCCCATTAGTCCGAGCAATTTGTGAGCAAGAAAATATTTCTGAATCTGAGAGACAGAGTATAGTTGGAACTGGTTTAAACGGGCGTATTACTAAAGAAGATATACTTACTTATCTTAAAAATAGAAGTGAGATTTCTTCTACTGAAAAGGTATCTATTATAGAGTCTAAAATTATTTCTAGGGATTGTGAAACTCCTTCCGATTCATTAATCAATGATTTATCTACTAAGACTATAGTTTCATCTTCTGAATCGGATGAAATTTTTGAAATGGACCGAATGCGAAAGCTGATTGCTGAAAATATGCTCAGAAGCAAACAAATAGCCCCGCATGTTACCTCTTTTGTAGAAACGGACGTTACCAATATTGTATTATGGAGAAATAAATTTAAAGATTTATTTTATAAAAAGGAAGGGGAAAAATTAACTTATACACCCATTTTTATACAAGCGGTAGTTAAAGCGATTAAAGACTTTCCAATGATTAATATTTCTGTTAAAGGCTCTACCATTATTAAGAAAAAAAATATAAATATTGGTATGGCCACTGCTTTACCTAACGGAAACTTAATTGTACCTGTTATAAAAAATGCTGATCAACTAAGTCTTTCTGGTTTGGCTAGGAAGATTAATGATTTGGCTAACAGAGCAAGAACTAATAAATTAAATCCTGAAGATACTCAAGGAGGAACTTATACCGTAAGTAATATTGGAGGATTTGGAAATATTGCTGGAACCCCAATTATTAATCAACCTCAAGTAGCAATACTTGCCATAGGAAGTATAGTGAAAAAACCAGCGGTTATTGAAACTCCTCAAGGTGATTTAATTGGAATTAGACATAAAATGATTTTATCTCATACTTTTGATCACCGTGTGGTTGATGGTGCTTTGGGGGGGATGTTTATAAAAAGAATTTCTGATTATTTAGAGGATTTTGATCTTAATACTGAGATATAAAATATGGCTAGATATAAACTACTTTTTTTTATAATAATATTTACAAGCATCCTAAGTTGTAAAAAAAATTCAGTTCATGAATCAACCATTGCTTTAGATTCACTCAATTCAATACAAAAAAAGGATAAAAATATCTCAAATTTAGATGTTATAACTGGAACATATAATGGAGTTATTTCCTGTGATGATTGTGAGAATGTACAACTAACTTTAAAAAATAATGGCGAATATTCTTTATTAATTCATTTGGCTGATGAAGAAGATAGTCGGAAAAATACAACCCTTTTAAATGGTAGGTATATTTGGAATTCTAAAGATTCAATTATTTCTTTAGATCAAAATCATTTTAAGTTTTTAAAGCAAAAGAATAAACTTTATTTCCTATTTGATAATTCTTTAAATATTGCTGAAGATGAGGTTTTAGTTAAGGAATAGATAATTTTAGTACTTATTAGTTGTTTTATAAGTACTAAATAGTCTAAATAGTATGCTATGAATATATTGGAGAGTGTTAAGCAATATTTAAAAAGAATTAAAATTTCATCGATTAATGGAATTTCATTGTATGA
Organism: Apibacter muscae; assembly: GCF_007845635.1. Classification (GTDB taxonomy): domain Bacteria; phylum Bacteroidota; class Bacteroidia; order Flavobacteriales; family Weeksellaceae; genus Apibacter; species Apibacter muscae. The sequence goes on along the minus strand of NZ_SELG01000041.1, from coordinate 156,165 downwards.
AATTCTTCAAATCTATTTTCAAGGAATAACTAAAGGTGCGATTGGATATAGAGCTGCAGCTGCTTCTTGGAATGTATTTATGAGTTTTTTTCCTTTTTTAATATTTTTTTTACTTCTTATCAGTTACTTACCTTATTACGACGAAATCCAGCATTTGATTTATGATTTTTTATTAAAAAAACTTTTACCTCCCAATATTTTTGATATTGTAAATGGTTATATGAATGATCGTATACTACTTGTAAATAATCATTTAAATAGACCAAATATTTATTTATTATTGTTATCCGTTCTTTTGTTTATTATATTATCTTCCAACGGAATAAGATCGCTAATCACAGGATTCAAATCGGTTAATAATCATGATCCCATAGAATTTAAAGGTTTTCGGTCATTCTTTTTAAGCATATTTATTATACTATTTTTTTCAATCTTTTTAATTGTTTCTTTACTATTATTCTATGTAAGTGAAATAGTTTTAAGGCTCTTTCAATATTCTATATCATTCAATATCATAGAATTTAGAACAATAATTAACATTTTTAATTATATTATATCTTCAATAATATTTTTCTTTGGAACTTGTTTTCTTTATTATTGGGGTAGAACTGCTCGATTAAAATTTAAAGAAGTCATTCCTGGTGCTTTACTAACCACCCTTCTATTTCCTATATGTACTTATATATTTGGTTATTACATAACCCATTTTACTCGCTTTAATGTTCTATACGGTTCCATTGGCTCGATGCTTATGCTTATGATATGGGTAAACCTATCTGTAACTTTTATATTAATTGGTTATGAATTGAACATTGCAATAAGAAAAGCTAAATTTAACAGGAGTTTCATTAAGGATAAGGTTTGAAAATAAATTTTAACTACATAATGATTATTATTTAAAGATAAATTAAAAGGATTACTTTAAAAATTTTCTCAATTATGTCTAGATTTTTAGATTAAATCCTGAATTTTTATAATTTTTATATAGTGTTTGCCAAGTTTAGATGTATAGCTTCCATTTCCATTAAAAACATACTCTCTATTAATTTCTAGTTTTAATAAATTATTCCTATCGACAACAGCGTAGATAATTGTATTAGGTTGTAAATTTTCATTCACTGAACTAGTGATTTGAATTTTTAAAATATCCAATTGTTTATTTCCCTTAGAAATACTCTTTTCATTATTTATTACTATACCCGTAAATTGGTAATGATCAATTTTTTCTTTTAATGTATGTTTTTCTACTTTATTCATATTCATAATATTAGTAGAATGACATGAAGAAATAATAAATAGATTTACAATAATTAATATTTTAGTGATGGATTTTAATAACATTATAATGTATTTAGTTAAACGAAAATTTTAAATTCTTTTGAAAAATAGTTGATTAGAATATTCAATTTTATTAATTATATAACGGATTCGTAGGATAATTTACCCATATAATATTCCTTTTATCAGCTTTTATTAATTTATTTTTCCAAAGATTATCTTCCCATTTTAAAATATTTAGATCTTTATCGGGTAAAACCATCCAATCCTTATTGTTTAATTCACTTCTCAACTGTTTATATTTCCACCCGGTATAGCCTATAAAAAAACGAATTTCATCATTTTCAATCCACTTATTTTTAAGTGCTAAAGTAATTTCTTTATAATTGCCCGACCAATAATAATCTTTACCTATATATGTACCTTTTGAAATTAGATCTGGTCTTGAATGTATGACAAACAAGTGATCTTGATTCACGGGACCTCCCATATATACATCCATGTCTAAATCAATTTCTGGGATTATCTCATTTAACTTTTTTTCGTACAACTTATTTAAAACAACCCCCACAGAACCTTTAAATGGATCATCTCCGGTTAAATATATAACAGATTTTGAAAAATATTCATCATTCAAACCAGGCTTAGCAATTAATAAATTACCCTTATAACTCATTTTTAAATATCTTTACATGAAGTAAAAATACATATTTTAAATAATGGAAGATTTATCCAACCTAAGAAAAATTTACAATTCCGGAAAACTTTTGGAATTAGATCTAAAAGATAATCCTATGGAATTATTTAGAGACTGGTACTTACTTGCAAAAAGTCACGATTTGATCTTAGAACCCAATGCTATGTCTGTTTCAACTATTGAAGATTCAAAAAATCCACGCACCCGTATGGTTTTACTTAAAAAATTTACTTGGGAAGGATTTATTTTTTTTACTAATTTCGAAAGCCGTAAAGGTACTGCCATTGAAGAAAACAATAATGTTTGTTTAAATTTTTATTGGGATCGGTTAGAGAAACAAATAATTATAAATGGTTGCGCAGAGAGATTATCAGCGAATTTATCTGATGGTTATTTTCACTCTCGCCCTAGAGGAAGCCAATTAGGAGCAATAGTCTCTCAGCAAAGTAAAGTGATTCCCAACCGTGAATTTCTGGAAGAAAAATTAAGAGTTTTAGAAGAAGAAACTAAGAGTTTAAATGAACTTGAGAGACCCAATAACTGGGGTGGATATTTAGTAAGACCTAAACAAATTGAATTTTGGCAGGGAAGACCCAATCGATTGCACGATCGTATATTATATACATTGTTAGATAATTTTGAATGGAAAATAGAACGTTTAGCTCCTTAATATTTATAAGGGATCTACATCAATGGTAATCTTCACTGATCGATAGGCTTGGACGGATTCAACTTTTGTTAAACTTTGTTCAATAAAAAATTTTAAATTTTTGGTTGATTTATTTGCAGGATGCTTCAACAGTACTTTATATATATAATAATTGTTGATCCTAGGAATTAGCCCCTCCTCAGGTCCTAATATAAAAGGTTCTTGTATAAAATTCCTTAAATATTCTACTACAAATGTAGCCGTTTTCTTTGCTTTGTCTTGTTTTTTATGTTTAAAGGTAATCTCAATTAAACGATAATACGGGGGATATAAAAATTCCTTCCGCTCTTGCAAGATAGTATCCTTGGCTAAATGGTAATTGTTTTCTTGAATGAATAAATATAAAGGATTTTCAGGATCAAAAGTTTGTATTAAAACTTTACCCGCTTCTCTTCTTCCTGCTCTTCCACTTACTTGGGTTAACAATTGCAAGGTTCGTTCTTCCGCTCTAAAATTTGGGAAATTCAATAATGAATCCGCACGTATAACTCCAACCAATTGTATAGAATCAAAATCTAAACCTTTGGTAACCATTTGCGTCCCTATTAATATATCTATTTCATGGAGGTGCATTTTTTCAAATAGTATTTCATACGCATGTTTTCTTTTCATGGTATCTACATCCATTCTTGCTACCCTTGCCTCTGGAAATAAATGTATAATTTCTTCTTCGATCTGCTGTGTTCCGATTCCTTTAGTCTCCAATGAATGGGAATGACAACTAGGACATGTTTGAGGCAAAGCCCGAGTATTTCCACAATAATGACAACGCAAGGTTGAAGAGACTTTATGATAGGTCAATGAAACATCACAATTGGGACAGGTGGGCGAATGGCCACATTGATTGCATTCTAGTATGGGTGAAAACCCTCTACGATTATGAAAAAGTATAACTTGTTTTTTATTTTCTAAACAAATTTTAATTTGTTCGTACAATTCATAAGAAATATTGGGGGTAATGGTTGGTGTACGTAATGAAACCAAATCAACTTCAGGTAATTTTATTTCTCCAAATCTTTGATTTAGTTCCACAAAACCAAATTTACCTTGGTCACAATTGTAATAGCTTTCCATGGACGGTGTTGCCGAACCAAGTAACACCTTAGCCTTGAATTGGTGGGCTAAAATTTGCACACAATCTCTAGCATTGTATAAGGGCAAAGTATCACTTTGCTTATAAGAACTGTCGTGCTCTTCATCTACAATAATTAATCCTATGTTTTGAATAGGAAGAAAAATTATTGACCTAGCTCCGATTAAAATTTTGTATTTATTGTTCAATGTATTTTTCCAAACTTCAACCCGCTCATTCTGGTTTAGTTTTGAGTGATAAACCCCTACTTCATTGCCAAATCTTTTTTGAATTTTAGTAACTAATTGCGTAGTAATTGAAATTTCCGGTAATAGTAACAAACAATTCTTACCCAATTTTAATTGTTCATCAATCAGGTGAAAATAAATTTCTGTTTTACCAGAGGATGTAACTCCTTGTAACAAAACTGTGTTATATTTAGAAAACTGATTACGGATTTCATGAAAGGCTTGGTTCTGAGCCTCTGAAAGCTCATTAAAATCCTCTATATTATCGTCGTAATCTTCAATTCTATCAATCTGCAATTGAAATTCGATTAAAAAATTTCTATCTATCAATCCTTTTACAACAGCCGGAGAGAATCTATCCACAAGCTCTCTTTTTCCTATATGACTAGTTCTCTGTTGTTGCCATTGAATAAATACTAAGAAGGCTTCTCTTTGTTTGGGTGCTCTATCAATTTCTAAAAGCGCTCGCTTAAAAATTTCAGAATTTTTAAAATCTGGATTCAAATCCAAATAAACCATTTGCTTAGGTTTATATTTTTCAATGATTTGCTCATCCAACTCAACCAAATTTTTTTCAAACAATGATTTTATGGTAGGAACAATATGTTTTTTAGAAATAAATGATTCAATTTCCTTTAAATCGATGGAAGTTTTAACTTCTAAATTCTGCATTACAAATATTTCTCTTTCATCCAATTCTTCCCATATTATCTCGTGACCCGTTTTTCTTATATACGTTTCACTTTCTAATTTTAAAGCACTTGGAAAAGCATTTCTATAAACATCTCCTAAGGTACATAGATAATACTCTGATATCCATTTCCAGAAATTTAACTGGTTTATAGTAACAAATGCTTCATTTTCTAATATTGTAAAAATCTCTTTCGTCTTGTAGAGCTCGGGTTTTATCTTATGAATTTCTAAAATGATTCCAGTGTATAACTTTTTTCCACCAAAAGGCACGACAACTCTTTGCCCAATTTGTAGACTATTTTCAAGTACTTTAGGTACATGATATGTAAATACCCCTTTAATAGGGAGTGGCAAAATTACATTAACAAACTCCACCCTTTTAAAATATTATAGATTCAAATATACGTTTTAAATTCATTTAATATTTTGCCCTTCGTATGTATTAAAAGATCAACCAATTAAAAAATATTTAAATAATAGAATATTTTTTTGCTCAATTCTTTCGTTTAAACATTTAAACAATTAACTTTACTATTCTTCAATTAAACAACTATGAAAATATTACATTATTTATTTAACTATAAATCTACCATATTTATCTCTTTAATAGTATTAATTATAACAATTCTATGTCTAAATATTTACCCCATAAAAAAGGAGCATTCTTTAATTGAAAATGCTATATTTACTGGAAGTATAATTTCGCCAGTAATATTTTTATTTATTACTATTGGATTATTTAAAGGATTATTTTGTAAAAATACACCTACTCCATCAAATAAAAATTATGGGCTTACAGTGATTCCTAATAATTGTTTAGATAAAATCTTATATTGGATTTTAAGCAGTATTATACTAGTGGCAATTTATTCTACCATAGATAACCACTTTCATATCGCAATATTTTTATTCATTATAATGCTTTATTGGATTTTCTTTAAATCTTTGAGTATAGTTTTAAAAAATTCTTTAAAATGTAAAAAAAATTTAGGGTTAAGCATGATTTATGGTCTAACATATACCCTATTGTTTAATCTTTGGTTTTACACCATTACATTTATGATGTATCGTATAAAATAAAAATCATACCCCAATATATTTATAATATTTAAAATTCAATTTTATATATGAATGAGCTAGATAAAATAAATTATATAAAGACTTTTGTTAAAAACCGATTGTATAATGAATATTCTGGACATGACTACTGGCATATTGTAAGAGTGGTAAATAATGCTCAAAAAATTATGCTTAATGAATCTGCCGATAATTTAAAAGTAATTATTGCATCTTGGTTGCATGATATTGGTGATTATAAACTGCATAACGGCATTGATAAAACTAAAGAAATAGTTTTTCCTTTACTAAAGTCAATGGAGTTTAATAACAAGTTTATCGATGACATACTAAAAATTATTTCTGAAGTTTCATACAATGGCGGATTTAATCAACCACCATCTTCTATTGAAGCTAAAATTGTTCAAGATGCAGACCGATTAGATGCTATGGGAGCCATTGGTATTGCCAGAGCTTTTGCATATGGAGGAAACAAAGGTAGAGAAATTTATAATCCGGATGATAATTTGAATATTTATAATTCCAAGGAAGAGTATAAAAATAATAATTCTAGTTCTATTATGCATTTTTATGAAAAACTATTAAAACTTAAAAATTTGATGAATACTGATACGGCTAAATTCATAGCCCATCGAAGACATGAGTTCATGATATTATTTTTAAATGAATTTATGGATGAAATTAAGAATTAGAAACCTTTCTAATAGATAAGATTTTAAACAATTTATAATATATGGTTTAGTTTTTGCTCTTAATAAGATAAAATCAAATCTCAATATATTAAAGTTATGGACAAAATTATTGAAAAGTTAGAAAAGGAAACTGGATTAACGAAAGATCAGGCAGAAAAAGCTTTAACCATTATTAAAGAAGCATTTAAGGCTGGACAACTGACAGAAAACGTTAAAAATTCAGTTGAGGGTAAATCAAACGATTTCAAAAATTCTATCTCTTCTTTTTTTGATAAAATATCGGATAAAGCTAGTGAAATAACTAGTAAAATCAGCGATAAAGTTTCAGAATTTACAGATTCTGCTGAAGATAAAGCTGATGATTTAAAGGATAAAGGTAAAGATCTTATTGATTCAGCTAAAGATAAGGTTGAAGATTTAAAAGATAAAGGCAAAGACTTATTAGACTCAGCAGAAGATAAAGCTGAAGATTTAAAAGATAAAACTAAAGAACAAGCCAATTGCGCATTAAACAAAGCAGAGGACGAATTAAAAGATCTTAAGAAAAATATCCAGTAAAAATAATTGGAAAAAAGCAATAAAATTTTAAAAATTTTATTGCTTTTTATGTAAATGTTAAAAAATACTTAAATTAAGTTCTTTACTTAGCTTTTCCATAATATATAATCCAGGTACGGAGTTCCCCTGCTCATCTAAAGAAGGATTAAAAGTACCAATGCCTATTTTCCCTGGCACAGATGCCATAATTCCTCCACCAACACCGGATTTAGAAGGAATTCCAATTTTACTTGAATATTCCCCGCTATAATCATACATTCCAGCAGTTAGCATGATGGATTTAATTAGTTTACTGATTTCTGGATTATAAAATGTTTTATCACCGTCAAATCTAGTTCCATTATGGGCGAAAAAATATCCAATTTTGGCTAAATCCTCTGCGTTTACTTCAATGGAACATTGTCTAAAATAGTTGTTTAAGCTTTCTTCATTTTCAGCATCAAACAATCCAAAATTCTTTAGTAAGTAAAACATTCCTCTGTTTCTATTGCCTGTTTCCTTTTCGGATTGATAAACCGCTTCATTGATATTTATGTCCTCATTTTTAGTAATATATCTTACTCTTTCCAGGATTTTTTTATAAGCTTCATCATCTTTCCCTTTAATCAAAGCTGTTGTAACTATTGCACCTGCATTCATCATCGGATTTAAAGGTTTATGTCTATATTCCAAAGCTTCAAATGAATTGAATGGTTTGTCTGTTCCATAATAACCCATTCTTTCAAAAACATATTTCTCACCTCTTTCCTCCACTGCTAGCATTAAGGCTATTACTTTTGAGATGCTTTGCATAGTAAATTTACTTTTTGTGTCTCCTTTGGTATGTAAATTTCCTAAGGAATCTACCAATGCAACTCCCACTAAATTTTTGTTAGCTTTACTCAATTCAGGAATATAATCAGCAACTTTACCTTTATCTATGTAGGCTTTACTTTCAATTAAGGTTGAAAATAGTAACTGATCAATCTTAGAACCCTGTGCAAAACCTGATTTAGGCACTAAAACAAGTAGAAATAGAATGTAGAATAATTTTTTCATACGTTTATACAATTTATTTTAGCATAAAAATAAATATTTATTTAAAATTTACATAAAAAATTTAAAAATTTTTATTTATTTCAAGTGTTTTTTTAGCTAATACGTGATAAATCAAAAAAATTATGTTTTATTAATTTCAAATATTTATCTAAAATAATCTATTAGTTTTAGTATTTTTGCATAGCCCACATATATTTAAAAATTTTATTTAAAGAAATTATAACAATGATAGATAATATCAAAAATTATTTAAAAGAAGTACAAGAATTTAATCCGAAAAATCCTGAAGAATTAGAAAATTTTAGAATTAAATTTTTAGGTAAAAAGGGTATATTGAATGATTTATTTCAAAAGTTTAAGGAAGTCCCTAATGATACTAAAAAGGAGTTCGGACAGCAAATCAATCATTTAAAACAATTAGTAAATGATAAAATTAACTCATTAAAAGATCATTATAATTTTAGTAAACAACCTACTAGTGATAGATTGGATTTAACACGTCCAGGCTATCCATTTAACTTGGGTACTAGACACCCCATAAGTGTTGTAAAAAATAAGATTATAAGCATATTTAAGAAAATTGGATTCTCTGTAGCTGATGGTCCTGAAATTGAAGACGACTGGCATAATTTTACGGCATTAAATATGTCGGAACATCATCCAGCTAGAGATATGCAGGATACATTTTTTATAGATAAGAATCCAGATTTAGTTTTAAGAACACATACCTCTTCTGTTCAAATCCGCTATATGGAAAAGAATGAACCTCCTATTAGAATTTTATCTCCGGGGAGAGTTTACAGAAATGAAGATATATCTTCTCGTTCTCACTGTATGTTTCATCAAATTGAAGGTTTATATGTAGATACCAATGTATCTTTTGCTGATTTAAAACAGACTTTACAATTTTTTACTTCGGAACTATTTGGGAAATCTGAAATAAGAATGAGACCGTCGTATTTTCCTTTTACGGAACCTAGTGCAGAAGTTGATGTTTATTGGGGATTAGAGACTGAAACCGATTATCGAATAACTAAGGGTACGGGATGGTTGGAAATTTTAGGTTGTGGAATGATTGATCCAAATGTTTTAAAAAATGTCAATATTAACCCTGAAAAATATAGTGGTTTTGCCTTTGGAATGGGAATAGAAAGAATCGTAATGCTCATGTATCAAATTGGTGATATTAGAATGTTCACAGAAAATGATATTCGAATGTTAAAACAATTTAGCACAGAATATTAATAAATATTTATAGAAAAAACCGATAATTGAATTATCGGTTTTTTTATTCTTATAACTCTAAGGCTTTTTGTGGATTGTTATCCATTAAGAATTCCAAAGGGTTTTCCACAGCTTCTTTTACAGCAACCAAAAATCCAACAGACTCTCTTCCATCAATGATTCTATGGTCATAAGACAATGCCACATACATCATGGGTGCAATAGTAATCTGTTTATTTTTAACTATGGGCCTATCTACAATATTGTGCATTCCTAGAATAGCACTTTGGGGTGGATTTATAATTGGTGTTGAAAGCATAGATCCAAAAACTCCCCCATTCGTAATTGTGAAAGTTCCTCCAGTCATTTCATCAACAGTTATTTTTCCATCCCGAACTTTTAAAGCTAGTTCTTTTATATTTTGTTCCACTCCTCTAAATGTCATAGTTTCTGCATTTCTTAGTACAGGAACCATAAGTCCTTTAGGACCTGAAACTGCTATGCTTATATCTTGATAATCATAAGATGTTTTATAATTACCATCAATCATTGAATTTACGTCTGGATATAATTTTAATGCTCTAACCACTGCTAAAGTGAAAAATGACATAAACCCTAACCCTACTCCATGCTTATTTTTAAATTCTTCTTTAAATTCATTTCTCAATCTATAAATTTCACTCATATCTACTTCGTTAAAAGTAGTTAGCATTGCCGTTTCGTTTTTTACGCTAACTAAACGCTCAGCTACTTTTCTTCTTAAAGCAGATAATTTTACCGATTGGGCAGTTCTAGCACCATTTCCTGTAGAGGTTCCCATGGATGGAACGACAGCCTTCATTGCATCTTCCTTAGTAATTCTTCCATCCTTCCCAGTTCCTTGTATGGTTGACGGAGCTATATTTTTTTCTTCCAGTATTTTTTTTGCCGCAGGAGAAGCTTCTCCAGTTGCATAGGAATTATATATAGGTTCAGGATTTGGAACTGAATGGGAAACAGATTTAGTATTTTCATTCAATTTCTCTTGAGATACTTCTATTGATTTTTCTGGAGTTTCATTGGTTTTTTCTGCATCTGTATCTATTAAACAGATCACTTGTCCCACTTGTACTGTATCTCCCTCCTCAGCCTTTAAGGTTATAATGCCCGATGCTTCTGCCGGTAGGTCTAAGGTTGCTTTGTCTGAATCTACTTCAGCTATGGCTTGATCTTTTTCTACGTAATCTCCGCTTTTAACCAGCCAAGTCGCTATCTCTACTTCAGTTATTGATTCTCCCGGTGAGGGAACTTTCATTTCAAGTATCATTATTAATTTTTATTTTATATTGTTAAATACGCTATTAATTAAAGATTTCTGTATTTTTATATATCGATCATGAGAACCGGGGGAAGGTGAACTACTAGCCTTAGGAGATATAACATCAATATCAAATTTCCTAAACTCTTTCAAAATATACCACCATGCTCCCATATTTTCAGGTTCTTCCTGTACCCAGTAAAATTCTTTTTTATTCTCATATTTATCTAATATATGATAAATTTTTTCCCAATGTAAAGGATACAATTGTTCAATTCTAACTAGAGCTACCTTCTCATCCATAAGCTCTTCTTTTTTATTTAACAGATCATAATAAATTTTTCCTGAGCAAAAGACTAGTCTTGTAACTTTTGCTACATTTGAACTTGGATCGTCAATAACTTCATGGAAACTGCCCTCTGTCAATTCTTCTAGAGTGGAAGTAACTTTGGGATGCCTTAATAAGCTTTTAGGAGAAAATACTATTAAAGGTTTTCTAAAATTAGGTTTTAATTGTCTTCTAATTGCATGGTAAAAGTTGGCTGGAGTAGTTGAATTGATAACGTACATGTTTCCGTTGGCACATAGAGATAAAAATCTCTCTATTCTCGCCGATGAATGTTCTGCACCTTGACCCTCAAATCCATGAGGGAGTAGCATAACTAATCCATTTTGCATTTTCCATTTATCTTCCGCTGCTGATAGATATTGATCGATCACTATCTGAGCTCCATTAGCAAAATCGCCAAATTGGGCTTCCCATATAGTTAAAGAATAGGGTGTAGTCATGGCATAACCATATTCAAATCCTAAAACACCATATTCAGAAAGTAGTGAATTATAAATATAAAATTTTGCTTGTGTATTTAGTTGATTGAGGGTAATTATTTCTTCCTCTGTATCTTCTGTCTTAATAACCGCATGTCTATGAGAGAAAGTTCCTCTTTCTACATCTTCCCCTGATAAACGAACCGTATGTCCTTCCATCAATAAGGTTCCATAGGCAAGTAATTCAGCCATTCCCCAGTCTATGGAATTACTTACTTCTACCATTTCTTTTCTTTGGTTGAGTAATCGCTGAATTTTATTAAATAAATTTTTATTCTCTGGAACTTGAGTTATCACTTTTGCTATCTGCCTTAACTCATCGATGGGGAATGAGGTATCCGTCGGGTTTAAAAGTTCTTTTTCTCCTACTCTATCAAAATTTTTCCATTCTTGTTGCATAAACAATTCAACTTTTGTTGTGTCCATACTTCTTGAATCTTCTAAATTTTTGTCTAAAAGTTGTTTGTATTGCTCTTCACTCTCAGCGATTAGCTCTGGAGTTATAACATCTTCTTGTTCAAGTTTTGCTTTATAAATTTCTCTCGGGTTTGGGTGCTTAGCAATTAGTTTATATAGCTTAGGTTGCGTAAATCTAGGCTCATCACCTTCGTTGTGTCCATATTTTCTATATCCTAAAAGATCTATAAAAACATCTTTATGGAATATACTTCTGTATTCTGAGGCAAATCGAACCGCATGTATTACCGCTTCCGCATCATCTGCATTTACATGCAATACCGGACAACGAACAGTTTTTGCTATATCTGTACAATAGCTACTTGAACGTGCATCTAAATAGTTAGTAGTAAAACCAATTTGATTATTAATTACTATATGAATGGTTCCTCCAGTTTTGTAACCGTCTAACTTCATCATTTGAAGTACTTCGTATACAATTCCCTGAGCAGCAATAGCTGCATCCCCATGTATAAGTATAGGTAAAACTTTGCTGTAATCTTCGTTAAAATTATGATCTGCTTTTGCTCTTGCAATTCCTTCAACCACGGCATCTACGGTTTCTAAATGTGAGGGATTAGGTGCTAGACTAATATTAACTACTTTACCTTTTTTCGTATTGTATTTATTACAGGAACCTAAATGATATTTAACATCTCCGGAAAAAATATTTTCTACATAATCTTTTCCTTCAAATTCTGTAAATATTTGCGAATAAGATTTATTAAATATATTGGCTAGCACATTTAGTCTACCTCTATGTGCCATACCAATTACAATTTCTTCAACTCCCAATTCAGAGGAATTATTAATAATTTCATCAAGTGCAGGTATTAAAGTTTCTCCACCTTCTAGAGAGAATCTTTTTTGACCTACAAATTTGGTATGAAGAAAATTTTCGAATGCAACGGCATGCGATAGTTTTTTTAATATTCTTTTCTTTTCTTCTACATTTAATTGTGGTTGATTAAATCCTTTTTTAAGCCATTCTTGAATCCAACGTATTTCAATTGGGCTTTGTATATACATGTATTCTATACCTATGGAATTGCAATAAACCTTATTTAGTAGTTGAATAATTTCTGCAAGTGTATAGTATTGATCTAGGCCTATAATTTTACCATTGAATTTTACAGATAAATCTTCTGTAGTTAATCCAAAATTTTCAATATCTAAAGTTGGGGTATAAGTTCTTCTTTGTCGGACAGGGTTAGTTTTAGTAAAAAAATGCCCTCTCATTCTGTATTCGTTAATAAGATTTATGACTTTAAATTCTCTTACAACGTCTTCAGAAATGCCCGTATGATTATCAACAATGAACTGTTTTTTTTCTTCATCTATTATTTGTTTCCCTTCATAACTTGTATTTGCAAAGTCAAAACCTTGGAAAAAAGCTTTCCAACTAGGTTCTAAACTGTCAGGATAAGACAAATATTTTTGATAAAGTTCCTCAATATATTCAGAATGTATTGCATTTAAGAATGAGAATTGATCCATTTATTTTATTTTAAGTAACTAGTCAAATTTAGTTTTATGTTTAGCTCAAATCTAATAATTTTAACTATACCTGCAAAGTATTTGATCTAGTTATTTTAATTGACTGAATATCAATTAATTAATATCTAAATAAATAGATACCTGTTTTCATATAATTCGCCCTTTTTTTATATCATAAATTAATAATTATTTAAAAATTTTAAACTTATAAATACTTAAAATTCATAAAAAACAATAATTTAACATTTAATAATTTATAAATAACTATGGAAAAATTGTTATAAATTAATATAAAATAAAGATTATTTTTAACTGCTTATTCTCATCCATTTGGAGAAATTTATATGAATTAATTATTCTTTATGTAGGTACATCCTTCATAAGTTCTATTATTGAAGGTAAATGTAGTTTTCCATAAAGGAATTTCCTCAGAAGAACATAAAGAGTTGCTTTCTTCTTGTGATATTCTTTTTATTGAACCTTTAAGATTTTTATTATCATCTTCAAAGGATAAATATATAGTAGGATCATTAAAATTTATATGTATGGGTATTTCTTTAGTAAAATTATTCTGTAAGTCATTTATATAAAAGGAATTGTCTTTAATTTGCGCAGTCCATGGGGATTGTTCTATACTGTTTACTTGAAAATACAATTGATTAGACAATATTGTTTTAATAAAATCAACAGGAGAAAGTATTCCTACCTGATTTAAATTTGCACTATCTATATTTATCCATTGTACAGTTTTGTGCATAGTATCTAACATCTTCATATCCACTCCTTGGTAACTGCCTAAAAACAAATAAAATTTAGTATTATATTCTCCTGAGTATATTTCTTGAGAGAAGCTTACAATTGAGAATAGAAATATCACAGGAATAAAGAATCTTTTCATGCAAAAGAGAATTTTAAATTTCAATATTTAATTAAAATTCTATGCCATAATTTAATAGGAATATAAATTATAAAAATATAATTTATTTAAACAGCTCTATTGCCTGCTGTCTAGCACTCTCAGTTACATCGGATCCACTAATTAACTGGGCTATTTCTTCAATTCTTTCTTCTTCTGATAGCTTTCTAACCCCAGTAGTTGTTTTTCCATGAAGTTCTTGTTTTTCAACTTTTAGCTGTACTTTTCCTTTAGCGGCTACTTGAGGTAGATGCGTAATTGTAATTATTTGCATGGATTTAGACATATCACGCATTAATTTACCCATTTCATTAGCAATTCTTCCTGAAACTCCGGTATCAATTTCGTCTAAAATTAAGGTAGGTAATTCCACATTTTCTGCCATAATTTTTTTTATGGCTAACATAACTCGGGAACGCTCCCCCCCTGATATAGCCTTGACTATTGGCTGAATGGGCATACCAACATTGGCGGAAAATAAGATTGAAATTTTATCTATTCCAGAAGGTGTAAAATCTTTTAAGGGATCAACTTTAATTTCAATTTGTGATTTATCCATACCTAAATTAGAAAGAATTTTTAAAATATTTTTTTCTAATATAGGTGCATTTTTTATTCTTTTAGAACTTAATATTTTGGCTTGTTTACTTAATATTTCAGTATATTCTTCAATCTTTTTTTCTGATTCGTATATTAAAGATTCTAATTGTTCTAAATCTAAATGATTTTGGGCTAAATCATCACGAACCGTTATTAATTCTTTAATATCTGAAACTTTATGCTTATAAAGTAAGGAATGAATAAGATTAATTTTTTGATTATATTCTTCAAATTTTATTGGGTCAAACTCTAATTTTTCAAGCAGGTTTTCACTTTCAAATGAAATATCTTGCAATTCAGCTTTTACACCGTTTATTCTTTCTAAAAGCTTTTCTACATCTATGGAAACCTGGGAAGCTTTATCCATGCGAGATATAATAACTTGAATTTGTTGTAAAAGCCCAACATCTTCATTATCTATAATTTGTTTACTTTCGGATAAAATTTGAGCCAAAAACTCAGAATTTTTCATTAAATTAAAATTAGATTGCAATTCATCAAACTGCAATTCATCCAATTCTGCTTTTTCTAATTCCTCTAATAGATATTTTGAATATTCTTGGTCTTTAGAACCGGTTAACAATTTATCTTTTAGCTCTTGTAGCTTTCTATTTTCTAAATGGTATTGTGTGAATATTTTCTCATATTCATTTTTATCCTCTTGTAGAGATGAAAAATGATCTAATAAATCTAGCTGGAATTTCTCATTTAATAATTGAGCAGTCTCAAACTGCGAATGAATATCCAACAGACGAGAGGTCAATTTTTGAAGAATATCCAAAGTAACTGGACTATCATTAATAAATGCTCTGGATTTGCCTGAAGGTAAAATTTCTCTTCTAATTATTGTATTATCATCAAATTCAAGATCATGTTCTATAAAAAAAGATAAAAAATTATTTTTTTTAATTAAAAAATCAGCTTCAATGATACATTTTTCATCCGAATTTTTAAGTGATTTTAGATCTGCTCTTTCTCCTAAAACTAATTTTAACGCTCCTAACATAATAGATTTACCTGCACCGGTTTCACCAGTTATTGTAATCATACCATTAGGTAAATCTAAATTAAGATGATCTATCAACGCATAATTGCGAATTGATAAATGTTTTAACATAATCTTTAGTTTTTAATTTGATTCCAGTAATCTTTACTATTTATGGGATTAATTGTTTCCAACAAGGTCTTTAATTCTGCTAAATTAACTTTAGTTGTTGGTAGCCCCGCAGAAAAAATATTTTTTATTTCTTCTCTTTTAGCAATAAAAAAATTATCTAAGGGATAAAATTGATAGTTATTGGTATAGGCTTTTAAAGATAACAAATTTTCTGCAATATTATTTTTTGCTAATTGTTCATTATTCGCCATTAAGTCTAAACCTAAACGATGATATTGGTAAAATACATCTCTAAGTGTATTGGATTTATTGTTTATTAGATCTGTAATTATACTACCCCTAGTTTTTGGTCCCTCAAAAGTGTTCCATCCATCATAGCCTTGATTGATAGAATTATCTGCTATTTTTTTTGCCTTCTCAAAATATTTGGTTCCGCCTCTTCTTGAAAAGGAATCTGCATCGTAGCCCAAAATCATATAAACATAAAAGCTTATCACGTCCGTTAAATTTTTGCCACTAAATTTATTTTCATTAAATATTAGATTCTCAGATTCATTATAAGTAAACTTAAATTGAGTGTCTTGAAAATTTAATAAAGGAGTGATATAGTTGGAATTGTATACCGGTCTTCCAGATTGAATGAAAATAGTTGCTTTAAATTCATTGGAAACTTTTTCTTGAATGGTAATACCAATGGTACATTTTATTCTTTCTTGTAGAGAAAGTGTACCTCCGTCGGTCCATTTAGTATTATTGATAAAATCCTTTAAATCTTTTTTTAAGGTATTAAATACTTGAGTATTGGATCCGGCAATTTTATCATAGTTTACAATTACATCTGCATACAATTCTTGCGAATAGGTAGATAAAGATGCAATAAAAACTATAAAAAAGCTCAGAATTTTTTTCATTGTAAATTATATTTTATATTTTGCTGAATATATAATTAAGAATATCTTTAGCTACTTCTTCTTTAGATTTTAAATTAAAAGAAGTTTTATTTTTATTCTTATCAAAAATAGTTATTTTATTCGTACTAGATTTAAAACCTGCACCGGGGTCTTGCAAGGAATTTAAAATTATTATATCTAAATTTTTTTTCTTTAGTTTATGTAATGCATTCACTTCCTCGTCATTGGTTTCTAAAGCAAAACCTACTAGTATTTGATTTTTTTTCTTTTCTCCCATAGTGAAAAGAATATCCTTATTTTTGACTAAATTCAACTGAAGAGTTTCCTCTACTTTTTTAATTTTAGTAGTAGATACTTTTTCAACTCTGTAATCTGACACGGCAGCAGACATTATAGCTATATCCACTTCATCATAGTATTGAAATACTGATTCAAACATCTCTTGAGCAGATGTAACATTTATTAGCTTTATTGAACTTGATAAAGGTATTGTTTCATGGCTTGGACCTGAGATTAAAATTACTTCAGCGCCTAATTTTTCAGCCTCTTTGGCTAAATCAAAACCCATTTTCCCTGAGGAATGGTTACCAATAAAACGCACCGGATCTATAGCCTCATAGGTAGGTCCTGCGGTTATTAAGATTCGCTTATGGTTGAAAATGGAATTTTTTTTAAAAGATTCTTCAATAAAAGTAACAATCTCCTCTGGCTCTGCCATTCTACCTTCTCCCTCTAGACCGCTGGCTAGCTCTCCACAATTGGGAGGGATTAATATATCTCCTTTTTCTTGAAGAGTCTTAATATTTTTTTGATTACTAGGATTTAAATACATATCTAAATCCATGGCAGGAGCAAAAAATATAGGGCATTTGGCAGATAGATAAGTGGCTAATGCTAAGTTGTCCGCAAGAGCATTTGCCATTTTGGAAAGTGTGTTTGTAGTTGCTGGAGCAACAATAATAAAGTCAGACTTTAAAGCTAAATCAACATGGTTGTTCCACTTACCCGTGGACGTACTAAAAAATTCTGTATAAACTTCGTTTTTTGAAAGCGTACCTAAGGTAAGCGGTGTTATAAAACTATGGGCTTCTGGGGTCATGATCACTTGTACATCAACCCCTTTTTTTATAAAAAGCCTTACAAGAAAAGCGGTTTTATAAGCAGCAATACCAGCAGTTACTATAAGCAATGCTTTTTTTCCTATTAAAACCGACATAAAATAAATTTACTCGTCTGTTTTTCTAAAATAAACTTCATTATCTAACCATTCTTGAATAGCTATCAAAGTTGGTTTAGGTAATTTTTCGTAATATTTAGATACTTCAATTTGCTCTCTATTCTCAAAAATTTCATCCATTGAATCACTGTTTGAAGCAAATTCATCTAACTTTTGATTTAAATCGTTTTTTATAATAGTATTGATCTGTTCTGCTCTTTTCCCAATAATTACTATAGCCTCATAAATGTTTCCAACTTTATTTTCAATATTTTCTTTATTGAAGGTAATCGTATTGGATGGCGCTTTTAATTCTTTCAAATTCATTTTTTAGTAGGTATGGATATTAAATTATTTTTTTTCTTTCTTTATCAGAGTCTTTTTTATTTTTAGACTCTTCTATGTTTTTTTCTTTGCTATCAAAATCTTCTCTAGCATTTTCTAAACGATTTTTTAATCTTTGTGCTTCATTAACATATTCCGATTGTGGAAAATTTTTCACAAAATTAGTATAGGATAAAACGGCATCATTCAAACGATCATTCTTCAAACGGTGAACAGAGTTTACCGCTAGTTCCGTTTTTGCTCTTAGCAAATAGATTTGTATTTCTTCTCTAAGATTTGTATCTGGAAATTCATCCAAAACGTTATTGAAAGCCACTATTGACCCTTTATATTCAGTAATTTTATACAAAGTTACGGCATTCTCAAAGGCTTTTTTCTCTAGTTTATGGGTGAGTTCATCCATCATTCGGTTACATTCCACAATTTTATCAGAATTTGGATATCTGTTGATATAAGATTGTAACTCTTTTAATGCATTTTTTGTGTTGGCTTGATCTAAATTGTAGTCTGGAGAATCTTTATAATAACAAAAGGCAGACATATAAGCTGCTTCTTCTGCCCTTTTATCTTGTGGATATGTAGATAAAAAGGTTTTAAATTGATGGGCAGCCAATCTATAATTTCCGTCTAAATAATTTAATTGTGCATTTCTATAGGCAATTTCCGGTGCATCGTCCGTACCAACCACTAATTTATTTGCATACTCATACAAACTTATCGCCTGTGGGTACTTCTTTTTTTGTTCATACTCTTCCGCAATTTTTAACACATACCCTTTATCAGAACTTTTTAATGCTCGATTTAATTTTTTTTCACAGCTAACATTTAATAGTAAAGTAGAAGCTGTTAAAATAAAAATAATTTTTTTCATTCGCTTGCAAAGTTATACCTTTTCCATCTTATTTACAAATAAACAAAGGCTCAAGAATTTAAACTTATAATTAATTTAAATATTATTCAATAATTGAATTTTTTAAAATTGATTTTTATTCCCTATTAAATTCTTCCATCTTTTCTCTTATAAAAGAAAGGCTTTTATTGGCTAATTCGTTTGCCTTGTATTTAGATGGTCTCCATAGAGATACCGCTTCAGCCATACCAGCAACCGAAGAAGAAAAATTTTCAAGGACTAAGTTTCCTTCAAAATTGATTTCATTCAATCCCTTAAATAAATCATCCCATCTAACCAAACCTTCTCCCAACATACCGCGATCGTTTTCTGTCATATGAATATGTTTTAACCATTTTCCTGAATTTTTCACTGGATCATAAAAACTGGTTTCTTCGATATTCATATGAAAAGTATCTAAGTGAAGAAAAAGATTGGTTGCTTTTACTCTTTTTATCAGTTGCAACGTATCCTCCGCTTGGTTACAAATGTAGCTTTCGTATCGATTGATCGGCTCTATGCCTATATTAATATTAAACTTTTCCGCATACTTTGCAGATTCACCCCAGACCTCTAAAAGTATAGTTTCTTCTTCTGAAGTTCTAGGCTTTCCACTAAAAACTCCAATAGCAGAATGTAAAACCCCTCCTAAATAATCCACTTCCAAAATAGCAGCTTTATCTATGGCTTGTTGTATTAATTTTATAGCCTCTTTAGGGTGGGTAGGAATATGATAAGGTTTAGATAAATTTAACCCACAAACAGCTTCAATATGATTGTCTTTTAATTGTTTTTTAACTGTATGCGCATCGAAATCCATTGAATTGGGTAATAAGATTTCTATTACATCAAAACCTGATTTTGAGGCTTGCTGAATGGCATACAATCCCGCATCTGCCTTCCAAGATGGCGGTATCCAAGAAAGGATTGATGCTCCAATGCGTGCTTTTATCATACTAGTTCGTTTATAATTTTATACTATTTTTTACTTTATATCCGTAAAGACCATATAGGGCAATTAACACAAAGCAGACCAAAGGTACTATCATAGCCATTGAAATGCTTGTAATGTCTGATACAAAACCCATTACTGCTGTTAATATTGCACCTCCTACAATGGCCATTACCAAAATTGAAGAAGCAGTTTTGGTTTCATTCCCCAGTTGGTTTAAACCTAATGAAAATATTGTAGGATACATTATTGACATGAAAAAGCTGGATACGACTAAAGCCCAAACTCCTGTAAGGTTCGGAGAGCTAATTCCAATGAAAACCAGAACAATATTGATGATAGCATAAATAGCCAATAATTTATTGGGTTTTATGTATTTCATGAAAAAGGTTCCGGCAAATCTTCCAACCGTAAGAGCAATTAATGAAAACGTTAAGTAATGTGCCGCATCAAAATCGCTGATACCATTAATGGAAAACTTGGCATATCTTATCATAAAACTCCATATACAAACTTGTGCACCCATATAAAAGAATTGGGTGATAACAGCTAATTTAAAATGTTTGATTTTGCATAAATGAGACAAAGATGAAATTAATGAATCTTTCTTTCCAGATTTTTGTTCTTGTATCTTAGGAAATTTCACCAAAGCAAACAGGATGGAAAATAGTAAAGCCACTGTTGAAATTACTAGATAGGGAGTTTCAACCGCATGTATTTCAGATTTATAATAGGCTTCAATCGCAGAGGGAGACATTTGGCTTAAAGTAGCTTCGTCGTGCTCTACTCCTGAGAAGATGAAATATTGCCCCACTAAGATTCCCGTGATACACCCGATAGGGTTAAAGGCCTGTGCTAAATTTAGCCTAAAAGCAGCCGTTTGTGGTGAGCCTAATATGGTTACATAAGGATTTGCTGCTGTTTCTAAAAATGCCAACCCACTGGCTATAACAAATAAAGCAAATAAGAAGAAACCATAAGTAGCATTTTGTGCCGCAGGATAAAAAAGAAAAGCCCCTAATGAAAATAAAAGTAGCCCTATAATAATTCCGGTTTTATAATTGTATTTTCTTAGTACCATGGAAGCGGGCAAAGCAAAAAAGAAATAACCTAAATAAAAAGCTGATTGTACTAAACCGGATTGAAAATCGGTTAATTGAAAGGCTTTTTTAAATTGGCTGATAAGTATATCGTTTAAATTATTAGCCATCCCCCATAAAAAAAACAGGGAAATTATTAATACTAATGGGATTAGCATTAACTTTTGGCTGTTGGACGAATTAATAGAATCTTTGTTCATGATTTATGATTGGTTTTAGTTTATTGAGTGCAAAGATTAAACGATTAAACCACTAGGGTTAAATATTGCTATTGAGATGTATATTCATTTTTTCAATGAATTTATATCTAAAGTTTTTTTAATTCAGAACTTAATTTATCCATGAGTTGTTGGGTTGCTTTTACTAAGGGTAAACGTGTATTTGAGGTTTTAATAATTCCTTGCAAAGCTAAAAGAGCTTTGATTCCCGTTGGATTTCCTTCTGCGAAAATAAGCCTAATTAAGCTTTGTATTTGGTAGTGTATTTGATAGGCATCCTGAACCTTGTTTTCCAAACCTAAGCGTATCATTTGAGAAACTTTTTCGGGCAATGCTTGCCCAAGGACTGAAATTACTCCATCCCCTCCAGCTAAAGTTACGGGTAAGGCATATTCATCATCCCCGGAAGTTAATATAAAATCCTGAGGTTTATTTTTGAGTATATCTGTGGATTGTAAAAAGTTACCGCTTGCTTCTTTAATTCCTAATAGATTTTCAATTTCATTCGCCATTCGTAAGGTAGTTGTAGCTTCTATGTTTGAAGATGTTCTACCAGGTACATTATATATTATAATAGGTTTAGGGGAATTTTTAGCAAGGGCTTTATAATGTTGAAAGATTCCTTCTTGGGAAGGTTTATTGTAATAAGGTGAAACCGATAAAATAGCAGAAAATGCTTCTAAATCTGTGGTTTGAAGTTGGCGTATGATCTCAGCGGTATGATTTCCACCAATCCCTAAAATAAGTGGAAGTCTATGGTTATTTGTTTGTTTTATACATTCAATGATTTCCCTCTTTTCCTCTGCTTTTAGAGTAGCGCTTTCTGCGGTAGTGCCTAAAACAACTAGGTAATCTACTCCACCTTCTATATTGTAATTCACTAATTTTTCAAGGGATGAAAAATCCACCGTTTCATCTTCATTGAAAGGCGTTATTAAAGCTACACCTAAACCTTGCAATAATTTCATAAGAGTAACAATTTATCTTTTAAGCCATAAAAATACTATTTTTTTCAACAACACTATTTTTATAACCGTTTTTTTTACTATTTGATCTGGATACCGATTAAAATTTCAAATTTTTCCAATCTCGGGCTCCAATGACTTTTTCCTGAATTTCTCCATTCTCTTTTATTAAAAAAGTGGTTGGATATTCCGTAGGCAATAAGGAGGTTTCTATGGGACTCACTGCCTCATAAACTGGGAAAGTATATGAGTTTTCTTTTAAAAAATCTTCTACTTTTTTTCTGTCATCTTTCATGTATATAAGCACGAATTGATAGTCTTGCTTGCTAGTATTGTACAAGGTTTGAATGTCTGGCATTTCGCTTTTACATATAGGACACCAAGTTGCCCAAAAATTCAAGAAAATTTTTTTGCCTTTAAAATCTTTAAAATTAACATCCGGGGTATTTACACCTTTTAGTTCAATATTATATTGTTCTGGAGTTAATTGACTTATTTTCGCGTACTTACTTTCTGCGGTTGAGGATTGTATTTTTTGTAAATACCCCCTTAAAGGGGTAAATAATAAAGCGATAATCAATGCTATAAAAACTATATTTACTACGTAAATAGGTTTTATTTTCATACTATATCTTAGAGATTATTTGCGTTAATTCATTGGCAATTTCATGCCCTTTATCTTTGTTGTAAAATCCTTGAATGTCTTTAGCAAAATCATCATGAGTATAGGTTTCAGGATTTTCCTTGTATTTTTTTAAGAAGGGTGCACAAGATTGCGGACGAGGTCCCCAATGAGCCATTTCTTCAAAAGTTTCAGCATCTATAAATAAGATAATAGGAATGGCTTTGCCCCCATTGGTTAAATATTGCTGAATAAGTTTTTCGTCTGCATCTCTAAAGAAAAGTTTAAAATCTATATTGGGTGAACTTTCTGCCAACTTCTGAACCACCGGAACAATTTGGGAAGCATCTCCACACCAACCTTCAGAAATAGCCAGAATATTAACCTTTTTATTCAGTTTGTTTAGTATAGTAAGTACAGATTCTTCCAAAACTAAAGTTTTGTCGTTCCTGTGAATCCTACTAAGATTTAACCGTGTATATTCCGCCAGTTTCTGGATGTTTTTATCTTCCTCGTTATTTATACCTTCCTGAGCTTGTTTTTCAATAATTTCTTTATAAGAATCATAGCTTACTGCTTGTTCCCAATAATATTTTAGATCTATTGTTTGTGCCATAACTTTGATTGAATTGTAATTTTTTGGAATTGGTTTTGCCAATTCTTGGTGTTTATATTTTTCTAAGTTTATTTAATAAAGTAAAATCTGCCAGAACCATGGCTGTTAAGGCTTCCACAATAGGAACCGCCCTAGGAACTACACAAGGGTCGTGTCTTCCTCTGCCGTGTATCGTAGAAACTTCCCCCCTTTCATTAATGGTGGATTGTTCTTTCATAATTGTAGCTACAGGCTTAAAAGCTACCTTAAACACTACATCCATTCCATTGGAAATCCCGCCTTGGATGCCGCCGGAATGATTGGTTAAGGTTTTTCCTCCTTCTATAAATATATCGTTATGTTCGGATCCTCTGCATCGGGTACCTTCAAACCCACTTCCTATCTCAAAACCTTTGGCGGCATTTATCCCCATCATTGCCTGTGCCAAACGTGCAGATAACTTATCAAAAATAGGTTCGCCTAAACCTATAGGCATGTTCTGCACTACGCAAGTAACCGTACCACCAATGGTATCTCCTTCTTTTTTAATTCGGGAAACCAAATCAATCATTTTTTCTGCCGTGGGTGCCTCCGGACATCGTACAATATTGCTTTCTACTTGAGAAAGATCCAGTTCTGTATAGTGCTTATTCAATTGAATTTCACCGATGGATGAAACGTACGCCTGAATTTTAATTTCCGGAATCAGTTGTTTGCATAAGGCACCGCCCACCACCCAGTTGGCAGTTTCTCTGGCAGAGGTTCTCCCTCCTCCTCTATGGTCACGAATCCCGTATTTTTGCGTATAGGTAAAATCTGCATGGGAAGGTCGAAAAACCTGCACATTGTGTTCGTAATCTTTAGATTTTTGGTTGGTATTGGGGATTAGAAAACCAATGGATTGACCGGTAGTTTTTCCTTCCAGTAATCCGGAGAAAAATTCTACCTTATCGTCTTCCTTTCTTTGGGTTACAATTTTAGATTGCCCCGGTTTTCTTCTATCCAGTTCTTTTTGCACGGCCTCTAAATCTACCGGTAAACCTGCCGGAAAACCGTCTACTATTCCGCCAATGGCTGTGCCATGACTTTCTCCAAAAGTAGTAAGTTTTATAATTTTTCCAAATTCATTAAACATACGTACAAAGTTAATTATAAAAAAACAATTTATCAATAGTTATGTATCAAGGCTAATCGTACGTGTAACCACTTATCCATGCTGTCTTTAGTATAAAATAATACATTCATCACTAAAATTTTATAAAAAATACAGATAAAAATTTGCTCAACTTCTTGTATTTTATCTACCTTTGTAATAAATAAACATATATTTTATTCTAATTCGTTTAAATATTAATTTTTAAAACTAATACTATGGCAAAGAAACCCGTATTTGGAGACGGCAATCGAATGCTTACCGAGGAAGAGGCAGATTGACTTCGTCACATCAGTCACAAAATCCCTACCTATGGGGGTAGCAAATCCAACCTATTTGAAAACTCTTCTTTAGTTTCTGTTAAAATATTAATTAATGG
The DNA here is from genome assembly GCF_007845635.1 of Apibacter muscae. Classification (GTDB taxonomy): domain Bacteria; phylum Bacteroidota; class Bacteroidia; order Flavobacteriales; family Weeksellaceae; genus Apibacter; species Apibacter muscae. Next base: position 130,823 of record NZ_SELG01000041.1, on the reverse strand, counting down.
CAAAGAAAGCTTTAATCAAACCCATGTAAAACTAGAAATTAAACAATCTGTTTTTAAAAACCATGAATTTAAGCTGTGGTGCGACCCAGATGAATTTGAAGAAAACAAGGCTTATTTGCTGGAAAATTCCAGAAAAATTTTAGGAAAACGCATCAGCTTTATTTTCTACCAATTTGGCAAAGCTCAACAAATATTTACCGGAATTGTAAGCAGGGTTTCCTCAGGGATGAACGAGGGGGTTAAAAAAATAGTTTTAACGGGTGCCTGCCCTTCTGTTTTAATGGAAAATGGGGCGCATTGTGAAAGTTTTGAAAACCGCACTTTGGAAGAAATTATGAATGGAATTGCCTCTCATTATCCGCAAAACTTAGTTCAGTTTCGGATAAATGCTAATTTTAAAGATAAAATCTCTTATGTATCGCAGTACAACGAGAGTGATTATTCTTTTATCAGACGTTTGGCGGCACAGTTTGGAGAATATTTTTATTATGATGGTGAGCAGTTTGTTTTTTCTGCTTGGGGAAGCAAAATTGTGGAGCTGATGGAAGGGGAAGATATTTACGATTATGATTTATCTATGCAAATGGGGGCGCAAGCTTTTGGGCTTACGGGGTACGACCCTCAGCAAGGAGAATCTTTGGTTGTAGAATCTTCTTCTAAAAGGGTGCAGTATAGCGAGAATCCTTTTCAGCAATATGCAAACAATGTTTCTGAGGATTTGTACGCCAGCCATATTCCTACGGCACATTACGGACATAGCAATTTAAGAGAGGGAAGAATGGCGCTTGATATGGATTTGGAGAGAGGCATAAGAAAAAAAAGAGAATTGGTTCGCTTGGAAGCTCGTGGAAATAATCCTTCGCTTCGGGTGGGCGATATTGCTAAGTTGAAAGTTTGGATGCCGGGGCACCAGATTTTTAAAAATGGTAAGGTACCTGCGGAGAGTTACAAGGTTTTAGAAATTGTACATAGTTTTGAAGATGGTTTGGGCTACGAACACCGTTTTGTGGGTGTGCCTAAAGATTCTGTAGTTCCTGCTTGTTATAATTCGCGGTCTTTCCCAAGAGCAGATGTACAGCATGCTGTGGTAACCCAAAACCAAGATCCGCAAAAAATGGGAAGGGTGCGGGTGCAGTTTACTTGGCAAAAAGCCAAAAACAGCCAGACCCCTTGGGTGCAGATCATTCAACCGCATGCAGGTTCGGGCAAAGGAACGTATTTTACCCCCGAAGTTGGGGAAACGGTTTTGGTGGCTTTCCAAGGAGGAAACCCGGATGCTCCGGTGGTGCTGGGCACGGCTTATAACGGAGGGGAGATTGCAAGGTATTATACGGAAGGAAATGATTTAAAAGTAATTGAGACAAGAAGTGGTACCAAGATTGTGTTTAATGATGCCGAAGGTAAAGGAAGTATTTTGGTAGAAGACCCGAGTGGAAATCGCTGGTTTATGGATGGAAAAGGATCTATTTCTGTGGATGCACCTAAGGATTTTTCGGTAACAGCAGGAGAAAATATAAACCTGAGTGCAGGAAAAAACATGAACTTTAGTGCAGGGCAAAACCAAACTACTTCGGTAGGAATGAATGCTACTACCCAAGTGGGTATGCAGTACTCTTTGTTTGCTGGGGATATTGATATGGACTCCGTAGGTAGTGTAAATATGAAATCTAAAGAATTGCAAGAACTTTCGGAGGAATACCAAAGTTCTACAGAAACAACTACGAATTTTCATGCTCAGGAAACTTTCCATAATAATAGTGGTGAAAAATCTAATTTATTCTAAAAATGGCAGGAGGTAAAATAACAATACGGGCAGGAAAAAAAATAACCAAAACTTCGGAAAAATATTCAATATATACGGATAGGCTTACCTTAAATTCCAACGGACCTATAAAACTTACTTCTGATCAAGAAATAGTTTATGGTGTTCCTAAACAATACGGACATAAGGCTAGTTGTAATTATACTCCAAAATCTGTATCTTTAGGAGGAAAAGATTATTATATCCGTAGGGTTATGGACTTTTTTGATAGACACAAAAGTTGTATGCATTTTCCTCCTGTTTATTATTATGGTGATTTTAGAATTTTTGGAACCTTAACCAGCAGTGAAGAAACAGAAGTAAGAAGAGCTCGAATCTCTGAAAGCAGATATCCTAATGTGAGTAGGGAAAAGGTTGAAAAAATAAGAGCTAATCGTGCACGAAAAGATGCTTTAAATCCTAAGTTTACTAAGTTAAAAAAGAATTCATTTATGATCTATTCTGGAACGCCAGAAAATAGTTATGGCTATAAATATTGCGATGCCTTTACCAAACTTAGACCCAACCTTACCGAAGGGGGAAAAAAATGGTTGGATAAAACTATGAATTTATTACAAGAGCTTATGGAAAGCGGAGTGGTTAATAAAAACTATATTGCGAAATATAATGAAGATTATAATAAAAATAATGGTTTTTATGATCAATATGGAATGCTTTTATCTGAAAATATTAAAAATTTTTATACCAATATAGAACTAAATGGAGGGCATTTTCAAGATTTTGCCTTTGCTACCCATCCGGATGCTTATAATCCTTTAGAAATGCAAGATTTACCAGCTCACGATCTTGTACGTATATGCCTTACCCCGGAATTGAAAGAATGGATGGGACCTAAAACCTGGGAACAAGCCTGGATTGTTGCTAAAAATATTAGCTATACAGAAATAGGTAAGAATACTTGGGAAAAGGTAAAAAAAGACACCAAAGAAGGTGCAGGAAAATTAAAAAAATATTGGGATGAAATTTTTAAATTATAGAATATAATTATGCATACTAAAAAAATAATTGCTTTTTTATTTATAGGAATCATTACCCTAAACTATAACTTTATTTCTTGTCAGAAAAAACAGTCGCAAATGGAATGGAAATACATAGATTTTGATCAAATACCCGAAGAAAAAAACTCAAACCATGAATATTATAGTCTTTTTAATCAGCTAACCAAATATAGATTTAATTATATCCTCAATTATAACAAGGATATTTTTTTCTTACTCGGTAATGATGATCAAAGGAAGTTGAATGATAGCACTAACTCGGTAATATATGCTACCTACGATTTTGGAGATACTTGGCATAAAACCACTTTAGGAAAGGGAACGGTTGAATTCGGTTGTTTCTCCGGTGAGAAAATGTTTGTTCTTGTGCAGGAAGTTGAATTCCCCCGATCTGAATGGAAAAGTGCCATTTATTCCTCCGAAGATTTAGGGAAAACATGGAAGGAAGAATTAAAAAGCGAACAAGGAAATCAAATTATGACCATGATGTTTTATTCCGATAAGGTTAGGTTGTTAGCTATTCTACATTATACACCTTACAATGATAGTTGGGTATATGAATATCAGTATACCGAAGATGGTGGAAAAAACTGGAAAAAAATAAATTTTAATAGTGATTTTAATCCTGAAGGGTATCAGAGAGGGTATTGCATTTTTAATTCCGATTCTACTATTCTTTATGTAGATAAGAACACTCAACTAATAGAATTTAACTTAAAAACCGAACAAAAAAAGACACTAAAAACCTGGAATATTCCTGAAGATATGAAATTTTCAAATATAATCAGAGATCCCAAAACCAACGAAATTATTTTGAAATATGCTTCAAAAAAAGTTACTGAAGATAAATCCGCTCTATATTATGTAGAAAGAGAGGAATATGTTGTACTTCCCGATAATTATTTTTTGGCTACTTATGGGGATCTTTATTACGGATTGGTGTTCGATCAGCCTTTATCTACCTATGTATGGAGTACTGACCGTGGAAAAACATGGAATAAGGAAAAACTAGATTATGTAATGATTTATTCTAATTGGCCTAAAAGTTATTACGGAGAGGGTTATATGTATATGCAAGCCAGCTTATTTAGAAGGGAAGATGAACATTTAGGCAGAGGAAACCGTTTTTGTATTGCCCATCCTATTCTTAATCAGAAAACAACTAAATAACTAAATTGGGTAGAATGTCCGGATTTAAAAAGCTGACTGTATTTTTAATCGGGGGAATTATTATTCTGAGCTATAACTTTATTTCTTGTCAGAAAAAACAGTCGCAAATGGAATGGAAATATATAGATTTTGATCAGATACCCGAAGAAAAAAACTCAAACGATGAATACTACAGCTATTTCGTTTATTTAAATAAATATGACTTTAAACATATTCTTAATTATAACAAGAATATTTTTTTCTTGCTTGGTAATGATAATAGAAGAACGTTTAATGATAGTACTAACTCAGTAATATATGCTACCTACGATTTTGGAGATACTTGGCATAAAACCAGTTTAGGAAAGGGAACAGTTGAATTCGGTTGTTTCTCCGGTGAGAAAATGTTTGTTCTTGTGCAGGAAGTTGAATTCACCCGATCTGAATGGAAAAGTGCCATTTATTCCTCCGAAGATTTAGGGAAAACATGGAAGGAAGAGTTAAAAAGCGAACAAGGAAAGCAGATTACGGATATGGTGTTTTATTCCGACAAAGTCAGGTTGTTAGCTATTCTGCATTATACACCTTACAATGATAGTTGGGTATATGAATATCAGTATACCGAAGATGGTGGAAAAAACTGGAAAAAAATAAATTTTAATGGACAATTTAATTCTGTAGGCAATCGAGACTATTGTATTTTTAATTCCGATTCTACTGTTCTTTATGTAGATAAGAACACTCAACTAATAGAATTTAACTTAAAAACTGAACAAAAAAAAACACTAAAAACCTGGAATATTCCTGAAGATATGAAATTAATGGATATAATCAGAGATCCCAAAACCAAGGAAATTATAGTGGAATATTCTTCAAAAAAAGTTACTGAAGATAAATCCGCTCTATATTATGTAGAAAGAGCGGAATATGTTGCCCTTCCCGATAATTATTTTTTGGCTACTTATGGGGATCTTTATTACGGATTGGTGTTCGATCAGCCTTTTTCTACCTATGTATGGAGTACCGACCGTGGAAAAACATGGAATAAGGAAAAACTGGATTATGTAATGATTTATTCTAATTGGCCTAAAAGTTATTACGGAGAGGGTTATATGTATATGCAAGCCAGCTTATTTAGAAGGGAAGATGAACATTTAGGCAGAGGAAACCGTTTTTGTATTGCCCATCCTTTTTTTAATCAAAGAACAAATAAATAACTAAATTGGGTAGAATGTCCGGACTTAAAAAATTAAATGCATAAGAATACCAACTAAAATACCGAATTATTTTGTGGGAACATTTTGGGCTGGATTTGCCGGATATGGAAAAACTGTTTAATATACTTCCCCAAGCCTCTGAAATTTTTGCCCATTGGTTTATTTTGCAACATTTGTACGGCTACCGCCCCTTCGTGACCCAAGCTGTAATAGAAAGAGAATTTAGCGGGAATATTTACTACACCCGTCAGGAAAATATAAAGGCACAACAGGCAGAACAAGCAGCAAAACAAAATGAAGCCCAAGATGCCCAACAAAAAGTTAACCTAAACAACCTTCCCAAATGGTAAAATTAAAAACCCTTAGTCTGATTTTTTATTCCCTGTTTATTCTTATTTCCTGTTCCGGTACCCAAAATAAAATAGAATTTGTACCTGTAAACCGAAAAGATAAAAAAAGCATTTCCAGCTTTGATGGTGATTTGCATAGGGATATCTACGTCTACAGAGAAAGAATATTAATAAAAAACCCTCCTACCGATTTGGAAGAACTAAAAAAAGTAATGATCGATTACCGGAATAAAAAAGGAGTTCCATTGGATAAATTGGATACGGATGAATACAGCATGAATTTTTACCGTTATACAGATGATACCTCTTATTTTCTGAATCATATAAGCTATGACACTTGGGATGGACAAACCAAATACCTGGGAAGCCAAAGGCAAGATTTTTTGGGTTTTGTCTTTAGTGAGCGTTGTCCTTCGGATAGCACCCACTGGAGGACTGATCTTCTTTGGTACATTCCCAATAAAGAAAAACTAGAATAAGATGGGTTTTATAATTCAGAACAGGAAAATATAATTCCCTGTCCTAAGCCCAAAGACCCTTATCAGTAATTATAAGTACAATCTTACTAAAATGGCAAAATTTAAAACCCTTAGTCTGATTTTTTATTCCCTGTTTATTCTTATTTCCTGTTCCGGTACTAAAAATAAAATAGAATTTGTACCTGTAAACCGAAAAGATAAAAAAAGCATTTCCAGCTTTGATGGAGATTTAAAAAGATACATCTATATCTATACTGAAGATTTTTTAATAAAAAATCCACCTACCGATTTGGAAGAGCTAAAAAAAATAATGATCGATTACCGGAATAAAAAAGGAGTTCCGCTGGATAAGCTGGATACTGATTTATATTCTATGGGATTCTATCGTTATACGGATGATACCTCTTATTTTCTTACTCATGAGAGTTACGATACCTGGGAGGGACAAACCAAATACTTAGGGAGTCAGGAACAAGATTTTTTAGGTTTTATATTTAGTAAACGTTGTCCGGCAGATACTACCCAGTGGCAAACTAATATTTTATGGACAATTCCTGACCAAGAGAAGCTAAAAAAAGATGGTTTTTATGAACTAAAACAGGAAAATATAATTCCTTGTCCTAAACCTAAAGATCCTTGCCTTATATAGCTATCCTCAATGAAAAAGTTTAAATGCTATAGTCTAATTTTTTATTCCCTATTTATTCTGGTTTCTTGTTCTTATACAAAAGATAAAAAAATTTATATTTTTGGTACCTATGAATTTAAAGAAAAAGAAAAAGAATTAAAATTATCTTTAGAAGAAGCTACGCAAATATATGCTAATTATATCTTTAAACAAGATACTCAAAAAACAAGAATAAAATGTATACTAGATGTTATTTATAATGATAATTATATATTTACAGATTCTCCATTAAATTTTAATTCAAAAACAGGGTATAATATATCTGGAATATGGGTTAATGGACATACCGGAGAGATAAAAGAAAAGCATAGCTCTAAATATGTTAAAATTCCTAATGAATTAAAAAATATCAATGCTATAATTCCTTTTCAAAAAGAAATTATTAAGAAAAGTAGATAAGAAGAAGAAATTTGATTTATACTTTACCTCAAAAGCCATGAGGTTTACTTACTAAATTAAAGCATTTTGTAACTAGTACATCCAGATAACATAAGGTTAAAGGACTAAAATATCTATAATAAAAGAAGAAACCTTAGATTGGAACCCTTCATGCTAAAAAATATCCATATGAAAAAAATTTTATTTATGTCTATTTTAACTTTACTTCTAAGCATAATGGGCTGTAATCGAGAAAAACAATATTTAAAGAATCATAAAGTTATTTATTATGGTACTTCGGAATTTAATATATTCGAAAACAATGTTCAAATAAATAAAAAAGAAGCTTACAAATTAGGATTAGCCTATGCAAAAAAAAACGATTTAGTTATGGGAAATAATCTATTTTTTGTCATAGATAATTATTATGCTTTTACTAACCATTATATCCCTAAAATGCCAGCTGCTTCTACTAAAGGGATCTGGATCAATGCTAATACAGGGGAAGTAAAATACATAAAAGAAGGAATAATGCTTAGACCTAAATTTTTTCCGGAGAAAAAAATTAAAGATGAAAATTAATTCTATTTTCTAAAACTTAGATTTATTTATGAAAGAATAAGAATGAAGACCAATCAATTTATTAAAAAATAATTTATTAAAACGACCCTATTTTTCTAGAAAAGAGTCAAAATTTACAATAAAAAAACAGAATGCAATAGATATATATATATAATAAAAATTTTTCAAAATAATTTTTATATTATAAAAGATGAAAATTTTGAAAATTGTTATACGATGGTTATTTATACTAAAAAAAAGAATTATTATATAGGCTATAATAGTAATCTATATAAACGAAATTTAAAAACAGCTCCTTTATATTTTTTAGCTGAAATTAATTCAGAAACAGGAGAAATTATGACTGATAAAAACTGAATTAATTAATATAGACAATATAAAAATAAAGGATTTATTATTGAAAACAATAATCTATGAAACAAATTTTATTTATGTCTATTTTATCTTTACTTCTAAGCATAATGGGCTGTAACCGGGAAAATCAATATTTAAAAGATCATAAAGTTATATTATGCTATGAACTAAATAAAAAAAAACTTACAAAGGAAGCTAAAGATTTTTCTAATAATAGTATTCTAGGAATAGAGGAAGCTGGTAATATCTACAAAGAATTTTTAGTAAATAAAAAAGAACTAGATTCATCTAAAAGTAATTTAAATTTGTCTATACATCCAAAAATCATTATAGATAGTAACTATGTATTTTCATTTTACAATATGAAACAAATGAAAATAGCTGTTTTTGGAATATGGATCAATGCTAACACTGGGAAAATAACTTATAATAAGGATGAGTTATGGCTAAATGAAAGGGAAATTGGGGTATAATTCAATTAATAATTAGGTTTCTTTATTTAATTTTTTTAAATTGATACATATTTAATTAAAAAATGAGGATTAATATTTATGCATATTTATTATTTATTTTATTAATTATTTCTTGTGATAATAAAAATATAAAAAAAGAAGAATTTTATGTTTATGGTACTTCTGAATTTGTAGAAAAAGAAAAAGGAATGAAAATATCTTTAGAAGAAGCTACGCAAATATATGCAGAATATATATATCATTTACAGAAGAATAAAAAGGATACTATTAACTGTAATTTAGATATAATCTACAAAGATTATTATATATTTTCTCCATTTTTATATAATGCAAAAACAGGAAATTATAATTTATCTGGAATATGGGTAAATGGCAATACAGGACAAATAAAAAAAATAAAAACAGAAAAGAATTTACATATTATACTTAAAATACCTAAAAATTATTATAAAAAAGAGATTTATTTAAAATAAAGTACAGATTAAATTTTAAAATAAAATTTGATAAATAAGTTTCAAATCTTTTTATAAATTTATTTTTACAATTATGACTTTATTTCAAAAAAAAAACTAATCCTTGTTTAGGATTAGTTTTTTTGAATATCATGTTTAGTCTTCAACCATCCAACCTTCATCTATATATGGTTGTGCCTGTTTAAATTTTAGGTTTTTGACTTCTCCCGTTCTTAAATTACGAATAGTTACCAATTCATTTCTTCCAATTTTATTCACTCGTAAAGGTTCCTGTATCTCTTTATCTTTAACTTCACCTTCTTGGCTTTCTTCAAAGTTTCTACTTTCTACCATTTTCTGTTTCACTTCTTTAGCTTCATGTATGGTAGTATTATTAGCTTCAATAGGTAAACCGCCTTTAAATAGGAAAGAAATTATTTCTTTATTGGTTTTGTCTAACATATCTCTAAATAATTTGAAAGACTCTTGCTTATAGATTACCAATGGATCTTTTTGTTCCCATACGGCTGACTGGGCTGATTTTCTTAGTTCATCCATTTCTCTTAAATGGTCTTTCCAGTTTTCATCAATGATCGCCAAAGTAATGCTCTTTTCAAAATCTTTCAATAAAGCTTTACCTCCTGAGTTGTAAGCTTCTTCTAAATTCGTGGTAACATTTATTACTTTACTACCATCTGTAAATGGCACAGAAATGTTTTTGTACGATCGGTTAGGAGATAAAAATACGTTGGAAACGGTTGGGTATAGTTGCTCAGCTGTATTCTCTAGTTTTTCTTTGTATAAAGCCTCGGCTTGTTCAAATACTTTTTGTGTTATATCAGCTTCATTTAAACTATTAAATTCTGAACTATCCATTGGGGTATCCATTGCGAAAGTAGTAGCCAACTCAAATTCAAAATTCTTGAAGTCTCGATTGGATTTGTTCTCTTTAACAATAAGCGCAGCTGTATCAAATATCATATTAGCAATATCAATACTTAACTTCTCTCCAAAAAGAGCATTTTTACGTCTGCTATAAATAACTTCTCTTTGTTTATTCATAACATCGTCGTATTCCAAAAGTCTTTTTCTTATGCCGAAATTGTTTTCTTCCACTTTTTTTTGCGCTCTCTCAATGGAATTACTAATCATAGAATGCTGGATAACATCTCCTTCTTTATGCCCTAAACGATCCATCATTTTAGCAATTCTATCTGAACCAAACAAGCGCATTAAATTATCTTCCAACGAAACATAAAACTGTGAGGATCCTGGATCTCCTTGTCTACCCGCTCTACCTCTCAACTGACGGTCCACCCTTCTAGAATCATGCCTTTCTGTACCAATTATCGCTAAACCTCCTGCATCTTTCACTTCATCAATCAATTTAATATCTGTTCCTCTACCAGCCATATTGGTGGCAATAGTCACTACTCCCGGTTTTCCAGCTTCTGCAACTACTTCCGCTTCTTTTTTATGTAATTTAGCATTTAAAACATTGTGAGGTATTTTTCTCATTTTTAATGCTTTGCTTAATAATTCAGAAACTTCCACGGACGTTGTTCCTACCAATACAGGTCTCTTTTCTTCTTGAGATAAACGAATCACTTCGTTTAATACTGCATTAAATTTTTCTCTATTGGTTTTATATACTAAGTCTTGATGATCTTTTCTTACCACTGGCTTGTTGGTAGGTATAGCAACCACGTCTAATTTATAGATTTCCCAAAATTCACCCGCCTCTGTTTCTGCCGTTCCTGTCATTCCTGCAAGCTTATTATACATTCTAAAATAATTTTGTAGGGTTATGGTTGCAAAAGTTTGGGTAGCAGCTTCAATTTTAACATTTTCTTTTGCTTCTAGGGCTTGGTGTAAACCATCTGAGTAACGACGTCCTTCCATGATCCGTCCGGTTTGCTCATCAACGATTTTTACTTGACCATCCATAACTACATACTCTATATCTTTTTCGAATAATGTATAGGCTTTAAGTAGTTGATTTAGTGAATGAATTCTTTCAGATTTAATTGCAAATTCTCTTAAAAACTCTTCTTTTTCTTTATGCTCTTCTTCTTTAGGTAAATTTTTGCTTTCTATATCTGCAATAGCAGAACCTAAATCTTCAAGCATAAAGAAATGTGGATCTTCATTGCCTTTGGATAAAAATTCAATTCCTTTATCGGTTAATTCTACTTGATTATTTTTTTCGTCAATAGCAAAATATAAATCTTTATCTGCTTCTGGCATCATTCTATTATTGTCTGAAATAAAATAAGCTTCAGCCTTTAATAGAATAGCTTTGTTTCCTTCTTCAGATAAAAATTTGATTAAAGGTTTAAATTTAGGTAATCCTCTAAAAACTTGATAAAGTTTTTGTCCTCCCAGCTTTTTATCTCCATTGGCTAATAATTGTTTAGCTTCTTGAAATATTTTAGTTAATTCGTTTTTCTGAACTGTAAAAATACTTTCAACTACTGGTTTTAATATTTGATACTCTTGCTTATCTCCTTGTGGAACCGGACCTGCAATAATTAAAGGTGTACGGGCATCGTCTATCAATACAGAATCCACCTCATCAACTATGGCATAATTTAATTCTCTTTGTACTAGATCTGAAGGAGAATTTGCCATATTGTCACGCAAGTAATCAAATCCAAATTCATTATTGGTTCCGTATACGATATCAGACAAATAGGCTTGTCTTCTTGATTCTGAGTTGGGTTGATGATTATCTATACAATCTACTTTTAAACCATGAAATTCAAATATAGGAGCCATCCAAGCAGAGTCCCTTTTGGCTAAATAGTCATTAACTGTCACTACATGAACTCCTCTACCTGTCAGTGCATTTAAATACATGGGTAAGGTTCCTACCAAAGTTTTCCCTTCTCCGGTTGCCATTTCTGCAATTTTACCCTTGTGTAGAACAGTTCCACCTATATACTGCACATCATAATGAATCATATCCCATTGAACATCCTTTCCTGCTGCATTCCAATTATTTTTCCAGATGGATTTCTCTCCATTAATGGTTACATATTCCTTAGCATTTGCTAGTTCTTTATCAAAGTCTGTAACTGAAGCTTCAATAGTAGAATTTTCTGTAAATCTTTTAGCCGTTTCTTTTATCACTGCATAGGCTTGCGGTAAGATTTCCTCTAGTACTTTTTCTTCTATTTCGTACGATTCTTTTTCTAATTTTTCTATTTCTGCGTAATACTTTTCTTTTTCTTCAACATCTTCAGTCGTTTGAGTTTTTTGCTTTAAATCATTAATTTTAGTTCTGATTTCTTGGGTTGCTTCATTTATTTTCTCCTTAAACTCAATGGTTTTATATCTAAGTTGATCAATCGATAAGGTTGCTATTTGCTCTTCTTCATTTTTTATTTTCTCTAAATATTTATTTAAGAGTTCAAGATCTTTTTTATGTTTATCTCCAACAAATAGTTTAAGGATAGAATTTAATATATTCATGCTGTATGAGGTGTATTGTTAATTTTTAAACAAGCAAATTTAGTAAATTTGGCTCTGTTACAAATAATTTAAGTGAATAAATAAAGCCCTATATAAGGGCTTTATTTATTTAATATTCGTCTTCGTTCCAGAGAAAGTCATCATCTGTTGGATAATCGGTCCATATTTCTTCAATACTATCGTATATTTCTCCTTCGTCTTCTATGGCTTGAAGATTTTCTACTACTTCCAAAGGTGCTCCTGTTCTAATAGCATAATCGATTAATTCATCTTTTGTTGCGGGCCAAGGTGCATCACTTAAATAGGATGCTAATTCTAAAGTCCAGTACATAAATTCAAAATTTATTTATTAAGAATATTTTTTTATAGGTCGAAGTCCTCAAACTTCAAGCCAAAGCTTATTATTATTTTTTTTAAGATAAAATTTAATTCTAACTAACTACTACACTTCTTTTTATAAGAAATCAAAAAATAATATAGAATTATATGTGGTTAAGACAACTTGACATATTTTATCAGTAATTAATTTATTTAAAAATTATTTCTTTGATAATGTTTTCAAAATCTTTTTTGGAGATAGCTCCTTGTACCATTTGAGGTTCTCCATCCATCGGAATAAATAATAAAGAAGGTATGCTTCTAATACCAAACATTGCAGCAAGTTCCTGTTCTTTTTCTGTATCTACTTTATAAACATCAATTTTGCCCTCATACTCTGCTGCCAACTCTTCTAAAATGGGTGCTACCATCTTACATGGACCACACCAATCAGCATAAAAATCTATGATCGCTGGTTTATTTCCCAAAAATTTCCATTGATCCGGATTATTTTGGTAATCCATAATTTTAACTTTAAAATCTTCTATATTTAATGGTATTGTTTTCATTGATACTTTTTTTTCTATTTGTTTATTGTCTGTCTTGTCCTTACGTTCACAGGAATTAAGTGTAAGACTAAAAATTATTGCTATAAAGATTATACTTTTCATTAATGACAAGCATTATTAAATTAACATTGAATTTCATTTACTACCCAATTTATGAGTTAAAAAATTTTAGACTAATCATTGTCTTTTATATTATTATACAAATGATGTATAATCAAATATTCAGCCTTTTAGATATAATCTAAATATTATTTAGAGAAAATTTTAAAAATTAATTTTAAATAACTTTTAATTTTAAATTACCATCTTCCACTAGCACCGCCGCCGCCGAAACTTCCCCCACCGCCGAAACCGCCGAAACCACCACCGGATCTTCCTGAAAATCCACCTCCAAAGCCTCCGAATCCACCTCCAAAAAATCCACCACCTGGACCCCAAAAATCATCATCTTTATTTTTACCATTTTTATTATAGTAGGTACCTTTTCTTTTTCCTTTTAGTATTTGTGATATGTATATAAAAAGTATAATTAAAACAATAATAAATACCAACGAGGAGACTAAATCTAGTGGCTGATCTTTGGAAGATGATTTAAATTTTCCTTGTAAAACATTAAAAATTTGATCAATCCCTGAATTAGATGCCCCGTAATAATCCCCGTTTTTTAGATACGGTATCATATAATCATTTATAATTTGGTGAGAGATGAAATCTGTCATAGCATCTTCTGTACCTCTACCGTTCTGTATGGACAATTGTCTATCTTCTGTTGCTATTAATATTAAAATTCCATTATTTTTGCTTTGTTTACCTATCTTCCATCTTTCCCCCCAACGTGCAGCTACATAATTTATATCATCTCCCGTCAGGGTTTTAACTATACATAGCAATATTTCCGTAGAGGTTGAATCATTATATGCAATAAGTTTTTTTTCTAAAAGATTTTTTTGAGCTTGAGTTAAAACTCCTGCATAGTCATTTACTGGATATATTTTTGCTGGCTTATCAGGAATTTGAAATTCCTTTTGGGCTGAAAAAATGCTTGTATTTAATAGCAACACAAGCAAAATTCTCCATAAACTATTTATTGTATATAATCTCATTGGGTATTTGATTTATACCAAAATTTTCAGTGGTTGATGGAAAATATTTTATTAATTGTTCCCCTATTTTTTTAATGGCTGTGAGGATTCCAATGTCAAATTGTTTATTTTTAAATGAGTGTAGAATTTCTTCAATTAGATTATTCCAAAAGGATTGGTTTACAAAACTATGGATATTTTCATCTCCAACTACTGCCACTTTTTTTTTGTTTTCAGAAACGTATATTAAAACTCCATTTTTATTTTTTGTTTTTTGCATCTCCAATTTATAAAATAATCTTTGAGCCTCAGCCAATGGATCTCCTTGTAAAAGCATATCAACATATACCCTTATTTCACCGGTTGTAAATTTTTCAACTTGTTGAATGGCATTGATAATATGCTTTTCTTGATTATTTGTAAATAGCATTAAATTAATTATTTTTCTCCGTTTAACAATAAATCAACATCTGGAGATTTATCTGATCCTTCAAAGGATTTAAACAGAGTCTTTTCTTTTAAACCTTTTATACTTGATATTATGCTGTAGGGTAATTTTGTTATATAATTATTATATTCGGTAACCGATATATTGTAATTATCTCTATCAATTTTTATCCGATTCTCTGTACCTTCAAGCTGACTCTGAAAAGCTAAAATGCTTTGATTAGCTTTTAGATCGGGATATTTTTCTACTGAGACTAAAAGTCTACTTAAAGCACTGTTTAAACCTGCTTGAGCCTTCTGAAATTCAGCCAATTTTTCAGGTGTTAAATTGGAAGGATCAATTTGTACAGAGGTAGCCCTTGCTCTAGCTTCAACGACAGCTGTTAAAGTTTCTCTTTCGTAATTTGTTGCTTTTTTAACCGTTGCCGCTAATTGGGTTATTAAATCTGCTCTTCTTTGATAGGCAGTTTCTACAGCTCCCCACTTCAATTTAACATCATTATTTAGAACCACCATTTTATTGCTTGTAACAATATAAAAACCAATTAAAAAAATGGCAATAACTAAAATTATAATTCCTGTACTGAATTTTTTCATAAATAAATTTCTTAAAATTTAATCTTTAATATAACGATTTTAAACTAAATATAGTCTAATAGCGAAATTACAAAAAATTTTATTGTATTTATATTAATTTATTATCCTTTACAAAATATATTAAAATTTAAATTTAAATATAGTTTTTTAGATTATTATAAACAATATTTATAACTATCTTATAACATAATTACAAAATTATTGTAACATAATTTTTTTTTCTTTGGTTCTAAATTATACTTGCTAAACATTATGTTAAAAATTAATAATTTTAAAAATTATTCTTCTCGTTTATTATTTATTCTATGGGCGGGAGGAGCTGCTTTATTGTCTTATTCTTTGGTCTATGCATTGCGTAAACCTTATACTTCTGCAACTTTTGAAGGTATACAAGTTTTTGGCGTTGATTATAAAGTGGTTGTAACAATTATACAGATTCTGGGCTATGCAATATCTAAATTTATTGGTATTAAATTAATATCTGATTTAAAAAGAAAAAACAGATTTAAGTTTATCATTGGCTCCATGGTGATTGCTGAGATGGCTCTAATTTTATTTGAATTATTAAATTCTCCTTATAATTTAATTCCAATGTTTATCAACGGCCTATCTTTTGGTTGCATGTGGGGATTTATTTTTTAGTTATTTAGAAGGTAGAAAACTTACTGATATTTTAGCAAGCTTTATGGGGGTAAGCATGGTAATCAGTTCTGGAACTGCAAAATCTGTCGGTTTGTATATGATGAATGTTTTAAAGATAAACGAATTTTGGATGCCTGCTCTTATTGGTGGAATAGCTTTGCCAATACTTATCTTATTAATCTATATACTCAATCGTTTGCCTGAACCTAATGGGGAAGATATTGAATCAAAATCGAAAAGAGAACCTTTAAATAATATTGATAGAATAAAATTAGTGAAAAATTTTGCTCTATTGTTAATAGTATTATTTATAGCAAATGTAGTTTTAACGATCACACGTGATATAAAAAAGGATTTCTTGGTAAAAATTGTTAACACATCTGAGCACTCCAACTGGTTATTTGCTCAGATTGATACTGTTGTTACTATTATAGTTTTAGTTACTTTTTGTTTAGTTTATTTAATAAAAAATAACTTAAGTGCTTTAAAAATTTTATTGTTCGTTCTTATTGTTGGAATGTGTTTAATGGCAATAACATCTTTAAACTACAATCAATTGAAATTAGATACTGTTCTATGGTTATTTATTCAAAGTTTATGTTTATATTTTGCATTTCTTGCTTTTCAAACCATATTTTTTGAAATGTTTATTGCTTGTTTTAAAATTAAAGGTAATGTTGGCTTTTTCATTGTATTAAATGATTTTTTAGGTTATATAGGTACTGTATTAGTTTTATTCATTAAAGAATTTTTTGGCAGTAATATTCATTGGCTTACCTTTTACAATCAATTATCCGGATATACAGGCATATTTTGTTGTCTCGCATTTATATATGCTTTGTTTTACCTACAATTTCGAGCAAAAAAAGAAAAAAATAAGCTAGAGCTACAAAAATATAATGAAGAGGGTAATATAAATACAAATTCTAGCTATACCATTTAAGTTTACACAATTTTAAAAATTAAATATATTCAATGAAAAAAATTACTTGTATAATTATGGATTGGCGGGAATAGCTATTGACTATGGTTGCTTTGCCCCACTTCATGCCTTTCTAAAAGTATTTTCTGATGAAAAAAAAATAAATATCACTTACCGACAAGATAGAGAGCGAATGGGTTTGCTTAAGATAGATCATATTAAATCAATTCTTTCCATGCCTGAAGTTAATGATAAATTTCATGAGGTTTATAATCGAAATTGGTCTATGGAGGACGTTCACAAAATGTATCAAAGTTTTGAAAAACATTTATTTACCTCTCTTTCTGATTTTACAACCCCTATTCCTAAGGTAATTGAAACTTTAAATTCTTTGCGTAACGAAGGCATCTTAATTGGATCAACCACAGGTTATACTCAAGCTTTGATGGATATAGTTAGACCGGAGGCAGAAAAAAAGGGTTATTATGTTGATCATTTGGTAACTCCAAATGATGTACCCGCCGGTCGACCGGCTCCCTATATGATTTATAAAAACATGATTGATTTAGCCATTCCCTCGGTAGAACAAGTAGTTAAAGTTGGAGATACAATTGCAGATATACAAGAAGGTATTAATGCAAAAGTTAAAAGTGTAGGCATTATTGTTGGAAGTAATGAAATGGGACTTACTGAACTTGAATATAATCAATTACCAGACTCAGAAAAAGAAATTTTAAAAAATAAAGTTCGTGAGAGAATGTTGAATGCAGGGGCAGATGCAGTTTTGGACAATATTACCGAATTACCTTCTTACATTGATTCTATAAATCAACTATAAAACTATGAAAGAATATTTACTTTTAACTCCAGGTCCTCTAACAACTACTGATTCTGTTAAAAATTCAATGCTAAAAGACTGGTGTACATGGGATAAAGATTACAATGAAAATATTGTAATGTCTATACGCAATCAGCTAGTTCATTTAGCCAAAGCTACTCCCAATGAATATACCAGTGTTTTAATGCAAGGAAGTGGTACATTTTGCGTTGAATCCACCTATTGGATCTGTGTTACGCCCCCAAGATAAACTGCTAATAGTTGCAAATGGCGCCTATGGAAAAAGAATGGCTGAAATAGCCACTTATTATAAAATTAACCATCTCTTGGTATCCCTAAATGAAACAGAAATCATTGACCCAATACAGGTTAAGAATCTACTAAATGAAAATAAAGATATCACACACTTCTCCATGGTACATTGCGAAACTACTACTGGAATACTTAATCCGTTAAAAGAAATAAGTGATGTAGTGAAAAATTATCCAGTAACTTTTATTGTAGATGCTATGAGCAGCTTTGGAGGAATACCGATAGATATAAAAGATTTAGGCATTGACTTTCTTATAAGCAGTTCCAATAAATGTATACAGGGAGTTCTCAGATTTGGTTTTGTAATTGCATTGAAGGATAAATTAAAAGAATGTAAGGGTATAGCCCGGTCATTATCCTTGGATTTATATGATCAATGGATAACCATGGAAGAAGGCAATGGTAAATGGAGATTCACCTCTCCTACCCATGTAGTTATAGCTTTTTTTCAAGCATTGAAGGAACTTGAAGAAGAAGGAGGAATTGAATCACGATATTTGCGATACAAAGAAAATAATAAACTTCTTATTGAGGGTATGAAGTCTTTAGGATTCAAACCTTTACTACCCATGAACGTACAAAGTCCTATCATAACATCATTTCTGTATCCCTTCAGTAATTTTTCATTTATTGATTTTTACAATCAACTAAAATCCAAAGGATATGTCATATATCCAGGAAAAATTTCAATGGCTGATACTTTCCGTATGGGTAATATCGGTAATATATATCCCAAGGATATTGAAAACCTTATTGAAAGTATAAAAAACTCATAAAAATGATGTTTGCTTAATACTTAAATGATAATTATTTTAACTTAATCGAATACATAAGGTGTTCAAACTTTAATTTTGTTGACATATAAAACTTATTACCAATTATAATTTAAATATTTTAATTGATAATATTTCATTATGAATAATTTTTATTCAATAAATTTTATTCTATATTATATTAAATATTTTACTTCTAAAAATAGAATTAATCAATTCTTGCTTATTACATTTGCCGTAATTTTTAAATTTTGTTTTCATGAATGAAAATATAAGTAGTTGTTCATCTAAATTTTCAAATAAACAAATACGTCTGGGAATTTTTGCCTTTTATATATGTCAAGGTATATGTTTTTCCAGTTGGGCAAGCAGAATTCCAGATATTAAGAATTATTTTCATGTTGGTGATGGAGAATGGGGGAATGTTCTTTTAATGATCCCTATTGGACAGATTTTAGGAATGGTTCTATCTGGCTTTTTAATATCTCGTTTAGGAAGCAAAAAAGTATTATTACTCGCTTTGCCTTTACATGTTTTAGGGCTTATTGCTGTTGGATTATCCTCAAGTTTACTTACCTTAATGTTAAGCCTAGTTGCCTTTGGTTTTTTTGGAAATTTTGTAAATATTTCTGTCAATACTCAAGGAATTATTATTGAAAATATTTACAAAAAACCCATCATGTCATCGTTTCACGGCGGATGGAGCTTGGCAGGATTTTTTGGATCTTTAATTGGTTTGTTAATGATTAACCTAGGTTTAACCCCTTTACAACATTATATATTTATACTTTTTATTGTAGGGATATTAATAATTTTTAATTGTAAATATTTACAGCCAGATAAAAAATCCGTATCATTAGAATCCAATGAAAAAACTGTACAATCAATTCAAGAAACTAATAACAAATCATACAAAAAAAAGACCTACCCAGAAATGTTTCTATATTTATTAGGAATAACAGCATTCTGTGGTATGGCTTCAGAGGGTGCTATGTTTGACTGGAGTGGAATTTATTTTGAAGAAGTTGTTCATGTTTCTAAAAATTGGGCTCCTTTAGGATTTGCTGCTTTTATGATTATGATGGCAACAGGACGTTTTATTGCTGATTATGCCGCTCAAAAATGGGGGAAACAACGTATTATACAAGTTTGTGGTTTATCCATATCTATTGGTTTGTTTATAGCTGTTTTATTTCCACATATAATAATTACTACCCTATCCTTTATGCTTATTGGTTTGGGAGTCTCTAGCATTATTCCTACGATCTATAGTTTAGCCGGACAAAAAACAAAAATTAATACGGGAATGGCTTTAACTATTGTTTCAAGCATAGGTTTCGTTGGTTTCTTATTAGGCCCACCAATAATTGGATATATTTCTCATGCTTTTAATCTAAGATATTCATTTGCCTTAATAGGAATTTTTGGAATATGTATTTTCTTACTTTCTACCTATTTAAAAGTTTTTAAACAAAAGGATTAATATAAAAAAACCTTATATGTATATATAAGGTTTTTTTATTTAGATTAAATCTTGGCTATAGGGTACTCTATTTTGCAATGATCTTATCAAAGTAAGTTCATCGGTATATTCTAGTTCGTCCCCTACTCCTATTCCACGCGCGATGGTAGTAAATTTTATTTTTAAATCTTTCATTAATTTATATAAATAAAACATTGTGGTATCCCCTTCAATAGTAGCACTTAAAGCAAATATAATTTCTACCACTTGTTTTTCTTTTATTCTTTCCAATAATGGAAAGATACATAGATCAGAGGCACTAATTCCTTCCATGGGCGAAATTCTACCTCCTAGAACATGATATTTTCCTTGGTACTGATGCGTATTTTCTATTGCCATTACGTCTCTAACATCCTCCACCACACAGATGGTTTTATCATCACGAAAAGAATTTCCACAAATGATGCATACTTCAGTATCAGAAAGATTATTACACTCTTTGCAATGTTTAATGTTATGAACCAATTGGCTTATAGAATTGGCTAAATTATCCGCCTGATTCTTAGGTACCTCTAGTAAATGCAAGGCTAAACGCAAAGCAGTTCTTTTACCTATTCCTGGCAATTGAGATATTTCTTCTACTGATTTTTCTAAAATTTTACTTGGAAAATTCATTATTCAATATATAAATGCCTAAGCAAATCTAATGAGTAATTTGAGATAAATATCTCTCAGCATCCAAGGCTGCCATACATCCTGATCCTGCGGCAGTAATGGCTTGTCTATATTTTTTATCCACAACATCTCCAGCAGCAAATACACCGGGAATATTTGTTTGTGTAGAAAATGGTTGAACGTTTACATATCCTGTCTCATCCAGATCAAGCTTTCCTTCAAAGATTTTAGTATTGGGCGAGTGGCCAATAGCCACAAAATAGCCATCAACCTCTAAAATAGACTCTTTATTAGTGATATTATTTTTAACTACAGCCTGAGCCACTAAATTATTTTCACCTTTTAAATCAACTACTTCATGGTTATACATTAAGACAATGTTAGACGTGCTTTCTACTCTTTCTTGCATAATTTTAGAAGCTTTCAAATAGTCTTTTCTAACTACCATATAAACCGTCTTACAAATTTTAGCTAAATAGGTAGCTTCTTCTGCCGCTGTGTCTCCTCCACCCACAACTACCACATTTCTACCTCTATAGAAAAATCCGTCACAAGTTGCACAGGCAGATACTCCTCCACCTCTATATTTTTCTTCAAATTCTTTTCCTAAATATTTAGCACTTGCGCCGGTAGAAATTATTAAGGTTTTTGCCTTATAGTCATTGCCCGATGAAGTTTTAACAGTATGTGTATCTCCCAACTGATTTCCAAAATCTACCTGTACAACAGTATCAATAATTACTTTTGTTCCAAAACGCTCCGCTTGTTTTTGCAGCTGTACCATCATTTCAGGGCCAGTTATACCCTCAGGATATCCGGGGAAATTTTCAACTTCGGTAGTTGTCGTCAATTGCCCTCCCAATTCCATTCCTGAAATTAATATTGGGTTCATTTCAGCTCTTGCTGCATAAATTGCAGCGGTAAAACCGGATGGACCTGAACCAATTATAAGCGTATCTAATATGTTATTCTCTGACATTACTAAATATATTTTATTGCAAGTTACAAAATTTACTTATCTAATTAATCTTAAAGACTATTTAAGAAATTTATTAACTGATTTCTTAAATCTATACCGCAATCAGTTAACATTTGCCTATCATTCGGATAAGGTACTCTAGGAGCATTAATCAGTTCTAATGCATATATATCCAAAGCTTCTCTATTCCCGTTTAAAATACCATAAGCAGATTTAAACTCAGATCTTGAAGTTACAGGATAGGTATTTATTAAATTTCCAGTAAAAGAATTGTAAAGTTGAAATGTTGCATTAATAACGGCATCTCTTTGTTTAATAACTTCTGTTACCTGTGCTTGTAATTTAACATATCTATCAACCTTAATATAATTTCCGTCTGCATCTTTTATATTAAATCCTCTTGAATCTTTCAAATACTCCCAACCATCTATAATATCTTTTTCATAATTATGTGTAAAAATTCTTTCATTCCCATAATTTACGAATGCTCCATTAATATTTACAACCACTTCTTCGTCATGCGGTTCATTAAAATCTAAAGTGAAAAGAGTCCAAAAATTCTTATTATAATTATTTATATTAAATAAAAGTGTTTGAGGTAAGTCGCTTGGTAAATAGGTTCCTGAATTGTTTTTTACACCAACTAAAATTATATTTAATCCCTGATTATAGGCTTCCTTTAATTTAAATGAAATATCTCTGTAATTAGCATCTACTTCTTTTATTTCTTGAAAATATTCGTATGCGTCCCTAGCACTAGCCTTGTTATTCCTTTCAAGTAAACTCACGCCTTTATTGTAGTAGGAATTTAAATAATTTTCTTTAGCCAATGCCAAGGCTTGTTGTAAATCTTTGGTTGGGAATTTTAATTCTTTTCCATTGTTATATAAGGGAAGTAAGGGGCTAATCTTTGCATATCTATTAGATAGACTTTTAGTTACTAAATAGATTCTTTTATAGTCTGGAATGAGATTAGATTTAAGAATCTTCAATTCTTCTTCTTCTTTTTTATTTGCATTTAAATAAGCATTTTGCAATAGTATTAATTGTTTTTCTTTTTTATCTTGGGAATAATTTTTTGTATACACGTTTATTGAAGTCTCAAAAGCTTGGGCGTAATCACCTTTATTTAATTGTGATTCAGCTTTTTTATAAGGACTGCATTGAACAATGAATAAGAATAATGCAAACCTATAATATATATTTTTCATTTATTTATTTTAATTTTAGTAACTATAAATGTATAAATATTGCGTTTAAAACTTTTTTAAATGAAAAAAATTTTAATCCTAGTTATTTTTATGGTAAGCTCCATATACTTGAATTCACAAACTTATAAAAAAATAAATGGTTTTTCTGATGAGATCAATGAAAAACTGAAGCAGTTTTTGGTTTCGTCTCTAACTATTAAAGATAGGAAGGTTGCCGTTTTTGATTGTGACGGAACCTTATTGGGACAAGTTCCCTACTACTTATCGGAAGAAGCAATTTTTACCTACGCAAAAATGAAGTATGACGGTAAAAATGATTCTATATCAATTGAAAAGATGAATTATTTATTTCATATTTTAAAACCCATAGATGAAAATGATTATGTACAAAATACTTTAAACTTTCTTTCAGGTATGACGGTTAAAGAAATTGAGCATCTTGGTACTAGTACTTTCGACAGTAAGTATAAAAATAAATTTTATGGTGAAATGAAAGAACTATTGACAAATCTTAAAAAATTTAATTTTGAAATATGGATAATTTCAGCTTCACCGGAGTTGTTATATCAAGAAATTATTCACAGAGAACTAGGAATACCCAAGGAAAGAATTATTGGAATGAAAGCCGTCATTAGTGAAAATAATTTAGCTACCAACCTATTAGTTAATCCTTATCCTATGAATCAAGGCAAGGCTGAAGCAATAAATACTTTCATAAAGGTTCCTCCATTAATCGTAGGTGGAAATAGTAGAGGAGATATGGAAATGATGAATGCTTCAACAGGTTTAAAAATTATTGTTAATCCCAACGATTCACACATTGAAAATAATATTAATTCAGGAGATATGTTCGGTTATACTGTAAAAAAATATTGGGAAAAAGATCCTAGCTGTATTGAAATTTTTTTGAAAGATGAAGCGTTTAATAATCAAACTTTTATTTCAAACCAATACGGATTAATGCCTAATTATTAATTATTCGATTTATTTAAAATCTACAATCATAACTTTTTATTAATTTATTAATTCATTTATTATTATTTTAAATATAGCTAAAATTATATCTATTATTCTTATTAATAAAATATTGAATTTATATGTGATCTTCTTATAAAAAGACTACATTTGAAATATTAAAAATATTTTTTATTTATGAAAAAAATAATAATCACCTGTGGTATTTTAGGATTATTACAATTAACTTTAATTAATTGCAATGCTAAGACAGAAGTAAAGCAAGAATCTAATTCATCAGAAAATAATTTATCAAAAAAAGATTCTATTTCTACTATTTATAGTTTTGAAGTTACCGATATTGATGGAAAACCTTTTAAAATGGACAGTTTAAAAGGAAAAAAAATAATGATTGTAAATACTGCTTCTAAATGTGGAAATACACCTCAATATGCTGATTTAGAAAAATTATACAACACATATAAAGACAAAAATTTTGTGATTTTAGGATTTCCTGCTAACGACTTCTTAGGACAGGAGCCAGGAAGTAATGAAGAGATCAAGAAATTTTGCACGGCGAATTTTAATGTATCTTTCCCCATGATGTCTAAAATATCAGTGAAAGGCGATGAAATAGCACCCATTTATAAATGGTTAACCAAGAAATCAGAAAATGGAGTAATGGACTCAGAGGTTGAATGGAATTTCCAAAAATATTTAATTGATGAGAATGGTAAACTTGTGGATGTTGTTCCTCCTAAAGAATCTATACTTTCAGATAAAGTTAAAAATTGGATTGAAAATAAAAAATAAATAGATATGCACCTACTTTATAAATAGGTGCATTATTTTTTAACTTATTTAATTTTCTCTTTGTCTAATTGTTTCACTCTTCAATCGCGGAAATTGCAGGTTCCATCTATCAGCCACAAACCTTATAAAAACAACAATGCCCACTGTAAGTAGACTGATTAAAGGTAACTCAAATCTTAACCAATTAAGAATTACAAAGGTACTACCTCCAACAATACATGAAAATGCATAAAGCTCTCTTTTAAAAATTACTGGAATACGGTTTAAAAGAGTGTCTCTCATAATTCCCCCCATAATGCCGGTGATTGTTCCCATTGTTATTACAACCCAAAAGGAATAACCTGCTACCATAGCTTTTTGGGCTCCTACAAAAACGAATAACCCCAATCCTATACTATCACTCCAAAAGAAAAAACGATTTAAATGATTTAAATGTTCTCTTAAAAAAATGTAAAAGATTAATGCAAAAAATGAGCATAATGCATAGAAACCATTATGCAACCAAAATGGAGTTTGATTTAGTAATAAGTCTCTCAATGTTCCTCCACCTACAGCTGTAACAAAACCTAGAACATAGGCACCAAACCAATCACAATTTTTAGTTGCTGCCCCTCTAATTCCGCTTATAGCAAAAGCAAAAGTTCCTAAAAATTCAATAATTTCTACATATCTTATTTTGTAAAGTAAAGATAAAATAAAATCCATTTTGAATATTTAGACAATTATACATCAAAAAAATAAAATATAATTGATTTTAATTGTTAATATTTTAAATTATAAATAGCAGAAGCTACAATTTTACAATTTTCCTGATCTCCAGGTAGCTTTATAATATCTTTCTCAATTTGCAGTATTCGGTTAGCTATAGACTCAATACTGGCATTTGATTTTTTTAAAATAAAAATATCAGGCAAGTAATTTTGATATTTATAAGTAGGATTTAAATCATGTTCCAAGTCGGAATACCAATTGATCCATAGTATATCGTTAATTCTTTTAAATAAAACAAAATCCTTACTATTTTTAATGGTATTTTTTAATTCTGGTACTCGAGTAAATAAAGACAATGTTGATTCAATATCATTCTCTAAAACTGAATCTTTAAAATAAATTGCAGTTTCCATTGCTAGAAAAGGAATTTTCCATTCCTCTCTTCTATCAGAAGAAGAAGAAGAAGGATTTGCAATTCGATCAATCATTTTTGCTATATTATGAGCTAGAGTGAGATAAGAAGATGGCACAAAAAAAGGATTTTCCTTAGAAAATTTTAAAATGTTTTCACCAATGTCTTTAGCTTTAGACCAATCTGTAGGATTAACTGCTATCTTTTGTAGCCTTTTAATACAGTAAGGCACATGATCTATATACGAATTAAAATAAAACAAAAGAAAACATCCCCAACCAGGTTTAATAGGATCGGGTATATTGTTTAAAATAATTAAACCTGTATTGTTATTATAATCATTACTCATAAGTAGAGGCAAGCAACAAATGTATAAAAATCTTAATAGTATTTATATAATTTTTTATACAATTTTACAAGTGATATTAATTGAAAAAAGATCCTATTATTTTGTAGATAAGAATTTAATAATTAGTATTTTTACTTAAAATAAGAAATATTTATGAGTAATTTAATTATTCCTGAAGGATACAAACCTATTCTTAATTTAAGGGAAACTGAATTAGCAATAAAACAAATAAAAGATTTTTTTCAACTAAATTTATCTTCAGAATTGCATCTAAGAAGGGTTACTGCTCCACTTTTTGTTTTAAAGGGTACTGGTATTAATGATGATTTAGCAGGCAACGAAAGAGCAGTAAACTTTCCTATTAAAGATATGCAAGAGCAAAAAGCAGAAATTGTGCATTCTCTAGCCAAATGGAAAAGGTTAACGCTAGCTGATCTTCAAATTGAAAATGGTTACGGTATTTATACAGATATGAATGCAATTCGCGCAGACGAAGATATGGATAACATACATTCTATATATGTAGATCAATGGGATTGGGAACGAGTAATATCTGCTGAAGATCGGAAGATTTCTTTTCTAAAGGAAATTGTTACTAATATATACGATTCTATACGTAGAACTGAATATATGGCGTACGAAATATATCCCAAACTAATTCCTCAATTGCCTAAAAATATTTATTTTATACATTCCGAAGAATTATTGCAAAAGTATCCTGATCTTACACCCAAAGAGAGAGAACATAAAATAGCCAAAGAACATGGGGCTGTTTTTATTATGGGAATTGGGGATAAGTTAAGCAATGGAGAAGCTCACGATGTACGATCTCCGGACTATGACGATTGGACTTCACTATCTGAAAGTCCTTATTCTGGTCTCAATGGCGATATCATTGTATGGAACCAGGTTCTAAACCAATCGCTTGAACTTTCTTCTATGGGTATACGTGTAAATAAAGAGTCACTAATTAAACAATTGCAACTGACTGATAAGGAAGAAAGAAAAGAACTTTATTTTCATCAAAGGCTTTTAAATGATGAACTACCTCTATCTATCGGTGGAGGAATTGGACAATCAAGACTTTGTATGTTCTTATTAAGAAAAGCTCACGTTGGAGAAGTACAATCAAGCATTTGGCCTAACAAAATGAAAGAATCTTGTTACAATGCTGGAATACCTTTATTAATATAAAGATTTTTTTCCACTATATTTGGCAAAGAACTTATGAATAAATGAAATTATTTATCATCAAAATTTATTTTTTATCTTAAATTTTGTTTTTTATATGATTTCTTTTAATGGTATGATATTTGTCACCCAAATATAGATTGTTTAATCAAATAAATTTTTAAATTATGGCTTTTGAATTACCAAAACTACCGTATGCATACGAAGCTTTAGAACCTCATATTGATGCTAAAACGATGGATGTGCATTACAATAAGCATCATGCGACTTATACTACAAATTTAAATAACGCAATTAAGGGAACTGAGCTTGAATCTTTACCCATTGAAGAGATCATAGTTAAAGGTTTTAACCAAACCCCTATTAGAAACAATGGAGGTGGATATTTAAATCATTGTTTATTCTGGGAATGGTTAACCCCTGAAGGACAAGGAAAACCTAGTAGAGAATTAGCAGAAGCCATTGATGCTACTTTTGGATCTTTCGATTCTTTTAAAGATGAATTTTCAAAAGCTGCTGCCAGTAGATTTGGTTCGGGATGGGCTTGGTTGGTTGTAAAAGATGGAAAACTTTCCATAGGTTCAACTGCTAATCAAGATAATCCTTTAATGCCAGAAGTTGGTGTCTCTGGTTATCCTATTTTAGGTTTAGATGTTTGGGAACATGCTTACTATTTGAACTACCAAAACCGAAGACCTGACTACATTAATGCATTTTTTAATGTTGTTAATTGGGACAAAGTGTCAGAACTTTATAAAAAACACAAATAATTAAAATATTTTTAAATAAAAAACTATCTCAATACTGAGATAGTTTTTTATTTAATTTTTCTAAATATTGATACAATAGCCAAAAGAACTATAGCCCCAACTAAAGACATAGATAAATCTCCTATTCTACTATTTTCATTTACGGAAATATTCAAAATTTTAAATATCTTGGTCCCTAAAACACTACCAACAACACCTATTATTAAGTTAACTAAACAACCAAAACCTTTACCCCTCATCAATATACCAGCTAAAAAACCTGCAAGAATACCAATAATTATTGTCCAAGTCATACTTTAAATTTTTAGGTTAATAATTCTTTATTTTTTAATATTTTTTTCCAATCTAGATATCCAAATATAGCTATTATAAATAAAAATAGGGTTAGTAATGTATATAGGATTAATCCCTTATGCAATAATAATGGAATAGATATTAAATTACTTATATTTAAATAAATCCAATTTTCAATTTTTCTTTTAGCCAGCAACCACATCCCTGCCCAAGCAAAAGCGCTAACCATTGCATCCCATAGAGGGACATCTGAGTTTGTGTGTTTTATCAATATAAAATATAAGAAAAAAAATGTTCCTATTACAATTAATATTGATTTTCTTTTTTCAGAATTCGAGGACAAACTTATTTCTGATCCTTCTCCTTTTTTATTCTTCCATAACATCCATCCATAAATGCTCATAATTAAATAATACAATTGCAAAAGAATTTCTGCATATAATTGGATTTCAAAATATAAGTAACTTGTAATACATATACTGATTATTCCACATGGATATAACCATACCTTATTCGCTTTTGCAAACAAAACTTGCAACACAGCAAAAAATACACCTATAAATTCAAGCCATGTTATACCATAAAATTGTTCAATAATTGATATTAAGTATGAATTAAAAATTTCCATTAAAATTTTTTAAATTATGGACTTTATTGGTCCCCAATTAAAAAAGAATATATTAATATTTATTCGTAGTATAAATGAGATTAAGTCTTAATATAATTGTATAAATAGTATAATTAGAACTTATTATCCATTCATATTAATTAAATCTAAAATTTAATTTTTATTATTAAATTTTAAATAATTGCTTTCATTTTCAAAATAATACACTTGTCCATTATCACTAGCTAAGACAATATATGCTAAAGCCTTATCCACCTTTTTATTAGTGAGGGGATCTATTGAATATCTTACTTTCTCATCTTGTGGTATTCTATTCTTACACATTTCACAACAACCGTAGTACATCTTACCATCAAGTGGCACTTCTAGCTGTTCTTTGCCCATATATTCATCATTAACCATACAAACTTTATTGCTCGGAACATGATCTCCTTTTTTAAGAACATCAACTTTTAACTCCGAAGGGTGCTGATTATGCGTAATAACATTAGTATTAGAATCTTTTTCTAAATGCTCGTTAGTATTGTTACATGCAACTAAATAAGTAATTGTAACAAATGCTAAATATGAATATTTAAATTTTAGAATGTTCATAAGCTGTAATTTTAATCTTTAAAGTTTTAATGTTAATTATACTATATTATATGAAATTTTAGATTTCATACCGTACCTACAAAGATATAAATTATGCTGTTGTATATTATTGTTATTATATATTTTTTAAGTATTATACTATAGTAAATCGCTTATTTTTAGTTTGTAATAGCCCATGTAATCTTACCGATTCCATTTAAACTATTATTTCAACAAAAATATAATTTATATTCAATTTTATTATAATTTTTAATATTTTTACTATAAATATATATAAATATTTAATTCATAATTTATGAAACTTGACGGAAGAAGAAGTAGTAAAAATGTTGAAGACCGCCGTGGAAAATCGGTAGGCAAGGCTACTTTAGGCATAGGAGGAACCATTGTAGTAGGTTTAATTGTTTGGTTGATGGGTGGTAATCCTATGGATGTAATCACTCAGCAGCTTAGTAATACCAGCTCTACACAACAAACTTATAAACCCAATGCCGAAGACGAAAAGTCTGCGGAGTTTGTTAAAAAAATATTAGCCGGTACGGAAGATATTTGGACTGAAATTTTTAAGGAGAACGGAATGACTTATGTTCCACCTAAATTGATCATGTTTAGTGGTGCTACCACTTCGGGTTGTGGTGGTGCATCGTCCTCTACTGGTCCGTTTTATTGTCCAGCAGATCAAACCATCTATATAGATTTATCTTTCTTTAAACAAATGAAAAATGAACTGAACGCCGGAGGTGATTTTGCTTATGCTTATGTAATTGCCCACGAAGTCGGGCATCATGTGCAAAATTTATTAGGAACCTTGGGTAAAGTTAACCAAGAACAACAAAGATTGAGTAAGAAAGAGAGCAATCGAATGAGTGTTCGCACGGAATTGCAAGCCGATTTCTATGCCGGTGTATGGGCCTATCATGACAATAAAAATTTTAATTCCATTGAACCGGGTGATATTGAGGAAGGTTTAAATGCAGCGACCCAAATAGGAGACGATCGTCTGCAAATGCAAGCACAAGGTTATACTGTTCCGGATGCTTTTAACCACGGAACCTCAGCACAACGTAAACGCTGGTTAAACAAAGGTTTACAAACTGGAGATATCACTCAAGGCAATACATTTAATGTGCCTTTTTCTAATTTATAGTGATTTATAATTGTATTTTAAACATTTATGATTAAATAATTTTTTGATTTATTTCTTCCTTAAAAAAGAATCAATTAAAAATTAAATTTTTTAAGTTAATCAATTATGGTTGATAATGAATAAGAAAAAGGACTGTAAAAATACAGTCCTTTTTCTTTATACAATTTATCAATAATTACTGCTTAATAAATTTTAAATTTTCAACTTTTCCTTCAGAAGTATTTACCTTTATAAAGTAAACACCAGATTTTAAATCAGAAATTGGTATGGCTGTATTTTGTGTAATATTATTCATTTGTTTTTTAACCGTTCCATTTATATCTATGATTGATAAATTAGCTGTTGATGATAATCCTTTAATATATAAGGTATTATTATTCTGTGTATAAGGAGTAAGTAGTTCTTCCACACTAAAGGCTGAAAAACTATCTCCCCATATATCTTCTTCTAATGCGACAATTGGAAGTCTATCCATGTAAAAAGTTTCATCATTTCTTTCAACAACTTTTATTTTACCATCCTCTTTAGTATAAGGCATTAGAATATAATCACCTGCCTGAACACTATTCGGTAAGCTACAGGTATAAATAGATCCTTTAACACTATTTGTTATATCTGTGTAAAAATCTCCGTTGGTATAAAATAATCCTATTCGAACGGATGCTGGATCACTGGTAGGCATTGAAACTTTAAAAGGTTTTTCCAGCTCTATCTGAAATAATCGATTTACCCCACCTTCAGGAATATTTACTTGCATAAAGCTGGTAGCTTGAAAATCTTTTGAAACAATATAACCCCTAGATAGTTTATATTCTATGGAGATGGGTAATCGATCTATCCAAGGCGTAGATACTTCCCTTTTTAAAGCTATTTTTTCTTCTTTATCAGAAAAATAAGGAATTAACATGAAGTTACCAATATAATTATCAGGCAATTCACAAGTATAAACATATCCATCCACAGACAAAATTTTTATTGGCCCTCTAAAATCACCATTTTTAGGATTGTAAAGTCCAAAATTAAGGTTTTCAAGTTCTGTTTGAGATTTGGCATCTGTACGTAAGTAGAATTTCACTTGATCATTTTCTCTAAATACATATTTATTATCATCGGTAAGTATTCTAAGATGCGTAGTTAGCTCAGGCATTTTTTTAATTGGCTGAGTACCATTTTTCTGAATATAAAATCCACGAATCCATCCATTGGGCAATTCAATATACCCATTGGGAACTACATGATCAAGACTTAATTTTTTGATATCTACTGAATTAATATCGAAATTTGGAATCAATTCTGAGTATTCATATTTTTTATAATCAGATTCTTTAATGTATAATTTATACCCCAATTGTTCATCTGGTATTCTTTTGGCCCATCTTATATTAATCCAATGATATAAAACACCGCTGAAAGATGCTGTTTTCTCTAAATTATCCACCGTAAAAACACTCCAATCATCCACTCTAAGCTTGGCATGCTTATACATTGCGTAAAAATCTCCTTGTGCTAATTCTTGCCAAGGCCCATTCATACGTCCCCCACCAGGCATTAAGCTAAATCCATAAACATTTTTATTTGGTGCAAACCAATGTCCACTGCTAATATCTCCACTGGCGGTAAGATTAACAGCCATAGGATTATCATTGGTTTTTGCGCCCAAGTATTCTTTAATATCTTGGTAGGAACCTGTTCCACACATGGCCATTAACTGATAAAAAGCTGCTCTATTGGGAAGCTTCCAATTTTTATCCACAACCCCATTCTCATACATATCTCCGGAAGGCACTTCCATAGGTCCATAAAATTGCCCATAATATCGGTTAAAACTTTCTGCTGGCATATCATAAGGAACTGCCCAACCGTCCATATGCTTGTTGATAAAATTTTGAGTTGTATAATGTAACACAGGTTCATATAAACTAGCATCCATCCAATAATACTCCCCAATTTTTACTCCTTTGTAGTTAGAAGTAGTATTACCACTGCGAAATTCTAATTCTAGTGGTTCCTCCTGTTTCTGACTTTGTGCTATACCTAAAGTCAGAAATAGTACCATAAAAGAAAATAAAAGTTTTTTCATAAATAAATTTTCAACTAATATAAGTTTTTTATTCCATTATAATATAATATAAATGTATGAATTTTATCATTTGCATCAATCTTAAATTTAAATAATGAGCCTTTCAAATTGGATTAATGTTTAAACGTCTTTGTCATTTAAAATATTAGTTTTTAAATCAATCATTTAATTTTAAAACCTCTCTAAAGTTTAAAATGTGTAAACTATACCTGTTTTATTAAGAATTGATTCTATATATTTTCAATAAATTCATTCCCATGAATATTTTAAATTAACTATTTCAATCTATTCTTAGATATTATGATTATGAGTAATACGTATTCAAGAATTTACTAAATGATAGTTACAATTATTTATTATTAAAACT
The DNA here is from genome assembly GCF_007845635.1 of Apibacter muscae. Lineage (GTDB taxonomy): Bacteria > Bacteroidota > Bacteroidia > Flavobacteriales > Weeksellaceae > Apibacter > Apibacter muscae. The sequence continues at coordinate 97,270 of NZ_SELG01000041.1, read as the reverse complement.
TTTATTAACTTTAAAATATAATACCATAAATGATTAGGTTTAGAAAACCTTTATTTTTGTATAAATATGTAAAAAATGAGAAGATATAATTTTGATGAGGTTATTGATAGAAAAAATACGGATTGCTTAAAATACGATGCTTTAAAAGAAAGGTTTGGAAGTGTTGATTTAATTCCCCTTTGGGTGGCTGATATGGATTTTCAGTCTCCTCCGGAACTTATAGAAGCTTTAGTAGAGCGTACCCAACAAGGAGTTTTTGGCTATCCATACCCCCCTAAAGAATACTATCAATCCATTATAAACTGGCAACAAAAGCACCATGGGTGGGAGGTAAAAAAGGAAGAAATCAGCTACATACCGGGTATAGTAAAAGGAATTGCTTTTGCTTTGGATGTTTTTTCTAAAGAAGGAGATCAAATTATTATTCAACCACCGGTTTATCATCCTTTTCGAATTATAAGTAAATTACACAACCGAGAAATAGTAACGAATCCCTTAGTTTTGGAGAGAACTCAATACCAAATGGATTTGGAAGGATTAGAAAAGTTGATAACCGAAAAATCTAAAATTCTTATGCTTTCCAATCCTCATAACCCTGGAGGAAGGGTTTGGACTAAAGAAGAACTTACACAACTGGCAGAAATTTGTTACAAACATAAGGTATTGGTTATTTCCGATGAAATTCATTCCGATTTAGTTTTAACGGGAAATAAACATATCCCTTTTGCTTCCGTATCGGAAAAAGCAGAACAAAACAGCATTACTTTTAATGCTCCTTCTAAAACTTTTAACATAGCCGGAATTGTTACCTCCTACTCTATTATTAAGAATGAAGAGATCCGTAAAAAATACCACCATTATTTGGTTAGTAGTGAATTGAACGAAGGTACTATTTATGCTTATTTAGCCTTGCAGACCGTATATGAAAAATGTGAAGATTGGATGATTGAATTAAAGGAATATATAGAAGCAAATATTGAGTTTGTAGATGATTTTTTGAAAAAAAATATTCCTCAAATTAAAGCAATGAAGCCGGAAGCTTCTTTTTTATTATGGCTAGATTGTCGGGAGTTGAATCTTTCGCAGAAAGAACTTACTTCTTTGTTTATAAATAAGTCTCATTTAGCATTGAATGATGGTTCTATGTTTGGAAAAGAAGGAACCGGATTTATGAGAATGAATGTAGGATGCCCAAGAATTACATTAGAAAAGGCTCTTAATCAATTAAAATCTATTCTTTAAAATATGGGCTTAGATATTGTTGAACTATTAGTTGAAGTTGAAAAAAAATTTAATATTGAAATCGCAGACCATGAGGCTGAAAGAGTTCTGACAATTAGTGATTTTGTAAATGTAATCTATCTAAAAACAAAAATTACTAAAAAAGACAAAGATATTTTTAAAAATATTTATTATAAATTAAAAAATATTTTTTTACGTTTAAATGTACCAGAAAAATTAATTACTGTTAATACGGAAATTACAAGTTTAATTCCACAATCAGAACTAGAACTTTTTTGGAATCAGCTAACATTAAAAACTGGATTAAAACTACCTAATTCTAAGATCATTAAATACACGGAAAAAATCGAAAAAGAAGATGTAAAATTTTTAGGTTTAAAAATTTACACTAAGACTAAAAGATTAAGAAATCACACGCTAAGTCAATTGGTTGATTATATAGTTTCTTTAAACTATGAAAGTTTAATTGATTTAAATAAAGTTCATAGTAAATATGAAATTGAAAGAACTATATGCATGATTACCTCCGAAAAAAGTGGAGTTGAAATTCATGAAATTGAGCTCTTTCATGCCTTTACTTACGATTTAGGAATGGAATAATTCGTAATTAGGATAAAAACCGAATAACCTCTTCTACAGTAGAGAAAGAATAGTCTTGTTCGTGTTTCTGAACGATGAATTTTGAGTTTTCTTCTCTAATCAATAGTTCTCCTTGGGGAACTATATAAAAACCCTTTCTTATTAAAGCTTTTTTTAGCCAATAAAGAGATTGAGAGTCTCCTACTAAACTTATTTCTCTTTTATTTTTTACTGAAATAAATTCATATTCGTTTGAAATATAATTGAAGGTAATATCCTTTCCTGCAAAATGATCTAAAATATTTTCATTTTTTGCTAAATCTTCCGTAAACCCGATTTTAAATTTATCTTTCCGAATTAATGCAACCTGATCTGCAATAGAAAGTCCCAAACTTAAATCATGAGAAGTAAATAAAACTATTTTCCCTTTTTCTTTGGCTAAAGAATGAATAATTTTCATAACTTCTAATTTATTAGCAATATCTAAATGAGAAGTGGGCTCATCCATAATTAAAAAGGGAGTATCTTGAATTAATGCCCTTGCGATCATGGCTTTTTGTAAATTACCATCCGAAAGTTGATGGATGTAATAATGCTGATACTGAGTTAGATTTAGTAGATTTAATATTTCTTCAATAGTTTTTTTCTCCTGTAAGGATAAATTTTGATACCACTTTTTATATGGAAATCTACCCAAAGCAACTAAATCGTAAACTTTTAAAAAAGGACTTACATTGATTTTGGAGAGAACAACGGAAATAAGCATACTAATTTCAGTTGCGGAAAGAAACTTTAAATCTTTTCCATTTATTTCTATTTTCCCCTTTAAAGGAGCCAATTCTTTAAGTAAAGTTTTAAGAAAAGTTGTTTTCCCTGTACCATTTCTACCTATCAACAAAATTACTTCGCCTGATTTTGCTTCCATATTTATATTGGAAAGAAGTGGACTCTTATAACCTATGGAAAGATTATTAATTTGTAATTTATTAAGTAGTTTAAGCTCTTTCAATATAAATTATTTTTTAATTGAGTTTTAAAAATCATAAAGAAAATCGTAGGAACTCCGATTAGGGATGATAAAATATTTACCGGTAATTGAGTATAACTCATAATTAAACTTACCGTTAGCATAAAAGCCACTCCCACTCCCATATTTAAAATTAATTGATTCCATAGGGAAGCAGGATTCCAAATTTGCCGGCAAAAATGTGGAATTATTATTCCTATAAATACGATAGGTCCTAACATGGCAGTGGTACTTCCGGATAAAAAACATACGGAAAGGATTATGCAGGCTTTCATTGAAATTACACTCACTCCTAAAACCTTAGCATATTCTTCTCCAAGGAGAAATCCGGTTAAATTTTTTACAGACATTAAAGCTAAAAATAAACCAAGGACAATGAATAATGCATAAATAATTAATTGCATAGATGTTAAACCTTCAAAGGATCCGAATGACCAGAATACGTATTGTTTTAATTTTTCTGATTGTGAATAAAATTGTAGCATGCTTATTATAGATCCACAGAAAGAAGAAATTAAAAATCCAATAATAATAAACATGGAAATATTTTTAATCTTTTTTATCGTTAACAGTAAAAATATCGAGACAATCAATGCTCCTAAAAAAGCGCCAATTGCTAACATCCAATTACTGAGTAGTGGATATTCTAAAAGCCAATAACTACCTCCAAAAAAAATTATTAATGAAACTGATAATGCAGAAGCAGAAGATATTCCTAATATGGAGGATTCCGCTAAAGGATTTTTAAATAATTCTTGTAATAAAAAACCACTTACGGGTAATGAAATTCCTGCTAAAACTACTGCAAAAATTTTATTAAATCTGTATGAAATAATTAATCTCTTAGTTTCATCTTCAGATAGAAATAGATCACATAATGAAATGTTTTCATATCCGGTTAATAAATTAATGAATATTAAGCTAGTACAAAATAAGACTAGCACCACTAATAATATTATAAATTTATTTGAAAACACTGAACAAATATAAATAATCTTAAAGGTTTTATTTTTAATAATTTTATACAAAATTTTTCTATATTAATTTATTATTTTTGTTAAAAGATAAAGTTCATAATCCATGATTATTAATTATTTTCCTATGAATAATTAATAAAATATAAATTTTTGAGTTTATTTTAAATTAAAATATGGCTTGGTTTTACTAAATATATTAATTCCTATAGTCATTAAGATGGCTAAATATGTAACAAATACTGAAAGCTAAATACCTATACAAATAAGAAATATTTTGAAAAAAAATAATGAATTAGAATTCTCAGCACTTATTGAAGGCAATCAAGGCATTATTCATAAAGTCTGCCGACTTTATACCAATAACGATGAAGATTCTCAAGACTTATTTCAGGAAATTGTTTTACAACTTTGGAAATCCTATAAAACATTTAAAGGCAATTCAAAATTTACCACATGGATGTATAGAGTTGCTCTAAATACTGCAATCACACTTTTTAGAAAATCGTCTAGAAAAATAGAGACACAGGAAATCGATCATTCTTTATATAAAATTTCTGATGATAATGATTTTTCAATTAAACAGGAACAAATAAATTTTCTATATGAATCAATAAAAAAACTCTCAGAAATTGAACGTGCTATAATTCTTCTTTATCTAGAGGATTTGCCCTACAAAGAAATTTCAGAGACCTTAGGAATAACTGAAGTAAATGCACGCGTAAAGATTAATAGAATAAAAGTTAAGCTTAAAGATATTATGAGTAAAAATGAATAAACAAATGGACATTGATCATATAAAAAAGTATTGGATTACTCAAGATAATAACAAGAATTATTCTCAAGATGAGTTAATTTCAATGCTTAATAAAACCTCAAGAAATACAGTTAAATATATAGTCGCTATAAGTATAATTGAATTTGCAGTGATGATCCTTTCTCTAATTATTTCATTAACTACAGATAGAACTATTGTTTTTAATAGCTTAGATGTAAATGGACAAAAAACATTTATTAAAGAAATGCAAATTAGTGATGCGTTAACTTATCTTAATATTATAATATCCATTTTCTTTATCTACAACTTGTATAAATCTTACAAGGATATAAATATTCTCAGTTCAACTAAGGAGCTTATAAATAAAATATTGGGATTTAGAAAGCGTATAAATACTTTACTTGCAATAAACATAATTCTTGGATTTATAATTTTATACTATACAAGTTTTTACGATTTTATGCATATCATAAAATCAAGACATTCATATTACGAGCAGGGTATATTTAAAAGCTTATATATTCCTTTTTCATCTCCTAAATACATTATTATATACATTATTATATGCATAATTTTTATTGCTATACTAATGGTTTACTATGGGTTAATTTATGGAATTCTATTAAAAAAACTTAAAAAAAACTTGGAAGAAATAAAAAAATTAGACATTGAATAAGTAAATCTATAAATAAACTATTAAAATTATAAAATTTAACGATTTTTTGTTATCAAAAGAATTTAATATACTTTTGCAAATAGCATATGACTCCATCTAAATATACAGAAGATAATATAAAAACTCTTGATTGGCAGGAACATATACGTATTCGTCCAGGTATGTATATCGGAAAACTGGGAGATGGTTCTTCCCCTGACGATGGTATATACATTCTGTTAAAAGAAATCATAGACAACTCTATAGATGAGTTTGTTATGGGGGAAGGAAAAAAAATTAAAATTTTCTTAAACGAGAATAATATTAAAATTCGTGACTATGGAAGAGGGATTCCTCTAGGGAAAATGGTGGACGCCGTTTCTAAGATGAATACTGGGGGTAAGTACGATTCCCGTGCTTTCAAAAAATCTGTAGGACTAAATGGTGTAGGTACAAAGGCTGTAAATGCCCTTTCCTCTTATTTTAAAGTACAAGCAACAAGAGAACATCTTACGCGCTATGCAGAATTTTCCAAAGGTATTCTAACCTTTGAGAGTGATGAAATTGAATCTAAAGAAACAAATGGAACAGAAATAATTTTTGAACCAGATCCTAGCATTTTTGGAAATTTTAAGTTCCGAAAGGAATATATAGACAAAATGCTAAAAAACTATGTTTATTTAAATCCTGGTTTAAAAATTTATCTTAATGGTGAAGAGTTTTATTCTGAAAATGGACTGCAAGATTTACTAGAAGAAAATATAGAAGGTGATACCGTTTATCCTATTATTCATTTAAAAGGCGAAGATATTGAGGTAGCTATAACTCACGGAGAACGATCTCAATCGGAATCCTATTTTAGCTTTGTAAATGGACAACATACTACCCAAGGAGGAACCCACCTGAATGCATTTAAAGAAGCTTATGTTAAAACCATTAGAGAATTCTACAATAAAAACTATGAGGCAAGCGATATTAGAAAATCTATTATAGCTGCTGTATCTATAAAGGTCATTGAACCCGTTTTTGAATCACAAACAAAAACGAAACTTGGAAGCAATGAAATGGGACCGAATTTGCCTTCTATTCGAGCATTTACCACTGAATTTTTAAAAAGTAATTTAGATAACTTTTTACATAAAAATTCTGAAATAGCAGAATCTCTACAAAGAAAAATTATTATTTCAGAAAAAGAGAGAAAAGAATTATCAGGGATACAAAAATTAGCTAGAGAAAGAGCAAAAAAAGTAAGTCTTCATAATAAAAAGTTAAGAGATTGTCGTCAGCATTATAACGATCAAAAATCTCCAAGAAAATTAGAATCAACCATATTTATTACGGAGGGAGATTCAGCTTCTGGGTCTATAACTAAAAGCAGAGATGTTGAAACACAAGCGGTTTTTAGTTTAAGAGGTAAGCCATTAAATAGTTACGGCTTAACTAAAAAAATTGTGTATGAAAATGAAGAATTTAACTTATTACAAGCAGCATTAAACATTGAGATAAGTCTTGAAGATCTGAGGTACAACAACGTAGTTATAGCTACTGATGCAGATGTAGATGGTATGCATATTCGTTTGTTATTAATTACCTTTTTCTTACAATTCTTCCCTGAATTAGTAAAAAATGGGCATTTATATATACTACAAACTCCTCTATTTAGAGTTCGTAATAAGAAAGAAACACGGTATTGTTATTCTGAGGAAGAAAGAATAAACGCGTTAAACGAGCTTGGTAAAAACCCTGAAATCACTAGATTTAAGGGATTAGGAGAAATATCCCCCGATGAATTTAAAAATTTTATTGGTAGAGATATTCGTCTTGAACCTGTAATGTTAAGTAAAGATACCTCTATTGAAACATTATTGGAATTTTATATGGGTAAAAATACCCCTAATAGACAAGAGTTCATAATAGATAATTTGGTAATTGAAGCGATTAAATAAAAATTAGATTTATGAAAATACAAAACAAGGAAACGCAAAATAAATTAAAAATTGTTAATATTTTAACTTTAATCGTTTGTGTAAGTAGTATTATTTTTATTTATTTGGATATACGATCCCTTCAATATAGGGATGATTTAGTTTTCATCCTTAGTTTACTTATTTTATTATACCTTACCTACTTAGGCTGTCCTTTCTTTAAATACGACGGAGAAGGAGAAACACTTATTTTCCAAAACAAAAGATCATTAGCATCATCCGTATTCGTTAAAGAATTACAATCGGATTTCCCTAAGAGGAAGTTAAAAAAATTTAATATTAAAAAAAGTTATTTTTTTAAAAAGACACTTGAAATCTATATTTCAAGTAATAGAGTATCGGGTGGATTATCAAAACTAAGGTTTGATATATCCTATCTATCATCCAAACAAATTAGAAATTTAAAAATTTCATTGGACAAAGTTGTAAAAGAAAACAAGCTATCTGATACCCAAATTAATAAATCGTAAACTAAAATAGTTTTAAATAATATTATGCAAGAGCCTAATCAGGAGAACTTAAAGCCATCAGAACAAGTTGAACAAACTCAAAAGGTTTCTGGTATGTACAAAACTTGGTTTTTAGATTATGCTTCATATGTTATTTTAGAAAGAGCTATTCCATCCATTTTTGATGGATTAAAACCTGTTCAAAGAAGAATTCTCCATTCAATGAGAGAATTAGAAGATGGTAGATATAACAAAGTAGCAAATGTGGTTGGTAACACCATGAAATATCACCCACACGGGGATGCAGCCATTACAGATGCTATTGTACAAATAGGACAGAAAGATATTTTAATTGACACCCAAGGGAACTGGGGGAATATTTATACCGGAGATGGTGCTGCTGCTGCTCGGTATATTGAATCACGGCTTACGCCTTTTGCATTAGAGGTGGTTTTTAATCCTAAAACCACGGTTTGGCAATCTTCCTACGATGGTAGAAATAAGGAACCAGAAAACCTTCCGGTTAAGTTTCCTTTATTATTATCTCAGGGAGTTGAAGGGATTGCTGTAGGTTTATCCACCAAAATATTGCCTCATAATTTTGTTGAACTGATTGATGCTTCAATAGCATATTTAAAAAATAAACCATTTACTTTATATCCTGATTTTCAAACTGGAGGATTAATTGATGTATCTAACTATAATGACGGAGAAAGAGGAGGTAAAATAAGAGCCAGAGCCCGAATTTCTAATCCGGAAAAAGGTCTATTGTTAATTAATGAAATCCCTTATGGCACCAATACTAGTTCTTTAATCGATAGCATTATTAAAGCTAATGATAAAGGAAAGATTAAAATAAAAAAAATTGAGGATAATACTGCAGCAGAAGTTGAAATATTAGTATATCTCACCAATGATGTATCTCCTGACAAAATGATTGATGCATTGTATGCCTTTACAGACTGTGAAGTATCAATCTCACCGAACGCTTGCGTAATTGATATTGATAAACCAATTTTTACCACGGTTTCAAATATTCTTAAATCCAATACAGATCACACCGTTGATTTGTTAAAAAAAGAATTAGAAATTGAATTGGAGGAATTGCAAGAGCAATGGCACTTTTCATCGTTAGAACGTATTTTTATAGAAAATAGAATTTATCATAAAATTGAAGAACTTGAAACCTGGGAGGAAGTAATTGATACCATTGATAAGGCTTTAAAACCTTTTACTTCACATTTAATTAGAGAAGTTACGGTTGAAGATATTACAAGGCTTACAGAAATTCGAATAAAAAGAATAACACGTTTTGATCTAGGCAAAGCAGAAGAGCATATTCTAGCACTGGAGGGTAAAATTGAAGAAGTAAAATATCATTTAGGAAATCTTATCTCTTACGCCATAGACTATTTTACCAACATTAAGAAGAAGTATTCAAAAGGGAAAGAAAGAAAAACTGAAATTAGAACTTTTGATACCATTGATGCGGCTAAAGTAGCTGTAGCTAATATAAAGTTTTATGTAAATAAAGAGGAAGGCTTTATAGGTTATTCTTTAAAAAAAGATGAATATTTATTTGATTGTTCTGATATTGATGATATTATCGTTTTTAGGAAGGATGGTACCATGTTGGTTACTAAAGCAGACGCTAAAACATTTGTTGGAAAAAATATTATCCATGTAGGAATATGGAAAAAGAATGATAAACGAACGGTTTATAATTTGATCTATAGAGTAGGAAAAATGGGACCCTGGTTTATGAAAAGATTTCCAGTAACTTCTATTACAAGAGACAAAGAATATCAATTAATCTCTGAGGATAAATATTCCGAAATCCAATATTTTACTGCTAACCCTAATGGAGAAGCTGAAGTAGTTACTATATACTTAAAACTTAGCCAAAGATTAAAAAAATTAAAATTTGATTTAGATTTTTCTGAATTATCCATTAAAGGAAGAAGTTCCAAAGGAAACTTGGTAACAAAATATCCTATTAAGAGAATTGAATTAAAAGAATCTGGTATATCTACTTTAGCTCCAAGAAAAATTTGGTTCGATGATTCTATATTACGCTTAAATGTTGATGGTCGGGGAACTTACCTAGGGGCTTTTAAAGGAACAGATAAAGTTTTAACTTTAAGCTCTAAAGGCTTTGCCAAATTACATACTTTTGATCTGCTTAATCATTTCGACGATGATATAATAGTCATTGAAAAATGGGACCCTGAAAAACCTATTTGTTGTATATATTACGATGGAGAAAAATCCATTTATTTTATTAAGCGCTTCCTATTAGAAGATACCTTAAATCCACAAATATTCTTCCAATCTGAAAACCCAAAATCTTTTATAGAATGGGTGGGAACTGGCGGAAAATTAATTGCTGAAATTAATTTCGGAAAAGATAAAGAAACTGAAACCATTGACTTGGAAGAATTTATTTCTATTAAAGGAATTAAAGCTCAGGGCAACCAACTTTCCAAAGAAAAGATAAGAAATATTAAAGTAGAAGAGATTAAACCGGAAGAGGAAATTTTAGAAGAAGAAAATCATTTGGAAGAGGATAACCTTGACGCTAATGGAGAGCAAATTAATCTTTTTTAGCTAAAATATCATCTTATTTTCTTAAATTTTACCACACTAAATGCCATAAAATAATAAGTATTTATATATTTACAATATAAATTATATACATACTATATTATTATAAAATATGAGGTTAGGGGATATAAAATTTAATCTTAAATTTTTTTTAATTGATAAGCTATATTATGAATTCCAAAATAAAGATAATGATGAAATAGTTGAAATCATTAGAGATAATCACAAAAAATATCTCCATGCAAATAAAAATAATATTCAAATTGTAAAACCTTCTTTAGAGTTTTATGAAGAAAAAGATTTTAAATATTATACTTATTGTTATAATAATCCTAAAAATTTAGGTTATTGGAAATTATTTTTACCTTATGAATTAGCCAAAAAACAGAATTTTGAAATATTAGAGTTTTCATTTGTCTTATTTATCATATATAAATCTAATATCTATTGTGTAATTGGAGGTAGTGGTATTACCGTGATAAAAAAATATATTGACCCTTATTTTGGTATTGATCTATATCAACATTTTGCTAAACCTAATGAGGATATTTCTTTAGTTATAGATACAAGAGGTATAACCGGTAATTTATCTCAAAAATCAAATACATACAATTTTAATCAATCAGTAAATGATTCTTTAGATTATTCAGAGATACCTAAAAAAATAAAGATTAAAGTTAGAGCTGAATTAAGAAATGGAATCTTTAAAAAATATCATCTTGATGATGAGTCTATCATGGAAGTAGGTTCTTATTTTAATCTTAGAAAAAAAATTAGTTTTGAGGAATTAAGGCTATTAATAATTGATATTCATAATATTCGAGAAGATAAATCAAAATATACCCAATTAACTCTTTTCAAAAAGATTACAGAAGAACAGCTTCTTCATAGTTTAGATGAATTTCTTAAGGAAAAAATTGTTGATGATGTTAATTTACACATAACTCCTGATGAATTAAATAGATTAAATAATGATATAATTGAAATTGTAAATTTTAATAAACTTGAAAAATTTTATGAATGCGATGAATTTCGTATAAGATTTAGAAGGAAAAGGAAAACTAATGATAAAATAATAAATAATAGGAATAAATTATATTTTGAATGCACACAGTTTATTTATAATAATACTGATAATATAAATGATAGACTTTCAATTAAACAAAAATTATATGAATTAGGAATTATTGGTACTATAAATGGTAAAGAATCTACATCAGGAACATTTTACTCTCACATTATAGCAGAAATTATATATTCAGAAAAAAAATATTTTAGAATAGATAATCAATGGTTTTATTTGGAAGATAGATTTATAAAACAAATAAAACAAGAAGCCATTAACTATTACAAACAATATAAATTAAATAAAACTATATTAAATACTTGGGATGAGGATATGGATGAGGATACCTATAATACTTCTCATAAGTCTTCTAACCATTATATTTTGGATAAAGTTTTAAAAGAAAATATAGAGCTTTGTGACATTTTATATTTAGAAAATGATAGCATATATTTTATACATGTTAAAGATGGATTTAATACTCAAATGAGAAATTTATCAAGCCAAGTAATTCTTTCAGCTAAAAGATTATGGAATGATATAAATAGCAATTCAGGGAGTAATTATTTTATAAATACAATAAAAAAGCATAATAGGAAAAGTCCTACTAAAATATTAGAAGGAAAAGCATTATTTAACCAAATAATCAATAATGATTTAAAAATTCATTTTGTTATGGCATATAACAATAGAGCTTATAAAAACGAAAACTCTATAAAAAAAATAGAATTAAGCGAATCAAACATAGCTTTATATTCATTAGTACAAACTGTAAAGGAAATACTTAACTATAAATTATTTAATATTCAATTAATTGATATTTCAGAAATTTGAATATTTTTTATGTTAGTTTTAACTAGTATAATAATTATTAAATAGTTATCATTTCTTATAACTAAAAAAGGTATTCCTAAATGGAATACCTTTTATAATTAATCATATATTTTAAAAATTTAATCGATATACTGAATTGATTTATCTATTGCACGCTCTAGACCAGATAGATTTTTTCCTCCTGCGGTTGCAAATGAAGGTTGTCCTCCTCCTCCACCTTGTATTTCTTTCGCTAATTCTCTCACTATAGCACCTGCATTCAATTTTTTCGAATTAACCAAATCATCGGAAATACCTATAGATAAAGTAGGTTTATTATCTGTTTTAGTTCCCACTACAATAAATAAATTCTCTATTTCTTTTTTTAACTGAAAAATTAAATCTTTAACCGTAGCATTGTTTAATTCTGTAATTAAACCGATATACTGAACTCTATTTATTTCCTTTATAGAATTTTCCCAAAGTAACTTTTCATTCTTAGCTTTTTCTCTAACTAATTGTTCGATTTGCTTTTTTAACTCCTCATTCTCCGTAATCAGTTTTTCAATTGATTTTATGGGTTCCTCATTTTTTAATAAAGACTTCACCTGCTCGTAACTATTAAATTCTTGTTTTAGAAAATCTAACGCTTTTTTACCCGTAATCGCTTCTATTCTACGAACTCCAGCAGAGCTGGAAGATTCACTAATAATTTTGCAAATGATTATTTCCTGAGTATTCTTTACATGTGTACCTCCACAAAGTTCAACAGAATCTCCAAATTTAATTACACGAACAATATCTCCATACTTTTCTCCAAATAAAGCCATCGCTCCCATATCTAAGGCTTTGGCAAATGGAACTGATCTATTTTCGTTCAATAAAATTCGTTCCATAACTTTTTTATTGATTTCAATCTCAACCTGTTCAATTTCCTCTTCAGTCATTTTACTAAAATGGGAAAAGTCAAAACGTAGATAATCAGGTCCAACATAGGAACCTTTTTGTTCCACATGATTTCCTAAAACTTTTCTCAGTGCTGCATGCAACAAATGGGTAGCTGAATGGTTTTGTGAAATTGATTCTCTCCTTGCTTGGTCTACTACTGCTTGAAAGGGAAACTCTATATATTTAGGCAATTCTTTGACGATATGAACGATCAGATTATTTTCCTTTTTAGTATTAAGAATATCAATCTTTTCATTATCATTCATAATATATCCAGTATCACCCACTTGTCCACCGCTTTGTGCATAAAAAGGTGTTAACTGAAATACCAACTGATAAAATTCTCCTTCTTTGTTTTCAATTTTTCTATATCTAGTTACTTTAACTTGAGTATCTAAATAATCGTAACCTACAAATTCTTCTTGTAAATCTTCATGCAATACAACCCAGTCATAAGTTCTAAATTTTCCTGCTGACTTAGATCTTTCTTTTTGCTTACTCATTTCTACCTCAAATCCTTCTTCGTCTATGGAAAGTCCTTTTTCTTCTGCGATTATTCTTGATAAATCCGAAGGAAAACCATAGGTATCATAAAGCTCAAAAATAATCTCTCCTGGAATAGTTTTAATCGTTGGATTATTTTCTATAAAAGAATTCATTCTAACTAAACCTTGATCAATCGTTCTTAAAAATGAGGACTCTTCTTCTTTAATTACCAAAGCGATATGCTCCGCTTGCTTGGATAATTCTAAAAAATATTCTCCCATTTGAGTATTTAGGATAGGTACTAATTGATACAAAAGAGGTTCTTTCATATTTAGTATTCTAAATGCATAACCTACTGCCCTTCTAAGAATTCTACGTATTACATATCCAGCACCTGAATTGGATGGCAGTTGCCCATCGGCAATAGAAAATGCAATGGCTCTTACATGATCTGCCAGTACTCTAAATGCTACGTCTGTATTTGAATTTGCTCCGTATTTATAACCAGAAATTTGCTCCAATTTTGCAATTAAAGGCATAAAAACATCGGTATCATAGTTAGATGTTTTTCCTTGTAGAATCATACACAGACGCTCAAACCCCATCCCAGTATCAACATTTTGTTTAGGAAGTTTTTCAAGAGTTTTATCTGCTTTACGCAAATATTCCATAAATACCAAATTCCAAACTTCAATTACTTGTGGGTGGTCTTGGTTGACTAATTTTTTCCCATCTATCTTTTCTTTTTCGTTTAGAGGTCTTATATCTACATGGATTTCAGAACAAGGTCCACAAGGTCCGGTATCACCCATTTCCCAGAAATTGTCTTTTTTATTTCCTAGCAAAATTCGGTCTTCTGTAATATGTTCTTTCCAAAAATTATAAGCTTCTACATCTTTATTTAAATTTTCTATAGAATCCCCTTCAAAAATAGTTACATAAATCCACTCTTTAGGTATTTTATAAACTTGGGTTAATAATTCCCAAGCCCATGCAATGGCTTCTTTTTTAAAATAATCCCCAAAACTCCAATTCCCTAGCATTTCAAACATGGTGTGATGATAGGTATCTTTCCCAACATCATCCAAATCGTTATGTTTACCTGAAACTCTTAAACACTTTTGGGTATCTGCTATTCTAAAACTTTTAGGCTCTTTATATCCTAAGAAAAAATCTTTAAATTGAGTCATTCCGGAATTGGAAAACATTAAGGTAGGATCGTCTTTTAAAACAATTGGGGCAGATGGAACTATTGTATGTTGTTTAGATTCGAAAAAATCTAAAAATGTTTTTCTTATATCTTTTGAAGTCATTTGTAAATAGGCTTATTTATAAAATTTTAAATTAATTAAATATAATAATTAATCATATTAATGGTATATAACTAATGAATCTTGGCATTAGTTTTAAAGTTTATCATTTCCTGTAAATCATTTAATGAATATTGTATCCACTCTATTTGTTTTTCAATTTTTCCTTCTTCATTCAAATAAAACCAAGAAGTAAAAGGTGTTTCAGGTATTAAATTGCCGTTATAATAATACGGATTGTATTGACCAGAAACTGCTACAACACTGTCGTTAGCTAAAATACTTTTTAAGCTAACCAATTCGGAATAATTGGGATGTTTTTTAAAATTTGTATCCTCCCATCCATACATAGATTTAATTTGATCTTTGCCTTCAAGGGTGGAATTTAATAATCCATCTTCCCAAATTGAATGCGCTGAATAAAAATCCATTAGTTTGTGAATATCTTTTCTTTCAGAAAAAACATTATAAAAATCATGGATTATTTTTATATTTTTATCTTGTTTTATAGTGCAGGACATTAATAAAAAACCTGCAAACAGAAGTAGTAAGAATTTTCTCATATTTATGCGTGTAAAGTTACAAATTTTAAAATTACATTCTATTTTTCTTCATAGATCTAATGTTTTTTTATGTGCTATATTGACTTCATGTAGTTTTCAATTTTAAAATTACAGACGTAAAATTCCTTTAATAATTTTTATTTAGATAACGTTTAAAATTTTAGTGAATGAATTTTAAAAAATTCTTAGAATATATTATTGATAATTAATTAATAATTAAGGCTTTATGAATATATAGATAAGAATAGCTAAAAAAATTAACATCTCTAAATTTTTTTAACTTTAATTTAACCTATGGCATTTTACTCTTTATATATAAAGGTTTAGGTGTTATTTTATTTAAGTAAAATACTTATTATTTAGTTTTAAGAATTTTTTATTTTTTGTTGATCGTACTTTTGCCTCATTAATCAATATTAATAAGAATATGAAGAAAGTAACGTTTGTTGCAATTTTATTAGTATCCTTGTCTTTTACGGCTTTTCAAACTAAAACTGTTTTTTTTGATGAAAGTGATAAATTTGAACTTCCTTTAGATACTATAGTTGCAGATACATTACAAAAAAATAATAAACTTATTTTAAAAGATTCTTTAACTGATTCCTTATCTATCAATAAGGAAGATAATTTAGAAAATGATAATGTAGCAATAGTTGAAGAATCTAAAAAACTATCTGCCGGGAAAGTTTCTTGGTACGGTGGTAAGTTTCATGGTAGACTTACTTCAAGCGGTGAAAGATATGATATGAATGCTTATACCGCTGCCCATAAATCTTTACCCTTTGGTACTAAGGTTAAAATTATAAATCCTAAAAATGGTAAAGAGGTTATAGTGCGTATCACTGATCGTGGACCTTTTGTACCTAAAAGAGAATTTGATTTGAGTAAAGCTGCATTTGCTGAACTTGCAAGTTTAAATTCCGGAGTTTTAAATGTCCAGTATGTAGTTTTATAAAAATTTTAAACTCCGATTTCATCGGAGTTTTTTTATTATTAACATTTACAAAAAGTATATTAATAAAATTTTTATTCTTAGGTTCCCCATCCTTCCCTATCTAAAGATCTGTATTGAATAGCTTCAGCTATATGATTAGAATTTATATTTTCTGATTTATCCAAATCAGCAATGGTTCTACTAACTCTAAGAATTCTGTCATAAGCTCTTGCAGAAAGTCCTAATTTTTCTATTGCATTTTTAATCAATTGAGTGGATTTTTCATCTAACGCACAATACTTATCCAATTCTTTGGGACCCATTTGTGCATTGTAATGAAGATAACTATTTTCCTTATATCTAAAGGTCTGAATATTTCTAGCCTCAATCACTCTTTTTCTAATTTTTTCACTAGGCTCTCCTTTTCTTTTATCTGAAAGATTATCAAAAGGAACTGGAGATACTTCAATATGTATATCTATGCGATCCAATAGAGGACCAGAAATCTTATTCATGTACCTTTGCATTTCTGTAAGTGAACTTGTATTTTTAGGATCGTTAGGAAAGTACCCGGACGGGGAAGGATTCATGGATGCAATAAGCATAAAACTTGCTGGATAGGTTAAGGTGAATTTAGCTCTGGAAATAGTAACCACCCTATCTTCTAAAGGTTGCCTCATAACTTCTAAAACTTGCCTATTAAATTCAGGCAATTCATCTAAAAACAAAACTCCGTTATGAGAAAGAGATATTTCTCCGGGTTGGGGATAGCTCCCCCCTCCTACTAAAGCTACAGATGATATGGTATGATGAGGATTCCTGTAAGGCCGTGTAGTCATTAATGAGGACTCTTGTCCTAACTTACCCGCTACTGAATGTATTTTGGTTGTTTCTAACGCTTCAGATAAGGTTAGAGGTGGCAAAATGGATGGAATTCTTTTGGCGAGCATAGTTTTACCACTTCCAGGTGGACCTATCAACAAAACATTATGCCCTCCAGCTGCAGCTATTTCTAAAGCTCTCTTTATATTTTCCTGACCTTTTACTTCTGAAAAATCATATGGATAATGATTGCAATTTTTATTGAATTCTTCACGAGTGTTTAGTATTACAGGTTTTAGGTCGACCTTCTTATCAAAAAAATTTATTATTTCTGATATATGACTAATGCCATAAACTTCTAAATTATTAACTATTGCTGCTTCTTTAGCATTTTGAATTGGTAAGAAAAATCCTTTAAAACCATCTTCTCTGGCTTGAATTGCTATGGGTAAAACTCCTTTTACCGGTTGTAAGGAACCATCTAAAGATAACTCTCCCATTATTAAATATTTTTCTAAACTGCTATATTTAATTTGTTCAGAAGCGGCTAAAATACCCATTGCTATAGTTAAATCATAAGCAGAACCTTCTTTTCGTAAGTCTGCAGGTGCCATGTTAACCGTAATTTTTTTACCTGGCATCTTATATCCACAATTCTTTAATGCAGCAGAAATTCTATGAGCACTTTCTTTAATTGCTAAATCTGGCATTCCTACCAATTGATACCCTACCCCTTTATCAATATTTACTTCTACTGTAATTATTTGTGCGTTAACTCCATAAACAGCACTCCCATAAGTTTTTACTAACATATAAAATTCTTACATTTTAATCCTTTTTAAGGATAAATATAATAAAATTATAAAATAAAAACAGAGACATGAATTTAGTTTATCCTCTTATATAAATAATAATCTCTTCCTGAAGGCTTAAGTTTATATATTTTATCTAATATAAAATTGTCTGATTTTGCATTTTGCAAAATATGAAATTCTTTTATAAGCTTATATTTGGATGATTCCTCTATTGAAATATCACCTTTAAACATAGGTTTATTATCTTCTAAAATATAATCAGGTTGATATTTCTTAATGACACTTTCTGCAACATTATTCCCTTTAATTTTAAATTCTTCTAATACTCTTTTATCTACCAAACCTACGTAGTCAATAGCTTTTAGTTTTGAGAAATATGGTATGTAACCTGCCGGTTCTAAAAAAACAGTTTTTGATTTATCTGGTTCAATACTATCTAAATATAATCCTACTTTTCTATTATAATACCATTCTCCATGCCCTGTAGCTATAGAATGTACTGTTTGATAAGCCACTAAGGGAATAAAGAATATTACTATATATGTTATAATCTTAGTTTTATTTAAATCTTGTATGAAATATAAAATTATAGGAATAAACATAAATATCTGTGGTATCCAATAGTACCAATCAAACCAACTATTAGCAAATCCAAAAACTACCATTCTAACCCAAGCATAGGTGTAAATAATGGATAAGATATACTTCTGTTCTCTGTTTAGGTTTTTACTTATTTTATAGAATGAAAAGATGGACAAAAAAATAGTAATTATTAGGAAAATGTTTATTTTCAATATATTTAACGGAATTTTTAGCATGGAATAATAATTAGTATTATTCAACATTCCAATAAACTTACTCATGAAATTATCAGCTTCATTGGCATAGGCTAATCTTTTAGCAACTATTGTATTATTTATAATTTCATGAAAGTAAAAATAATTGAATCCAAGTATTGTTATTACACTTAGAATTCCAGATAATATAAAGAAATAATTTGGTTTTCTATATCGGAATAAATCATAAAAAAAGTTAATTAATAAAAACATTGCCGCATCTAATCGCGTCCATGATATTAGAATGGGTAAAAGCAAAAATGCCCAGTTTCTTCGTAATAAAACTGCGTATTTTAAAAATAAAACATAGAGGAAAAATATTAATCCAAATTCCATTCCTAAAATGGAAATTTTAATTGCAGGTGGTAAAAAATTTGCAAAAAATATGAATAATATTTTTACATTATCATTGCCTGTTAATATGTCTGAGAGTATTTTAGTTCCCCATGTATAAATTATACTATTAAAAATTATTAGAGGATAAATAAAATTTTCTGAAAAAATTAATTTAAATATTATACTTATAAACACGTATAAGTGAGTGGTAGATGAGGAAATTCTTTCATCACCGTTAAAACCATAAACTCCATAATCTAAAATATTCTGAGCTACTCTCCAAGTAATAAAGGCATCTTCTTGTATATGTTTTGTTAATAGAAATAATGCTTTTATTATAATTATAAGTAGGATACTAATTAATAATTTATTTTTTTTCATGATTATAATATAAAAAGTTTGTAAAAGTATCACATAATTCTTAATAAAATATACTTCAATTATAAAAAAATTATTCACAAAAAAAATCTCTATTTATTATTAAATAGAGATTTTATGAATAATTTTTAAATCTAAACTTTATTTTTTTATAATATCATTTAAGACATTGATGGATTCTCGCAAATTAAAATCTTTTTTCATACCCTTGTACCAATCCTCTCTCTTCGCTTTTAGAACTGTATCTTGTTTAAACTTAACCAGCTCATAGCTAGGCGCCTCAACTTTTATTTTAGCATCAAATGTAATGTCTTTCTCATATTTTTTTCCTTGCTGGCTTCTTTTTTCCATTTCATCCATAAATTTATCATAGGACAAAGAAATTTTATCAATTTTATCCAGCTCTTTCGTCCAATTCCCTATCGCTTCAATGGATGAAATGTAAGAACTTCCTTTTAATCTTTCTTTACTTTTTTCTTTAATATAGGTATAATCAATTTTTGGAGTTCCTTGCCAAGTGGTATATTGGGTTGTTGATATTTGATCCCAAGGCAATGCAAATTTTTGAGATTTTTCAAAAATATCTGAATAGGTTAGTATATCGGGAATTACAATGTCTGAATTTACACCTCTTAGTTGTGTTGAACTTCCATTAATTCTATAAAATTTCTGGATGGTAACTTTTAAAGCTCCGTATTTATCATCTCCCATACTGAATCTATCTAAAGGATAAATGGTTTGTACCGTCCCTTTCCCATAAGTTTGTTCTGGTCCTACTATAACTGCTCTTTTGTAGTCTTGCAAAGCGCCTGCTAAAATTTCCGATGCCGAAGCAGAAAGTTCATTAGTCATAACTACTAATGGTCCGTCCCAAACAATTTCCTTTTCTTTAGTTTCAAGAACCTTAATTTTCCCATTAGAATCCTTTACCTGTACCACAGGTCCAGATCCAACAAATAAGCCCGTAATATCTAAAACCTCGGATAAAGATCCTCCCCCATTATTTCTTACATCCATGATTAATCCAGTTATCCCTTGTTTTTTTAATTCATTAATTTCACGTTTAATATCATCCGAACAATCTCTACCACCTTTAGAATTTCCTTCAAGGTTTACATAAAACTCCGGTAAGTATAAAATACCAAATTTATTTCCTTTTTCATCAGTAATAATAGCACTTCTAACGAAAGTTTCTTGGATTTCAATTTCTTCTCTAACTAGGGTTACGTTTTTGGTACTGCCATCTTTCTTCTCAACCGTTAATACTACCGTAGATTTTTCCTCCCCTCTAATAAGCCGAATTGCATCGTCCAACAACATACCTACTACACTTACAGGTTCTCCTTTTTTGCCTTGTTGTACTTTAATAATTTTATCACCTGCTTCTATTTCTTTAGACTTCCATGCAGGTCCTCCTATCACCAATTCTTTTATGGTTGGATATCCTTTTATATCTTGTAGTGTAGCGCCTATTCCAATAATTTTACCGCTCATACTAGAGTTAAAATTATCTTTGTCTTTAGGTGAAAAATAGGTAGTATGAACATCAAAAACTTCTGTATAAGCATTAATAAAGATTGAAAATAAATCTGATTTTTTTCTAAGCTTAACTTGTCTGAAATACTCACCTAGGTTCTCTTTTACTTTTTTAATTGCATCAGCTTCAATTTCCTCTTTAGTTTGAGGCTTAGTTTTTTCTTTATTCTCTAATTTAGAAATTTTGATAGAGTCATTTACGCTGTCTTTTTGCTTTTGCGCATTAAATATCTCCTGAAGTACTCTATATTTAATATACTTTCTCCAATAATCTTTAGCTTCTTTTTCATTTGCAGGAAAATCTCTTTTTTTATCATCCGTTAAAAAAAATTCATCTTCATTAAGTGAAAGAGGTTCCTTAAATATTTCATTTACATAATTTTCTGACTCGTTTATCCTCTTATATAATCGATCAATGGTTAAATGATAAAAGGAAACATCTTCGTTGATAAGCATATCACTCATCTTTCCTTCATGTTTTTTAAATTCATTGATGTCTGCTTTTAAAAAATATCTTTTAAAAGGATCTAAATCCTCCATGTATTTTTTATATACATCTTTGGAATATTGTTCATTTAAATTTTTAGGTGAGTAACTTGCATATAGTAAGGTTTCTCTAACTCTTTTAAATATTTCTTTCTCGTTATCGTCCTTAGAGGATGCATTAAAACAAAACGCTAATAAACTCATAGAACATAACGATAAAAAAATCCAAGTTTTTCTAAAATTAAACATATTAATTTTTATAATTTAATTGTAATTACCAAATATAAGATTATTTCTACAATAGAAAATACTAATTTTGCATCAAATAAGTAAACAAATATCTAATATATGTCTAAACCTATAATTTTAGTTACCAACGATGATGGAATTGCTGCTCCGGGTATTCGAGAACTCATATTGATCATGAAAGAAATTGGGACTGTATACGTGGTTGCTCCAGATAAACCACAAAGCGGCATGGGACATGCTGTTACTATAAACTCAACTTTAAGAGTTGAAGAAATTTATTCTGACAATTCTTCTTTTGAATGGGCATGTAGTGGTACCCCAGCCGATTGTGTAAAATTGGCTGTTAATAAAATTTTGCCAAAAAAACCAGACTTATGTGTTTCTGGAATAAATCATGGTTCAAATTCCTCCATCAATATACTTTATTCAGGCACCATGTCGGCAGCCATAGAAGCTGGAATTGAAGGTATTCCGGCAATAGGTTTTTCTTTGTGTGATTATTCACATAATGCAAATTTTAAAGCTGCAAGTAATTATATTAAATCAATTGCTTTAAATGTTCTTAAAGAAGGTTTACCTAAAGACATTGTATTAAACGTTAATATTCCTAAGGCTGATGAAAAGGAAATACAAGGCGTTAAAATATGTAAACAGGCTCGTGCTTATTGGGAAGAAGAATTTCTAAAAAGAGTAGATCCTAGAGGACAAAATTATTATTGGTTAACAGGAAGCTGGAAGAATAAGAATTATGAAAACGGAACTGATGAAGAGGCTTTAAGCGAAAATTATATAAGCATAGTACCTGTTCAATTTGATTTAACTGCCTACAGTTTTATAGATACTATTAAAAATTGGAATTTTTCTATATGATTATGAAGTGTTATTTTGGATAATACAGTTTTTATATAAATATAATAATACTATACTTTATAATACCCGTGGTGCATTTAGAAATTAAAATATAATATATTGAATATTAATCACTTATATTTATTACTCAAAATTATTTGTTATTCTGATTTTAAATTTTTAAGTGTTTTGAGGTTATTTTGAATATAATCATTAAAATTGAAAATATTATTTCACTGATAATCAGTAACATTTATTTTTTTTCTAAATGCACCATGGGTTTTATAATACTAAATCTTATTATTAATTTAGTTAATTGTATATTAACACATGTGTAAATAAATTATTCAAACATAGAAAATCCTTATTTACAAATTTAATCCTTTTATATTTTTTATGATTTAAATTTTATATTCTTCGTTTATGTCATTATTCCATACATAAAAAAACTATATGATATACTCTAAAAATTACTATGTGCTTTTTTACTTACTGATTTTCTCAATTACAGCAGTTTGTTCTATTTATAAACCTTATGAATTATCATTATGGATCTTAGAATCAGGATTTTGTTTTTTAGGAATAATTATTTTATTGTTTTCATATAGAAGATTTAGATTTACAAATATTACATATATATTTATTCTTATTCATTTTATTATTCTATTTATAGGCGCTCATTATTCATACGCTCGTGTACCTTATTTTGATTTATTCACTAATTCTGGTAGAAATAACTATGATAAACTTGGACATTTTGCTCAAGGGTTTGTACCGGCACTTATATCTAGGGAAATATTAATTCGTTTAAAAATTGTACAAAATAAAAATTGGATTCCTTTTTTAGTGATATGTATATGTTTAGCTATTAGTGCTTTTTATGAATTTTTAGAATGGTGTATATCAATTTTTTCCTACGGAGGAACTGAAGATTTTTTAGGTATACAAGGATTTATATGGGATACTCAATCCGATATGTTTTGTGCCTTCATTGGATCTATAACCATGCTATTAACTCTATCTAAAATTCAGAATCGTCAAATATTACAATTAAAATATAAGAAAGCATATCATCCTTAAAGATTCATTAAGATACTATATATATGAGTTTAAATAATTTTAAATTTTAAATATATCTAATAATATAAGCGTTTTGAAATTATCGGATATTATGTGATATATTTTTTTGAGATTTTATTTTTACAACTGTTACAATTTGAAATAAGTTATTAAGTTATAAACAACTTTTTTCAAATAATGTATTTTAAATGAATTGAAAATTTAAACAATAAAAATTTATACTTACTTAATAAAAACATTAAGTAATCTAATAAAAAAACCTTACAATATTTAATTGTAAGGTTTTTAATGCGGAGAGAGAGGGATTCGAACCCCCGGACCTGTTACAGTCAACGGTTTTCAAGACCGCCGCAATCGACCACTCTGCCATCTCTCCAATACTATTGAAATTTATAATTTCAGTAGTTATGTTAAGCGGTTGCAAATATACAATAGTTTTTTATTTTTCCAAACTTTTTCAAATTTTTTATAAATTTATTTCTTCAGTAGTCATTAAAATATCTTCTAAAACCTCTCTTCTTCTAATTAAATGGGGTTCACCATTCATAATTAATATTTCTGCGGGTTTTAATCTAGAATTGTAATTGGACGACATAGAAAATGAATATGCTCCTGCGTTTAGAAAACATAATAAATCACCCTCTCTAATTTCTGAAATTTCCCTTTCCGACGCAAAAGTATCAGTTTCACATATATATCCCACTACGTTGTAATTTTTCTTTTGTGCATTTGGATTAGTTAAGTTGATTATATGATGATACGCATTGTAGAACATGGGGCGTATTAAGTGATTAAAACCACTATTTACAAAAGCAAAGGTATTGTAAGGTGTTTCTTTAACTACATTTACTTCTGCAAGAAAGTACCCTGACTGACTAACTAAAAATTTCCCTGGTTCAAAAATTAGTCTTAAAGTTTTTCCATACTTTTCTATAAATTGATTAAATATCTCGCCTAACTTTTCTCCTAGTAATTCTATATCTGTCTGCTTATCTCCTTCCTTGTATGGTACTTTAAATCCACTACCGAAATCTAAATACTTCAAATTAGGAAATTTCTCTGCTACATCAAAAATTACTTCAGCTCCTTTTAAGAAGATATCTATATCAACAATGTCTGAACCGGTGTGAATATGTAAACCTTGTACATTTAAAGGAATTTGATTTTTTAATTCTAAAAGATCATCGATCTGTTCAATGGAAATTCCAAATTTTGAATTTACATGTCCGGTGGATATCTTCTCATTACCTCCAGCTTTAATATGCGGATTAATTCTAATCCCTATAGGATAGTTCCTAAATTCTTCAGCAAAATATTTCAGAAATGGGAAATTATCAATATGGATATTTACCCCTAAATCTACAGCTTTTCTAACTTCATCAAAACTTACACCGCTGGGGGTGAAAATTATTTCTTGGGGAGTAAAGCCTGCTTTTAAACCTATTTGTATTTCTTGTAAGGAAACTGCATCTAAGCCAGTTCCTAACTTCTTCATTAGTTTAAGAATATTTAAATTAGTATTGGCTTTACATGCATAGTTAAAAGTAACCTCTTTTACATTATTAAATGCTTCTGATAATTTTTTATATTGACTTTTAATTATATCGCCATCATATATATAAAGAGGATTTCCATATTGCTTTGCAAGCTCCTCCAATTGTTGTATTCTTGCCAGTTCCATATTATAAATTTTAATAGTTTGCTAAGGTATTAAAACTAAAATTAGTTTTAAGTTTATTTAAAAATTTTAGTATTCATTAAATTTTATCTTAATTTTTTGTATGTTTTTCGTTTATAAAAAAAATATTGAAAGACTATAAATTTTTTATGTCCATAGTTTTTTATTCCTGGATTTCTTTTTTTCAGAAATTTTGGGATTAAATAATAAAAAGCAAAGTGTGCCCGAATCACTGCCCAGCAGTGTTTCCAACCATCGGTAAAAATAAATTTAATTCCTGCCAGCCCATCTAAAATTAATCGAAAAAAAATAATTGGAAAGATCTTATAGGATGGTAAATTTTTCAATAGCATTAAATGATTATTCCTAAAATTTAAAAAGGTTTTGGTTGGATTGTATGGATTTAAGGTTCCTCCTCCTACATGATAAACCTGTGATTCTGCACAATAAAAAATTTTTTTTCCTGAATTTTTTAATCTCCAACATAGATCTATCTCTTCCATGTGTGCAAAAAAATCTTCGTCAAATCCATTCTGTTCCCAAAAACTTTTCTTTCTTATAAATAAACATGCGCCTGTCGCCCAAAATATTTCACAAGTATTGTTGTATTGACTTATGTCTTCTTCTGTACTAAAAAAAACTCGCCCTCTACAAAAGGGATATCCTAAATTATCAAGAAAACCTCCGGCTGCTCCTGCAAATTCAAATTTATTTTTTTCTTTGTAACTGAGAATTTTAGGTTGCACAGCTACAATTTCACCGTCCTCTTGAAATAATTTTAAAATAGGATCAATCCAGTTCGGCGTAACTTGAACATCAGAATTTAATAAACAATAAATCTCTTCTTTAACTTCTTTTAATCCATGATTATAGCCTCCGGCATAGCCTAGATTTTTAGGGTTTTTTATGACCCCTATTTCCGGATAGTTTACTTGCAAATAGTTTAAGGAATCATCGGTTGAATGATTGTCTATAACATAAATGGGGTAACCTTGACTAAAATTTACAATTCCTGAAAGGAATTTTTTAAACCATTGGGTTCCATTAAAGTTTAATATGACTATTGCTAAAGTTTGTAATCGATTCCGCTGGTATATTTCCATCTTTTATGAGACCAAAGCCAAAGGGCTGAGTGTTTGATAATATTATGGTTTAAGTTTTGGTAAAACTTTTCAACTATTTCATTTTCTCTAAAATTTTGTTGATCTGGAAGAATACTTTTAATAACAACTTCGTATTTACCTCTATATATTTTATTCATTTCCAGATAAAAAACATGATAGTTCTTTTTTCTTGCAATCTTATCGTAACCGTTAAAAACTGGTGTTAATCGATTGAAAAATTCTAACTCATAATGAATTCTAGTTTTGTAAGGACTTTGGTCAGCTACAAATAAATAGGCATGGGTACCATCATTAGGCAATCCTATCATTTTACGAGTGGCATCTTTAACTGATAAGGGTATTGTTCCAAATTTAGAACGCGCTTGGAAAACCTCAAAATCAAAAAATCCATTTGCAACTTTTTTATAAACTGCATAAGCTTCATTTTGTGGCAATTGTTTAGAAACTCCAATTAACCACTCCCAATTAAACAAATGTCCGGCTAATAAAATTACATCTTTGTTTTCCTTCTTAGATTTTTCTAATATTTCAAGATTTTTAATACTAATGTGCTTATTAAAGTCTTGCTGAGTCATTGAAAAAATTTTTATAAATTCAATAATAAAATCTGTAAAATTTTTATAAAAATTCTTTTCAATAATTTGCTTTTCTTTAATATTCTTGTTAGGGAAAGCAATATTTATATTATGTCTAACAATTTTTTTCCTATATCTTAAAATATAGTATATTATAAAATATAAAATACTTGATATTCCATATAAAAGTTTTAAAGGAAAAAAAGATATTATCTTTATGGTAATATTTGCTAAAACTCTCAATATACTTTAGGGTTATTTTAGATTAAAAATAGAATGAAACATTTATAATTAATTCTATTTTAGTTGTTTGTATAATTATTAATTTTATTAATTAACCACTGAATCCAGTTGTCGTCTTCATTTAAACATTCTAAATAATTATATTCTATTCCTCCATTTTCAATAAAGTATTCTTTATTTTCTACAGCTAGCTCTTCTAATGTTTCTAAACAATCTGAAACAAAGGCGGGGGCAACAATCGCAATTTTTTTTATTCCTTTGGAAGAAAGATTTTTTAAAGTATAGTCTGTATAAGGCTTAAGCCATGGGTCTTTCCCTAAACGTGATTGAAAGGTCTGCATAACTTTAGAATCTTCAAGCCCTAACCTTTTCTTTATTTGTTCAGTTACATAATAACATTGATGTCTATAACAATAGGAATGAGAAGGTAATTCTTTTTCAAAGCAACAGCTATTATCTAAACGGCAGGTTTTAGTGATATCTGTTTTAAAAATATGCCTTTCAGGTAATCCATGATAACTAAAAATTAATAAATCAAAATTTTTTGGTAGTTTAGTTTTTATATTTTTAGTTAATAGATCAAGATATTCTTCATCTTTGTAAAAAGGAGGCAGAAAGCTTAAGTGCATCTTAGGGAATCTTTTCTTCTGGATTTCCTTAGCTTTTTCAACTACTGTCTCAGTTGTACTCATGGCATACTGTGGGTACAATGGTATCACTAAGGTTTCGGTAACTCCTTGTTCTTCTAGTTCTTTTAACCCCTTTTCAATGGAGGGTTGCTGGTATCTCATAGCCAATGCTACGGGATTATTTATTGATTTTTTTATCTTTTGGGTTATTCTTTCAGATATAACCACTAGGGGTGAACCTTCGTCCCACCATATGGATTGATATGCTTTAGCGGATTCTTTGGGTCGTTTCGGGAGTATCGCTAGCTCCACAATTAATTTTCTTATAATCCAAGGTACATCAATTACCCTTTTATCCATTAAAAACTCTCGTAAATATATTCTCACATCTTCTACCGAGGTGGATTTGGGAGAACCTAAGTTTACTAGTAGTATACCTTTCATATGATTATATTCAAAACTTTATTTATCTAAGTTAGTCTTTTAATTTTCTTCTTAAGTATTTGTATTAATATTTAAATCTAAATCGAAGCAACTATATGTTATAATCATAAGAGGTTAAAGTCTTAAAACTTTCAAGTCTTGATTCAAACTCCTGCTGAGTTAATTCCACTAACCTTTCAACACCAAATTTCTCAACGGTATATGAGGCTAACGCACTTCCTACTATAATTGCTTTTTTTAAATTTTCAAATGCAAAATCTTCAGACTTAGCTAAATATCCTGTCATTCCCCCAGCAAAGGAATCTCCAGCTCCTGTAGGATCTAAAATTTCTTCTAATGGCATTGCTGGGGCAAAAAAGACTTGTTCTTTATGAAATAGTAGCGCTCCGTGTTCTCCTTTCTTAATTACCACGAATTTAGGTCCCAGTTGTTGAATTTTTTTAGCGGCTTTTACCAAACTAAATTCTCCAGAGAGTTGGCGTGCCTCTGAATCATTAATTGTAATTACATCAACTTTAGCTATAACCTTAAGCAATAAATCCAAAGTTGAATTCATCCAAAAATCCATAGTATCTAAAACTATTAATTTGGGTTTTTCACTCATTTGCTCAATCACTGACAATTGCACCGCAGGATGCAAATTTCCTAACATTAAAACTTCTGAATTTTTTAAGTCCTCAGGAATCACTGGATTAAAACTTTCTAATACATTTAATTCTGTTACTAGTGTATCTCTACTATTCATATCTTCATGATAAATCCCAGACCAGAAAAAAGTTTTTCCGTCTTCTACTTTTTCTATGCCTTGAATACCAATTTTATGATTTTCTAATAGATCTAAATATTTTTGTTGAAAATCTCCACCTACTACCGAAATTATATTAACTTCTGTCCCTAGTTTAGATGCTGCTAAACCTATGTAAGTTGCTGCACCTCCTAGAATTTTATCAGTTTTCCCAAAAGGAGTTTCTATAGCATCGTAGGCTACTGTTCCAACTGCTAGTAATTTCATTTTAAATGTTTAAATTAAATATATTCATCACAAATATACTTTTATTAAAAAAATTTGTTAGAATTTTTAAAAATTTATTTTTAGTAATTTTTGAAGTAATAAAATAATTAGAATAGAAATTTTTAAAGTCTAAAAAAATTCTATCATAGATGAGTATAGTATTTAATAGATATGGTGGTTTAATGGAATCAACATAATCTACTAAAAATTTAGTGCAATAAATAAACAATTTATTGCACTAAATTTATTTTATAAAGAATATTTATTCAATGCAAAAGATTTTAAAAGACTTTTTCTTAATAACCTTTCATAATATTTTAAGTAATCTACATACTTTGTATTAAAAAAATTTTCATAATTTTTAATACCTTTACTAATATCTGTGCTGCTCTAGAATGAAGAGATGAATACCTATACCTATATCAACTTCAAAATTTTTAAAGAACTTGATGAAAAAATAAGGAATTTTGAATTTTTAGAATCTATTTAGACCGTCAAAAAATCTAAATATATTTATTCATTAAAATTCCAATTTATCTATTATAAAATAAGCTTCAGATCAAGAAAATTTCAAATCACTCACCAGGTAAAACTTCCGTAGGATAAATTTCTTCAGCAACATATAATTTAGCCATTATTTTGTTTTGATAAAAATTCTCCATCTTTATAATTTCTTCTTCTCCTTGCTTAGGATCATTACTCCAAACTTGAATTAAATAATTCTCCTTGGTTAAATAGCCTTTTTGTTTATTTGCTAATAATTTATTTAAAGCTGTATCCAGAGATTTTATATCTTTATACTCTGCTACTAAAACCCCTGATTCTGATCCAGAATTTCTATCCTGATAATTCTCTAAATATATTTTCTTTACATTTTTACAGTCTACTTTAAATAATGAACATATTAAACTTGGATTCGTTATAACACTTAAGTTATTTATATTCCCATTGTCTAGTTGAGTATAAATCTTTGCAGGTGTAACCATGTCTGGAAATAATAAAGAATCTAACTTAAAATCTGTTGATATAGAAGTTATTTTTTGTGACTGAGCAATAATAAAGGAAAAACATGCGAATAAAAAAAGGATTCTTTTCATTTTTGAATGTTATATTATTTTTATTCCACACAAAGCAAAAGACATTCCATAATCAAAATATTTGAAAACTTTAAATTTTTTTATGAAATTCTTGTAGTACTATATCTGTATTAATTAAGAGTTTTAATCTATAATTTTTAATAATTTTATTATAAAAGAAAAGTTTACATTACCAACTCTTCCCACAAAGCTGAAAATGTCTTATTTAGATCTGTTGAAATTCCTGGATGTGGTCTTGAGGTTTGAATTATAGTGCTACGCATGGCTGTCAACCACCTAAAGCGTTCTGGAATATCAAATTCACCGATTTCCCCCCCATTATTTTTTCCTTTGCATATATTTTCAAAAGCAGTTAAAATGGAATGAATATTTTCAATGTCTAATTCCTCCATATTGTTAAATAAACACTTAATTTTTCTTTCATTGATTTCATACTTAAGATTTATATAACGTGCATGTTTAGAAAATAAAATTAAACCAATATTTATAAATTCTTCTCGTTCTATTTTAGGTACTAAACGAATAATTGCATATTCATATAAGTGTTTTTCTTGCATTTTGTGCTTCTTTTATAAATATTTGAGTATGATTTAATCTTCTTAAAAGGTATTCTAAGTAAATGCTTTTTACTTGATCTATATTTTCATCAAAATCTTCTAGATTTATCCATTCTTCAGGAATTAGATTCACAATTTTTTTCAAACTTTCTTCATTAATATACTTTTTAGCAAAAATATCTGCATCTTCTAACTGTGTAGCTAGCGGCAACAATACGTGGTCTTTAACTTGAGAAAATGGGGTAATAGATAATTTTTCCCAATTCACCCAAGAATGATGAAAATATAAAGAAGCACCTTGATCGATTAACCATAATTCCTTATGCCATACTAACATGTTCGTATTTTTAACCGTTCGGTCAATGTTGGTTAAAAAGGCATCCAACCAAACAATTTTGGAAGCTAAGGCAGAATCAACTTTAAAAGCTATAGGATCAAAAGTGGTTGCACTAGATAAATAATGAAGCCCTAAATTTAAGCCCTTACTAGCCCTTAATAAATCTTGTATCTCTTCGTCTGGCTCCATCCTACCAAATGCTTCCTCTAAATTAATAAATACTAACTCTGGTATTTTTAAGCTTAGAAGTCTAGCAATCTCTCCTCCTATCAATTCAGCGATTAATGCTTTGGAACCATGCCCTGCCCCTTTAAATTTTACCACATATTTAAAATCATCATCTGCTTCAGCCAAAGCTGGCAAAGATCCACCTTCCCGCAAAGGAGATATATATCTCGTAACATTTACTGTTCTTAAACCCATAATTAATGAATTAACTGTGGCTAAATATAACTAATTTTTAATTTTTAAATACTTAGGAAATATTACGATTATAAATTCATTAAAAAATTAGTGGTTCAATTTTTATTCAGTCGTAGTCAAAAACATCTTATTTTGAATAAACGAATTAATTTGTATAAACAGTTTATAAATTATCTTATTTAAAAAACATTAATTTTTTTTACGCTAACATTAGTTAATGGAAAATTGAAAAAACAATTTTATTAATGCTATAATATCCCTATTTTTGTGAAAAGATTTTTATTAAATAATCTAAAATTTAGCATCCATGATAAGCAAAAAGGATATAATTGAGTTTTTAAAGGAAATTGAAGTTGAGGATTTAGTTAAAAATGTTCAATTAATGGGGGATACTGCCATTATTGATATGTTGTCCCATTCCCCGGCTATGCATGAAAAGAAAAGAATGGAAGTAGCTATGCATGCAGCTTTTGAAGATAAGTTTGGCAAAGATTTAAAACTTAAACTTAATATATCCGTAGAGGTTCCTGAAAAGCAAGAGATTAAAGGTAAAAACATCCCAGGAATAAAAAATATTATTGCTATTGCTTCTGGAAAAGGAGGTGTAGGTAAATCTACTGTAGCGTCTAACTTAGCAATATCTTTAAAAAAATTAGGCTTTAAAGTGGGCTTGCTAGATGCAGATATCTATGGACCTTCGATTCCTGTCATGTTTGACGTTGAAAATGCAAAACCAACCTCTAAAGATCATAAGATGGTTCCTATTGAAAGTTATGGTATTCAATTGTTATCTCTAGGATTCTTTTCAGGTGCAAATCAAGCGGTTGTATGGAGAGGAGCAATGGCTTCTAAAGCCATTCACCAATTGATTCACGATGCTGATTGGGGCGAACTAGATTTTCTATTAATAGATCTTCCTCCAGGAACAGGAGATATACATCTTTCCATTGTTCAAGAAGTACCGGTAACAGGTTCAGTAATTGTTAGTACTCCACAGCATGTAGCTTTGGCAGATGTTAAAAAGGGGGTTGCTATGTTTCAAATGCCTGAAATTAATGTTCCCGTTCTTGGTATTATTGAAAATATGGCTTACTTTGTACCTAAAGAATTGCCTGAGAACAAATACTATATTTTCGGGAAAAAAGGAGCTCAAAAATTGGCTGAATCTCTTGATTTACCATTATTGGGAGAAATTCCTATCATACAATCTATACGTGAAGCCTCCGACTATGGAAGACCTGCCGCCTTACAAGAAGACGAGTTGATTCCAAATATTTATATTGAAATCGCGAAAAACATGATTGAGAGTTTAGTTTCAAGAAATAAAAATTTACCGCCCACCGAAGCGGTTAGAATAACAACAATGGCTGGTTGCTCTTCAAAATAATTCTATTAATTTAAAATAAATAAGCATATGAATAATTCAATTACAGATAAAGTAAATAAAGCCTTAGAAGAAGTAAGACCTTTTTTAGTTGCTGATGGTGGGGATGTTGAACTCATAGACATTCAAGACCATGTGGTTACCATTAAATTTACAGGTGCTTGTTCTGACTGTTCAATCAATCAAAGTACTTTAAAACTAGGAATTGAATCTACCATAAAAAAACATGTTCCTGAAATTTTGGAAGTGATAAGTATAGTTGAATAGATACCTATTATTTCTTTATTATAACAATTTACTAAGTGAATTAATGCTAATTAATTTTTAAATACTTTTCAAAGTCTTAATTTTATCTCCTAAGTAATATTTTTCGAAAAGTATTGACTCTTAGTATAAATTTATATTATTTATTATCACACTTTGAACCTATAATTATTAAATTTTTAATATTAAATAATTTTACTCAAATATTCATCAAAAAATTATATATATCAATTACTTCCACTTTTGACTCTACTCAATTTTTGTACAAGCGGAAAATTTGCCTACCCTATTATTATTAAGATCTATGTAATAATATAAGTTATATTTTATTCCTACTATTTTATTTTAGATACTAGATTTTGTAGCTAAATAATTTAATTAATAACTTTACGAAAAAAATTATAAATGAATACAGAATACGTACCGTATAAGGTTAAAGATATATCTCTTGCAGATTGGGGTAGATTAGAAATACAGTTGGCTGAGGCGGAGATGCCAGGGCTAATGTCTTTAAGAAAAGAATACAAAGATGAGCAACCTTTAAAAGGTGCTAGGATTGCTGGATGTCTACATATGACCATACAAACAGCAGTTTTAATTGAAACTCTTAAAGAATTAGGTGCAGAGGTTACTTGGAGCTCTTGCAATATTTTCTCCACTCAAGACCATGCTGCTGCGGCTATTGCTGCTAAAGGAATTCCAGTATATGCTTGGAAAGGTATGACTGAAGATGAGTTTAATTGGTGTATTGAACAAACTCTATTTTTTGGTGATGATAAAAAGCCTTTAAACATGATTTTAGATGATGGTGGTGATTTAACTAATATGGTGTTAGATAAATATCCAGAATTAGTAAGTGGTATTAAAGGTTTATCTGAAGAAACTACAACGGGGGTACATCGTTTACACGAGAGGGTAAAAAATGGAACATTACTTATACCTGCGATTAACATTAATGATTCTGTAACAAAATCTAAATTTGATAACAAATACGGATGTAAAGAATCTGCCGTTGATGCTGTACGTAGAGCAACGGATCTAATGATTGCAGGAAAAGTTGTTGTCGTTGCTGGATATGGCGATGTAGGAAAAGGTTCTGCTGCTTCTTTCCGAGGTGCAGGTGCTAGAGTTATAGTTACTGAAATAGACCCTATTTGCGCCTTACAAGCAGCTATGGACGGTTACGAAGTAAGAAAAATGGATAATGCCATTTCAAGAGCTGATATTGTCATCACTTGTACTGGTAATCGTGATATTATCCAAGGGAAACACTTTGAGATGATGAAGGATAAAACCGTGGTTTGTAACATTGGGCATTTTGATAATGAGATAGACATGGCATGGTTGAATAATAATTATGGAAACACAAAAGTTGTGATAAAACCACAAGTAGATAAGTATACTTTGAATGGCAAAGATGTAATTGTATTAGCTGAGGGCAGATTGGTTAATCTTGGTTGTGCTACTGGACATCCTAGTTTTGTTATGAGTAATTCTTTCTGCAACCAAACACTTGCACAGATTGAACTATGGCAAAATCCTGGAAAATATGAAAATAAGGTTTATACACTTCCAAAACATCTGGATGAAAAAGTGGCTCGTTTACATTTAGAAAAAATTGGAGTAGAACTGGATATTCTTACAAAAGAACAAGCCGATTATATCGGAGTAACTGTTGAAGGCCCTTTTAAAACAGACGAATATAGATATTAAGATATTTAAATATAAAGCCGGAATCTTCTGGCTTTTTTATTATTTGCTTTAGATTTTTTTATTTAAATTCTAAATTAATTTGAGAGGTTTATTTTTCAAAACTTACATCAAAAATTATTTTAATTCAAATAATCTAAATTATAGAATTAGGTTTTAATTCTATATAATTTTAAACTATATTCCTTTAATATATTACTTAAAAATATTACTTTTGGCTCAAAAATTAAGGAATGCTAATATTAGTTATAAATGCAGGTAGTTCATCCATCAAATATCAATTACTTAATATGGAAACTACGACTGTTGTTTCCAAAGGATTAGTTGAAAGAATTGGTACAACAGGAGGACAACTTACACATAGATATTT
The DNA here is from genome assembly GCF_007845635.1 of Apibacter muscae. Taxonomy (GTDB): domain Bacteria; phylum Bacteroidota; class Bacteroidia; order Flavobacteriales; family Weeksellaceae; genus Apibacter; species Apibacter muscae. The sequence goes on along the minus strand of NZ_SELG01000041.1, from coordinate 61,623 downwards.
AAACGGTAACTCCCTAGAAAAGAAAACAATTAATCAAGAATTTCCTGACCATACTGGAGGAATGAAGTTAATTATAGATTTATTAACCGATACAGAAATTGGTGTTATAAAATCTCTTTCTGAAATTAATGCTGTAGGTCATAGAATTGTACAAGGAGGGGGAGATTTTAATGCGCCTGTACTTATAACTGATGAGGTTAAAAAGAAAATTGAAGAAATGAATCCTTTGGCTCCTTTGCATAACCCAGCTAACTTACTAGGTATTGAGGTGGCTCAACAATTTTTCCCAAATATTCCTCAAGTAGCTGTTTTTGATACTGCTTTTCATCAAACCATGCCTCCGAGAGCTTATAGATACGCTATTCCAGAAAAATTTTATACGGAGAATAAAATACGGTCTTATGGAGCACATGGGACCAGCCATAAATACGTACGTGAACAGGCGGCTAAGTATTTAAATAACGAACACGCAAAAGTAATCACCATACACTTAGGGAATGGCTCTAGTATTACAGCTATAAATGAAAAGGGTGAAAGTATTGATACCTCCATGGGATTTACTCCTTTAAACGGTTTAGTTATGGGTACTCGATGTGGAGACATAGACCCTTCTGTATTGATATACATGGTAAGAGAATGTGGTGTTAAATTTGAAGAGCTTGATGATTTATTAAATAAAAAATCTGGTATGCTGGGTATGACTGGTCATAGTGATGCCCGTGATATTGAGAATTTATACAAAGCTGGTGATGAGAAGGCTACCTTGTGTTTAGATTTATATTCTTATAGAGTAAAAAAATATATCGGAGCCTATATGGCTGCATTAAATGGAGCTGATGCCATTGTATTTACCGCAGGTATTGGTGAAAATGATTTTCAACTTCGTTCTTTGATTTGTAAGAATATGGATTACTTGGGTATTCAAATGGATGATTCCAAAAACAAGGAGTATAATAGTCCAGACGAAATCAAAGAAGTTCAATCTTCTGATTCTAAATTGAAAATATTACTAATTCCTACCAACGAGGAGTTAGAAATTGCTAACAATACTTTAGAAATTATTTCTAAAAAATAATAATCATTTTAATAAAAAAACCGACAATAAAATTGTCGGTTTTTTTATTTATTATAGTAAAAGAATTTATTTTGTATAAACTAATTCTACTCCCTCTTGTTCAGTTAATATTTTTCTTCGAACATCATCTGGCTTTACATCAGCATTTATTTTTCCAGAATTCTCAGCAATTCCGAATGTTAACCAATAAGGCAAAATACTTAATAAAAATGTAAGACACCAAAATGCCATTGAAGCTATGATAAGAAATAATACGAAACCTACAAATTTTGCAAAAGGCCAAAAACCTATATATAGTATTGTTATCATGTCTATTTTATTTCTTCAAATGTAATAATTTTTATTGTAAACTAACAAATATTAATTTAATAAGGATATTCAATCGTGTATACCTCATCTAAAAATTTGGATGTTGATCTTGGATGACTTAAAGATTTTAAATAATCTATAAATTTATCTTTTAATTTCTCCCATTCATTTAAATCTTTATAATACAAATCTATAGAATTAAATAGTGTTAAAGCCATAAAATCTGATTCGCTATTCCAAACGTAATCAGATTCATTGGTAAACCCATCCTGATTATTCTCTTCATAACAAGTATCATTATTTTTATTTGAGGTCATCAAATCAAAGGCAATTATTCCTATATTAACTTCTTGAATGTTATCATCCTTCTCCTTGTATTCATGAAAATCTTGTTCATCTTCCTTAGCATTAATATTTTTATCCAGCTCTGATACAATATTGTTTTTGTATACAGTAAAATAGAAAATTTTATAATCCTTTCCTTCGTAAGAATAATTCTGTTCCTCCTTAAATGCTAATGAATCTACTTTTTCATAATCATAAGTATGATTCTGTAAAATATTTTTCATTAGCTCTTTTTTAGCTAATTCTGCCGTTAAATCCTTGGCAGGATTAAAAAGATCTTCCCCGAACTTTTCTTTATAGGATTCATTCATTTTTTTAGATGGAATCGCTTGTTTTTTAACAAATAAATATTCTTCTTTGGTTAAATCTATGGGTTCTTTTAAAGAAATTAAAAGTTCAATTAAGCCAATATTTTTGGTTTCTCTAATACTTTTTATTAGATGTTTATATTCTGTATCATTGAATATTGAAAGTATTTCAAGATATTTTTTTAATTTTATAATAGAATAATTATTTTCTAAATAAGGGTTATTCATACTATTACCAGATTCGTAACTTAATATCCTCTTTATTTCTTTATCCGTTTCTTTATAGAAAAAATCTCTATACTTTTTTATATGATAAGCTTTTAGTTTATGATCGTCATTTAATCTTGTTAGATAATCAATTAAAGTATTTTGATACTCTTCTACTCCTAGTAAAGACAACAAGGTAGGTAACATATAATCTTCTGATTGATCGTACAATTCTAAATTATTCATTAGATTAGGAATAGCACTTTCAGACAATGGAATGGGTTGATTCCGTTGTATTAATTCTATAATATCCTTATTCAATTGTTTATCTTTATCTAAAGCAATAATTTTTTGTAATATTATAAATTGTGCGTTGCCATTGTTTTTAAATTTTGTAAATAAGTTTAGATAAAATTCTGGTTTTGTATTTTCATGAAAATCTAAAATCTTTATAACTTTTTCTAATAATTTTTGATTTAAAAATTGTTCATTTAGTTCTAAAACAAATTCTTCAACCTTATTAGAATTATTTGAGAACAGCTTCAATTGATTTAATATCTTTTTATCTATAAAAATATCGGGTTTCCAAAGAAGAGAATCTTGTTCTAAACTATAAGAATTCACATCTGAGGAACTAAATTCATCGTTAAATTTAAAAAATTCATCATTATCCACCAGTTGGGTGCTAGTGATCTCAGTAGGTTCTTTATTTACATCTAAGTTCTCAATATTATCAACATTTACCTGATCATCTGCAAAAGGTAAGAATTGAATATTATTAATTATATCTTCAATAGAAGGATTTCTAAACTCTTTATGCGCATTAACTATGTATTTAATTTCGTAAATTCTATAATTTTCATAAAAATATCTTAATCGGTAGGCTTGTGCTTTAGTGTCTTCTTTCAATAAATAATCTGAAAAAGAGTTTTTATTTTCAGTAATTCCATGGACAAGAAATTTTATTTTTCTATGATTGCAAGAGTCTGAGGGATATTGATCATCTACATATTCTTTAATTACTTGATCTAGAGAAAGAGAATCACTGGTCGGTATATAGTTATAATTAAATATGCTTAGGGTTTGCCCATTATCTAGGATAAAAGAAGTTTGTTCTTGCACATCTCCCTCGTTCATCTCTTCAGTATTATTTTGCTCATGATCATCAATATTAATAGATGTATCTAACTCATCTCCAGAATCATTCACACTCTTCTCTATATCAATTTTAGGTTTAGTTTTTATAGACTCACTAGGAACAATAATTGAATACCCCGCTGTTTTATTTGTAAATTTTTCTGTTTTTTTTAATCTTTTGAAGTCCGTAATTATTAAGGAATTAAAAAAATCTTTTTTCTGATCTTCATTGCTTGTTTGTATTCCAGCAACATGATAATAGGAGCTATTAATCATTGTTTTTAAATATAATTTCTCTCTATTTTTCCATTGTATTATAGATTCTGAATATGGAATTTCATTTTCCTTATTTATAGATGTAGTAATGATTTCTGCATTTAAATTTTTTCCTATTTCATAAGGGATTCTTTCAAGTTCATAAATTTCTTTCTCTGATGAAATATTCTCCCAAACTTGAGACTTCATAAAATAATAAGACTTTGTGTTATTATCATACCCTATTACATTCGTATGGCCATACAAAGTATCTGTAACTACTCTATAATCAGGCATTTTAATCGTGTATCCTCCATATTTAGGTTCAAAATTTGAAAAAGTGCTTGTGTAATTGTCCAATTTTAAACTTTTAAAAATTTTGCTTTTATATTTATCTTGGTAGGGCTTAGATCCAAATAGACTAACTATATACGTTTGTAAGGGTGTTACAAAAATTTGCATACTTATATACTCATCTTGTTCTATCTTACTTATAAGTTCAATTCCTGAAAATCCATCTAAGCTTATATTTTTTTTATTTAATATCTTTCCAGGAATATTTTCATAAAGTAGACTATCAATAGATTCTAATGAAACTTTTGATAAATTATTTTTTAAAAAGTTATAATTGTTAAATTTTGTGATTGATAGAAACGCGCCGTTTGGAATGTCTAAGGAAACCAAGTAATCTATATCTTGACTGGAAGAATAGTTAAAAAATTTTTCTGGTGATTGTATTGTTAACCCTGTTTTACTCTTATAATTTTTTAATTTGTGATTGTAAACTAAATGTTCCAATTGTTCCTTTTTCAATCTTCCTTTTTCCGTATATAAACCAGTGATTGGTTGAACTGTATATCCTAAGTTTCTTAATTTCTCAATTATACCATAGGTACCTGGTAAATGTGCCGCTCCAACCGCTGAAAAAAGAGATCCTTTCTTCATTAAACTATCCATAGTTTTAACCATGTTTTCATTTCTTATATACAATAAATACTTTCTAGAATTGAATGTGCTAGTTGCCAGAGATATTTCATCAATTAAATCTAAATCTTGTTTTCTATAAGCATCAAACATTAATTCGTATAAAGATTTAGTTTTTAAAAGTTTTTTAATTTTTATATTTTTTATGTCTGAATTGTTTATATATCCATTACTAACTTCTGATTTTTGTACTAAGTCTTCTGATTCTTGAATGTTCTCTAGCCCTACAAATTTTTTATTTAACTTCTTAGCGGCTCTATAGATAAACATATCAATGTAGGTATTTTCTTGAAAATTCTGCATTTCTGGATACCTTCTATATAATATACCATTTGCCAACATATCTTTGGCTCTCAACGATTGTTTATAAATATCTATGGAAGTATTATTTATATATAAACTTTGGTAAGAGTAATCATTCTTCTGATAAAAATTATCGGTATTTAATTTAGAATAAATTTCATTTAACCATAATTCCGGATCAGATTCTAAGGCTATCTGTTTAACGGAAAAGAGCTTTTCATAAAAATCATCAGATAAATTAAATGCTACTTTTTCGCTTACATGCATAGTTCCGTATAGGTAGGATTTTTCTTTCAGTCCATTTCCTGAAATTTCCCATAATAAACTTGGATATTTTTTTTGTGAAAATAATAGAGTTGATACTAATAAAATACTAAGGAGAATTACTTTATAAAAAATTTTCATATTTATAGTTAATTTTTGCTAAATTAACCATTTATATTTCATTATAAAAAAGTAAAAACCCAAGGTTAACCTTGGGTTTTTACTTTTTTATAATGAAATATTTATTCAAACATACTCAACTCCCGATGGGTATTTTTTATGGCTAATTCATTTTTATAATCTATCCACTCTTGGCCTTTCTTTTTTCTCATATAATTATCGTAATGTCTTTTTACAAATATATTTAAAATTGCTTGGGTAAAGTTTGATGGTCTTTTGGCTAAAGAGCGCAAACTCATTGAAAAACCTGGAGTTATATATTTCATATAATGCCACCAACCTTCTGGCATGTACAGCATTTCTCCATGAGAAAGGTCTGCTCTAAAAGGTTTAATTCTTTTCAAAGCTGGAAATTTTTCAAAATCGGGTTGATCAAAATTAATATCTTCTCTACAAATGGTTGAATAGGGAACTTTATACATAAATTTTGTATCTTCTGGAGAAACTAGAATACATTGTTTTTTGCCTGAAAAATGGAAATGAAGAATATTTGCTAAGTCAATATCAAAATGCATAAAAACATTGGAACCTGCTCCTCCAAAAAATAACATAGGCATGCTTTTGAAGAGATTAAGACCTAAATCCGGAAATTCAAAATCCTTTTGCATTTCAGGCACTTGTTTTAATAAATTAAATAGAAATATTCGTAAATCTGTAGGACCTTTGTGTAAAAGATCAATATAATCCGCCATCTTCATCCGAGCATCTGGCTCGTTTACCTTTTTATCAGCGCTAACAGGATCATTATTGTATAAGGGCACAATTTTATCTCCAGCTACTTGTTTTATATATTCAAAATCCCATTTAGTAAAAGCTGCCCAATTTTGTGTTATTTTTTCAATAACTACGGGTTTCTGTTTTTTGTAAAAATTGTTGTAAAAATCCTCTTTTGATATTTTTTCAACGCGTTCTATTTCAATATAATTAAACATTTTATAAATTATTAAGTTTTTAATTTAAGACTTTGCCTAAACTTCTACATTTCAAGCATTCATAAGATCTTCTATCTCTTCATAATCAATAGGAATATTTCTCATAAGATTGTAAGGTTCCCCGTTGGATTGAATCACATAATTATCTTCCAATCTTATTCCAAAACCTTCCTCAGGGAGATAAATACCAGGCTCTACCGTTAAAACCATATTAGGAACAAAAGGTTCTGTTAAAATCCCATAATCGTGGGTGTCAAGCCCTAAATGATGAGAATTCCCATGCATAAAATATTTTTTATAGGCCGGCCATTTAGGATCTTCGTTTTTAACATCATTTAATGACAATAAGTTCAAATTTAATAACTCCTGAGTAACAATTTTACCCACTTCTTCATTATAATTCAACCAGTTGTTCCCTGTGACTAATAGTTTAGTGGACTCTTTTTTAATATTTAAAACTGCTTGATAAATTTGCTTTTGCCTTTGAGAAAATTTTCCGCTTACAGGAACCGTACGGGTCATATCTGAAGAATAATTGGCATATTCAGCTCCAACATCCATTAAAATTAATTGCCCATCTTTACATTCTTTATTGTTTTGTATGTAATGAAGAATATTGTTATTATTTCCTGATGCTATGATCGGTGAATAGGCAAAACCTTTGGATTTATTTCTTATAAATTCATGAATATATTCTGCTTCTATTTCATTTTCAAATACGCCTGGTTTAATGAATGGTAAAACCCTTCTAAATCCTTTTTCAGTGATGTTACAAGCGTGTTGTAATATATCAATTTCTTCCGGCTCTTTAATTGATCGCAGGTGTTGTAGAATAGGATTACTTCTTAGATAATTATGTCCCCTATATTGTTTTTGTAATTTTTTTATAAATCTATCTTCTCTAGTTTCTACTACTCGTTCTGCACGAGAATGTTCATTTATATTTATATATATATTCTCCATTTGGGGAATTAATTGACTTATAATTTTATTTAAATCTTTTAGCCAAAAAACACTTTTTATTCCAGAAATATCATTGGCTTGTTCCTGAGAATATTTTTCTCCTTCCCAAATTGCTATATGTTTATTAGTTTCTCTTATAAAAAGTATTTCTCTATATTCTTCTAAGTGTGCATACGGACATAAAACTAAAATAGTTTCCTCTTGATCTATTCCCGTTAAATAAAACAAATCTCTATTTTGCTGAAAAGGTAATGTACTATCTGCTCCTATTGGAAAAATATCATTACTATTAAAAATAGCAATGGATTGAGGCCTCATTCTTTGAACAAACTTTTGCCTATTTTTTATAAATAAATTTTTATCAATAGTATTATATTTAGTTTTCATATTATTTGTCTATAATTTGAAAATCAAAGGTATGATTATTTAATAATAAAATTTAAAATATCCAGCCAAAACCTTTTGTGCTATTTGCAATAAATAATTATCAATTTTGCACTCTAAAAATTATAGAAATTCAAACTTTTATTACATCCATTTTATGGATATAATTAAATGAAAATTTTATAAAAAATAAGTATTTATTTATACAGCTAGTTTACAACTGTCTAATAGTAGTAATTTATTCATTGCAATTAACTAAATGAATTTGGATATGAAATAACATATGATTCATATCCAAATTTTTCTTAAAAAGGAATATTATACAATTATTTTACAGTAAAAATTATATAATAATAAATTAACGTTCTTGTTTTTTAGTTTAACTAAGCTCTTCGATTTGTTATACAAATGTAACAACCTATTAAACATTACAACTACGGTTTTCCATAATTAAACAATATTGTTATGCTTCTTTTTATTTTAATTTCAATGATTATAAAATATTAACCCATTTATAATCATTTAATTACATATAAACCTTAAAGATTAAAAAATAATATAATTTTAAGCTAAATTATTATAAATTAAGTTTTAATTATATAGAAATAATCTTTTTTATAATTAAACAAATGATTTTTATTATATATCAATTATAAAATTTATAAGTGTTCTTATGGAAACATAAACTTTTATCTTTCAACCAATTGTTTTACAGAATCTCCATATTTATCTGTGACCAAAGTTTTCATATTCAGTAATTCTAGCCATCGTTTAAATGTTCCTATAAAAACAACCAACATCAATAACATTGCTATGGTTGCCAATGTGGCTAATAAATATTGTTCATTCGGATAATATATATCTACAACTTGAATATAACCCGCCCAAAAAGTTATTACAGCCATAAATACTCCTGGGATAGCTGCACATAAAGCATATTTTTTTCTATTCATTCTAATCAACATTGTTGTACATACTATAAGACCACAGGCCGCTAATAATTGATTACTAATTCCAAATAAAGGCCATATGCTGCTAACATTTCCTGTATAAACTAAATAGCCCCAAGCAAAGGTAAAAAGGGTACTACTAATAATAATACCTGGTAGCCAATTTTTATCGTTAAACTTAGGGATTACATTTCCTAACATTTCTTGTAAAAAAAATCTTCCAACTCTAGTACCTGCATCTATAGCCGTAAGTATAAACACAGCTTCAAACATAATTGCAAAATTATACCAATAAGCCATTAAACGATCCATATAAGGTATATTATTAAAAATATGAGCCATCCCTACAGCTAAAGATACTGCTCCCCCTGTTCTACCATGCAAATCAATTCCTATATGATCAATAAAATATTGTAAATCAACTGCATGTAGAGAAGGATGTGCCTGTAAAAAGCTATTGTAGGTATCTACTGGGGTGTTAATTGCAAAATAATCTCCGGGCATTAAAGTACATGCGGCAATTAATGCCATTAAAGCTACAAATCCTTCCACTAACATAGCTCCATAGCCTACAAAAAGTATTTCTCTTTCATCACCAATCATTTTTGGTGTAGTTCCCGTTGCTATTATGGCATGAAATCCAGAGATAGCTCCACAAGCAATGACAATGAATATAAATGGCAATACAGGCCCTCCGATTACAGGTCCTCCACCGTTTATAAAAGATGTCAGTGAAGGCATTTGAATGGTTGGATGAACAAAAATAATTCCTACTGCAAGCATTAATATGGTTCCTATTTTTAAGTACGTTGATAAGTAATCTCTGGGAACTAATAACAACCAAACGGGTAGCACGGAAGCAATAAATCCGTAAATAGGAATTGCGATGGAAATGGTTTTTATATCCCAATGGAATATATGGTTGATGGTCTCATTTTGCATTAAATTATGTCCCCCAACGATTCCAATGATCAATAGGAAAACCCCTAAAATGCTGGCTAGGGTTACACTATTCTTTCTATACCTCATCAGCAAACCCATAACAATTGCGATGGGCATGGTTATTAATACAGTAAATAATGACCAAGATGCTTCGTGCATAGCACTTATACAGGCTAGTGACAACCCTGCTAATGTTAATATTAAAATGAATAATATGGCAAATCCTGCAATTGTTCCAGTAACAGGTCCAATTTCTTTAGACGCTATCGTTGCTAAACTTTGTCCTTTATGACGAACTGAAGCAAATAGAACAACCATATCGTGTACTCCTCCTCCAAGTACACAGCCTATTAAAATCCATAAGGTCCCTGGCAAATAACCGAATTGTGCTGCTAGCACAGGTCCTACCAGAGGACCCGCAGCTGCAATTGCTGCAAAATGATGCCCAAAAAGTACATTTTTATTGGTTGCTACATAATCATGACCATCTGCAAATTCTACTGCGGGGGTTACGTTTTTAGAATTTAATCTTAGCACTTTATTTGCTATAAAAATTCCATAAAATCGATAGGCAATAGCAAAAACTAATAAGGATACAAATACTAAAGTTAATGCATTAATTCCGTTTATTGATTCCATAATTTTTATTTGTTTTAAAAAAATTTATATTATTGAATTTGGATAAATATAAAAATTTTTGAACGCATTCAACATAAATTAAATGAAAAAAGCAACACCTTATCTAGGTATTGCTTTATAATTACATGAGTAATATATTTTAAAAAATTTATTCCTCGTCCTCCTCTTCGTATTTTTCAATTTCTTCGTCGCAAAAAGCAAATGCTTTTTCAATCAAGGAATTTATTTCATTGGTTGCGTCTTCATCACTTTCTTCGATTGTATCTAACCATTCTACATCCTCTTCTTCAACATTTAATATAAATCTTGGGAATTCGGTGTGAACTACAAATAAATCTTCTGGATAATTTGAGTTATCAGCCATTAAAAACTTTGGTAATTTCATATTCATTTAATTTAATTATTCGTCTAATAATTCTTTTAGTTTTACTAATTCTGCTCTTATCATTTGTAAACGTGATATAACTTCTACCTTCTTTGGTGTATTGGGTTGTACTCTAAGAGCTGTTTTAGCTCCGTCTAAGGTATACCCTTTCTCTTTTACCAAATGATAAATAACTTTAAGATTCTCTACATCTTTCGGAGTAAAGAAACGGTCACCTTTTTTATTTTTTTTGGGTGTTAAAATATCAAATTCTTTTTCCCAAAAACGTATAAGAGAAGCATTCACATTAAAAGCTTTTGCCACTTCTCCTATTGAATAATATAGTTTTTCAGGAAGTTGAATATCCATAATTCAAATCTAAGATTTTTTTATTGAATTTTAATTTTTTTTCAAATTATTTAAAAACACTTAAGAGCTATCTATATTAAATTCTAATATAAATATATATTTATCATTATAAGATTCTTGTGCTTAAAAAAATCACATAAATATAGTTAATCTATGTGATTTTTTTAAAAGTCTAATTTATTACAAATTAATTTTCTTCATCTCCGTAGGAATATTGTGGATACAAATCATAGTCTTTAGTATTTGTATCCATTAACAAAGCATTTTTGTTGTAACTACCGTATTGCAATATAAGCCCATCTATAGGAGAAGGTACTAAATTGGATGAGTTTTTAAATATTTTAGCACCTTTTTTAAATGAATTTATTCTGTAATACCCATTAAAATCTTTGCTATAAGCTACATAAGGTTCTTTAGTTACTTTATTTGTACATATAACTAATAAATATGACGATTGTCTTTGTGTATTGTCTAGTATAACTGCTACGTCTTGCAATCCATCATTATCAAAATCGCCGTATGCTACACATTGGGTTGCTCGATCTGCGTTTTGTGTTGGTTTATATCGGGTTTGATCGTAATAGTCGTTATCTAATATAATTTTCTTTGTTTTAGAATCTAGTTTTGAAAATGGTGAAAGAGAAAATGCTTTTTTAAATTCATCAAAACTATATTCCTCAACTAAGGTTGACGTAGCTATATAGTACCTTGACGGGTAACTATCTCCTTCTCTGGGTTTAGTTTTATATACTTCTACATACGGACCACTTCTATTTTCATAAAAATCTTTCACATAAAGAACTTCACCAAAATGTAAAGTTTCAACTGCATTATTCGATTTATCGGGAGAAGTTCTTAAATAAGCACTATTTGCAATTATATAGGCTTTGGTATACGGATCAATTTCTTCTCCATATTCATCGAATTTCTTTTCAACCTTAGTCACTTTCACGCTATCTTCTTTAACTTTCTCTGGCTCAACAGCTAAAACTTTATCGTTCTGCTTATCATCGTTTATTTTTACTTCTTCTATAGCCTTAGGTGAAAAAACTATGTAACCTAATAAGCCTAAAATGACCAGAAAGCATAATCCTAAAATTAAATGCCATCGATTTATTATGATTGCTTTAGAACTAGTTTTTTTATCGATCTCCTTTTTGGAAATCGTAGATTCTTCTGTTTTAATTTCTTTATTTTCTTCCATAGTATTAGAATTTAATTTTGCAAAATTAAAACTAATCACTGAATAATTATAGGATATTTTATTAATATGTTTAATATATTTGCGAAAAATAGATTTTTTTAAATTTATATAAATCTGAATTATAAAATTTAAAATTGTAAATAAATTTTTTATGCTTGTAAAAGTTCTTAGATATTACAACTTTATATATTAACAAGTTTATTAGCCCATAGATAACTTGAATAAAAAATTATCTATATTGATATCTTAATTTATTTAATAAAATGAAAAAAATATTTTTTAGTATAAAAAAATTATTAATTTTATATTTTATCTTATTTTTTTATTTTATTCAAGCACAAAAAAATTCGGATAGCATTTCAATTGAATCCCTACAAGATGTAGTAACTTTTGGCAAAAAAAAATCATTGGAAGTAATTCCTCATCAACAAATCTCAAAAGAAGAATTAGATAAAGTAAATGGTTTATCGGTGGCAGATGCTGTTCGATTATTTTCAGGCGTTCAACTTAAAGATTACGGTGGTGTAGGTGGTATAAAAACTGTAAATATTAGAGGGATGGGTAGCCAACATGTGGGAGTTTTTTATGATGGTGTTTCATTGGGTAATGCACAAAACGGAACTGTTGATTTGGGGAAGTTCTCTTTAGATAATATGGAATCCATCTCTTTGTATAATGGACAAAAAAGCGAGATTTTGCAATCTGCCAAAGATTTTGCTACCGCGAGTAGTATCTATTTAAAATCTAAAAAACCAATTTTTTTGGAAAATAAAAAAAACAATATAGGCATTCAATTTCGTACAGGCTCTTTTGCATTGATTAATCCTTCTGTATTATGGGAACAAAAAATTTCTCCTACCCTATCTTCTTCTCTTAACTTAGAATACCTAAATTCTAACGGAAAATATAAATTTAGATATAGGAAAAATGGTTTAGATACTATAGCTATACGAACCAATGGAAATATTAGTGCTTTTAGAGCAGAATGGAATTTAAATGGTATTATAAAGAACGGTACTTGGAGTTTAAAAAATTATTATTATGATTCGGATAGACAAATTCCCGGAGCTGTAATTAAAAATTCTTACCAGCGTTACCAATTTGAAAAGCAATGGGATAGAAATTATTTTGTACAAGGAACTCTTGAGAAAGATATCAATCCTCGGTACAAGGTTTTAATCCATGCTAAATATGCCAACGATTATACTCATTATTATGATCATACTGTTTTGGGCGATTATGTTTCTAAACATTTTGATAATGTATACAAACAGCAAGAATTTTATATTTCTTTAGCTCAACAGTATAAGCTGTTTGATTTTTGGAATATTGCTTTAGCTACCGATTACCAATTCAACCATTTAACTACTAATTTTTATAAAAACAGAAATCCAAAAAGAAATGCAGAATGGGTGGCTTTATCATCAAATTTCAATTGGAATCGTTTAAAATTTCAAACTTCAGTTTTAGGATCATTTATACAAGATCAAGTTGCGGATCAATCAACCGAGGCTAATTCTAGAAATGAATTTACTCCTTCTTTTTTTGCTAGTTATAAGTTATTAAAAAATATTAATTTTACTTTCCATGCTTTTTATAAGCAAATCTTTAGAATGCCTACTTTTAATGATCTTTGTTATACTGAAATTGGGTCTTCAAACCTTAAACCAGAATATGTTTCACAATACGATATTGGTCTGCATATCTCACACAAATTTTCTGAGGGAATTTTAACAAATATTTCTGCAACGGTTGATGGTTATTACAATGAGGTTAAAGATAAAATAGTTGCCTTTCCTAGGGGACAGCAATTTAGATGGGCTATGTTTAATATAGGTGAAGTAAAGATTCGTGGCATAGAAATTTCTACTCAATCGACTTGGCAACTGATGGAGCATATGCAAATGTATACACATATTAATTATACTTTCGAAAGTGCCCAAGATGTCACAGGCGGTTTAACCGGTCAATCAACCTATAAAAATCAAATTCCTTATATCCCTAAAAACAGTGGTAATTTATTAGTAGGATCCACTTTTAAAACTTGGGACCTAAGTTATAGCCTTGTGTATACCGGAAGTCGTTATAGTTCTTCTGAAAATATTAAATCTAATTATTTACCGGAATGGATCACCCATGATATTAATTTTACTAAATTAATTCCTATGAAAAATATGAATTTGAAAGCTGGAATTGAAGTTAGTAATCTTTTTAATAAACAATACGAAATAGTTTTGAATTATCCCATGCCGGGAAGAAGTTACCGAATTTCTTTACGAGCTGAGTTATAAAAATATTTTAAACAATTATAAACATGAAAGCACTACATCTACTTTTGTCCTTTTTAGTCCTTCTTGGAATCACTTCGTGTAGCAACGATGATAACTTTAACAGTCAAATACAAGCACCCCCATTAAAATCTTCAAATGTTACTTATATTTTAAATGAGGGAAGCTTTGGTAGCAATAATTCTACGCTCAGCTATTTTAATAATGATACGGGTGAATTAATCAATGATTATTTTCAAAAAATAAATCCAAGTAAAGGAGGTTTGGGTGATACCGGTAATGATTTGAAAATATATGGTTCTAAGATGTATGCAGTCATGAATGCTTCTAACAGCGTGGAGGTTATGAATAGTAAAACCGGTGTTTCTGAAGGTAAAATAACTATACCTAATGCTCGGTACATTGCTTTTGATAAGGGCTTTGCCTATGTTTCTTCTTACGCTTCTGCTACTTATGGCAATGGGGAGGCTTTAGGAATTGTATTTAAAATTGATACTACTAATTTACAAATAATTAGTGAGGTTAATGTGGGTAGACAACCAGATGGATTGGCCGTTGTTCATAACAAATTGTATGTAGCTAATTCTGGGGGATACACTACAACGGGAGATTACGAAACCACTGTATCTGTAGTAGATTTAAATTCTTTTCAAGTGACAAAAAATATTGAAGTTGCTCCTAATTTAAATAAGGTTAAAGTTGATCAAAACCAAAAAGTATGGGTTACTTCAAGGGGAAATTATGGTAATATATCTTCTTCAATCTCTGTCCTAGATCCTACCACAGATTTAGTTATCCAAAAATTAAACCTTCCAGTTTCTGATTTTGATTTTTATGGAGATACTATGTACTACATAGGAACGGAATATGACAATAATAACAAATCTAGCAATGTTTATGGCCGTTTAAATATTAATAGCTTAAGTAAAGGTTCTAGCTTCGTTAATGAAAATATTAAATCTCAAATAGAATCTCCTTACGGCTTAGCTGTTAATCAAAAAAATGGAGATATTTATCTTGCAGATGCTAAAAATTATATGGTAACTGGTAATGTATTTTGTTTGACGAATGGCGGGGATTTGAAATGGGTAAATGCCACAGGCATTATTCCGGGGCATTTTGCTTTCCTCAAGTAAATAAAAAAGGAGCTTTTACAAGCTCCTTTTTTTTATCTCCTAATATCTAATGTAGGAATATTTTTTTGACTATATTCAACCACTAGCTCATTAAATTTACAGTCTTTGAATGAGCTAATTTTTTCACCGTTTCACACACTATCTTGAATATTTAAAAATTTCTAACTTTAAAGTTATAAAATTTTTGGGTTATCCATTATAATAGGTATAAATAGCTAATGGGCTTCCAGCCAATTTTTTCCAACTCCTACTTCCACCAATAAAGGTACTTCAATTTGAATGGCTGCTTCCATAGTGTTTTTAATTAGAGAAGAAGCTTCCTCAATTTCTTCGTCAGGGGAATCAAATACCAACTCATCATGGACTTGTAACAGTAGTTTCGTATGCATTTTTTTCTCAATCATTTGTTGATGAATCTGTATCATGGCTATTTTAATAATATCAGCGGCAGTCCCCTGTATGGGAGCATTTACTGCATTTCGTTCTGCATGCGATCGAACTATTGAATTAGCGGATTGTATGTCTGGTAAATACCGACGTCTACCCAGTAAGGTTTCTACGTATCCATTTTTCCTGGCTATCTCAACCTGTTCCATCATATATTGTTTTAGCAATGGATATGCTTCGTAATAAGCATCAATCAATTGTTTAGATTCGGAACGTGATAAGCCTGTTTGCTCACTTAGTCCAAAGGAGGATACTCCGTATATGATACCAAAGTTTACGGTCTTTGCATGAGAACGTTGCTCTCTTGAAACTTCCCCCATAGGAACATGAAATACTTTTGATGCCGTAGAACGGTGAAAATCTTCTCCTTCGTTGAAGGATTGAATCATTGCTGGGTCTTTGCTCATAGCTGCAATGATTCTTAATTCAATTTGAGAGTAGTCTGCAGAGATAATTTTATGTTGAGCATCTTTGGCTACAAAGGCTTTTCTTACTTCCTGCCCTCTAGAAGTACGTATAGGTATATTTTGTAAATTGGGATTGTTAGAGGCTAAACGACCGGTTGCGGCTACCGTTTGTGCAAAGGTGGTATGTACTCTTCCTGTTTGTGGATTTACCTCATTGGGTAAAGCATCAACATAGGTATTTTTAAGTTTTTGTAATTGTCTATATTCCAGTAATTGATCTATAATTTTATGTTTATGCGCAAGTTTTAGTAGAACATCCTCACCGGTTGCATATTGTCCGGTTTTTGTTTTTTTGGGTTTGTTTCCTAGTTTCAGTTTGTCAAAAATAATATCTCCCAATTGTTTAGGGGAATTTATATTGAACTCTTCCCCAGCTTGTGTAAAAATTTCTTTTTCTAAGTGTGAAAGATTGGTGTCTAATTCCTTAGACATTTCTTTTAGTGCATGCAAATCTAAATTTATTCCCTCCCATTCCATATCTGCCAAAACTTTCATAAGTGGCATTTCAATTTCTTCAAATAGTTTTTTTAAATTATCTTTTTCTAACTGGGGTTGTAATTTTTCTTTAAGTTGCAGGGTAATGTCTGAATCCTCCACTGCATATTCTTTTTGTTGTTCTAGAGGTACAGTTGAAAAGAGTTTCTGATTTTTTCCTTTTTTGCCTATTAATGTTTCAATGGAAAGTGGTTTATATTGTAAGAGGGTTTCCGCCATTATATCCATTCCATGCCTGCCATCCGGATTTATTAAGTAATGGGCAATCATGGTATCAAAAAGAGTGCCTTTAACCTCAACGTTGTATCTTCTTAAAACTTTACAATCGTATTTCAAATTTTGTCCAACTTTTACAATTTCTTCAGAATTGAAAAAGCTAAGTAAAACATCTAAGATTTCATTAGTTTTTTGTTTATCGTCAGGATCTAGTGGAACGTAATAACCTTTACCTTTTTCATATGAAAAAGATATTCCTACCAATTCAGCTTCTAAAGAGTTGGTTGAAGTAGTTTCTGTATCAAAACAGACTACTTTTTGCTTTAATAGTTTTTGTTTTAGTAATTTAATAGCGGTTGGGGTATCTACCAACTGATAAAAATGTTCGGTATTTTCAAGTGTTTTCCAATGATCTGATTCTTCAATATTGGCATTATCTTCTTGTACAGAATCAAAAAGAGATTTTTGTGCTGAATCTGAATTTTTTTTATTGGAAGTGCCTGCCGTAATTTCTTTTTCGGAGATTAGATTGTAGGTTTTTTTAAAGTTTACAATCATATTTCTAAACTCTAATTCTTCAAATAGTTCTACAACTTTTTCTTCATTAGGCTTATCTACGGTAAAATTTTCATAATGAAATTCTATAGGTACTTCGGTTTCTATGGTAGCTAGCCTTTTAGAGAGTAAACCTATTTCTTGATTTGCCTCAATCTTTTCTTTCATTTTTCCTTTAAGCTCTGATGCATGAGAAAAAAGATTTTCCATACTTCCGTATTCTTTAATGAATTGTTTGGCTGTTTTTTCTCCCACCCCAGGAATACCGGGTATATTATCTACGCTATCCCCCATCATTCCTAAGAAATCAATCACTTGAGCTGGCTCTTCAACTTCAAATTTTTCTTTTACTTTCTCAATATCCCAAATTTCAATATCATTTCCACGGGTGGCCGGTTTATAAACAAAAATTTTTTCTGATACTAGTTGTGCATAATCTTTATCTGAAGTCATCATATAGGTTGTATAACCTTCCTTTTCTGCTTTTTTTGCTAAGGTACCTATTACGTCGTCTGCTTCAAAACCTTCTTTCCACATGCAAGGAATTTCCAAAGCTTCCAATATTTTCTGTATATATGGAACGGCTATGCGTATAGCTTCCGGGGTTTCTTCTCTATTGGCTTTATATTCTGAATATTCTTTGTGCCTAAAGGTTTCTCCCACATCAAAAACTACTGCTAAATGAGTAGGCTTTTCTCTCTTCATTAAGTCGAATAATGTATTAGTGAAACCGAAGATTGCTGAGGTGTTTATTCCCTTGGAATTAATTCTAGGGTTTTTTATAAATGCATAATAGGCTCTAAAAATTAACGCATAAGCATCCAATAAAAATAATTTTTTATCGCAGTTTTGTGTTGTCATTGGGTAAGTTATGATTGAAATAAATGAATTTAATTAAGTAGATTCCGTCATCTATGAATTGATAATTATAGTCCACCATCTATAATAATTATTTTTTTTCTTTGCTACGCTTATACATTAAATTTATCATGCCATCTGCAGCTCCAATTTTAGGTACAAAAATTTGCTTTGCATTGGCAAACTTCATTACAGAACTATAAATTAATAGTGCTGGAACTATAACATCTGCGCGATCGGGTTTCATATTATACTTTTCAATTCTTTCGTTATAAGTCAACTCCTTCAAAATTTTATATTGGTTTACTAAATAGCTAACAGTAAGACTTTTACCTTCTTTTTTTTCTGAATTTTTAAATATATAATTGATGTTCCCACCAGAACCAACAGCTTCCACTGATAAATCTCTGGTTATATTTTTAACCCATGGTTTAATTGTTTCAAATAAATACTCTTCGTTTACTTTGCCATCTAGTAAACGAACAGTACCTATTGGAAATGATTGACTATTTATTACTTTGCCTTTATTTAATAATGAGATTTCTGTACTTCCTCCTCCTACATCTATAAAAAGATAAAATTCATTGGATTCTATATAGTTTTTCAATTCTGAACTAAATATTATCTCTGCTTCTTCTTCTCCTGAAATTACTTCAATCTCAATGCCACTTACATTTTTTACATAATCAATAACATCCGTTGCATTCTGGCTTTCTCTCATAGCAGAAGTTGCAAAGGCTCTAAATTTTTGTACATTGTAAATATCCATTAATAGTTTATAGGCTTGCATTGCTTGTGCTAATCTTTCTTTTGAATGCTCGGAAATCTTACCATCTGTAAATACATCTTGTCCTAAGCGTATAGGAACTCTTACGAGACTTGCTTTATTGAAAGTTACTGAATCTGTGGTTTCATAAATATTGTTGATTAGCAAGCGAACTGCATTTGATCCTATATCAATAGCTGCATAGGTAGATATATTCATAGGTATGTAATAATTAATTTTATTGATTAAATTCTTTTATAAATTGGTATATAGTTTCTTGAGATCTATTTTTTCTTCTTCTGTTTCTTTGATAAGGTTCTTCTAAACCTTCTTTTATTAAACGACCTTTTACGTTATCTTCTAACCCTAAATTAAATATTTTCATAATTTCTTCCTTATTCTTAGGATTAGTAATAGGGCAAGCAACTTCTACTCTATGATCTAAATTTCTGGACATTATATCTGCGGACGATATAAATATGGCATCTTCACCCGCATTTTTAAACCAATACAATCTTGGATGTTCCAAAAATTTATCTACTACACTTATCACTTTTATATTCTCACTTAGGTCTTTAATTCCTGGAATTATAGAGCATATTCCTCGAACTAAAATTCTTACTTCCACTCCATTTTTAGATGCATCATATAAATGGTCAATAATTTCTTTGTCGCACAAACTATTTACTTTTAAATTGATTTGAGCCACCAGCCCGGATTTCTTATTTTTAATTTCTCTTTTTATACCTAATATAAGTTTTCTCCTAATCCCCCAAGGACTTACTGCTAAATCTTTGTAATTTTTCACTAAATAATTGGCATTGAAAAAATTAAATACGTCATTTACTTGGTTTACTATGGACTCATTCACTGTAAATAGGGTAAAGTCAGTATAAATTTTTGCCGTTCCTTCATGAAAGTTTCCTGTTGAAATAAATGCATATCTAGTTGCTGCTCCTCTTTGATATTCTCTTTCCACAATTCCGATTTTGGAATGTACTTTAAGTCCTGGAACACCAAATATTACGTTAACCCCTTCATCTTGTAATTGTTGAGACCACTTTATGTTTTGTTCCTCATCAAAACGAGCCCTTAATTCTAAAACAGCAGTAACTTGTTTGCCATTTTTTGCGGCATTGATTAATGCGCTTATAATTTGAGAATTGTTAGCAACTCTATATATAGTGATTTTAATTTTGGTAACCTTAGGATCTATAGCTGCTCCTCTTAAAAATTTTAGAAAAACTGAATAATCGTAATATGGGGTATAAATGAGTGTATCTTCTTTTGCAAAAGCTTTAAAATAATTTTTTTCTTCTCTTAATATTTTAGGGATGATGGGAGCAATTTTTTTATATTCTAAATCTTTTCTGCCTAAGGTTGGGAATTTCATAAAATCTTTTTTATTATGATATTTACCACCGGGCGAAAGACTATCATATTCATCTAAATTCAACATTTTTTTTAAAAAAACCAAGGTTTTACTATCAATAGTTTTATCATAAACCAAGCGTACGGGCAAACCTTTTTGCCTTTCTTTTAAAGCCCCTGCTACACTTTCCATATAGCTTATTTGTACGTCGTTATCTACAGATAGATCGGCATCTTTGGTTAGTTTAATGGACTTGGCTTCTATGGTTTCAAACTTAAAAAACTGAAATATATCTTTTAAATGAAATCGAATAATATCTTCTAAAAATATAACATAATGCTTTTCGTTGATGTCTGGTAAAACTAAAAAGCGAGAAAAACGGTCTGTGGGAACTTCAATCAAAGCATATTGTTGATTGCCATTCTTCTTTTTCATTGTAACGATTAAGTAAAAAATATTATCCTTTAAATTCAAAACTTTATCGCCTTCCATCCAATATAAGACGGTTAAATTATGACTTAGTTTATTTTGAAAAAAATCTTGTACATAAGGAATTAAGCTTTCTGGAAGATGATCATTATCTACCAACAAAGTGTTTTCTTTCGCTAACTCTTTAATAATTTGTTCATATAATAAATCGTATTTTTTTTGTTGAAAGGCTACCGTTTGATTTATTTCATCTAAAAGATCTACATCTTTTTGATCTTCAATTATATTGTTATATTTTCTTTGAAATTGTATCATACGTGCTATATATGCATAACGCACTTTGTAAAACTCATCTAAATTATTAGAATAAATCCCAAGAAATCGAAGTCTTTCCAACAATGGATTTTTTTTATCCATGGCTTCTTGAAGAACTCTTGAATTAAATTTCAACCAACTAATCTCTCTATTTATATATTTATGATTTTTCTTTAACATCTTTCAAGTTCTTTAAAGTTACCCAAATTTACAATTATTTATGAACTATATTTTAGGCTTCTAAATATATAAATCTGTTTTCAATGATAAATATAAATCTTAATAATATATTTAAAATTGAAATATATTTTTACTTTTTAATTTTAACGAGTATCATAAAAAATAATCCTACAAAAAAGAAGAGAGACATTGCAAAAATTGAATTACTCATATTTCCAGTTTTATTTATTAAATAGCCCGATATAAAAGTCCCTAATATTATGGCAAGTTTTTCAAGTATATCATAAAAACTAAAGTATGTTGCAGTAATATCTTTATCTTCTTCCGGTAACATTTTACTATAAGTTGATCTAGATAATGATTGTATCCCGCCCATTACTAATCCAACCATTGCTGCTGCTATATAATAGTAATATTCTATATTAGGATCTGTTTTGTCAAGTAAATACCCTCCCAAACATATTACTACCCATATACTTATGCAAATGATTAGAACAACTTTATTACCTATTACTTTGGAAAACTGTGAACAAAGGTATGCACCTAATATAGCTATGAGCTGGATAAGCAATATAGAAATTATTAATTTATAACTTTCCAAATTAATCTCATTGGTTCCAAACAAGGCAGCTATTAAAAATATGGTTTGAACTCCTACCGAATAAAAATAAAAACTAAGAAGAAAAAATGATAGATTTTTATTTTTAATAATTCTCCTATACAATAAATAAAAAGTCTTAAAACTATTAATTATCACAGTTTTTCTTCTTATTCCTTCTTGTTTATGGTTTTTGGGGAGGAATTTAAATGTATACTGGGCAAATCCTAACCACCACATACCAGTCAAAGCAAAACAAATTCTTATATACAATAATTTTTCATCTTCTGGAGCAACAACTTCTATTAAAAATAAACATAAAATCAATAATAACATGGATCCTAAATATCCTAACATATATCCCTTTGCTGAAACTTGATCTTGTCTATCTTCCGTTGCAATATCTGGCAAATAGGAGTTATAGAATACCATGCTCCCCCAAAAGCCTACGCTTGCAGTAATATTTAAAAATAAACCGTATAAAATTTGTGATTTTTCTATAAAAAAGAATAGACCTATACAAGAAAAGGCGCCTAAATAACAAAAAAATTTTAAAAAATTCTTTTTATTACCAGTGACATCTGCCAAAGATGATAATAAAAAAGTAGAAATAACAACCATAATAAATGAAATCGTAAATGAATAGCTAAATAAAGCATCTGGTTCATATTTTTGACCGAATATTTGAATTATTGATCTAATAGGAGTATCATACCAAACATTTCTATATTCGTTGTAATTTTTAGTATTTCTTTCAGTAGTTAATATTGAATAATAAATGGGAAAGATAGTGGATGTAATCACTAGTGAATAAACAGAGTTTGCCCAATCATAAAATATCCAAGCTGATAAAATTTTTGGATTATTTTTTTCTATTTTATTATTTATAAATCTCAAAATTATATTATTTAATTATATATGTTATAAAAAAATTAATCATTCTAAAATAAATTTCAAGTATTTAACGAATTTATAAAATTTATTTATATCAAAACATCTTTTAATATTATGTTCAAAATTTTTATAAATTAATGTAGATGCTACTAATAAATTCTTTTATTACTTTTGTTGGAATAGAAAATTTCAAGTCATGGATTTAAACATTAATTCTTTTGTAATGCAAGCAAAAACATTTTATGGTTTAGAAGAAGTTCTTGCACAAGAATTAAGACAACTCGGAGCAACTAACGTACATATTAAAAATAGAGCTGTTGAATTTCAGGGAGATCTTGGTTTTCTATACAAAGCAAATTATTCTTTAAGGTGTGCTTTAAAAATTTTAGTTCCCATTTATAAATTTAAAGCTAACAATGATACTATCTTTGAAAAATATATAAGTAAATTTAATTGGGAAAATTATTTTTTTAATTCTCAAACCTTTGCTATTGATTCTACAGTTTATTCTGAAGAATTTAAGCATTCCCAGTATATAATGCTGAAAATGAAAGATGCTATAGTAGATAGATTTCGAAACAAATTTGGTAAAAGACCTAATATAGACGCCAAACACCCAGATATTAAATTTCATCTCCATATTAGTAACAACGATATTACGATATCCCTTGATAGCAGTGGAGATGCATTATTCAAACGGGGATATAGATCTACATTCTTTGAAGCACCTATCAATGAAGTGTTAGCCGCAGGAATGTTGCATTTAGCAGGATGGGAAGGAAAAGGAAATTTTTTAGACCCAATGTGTGGATCAGGAACATTATTGATTGAAGCTGCTATGATCGCTTTAAACATTCCTCCTCAATTACACAGAAAAAGGTTTGGTTTTGAAAATTGGAAAAATTTTGATCTTAATTTATTTAATAAAATAAAAGAAACTCGACTCAATAGAATTAAGGATTTTAATGGTAAAATCGTTGGTTTCGATATTGACAAAAAGGCTGTTGAAACTGCTTTAAAGAATGTAAAATCCGCAGACTTAACTGATTTTATTGAAATTTATCAGAAAGATTTTTTTACTACTCAAAAAGAATTATTTCCTACCTTATTGATTTTTAACCCTCCTTACAACGAACGTTTAAATATTGAACAAGACAATTTTTACCAAAGTATAGGAAATACCTTGAAAACTAGCTATAAAAATACTTTGGCTTGGTTTATAACTTCAGATTTAGAGGCTTATAAAAAAATAGGCTTGAGACCTTCAAGAAAAATAAAATTATTCAATGGAAAACTTGAATGCCGTTTTTTCAATTACGATATTTATGAAGGATCCAAAAAAAATAATCATAATGGTTAAAAAAAAACTTTAGATTGCTCTAAAGTCTTTTTTATTAATTTTAATTACACTTTCACAATATTTATATAGTTTAGCTGATCATTCTCTGATATTGAAGGAGAATTTAACAAATAGGAATAAAAGGATACATGAACTTTATCACCTGCTTTTAAATATAAAAATGTTTTATTAAAAACAGGTATATCAATACCGCTAGTAGGAGCGATTATAGGATATACACTTTTAACCCCTTGAGCTACTCCATTATCCGTATAAAAAATATTTAATTCACAACTAGCATCCGCAGGTGTATTAATTGTTTTTATAAGAAGTCTTGCTGTAACAGCATATATACCATTGTCAGGTGCAGTAAATACTCCAGTAGTTGGATTGAAACTATTTGTTATATCTCTAATTATTGTCCAGCCTTTGATGGGTTGATCACTAGGAACAATAAGAGTAAATCCTGCTGGTCTAGCTACAGCCAAAACATTTGTTTTAGGCGGTGCTTTTTTCATTGTTATCCAAGTTAAACCGTTTGAATATTCAATAAGGGATGTTAAAGGATTATACCTGATCGCACCTGCACCTGCAGTAACAGCATCAAGGTTACTATTTCCAACGGCAATTGTACCTTCAGAATCACCTCTTAAATCCAAACGAACTTTTGGAGTAACATTTTTTCCTAACCCTACATATCCATTTTCATTTATTATAAAAATATTATTATTTAAAAAATCAGAGATTTTTAAAATTGGATATTCAGGATTTTTTGAATATACAGATAAAGAAGCAGATTGTATGGACTCAAAATCTGTAGGGTCATTACTATTAATAGCAATTTGTGAAAAAAGGTTTAAATTAAACAGCAAAATTAATAATGTTGCAAAAATTCTATTATTTTTCATAATATGTTTATTAAAATTAATCATTCTGAAACTCTTATAATTGACAGAGAGTTAAAATTTCTCTCAGCAACAGCATTGTTGTTAACATCCACTCTTAAATAACGACCATCTCCAGAATTATGAATAACTCTTGCTTGAATCTTATCTCCTTCATTTAGACGAACAGTACCAGTGCAAGAAATCCCTAACATATAAACTCCACTAGATAAGAAATTATTTTTAGCTTGAATTATAGGAGTTTCAACGCCTCCCTCTATTTTTACCCACTCTCCTTTAAAATAAGAGCTAGAGGGTTGTTGTATCATATTAGTAAAAACAGAAAATGATAATATATACATTCCTGTAACTGGAACAGTATAGGTGTCATTAATAAAATCCCCTACTCTAGATTCGTATTTAACTTCCCAACCAGTTAATTTAGTGTATACATTATTAGGTATTAGTACTTTCTTAAAATTATTAACTGCTATTAAATGATCAGGAGGAGTATCATAGTTAAGTACTAACCATTGTTCACCATTAGAACATTCAAAAATTTCAGATTCAAATTTATATCTTAAAGCTCCTGCTTGAGCTTCCTCTGCTGATAATGACGTATTACCTACTTTAATTACAGATGAATTTGAATTTATTCTAACATCAACAGGCACGGGTGAATTCTCTTCGCCAAACTTTAATAATCCTAAACCATCTAGATTAAATTTCAGAGATTGATCTAATGATCTAACTGAAATCGCATTACTATAATTTATATTTTCTTTCATCTTAATATGTAAGGTTGCTTCAGGACTATTTGTATTTATACCAACCCCAATTTGCGCATTTAAAATTGAAGAAATTATAAAAATGTGAGTGATAAATAATTTTTTAAACATTTGGATAGTTTTAATTTTCAACGATTGATATGCTACACGCACTTGGATTAAGGCTTATAGTTGACCCTAAATTATGATAAACATATGGAATAACTTTTTCACCTGCTTTTAAAGTAGCTGTTGTGGTTATTGCAGCAAAAGGTTCCATATTATTAGCAGTAACATAATATGTTTTTCTAGATTTTAAAGATAACATTCTAGGTACTCCCGTATCATTAGACGATGGTAAAATTGACAATTCCATTTCTATATATGAACCTGCAAGCACTGATGTTAAATTAAAGCCCAGATTGTAAGAAAAAATATAACTTCCATCTCTAGGCGCAGTAAAGACACCATCGACAAAAGCATTGTTATTTTCATATTGTACTACAAAACCCGTAACCTGAGTTTTAATATCTGTAGGAAACACAACAGTTGAATTTTCAATATTCGCAACTGTATACAATGGTAAAACTTTAGATGATATTGAACTCCAAGTTAAACCATCTGAATAATATAAAAGTTGATCCGTTTTACTATATTTAATTGCTCCTGAGCCTGCCTCTGAAGCTGTAAGATATGAATTACCTATACCAATGGCTCCATCATCAGGATTTAGTCCCAATAGAACATTAGAGTTTTCTACATCAAATCCAATATTCCCATCACGATTAATATTAAAAACTAAATCTTTTTTTGAATTATACACCTTTAAGGCGTACTCATTATTAGGATTAACTACAATGTCTAAAGTTGAAGTAGGAGAGTCTTGATTTATACCAACCTGAGCATCAACTGAAATATTTATAAAAACGATAAATAAAAATAAATTAATTTTTTCCATATAAATTCATTTATTAAACAACAAGCTAATGTAAATATTTTTTTTATATTATAACATTACAGTATAAAAAATATTTATATATGATGTTTATATATTTATGTAATTCAAAAATATATTTATATAAATAATAAATTTATATTTATCTTTAATTAATAATATTAATTAGACTAGTTCAAACTTTAAATAATACTATAATATTTATTTAAATAAATTTGATAAAAAATATTTTTATCAATCGCTATTATAATATAAAAAATACAAATAAATATTTATATTTTTGATGTAAGCCAAATTAATATCCAATTAAAAAGTTAGAGAGTATGAAAATTTTTAAAATGAGTATATATATTTATTATTAAGATTAAATACTTATTTATAAAACTTTGGAATTATTAAAAAAGGAAAACCGAACATTACCGTATTTTCTAGAATCACTAAAAAAAGGTAATTCCGATAAATCTTTTCGACTTTCATGCTCTAAGATGAATTCTCCTTGAGATTTAAGGAATTTATTTTGAAAAATTAGATTAATTATCTTATTATATAATTCGGTATCGGTATTAAATGGAGGGTCTGCAAATATTAAATCATAAGATTGATTACTTTTCTTTGATAAGAATGTAATAACATCATGCTTGATAAGATGAATTCTATCGTTTATATTTAGAGTATTAACTGTATCCTGAATAAATTTTATATGTTTGTTATTGTTATCAATTGATGTAATATTTTGACATCCTCTAGATGCAAATTCGAGTGTAATTGATCCAATCCCCGCAAAAAGATCTAAAATATTAATATTTGAAAAGCTATATCGATTTGAAAGTATACTAAAAAGAGCCTCTTTAGCGAAATCCGTGGTAGGTCTGACATCAAAATTTTTAGGAGCATGAATTCTTTTTCCTTTGAACTCTCCTGAAATGATTCTTATCATAAATCTAAAATTGTAAAGTTATCTCTAACAAATTCATCTTCATAACCTTTATAACTATCAATAAAATGCTTTTCAAAACCATTTATATATTCTTCACTATCTTTTTTAACTCCAAAGCAAAATAATGTCTTATTAAAAATATTAATTTTTGATGTATCAGAGATTACTTGTAAATAATATAATATATCACTAAAAGAATTATATGAAAATACGTTATAAATAAGTAAACCTTTCTTTTCAATAACAGCCACCTCAAAACATTTATCGTATATATTTATATAAACTCCTTCGTCATTTTTAAAAGAATTAAAAATTTTAGACAAAAATTTAAACCCTGTATGTGTAACCCTAATTTTATTAACACTTTCAATTAAAAGATTATCAATATCTTCTGGATAATAAAAAACTATGGCTAAACCATATTCTGGCAACAAATTAAATCTAACCCCCATATTAATATTGAAAATCACTGTGTTATTTAGAAATATTTCAGCTGTTTCTTCATCAAAATATTCAAGAGGTATTAAAGTAAAAGTATCGTTAACAATTGATACATCAATAAAATTATAAGAAGCTTGAAAAAAATTAAATTTCTTTAGTTTATCATTAAAATATTTTTTATCAATAAAATTAGAATGATCCAAGTAAAATATCTTCTTATCAGAAAAATTTTGATCTGATTTTACTAAGTAAGAAACTTTATTTTCTTCAAATAAAAAATATGAAGTTATATTTATAGGTTGGTTGGTTGTAATTTTTTTCAAATCTATTATTATACTAATATTCCTCTAGTAGCAAATATAAAGAATAATATGTTTTTGAAGAAAAATTATATAAAAATTACACTTATATGCTAATAAAGTCATTACGTTACTAAATCGATTAGCTTTATTTCATACAGTTATATTGAATTATTATACCTAAAACAATATTCAGTTGAAAAATGAAATTTTAATTATCTTTGTTTTATAAAATTAAAACATAAATGAATTTATACAGTATTAAAGAATTATTAAAAAAAGGAACCCAATGTTTAAATGAGAAAGTTACTGTACAGGGCTGGATTAGATCTTTTAGATCCAATCAGTTTATAGCTCTAAATGATGGTTCTGGACAAAAAAATTTACAGATTGTTCTTGATTATAATAATTTTAATACTGATTTGTTAAAACAACTAACAAACGCTACCTCAATTAAGGTAAACGGTGTAGTAGCAGAGAGTAAAGGTGCTGGGCAAGAAATAGAGGTTATTGCCGAAGAAATTGAAATTTACGGATATGCAAATCCTGAAGAAGTACAAGAAACCATTTTACAACCTAAAAAACATTCACTAGAAAAATTAAGAGAGCAGGCACATTTAAGATTTAGAACTAATACCTTTTCTGCAATCATGAGGGTTAGAAACGCTTTAAGCTTTGCTATCCATAAGTATTTCAATGAGAATAATTTTTGTTATATTAATACTCCTATAATCACTGGCTCAGATGCAGAAGGTGCTGGGGAAATGTTTACCGTTACCAATTTTAATCTTAATAACATACCAAAAAATGATAACGGAGATATTGATTTTACTAAAGATTTTTTCTCAAAAAAAACGAGCTTAACTGTTTCAGGGCAATTAGAAGGAGAGGCTGCAGCCATGGGATTAGGTAAAATCTATACTTTCGGTCCTACTTTTAGAGCTGAAAATTCTAATACTACCAGACATTTAGCTGAATTCTGGATGGTGGAACCTGAGATTGCCTTTTATGATTTAGATAAAACTATGTGGTTGGCCGAGGATTTTTTAAAATATTGTATTAAATATGCCATAGATCACTGTAAAGATGATCTAGTTTTTTTGAATCAAAGATTTGAGGATGAACAAAAGCAAAAGCCTAAAGAAGAAAAAACTGAACACAATTTACTTGAAAAATTAGATTTTGTATTAAATAATAGTTTTGTTAAACTGAGTTATTCTAAGGCTATTGAAATTCTAAAAAAGTCTAAACCCAATCAAAAAGGAAAATTTAAATATCCAATTGAAAAATGGGGGGCTGATCTTCAATCTGAACACGAAAGATATTTAGTTGAAAAGCACTTTAAATCTCCTGTGATTTTGTATGATTATCCTGCAAAAATTAAGGCTTTTTATATGAGATTAAATGAAGACGGAAAAACGGTTAGAGCAATGGATGTATTGTTCCCTGGTATAGGAGAAATCATAGGAGGATCTCAGAGAGAAGAAAGGTTAGATATATTAAAAAATAAAATTGAAGATTTTAATATTGATGAAAAAGAACTTTGGTGGTATCTAGATACCCGTAAATACGGAACTGTACCTCACTCAGGTTTTGGATTAGGTTTAGAACGTTTAGTATTGTTTGTAACAGGTATGGGAAATATTAGGGACGTGATTCCCTTTCCTCGAACACCAAACAATGCAGAATTTTAATTAAAAAAATCACCTTTTAAAAACAAAAGGTGATTTTTTATATATTACTTTTTACTGTTTAAAAATATAAAAAGAATAATACCAAATATTGCAAATAAGCAAATACCAATAATAGTAACCATTGAATAAAATTAAATGAATATCTTAAACCATCAATGGTTAAGATTTCTTCAAATGTAGTTTATTTTGTTTTAAAATTTTTTGCATGTTTAAAATTTTATATACATTTTCATAAAAACACTCAAAAATCATAATAAATTTTCGCATATAAGTCATTATTTTAATTTATTTATTATACTCTTATGAATACTCATCGCAAAAATATTTATGATTCTATAATTAGAAGATCTAAAATTTAATTAAGTATATTTATTTAAATTTAACTCATGAAAAATAAATACGACATAGCCTATCTACGGATGGCACTGGAATGGGGAAAATTATCCTATTGTAAAAGAAAACAGGTTGGATCGCTTATTGTTAAAGATCGCATGATTATTTCAGACGGATATAATGGTACTCCTACAGGCTTTGAAAATTGTTGTGAAGATGAAAATGGATATACTAAGTGGTATGTATTACACGCTGAAGCGAATGCTATATTAAAAGTTGCAGCTTCAACTCAATCCTGTCAAGGTGCTACATTATATGTTACCTTGTCCCCCTGTAAAGAATGTAGCAAACTTATTTATCAAGCAGGCATAATACGGGTGGTATACATTGACAATTATTCTGATACTTCTGGCATTGATTTCCTAGAACAGGCAGGAATAAAGGTTGATTATATCCCTTATGATCAGATTATATAACTACATTAATCTATATAGCTACTTCTCCTTTTATATGTGGATGAGCCTCATAATTTTCAATTGCAAAATCCTCAAACTTAAAATCAAAAATATTATTAATCTTAGGATTTAATAGTAATTTAGGTAAAATAAATGGTTGTCTACTTAGTTGTAATTGAACTTGTTCAATATGGTTTTTATAAATGTGAACATCTCCAAAGGTATGAATAAATTCCCCTACATCTAATTTGCAAACTTGTGCCATCATGTGTAACAGCAATGCATATGAAGCTATATTAAAGGGTACACCTAAAAAGACATCCGCACTTCGCTGATACAGCTGTAAAGAAAGTTTTCCTTTAGACACATAAAATTGAAATAGTGCATGACAAGGAGCTAGTGCCATCGACGGAAGATCAGCAACATTCCAAGCAGAGACTATCATTCTCCGAGAATCTGGATTATTTTTTATTTGATCAATAACTTCTGAGATTTGATCAATTGGTTTACCATTCAAGGTTCCCCAACTTCTCCATTGATGTCCGTATACAGGACCTAAATCTCCATTTTCATCTGCCCATTCATCCCAAATTTTAACTTTATTATCTGATAAATATTTTATATTGGTGTCTCCTTTTAAAAACCATAGAAGTTCATATATAATTGAGCGCAAATGTAATTTCTTTGTGGTTAATAAAGGGAAGCCTTTTTGTAAATCTATACGCATTTGATAACCAAATGTACTGATGGTTCCTGTACCCGTTCGATCATCTTTCTCTACACCATTATCTAAAATATGTTGTAATAAATCTAAATATGCTTTCATTTATTAAATTTAAAAAAATTAAATTTTCTTTCTTAACCTAGCAACTGGTATATTTAATTGATCTCTATATTTTGCTATGGTTCTTCTTGCAATATTATAACCTTTTTCATTTAAAATTTTCATTAAATTATCGTCAGTTAAAGGTTTTTTTGGATCTTCGTTATTAATTACATCTTGTAATATAGTTTTAATTTCTCTGGTTGAAACTTCATCCCCCTCTGAATTGGTTAAACTTTCTGAAAATAAATCTTTAATAAGTAAAGTTCCGTATGGTGTATTTACATATTTACTATTGGCAACTCTTGATATCGTTGAAATATCTAATCCAGTTATTTCAGAAATATCTTTTAAAATCATAGGCTTAATTTGCTCTTCATCACCAGAAAGAAAATAATTTTTCTGATAGTCCATAATTGATTTCATGGTGATATATAAGGTTTGTTGGCGTTGCTTAACTGCATCAATGAACCATTTGGCCGAATCTAATTTTTGCTTAACAAACATCACAGCATCTTTTTGCTCTCTAGATTTTTTTTCGGTATTTTTATAAGTATCAAGCATTTCTGAATACTCTCTTGATACTTTTAATTCAGGAGCATTTCTACCGTTTAATAATAATTCAAGTTTTCCATCTACTATTCGAATAGTAAAATCAGGTATAATTTGTTCAGTATTTTTTGAATTATTGGTAAAAGATTTTCCCGGTTTAGGATTTAACTTCTCTATTTCATTAATAGCTTCTTTTAATTCATCGTCCGTAATAGAAAATTTTTGCTGTAATTTACTATAATGCTTTTTGGTAAATGCATCAAAGGCTTCATCTATTATTTTATAAGCTAGCTCCGTAAATTCTGTTTGGTTTTTAGCTTTTAATTGCAAAAGAAGACATTCTTGCAAATCTCTGGCTCCAACTCCAGTAGGATCTAATTTTTGAATGTAATTTACTAATAGTTTTTCAACCGTCTCTTCATCTGTGTATATGCCTTGAGTAAAGGCTAAATCATCAACTATCGCGGATAGATCTCTTCTTAAATAACCATCGTCATGTAAATTACCAACTATAAAATCAGTAATCTCAATTTCTTCTTCATTTAAACGAAAAGTATGCAATTGTGAAATTAAATGCTCTTGAAATGAAATATATTGAGCGTAAGGCATCTCTGTTTCATCCTCTTCATCACTGTAGTTATTGGATTGTGTTCTATAGCTTGGAATTTCATCATCACTCAAATATTCATCTATATTTATATCTGGAGCATCTATAATTTCATTATCTGATGATTCATCGTAATCATTGGAAGCTTCTAAAGATTCAGAAGCATCGTAATAATCTTCATTAGAAATATCTTCTAGTGCTGGATTTTCTTCTAACTCTTGCTTAACAGCTTCTTCAAAAGCCAATGTAGGCAGTTGAACCAGTTTCATTAATTGAATCTGCTGAGGCGATAATTTTAATAGTTGCTTTAGTTTTAAATCTTGTTTTAACATTTAATAATTAAGTTATTTAGTAGATTTATTTTTTGTTCAATAACATTTCAAATTTACACTTTTTATTATTTAAGTCAAAATTTAGGCATAATATTTGTACAGGAAAAATTTTAAAATTATATTTCCTTAACTTCACTTATACATTACATAAAATATCTCACAGGATTAGTTTTAACTTTTGAAATACGTATTCTTAAATCATTTAGATTTTCATTTAAATATCTAAATATCAATTTCGTAGTAAATTGTTCACTTTCATAATGCCCTATATCTGTCAAAATTATTTTACCTTCAGCCTTAAAGAAATCATGATATTTTAAATCAGCAGTTATAAATACATCTGCACTCGATTGAATCGCCTTTTGTATAGCAAAACTTCCAGAACCACCTAGAACAGCAATCTTTTTTACTGGTTTATTTCTAAATTCTGAATGTCTGATACATAGAGTAGGTAACGAAGTTTTCAAAAATTTTAAAAAATCTTTTTCGGATACTTCTTGATCTAATTCTCCCACTCTCCCCATTCCTATCTCTTGATTTTCATTGTCTAAAGTATAAATTTCGTAAGAGATTTCTTCGTAAGGATGCGATTGTCTTAGAGCTTTTAAAACATTTATTTCTTTATAATCTTGAAAAATTACACTTAACATAATTTCCTTAACTTCATTAAATTCCTTTTTTATTCCTAAAAAAGGATTTGCACCTTCACCAGGCAAAAAAGATCCTTTTCCTTCTAACTTAAAACTACATTTTTTATATTTACCAATTTCTCCAGCTCCACCATCAAATAATGCTTTCTGAACTTTATTAAGACTTTCCAGAGGTACATAAGTTTGTAATTTTTTAATCACATTCTTTTTTGCAATTAAAGGTTTTGAATTTTTTATTTGCAAACGGTTGCAAATTTCAAAATTAACTCCTTCTTTAGCAATATCTAAATTGGTGTGTATGGCATAAATAACTATATTATTTTTAATAGCTTTAATTACAGCTCTTTCCACATAATTTTTTCCAGTAATTGATTTTAATCCTGAAAAAATAATTGGATGAAAAGTAACTATTAAATTATATTGATTTGCAATTGCCTCATCTACTACTGATTCTAAACAATCTAAAGTAATTAATATTCCAGATATTTTATTAGAAACATCACCTGTAATAACTCCTACATTATCAAAATCTTCAGCATATTCTTCAGGGGCTAAATTCCTTAATACATTAATTGCGTCTAAAATTCTCATTTTATTCAATTTAAACAGGTTTAAATATATATAAAAAAAATCGATAACTATAAAGTTATCGATTTTAAATATAAGTAATTATTAATTCAATATATCCTATTCAGCAGATACACCGTCTGAAACTACTTCAAACGTATAATCATACTCTACAGTTCTGTGTAAGCGTATTTTTGCTGTATATTTCCCCAGTCTTTTAATAGTATTCCCAGGAATTTTTATATATTTCTTTTCAATATGCACACCTGCTTTTGCTAAAGCTTCTGCTAAATCTTGATTGTTTATAGAGCCAAATAAACGGTCTCCTGACCCAACTTTTGCTAGAATAGAAACAGTTGCTGATTTTAATTTATTAACTATATCATTGGCTGATTTTATTAAGGCTGCTTCTTCTGCTTCTCTTTCTTTAAGAGTAGCTTCTAAGGTAGCTTTGTTTTTAGGGGTAGCTAAAAGAGCCCAACCTCTAGGTATTAAAAAATTACGAGCATAACCTGGCTTAACATTAACCACATCAAACTCTAATCCTAAATTTTCTACGTCTTGTTTAAGAATAACTTCCATGATTTCTTTATAAAATTGATTATGGTTTTAATTGATCTCCTACATATGGCAATAATGCTAAATGTCTCGCCCTTTTAATCGCTTGAGAAACTTTTCTTTGAAATTTTAAAGAAGTTCCGGTTAATCTTCTTGGAAGAATTTTCCCTTGTTCATTCACAAATTTCAATAAAAAATCTGGATCTTTATAATCAACATATTTAATACCGTATTTTTTAAAACGGCAATATTTTTTTTCAACTTTTGTATCTATATCTAGTTGGCTAAGGAATTTTACTTCACTTGTGTTACCGCCTGCCGCTTGTTTTGCTAAATCGTCTATTGCCATGTCTTATTTTTTTAAAGATTTAACTTTTTCTTCTCTTTTTCTTGCCCATTCAACTCCGTGTTTATCTAGTTTAACGGTTAAGAATCTTAATACTCTTTCATCTCTTTTAAAAGCTAGCTCTAAAGCATTAACAATTTCTCCTGGCGCTTGGAATTCAATTAAATGATAGAATCCATTTCTTTTTAATTGGATGGAATAAGCGAGTTTTTTTAATCCCCAATTTTCTTGATTTACAATGGTTGCATTGTTTTCTTTGAGTAATTTCTCAAATGATTTAACTGCTTCCTCTACCTGAGAATCCGATAGAACGGGAGTTAATATGAAAACAGTTTCGTAATGATTCATATATTTTTTATTTTTAAAGTTGCAAATGTACGTTTTTTTAAAGAATTGGACAAATCATTATTCTCTTTCTGCTAATGAAAAAAATATTTGTTTAAATTATAGTTAATCAATTTCCTGAACTGCATTGATATAAATCCGCCACTTTTGAATTACCTGCTGCATATCTTCTGGTAATTCTATTTCAAAAAACATTTCTTTTTTAGTTTGAGGATGTATAAAACCTAAGGTTTTTGCATGCAAAGCTTGTCTTGGAAGAATTGAAAAGCAGTTTTCTACAAATTGCTTATATTTAGTGAAGGTGGTGCCTTTAAGGATTTGATTTCCTCCATATCTCTCATCATTAAATAAAGTATGCCCCTTGTATTTCATATGAGCTCTAATTTGATGAGTTCTTCCTGTCTCCAATCTACATTCTATTAAAGTTATGTATCTAAATCTTTCCAGTACTTTATAGTGTGTTACCGCATGTTTGCCATAGGCTCCATCTTCAAATACAGTCATTTGCATACGATCTTTTAGTGACCTCCCAATATGACCCACGATAGTTCCCTCCTCCTCTTCAATATTCCCCCAAACAAGAGCATTATAAATCCTTTTGGTTGTTTTATTAAAGAATTGTTTAGCTAAATGATTCATTGAATATTCATTTTTAGCTATAACCAAAAGTCCCGAAGTATCTTTGTCAATTCTATGTACTAAACCCGGACGCTTATCTAAATCCGTTTGAAAAAAAGGCAACTGTTGAAAATGATACGCTAGTGCATTGACCAATGTGCCTTCAAAATTGCCAAAACCAGGATGTACTACCATACCTGGTGCTTTATTTACAACCAACAAATCCTCATCTTCAAAAACAATATCTATAGGTATGTTTTGCGGAACTATAGTTGTATCTCTAGGAGGATGTGCTAATACTATAGATACCGAATCGTTGGGTTTTACTTTATAATTAGATTTTACAGGCTTACCATTTACTAAAATATTCCCTGCGATAGCTGCCTGTTGTAATTTGTTTCTTGTAGAATTTTCTATTAAATTAACCAGATATTTATCAATACGAATGGAGCTTTGTCCTTTATCAACAACAATCTTAAAATGTTCGTACATTTCATCCCCATCACTCTCGTTAATTTGAGAATTTCCCTCAACTACCTTCATAAATATTATTCAACAATTATTCTGTTTACTTTTCTTTTTTGATCCTTATCTGCAGTAGGTTTTAATTGTTTCTGATTTTCTTTTACTTGGTCAGATATAGAGGAAGAATTTCCTTGCATTTGCGATGATTTATCAATGTTTGTGTTGGAAGGTATATTTGTAGAACCTGCATTGATTGAATTCGATGATGAGATTATATCGTCATCATTACTATCAGGTCTATAAAATTTTTCATCCTCATATGTTTCACCTAAATAACCAGCACTAGAATTTGGATTAAATGTTGCATCTAAATCTCTAATTTTGGTTCTTAATTCCTCCAATGGTTTAGAACTTAGATAGATATCTATTGATTGACCTTGATCGTAATTGGCTGATGGTGATGGAACTTGATAATATACTCGTGTATTTTCTTTATTATCAGGATCATCGTAGGTTATAGTACCTACTGAAAACATTTTTTCCGTTATCATTCTCTTCGCCGTCTCTTCATCTAAACCTAAAAAATTAGGAACAGAAACATTCTTGGCTAAACCTTTGGCTAAAACAATAGTTAATGGAGAAAATCTTGGTAAGTTAACCCCAGGCTGAACCTCTTTACCTTTATATAGTAATCTTATTACAGTATTTGTCGCTAAACTTGGCTCGTACAAAGTATCGATAACTTTTAAGCCCACTAAATCTAACTGATTAAAAGCTAAATATTTATATTTACCAATTATATTGGGTACAACCACAGGTTTCCATGTTTTTGCATTTGCTCTTATAAAAATTCTCCTACCTCTTTTTACATTAGTTCCTGCTAAGGGATAAACATCTAAAATCTGGTAAGGTTTAAATTTAGGATCGTATTTAGTGGTATCAAGTTCAAACTCTAATTCACTATTTTGTAACTTTTGAATAGCTTCATCTAAATTTAAAGAGCTTAAATCTGGAACTTCAATTTGTATTTCATGATTGGTATACTTATCTAACCATAAAAAAGTTCCTTTAATCAATCCAAATACTAAAGCTATAGCTAAAACTACGCTAACCCAAAATTGCCAAGAAGCTACGAGTTTTAAAAATTTCATATATGTTTTTTACAAAGCAAATATATAAATAATAAAGATTATTTAGTTTTAGTAATATTAAATATGTTATTTTTGTTAATGTACTTGTAGGAAAAAGTACGCTATTAATTAATAAAAAATTAAAATTTATTATTATTAAAATATGTTAACCATAGGAATTGTCATGGGAGGATACTCCGGAGAAAGCGTTGTATCTTTAAAAAGTGGTGAATATATTTATTCACAAATTGATCAAAATAAATATAAAAATGTTTTCAACATTCATATTTTAAATGATGGTTGGAATGTGGTTATAGATGATCTAAAATACCCTATTAATAAAGAGAATTTTAGTTTTATATTAAACGATAAAAAAATCAACTTTGATGTTTTAGTCAACACAATACATGGTACCCCTGGTGAGAATGGTATACTTCAAGCGTATTGGGAATTATTGAATATCCCATACACCGGTTGTTACTTTTACAATTCAGCTCTTACATTTAATAAAAAAGATACTTTAGCTGTTTTAAGTAAATATGGTGTTGCTATGGCTAAATCTTTTTATCTTAATAAAGGAGATGAAATAAACAGTCATGACATAATTACGAATATAGGGCTTCCTTGCTTTGTAAAACCCAATCAATCCGGGTCAAGCCTAGGTGTATCTAAGGTTAAAGTCATAGAAGAACTACCCAAGGCTATTGAAGATGCTTTTAAAGAAGATCATTCTATTTTAATTGAAAGCTTTCTTGATGGTAAAGAAGTAAGTGTAGGTGTTATGAAATATAAAGGTAAAATTGTAGTAGTGGGAACTACAGAAATTAAAACTGATAATGATTTTTTTGATTATGAAGCCAAATATCTAGGTGCTTCTGAAGAAATCACTCCTGCTAATCTTACATCTGTTGAAGAAAAAAATATACGTGATGCTGCAAAGCATATCTATAAATGTTTAAATATGAATGGGTTTTCAAGGCTTGATTTTATAATTATGAATAATACTCCTTATTTTTTAGAAATAAATACCAATCCAGGATGTTCACCTGCAAGCATATTTCCACAACAAGTTCGCTACGCGGGATACAATTTTTCAGAATTACTTGATAATGAAATTAATCAAGCAATTGAAAATTCAAAAAAATAATTAAATATGGAAAAAATTGCTGTGTTCCCAGGTTCGTTTGATCCTATAACCTTAGGACATTTGGATATCATTGAAAGAGCGGCTCCATTATTCGATAAAATTATAGTAGCTATTGGTAACAACTCTAACAAAAACTACATGTTTTCTTTGCAAAAAAGAATGGAATGGATTATTGAAACTGTTAAAACCTTTTCAAATATAGAAGTTGATCATTTTGATTGTTTAACTGTAGATTTTTGCATAAAAAAAAATGCACCTTACATTATAAGAGGATTGAGAAATCCTGCTGATTTTGAATTTGAAAAGGCAATTACACATACAAATAGAACTTTAGCTAAAAAAAGTATTGAAACAGTTTTCTTTCTTACTTCTTCGGAAAAATCATTTATAAGCTCAAGTATAGTAAGAGAAATTATGAGGTATAAAGGAGATTATTCCTCATTAGTACCTAATACTGTAAGAATATAGTTGCATACCAAGGCATAAATCTTGATATTTGTATGTTTTTTAGAATCTTTCTAAATAAATACAATAAATAAAATAAATATCGTTTTAATATAAATAAACTAAAATAGAATTTAAGTTTCACTCAAATGGAAAATAATCAATTAAATCAACCAAAAAAAACAAATAATACAGGTTTAAATCCTCTACTAACCATTTTATTGTTGTTAATTATTTCAGTCTTAACCTATATCTTCATACTCGGGGATGACAGTAATTTTGTTCGCTTAAATAAGTCAGATATAATTAATGACTTAAGTGCTAATGAAGGAACCCCTAGTAATGTATTGGGAATCATTTATAAAGGAGGATTTATCGTGCCTATTCTTATGACCTTTGCTCTTATGGTTATTGTTTTTTCAATTGAAAGATTTTTTATTCTATCTAAAGCGGCAGGAACTAAAAGTATTTCTCAATTTACGACAGAAATAAAAACCGCTCTAGAAAAAAATGAAATTAATTATGCCATTGAACTTTGCGACCAACAAAAAGGTTCCGTAGGAAACGTGGTAAAGGAAAGTTTACTTAGCTATAAAAATCTTGGTGTTGATCAAACTCTCAGTCAAGAACAAAAACTGAATGCTTTAAATCAAACGATTGAAGAAGCAGTTACCCTTGAAATGCCATCACTAGAAAAAAATATGAACATTTTATCTACCATAGCCTCTGTAGCAACTCTTGTTGCTTTAATGGGTACAGTAATGGGGATGATAAAATCATTCTTTGCGTTGGGAAATAGTGGAGGCGCACCAGACGCTGCACAGTTGTCAAATGGAATAGCTGAAGCCTTAATTAATACTGCATTAGGGATTGGTGCCTCTGCATTGGCAATCATTGCATACAATTATTTTACCTCTAAAATTGATAACTTAATATTTAAAATTGAAGAAATAGGATTTATTATTCAAAAGTCATTCAAATCCAAACATTAATTCTTAGCTATTTTTTAATTTAAAATTAATGTTAACTCACGCATAAAAAAAATAGAATGGCAAGAGTAAAACCCCAAAGACAAGGAATACATATAGATATGACTCCCATGAGTGATTTGGCATGGCTGTTATTAACTTTCTTTATTTTAACCACTGAGTTTAGACCTCCAGACATTTTAAATATTGATACACCCTCTTCAATCTCAAGTAAAAAAATGAAAGATATTGGAACAATGAAAATTTCAATTCCCGAAAATGGTAAATATTATTTCTCTATGGAAGAAGAAAAATATCGGGTTCCTTTATTGAATGCTATGGGTGAAAAATATAATATTTCATTTAACGCAAAAGAACAAAATGAATTTAAAAAGATTTCTGAATTTGGTGTCCCTATTCAACAACTAAAACAATATTTAAGTTTTAACGATTCACAAAGAGAAAAACTAGAAAAATCAGGTGGAATACCTGGAATACCTTCAGATAGTTTAAGGCCCCAAATAGTAGAATGGGTCTTTGAAGCAAGAAAACTCGCCGAACAAAATAATGATTCCTTAGAATTAAAGATTAAAGGAGATCAAAATGTAAAGTACGAAAGAATTAAGAATTTATTGGATCGGTTGCAAGATAGAAACCTTAATAAATTTAAATTAATTACAGTTTATAATGCCGGCAAATAAAATTAAGAATAAAAAATATACATTATGTCTGCAGGAGTAGATACCAACAATAATAAAAATAAAAATAAAACACGTGTCAAAAAAAGTGCTTTTCGTATAGATATGGCGCCCATGTGCGATTTAGGTTTTTTATTAATCACGTTCTTTATGTTTACTACCACGTTTAGTAAACCTAAAATATTACAATTAAACATGCCATCCAAAGCATTAATTGATCCTAGTAATATACCCACAGTTAAAAATATAAATTCTCTAACCATTATTCTTGGTAAAGACAATAAAATATATTACCATCAACAAGAATTAGCTAGTTTAAATCCATCCAATTTAATTGAAACAGATTATTCTAAAAATGGAATTCGAACCGTAATTTATGATGCTAAAAAAAATGCTGATCAAGATAAATTTACAGTTATAATTAAGCCTACCAACGATTCAAATTATAAAAATTTAGTGGATTTATTAGATGAAATGCAAATTACCAATAGCGAAAGATTTTCTGTAGGTAAAATAACGAAGCAAGAAACTGATGTGTATAAGCAAAAACAAAATAACTAACCCTTAAAGGTATTAGAATGACCGATAATCATAAGAAGAAATCTTTAGATGATATTATCTTTGAAAATAAAAATAAAGAGTACGGGGCTTATGAGCTTAGAAAGTCTGGAAAAAAATATTTAACCATAGCTTTTTTCATTGGTTTTCTATTTTTTTTAACCTTAATTTCTTCAATTTTTATTTATTTAAAACTAAAAGATGATACACCTCCCCCGGTAAAATATAAGGAGGAAATTGTTGCGGTTTTACCTCCTACACCAGAAAAAGTACCAGAAGAAATTCCTGAAAAAGTACCAGAAGAAAAAATTTACACGATTGAAGATAATAACAAAGGTTCGGAGCGTTCAACTGTAGAAAAAACACCCAAACAAGACGAAGTTGCACAAAAAAAATATTTTGAGACAAAAGTTGACAATTCAAAAGAAGAACAAACCACTCCTAAGCAAAGTGAATTGGAAGGAAAAAATATTGGAGAGGAAGATAAAGAGGGAAAAAAAACAAGAACTGATGATACCAATAGATCAGGAGAAAAAAATGATGGTACTTCAAATGCCAATAATGTAAAGGGAGACCCTAACTCAATTGTTAAAAATCCTCAGAAAAAAGCAAAATTTAATGGAGGCGATTGGGGTAGCTTTCTTAGAAAAATATTAGTATACCCTTCTAAAGCCGAATTTAATGAAACCCAAGGAACTGTTATGGTTCAGTTTGTCGTTGATAAAAAGGGAAATATTTCCGATTTAAAAATAATTAGTAAAAGATTGGGCAATGGTTTGGAAGAAGAAGCCATGCGGGTGTTAAAAAAATCTAGTGGCCTTTGGAGCCCCGGAGAGATTAATGGAGAACCTGTAAACTCCTATTATACTCAATCCATCACATTCCAATTAGAATAAGATTAACAATTTTTTATTAAATCCATCATTTTATATCATTAAAATGATGGATTTTCTATTTTTAATTAAAAATTTCAACAAAATATTTATTTAGATGTATTCTAAAGTATATATATCTGAGATTTGTCATAAAACTTACCTATTATATTAATTAGATTTGTTGTCATAGGAACTTTTAAAACAATAAAGTATTATGACTAGATTTTTCTCTTCCTCTATAGGAAGAAAGTTTATGATGGCACTCACGGGATTCTTCCTGATGATATTCTTACTTGTACATTTAGGAATTAACCTTACCTTATTTGCTGGTAATACAGACTGTGCCGGAGAGCTACTACCTAAAGAAGAAGTAATATTTAACCAAGCCTCGCATTTTATGGCTACCAATCTGCTAATACAAGTTATGCAATACGTATTAGCCTTAGGTTTTATTTATCACATTCTTTTAGGTGTTGTATTAACTCATAAAAATCAAAAAGCAAGAGGGAAAGAGAGATATGCCGTGAATCATTACGCTGCTAATACTCCTTTTAACTCTAGAACTATGATTTACACAGGACTTTTAATTTTAGTATTTTTACTTTTACACTTATGGAATTACTTTATACCTATTAAATTTTCCGAAGTGCCTGACGATTATCTCTTAGTTACTTCCTTATTTAAAAGTTACGGATATACGCTAATATATGTAATCGCATTTATTTTCTTAGGAACTCATCTTAGCCATGGCTTTGCATCATCATTTCAATCCGTAGGATTTAATCATAGGATTTACACGCCGTTAATAAAAGCATTAGGAAAAATTTACTTTATACTTATATCCGTTGGATTTGCTTCTATTGCAATATATTTCTGTCTTAAAGGCAACGGATTAATTTAATAATTTTAAGAATCAACCAAATCATGAGTATCAAACTAGATTCAAAAATACCCGAAGGAGATATCCACGAAAAATGGAAAAACCATAAAGATCATATGCGTTTAGTCGCACCTAACAATAGAGGGAAAATAGATGTCATTATTGTAGGAACCGGATTAGCCGGTGGCTCTGCTGCTGCTTCTCTCGCAGAGATGGGATACAACGTTAAAGCATTTTGTTATCAAGATTCACCGAGACGCGCACACTCCATTGCGGCACAAGGAGGAATTAATGCCGCTAAAAATTATAAAAATGATGGAGATAGCATCTACAGATTATTCTATGATACAATAAAAGGAGGAGATTACCGAGCAAGAGAAGCCAATGTTTATCGATTGGCTGAAGTATCCAATGCCATTATTGATCAATGTGTCGCACAAGGAGTTCCTTTTGCCAGAGAATATGGTGGATTACTAGACAATAGATCCTTTGGTGGAACCCAAGTTCAAAGAACTTTTTATGCAGCAGGACAAACAGGTCAACAACTACTGTTAGGAGCTTATTCTGCCATGAATCGACAAATCGGAAAAGGTAGATTGCAAATGTACAATAGACATGAAATGCTAGATCTAGTTGTTGTAGATGGAAAAGCTAGAGGCATAATATCTAGAAACTTAATTACAGGTGAAATTGAAAGGCATTCTGCCCATGCAGTAGTTATTGCCTCTGGAGGATATGGAAAT
Source organism: Apibacter muscae (assembly GCF_007845635.1). Taxonomy (GTDB): domain Bacteria; phylum Bacteroidota; class Bacteroidia; order Flavobacteriales; family Weeksellaceae; genus Apibacter; species Apibacter muscae. The sequence goes on along the minus strand of NZ_SELG01000041.1, from coordinate 17,083 downwards.
GTATTTTTCTTATCTACAAATGCCATGGGTTCTAATGCAACCTCCGTATGGAAAATACATAAAAAAGGCGCTGCATTTGCCAATCCTTGTTTTACGCAAATACATCCTACCTGTATTCCTGTGCATGGTGAACAACAATCTAAATTAACCCTAATGTCAGAATCTTTAAGAAACGATGGACGTATTTGGGTACCTAAGAAGAAAGAAGATGCAGAAGCTATACGCGCAGGTAAATTAAAAGCTACCGAAATAGCCGAAGACGATCGTGATTATTATCTTGAAAGAAGATATCCAGCATTTGGAAATTTAGTTCCAAGAGACGTAGCTTCAAGAGCAGCAAAAGAAAGATGTGATGCAGGATTTGGAATTGAAAATAATGCCACAGGCGAGGGAGTTTTTCTTGATTTTTCTGCTTCTTTTGTTAAATATGGAAAAGAAAAAGCCAATGAGCTTGACATGCATAATCCCTCCCAAGAGGAAATTATAAAATTAGGTAAAAAAGTGGTTGAAGCCAAATATGGTAATCTATTCACCATGTACGAAAAAATTACTGGTGATAACCCTTATGAAACTCCAATGAAAATATACCCAGCAGTACACTATACTATGGGAGGAATATGGGTAGATTATAATTTAATGAGTAGCATCCCAGGTTGCTTTGTTACTGGAGAAGCTAACTTTTCTGATCATGGAGCAAATCGATTAGGAGCCTCTGCATTAATGCAAGGTTTGGCTGATGGGTACTTTGTACTTCCTTACACTATCGCTGATTATTTGGCAGATGAGATTAGAACGGGTTCTATTTCCACCGATTTACCAGAATTTGAGCAAGCTGAAAATGAAGTTAAAAATACCTTAAACCATTTCTTAAACAATCCAGGGACAAAATCAGTGGATTATTTTCATAAAAAACTAGGTAAAGTGATGTGGAATAAAGTTGGAATGGCAAGAAATGCAGAAGGATTAAAAGAAGCAATTCAAGAGATTGAAGAAATAAGAAAAGAATTTTGGAAAGATGTTAAAGTTCCAGGGTCTCAAGATACCATAAACATGGAATTAGAAAAGGCGGGTAGAGTTGCAGATTTCTTAGAATTGGGACAATTAATGGCTCTGGATGCTTTAAAAAGAAATGAATCTTGTGGAGGACATTTTAGAACTGAATACCAAACGGAAGAGGGTGAAACTTTACGCGACGACGAAAACTATTCCTATGTTGCTGCTTGGGAGTATAATGGAGAAGATATAAATAAAGAGATTCTTCATAAAGAGGACTTGAATTACAAATACATAAAAATAGCAGCAAGAAATTATAAATAAAAATAACCTGTAAAATAAAATATAAAATGGCAGGAAAATTATTAAATCTGAAATTAAAAGTTTGGAGACAAGCAAAAAAAGACCAAAAAGGTAGTTTCGAAGAATATAAACTAGAAGGAGTATCTACAGAAAGTTCATTTTTAGAGATGCTAGATATGCTTAATGAACAATTGGTAGAGCAAGATAAAGAACCCGTAGCCTTTGATCATGATTGCCGCGAAGGAATCTGCGGAATGTGTTCCCTATATATTAATGGTCGTGCACATGGACCAGACAGAGGTATTACCACTTGTCAATTGCACATGAGGATGTTTAACGATGGAGATACAATTGTAATTGAACCTTGGAGATCTGCAGGATTTCCTGTTATCAAAGATCTAATTGTTGATAGAACTGCTTTTGATAGGATTCAACATGCTGGTGGATTTATATCTGTGGATACTTCGGGAAACACTATTGATGCCAATGCTATACCCATTGAAAAAGAAAAAGCAGATAAAGCATTTGCTGCTGCTGCTTGTATAGGTTGTGGTGCCTGTGTTGCCACTTGTAAAAATGGATCTGCCATGTTATTTGTTTCAGCAAAAGTTTCACAATTTGCCTTGTTACCTCAGGGAAAAATTGAGTCAACCCGAAGAGTTTTAAATATGGTTAAGAAAATGGATGAAGAAGGCTTTGGGAATTGTACCAATACTGGAGCATGTGAAATTGAATGTCCAAAAGGAATTTCTTTAGAAAATATTGCTCGAATGAATAGAGAGTTTTTACATGCAAGCATTGTTAATGATATTAAATATGAATAATTAAATATTCAAACCAATAAAAAAAGTCAAAATAAATAATTATTTTGACTTTTTTTATATTCTTGGAAAATGCATTATTTACCTTTACAATAAATTTTTCAACTAATTATCGAAAATATTTAATACATCTAATGAAAATAAATTTTAGCTTATATATATTTATATTTTTTATTTCAATGGTTAAATCACAGCATATAATTTATAAAAATTCAGAACATTTCAACAATAAAATAGGAAATAGAAACTTACACGACTCGGAAACTAAAATCTCTTATTCTAAAGATAAAATGTCTTTAACCACAGATAGTTTAAGTTTGAATGAATTAAATACAAAAGTAAACAACCCCAACGGAACGATAAACCTAGATACTAGCCGGACTATAAATGTAGATAATAACAACGATACTAACTATAGCAATAACATTGGTAAAAGCAGAGATCGATCTAGGGATTTAAGAAGAGATCTAAAAAGAGATAAAAATAGAGAAAGAAACAAAGACAGACAAACCGTTATAAATAAATATAAAGGATATAAAATTAAATTAAAAATTAAAAACAGTTAGTAATTATATTTCCTTAAAATAAGTTTTTCTTCTTTTATGATTAATAGGATTAAAATCCTTCCAAAGAAGCTGAATACTTTTATTATCTTCCAATTCAGGATTGGTTTCTAAATATTTAATACCCTTAGAAGTAAACAGTTCATAAAACTCCTTTAATACAATAGAAGTTATCCCTTTTTTTTGAAAACTTGGATGAATACCAATTAAATAAAAATTAACCCATTCATTAGAGCGACTGGCTTGAAATAGGTAATACCATCCCAACGGGAAAAGTTTACCTTTCGCTTTTTGTAAAGCTTTTGAATAAGAAGGCATAGTTATAGCAAACCCTACTAAATCATTATTTTCATCAGCAATACAAATGACATAATCCTTATTTATAAAAGGCAAATATTTTTTTTTATAGTATTGAATTTGTTTTTCTGAAAAAGGCACGTAAGTAGGCAGAACCTTATAAGTATCATCCAACAATTTAAAAATCTGATCCCCATAAGCAATCAATTCTTTTTTGGATTTAAATTGAAGAGCTTTTAAATTATATTTTTCTTTTAGAAGTTTGGAAAAACGTATCACTTTATCAGGCAAATGATCTACCACTTCAATATAAAATTCCACCCATTCATTTGCCTTACTAAAACCTAGCTTTTCAAAATGTTTATGATAATAGGGAAAGTTATATATCCCTATCATAGTAGCCAATTTGTCATAACCTTTGCTTAAAAATCCTGCTTTATCTAAATTTGTAAAACCTACTGGACCTTCAATTCTTTTAAAATTATTTTTTTGAGCTAGTTCATAAGCCTTATCTATTAATGCCTTAGTTACAGAAATATCATCAATTGCATCAAACCAACCAAATCTTATTTTTTTAATCCCTAAATCTTCAACCTCTTTACGATTGATAATAATCGCTATTCTACCTACGATTACATCGTTTTTATAAGCCAAATATTTTTCACAAATTGAAAATTGAAATACAGGATTTTTATCTTCATTAAAAACTTCCATTTCTTCAGAAATTAAAGCCGGTACATAATAAGGATTATCCTTATATAATTCATTGGGATAAAGAATGAATTTTTTTAAATCTATTTTTGTAGTAACTTTTTTAATTTCAATTTGACTCATGAATTATTATCAAAGATTATTATTAAGCTTATTTGTCATTTAACTTAATAAGGCATAATTTTAGCAAAGATAATGAGTTAATGCGAATATTAAAATATAATACAAACATTTAAAAATTAAAATATTATGGTATACGATCCTATTTATTTGATGATTACCGGTGCTATATTTATCATTAGCATGATCGTTCAAAACCGATTAAAGTCAAAATTTACCAAATATTCAAAAACTACTCTTTCCAATGGAATGAGTGGAAAAGAGATTGCTGAAAAAATGCTTCGCGATCATGGAATTATGGATGTTCAAGTAATCTCAACTCCTGGTATGCTTACCGATCATTACAATCCAGCCAACAAAACAGTAAATTTATCTGAAGGCGTATATAATCAGAGATCAACCGCTGCTGCTGCTGTAGCTGCACACGAATGCGGACATGCGGTACAACATGCCGTAGGCTACTCTATGTTGCAGTTACGTTCCAAACTAGTACCGATTGTAAGCATTAGTTCAAATCTAGTTCAGTGGGTATTAATGGCTGGATTGGCTCTTATGGCTTTCTCTAATAATACCACAGTCTTGGCTATTGGTATTGTAATGTTTGCTATTACCACTATTTTTGCCTTTGTAACTTTACCGGTAGAATACGACGCTAGTAATAGAGCCCTTGCATGGCTAGAAGGTAATCATATTGTACAATCTAACGAATACGAAGAATGTAAAGATGCATTAAAATGGGCAGCCAGAACTTATTTAGTAGCTGCTTTAGGTTCTTTAGCACAACTTATGTATTTTGTAATGATTTTATTAGGAAATAGAAGAAGCAACTAATTTATTTTAACCATGAGCTTAATTAATCCCATATATTATAAAAAGGAAGGAGTAAATCAAATCAATTCATTTATAAAGAAATACCATCCTTCTAAGATTGTATTTTTGGTGGATGAAAATACACACCAATATTGCTTACCAAAGGTAATCCCTGAAATTGAAGATAATTCTGAAATTGAAATCATTGAGATTGAATCTGGAGAGATCAATAAGAATCTGAATACCTGCAAGAATTTATGGGAAGCACTCACCGATCTAAAAATAGATCGTAAAGGTTTAATAATAAACTTAGGAGGAGGAGTCCTTACCGATATGGGGGGCTTCGTCGCACACTGTTATAAAAGAGGTATTAAATTCATAAATATACCTACAACTCTACTGGCAATGGTTGATGCTTCTATTGGAGGGAAAACAGGAGTGGATTTAGGCAGCCATAAAAACCAAGTTGGAATATTTGTTCTTCCAGAACTTGTCTATATTCAACCCTCCTTTATCTCTACACTTTCTCACGAACAAAAGTTAAGCGGATTTGCCGAAATTATTAAACATGGATTAATTGCCGATCAAGAATACTGGAATAAAGTAAGTTCTTATAAAGTAATTCCTTTCAACGACTTTGAAGAAATTGAAGAATTAATTCATACCAGTATAGAAATAAAAAAGAAAGTAGTTAGTGAAGACTTTTCTGAAAGTGGAATTAGAAAAATTCTAAATTTTGGACACACCATAGGTCATGCAGTTGAAAGTTTTTTTCTTGAAAAAGAAACTCCAATTTTACACGGTGAAGGAGTTGCCTTGGGTATGATTGTAGAAAGCTATATTTCAGTAAAGAAAGGTTTACTTCAAGAATCTGATTATTTAAGTATAAAAGAATTTTTAAGCGTTTTTTATCCAAAAATTTCACTACATAAAGAATATTTAGGTGAAATTCTTACCTTTATGTACAATGATAAAAAAAATAGTAATAAGGAAATTAAATTTGTTCTATTAGAAAAAATAGGAAAAGCCATTTTTGATGTTAGTGTTGAAGAAGATCTGATTAAAGAAGCCTTACTAAAATATATAAATTAAATATCTTTAAAATTATATAAAAGGAGACAAATAATTTTATACTTGTCTCCTTTTTTTATAGAAATAATCTTTTATTAAAAATATAACAATTTAAATAAATACATCTACTCTAATTTTTATATATTTGTTAATACCTATAGGTTTAGTAGGAAATAATATTAATAAATAAAAATAAAGTAATTTAGATTTTATTATCTAAATTCAAACTATGAATAAAAAAATTGATAATTATATTGATTTAATAAGTTCTCATCCTATTTGTTTATCCATAAATAAGAAGGATTTGGAAACTGCTGTTGACTTATTTTTTTCTCAAATGTATCCTATATGTGAAAAAACTGAAAATTTGGATACTAAAAGAATTCAAATAACTACCATCTATAAAATACTATCAGACAATATTTCTAAGTTATTGAATTCTAAAAGTAAGGCAGATGAAATTATAGATCAATTTTTTCAAAAATTGCCTGAGATACAAGACTTATTATACAAAGACGCTCAAGCTTTTTTGGATCACGATCCCGCGGCAGAATCTTTAGAAGAAGTAGTCATTACCTATCCAGGATTTTATGCTTTAACCATACACAGGATCGCCCATGAATTTTATAAATTAAACGTACCCATTATTCCTCGCTTGTTCTCTGAATACGCACATTCTAAAGTAGGTGTTGATATTCATCCCGGTGCACAAATTGGTGAAAGATTTTTCCTTGACCATGGCACTGGTACTGTTATTGGAGAAACTACGTCCATTGGTAATAATGTAAAAATCTATCAAGGAGTTACCTTAGGAGCATTATATGTAACCAAAAATCTTACTAAAACTAAAAGGCACCCTACCGTTGAAGACAATGTAGTGATTTATGCTGGAGCAACTATCTTAGGAGGAGAAACTACTATTGGACATGATTCTACCATTGGGGGAAATGTTTGGATAACAAATAGCATTCAACCCTATACATTGGTTTACTACTCTTCACAAATGAAACTTAAAACTATAAAAGAGTTTAAAGAGCCTATTAATTATGTAATTTAATAATCTAAACTAATAAAATTAAACTTAAAATAAATAAATATGAAAGTAAATAGCATATTAGACGTGATTGGAAATACTCCACACGTCCGTCTAAAAAATTTATTTCCCAACCATGAAGTATATATAAAATTAGAAAAGCAAAATCCAGGTGGAAGCATTAAAGATCGTATAGCCTTAGCCATGATTGAGGATGCAGAACAAAAAGGTCATTTAAAATCTGGAGGTACTATTATTGAACCCACTTCTGGTAACACCGGGGTAGGATTGTCTTATGTAGGTAAAGTAAAAGGCTACAAAGTTATTATTGTTATGCCGGAATCTATGTCTGTAGAAAGAAGAAGATTAATGGTTGCTTACGGAGCAGAGCTTGTTCTAACTCCTAGAGAAAAAGGAATGAAAGGAGCCATCGAAAAAGCCGATGAGTTACAAAAAGAGACTCCTAACTCTATAGTATTGCAACAATTTAAAAATCAAGCCAATCCTGAAATTCACGCTACAAAAACTGCTCAAGAAATTGTTGCAGACTTTCCGGGGGGTATTGATGCATTAATTACAGGTGTTGGTACCGGTGGACATATTACAGGAGTAGGTAAGGTATTAAAAGAAAAATTCCCTTCTACAAAAGTTTTTGCTGTTGAGCCTACAGACTCTCCTGTGATTTCAGGAGGATCTCCCGGTCCGCATGCCATACAAGGAATTGGAGCAGGTTTTATTCCAGATACTTTAAATGTAGATGTATTAGACGGAAGCATTCAAATTTCTAAAGATGAAGCATTTGAATATGCTAAAAAGCTTGCCAATACAGAAGGTATTCTGGGAGGTATATCAACGGGAGCATCAATTGCAGCTGTAGCCAAAAAAATACAAGAACTACCAGAGGGATCTACCGTTCTTACCTTTAATTATGATACGGGTGAACGATATTTTTCTGTGGAAGGTTTGTTTTAACTTTCTTAGAATAAAAGTTGTTAAGTATGAGGTAAATGATAAGTTTACCTCATCTTTTTTTAGTGTATATTAGTTAAAAATTTATTCATGAAATTATACTCAACAATTTTATTCATAGTATTTTGTACCACTTACCTGAATAGCCAAATAACCACAGATACATTAGATCTTTCTGAGATAGCCATTCGTATTACGTTGCCCAATCAAATAAATGAAACATCTGGAGTTGCTTATTACAAGAATGCACTTTATACATTTAATGACAGTGGAGGAAATGCCGAAATTTATAAATTAGACATAAATGATGGAAAAATACTCCAAACTATAAAAATCCGAGAGGCAACAAATGTGGATTGGGAAGAAATAACTCTTAAAGATGATACTCTTTATATTGGAGACTTTGGAAATAATTTAGGAAATCGAAGGGATTTAACTATTTATTCTATAAAACTACCTTATGATTCTATCTCTAAAAATTTAGAGGTTCCTCTCATCAATAAATTTTATTTTACTTTTGAAGATCAAAAAGATTTTGAGAACCAGGGTTATCAAAAGACCAATTTTGATTGTGAAGCTTTTGTTTATGACCAAGGAAAACTTCATTTATTCACTAAACAATGGGGAAATAATCAAACCACACATTACCTTTTAAACATTCCAAAGAAAAACGGTAGTACAGCAATTGCCAAAAAAATGGAAAGTTTTAATACCGAATGTGTTATAACAGGAGCCAGTCTATATAAAAATGAGTTGTTTTTTATTGGTTATACACCGAATGGCTTGGCATACTTGTGGAAATTTAAGGATTTTAAGAACGGTTATTTTTTTAATGGAAAAGCTAAAAAAATACTTTTGGGTTTAACGGCAGAACTAAGTCAAACCGAAGGAATTGAAGTGCATGAAAACAATGTTTATATAACTGGTGAGGAAATGAACTATTCTCTTTTTCAAACCCCTCCTACTCTTTATATACTTAATAAATCTGAATTATAAAAGAAATGTTCTCTATTAAGAGAACATTTCTTTTATTTTTTCAAAAAAAGTTTTATCATTTTTTGTAGGCTTAGGATGGAATTGCTCATTATTTAACATAGACTCAAAAAATTCTTTTTGTTCTTTGTTTAACTTACTTGGGTTTGGGGTCCAAACATTGACATGGATAAATAAATCTCCATGACCATAACCTTGCATTTGTGGTAATCCCTTACCTTTCAATCTTAAAATTTTACCGGACTGAGTTCCAGGCTCTACGGATATTTTAACTTTACCTGTAACCGTTGGTATTTCTTTTTTTGTACCCAATACCGCTTCTGGTACTGAAACGTATAATTCATAGTGTAGGTTATCTCCTTCACGTTTTAATTCCTCGTCTTCAATTTCGTCAATAACAACAATTAAATCTCCGGGAACTCCTCCAAATGGAGCATCATTTCCTTTATTTCTTACTTGCAATTGAATTCCTTCTCTAACGCCCGCCGGTATTTTTATAGATACCTCTTCTTCAACTTTTATTAAACCTTGGTTGTTAGCTCCAGGAGGAATATGATCGGCTACTTTACCCGTACCTCCACAGGTACTACAAACTGTTTGAGTTTGCATTTGACCAAAAGGCGTATTCATCACCCTACGAGATTGACCGGAACCCTGACAAGTTGGACAATTTTTAGAAGTTGCTCCTTCTGCTAATTTCAGTCTTTTAACTTTAACCGTCTTTTCAACACCATTTACAATCTCGCTTAAACTTAAAGACAATCGAATTCTTAAATTGGAACCTTGAGCTTGTTTAGGACGTGATGAAAAACCACCAAAACCTCCACCTCCGAAGGCTCCACCAAAAATATCTCCGAAATGAGAGAAAATATCTTCCATGTTCATTCCGCCACCATCGAAACCGCCACCTGCAGCTCCTCCCACTCCCGCATGGCCAAACTGATCGTAACGGGCTCTTTTTTGCGGATCACTAAGAACCTCATAGGCCTCGGCTGCTTCCTTAAATTTTTCTTCTGCTTCCTTATCTCCCGGATTTTTATCTGGATGATATTTTATTGCTTTTTTTCTATATGCTTTCTTAAGCTCAACTTCTGTAACCGTTTTGGTAACTTCTAAAACTTCGTAATAATCTCTTTTAGACATAACTTCTTATAATAATACAAATGCTTCTCTTAGGATATAATTATTTACCAGTTACTACTTTAGCATATCTTATAACCTTTTCATGCAACTGATAGCCTTTTTGTACTACATCAATGATTTTTCCTTTCAAACTTTCATCCGGAGCAGGGACTTGCGTTATTGCTTCATGAAAATCCAAATCAAAATCATCCCCAGGATTAACCTCAATTAATTGCAAGCCATTATCTTTTAAATTATTATATAATTTATTGTAAATAAGCTTAACCCCTTCTAAAACTGCCGAAGAATTTGGATCTTTTTCTAACTCTTCCATAGCCCTATCAAAATCATCCAATACTGGTAACAAGGATTCTAAAATATCTTTGTTTGAATAGCGAAGCAAATCCTGTCTTTCTTTGGTCACACGTTTTTTGTAATTATCAAATTCGGCAAATAAACGTATATATCTGTCTTTTTCCTCTTTTAATTTATCTTCTAAATTAGGTTGATCTTTACAATTTTCTGACATATTTTCAGGATTTTCAACAGATTCATTCGTCATTGCATCATTTCCCTCTAGTTCTTCATCAAAACTATTTTTAGTATGGTCTGTCATAACTTAATTCACTTTAAAAAATTTATCTTCATAACCATCAATTTTATTGCCACTTTAATTATACTGCCAAATCGACCTTATTATTAGATTTATTGGTTGTATTGGCAAAAGATTATTAATTATTTAACAAGTGTTTAAAATAATCTACAAAATGTTCTTCATTACTTTGTATTGGATTTAAAAACTATGATTAAAGACTTAAATATTTTTGATATTAAATCGGAGGATGAATTTAATCATTTATCCCTTAAAGTATTTAACTACCAATACTTAAGTGTACCTATCTACAAAAAATTTGTGGATTTATTGTCTATAAATCCTAACGAAATTTCTAACTACAAAGATATTCCTTTTCTTCCCATAGAATTTTTTAAAACACATTCTGTTCTAGATAAAAACTATAACTATAAGTTTTACTTTCAAAGTAGTGGAACTACCTCTACCCATTTATCCAAACATTTCATTGTCAATGAACAAATTTATGAGCAAAGCATATTAAAATCTTTTACTACTTTTTTTGGAAATCCTGCTGAATATATTTTTTTAGGACTTCTTCCCTCCTATTTAGAAAGAGAAAATTCATCACTGATTTACATGGTAAATTATTTAATGAAACTCTCTAACCATAAGGAAAATAATTTCTATCTGCATAACTTTAGTGAGCTTGACCAAATAATAAAGAAAACGGAACAAGAAAATAAAAAAGTTATTTTATTTGGTGTTTCTTATGCTCTTTTAGATTTTGTTGAAGCTTTTCCACAAAAACTTGAACATACTATGGTAATAGAAACGGGAGGTATGAAAGGAAGAAAGGAAGAAATTACAAAAGAGGAATTGCTAAATGAATTGAAGAATTCTTTTCAAACCCATAAAATTTATTCTGAATACAGCATGACAGAATTACTCTCACAAGCCTACTCCTTAGGTCAAAATATTTATGAATGTCCTTCTTGGATGAGAATTTTAATTCGAGATATTGAAGATCCTTTTTGTTATAAAAACCATGAAAAAACTGGAGCTATAAATATTATTGACTTAGCAAACATACATAGTTGTTCATTTATATCTACACAAGATTTAGGTAAAACATATAGTAATAATTCTTTCGAAGTTCTTGGAAGAATTGACAATTCAGATATTAGAGGATGCAGTTTACTGGTAATTTAAATCATCACTTAGAAAAATCAAATTTAAAAACTCTTCCCCAAGTTTTTAAAAAATTAATTAAAGTAGGAACCCGTTATATACTTTTCCCAGCATTGCTAGTTATAATCTGGTTCCTTTTTCATAACTTCTTTATAATAAAAGAAGGCATAAATAATGGTACTTCTCCTGCTGAGGTAGGAGTTATTTTCGGATCTAAAAATCAAGAGAATGGAAGCCTATCTGCTTCCTTACTGGAACGTTTAAATATTGGCTTGAACCTTTACAGAAAAAAACAGATTGAAAAAATTATAGTTACCGGAGGTATGGCAAATAAAGGACTTTGCGAAGCAGATCTTATGCGTAAATACTTGTCAGACCATGGGGTACCTCTCAAAGATATTATTACGGATGATAAAGCGCTGAACACTCAAGAAAATGTAGAAAATTCCTTAGAAATTATTAAAAAACATAAATTTAAAAGTGTTGCGATAGTTTCTGAATACTACCACATTGCAAGGATTAAACTGATGTTTAATAAACACAATTACGATTTTAACAATATTGAAACCGTAAGTTCATACGGTAATCCCTTGAAAAAATATCATTTAGACGTATATCTAAGAGAATTTTTAGCCTATTATTACTATTTATTGTTTAAATAATAGCGAATTCGTTTACCTTTGGATAATCTCCAATTAGTAGTATGGCAAATTCGTTTATAGAAAAAATCATTCAACAATTATTAGATTCCTACAAAGATTTATCAAGCATCCATTTGGTACTTCCGGGTAAAAGACCGATCATTTTCTTTAAGAAATTTTTAATTGATCATGGTTACCAAGGCTTTCTACCTACATTTTATACTATTGAAGATTTTATAGAAAAGTATTCCAAATTAACCCGAATAGAAAATATACCCCTTTGGTTAGAAGCCTATAAGATCCAGAAAAATTATATAAATCCAGAAGAAAAATTGGATGATTTTTTAAAATGGATTCCCACTCTTTTAAAAGATTTTAACGATATAGAACTTTTTTCTGAAAATCCTATCCGAGTATTGGAGCATTTGGCTTCCATTGAAAGAATGGAAAATTGGGCAGAAAAACTAGATTCTAAAAATGAAGAAAAATTATACCATAAGAATCTAAAATTTTGGGAAAACAATTTAATTCTTTACCAAGAGCTAAAGAAAAGTTTATTCAACCAAGGTTTAGGAACCTCAGGAATGTTACTTTCAACTGTTGTTGATAACCTGGAAAGGCTATCTATCAAGCCTGAAGATATTTTTGTTTTTGCCGGATTTAATGCACTAACCCCGAAAGAAGAAAAACTTATAAAATATTTTATATCCCATTCTACTACCCTATTATTCTGGGATACAGATGAGTATTATATGAACCAAAGCACTCAGGAAGCTGGTTTTTTCTTACGTAAAAACATTCTTTGGAACTATTACGCGAATCGGGAATTTTTATGGAAAGAAAATCAATTTTCTAAGAAAAAAAATATACAAGTGATTGGTACTTCCCAAGAAGTTGCTCAAGCCAAATACACCCACAATATACTGGAAAACATCCCTCAACATGAATGGGAACATACAGCCCTCGTACTATGCGACGAAACCCTGCTGCCTTCGGTAATTGAAAGCCTACCGCAAGAGATACAAAAAGTAAACATCACCATGGGGTATTCATTAAAAAATTCTTTGGTAGCCTCTTTTTTTAAACAGATTTTTGGCTTGCATATATTTAGAGAAAAAAACAAAACCCAAGGTTTTTATTATAAAGATGTTTTGGCTATTCTACAACATCCATTGCTAGAATACAACCAAGAAATTGCAGATTTCTGTAAAGAAATTCAAGAGAATAATTTAGTATTCATCTCAGATTCTTTGCTTTATAAAAAATTAAATACTTGGAACTTACTATTTGTTTTTAAAGAATACAAAGACCCTTTACAATTGGTGAAAATAATGAGCGATTATTGCTATCAAAAATTTTGGAATTACAACGAAGACGAAGGCATATTAAAAGAGAATTTTTTGAAATTTAAAAATATTTTTTCTCTTTTATATACCCAACTTTCCGAACAATCATTGGTAGATACCTTTAGTTTATTGCAAAGCTTATACCAGCACATTTTAAACAATGAAAAAATTGATTTTATAGGAGAACCTTTACAAGGCTTACAAATTATGGGAGTTTTAGAAACCCGTCTGTTAGGGTTTAAAAACCTAATTATGCTAGGGGTAAATGAAGGAATAATTCCTGAGGGAAAAAAGGATAACTCTTTTATTCCTTTTGATGTTAAGAAAAACTATAACATCCATACTTTTTTAGAAAATGATGCCATTTATGCCTATCATTTTTATCGGTTGTTGCAACATGCCGAACAAATTTATTTACTATACAACAATTTTACCGAAGGGCTTTATTCCGGGGAAAAGAGCCGATTTATCAGCCAATTGGAGTTTGAATCTCCACATCAAATACAAGAAATCACCGTTTCCTACTCTGGAAGCGTACAACAACAACCCGAGTTTAAAATTGATAAAACCCCTGCTTTAGTTAAAACCATTCAGCAATGGCTAAAAAAACCCATTTCTCCTACGCATTTAACCAGCTACCACTATAACCCTATCAATTTCTATCTACAAAAATTGGTACAACTGGAAGAAAATACAGAAGTAGAAGAGGAAATTTCTCCTCTAAATTATGGAAACTTAATCCATCATACGTTAGAAGCTTTATACACTCCCCTAAAGGGTCAATATTTAACAGAAGATGCCTTAAAAAATTGCTTATCTGACTATAAAGTACATTTGCAAGAATATATAAAAAAAGAGCTAAACCCAGATTTATTTGAACGTGGACAAAACTACTTGCAAAAGTTGTTGGCTGAAAAAACCTTAGAAAAAATTATTTTAAGAGACTTAACCGACATTCAGCAAGGAAATTCTATTTATCTACAAGACATTGAAAAATCCATAAGTTCCAAAACTAATTTAGAAAACTTAGGAAAAATTCAACTGAAAGGTTTTGTAGACCGGTGGGATGTTTTTAATGGACAAGACCGAATTATTGATTACAAAACCTCTACCGTTGGTTCTTTGGCTTTTAATTCAGATAAGAGAGACAAAATACAGGAAAACACAAACTTTAAATTCTTCATACAATTGGTTTTTTACGCTTATATGATTTTGAATGAAAAAACAACGAATTCAGTACAAATAGGCATCTGGAGTTTTAAAAAACCTTTTAGAGGGTTAGAAGTTTTAAGCTATGACAAGCAAACCCTAATCACCTCCCCCATGGCTATAGATCTTTTTAAAGAAGTAGAAACTATTATACAGGAAATAGCCAATCCCCATATTCCTTTTATTGAAAAAACTTATGTTAAGTTTAGATAACTTATCGTAAGGATTTTAATAATTAATGAATCATTTACTCTTAATTCTGTGTTTAGATAAATATTAAAAAACATATTTAGTACTTTTAGAAAAAATAAATTTGTATTTTATTTAAATCCCTATGAGCTTAGAGATAAAAACTGAAAATAATAAAATTTTTGCTCCTTTATTGAATAAATGTTTAGTAAATAAACCGGAAAAAAAGTAAGACAAGAGTATTTATGCCGTTTAATAAATAATTATAAGTTTACTTTGGCGCAAATGCAACAAGAAGTAGAGGTAAATAACTCTCAAAGAGTACAAGGACAAGTCATGGCTGATATTGTTATATGGAAAAATGAAAAAAAAGATAAATTAGAAAATATAAACTCCGTTATTGTTCTAGAGTGTAAAGAAGAGCATATCACCATACAAGAAGAAGATTACTTTTAAGGATATAATTATGCTTCTTGGGTTAGTGCTGATTTTTTTACTACCAATCTCAAAGAAACCCGTATTTTTAAAGTAGTAAAAGGAAAAATTCCTAAAAAGTTAGAAGAAATTATTGATATTTCCTAAGGCAGAAATTATCAATAACAAAAAAGTGTAAAAACTTCTAAATTAAACCAAAGCATTTATCCAAGATGAATTTTCTAAACTACTCTTTAAATTTCATAATATTATCCGGAATAACGATAAACTATCTCCAGAAGTTGCTTTCGACGAAATAAGTAAATTTTTTTTATTAAAATACGCTATGAAAGAGATAATTCGGGAACCCAAATTTTTTCTTTAGAAGAATTTAAAAAAGATAAAGAAAGTTACGACCGTTATATGGCAGAAGAAGGCAGAGATTTCTACCAAGTATTGTTTGAAAAAATCAAAAAAGATTTTAAGGATAACAAAAAGCATAATTAAGCTAACATTCTCCGTCAATTTTTTTGATTACATTTCAGGCTTTTTTTATTACTTCCCTCTATACATTAAGTATAATACCCCTTACTTGAAAAATTCTAAGAATTTTTCTTTCATGTAGCAAAAATAAAAAAAAGAGCCTTAGAAACAAGGCTCTCTCCTTATAAGGCAATAAAGAGCGATTGGCATAGTAGTATTTATGCGTTTAATTTATGAAATTACATGTCCTTACAAGTTTCTAATATTTTTGACATTTAAAGAGTGAAAAACCTTACTTGATGTTTCTTATCTTTTATTTATAAAAACCTAATTATATATTTTCATTTTCAATTCTTTAAATTTTTTATTGACTCCTGCAATTATAATCTCTTTCGCCAATAGGTACTCATTTCTTCTTACCTCTATGTGATTTGCTTCCACTAAATTTAATTGTATAATTAATATTATATACAATTATCTGTCTACTTTAAGCTACATTCTTAATTAACACTTTCTCCGATAGGCTTTTTTAACTTTAACATCATTCTATAGGTATTTATCTATGGTGTAAGATTCAAACCCCATACAGATTAAAACTTTTATAAACATTATTAAGTTTTAATCAATTTATATTATTAACTATAAAATTATTAAAATATTATTTATTTGTCAACAAAATTATATTTTATCTCCATTTACTTAAAATTATTTTTTAATTCTGAATTTATGAATCATTAGAATTTTATTAGAAAAAATTAAAATACATTAAAATTAAACCATTTGTTTTAATTTTTTTATTACTTGTTAAAAAAAAGGAAGAGTTTTTTCCTAAAAAATTATTTTTTCTATTATTCATATTTACATATGATCGATGGATAGAATAATATATATATCAAGTATAAAAAAACGGGTTTCTCCTATTGTATTAGTGGGTAATGGTACTGATGTAAGCGACATGGAAAGCTTAAAGAGAAGAGCCAAAAGTAAACTAAATAAAGGTATGTATCGGGCTTTTTCTTTGATTTTAAACAGGTATAAGAAGAGGTATCAAAGAGGAAAAGCGATTCAACTGATAGGGATTAAGTCTTTGGAATGTAATTTTAATCCTCAGAGAAAAACTTACAATCCCCATTTTCATATTATAACCGCCAATCATAAAATAGCAGACCACGACAGCTTTACCATCACCTGTTATTCCGATGCGATAGATGGAGCAAAAGCCTACCCCCTAGA
>NZ_SELG01000039.1 GCF_007845635.1 Apibacter muscae | reverse complement strand
CAAGGCATGAGCCGCATACGAGTACAATTCCCATGGCAGAAAGCCTATGGAGGACAAAGCCCCTGGATCCGCTCCATTACCCCATACGCCGGTAGCGGAAAAGGAATGCATGTAGTACCCGAGATAGGCGAAGAAGTAATTGTCGCTTTTGAAAACGGGAACGCAGAAAAACCCGTAAGCCTAGGCGCCATGTTCAACGGCAAGGGAAAATCCGGACACGGAGGGGCTGGGAATTATATTAAAGGTTTACAAACCCCAAGCGGAAACAAGATACAGTTTAATGATAAAGAAGGAAGCGCTTTACTCACCGATAACGGAGGAGCCAGTATGAAGTTTGATGGAGCCGGGAATGCAGTAACTAATGCAGCTGTTACTCATATAATTAATGTAGGTGGAAAGGATAATGATGCAGGGCCTTCAAATGTAACCATGGATCAGAGTGGAAATATAACCATAAAAGGAGATGCTAATGTTACCATTATAACAGGAAATTCTATGATAGAATTAACTCCGGATAAAATATCTCTTTCTGCTTCGGAAATAAATATTAATGGTGAAAAGATTGAAGTTAAAGGCCCGGGACAGTGGCAAGGTGGAAAAATAAAAATTAATTAATCCTCTTTTTAAAATCAATGACTATGAGTGAAAAATTTAATTTTTTTTTTAGAGGATGATGAGAAACCTTCTGATTTTAAGAAATTAACCCGTCAGCTACAAGAAGAATTCAAACAAAAACAAAGAGAAGAAAAAAAAGAAAAAGATGAAATAAAAGCCAAGGCATTAAAAAGATTTGGATTTAGAAAGAAGGGAATTCAAAAATACCAAGTGCGATTAGAAGGAGAAATGCAAGTCAATAGCATGAACGTAAAAACAGTTGTAGAAAATAAATATATACTACAGCTAAAAGAAATTTATGAAAATTCTGTACTTATAGATTTGGTAAGCTACGATAAAGAAATGGTAGAAACTTCTAATCCTACCTTTAAAGAAATGTTTATGGTAACTCGTCAACTGGAAAAATTATACGATGAATTTACTGCAAGAGTTTCCCATGAAGGAGAAATACTGGAAATAAAAAATTTATCAGCTTTACAAGAAAAATGGCTAAGAATAAAAAAAGAATTGGTGCCTTATTTTAATGAAGGAACCAATATTGAGGAATTTTTTTCTTTGAATGACCAAACGATGAAATCACCGGATATATGGAAGCAATTACTTAATGAACAAGAATTTTTATTTTTATTTTTCAAATTAGCCGGTTATGGGAAAAAGCTTAATTTTTCTGATACATTGGTAAAAGAAAATGCATATCGCAGCGGAAAAATAGCTTGGGATATTCAAGGTTATACACCAATTGAATTTTTTTCGGAAGTTTTAAATTTAAGTATTTCCGGAAGTTTTAAGCCATCTACAGGCTGGTTAGATAAAGCCTATGGAAAAATGCCCTTTATGAATGAGATAAGTTTTCAACCGTCTTATCAATTGCAGGCAGATTATCAGATAGATTCTGAAAGTGGATTTATACGGAAAGCTCATGTTTATTGGGAAGAAATCGCACATCCCTCTTTGGTTTTCCATAAAATGAAATTTACTATAACCCAAATATCTTAAACAATGGCAAATGAAATTTTTAATGAAAGCCATTATTTTATGTGCGAAGGAGGCTTAAAACCGGCATCCTTAAAGACCAGCCAAGAAAATGTTCTCCTTGAAAATAACAAATATTACCTTACCGAATACAGCTTAAAGTGCAAAGGGATAGATTTTTCCTGCAGATGGGTAGCTTTATTGGTAGCTATTATTGCAGCTGCCATCGCTTTGCTTATGTCCTGCCCGGCGGGTTGGGTATTGTTGGCAGCCATAGCCGGAGCTGCCGGAGGCGCTCTATTAGCCGGGAAAATATGCGGAGATAAGGCAGCTATCGTTAGAGTTTGGTTAGTAATAAAAGACGACGTTGTTTTTGGGGAGCATAAAGCCGTATCTAACCATAAACCTCAGCATTTAAATTGTAGAGCCTTTGGTTATAATATTGTTTATAAACCCAATGTAACTAGTGAATTTGAAGCTATTTGCATTTTTGGTGGAAATGTATTAATGACCGGATTGGAAGCTTTTATGTATGTATATGCCTTTAGGGGAGGCGGAACTTTACTAACCAAACCCATGACTTTTTTCCGTAATTTCGGAGTTAATTATCTAAAGACTATTTCTAAATACGGAATGTTAGGAAGAGGTGTTTTTGGAGTTTGGGGTGGAGCCAATGCTTACTATATGTCCGATACGGAAGGTTTTAATGCCAATGAAGTAGCCAAAGCTTCTGCACAAAGTTTTTTCTTTGCAGAAACAGCGGCTTATCATGCAGTAACCGAAAGAGATCCTCAAAGTATTGCCTTGCTTTTAAGCATGGGAGGAATTCCTGCAGGAGGAAAAACCGGGCAGAGAAATTCTTTAGGAATGGAAAAAGTAGCAGATGCTACCAAGGCTGATTTAGCAAATTCCGTAGAAGGGGTTAAAAATAATATGCGCTCTGCTGTTAATAAAGCCATAGAATTTAGGGATAAATTAAAATCTCAAAAAAAGGGAGATGGCGCTTTTGAAAAATATTTAGGGGGAAGAGGAATTAATAGTCAATTTGGGGATACAATGGGGGAATATAGTGGGAGAGAATTTTTTAAGGATAAATGTGGTGGGAAAATTTTGGATTTAGACTATAAAAATACAACAATAACTAAAGAAGGTATAGAAACAGTAAAAGAACATACATCTAGATTTGGTGAAGACCATGCAAATCAAAAAATGATAGAACGATTAGAAGCTATAGAAAGAGGAGAATTAGAAATAACTGAATATGATAAAAGATATTATACACATGAAATTAGAGAATCTCAAAGATATGATAATATGGGAGTTGAAAAAGGAGAGAAAGGAAGTTTTGAACAATGGAATGATGCTCATACAGCTACTTTAGAAGATTATAAAATAAATGAAATAGAACAACCATTATATCACCCTGAAGCATTAAATGAATAAGAGTATGAATGTAAAATATAAAATAATAAAGATTATTAAAAACCATAATGAAGGAAGACCTGTAGGAGTTCCTATCATTGATAGAATTATGACTAAATATGGCGTATTTGGAGGAATACTTAAAGTTGAATTAGATAATTATGTTAAAGATAATTTAATTGTATGGACTGATTCATTGTCTTTATCAATAACAGAGAAAGGAATTGAATACTTAATGGATGAAGATAAAATATAATTAAGTAAATAATTCACCATTATATCACCCTGATGCCCTTAAATAAAATTATGGAAAAAAATATTGAAACATTAAAAATTATTAATCAAATTAGTTGCAGTTCAGCAGTAAATTTAAGAAGTATAGATATGAGAGTAATGATTAAATATTCTGAAATTATTTATAATAAAGAATTATTACCAATTATAAACTCTTTAATTGATAAATCTTATCTTAAATGGGTAAAAGAGAATTCAAGTGTAATAATAACTAAAGAAGGTATTGAATGTTTAATAAATGAAGGGGAAAATTTAAATAGTTAACCAATGAAAAGTAACTATTTTTTTAAAAAATAAAGATAAAGTAATAAAATATTTACCCTTGTTTTCTAAAGAAGAAATAAGTTAGATTGTTCCTAATTTTGATCAAATAGCAGGAACTTTGCAAAGTACATCTTTTATTAATTGTATAGAAAGTATAGGAGAAAAATATCCGAATATACCTTATATACAAGATGACATACAAGATGCTACCAAGACTAATTTAGCAAATTCCGTAGAAAGGGTTAAAAATAATATGCGCTCTGCTGTTCATAAATCCATAGAATTTAGGGATAAACTAAGGGCTCAAAAAAAGGGAGATGGTGCTTTTGAAAAATCAACAGGCGGAAAAAGCCCTTTTGATACCATAGCTGAAGATGGATATAGGGGAGGTCTTGAACATATAAAGCAAATACAAGATCAATAGAAGAAGCATCTTTTACATCCGAAAATATTAATACCCTCGAAAAACATGTAAGTAAACCCGAAATTTCTAATAAAGAAACAGGAGAACCTTGGGCTTTAAATAAAGTAATGATCGAACGTTTAAGAGCCATTGAAAGAGGTGAGTTAGAGGCTACCAATCAGGATAAAGCCTATTTAACTCATGAGTTAAGAGAATATGAGCTTATGGATAAAGGCATGAGTTATGGTGAGGCTCATGCACAAACTTGTAAAGAATATGGAATTACAGCAGAAATGGAGAGAAAAACTAATGGAGAACATCCCTTTTATACAAAAGAGGCAGAAATAGCAGATTTAAAAGAATCAGGATTTTAAAAAATTAAATATATTTATATGGAATACAATTATCAGTATATGGATAAAATATCAAAATTAATTATTTTAAGAATGGCTAGTTTAAAAACAATTGAATCTAGCTATCAATTTAATAAAATATTTATGCATATTGGGAGTATTGCTTCTGCAACAAGATTATTAGATGAATTAGAACAAGAAAAACTGATATCTCACGAAGGAATCTATGATAAAGATCCTTCCTTTTATAAAAAAATAAAAATAACTGAAGAGGGAGAAAATTATTTACAAGAAAATTTGAAAAATATATCATTTTCCAATACTGAATTTAATGAACATAGGATTGATTTATTAAATAAAATATTTGGATTATCCTGATATTATCCAATAAACAGAATTTATTAAAAAATAGATGAATTTTCTAATGGCGTAAGAAGAGGTAATGGTAAAGGTCATGAGAACAAAATTAAAAGGAATGGAACAGCACAAAGTTGGTTTCCGGAAGGGTGGACTCCTTCGGATATTGAAGCAGCAGGAAATCATGTTATTAATAATACCCCTAATTTTGGTTCAATTCCTGATGGACAACCCGTTTATGGTACTTATAAAGGAGTACGTGTTGGAGTAATAAAAACTAATGGAAAAGTGGCTACCATATTCCCTGATGGGAATATACAACCCCCTCCATTACCTAATTCACCCCCTATTTTACCCAATAAAGATAATTTAAATGACAAAAAAAATAGAAATAGAAAATATACTAAATAAGATAGCAAGTCTTCATATAGAAGATGACTACGCTTTTAATAAATATTTTGATAAAATACTTGAATTATTGAAAAATAATGAATCTGAAGCTATACATATTTTAACTACGCTATCTGAAAAAGATATTGATTGGCTAACTCCTATGTTTGAAGATCTTTCAGCTGAATTTCAAAGCTACAAATTTATATTGTGCTTAGAAGAAATAAAGAAAAAGTATCCAAATATTCATTTAATAGATGAAAGTATCCAATGGGCAAAAGACGCAATGGATGAATAATAATAGATGCTACCAAGGCTGATTTAGCAAATTCCGTAGAAGGGGTTAAAAATAATATGCGCTCTGCTGTTCATAAAGCCATAGAATTTAGGGATAAACTAAAGGCTCAAAAAAAGGGAGATGGTGCTTTTGAAAAGAGTGCAGAACAAATAAAAGCAGAGGAACTTATAGATCAAGCTAAAATAGCTGAAGCTGAACTTACAGATTTGCTTATAAAGCTGGCAGAAGAAAATGAAGGAAAAATGGAAGGACTTGATTTTAGATTGAAATCTATTGAGTCTTTAACTAGAAAACTACAAACTGATGGACTTAATGCTGAAATGAAAGATGTCCTTCGCTATACAACCATATTTGAAAACTCAAAATTAACTTCTAGAACAAAAACAATGTTAGATGCCTTAAAACAGAATGGATATAAAGAAGTAGCCATAAAAAACACTTTTAAAGATGGAGCTATTTATAAAGGTATAAATACTAATTTTGAGACACCAAATGGACAAGTTTTTGAACTTCAATTTCATACACCTGAAAGTTTTAATGTGAAGCAAAATATTAATCATATTTTATATGAGGAAGCAAGATTACCTAGCACAGAAGTAGCTAGACAAATAGAATTAAAAAATATAATGATTGAAAATTCATCTAAGATACCTAATCCACAAGGGGTTTCTAGTATAAAATAAAAGCATATGATAGATTATAATTATATATACTATAAGAAAAATATTAATGGTGAGGATACATTATTTAGGATACCTAAAAATGGAATTAAATTCCATGAGCAAATTCAAAATATACAAGTTTTAGATAAAAAAAAGTGGACAACAAATCATTTAAAAATTACTTCTTTCTTGAATGATTATATGACAGGATGGATAGATGAAGATGATTATTTATCTTCAGAAGAAGTACAAAGAATATTAAATGAAAATATGTAATGAATTATTATCAATTAGTTCAGGAGGCCAGACAGTTTTCTATACTAGCCCATAAAGAACAAAAATATGGTGCTTATCCCTACGATATTCATCTAGGTCACGTAGTTGAAGTATTAATAACAAACGCTGTTGGTTTTTATTCCGAAGAAGATTATACATTATTAGCTGTTGCTTGGTTGCATGACATCTTAGAAGATACTAATACATCTAAAGAGCAGCTTAATATTAGATTTAATATTAATATTGCCGAAAT
The DNA here is from genome assembly GCF_007845635.1 of Apibacter muscae. Lineage (GTDB taxonomy): Bacteria > Bacteroidota > Bacteroidia > Flavobacteriales > Weeksellaceae > Apibacter > Apibacter muscae. The sequence goes on along the minus strand of NZ_SELG01000039.1, from coordinate 1,481 downwards.
AGTTTATTCTTTAACAGATGGAAAAGGAAATACAAGAAAAGAAAAGAAAGAAGAAGTATATAAAAAAATAATTTATAATCAGGAAGCAATAATAGTAAAGTTAGCAGATAGAATAGCTAATGTTGAATTTAGTTTAATTCATGGCAACATAGAGAAAATAAAAAAATATTATACAGAACAAAAAGATTTAGAAAATTATATTAAACCTAATATTAGCACAAATTTAGGTAAGATATTATTTGAATATTTAGAAAAAATTTTCACCAATAATATCTATTTAATTAAATGAAAAAAAGTTTATATATTTTTTAAATTGAATTATGAATTTATCTTAAAATAAAACAATACATATAGCATAAAAATATAAAAAACATTATCCTGAATTAATAGAACGTCAAATTAAATCTCATATTTCAGGAATAGATTTCTCTAAACCTGTAGAAATGATAGAAATAAGTAAAGGAACAGAACTATATCATTATACTAAGGTCAATAGTGAAGGCATTTCTTATAGAGGAGATTATTATACGGCTAACCTTAATCATACTCCAAACGAGTTGGGTATTTCAGATAAGTATAATGTCAGAGAAGGTAGAAATTATACAGATGAGATAAAAACAGTTAACCAAGAAAAAATAATTATAAAACAAGAGGTAGAAGGGTTAAAAAGTACTTCAGCTCCTATAAATGATACATGGTCTTAAAAAGATAAGTCTATTCCAACCAAAGGAGGAGGAAGTTAAATATATACCTAAGAGTCAAATAAAATGAATTACAAAGAAGTCAATACTAAAAAAGAGTATAATTTACTTATTCTAAAAGTGAAAAAGGAAACAGAAAAATTATTTTATAAATATCCAGAAATAACTATATATAAAATAATATTAGATCAACTTATAGATATAATAAGTTCATTAAAATCAAATAAAAAATTTACAGATAATGAAATATATAAAAGATATAATCTGGGTGCCATAGCTGTGAAAAATTTTGATTGTGATGAAGATTTATATGGTAGAGAGCTACAAGATATATTTGGAGGATTGTTTGATTATCATCAAATGCCTGATAAATAAATGAATTTTTAATAATATATATTTATGGTGAATTTTAAAGCAAAGATTAATTTTTTTGCTTTTTTACTTAAAAACAGAAAGTATAATCAAATTAAAAATGTAAAAAATCTACACATAACAAAACATACGGTTTTGGAGAAACACAGCCTGGTTTATATAAATTGTTTCTGGAAGGAGTTTTTTCTAATATTTAAGAATTAAGTATTAGCCATACATTTTAATTAGTATGCATATAGGAGTAGATAAAACTTTACTTAATATAAGTGCGTGAAATTGATTTCATAAAAAAAGGTTATAACTGATATTAGTTATAACCTTCTGATATTAAAGCTCCTCCTGCTGGGCTCGAACCAGCGACCCTCTGATTAACAGTCAGAGAGTTAATGTATTTCTTTATTTTACTAT
>NZ_SELG01000005.1 GCF_007845635.1 Apibacter muscae | reverse complement strand
ATGTGTTATAGAAGAAACTTCACTAACTATTTTAAATCTTTCTTTTGGGTCTTGAATATCTTTTAGTATTAATAATAGAGGTAATATGCGCATTAGAGATCCATTTCCGTTTGAATATTCATCATTCCCTCCTGCCAAAATTGGATTAATCCCTTGTTTTAGATTATATATTGCTTCTTTAGTTGCTATTCCTATGTCAAAAACTTGATTATGTGCACCCCAATATCCTGCATCTTGCCATAATATAAATTTCTTAGCTATATCTTTTATATTATATCCGTTTTGAATAATTGAATCTGCTAAACATAATGTTAAAGACCCGTCATCTGAAAAGGTTCCTGGAGGCTGATTATGTGTCCCATAACCAACCATGTCTTGGGCTGGGTTTTTACGCATGTTTTCTCTAGTCCTAAACTCATAAGGTACTCCTAATGAATCTCCTATTAATACTCCATAAAGTATATCTTTTAATAAGCTTTTTTCCATAATCTTAATAAGGTAAGCCTTCTATACTTTTTAACCAT
>NZ_SELG01000003.1 GCF_007845635.1 Apibacter muscae | reverse complement strand
GAATTTTTGGGCTTACAGATCGTAAAAAGAATTCCGGAGCTTTCTTCTTTTTTACTCAAAAAAAGAGAGGAAAAAAAAGAAAATAATCCTTTAAAATCTAATAATAATAATAATAATAATAATAATAACGAATTATGAGTGTAGAAAAATTATACCCGGAAACCGGACATAATTTACCGGGTAAAGGAGTAAAAGAAGATCCAGGAGCTGTAGCTAATGGCTACAAAGAAAATGAACTAACAATCCTTTTCATGGATACTGTATTAGAAGAATTTAGAAAGCTAGGAGGAGATTTTCAAAGGGATGACGATCAAGTATCTTTAGCCTCTAATATAGCTACTATTAGGAAGACAATTAAACATTCAGACTTAATTTATTCCGTGCATTTTAATGCAGCTACATCTAAAGCTACAGGTACAGAAACTATTGTTTCTAACTATGCCGGAGTAACCTCTCAAGAGATAGCCAAAGAAATATCAGAAGTTACTTCCAGAGTTTTAGGAATTGCCAATAGAGGAGTAAAAAAAGAAAAAGACACTCCCCGAAGAAAGCTGGCTATTTTAAATCTTAAAGGCACTGCGGTGCTTCATGAGGTATGTTTTATTACCAACCCTAATGACATGGAAAAGTTTTTTAAAAATTATAAAACTCTAGCCAAGGAAATTGCTGTTATTTTAAAATACTATGATGATCTTTTAAACAAATAGTATGAAATCAACAATAAATATTTTTAGAGTTTTATTGGGAGTTATTTTTTTTTCTTTTTCTTCTCTTGTAATACCAGAAAAAAGACAGTAACTAAGGAAAGTATTAAAACTAGTCATGACACTTTAATTAAAAGAGATAGTATTATTGTGGAAAGGGAGAAGATAGTTCTTCTTCCATCAATAAATACAGATGTAATTAATTCACCTTGTGATTCTACAGGCAAATTAAAGGTAATTGAAAGGACAATTAAAATCCCTTATGGAGAAGTAAAGGTTAATTCTAATGGTGATAATTTAAAAATACAGGTAAACACGGATAGTATTAGTTCTCTCTATGAAAAAGTATACAGGGAAAGAAATTCATCACAACTCACAGAAATAAATGAACTTAGGATTGAAAATGAAAAGTTAAAAATTACTCCTTTTAATTGGTGGAAATGGATAGGGTATCTATCTATTGGATTAAATATTGTTTTGATTTTAAAATACTTGATTAAATATAAACTTTCATTTAAAATACTTTAAAAGTGGTCGAATTCGACCACTTTTTTAATTATGGCAATTTCGCCATAATTAAAAATTACATTTTTTATATTTGGATATGAAAAAACTAAAACCCTTATTCTTCTTGCTCTCTTTTTTAGTCTCTACTTTCTTGCTTTCTCAAACCCTAAGTGGAAGAGTTATAAAAGTAGCAGATGGAGATACAGTAACCATTCTCACAGATGAAAATGAACAAATAAAAATTAGATTGTATGGCATCGATTGCCCAGAAAAAGGACAGGATTTTTCTAGTAAAGCAACAGCATTTACAAGTTCTTTTTGCTTCGGTAAAATAGTGAAAGTAACTCAAAAAGGTCTGGATAGATATGGCAGAGTTTTAGGTATTATTTTAATTGGAAAAAAGAATTTAAACGAAGAACTTCTAAAAAATGGTCTAGCTTGGCATTACAAATACTTCGATAAAACTCAGAAATATGTCGATCTAGAACAAGAAGCAAAAAATAATAAACTCAATATCTGGAGCATGAATAACCCTATTGCTCCTTGGGATTTTAGAAAAAAACCCAAAAAAAGATAAAAAAAAACTTGCATATATGTATCGTTTACGATACATTTGTCCTGTAATTCATTTTTAACTCCGGTGCAGGAGGATAAAGTCGCAGAATATTATGGAAAATTTTAAAATTTTAACTGTTCAAATAGCAGAACAATTAATTGGAAAAAAAATTGAATGGCATGCTCCTAATTTATATGCCAACCAACCTTACTCAGGAATAAGCATTATTACCAAGATTGATTTAAGTAATCGTAATCCTATTAGCTGTATTAATATTGAAGGCCATGGTCTTGAATATGCTTTTTTATATACGTTTAAGGAAGATAATTCCATCATTTTTTCTTATTCTGATTATTATAATTTTGTAACCTTTCAAGTTATTGAAAATGTGGACTAAAGTTTATTTTAATCAGCAATCCATTCAGCGTGAAACTCCTCGTTCAGTATTAATTAAAATGCCTAACCATTCTAAGTACAAGGGTTATTGTTTTTGGCATCCTGCTAAATTAGTCAGAGAAGAGGGAGGAAAAGGTTATCATCTATCCTTTAGTTTTTCAGATGATTTTAACTTTAATGTGATTAAATATGGTCAAGGTCGATACAATTCTAATGAAATAATTTCTGAATACGAACTAGATGCTGAGGATATGAAAGAGGTTTGGCAGGTGGTTGATCGTTCAATTCAAGTGTCTGTTTCTGATGAAATCCAAAAAAAGAAGGACGAAAATCATCTGGAAATAATTGTGGAGGAAATTATTCCGAAAAAAGAAAGTCCTTTAGATTCCAATGAAATTGATGATCTGAGGTTATGAGGCCTTTGTTATTTCAGCAAAAAGCGGCTAAGGGTCATCTTAGCGCTTGGAAGTGTGGTGCCTTGTTCATGGAGCCAGGCACTTCTAAAACTCGTATAGCCGTGGAGTTAGTAAATCGAATAAACAATCTTGATCTTGTTGTTTGGATTGCTCCTTTAAGGTTGATTGAGCCTCTGGGGAATTTGCCTTCTACAAAGGATGAAATCCAGAAATGGGGAGGATTTCATTGTAAGAATGTAATTTACATAGGGGTTGAAACTATTTCGCTTTCGCAGGTGAAGTACATAAATCTTTATCAGAGGATTAAAAATGCAAAGAGGGTTTTCATCGTAGTGGATGAAAGCTCTAAAATCAAAAATCTTTCAGCTGTTAGAACTCAAAGGGTTTTGTCTTTGGGTGAAATGACTCCTTTTAAACTTATTTTAAATGGAACTCCTTTCTCCAAAAATATATTGGATGTGTATTCGCAAATGAATTTCTTAAGTCCTAAAATTTTAAATATGACTGCTGCTGATTTTGAAAATATTTTTTGCAGAAAGAAAAGAATTATAAAGTATTTGGGTAAATGGAAGCAAAGAAAAATCTATGACAGGGAATTTATTACTGGCTTTGAAAATATTGATCTTTTATATTCCATGACTCGGCATTATGTCTATGAATATGATTTAAACCTTCAAATCAAGCAGTATTGGAATAATTATAATTATGTGATTGGAGAGCAAGAGAAGGAGGAATATTATTATTTAAAAAATAAATATTTGGATAATGAGAGGCTTTTAATGCTTAATAATAATATCTTTTTGGAAATGACGCAAAAGATGCAACATAGTTATTGCATCTCTGAAAGCAAATTCGAGGTTTTGGACAGGCATTTTCAGTCCTATCCTATAGATCAACACATTATTTTTTGTAAGTATATTAAAAGCAGGGAAGAATGCTTAAAAAGATATCCTAAGGCAACGGTCTTAAATTACCAGAGTGAAAGCATGGGCTTAAACCTTCAGCATTTGCCTTTGGTGATATTTTTTGATAAAATCTGGGACTATGCGCTTCGGGTACAAGGGAGTAGAAGGAGTTATCGGGTGGGCCAAGAAAAGGATTGCAGATACTTTGACTTGACGGGCGATGTGGGTTTAGAAAAATTAATCAATGATAACATAGCCAAAAAGGGGGTACAGATGGAATATTTTAAAAAACTATCTAAGAATGAGCTAAAAGAAATTTTATAAATTGTATTCTTTACGCTACATTTGTGTGGATTAATTCTAATAATTGTAATTATGAAAGTAGAAGTTTTTATGGGTACTGATCCTAGGGTTTATGAGATTATCGGTCCCTTTGCAATGGATTTAAACTTTATTAAAGCCAATGGTTACCCGCTTACTACTTCTAGTTTGCATAAATGGTTTGTAGGGATTGAAGATGGCGAAATACTTTGTTTTTGCTCAGTTAAATATGCACTTACTACGAAGACCATGCAACTGGGTAATTTCTTTAATCTAAGAGGGAATAAGCAAAGGCAGTTAATCACTAAGGTTATCAAGACTTTTACAAAGGAAAAACAATTGGGGCTTAATGCTTTTTCTAATAATGATAATTTAGAATTCTTTTACAAATTAGGTTTTGTAATGCAAACCGAAAATAAGGAATGGCACAATTTAAAATATGAACCTAAAAAAGAAGAAGAATGAATGTATATGAGGCTTCATTAAAGAGATTGGATCTTATATTCTCGGAATTTGATAATGTTTATGTCTCTTTTTCCGGGGGCAAAGATAGCGGGGTTCTTTTGAATCTTTGTATCGATTACATTCGAAAAAATAAGCTTAATCGTAAGTTGGGGGTTTTTCATATGGATTACGAAGCCCAATACGAGATGACTACTCAATATGTAGATGAAGTATTGCATTCCAACAAAGATATATTAGAGGTATACCATATTTGCATGCCTTTTAAAGTAACCTGTGCGACTTCTATGCAACAGGGATATTGGCGTCCTTGGGAGGATTCATTGAAAGAGGTTTGGGTAAGGGATCGCCCCATTGATTCTATAAATATTGATAATCATTGTTTTGATTTTTGGAACGATGCTCTTTGGGATTATGATTTTCAGGGTAAATTTTCCCATTGGTTCCATCATGAAAAAAAAGCTAAAAAAACATGTTGTTTGGTAGGTATTCGTACTCAGGAAAGCTTAAATCGTTGGAGAGCCATACACAGCGAAAGAAATTATAAAAATTATAGTGGTTTGGGTTGGACCAAGGAAATGTACCCTGAGGTATATAATGCTTACCCTATTTATGACTGGAATACTCAAGATGTTTGGATAGCTAATGCAAAAAATGGATGGTCCTATAATCCTCTCTATGATCTTTATTATCAGGCGGGGTTAAATATCGATCAAATGCGGGTGGCTAGTCCTTTTATCGATACCGCAATTGAAAGCTTAAAGCTTTATAAGGCTATCGATCCTAATATGTGGGCAAAAATGGTTGGTAGGGTTAATGGAGTTAATTTTTCTTCTATTTATGGGGGAACTACGGCTATGGGTTGGAAAAACATAAAGCTTCCTAAAGGGCATACTTGGAAATCCTATATGTTCTTTCTTTTAGATACTTTGCCTAATGATGTGAAAGAGAATTATTTAAATAAGCTAAATACTTCCATCAAATTTTGGAAAGAAAAAGGAGGAGTACTTTCTAAAGAAACCATTGAAGAATTGAAGGGGCTGGGTATTTCTTTAGAAGTAGGGAAAACCACTAATTACAATACGGATAAATTGCCGGTTCGTATGGATTATTTAGACGAGATTGATAGTAAGGATTTTAAGTTAATTCCTTCTTATAAAAGAATGTGTATTTGCATTATGAAGAATGATCATCTTTGTAAGTACATGGGTTTTACCTTAACTAAAAATGAGAACGAGAGAAGAAAAAATATAATGGAAAAATATAATAATATTTTATGAAAAGTCCTGTATATAACGTAAAGGCGGTGCCTATTGAAAAAATTAGAGCGAATAGTTATAATCCTAATGCGGTGGCTCCGCCTGAAATGAAGTTGTTGGAGTTGTCTATTTGGGAGGATGGTTATACGATGCCTTGTGTGTGCTATTATATTCCTGAGGAGGATATTTATGAGATTGTTGACGGTTATCACAGGTATACTGTTTTAAAGACGAGTAAAAGAATTTTCGAGAGGGAAAAGGGTTTATTACCGGTGGTGGTTATTGAGAAGGATATTTCTAATCGTATGGCTTCTACGATTCGGCATAACCGGGCTCGGGGTACCCATAGTATTGATTTAATGGTTGAGATAGTTTCTGAATTAACCAAAGCGGGTATGTCGGATGCTTGGATTCTTAAGAATATTGGAATGGATGCGGATGAGCTTCTTCGTTTAAAGCAAATCAGTGGTCTCACGGAGTTATTTAAAAATAAGGATTTTAGTAATAGTGAAGAATATGAATAAGGATTATATTATTAAAGAAAGGCATCGGGTGGCTGAAGTGATTAAGGCTCGTAGGGAAGATCTTTCTATGACTCAAGAAGAGCTGGCGCAAAAGTCAGGTATGTCTAGAATTACTATCAATAGAATTGAGAATTGTGTTTTCTCTCCTAACGCGGATCAATTGTATACAATATGCAAAGCTTTAAATATAGAGATTAAATTAATACCGTTAATTAACTCTATGAGCAATAAGACGCTATAGTTTATAATAAAAAGAGCCTTATAAATAAGGCTCTTGAACACTATAAAATGTTTGAAAAAGAACGCTTAAATTATTCCCATATCCTTGCAAATGGATATTAATTGTTTTGTATTTGTTACATCCATGAAATCACGTAAAGCCATTAACCTTTTTTTTACTGAACTTTCACTATTAGGTTCTATTTTGTCTTTTTTTAACTGATTAGATATTTCTATTGTTGTCATTCCTTTACTCAATAATTTCAAAATAATTAAACTATATTCATCAATGTCTATTAAATTATTTTGAGATAATTTAACAGATTTGGGAATATATATACCATCATTCATTACCTTCGTTAATGCTTCTTTTAAATCAGTCACATCTTCTCGGCCTTTAGTAACAAAGGCATCAATATTATATTTTTCAAATAGAAAGTTAATTTTAGATGCCCTGTTTTCAATAGAAAACACTATGATTTTTATATTTATATTTTCCTCTCTTATTTTTTTTATGAGATCTTCACCGCCTTTTAGTTCTTGTTTTTTTTCTCCATCATTAAAAGAAAGGTCAACAATGAGAAGAGTATAAGGTTCTTTTTGTTTCTCAGCTACTTGAATTTTAAAAAAGGTATCATCGCAATAATAAACTTGCTCTATATTGGTTGCTTTAAATTCTTCTAAGACTTTTTTTACACTTATACTGTAACTTTCAAAATCTTCGCAGATTAAAATTTTTTCAAACATTTTTTAGTGTTAATTAAAGTATGTTTTTAATAATGTTAACTATGTATTATTAAAAATATTGCAGTAAAATGTAATTTTACCTTAATTATATACAAATAAAACATTAAAATAAGATTAAAAATATATTAGAAATAAATTAAAGATAAACATGATAAATATCATAAATGAACGTTCGGACAAAGACAAGTCCTAAGCTCTCATTAGCTTTGATGTAATTAAATCACTGTCATGGGAAATAATAAGATTTTAGATGTGATAACAAGAATAAGCACCAATAACCTTAATTGTGTACTTAATCTAGAAGATGATGTTATTGTTAACAATACTTCTGGTTATATAGAACACATAGGAGCAGAAGAAATAGCAATTAATAGTGAAGGTAAAATAGTTGTTTTTAAAATTAAAGATATTGTTAGTCTTAGAATTTTATGATAAGAAATCTTTTGAATAATCCTCTGGTAATTCTGCCTCAATGGTCCTCAAATATTTTTCTAAAGCTGACATGGTTGTATGCCCTGTGATTAACATTAGTTTTGATTTAACTTCAAATGGAGAAAGTTTTTTTCTATAGCTTCTGTATAATATCATTATTCCAGTATGCCTAAAACTATACATATCATGATTATCTGTTAGCCCTAATGATATTAACTTTGGGTTACTCTTAATGATATCTTTATATAATTCAGTAAAATATTGTCGTTTACTCTCCTCTTTACCTATCCAAAGTGATGGTTTTCCATCAGGTGTGAATAAATTAAAATCTTTATCATATTTATTAATATGTATTTTCTCAAGATCTTTGTAAATCAAATCTATAATATATTTTACTTTTTGATCTTTTGTCTTAGATTTATAGACAATAGTTCTATGTTTCATATCTATATTCCCAATCAATATCCGGCAATTTTCAACAGGTCTTACAAATAAATAAGCAACAAATTTTATATACAAGGCTAATTGATTATCTATTTTTTCTATTTCGGAAATAATCGAATCAAATTGTTCAGGTGTATATATTTTGTGTGTTTGCGCTGTCGTTTTTACTTTAGGAATACCATCTAAAATATTTTTATTACATATTTCTTCATTTTTTAAAAATTCCCAAAATGCTTTTAAATTAATTTGATTATTATTTCTGGTTCTTGCAGATGTTTCCTTATGCCTTTCATTTAAAAATACAATAATATACTTTCTTGTTATATTATTTACATTCGAAGTATCTACTTTGTTTTTTTCTAAAAAAGTTGAAAAAATTTTATAAACGCTTTTGTAGTCTCTTAGAGTAACGTTTGACCAAGAACTTGTTTTTATAGATATAAAATAATTAAAAGCTTCTTCTAAAGAATAATTTGTTTTATGCAATTCATCTAAAATAGATTCATCTATCTTTTTTACTTCTTCTTTCTCATTTAACACCTTATTGAGCTTATACTCCATAAGCATAATAATTTTTCTTAAATGAGTATATCTTTCATTTGCTGTTTTTAACCTATTACATCCTGCTTTTATATTAGTCTGCCGTACAAGCTTTCCAGACTCCTTATCACGCAAAAACCATCGAATATACCAATCCTTTGATACATCTCCTTTCGCATCATATATTTTTATTGTATAAGGCTTCATAAGTGGTACTGTAAGTGGTACTTTTTTAAAATTAAATAATTTTAAGGACATAAAAAAAGTGAGATTTACACTGTAAGTCTCACTTTTTCAATTATTTGTCTTAGTAGCGGGAACAGGACTCGAACCTGTGACCTTCGGGTTATGAGTTCGATTTGCTCCCTTATCCCACCCTATTT
>NZ_SELG01000004.1 GCF_007845635.1 Apibacter muscae | reverse complement strand
TCCCTCCAGCTCCACTATGCTGGTTTTTACTTAAGTTTAATTATCATTAAAGTTGCTAAAAATCAACAGATTAGATAAAAGGAAGACTTAAGTAAAACCAATTAGAAGTAAGTAAAAGTAAAAAAATAGTCCCCTTAGGCGTCCCCTAAGGGGATTATTTTATTATATTTGTTATAACCCCAATTAAATCTTCTGATATGGCAAGTGTAACCTTTGTATTAAAGTCCCCCTTATCCAAAGAAAGAACCTCCATAATACTTTTATTTCGTTACGACAACCAACGAATAAAAATTTATACCAAACAAACCATAGAACCCCTATACTGGGACAAAGACAAGCACCGAGTAAAAAACACCGTTAAAATAACCAACAGCCATAGCATTAACAACCAATTGCAACAAATGGAAACCCTTATCTTTACCCAGTTTGATAAATTTATAGAAAATTACCAGCGCAAACCCTTACCAGTAGAACTTAAAGAAATCTTTGAAAAAGAATACTTTGAAAAAATCCCCCAATTTACCAAAACCAAAACTAAAACCTTCTTTGATTATTTCGATGAATATATCCAAAACAAAAAAATAGAATACCCCTCCACTAAAACCCATGAAAAATACCAGCAGGTAAAAAATACCCTATTGGATTTTCAGTCTTATACAAAAACGACCCTAATCGTAGAAAACATAGACTTACAATTCAGAAACCAATATATACAATACTTACAAGAGACCAAAGGCTATGCACAAAGCACCATACACCGACACCTAAAATTTTTAAAAACCATATTATTATATATAGAAAACCACGGTCATAAACTCCATCCCCAACTCAAATCCAAAGGCAAAAACAGCTTTATCCCCCAAGACGAAATAAGCGAAAAAATAGCCCTATCCGAAAAAGAATTAGCAGAACTTGAAAATTTAGACCTCTCCCGAAGCCCCCGACTCGAACAAGTAAGAGACCGCTTTTTAATCGGATGCTATACAGGGCTGAGGTTTTCCGACTTTATACGACTCAATAAAAACAATCTGGAAGACGATAAATACATTTTGATTCGCCAACAAAAAACACAAAAACCCCTGACCCTTCCACTATTTCCCCCCGTAAAAAACATATTTGAAAAATACAATTATGAACTACCCAAACCCATTTCAGAAGTAAACTTTAACCTTTACCTAAAAGAAATAGGCAAACTTTGTAATACCCTGCAACAAACCTATGAAACCACCAAAACCCAGGCAGGTAAACGAATTAAAATACAAACGCCCCGATACGAACAAGTAAGCACCCATACCGCCCGAAGAACATTCGTAACCCTAAACCATGCCAAAGGAGTAGAATTAGACACTCTGATGCTCGCTACAGGGCACGGTAACATAAAAACCATTCGAAACTATGTAAAGCTCAATGACAAACAAAATGCAGATCTCTTAGCAAGAAGAATAGAAGAAGCAAGTAAAAAAAGAGACAAAAAGAACGAGACTAAAATAATACCAATAAAAACAGCCCACAAATAAAAAACGAATTAAATATAAAAACAAAATACCCCTAAAACATATGGAAGAAAGAAAATATTATATCTATAGCATGCCCCCAAACATCCCCATATATATACAAGAATTAATAGAAAAAGAAGACGAAGAAAGCCTCTATAAATTACTCTATAGCATCATAGCTGAGTACATACATGAAGTACGCATACATACTTACCGATTAAAACTAAAAACAAAAGAAGCCCAAAAAATATATCCCCTGATAAATCAAACAGAAGAAGAAAAAACGAACTATTTTATAAAAGAATTATGCAATAAATACATAGAATATCGTAGACTACCCCCCAATTCAGGCAAATACACAGAAGAAGAATTTAGAAAACAATGTCTAGATAAAATCGTAAACTTAATATATAACCAACAACACGTAAACGAAACAGAAATAAAAAGCATACTATATTTCCTCAACCTAATAGTAAAAAGTAATTTTAATGAAAATTACTTTTCATCCATAGAATACAAATATTCACACACCCTTTTAAAATACTTAATCTATCTCTGCAATACCGAGCATATAAAAGACAAACCCCAACCCAAAAAAATAATAGACCAAATAATCCATCAATTTATAATCAACTATGAAATAGCCATAGGAGATACCTCTGTTTACCAACAAATAAATACCCTATTTGAAAACAAACTCCTTCAACTTTTCCGATCCGATTTCTTCCCAGCAAAAAAATTATACATCAAACGCTTATTAGACATACTCACCCAAATCAACCAAGAGGAAGGCTTTCAAGACTTATGGACAAAAGACCTACTTACCCTATTGCAAGACCTCATCCAATCAGACAAAGACTTTCAACAAGAAGCCCGACAAAACCCATTGCCCCCATCACAACAAAAAGAACCCACCGACTACTCAGACACCAATAACGTAGAAAAAATAATCTTCCTTCATAAACTAGGAGTATTAGAATACCTAAGAAACCAAGAACCCTTTAACCATTCCACCAATTTACTCGCAGAATACCTCAGCGCCGTAACAGGAATCAAAGCCACAACCGTTCAATCCTATATCAATCCCATCATCAATAAAAACGCACAGCAAAACAAAAGCGCCCTACACAACCCAAACACCGTAAACAAAGTAGAACAAAAACTAATCAAAATAGGTTGTAAAGCCAAAGACCTACTTACCTAAGACGAATTAGGGAATCCCTAACCATTCCCTAAACTTCCTTTGTACCATAAAAAAAATAAAAAAAATGGTACACCCACAAATATTCATCTCCCTCACCCAAGAAGAACTACAAATCCTCATAAAAGAAGCCGTACAAACCGCCTTAAAACAGCAACCATTAAACACAGCAACCCAGCCCTCCCCCGAAAAGTATTACACCCGAAAACAAACCGCTGAAAAACTCCATATATCCTTAGGTACTCTGGACAACTATACCCAAACAGGCTTACTCACCGCCTACAAAATAGGACACCGCATCCTATACAAACCACAAGACATTAACCATTGTCTCAATCAAAAACAAGGTATCCCTACCAACAAAAGAAAACAAAGAAAACAATTACAAGCATCCGACAAAAATCCTAACCCTTAGGATTTTTTGTTTTTGCAGGAATCTGAGTTTTTTGCAGAAACCCACTCAATACATTAGCATAAAACGGGACAAGAAAAAAGAAAAAAAGACAGAAAAAACAACTTCATCCCAATGAAATCACCACAAACACTAAAAACAAAACCCCTAAATACCCATTCCCTAATCTTACTCGAAGGAGAAGGCACAGACCAAAGCGACATAAAAAGCTTAAAGGGAAGAGCCAAAAGAAAACTCATTACCCAAAAAATGATGTTAAACCTGATCGACGTTTGTAAAACCAAAGAAGATAGCCAAAGACAAAAAAGTTATTGGAATACCTATTATTGTCAGAGTAAAATTATTAGTTCTAAAAACAGGATTTACGGGAAATATTGTAAAAATCGTTTTTGTACGGTTTGTTCTGCTATTCGTAAGGCGGATATTATTCATCGGTATTATCCCACCCTAAAAACATGGAAAGAACCCCATTTTTTAACATTAACAGTAAAAGCAGTAAAAATAAACTCTTTAAACAAATGGATTAACGGAATGTATCGGGCTTTTTCTTTGATTTTAAACAGGTATAAGAAGAGATATCAAAGAGGAAAAGCGATTCAACTGATAGGGATTAAGTCTTTGGAATGTAATTTTAACCCTCAGAGAAAAACCTACAATCCCCATTTTCATATTATAACCGCCAATCATAAAATAGCAGAAATCTTAAAACAAGAATGGTTACAGATCTGGAAGTTTAAAAATCAACCCCAAAAAATAGTAGTAAGTCCCAAAGCTCAGTTTATAAGAAAAGTAGAAAACTTAGAAAGAGATCTAATAGAAGTAATTAAATACGGAAGTAAGATCTTTACCGAACCCGATATAAAAAAGAAAACCCAAAAACAAAATTCCAATCTTGCTCCCATGATTTATATTCAAGCATTGGATGCAATTTTTACAGCCATGAAAGGAAAAAGAATTTTTGAAAGGTTCGGGTTTAATCTTCCAAAACAACCAAGACCTCAACCAAAATCCAAACTAACTTATGAATTTGAAAACTGGAATTTTGATTTAAAGGTGAATGATTGGGTAAATCCTGAAACGGGGGAGTGTTTAACAGGTTATAAAACCCCTGTGGAATTGAATTTTTTACTGGAGGAAAGTGTGAATACTCAACTCTCTTAATTTAACATGTAAATGAAGCTTTAGATAAATAAAATAAAGTAAAAAATTATCTTATTTTTGTTTTTTATTAATTATCTATTTATCTATGGAATATGAAAACTATATAATAGAACGAGAAGAAAAACTATCTTCAATTGCTAATAAATTTAATACTACTCCCAAAGAAATAAAAGCCTGTAATCCTAATATGCGAACCTTTGGAGGAGGAGTATGGGGGGCTGAATATGCTTCTTATGGACAAAGAATAAGAATTCCTGTTCAACCCCTTGAACCTATACGTTTACAAACTGATTTTATTTCAGATATTCCAATTCCCTCTATTGCCTTTAATTCCAAGGCAAGATACCGATGTGAACAGATTAATGAAACCCGAGTATTAGAAACTTTAACTACTTATACCAATCAAAAAACACAATATTTATTAGAACAAAATTTAGAGGAAGGATATGCAAAAATAAAGCTAGAAGAATTTTTATACGAAGTAATTCCCCCCTTACTTAGCGATTCCTTTGAATTAATTAAGTCCACAGAATTTATTAAAAACAAAGCAATTTTTAAACTCTCTGAAAAAGGCAAGATAGAGCAAATACTAAATGCTAAAGAAATTTCTAATCAATGGAAAACTTTTAAAGAAAAAGAATTAAAAAACTTACCTTTTATAGAGTCCCTACAAGATAACACAGAAGCAATACACAATATAAATAAAGCAGGAGATATAGAATTTAATTCCCCTAAAGTAAAAGAATACCAAAGAAACCTGTTCAATTTCCTTTGTTTTGACCAACATCTATATCAACCTATAGAAGAATTAGAAAAAGAAGAGTTTCAATATGCCTCATCCTTATTAGCACCTGTAATAATCCCTTTAGAATTTAAATATAATAAAGTAAGTGAGGATAACAAATTCATAACGTTTAAAAAAATAGCAGATGTACATCTTACAGATTCCTTAGTACAGAAGTTAAAACAAAAATATGATGAAGTATTGAAACCTGTAATTAAATATTCATTTACAGAATATAAATTATTTTTTAGCTGTACCTTAGATTGGAATAAAGAAACTAAGCTATTAGAAAAGGCTTCCGTTCATTTAAAAGAAACCATAGCCGATAATATACAAAATGTTTGCACATTTAGTTTGAACCAATTAAAAAATTATACTCCTTAAAAATATGGAAAAATTGGAAGAATTTAATAATTATACTTTTAAAGCGATAACAAGAAAAGGTGCTATTTTAATCTTTATTCTTATACTTCCTATATTTATTTCTATTTACTTATTGATGGATATATTTATATTCTATGATATAAAAGTATACAATGTATTCACCAATATGAAGGTAATTGGAATACCTATGATTTTAACCTATTTATTAATAACTATTACTTCGAATTATATAATAGCTGATAAATACTTACTAGAAACTAATGATAATAAAATTACAATCTACAGAAATAATAAATATTTTTATCTTATAGAATTATATCAAATAAAAAAAATTATTTGTACTATAAATTCAAAATTTAAAGGTGGTTCTATTCATATCGAAAGTCATAATAATAAATTATATATTATTACTGGCTTCTTTTTCACAAAAAAAAATAATTTCCCCATATTTCAAGAATTTTCTAACATATTCTTTTCTTCTTTAGAAAAGAAAGAATTTTCTAAAGAAAAAAAACAAAAAAAAGAATTAATAACATATATTCTAACTAATAAGAATTAATATGTCTTCTCATTTACCTAAAAAAACATGTAGTTTGTACTAACTGGTATAAAATAAAAAAATATGGAAGAATTTAGTAATTATACGTTTAGAGCTTTAACAAGAAATCATGCAATTTTAATTTTCATTCTTATATTCCCTGTCTTTATTACTATTTACCTATTAATGGATAAATTTATATTTTACGATGTAAAAGTATATAATGTATTTAGCAATATGAAAGTAATTGGAATACCTATGATCTTAACCTATTTTTTATTAGCTATAACTGCAAACTACATATTAGGTAATAAATATTGGATTAATATAAAGGATAATGAAATAACGATTTACAGAAATAATAAAATTTTTCACTCTATAGAATTAAATCAAGTACATAAGATAGTGTTTTTTTTTAGCTCTAAACAAAATAATGGTTATTTATTATTTAATTGTAATAATATAAAACTATTCATGTTTATGGGGGTATTATTAACAAAAAAAAAGGATTTTATCATGATACAAAATTATTTTAATACAATTCTTTATCCATATTTATTAAAAAATAATTTTACGGAAATAATACAAGAACAAAAAGGAATTACAATATACACTTTAATTAAAAAGAAATGATATGTTCTCTCATTTACCAGAAAAAAAACTATGTGGTTTGTACTAACTGGTATAAAATAAATAAATATGGAAGAATTTAATAATTATACGTTTAGAGCTACAACTATACCTAAAATTATTTTAACAATGCTTATTTGGATAGTTTTAACAATAGTAGTATCAATACCTATTCAAAACTTTTTTCACTATGAAGACATTAAAAATCCTACTATTTTAATAAATATAAAAGTATTTGGTACTACTGTATTTATTTCCTCTATTATTATATTAATTATCTCCCAATATATAATTAGTAGTAGATATCATTTTGATTTCAAAAATTCATATATAGAAATATATAAAAACAATAAATTGGATAAAATAGTAGAATTATCTAATATAAATTCATTTTCCAGTACTATAACCCCTTTCTTATCTGGAATTGAAATTACTTTTAATGATAAAAAAAAATATCATTTTTGCATTGGATTTATTTTTAATTTTAAAAAAGAAGTCAACATATTTAGTCTTTTTTTAATAAAAGAATTGAATCCTTTTTTATTAGAAAAAAATTTCGTGCTTAATATTAAATTAGAAACTACAAAAATGAAAAGTTTTAAATTCATATCTAAATCTTAGCTAAATATGTCTTCTCATTTACCTGAAAGAAAAACCTATGTTGTTTGCACCAACCAATTAGGAAGCGGACACAGAAAATTATTGGCTGATCCTGATAGAAGAAAAGTTTCTGTTTTTTACCAAAAAGAGTTTGCTCTTTTAACTACTGCAGATAAAAAATTAGATAAAGATTTTACATGTAAATCTGCTTGGAACAAAGGCTTATCTGGAGGGGCTTTTGGGGCTGGTGCAGGGATTGCTGTTGCTCCACTTGCAACACCTGTAGTATCAGGTTTATTAAGTGCTGCTGGTGCCGTGTCTGTTGTTCCATATGCTGGATGGATTGTAGGAGGAGCATTAGCTATAACAGCTGTAGGTTATGCTTTATATAGTGCCCTCACAGCACCCAAATGCTCAGGAGCTTTGGGGCATATTTCCAGTCAATGGAAGTTGTACCATCCTAGCGTATATTACAATAAACACAATGCCCTTTTAAGCCGTTCGGTTTTGCAATGTGGAGAAGGAGGGGTTTTATTACCCTTTTTGAGCATTAATGTAGCGTACAAAGTATCCGAATCCATTGCCAGAAATAATAAATGGGACGTAGGAATAGGAGTAATAGTCAGCGGTTTAGGTGGCTTTGGTATGGCTAAATTATTATTAGCAGGAAATATTTCGGCTCTAGGTATTTCCTTGATTATTGGAAATTATATTATTCCTCCTAGCGCAGAATGGGCAGGAGATGCCTATGCAGACGTTTACAGAGATCAAAGATATAAAGAAATAGAGGAAGCCATTGGACAGAAAAAAGAAGAAAATAAAACCTATATGGATTATATAATGGCTTCAGCTAATCCCATAGATGACACCCAAACCATAATAAAAAACTCTAATGAAATCATAGCTAATATAAAAGCGCATGGAGCCAGTAAAGAAGCCATTGCAGAATTTGAAAAATCTGTAGCTGAAGCAAAAAGAACAGGTACTTTTACAAACGAGAAATCTTCAAAAGTATTAGCCGATATAAAAGAAGGGAAATACGGAGAAAAAGCACAAAATATATTTAAAAATAAAAATGGAACAACAACAGGAATGCATACCGAAAAAAGTTATGACAAAGCCATTAGAGAAGAACAAATGAAAATGGGATTAAATAAAGTAAACTCACTTAAAAGTTTTGGTAATGGAAGTATTACAATTTTAGGAATTGCCCAGCCTTTTATGAGTGCTATATTTAATAAAAGATCCATATTACTAGCCAAAGAAGCACAAGAAAAAGAACTGGAAATAGAAAACTCCAATGCTATTAGTGTAGTAAGTAGTAATTATTAATCATTCAAACTATGAACCTCATCCAAAAACTCCAATTCTGAATCAGGAATAAGTTTTTTCATAAGGCTAAGAAGATTATAAATATCCAAATCAGTATATAGGTGTACATTCTTCTCCTTAGCAAGAATAGCACTTTGACAAATCCTTATAATAGACTGTAAAGTAAAACCTAACTCCTTATAACTCTCTATATTCATCTTAGATAAAGAGGTAAAATAATCCTTTGAGTTTTCTAATAAATCAATCTCTTTTCTTTTCATATCTTTTTTTTACAAAGAGAATTAAAAAATTAACCATATACCATAGAAAAAGACCTTATCTTATGGATAAAGACCTGTAAAATATCTATCTGCATTATTTGTATTTTTTATTATTTTTGCTAAAATCTATTGTTTATGAATACAGATACAGCTCCTAAAAAAAAGTACATCAGGGAAGAAACATAAAAAGACTAAGATAAATGCTTGGAATTAAACAATTAAATTAAATTTTTGATTTAGTAACTATCTAGTTTACTGTGTAACCTAATAAATAGTAAATAATCTAATTAAAAGATTTTAATATGGCTTATCATTTGTATTGGAATTTTATTTAATCTTTTTTAATTTAGTTAAAGCAATTTCTAGTGATGATTTGTCATCTAAATATATATATGATTGTGGAGCAGAAAACTCCTCTATGAATTCTATGGGATCTATTTCTATTTTAAACTTTTCGTAACTATTAATTATAATCGAATATCCTTTTTCAACGCCCTTAAAGTATTCAAAAAAATCTTTTTTACCAATACCTCCAACTTTATTAAATTTATCCCAAATATTTTTAGGAGTATCTTCCATTATTTCTGAAAATGTAAAATATCCTATAATCATTTTTTGTGGAGAAGAAGAATATATGAAAATTTTATCTACAGGTTTTTTAAATATTTTTTTTCTAAACTCTACCTTTTTTAAACCACTTAATATAGCATTTGCATAAGTAGGCTTAATTGATAATATAACGTTTGTCAAAGTATTCTTCATTTCTTAGCTCTAAGTAATCACTTTCAGATATTTTAGTAATTGTTTGTATTTTATTTTTAAAACTATTTAATTTTTTTATTTTAGATAATCTAATTTTTTTATTTAAATAAGTAATTAAACGAAACGTAATAACATTTAATTTACCTTTATCTTGCAATTTAAATATTAATTCCTCTTGCGAAAATACTGTCTTTTTACTTACCAATTTCCATAATTTATCAAAATTATCAACAATTTCTATTGATTCTAAGATTCCTACAGGTTCAATTGCTTTATCCGTATTAGAGGCATAAAATAATAAAATATCTCCTTGTTTAGGTGTTATGATTCTAGAATTCGATATATAAGCTTTAACTATTGTATTTCCTTGAATTTCATTAATGCTATCTTGAGAAAAATCAAATAATGTAGGGTGTCTTAAACTTCCATCTTTAAATAATTTACTATAGTATTTTGGCTTTATCGGTATTACATATTTAGATATAGTAGAATTATCATAATAAAACGGATGGAGATTAATACAATTATATTTTTTTGAGACTAAATTTTTATTTAAACATTTTATCATTTGAACTTCTGATAATCCTTGTTTATTTATAAAGATATTTTTATAAAATCCAAATCTATTTAATAGCTTTATTAAGTGGGTTTGTTTTTCATAAACAGTTAGATATAAATATTGAATTTTTTGATTAATACAATATTCAAACATTTTATTTAAGAATAATTCGCCTAATTTAATTCCAAATACTGTATCCGAAACTTTAAATGTACAAATTTTTAGTACATCTGAATATATATCTTTTAATTGATGTTGTTCAATTTTTTCTAAATTATATATTAATAATGCTTGTAATTCATCTTTAACGATTAAAGAATAACATTTCCTATTTTTCTTAATACACTTCATTAACCAATTACTAAAAGCTTCTTTCCCATAATCCTCTTTTAAGCTATCGAAAAATGGGGAATTAAATTTATCTTCTATTTCTCTTAAACTATGTTCTTTTAAAATAGGATGAGAAGGAATTTTTATGGTAAATAATTCTTCTAGTAATTCCTGTATCTCTGATACATAAAGGACTTTAGATTGTAATCCAATCTTTTTTGCATTATTATGAATCCCTCTGTCTTCTGTTATAAAATAGTCAACATATTCTTTAAATAATTGAAAGAGCTGTAATATATCTATTTCATCATTAACCTTTTTAACTATAAATAAAGATTTAAATTTTTCAGTAGGATATGCAAAATCTTCTAAAGGTTCATACTTTTTTAGTTTTGAAATTGTAATTTCCTTTCTTTCAAGATTAGAATCTCTATCTAAATCAAACGGAATAGCTCTAGGATGATATAATACTTTACAATTGTTAGTAATGGCAATTCTGTAAAATTGTGAGAAATTATCCTTTACAATTTTATGACCTTCCAAATTAATTAGGATATTAGTATCTATTAAAATTCTCACTTATAATAAATGTTTTTCCTAATAACAAATATACTTATTTTATCTCACTATTTCTGATAATATTTAATTCTATCTGAAAATGGAATTTAGAATTAGATTTTCAGTCATATTTTTTCATTAATAGATATTAATAGTTATTACGTCTTTCCTTACTAAAATTATAATATTTATAAAATAGAATAAAAATAATTATATATATCATATGGATAATTGAAGTAGTCTTTTAAATCTTTCAATATACTTTCATCTTTTTTCAATACTTTATTTTACTATAAAGAGAACTATATT
This sequence comes from Apibacter muscae, assembly GCF_007845635.1. Taxonomy (GTDB): domain Bacteria; phylum Bacteroidota; class Bacteroidia; order Flavobacteriales; family Weeksellaceae; genus Apibacter; species Apibacter muscae. The sequence goes on along the minus strand of NZ_SELG01000004.1, from coordinate 176 downwards.
ACATAAAATAATATCTTATATATAAAGACCTATAAAATATCTCTCTGCTTTATTTGTATTTTTTATTATTTTTGCTAAAATCTATTGTTTATGAATACGGATATAGCTCCTAAAAAAGTACATCAGGGAAGAAACATAAAAAGACTAAGAGAAATGCTGGGAATCAAACAAGAATC
>NZ_SELG01000025.1 GCF_007845635.1 Apibacter muscae | reverse complement strand
ACGATAAAAAATAATATAAAATAAAGTTTAGGGGATTTTTTTTGGGAAGGGATATTAAATAATTATTATTTTTTTTTAATTTTTCGTATAAAGTTTATTGTTGGGTTTTGATTGGTTTTTTCATGGGCTTAATATTTTAAAAATAGGGGGTTTAAGGATACCTTGGTCTTGGGGGATGCTTTTATTATTTTTCAGATTTTTAATTTAGTTTAATTTTATAATGGTTAAAAATATAAATCAGTACAGATAAAATTAATCCTATTAGTCCAATAAACTTATAATCATATAACAATGCCTTAAAATAATAAGTTATTTTATTAAAATAGTTATTGAATTTAGTATCAGAATAGTTCATATCACTGACTACAAAACCATTTCCACTAAATGATATTTTTGACCCAAAAGGAGTTTCCAGATAGATAGTCAATAGTGGAGTATCATAGGGATTATAACCCACATACCAACAAAGTACATTTAAATCTTATTTCATTGATAATATGTCATTTATATTTTTATACGTTTTTTAAAATGTTTTAAAAGTGTGTAGGATAGTTCAAAAATTGGGTGTATATTCGGGTGTAAAATATTCCTAATATGAATATCAAAAGAAAGATAACTATTGCAATCGAAAAGAGAAAAAAGGATGGAGTTTTAATTACAGAAAATGTTCCAATACGTGCAAGAGTAGTATATAATGGCGGAAGGGTAGAATTTTTCACGGGTTATCGCATTGATTCGTCAAAATGGGACGAAGCTAAGGAAAAGGTACGTAACGGGTGTACCAATAAATTAAAACAAAGTTCTTCCGAAATCAACACAGCAATACAAGAATTGACTGCAATCATAGAGAGAGTCTTTAAAAAATTTGAGTTAAAAAATGAAGTACCTTCCTTTCAAGTCTTAAGAGATGAAGTAAAACGGTCTTCAGACAAACAAATAATATCAGCAACTGAGAAAAATCTTTTTGCAGCTTTTGATGATTTTGTAAAAAATAACGGAAGAAAAAATGATTGGACTGAAGCTACCTATTCTAAGTTCAAAACTGTGAAATCTCATTTATTTACTTTTCGTTCTAATTTTCAGTTTTCTGATCTTTCTGAAAAACTACTTTTAGAATATGTGTCATTTCTACGTGACCAAAAAAAAATGCGTAATAGCACTATTGAGAAACAAATAAGTTTTTTGAAGTGGTTTTTAAAATGGTGTAAAAACAACAATTATATTGTAGAGTATGGGTTTGAAAATTTCAGACCAAAACTGAAGGAAACGTCTAAACGAATAATTTTTTTAACACAAGAAGAGGTATCTAAAATTAAAGCTGCGGATTTATCTTCTAAACCTTATTTAGATAGAGTTCGTGATATTTTATTATTTTGTTGTTTTACAGGACTTAGACATTCCGATGTTTATAACTTATGCAAACATGATATAAAAGATAACATAATTGAATTTGTAACCAAGAAAACAAATGATCTTTTGAGAGTTGAATTAAATAAACACAGTAAAGCCATATTAGATAAGTACAGAAAAATCCCTATAGAAAACAATAAAGCATTACCTGTTATTTCAAATCAAAAAATGAACGAATACTTAAAGGAACTTGGTGAAATTGCTGAAATTAATGAACCTACACGCGAAACCTATTATATTGGCAATGAAAGAATAGATGATGTAAAGCCAAAATATGAACATTTAAGTACACACGTTGGAAGAAGAACCTTTATATGTACAGCATTGTCATTAGGAATACCTGCACAGGTAGTAATGAAATGGACAGGACATTCAGACTATAAATCAATGAAACCATATATTGATGTAGCTGATACGATTAAAGCAAATGCTATGAGTAAATTTGACATGCTATGAATACAGTTGATGCTTACTTAGAAATTTCATTACAATTGACAGACACAACAATTATGATGTGGGAACAAGAGTTAAATACTTCAGGGAACTCTTTTAATTTTGACTCACAAGATATATATAGACAATATTTGACCAATGTTTTCTTATTTGATTTCAAAGATCGGGTTGAGTCTAATAAAACAACAACTAATAGAGTTGAAAAGTTGAAAAAACTCAAAGAAAATTTAGAATTAATGATTAAGATTTATGAAAAAAATTCTAATTTCTTTACACAGCTAGATAGAAATGCACTTCGGTTAACAAAGTTTAGAGAAATTACTAAAAGTACTTTATCTGATAATGACTTGCAGTTAGATTTGTATCGAAAAATAGAGTTACCGGAAAGAAAAGCTTATTTAGAATCCGATTTCTATACTGAAGTAGGTTTTTTAAACTATGATTACCACTATGAAATATATATTCATAGTAAGAAATTATTAGAGGATGTAAAAACTAATTTTGACAACTATGAAATTTACGATAATGATTATCTCTTTATAAATAACAAACCTTTATTTCGAATGAAATTAATAGGTGAGTTACATGATTTTTTAAACAATCTGGTTATTGAAGATATATCAGAATATGATTTCTATAAGGAAATCAATATTTTACACACTGTGAATAAGATTAAAATTAGTAAAGATCATGTTGTAGTTTTTTATTACATCATTCACTGTTTGTCAAACACAATAAAAGATAAAGAAATAAAGAAAAAATGGCTTTCTCGAATATTGCAAGAGTTTGGAATTAAGCGAAAAAGTTATGATTCAAAATATCGACATATAGCAAGTTCCGATGCCAATGTAACATTAAAAGAATATTGTACCCAAATAGATTCTGTTTTTAAGTAATAGGATACTATAATGACTTTTAAACAGTATAAATCCACTTACAAACCACTCAAGAAAGATTCTTCTGTGGTTTTTTTTATGTAATAAAGTGTAAAATTCCACCTACACTCCACTTACAAAGCATTGTAGTTTTGAATTGTTCGAACATTACAAATTCGTATAATTTAAAATTTAGAAAATATGTATTTAGGTAATCTAAAAGAAAAACCAGTGTGGCAGATGACAGGAGAAGAACTAATACAACTGTTAAAAACATCTACCGAAAAAGAATCCAAAGAACGTATTGATTCGCATACTAATGATCTATCAAATAAAAGATATGTCTATGGTATTCGGGGGATTGCTAACTTGTTTGGATGCAGTATATCAACTGCAAATAAAATTAAGAAAGAAGGCAAAATAAAGGAAGCGATTATTCAACACGGTCGAAAAATTATTGTAGATGCTGATTTAGCACTCAAGCTTTTCTCTAGAAAATAAAAGATAAACATCTACTACTCTTCTTTAAAATTCAATTTTTTAATCCATGAAATCCTGATTTAAGGATTTTAATACTAAATCTTATGACCTTAGATATTCCATACATCCGAGTAGGTACTTCCTATTTTAAAATCATAGACAAGCCTTTAATTTCGGGAGATAAAGTGAAAGTAATGGTTCGCTGGAATCGGGAAACGATTATTTCCGATCACGGTAAATCATTCTTGAACAACGTACTTAAATTGGACGGTTTTTGCTGCATCCCCAACCATTTTGGCTATGAGCAAATCGTTGGTGATTTTTACAATATGTACAATGAGCTTCCCGTGAAGCCCATTAACAAAGAGTTTTCGCTGGAAGAACTCGAAAAACTCATTCCGAATTCGCTGCATTTTATGAACCATATTTTTGGCGAACAAACTGCATTAGGTTTGGATTACATTAAATTGTTGTACGAAAAACCCACGCAGACTCTGCCGATTCTGTGTTTGGTCAGCAAAGAACGATCCACAGGGAAAAGTTCGTTTATCAAATGGATGAAAGCTATTTTCGGAATGAACATGACCTATATTAAAGGCGATTCATTTGGTTCACAGTTCAATTCCGATTGGGCAAGTATGCTGATTGTGGCTATTGACGAAGTGTTTTTTGACAAGAAAGAAATCACCGAACGCTTAAAATATCTCTCGACAACCGATAAAGACAAAGTAGAAGCCAAAGGAAAAGACCGTCAGGAAATCGAGTTTTTCGCCAAATTTATTTTGTGTTCCAATAACGAAGATAATTTCATTCAGATTGATGAAGAAGAAATCCGTTTTTGGATTCGAAAAATCCGCCCGATTTCCACAGAAGATGTGTTTTTCTTGAAAAAACTTCACAAAGAAATCCCGTACTTTTTAAAATACCTTCAAATGCGAACGTTTTTTTCTGAACAAAAAACACGTATGTGGTTTCAACCAGAACAAATTATGACCGCATCGCTTCTAAAGTTGGTCAATAGAAATAAATCCGAATTACTTATTCTGGAATTACTGCACGAGTGTTTTGAGAAAATGGACGAGGAAGAACTCAAAGTAGCACCTAACGACTTGTATCTTCTTTTGCGCAAACAAAACAACAGAATTTCTATTTCTGCTAATGAAATAAGAAATATTTTAAAGCGATGGAATTTCGTTCCCGAAGATAATACGAAATCGTATCAAGGAATTGAACTATTGTCGCATGGCGAGTATGTAAAAGTGGATCGTAGGGGACGATTTTACACCATTAAAAAGTTTTTGTTCTATAAACTATTTGATGCTTTGATGCAAAATGAGGATAAAGCCTTGTAAACTCTAGAAAAATGCTTGCATCAAAGTCTGCATCAAACTTTAAAAGCTCGTTTTTTGATGCAAAACTGATGCAGATAAAAAATAAAGTGATGCAATGATGCAGGTGGTGATGCAAGTTAAAACATACGTAATCAATGATTTAGATACTTTCTGCATCAAACTCACTTAAAAATATAATTTTTTAATTCCTACACCATGAACTGCGAAACGGCAAAAAACATAAAATTGAGCTCCATTTTAGATCAAATAGGAGCTTGTAAAATACGGACATTTAATCACGAAATTTGGTATTTAAGTCCGTTTAGAAAAGAACAAACCGCTTCTTTTAAAATCGATTTACGCAAAAATCTATTTTACGATTTCGGAGAAGGTTTTGGTGGCAACGTTTTGGATTTTGTGATGCGTTATTATAAATGTGATATTCCGAATGCTTTAAAAATTCTTCGGGAAGATTTCAACTCTTTTTCTTTTCAACAGCAACCTACAGCTGTTTTAGACGAGGAAACGGAACAAAAAAAATCGTACGAAATAACGACCGTGCAAACTTTATCAAATCCTGTTTTACTGGATTATTTGAAAAGTCGAAAACTCAATTTAGAACTGTGCAGAAATTATTTATGTCAAGTTCATTATCAACTAAACGGTAAAAACTATTTTGGAGTTGGGTTTAAAAACGACCAAAACGGATTCGAAATTCGGAACAAATATGTCAAAATTTGTTTGGGCAAAAAATGGTTTACGCATTTAAAAAACGAATCGAAATCAGTTGTTATTTTAGAATCGTGGAGCGACTTTATGGCTCTGCTTACTTTATATCCCAAAATGGAAAAAGAGAATGATTTTGTAATTCTAAATTCTTTGGTACTGAGTTCGAAAATCGATTCGATTATGGAACGTTATGAATGTGTTTTTTTAACACTTGATTCAGACGAAGCAGGTACAAAAGTAACGCAAAAACTTCTTGAAAAAGGAAATGGAAAATGCACAGATTTTCGGAAGATTTATTCCAATTCAAAAGACCTGAATGAATTTTTGATTAAGAAATCACCTGTAAAAAATAATAGAAGGCTATAAATACTTTACGTAGAAGCAAGGGGCTGAAATGTATATACAAACCGTTTCTCTCATTGCATATCCTATTTCCGACCCTTGTCCTGCGGAGCGGAAAAATCTTCACGCTTCGCTAATTTTTCAAACTTTTAAAAATGAATAAAAAAGAGATTATAAGAGATCAAATGATTGTAATTCGAGTTAGTGTTTTAGAGAAAAAACAGATTCAGAAAAGAGCCGAAAAATATCATCTAAGTATATCGGATTTAGCACGACAATTTTTGCTAAATGGACACGCTTGGGCGAAAGAAATAAATGCGTTTTCAGAACCTATTTTAGACCGAAAAACGCTGATTGGTTTGTCAAATAATTTAAATCAATTAACCCGATACGCACATCAAAAAAAAGAACTCCCTGTTATTATGGAATTATTACAAAAAATCAATAAAATTTTCGACCCATGATTGCCTTTTCAAATACCGGAACCGGATTTAAAGGCGCGATTTCGTATGTTTTAAAAGAGCACGAAAAGCACTTGCCGATTCATAAGCAACCGATCGTAATCGAACAAAACAATGTTTGGGGAACTTCGACCGAAATGGCTAGACAAATGCGTTTTATTGCCGATTCCAATTCCAAAAGCTCGCGTCCTGTTTTACATATTGCGTTTAGTTTTCACAAAGACGAACGATTGCCATTAAGAAAAAGTTTAGAAGCAATGCATTTAGCGTTGAATGAAATTCATTTCCACAAGGACAAAAATCAATATTTGGTTGTAAAACACAACGATACCGATGTGGAGCATTACCATTGGATCATCAATAAAGTAAATCTGGATGCTAAAAATTTAGATACTAGTTATATCAAAAACCGCTTACAAGTAGCTTGTGATAAAGTGGAAAAGCAACTCAGGCTTCGACCTACACCAGGAAGAACCATTGTGTATGATTCAGAATCTGAAAAAGGATATCGTTTCACCAAAAAAGAAACGCCTAGAAACAAAGTTTTTCGAGAGAAATCAGCTAATATTTCTGATACAAAACAGTTTGTTTACGATGAATTGGTACACGTTTTATCATTTCTAAGCGATGTAAAAGACTTAGAAACGCAACTTTCAAAAAAGGGAATTGCCTGTAAAACCACTTTTAATAAAAATGGATTAAGTGGCGTTTCGTTTCGATACAACAAGCAGGCGTATAAAGGAAGTCAGATTGGAATTAAGGCAAAAGATATTGTAAATGCTGTTGAAAAAAATCAAAGCTTGGACATTAAACAACAGATTACGACTTTAAGTGCTTTTGATAAAAACATACAAAATGCCTTGTCAGCTATTGTGAAAGACTATGAAAACGGAAATCCGTATCCCGATTTTACAGAGCATTTCAAAAAACACGAAATCGTTTTAGACCCCGAACGATTGCTTTACAAGGGATTTAGAATTTCAAACCAACCCATAGAACGCTTTAGGCAAAAAGCCGAAACCTATGTTTTGGGCACGCTGAAAGATTTTGAATACAAAACACATTATTACCACAACTTGATGAACCAAGAACCTGAAAAAGTTCCGTTATTGTTTGGTAGAGATAAGGTTCTTTCAGAAAACAAACGATTACTAAAGCAACAACAAAATGCCGTTGAGCCTAAATTACAAATCAAAATAAACCAAGCGATTATTCCGGATTATTCAATTGCTTTTATGAAAAGTATTCAAGAGTATAAAAGAAAATTAGCTGAATTAATTAAGGAAGAAACTAAAGTTGAGAAAGATGTAGGTATTGAAAAAACAAATAAAATATTACAAAATCAACAAGAGATTAAAAGAGGAAGATAAATGTAATTTAGTTGATAAAGATTTTAAAACTTTCAAAAAGATAGTACAAAAGAAAGGTAATATTAAAATAGCTTCTATAGTTCAACATCTACGTAAATATCACCATTAATAACCCTTTGTTTTCTTTTTTAATATTAAGGTAGAGGAAGTAAAGTGCGAAAAACAGTTTAATAACCGAATGAAAAAACACACAAATACTCCATAAAAACCAATTGTCTTTTTATTTAGAAGCATTAATTAAAAATTTCTTCAATTTGTTTATTGTCCATTTTCTATCGTTAAATTCTCTGTTGATAATCGTTTTACAATGACAGCTAACGAGAAACGCATTGGCGAAGTGGCGGATTAATTGAACGGAAAGTTCAATCAATCCAAAACGTAGCCGATGTGTTTCACAAAAGCTAACTTAACGAAAAAAAAGCTGAATGTGAATACATTCGGCGGATAAAAAAACACCAAATATTCTATTTAGCACAAAACCCGCCATTTCGCCAATACGATGTTAGTGGCAGCCTTTTTTTAGATTATGCTTTAGTAATATTCAAATTCTAAGGTTTTTGATTCTATTTTTATATCGTCTACAAAAACATCTATTGTAATTGGATTACTAAATTTATCAAAAGTGTAAACGTTTTCCATTTTACTACTTTTATTTCCGTCTTCGAGCGTAATCATTGATAACAAATTACCTTTATCATCATATTTATAAACTTTTTCATTAATTACTTTAGAATTTCCAAAAGTAGATATAGATATTAACTTACCATCAAGATATTTGTCATAATGTAGAATTTCTTTAAGACCATTTCGAGAATTGAAAAAAGTTACAGAGTTATCCTCATCATTAAATTCGTATAAGAAAGCATAACCTGGTTCTGGAACATAAATAGCTTCTTCAATACATCTATCTTTCCCATCAAAAACAAGCTTTATTGTAGACTCCAATTCGTTATTACCATTTAGCTTTTCAATTTTAATTAAATTACCTCTTTGATCGTATTCAAGTTTATTTATTTCGCTCAACTCTTGAATAAAATATCCGATAGGTTTACGTAGGTCGATTAAATTATCTTCATAGATATGAATTTCATAAGGTTTGTCACTATTTTTGTATAAGTATTTCTTTTTTTGTCTTAGTTCTCCCATTTTGTTAAATACTTCTTTGAACTCTAATCGATTAAGATCATCATATTTATACTTGGTTGTCGTATACAATTCATTAGTTGTTTCATTATACCATTCAGTTGATATCAAATTATCTTTTTTATCAAAAATATGAACATACCTATCTCCATTATTACCTCTTATTGTGTAACTATAGTAAGTCAAATTTCCAATTTGATCGAATTTCCAATTTGTATAACTGGGAATCTCTGAATGATCTTTATTAAAATACTCAGTTTTGCTTCTTACCTCTTTAACGAGTCCTTTAAAAATTTGATTTCTATTAGATACTTTAGGACGAAGTTCTGGACGAGTATGTTTGTATTTTATATTTTGAGACATTGCGTTTAAGCTGAATAAAAAGATTAAGGGAAAAAAGAATTTCATATTCTACTAACTTTTTTTATATAAAAAAGGTGGACTCATTAATGTGGTAAGTTTCTTTAAGGTTGCCACTAACGTTTCGGGGCTTGGCGTCAGTGGCGGAAAATCGAAGCTGGAAGTTTCGATTTAGGCGACACGTAGCAAAAGCCAATTTCTATTTGCTAATTTATATAAAAAAGCCAATAAAATTGGCTTTTTGCGACATAGAAACCCGAAACTTTCAATAATCACTTAACCCGCTATTGCGCCAAACCCTTGTTGTGGGCAGTCTTTATTTTTTCACGGTTTGAAGCCAATTTTCGATTTCTTGGAATGTTTTTTCAGAATTTTCAATCCACGGGAAATGACCTGATTTTTCAATTAAAACGAGTTTTGAATTTGGTAGAGCCCTTTGCAACTCTTCTGCGTATTTTGGCTGATTGTTTGTGTCATATTTTCCGTTAACAATCAAAATTTTTGTTTCTATTGTTGGAAATTGTTTTTGGTAATCAAGATATTTTTGTCGTTCATTTTCGGTTTCAAATGAAAATTGATTATTAATAGGTTTTCTTCTCCCAGCTTTAGTAATTTCTTTCACTATAGGGATTACTTTTTGCGAACTTTCTTCGTTATAGCACCACCATTTTATTGGTGCGTCTGAAAGGTCTTTTCCGTTCTCGTCTGTTGAAGTTTTGTGTTCAATCATATAGTCCCAATCTTTTAAAACTTGAGCAAACCAAGGTGATTCTTTCGCACGTTCTTTTTCATATTTCGCACGTCTATCATAAGTTTCTTGTTGCGTTCCAATAAAACCTGTTCCTGTCAAAATTAGTCCGGAAGTTTGTTTTGGAAACCTCAAAGCATATTCCAAAGCAACTGAACTTTGGTCAGAATGTCCAAAAATCCATATTTTATTTGCGTTGAGTTTCTTTCTTAAATTTTCAATTTCTTCAACAATAAAAGTTTGATTATATTCTTCGATTGTTTTTGGCACTTCGGATTTTCCAGTTCCTCTTGGTTCATAATAAACCATTGTGAAATATTCTTCCAAGGGCTTCAAAGTTAATTCATAGCCGATTTTACCAGAACTTAAATGCCCAACAATCATAATTGGACCTTTACCACGAATAGTGTAATTAAGTTTTAAATCTCCAATTTTCTCATAATAACTTCCATTTGTAAGTTTTTGACAACTTGCAAGATTTAAAGAGAGAAATAATACAATTATTAAATGTAAAATCTTAATATTCAATTTCATACGGTGTTTCTGTAAGATTGCCCACAACGTTTCGCAGCTTGGCGAAGTAGCGAAAAATAATCGCTAAAACTTCAAAATATTGCCAAAAACTGAGCAACGCATTTTTATTTTTTAAATTTAATAAATTGAAAAATAAAAATAGCGATTGCGACAAAAAAAGAAACAAACTTTAAACTTTGCCTTAACTCGCTATTTTGCCAAACTGTTGTTAGCTGTAGTTTTTTTGATTTCTATAAAATTGTTATTCAAATAATTAGTATAATGTCATTTTATAGAAACTGTATATAAGAAAAATTGGGTTCTGAATATTCAAATAATCCTGTTTCATATAATAGAGTAGAAGTTTGAATAGTATTTCTTTCTTTACTTGTATTACTAATTAAAAATACATTTGGAAAATTATTATTTTCTGCAATTATTGAAACATTTTTTATTTCTGCTATTAAATTTTCTAATTGTGATTTTTCGATATTATCTTTTAGTTTTACATTAATTTGGTCAGTTGTAAACATAAGGTTATAAGGACCATAATATCCAAAAAAGTCGGTATTATAAGCTTTATTAGCATACAAAACAATTTCTTTTTTGTTGAGTTTATAAATTTCTGAATCTATTTCAACACAAGTTTTTTCATTTTGTAATTTAATAAGTCTGAACTTATAATTATCGTTTAAAATATCTTCAACTTCTAAATAATCTAAACTATTAATAAATGTGCTGATTGTTAAATCATCTGTTTCTTTTTTGAATCCAATAATAAGATAATTACCATTTAAATTATCTAAATAAATCTTTTCAGAATCAAAGTAATAAAAATCATTAACACATTCTTTTCCGATAAAATCATCATCTTTACAGCAACTTGAAGATATCAAAATCAATAAAATTATAATTATTAGATTTTTCATATTAGTAATATATTTAAAGATGTTTAAAAAAATTTCTTTTTGTATTAAAATTACAGCTAACGAGAAACGCATTGGCGAAGTGGTGGATTAATTGAACGGAAAGTTCAATCAATCCAAAACGAAGCCGATGTGTTTCACAAAAGCTAACTTAATGAAAAAAGCTGAATGTGAACACATTCGGCGGATAAAAAACCCTAATTTTCTATTTAGCACAAAACTAGCCATTTTGCCAATGCGATGTTACCTACAGTTTTTTATCAGTTTCTAAATAGATTTTTAAGGTTTCTAACATTAAATTCCAAGCAGTCTTTGAGTGATTATATTCATCTTTATCTCTAAAGTTTTTTCCAGTTATGCATATTTTCGAATAATTATTTTCTATTGAATATATATCAAATACTATTAACTGAAAATCATTGGAATTCATTTTGTGATATTTATAAGCAAGTTTTTTAAATGTTTGTAATTCAGTTATAATAGCAAAGTCAATAATATTAGAATTTTGACTTTTAAAAGTTATTTTTCCGCCTATTTGCCAATTATTACATTTAATCTTTAAGAATTTAAAGCAATCACAAAACAACTCTTCTTTAGTTAAAACATCCCAAATTTTTTCACAACTTTGATGTATGTAAATATTTAGCTTTAAAGAATTTGTTACTTTCATAAAGTTTAATTTGACTACTTATTATGGAAAAATTGTAGGTAACGTTTCGGGGCTTGGCGTCAGTGGCGGAAATTGAAGCGAAAAGTTTCAATTTAGCGACACGGTAAGTAAAAGCCAATTCATTGAATAAATTTAAGAAAAAAAGTCAATGTAATTGGCTTTTGCGACATAGAAAGCCGAAACTTTCAATAATCACGTCACCCGCCATTGCGCCAAACCCATGTTAGCTGACGTATTTTTTAAAATTTTGTTTTTGTTCCCTTTCCATCGAGTTTGTATTCAACTCCGTTTTCAATTAATAATCCTTTCGTTTTTTCAGAATTTTTTTCTTGTCCGTGTTTTACGTCTGTATTAATTGTTTTTCCGTTGAAATCTTTCGTTATGTCTTCCACAACTGAATGTCCGAAAACAATCTTGTCCGCTTGATAAAAATTCAAAACTTCTTTGAGTTCGTTCTCCTTAATTTTTCCGTAATATTTGTAGTCTTGCGCAAGACCACGATACCAATAAATTCCTTTTCTTCCTGTTATAAAATTCTCCACTTTATTCTTTTCATCTTCATTGTAAAGGTTTTTGTCCCAATTATTTCGTGCAATTTGATTAATGTCAGAAAGTGAAACGTTGTATTTTATAATCTCTGGACTTATGCCTGCGTGAACAAATATATAGTTTCCTATTTTTTCGATTATATTTTTGGAACGCAACCATTTTCCTAATTCTGTTTTGTCTGAATACAAATATTGAGTTGCAATTTTCAAGCTGTCATTTTTACTGATTAATTGTGCTACACGTTTATATCTTTTGTTCGCATAATGGGCGTTGCCCTGAAAGTTCATTATTTCGTGATTTCCTAAAATATAATGTACTTTTCCATTTTGATTAAGAGCTTCTTGCTCAAGTTTATAAATCAACCACAAAACTTGTGTTACATTTTCTCCTCTGTCCACAAAATCTCCGTTTAGCAGTAAATGTCCGTTGCCAAAAGTCCAATTAAAGTTTTTATCAATTACTCCATTGTTGATAAGGAAACTTGAGAAGCCGTCAAAATTTCCTTCAATGTCTGAAATGACAACCAATTTTTCAGGTAACTCAAAAGAATCAGGTTCGGAAGTTATGCTGTCCTTGAGTTGAAGTTCAAATTGGTCATTGTCTGAATTGTTGACTATTACATTAAGTTTTTCCTTTCGGTTGATATTTTTGCTTAGTAATTTGTTTTCTTTTGTTACTTCGTAAAGTTGATTGTCAATTATATAAGGTCCGTCAATTCCATTAAGATTATATTTTTCCTGATAATTTAGAAAAATTCCAAAATCTCTATCTTTTTCGAATAACGCTCGTAGTCCCGACCATTTATCACGAGTTCCATCTTTGTGTTCTACATTAAACCCCACAATTAAAAGAAAGAGAAAAATAAATCCGATTAAAGATAAAATTCCGTATGTAATAATTCTAAAAATCTTCTTTATTGGTGGACGTCGTTTCATAATATGTCAGCTAACGTTTTGGGGCTTTGCGTTCGGGCGGGTTTCGGAGCACAAAGTTTGAATTTATTACTAAAGTTAAATAGAAGCACAAAGCTTCAAGTTTGCACGTCACCCCGCCTGACGCAAAACCCGTGTTATGCGGTCGGCTTTTATTCATTGTCCATTTTAAATATTCTTGAATAGTCGCCAAATTCAGTGTCTTTCAGTTTTTCTTCAATTACTTTTTTAGCAATGTCAAAGTCAACCACAATACAACCAACTTCCATTGTTCCACTTCCGATGCTTCCACCGTCAGTATGACCAAGTCCTGCCCAACCTAAAACTTCGTCCATTTTTTCTTCAAGTCGGTGTCGCTTGTCCAAGTCTTGCTCAGTTCCAAAGCCGTCAATCTTGTATTCTATTTCTAAAAATGCGTAATTGTCTTCGTCAAATTCCGCATAACCATCTTTTAGTTTCTCGTCAATTTCTTTTTGAACAGTTTTACGAAAATTTGAAAAAAGTCCGCTTTTAACCTCTTTGTCTTGTCCAGTTTGTCCAACAATTCCCCAATGAACTATTGCGGTTTTTACGTCTTTATCCCAAGTCTCCCAATAGTGAAGTTGGTCGTCAATTAGTTTATAAAGTTTAAGCATACTGTTTGAATTTTCTGTTGTCTGTTTTTTGTCTGTCGAACAAGCGAAAAAGATCAAGGCTAAAATTGTAAATATGTAAATTTTCATTTTCACGGTGTCGTTTTTTAAGCTGCCGCATAACGTGCCGCGTATTGGCGATGGGCGGGATTTTTAGCACTGAACTTTAATCGAAGAACAGAAGTTGAATTTTGCACTTCCGTTGATACGAAGCCGTTCAGCCCGCCTATTGCCAATACGATGTTGTACGACGTAGTTATGTTTTGGGTTTTAGTCCAGCTAAATATTTTCGTATGTCATTTTCTAATTTATCCGGGTATTTGTACTCTAATTTTTTTGACAATTCAGTTCCTATTTCTGAAACTAAATCAGTCATTGAAAATAGAGCAGTCCAATTTTCCTTTATATCGCTCCCTGAAAATGTTTGTTCTGTTTTAGCCCACATTTCCTGGTTAAGATACTTTTTGAAAAGTCGTCCATATTTATTGGTCGTTATGTTCCAATTGTGTTCACTTGCAATGTGCCATTCAATTAAAGGAATTAGATATTCTGTGCGAATAACGGTTTCCGACATAAATTTCGCATAGAATATTTCATCTCTCACAAGACACTTTGCCACGTAAGTTGTGTCCCACCAAAAATCGTTTATTAGATTTTGAAACTCTTTTTCAGACGGTTTTTTGATAATGGAAATTTGATAAGTTGGTTTCAGCATTTGCTTTGTAATACCATCTTTATCAATTAAAATTTTATAACCAATATCCCAATCTTCTGGTAATTCTTTCTCTTGCGTTTCCTTTATAAATTTTGATTTGCTGTAAAGTTTAAAATCTACTTTCACACCGTCTTCATAAAGTAGCATTTTCATTGCGTGTTTATGGTTAAAACAACTTTCGTCTTCTTCAATCATAGCAATTGGATTTCCGAATTTAAGCGTCCAGCTTTTGTCTGAAATGTAATTTGTATTATCCTCAAAAACAAATTCAATGTCTAAATCACTAAATTCGTCAACAAGTGCTAAAGGATTTACAAGTGAACTTGTCAGAAGAAGAACTCTTACATCTTCGTTTTTCTCCGACCATTCTATAATTGTTCTTAACTTTTCTTCTCTGACTTTCATTTTGTTTGGTTCGGTTTTACTATGTCGTACAACGTTTGGCAAATTGGCGATGGAGCCGACTTTTAGCACAAATGTTGAATAGAATTACTAATCTTCAACATTGCACAAAAGTTCAATAGAAGTACTTCACCGGCTCTATTGCCAATTTGTTTGTTATGTGCCGTTTTATTCCATTTTATACATTTAACAATTGCTGAAACGTAAAGTCGGGTTTAAACATTTCAATTTCGTTTTGAGTTGATTCTTCTTGTGCTTCTTTGCCATAGATAAACATTTGCTGTTCATAATTTTTAACAGCCTCTTCAATGCTATTAAATTTTCCATCGGCTAGATTATCAGACAATATCAAGGCATCCACCAACCCACTATTTACTCCCTGCCCTGCAAAAGGCGGCATCAAATGTGCGGCATCCCCAATCATTGTTATGGGTAATGGGCGCTTGCTTTTCCAAGGCTTTTCTAAAGGAAATATCCGTGTAGCCAATCCTACAAATGACAACGTCGTATGAATCAATTCTTTGTAGCGTTCGTCCCAATCGGAAAATTCTTTCAGAAGAAAATCAACGACACTATTTCTGTTTTGAAAATCTACCTGCGTTTGGTTTTTCCATTCATCAGGTGTTTTAAAACTTATTCCAAAATGCAATGCACCATTATTATTGGGGTTAGCAAATAATAAATTACCTTGGTGAGATGCCATTAGCCGGTTTCCATTGCATAGCTGAAAAAATCCAGGACAGTTTATCTCTGGTTGATGAATATCGGCTTGTATATTGAAAGTACCTGTTTCTTCAACTTCCGTGTCGGTAACAAATTTTCTTACCTTGGACATCCCGCCATTGGCAAGAATAACCAAATCTGCTGTTTCACTCGGTTTATTCTCAAAAGTTAGTGTCCACTTCTTCTTACCAGGTTCAAGCATAACAAGTTTTCTATCCCAAATAACCGTGTCGTTTTCTAAACTATTCAACAAGATAGCCCTTAAGTCATTTCTGTTTATTTCAGGATTGTCAAATCGATTTTCGGGCTTTACATTTTTTGTGGATAAAATATTGCCTTTTTCATCAGCAATATTTACACCCATTGGTAAGGCTAAGTCATAATAAGTTTGTAACAATCCCGCTTTTTTCATTGCTTCCTGACCTGAACCTTTGTGTAGGTCAAGGGTTCCACCAAAAATTCTTGCCTCTCGGTCGTTGTCTCTTTCGTAAACTGAAACGTCTATGCCGTTTTGCTGTAATAATTTTGCCATAGTCAGTCCAACGGGTCCACCACCAATTATTGCAACGTTCTTATCACTAAGTAAATTCATTTGTTTGTCTGTATCTATTCGCATTGTCATTCAAAAATGGCACATAACGTTTTGCAGCTATAAGAAGTTGGCGATTTCGAAGCACAAACTGTCAACCTGCACGAAAGTTTGATTGAAAAACTGAACTTCATTTAACCACCAAACCGCCAATTTCTTATAGGTGCTGTTAGCACCAGTTGTTTATTATTCTTTTAAAAATTCGTATTCGTATATTTTCGGTTTGATTTTGTCGGCTAAAAAGTCAAGTTTATTCCTTAATTCGCCAATCAATTCCATATATCTTTCATCATCACTTTTGGAGTTCATTCTGCCTTTGTCGTTTCTGCCTTGAAAGTATTCTCGAATGTCATACAAACTTGCGTTTACATTTACATTTGGTTTGCTGTGATAATATTTCCAAAGTTCTCTACCTGCATCAAAAACTGACTTGGCTTCTTCTGAAAACTCTCTTTTTTCGTTTTGATTTTCTTTTACTCCAAAAAGATTGGTTTCGTTTTCTGTTTTTATTTTTCCATTAATAAAATCGGTCATAAAATTGCTCTCAAATCTGTTTTGGGCATTTACTTCTTGTTCAGTAAATGGTATCCAATGATTTAACCCAAACTTTTCTTGAATGTTAGTATTAAAAATTGTGTAGCAAAGACAATCATTATGAAATTCAAAGTCTTGACTCCAATTACTATTTGGAACTACAAATTGGTCTCTGTCATTTATCCAAGTTTGGTCTAAACATTTTCTGACAGAATAATATATTGAAACAGGGATTAAATTAAGACTGCTTATCCACATACCCCTTGGATTAGCCATTTGTTCCTTTTTGTTTAGAATATAAACAATACCATTTTGCTGAAAGTCATTTCCATTTGTACCGGCTAAAAATCCAATAAAACCATCATTAACTTTGAATGATGAAATCCATTTATTTATGTAATAACTTTTCCCAATTGAATACAAACCTTTTGTACCAATAAAATCTCCTTTTTCATTGTAAATATCAGTTGATGCACTACTAAAAACTTCTTTGATTTGAGTATTCCATATTTTGAAACCAATTGGAAATTTGCCTTTTACATTATCAAATGTGTAAGCTGGTGCAATAAACATTTTTTCAACTTTTGCTCTTAAAAAGTTTCGTAATGAAATAAATGCAGAACCTTGTAATAATTTGAGTTTAGAAAATTCAGCGATTAATACATCAGGAATTTCTGCATAAATCCTTATTAAAAATTGGGCATAGATTTCTCTGCCTGCTGTTCCAAGAATTTCGTTGTATTTAGTGTGTGTTTTTGATTGATTTACTCCTGCTTTACCTTTTTCCCCAACACTTGACACTTCTGCGTAAGGCGGATTTATATAAATAATCAATTTTTTACGCTTTTCTTCATCATTGATAATGTCTCGCAAACTTTCTGGCAGTTTGGTAAAATCATCATTTAAAAAGTCAAACTGAAAAACGTGATTTTTCAGAAGGTTTGCACCGTGGTCAATACGTTCGTGCATTACGTTAATATCGGCTTGGTCTAATGTACTTGCGTAAATGTTGTATTTATTTGTTAAACCTGCTAAAAGGTTACCTGTTCCAGCCGCACAATCCCAAATATAATAGTCGTCCTGCCAATCTTCGCCCAAATAATCGGTCAGGTATTTTTGCGAAAGTTCTACCCAAATTCGAGGGGTGAAAAATGCTCCTTTACGTTCTCTAATGTCTTGCGGTGCAAGTAAATCTCTACGCTCAATAATGTAATCTTGAAACTCTTTTATTGGTGGTCTTTTGTAGAGTTTCCAGAATTGTGAATAAGCATCTTTGTGCCGAATGTTTATTGTCGCATCAAACATTTGTTTGATGTTTTCTTTTGCTATTTTATAGCCTTGATTTTGAAAAACAACAAATAAACCATCTCTTATGGTAAAATCATCATCAAGTGTTTCTGTGCCTTTGTCGTCTACAAATATATCTGCCAAATAAAAATCACTATCAAAGATATTTGCCTTTTTTAAGTCCTCCCAATTAACCTCAATTATCGGTTTAACAATCTCAATCCAACGTAAATAAATGGGAATGAAATTGTTTTTGTCAATTTTTATTTTGCTTTTTGTTGTGGCTTTTGCCACATTGTTTTTAATAAAGGTATTGAGTAGCTTCTCGTCTTTTTGATAATCAAATACATAGGTTTTTGATTTTAAGACGGCTTCAATTCTTTCTTTAATTAATTGAAATTCTTTTGTTTCGTGGTTGCTTGGGGTTACATTCCAATTAAAGTCGTTGAGATAGAAAATGTCTTGAATATTTACATAGTCAACAAAAGCAATTTTTTTGAAGTCAAATGCACCTAAAAAAGCAGGTGGTAAAGTTTTGTCAAAAGTTCGAGCTTTTCCGATTGTCAGAATAAGTTGCACAAACATAGTCGGAATATCAAAATTCCCCGTTTTGGCTTCTGCCCATAAAAGAGGTGTCCTTCCAAATAAACTGTCTTGTTTCGGAAAAACGGTAAAGTCAATATTTCCAAGAATTTCGGTTGTGTCAAATTGCTTAAACCAGTCAGCTCCAACTTTGTTTTTCAGTTCTTCTTCTCTTATGTTTTTATACTTCATTTATCGTCTTTGTTCGTCTGTTACGGTGTTGTTTTACAATTGGTGCTAACGTGCCGCGTATTGGCGATGGGCGGGATTTTTAGCACTGAACTTTAATCGAAGAACAGAAGTTGAATTTTGCACTTCCGTTGATACGAAGCCGTTCAGCCCGCCTATTGCCAATACGATGTTGTACGACGTAGTTATGTTTTGGGTTTTAGTCCAGCTAAATATTTTCGTATGTCATTTTCTAATTTATCCGGGTATTTGTACTCTAATTTTTTTGACAATTCAGTTCCTATTTCTGAAACTAAATCAGTCATTGAAAATAGAGCAGTCCAATTTTCCTTTATATCGCTCCCTGAAAATGTTTGTTCTGTTTTAGCCCACATTTCCTGGTTAAGATACTTTTTGAAAAGTCGTCCATATTTATTGGTCGTTATGTTCCAATTGTGTTCACTTGCAATGTGCCATTCAATTAAAGGAATTAGATATTCTGTGCGAATAACGGTTTCCGACATAAATTTCGCATAGAATATTTCATCTCTCACAAGACACTTTGCCACGTAAGTTGTGTCCCACCAAAAATCGTTTATTAGATTTTGAAACTCTTTTTCAGACGGTTTTTTGATAATGGAAATTTGATAAGTTGGTTTCAGCATTTGCTTTGTAATACCATCTTTATCAATTAAAATTTTATAACCAATATCCCAATCTTCTGGTAATTCTTTCTCTTGCGTTTCCTTTATAAATTTTGATTTGCTGTAAAGTTTAAAATCTACTTTCACACCGTCTTCATAAAGTAGCATTTTCATTGCGTGTTTATGGTTAAAACAACTTTCGTCTTCTTCAATCATAGCAATTGGATTTCCGAATTTAAGCGTCCAGCTTTTGTCTGAAATGTAATTTGTATTATCCTCAAAAACAAATTCAATGTCTAAATCACTAAATTCGTCAACAAGTGCTAAAGGATTTACAAGTGAACTTGTCAGAAGAAGAACTCTTACATCTTCGTTTTTCTCCGACCATTCTATAATTGTTCTTAACTTTTCTTCTCTGACTTTCATTTTGTTTGGTTCGGTTTTACTATGTCGTACAACATTGTTATTTCACGAAATAAAACACGGTGTAGTTTCGTAAAATCACACCTATATGCGCATTTCGTAAAATCTGTTACTAATATAATTACTTTTTTGTAAATTAGACACTTAGTAAGTTATTTTTTGTGGATAGCGAAGCAAAATAGGTTAAATTAGATTTATTTAAGTATGGATAGCGAAACAATATTAAAAACCTTACACGACCGATTGCAAGTGCAACGCTATGCCAATAATACCATAAAATCGTATTGTGGTTATGCACAAATATTCTTAGAGTATATGAGTAAATATCGTACGCTCAACGAAATACCTATTGCTGAAATAGAGGGTTTTATTAATGAAAAAGTATTTCAAGACAATATTAGTGCATCTTATCAACGCTCTTTAGTTGGGGCAATTAAGAAGATTTATAAGTTGGTCAATAATCAATCGATAGAATTAAATTATTTATATCCTAAACGAAAATCAACCCAACTGCCTACTTTCTTTTCTCAAGAAGAAGTGAGAAAAATATTAAATACTACAGAAAATTTAAAGCATAAAGCAATTCTTACCACTATTTACAGTTGTGGATTACGCTTAAGTGAGTTAATAAATCTTAAACTAACTGATGTAAAATCCGACAGTAATTTACTGTTAATACAACAAAGCAAAGGGAATAAAGATAGGCTAGTAGCTTTACCTGATAAGTTATTAAGTTTGTTGCGAGAATATTATATTGAATATAAACCCAAAATATTTTTATTTGAAGGAACTAATGATGAGCAATACAGCGAAAGAAGTGTTCAGTTAGTTTTGAAAAAGTCAATGAAAAAAGCCAATATTGCAACAAAAGGCAGTGTGCATACTTTGCGTCATTCATACGCCACACATTTAATAAAAAGCGGAATTGACATTCGGGTTGTACAAGAATTATTAGGACATAGTGATATTAGAACAACCATGATTTACACTCATATTACAGATGTAGATAAGAAATCGACACCAAGTCCATTAGATTTTTTATAACCTAAAATAAAAAACCCAACTTTACATTTTTGGGTGTAAAATTGGGTGTTTGTGCTTTAACTGATTAAGTATCAGTCTTTATTGCAGAGAGGAAGGGAATATAATCTACAAAAGGGTCTTGTCTGGGAAACTCAGAAACTGGAACATTAGCAATATAGGAAAATTTACCA
>NZ_SELG01000028.1 GCF_007845635.1 Apibacter muscae | reverse complement strand
AGTTCGATTACTCAACAATACCAAACTACAAACTTAGAACAGTTGAAAAATGAGATTGAAAATTTACATCCATTAAACAAAGTAAGTCAAACCAACTAGAAACCCTCTCAAACTATACTTCTGACTTCAAAATAAACACTATCTCAAACGCCCATTGCAAAGGTATTCGTCATTCTTCGCCCCCAGCTTTGTTTTTTAGTTCCAGTTGCAAGTATTCACTTACACAACAAAAACGTCGCGTGGCTCATCCATCCTCATTCGCAACTACTTCGTCTGCTCCTAAAGTCGCATCCGCCGTTGCTTATTGGTTATGCTCGCAGGCAGGTGCTTGCGCGCCACGGGGACGAACTACCCATGTAAAGAAGTAAACCACCCTTAACCCCGCTTACGGGCGGTTTTATCGCCAAAAAAATAATAAGGAAGATAGATTTTATTTTTGGCAAGCCCTCACCGCCCGCGCTCGCACACTCGCAGTCTGCTCGCGGTAGCGCATAAAGCTCGTTTTTAAAAACTCGCAACCCTCTTTTATAAAAACCACGAACGTTTTTAAAAAGAACAACCGCCC
>NZ_SELG01000034.1 GCF_007845635.1 Apibacter muscae | reverse complement strand
CAAGGCATGAGCCGCATACGAGTACAATTCCCATGGCAGAAAGCCTATGGAGGACAAAGCCCCTGGATCCGCTCCATCACCCCCTACGCCGGTAGCGGAAAAGGAATGCATGTAGTACCCGAGATAGGCGAAGAAGTAATCGTAAGCTTTGAGAACGGGAACGCAGAAAAGCCCGTAAGCCTAGGCGCCATGTTCAACGGAAAAGGAAAATCCGGACACGGGGGTGCTGGGAATTTCATCAAAGGTTTACAAACCCCAACCGGAAACAAAATACAATTTAACGATAAAGAAGGAAGCGCTTTACTCACCGATAACGGAGGAGCCAGTATGAAGTTTGATGGGGCCGGAAATGCAGTAACTAATGCAGCCGCTATGCAGACCCTTAACGTAGGAGGAGGCGGAAAAGATTCTTCGGGGGAAACCATCCCACCTCAATCGGTTTTAAAAATGGATAAAGATGGGAATATTAAGCTGGATGGTAAAACCAATATTACTTTAATGGTAGGAGAAAACACCTTGGTAATAGATGCAAATGGGCTCACACTTACCAATAAAGATGGAAATAAAGTAGCTATTACCCCGGAAGGAATTGTACAAACCGCCTCGGTAGGAGATATTTCTTCTACAGCGGAAACCGGGGATATAAAACTAGACAGTAGCGCAAGTAAAATCACTTTAAATGCATCCACACAAATAGAAGCAACTGCCGGTTCTACCATTGATCTGTCCGCTCCGGAAGTAAATTCAAACTAAGCAAGAGATGGGATTTTTAAGAAATCTATTTAGGAACGAAGTTTCTTCTGTTAGTGCTATACCAGAAGTGCAAGGAAGATTTAAAAAAACTTACAATTATGTTTACGAACGTAGGCAATGGTTACGCGGACAAAGTATGAAACATAAAGTAGAAGGAATTATACAAGCAGCTATTTCGCCATACAGCAAAAATTATACAAAATGGGAGATTTATTTTAAGGATGTTAACCTAAGAAAAACCTCAAATTTTGTGTTAGAATACTATATTTTATGGGATTTTGTACGCCGTGCTAACTTTTATATGAGTACAAACGGAAAAATAACCACCCATGAGTTTGATGTTTTTGGACAAAAGGAGATTTTTAAAGAAAAGCAAGAAAAAATTTACCAATATTTAAGAGAAGGAAGCCGAAGAGATGCCATTGAAAAGGTTATAAAAGGCGTAAACCAAAATTCAATTTTACTTGCCCGTACCTTGAAAGCCAATCCTATAATTCAGCTATTGGCTAAAGAATTTTCTTTTTTTCAGGAAAACCTTTTGCAAAACACCCACCAACTTCCGGTATTTTCTTTTTATTCTAACGAAGTAATGGAAGATTACTTTGGTGCAGGGAAGCACCTACCCTTAAAAAAATTTTCTTCCTTAAATCTATCCTTTAAAGACGCAATTGTAGGTTGTGCCGTAAACGGATGGAACAAGGAAGAAATAGGCACCGGAAACTTTTTTCGATTTATGAAGCAATTGGCTGGAAAAATACAAATAGGTAGAGAACTTTTGGTAGACAGTAGCGAGTATTATAAGTACGCACCGACCAATTTTTTTAATGATAGAAAATTGTTAGAAGCCGAAAGCTATACCCAAACGGTTGTAGCTGAGGCTTGGTTTTTAGAAGAACAAACAAGTTTAACCCTAATAGAGGAAGACTATGGCAGTTGATGATTTATTTATACCCGATGGGGTTTACTTAAAATGTGACCAGGGAGCGACCGTAGTTAATTTAAAAGTTAATTTTAAAAAGCACAAACTATATGGAGAAATTATTGCTACCGAAAAAGACCATACTCCTTTGGTCAATATTCCATCCTTTGGCGCCTGTTCTTCCACCGGAAGTGCTTGCACACCTACGGATACCTATTGGGTAAATGTACACGAAGGCGGTACCTTGGTGCAAAAACAAAAGCCTTTGCTGGAAACTTCTTTTTGTAAATGTATGAAAGGAGGAAATATTAAAATCTTTTTTTCCGAAGCAGAGGCTATAGCTGGCTTAGAGGCAGATAAAAATGAACGGGTAGATAAAATTCCTTATATAGATGCCATATTAGGAAAAGCCACTCTGGGGCCCTTAAATCCTCTTTTCTTATTTACCGATACCGAACCTTCGGATGTGGGAAGAGGAGTGAGAAAAGGAATAAAAAGCACCTACCATGGGCTAAAACAAATGATTTTGCACCCCATTGACACTGCCAAAGGGTTGGGAAAACTAGCCATGACAGGAGTGGCAGGTTATGTTCCTCCCATGACTAGTGCTAGTTTTGGGGGGATACCTACAGAAAGCGAAATAAAAATGCAACAAGACTGGTTTGATAAAACTCCTGAACAGCGGATTGCAGATTTTGATAAAGATATGGGCACCGATCTTACTTCTACCCATGAAGGGATTAAGGCAGCAGCTTCCGAGTTTTATGATCAGAAAATTGTACATGGAACTAATGCAGAGCGAGGAGTATTGATGGGGCAAACCGCAGAATTCATAGGGGAATTGGTAATAGGTTCCAAAGGAGCGGGAGCAGTTATTAAAAGTGCCAAAGGGAGTGCGGTGGTAGCCAGTGCTTCGGAAAAGCTCTCCATAGCCATTGCTACCATTAATGAGTTTGTAAAAGCAACTAAATTGGGTAAATTAGCAAAGTCTATTAAGGGGATTTTTAAGGTAGGAAGGAGACATATATTTTTATCTACAGATGTTTTTGAGAAAATTATATGGGGAGAAAGAGTTCTTCCTGGAAATAGACTTATAGGAGGACATTCAGGGAAAATATCTAATTTACATCCCAATTATGCTGTGGAAGAGTTAGGATATTCATCTGTTAATTCAAATTGTAGAAGAATTAAATTTGTCACTCAATATCCTGACGGAAAATTATCAAAAATAAAGTCATCTACATTATTCCCTGATAATTGGAGTAGTTCAAAAATAAAAAATGCAATAGAAAATATAGCTAATGATAATAGTATACCAATGACCACTCAAGGAACTGGAACCTCTTATAAAATAGGAACATATCAAGGTGTTAAAATACAAGTAACATATGATAATGCGGGAAAAATAACAGGTGGATTTCCTTTATAAAAAACGTAAAATTATGAAAATACAAGAGCTAATTTTGAAAGAATTAGAACAAATTAAATCTATTGATTTTTGGGAAGATTGTTTAATTTTTGATTATGAGAGAACTATTCTTAATCAAGAAGCACCTATTAAAGAAGATATTTTTAATTATTTATTAGATAATATCTACGAAATTAATGGAGATAATAAGTATGTAACTGGTTTCATATTAGATTTACTTACTTTACCTAATTTTGATAGTAAACCTCATTTTATTAAATTATTAGAAAAGTTAAGCGAATCTAATCAAGATTTTATTTATGAAAAACTTATTGATAATTTAAGAGATTGGGAGCTATCAAAAGATGAAAAGGAAAAATTATTTTCATTAAAGAATAAGATTATTAATAAATCAAGTTTAGTATTTAAAATAATTGAAAACAAATAAGATAAATAAAAATAACTTAAGATTATCTGAAGAAGCCCCCTCTCTTTTCTCCGATGATGATCCTGCGACTGGATTATTAATATATTACTTGGGTGAAGATAAAGAAGAATTATTTACAGGGGAACTATATGAAATATTTCAAGAACATATTGTTTCTGAATATGAGGTTAAAAATGGTAAAAAAGAAGGTATTCAGATAGATTATTTTCGGAATGGAAGTAAAGATTCTATTAATGAAAATAGTCAAAATATGCAATTTGGCGTTTATAAAGAATTTGATGAACATGAAAAATTAAAAGTTGTATCAGTAATATGGTTTAATCTTAATATAAAAAGCATTGAATTTTCTGAAAATACAATTACTATTACAGAAAAGAAAATTGATAAAAAATATATAATACCTAAACGAATAGAATCTTTACTTAACTTAAGTAATGAAGAATTAATTAATTATTCATTCCCTCCCATGGTTAATGGTGGATTTACCGAAGAGGATAAGAGAAATGTTACTGCCAGAGCTTTTTATTTTCAAAATAAAACCATATATATTTATGAGAATAATACATTAACAAAAGTAATTTCTACTATAAATAGTGAATCAACCTTTTATGGTTGGAAAATAGAGAAGGAAATAAAAGATGGAATTATAAATAAAATTTTATTGGAGAGCGAGGAAGAAACCCTACGAGAAGTTTTATGGAATGGAGGAAAATTAAGTAAAGATGATAGAATAATTCCTGAAGAAGAATTACCCACTAACATTATTCAATTACTAAATTTAAGTCCCGAAAAACTTCTAAGTTTTCCTTTTGAAGCTACTGAATTAGAACAAAATGAATTTTTAAATAAAAATATTATTTTATAATAATTTATATTTTATTATTATAGGGATAATTGTAAGTAAATTTAAACATTCTGTTGCCTTATTCTAATTTATTATATACATGTGAAATATTGACGGATAAAATAAATGTTATAAATCATAATTTAAAAATGGAATTAAATTATAATATAAAATTATTGGAAGAAGATCCTTCTCTTTCCTGTGTTAATGATGTTAACTCTGGATTACTAATTTATTATTTAGGCGAAAATAAAAAAGAGTTATTTACAGGGGCAATATATGAAAAATTTAACAATAAAATTATCTCAGAATATGAAGTTAAAGATGGTAAAAAAAATGGTATCCAAAGAGATTATTTTCAAGATGGAAAACTAGAAGAAATTAGTGAATGGAAAGAAAATTTTAAATATGGAATTAATAAGGAATATAATGATGAAGGTATATTAAAAGGTGTATCTATTGTATGGAATAATGATTACATTAAAATAATGGATATAGAAAAACAAAAAGTGATTGAAAAAAAAATTATAAAAAAAGAAGGAATACCGAAAAGAATACTTTATTTGTTAAATTTATCAGATAGAAAATTATTGGATTATTCTTTTGATATGAAAAATTCATCTGATTTAGAAGAATATTATATGAATGGATTTAATTCTCTGGAAGACCATCATACAACAAGAAATATAAATCTATAGTAAATTACAATGAAACTAGCCATAGATGTATATTATTATGATAACAAAGCAAAGGCAGTAGGAATTTTATTTAAAAATTGGGAACAGGAAGTTCCTGATCAAATTATAACCTCTTTTATTACAGATGTTGCTGAATACCAACCCGGTTCTTTTTATAAAAGAGAACTCCCTTGTATTTTAGATTTATTAAAACAAGTGAATCTATCTGAAATAGAAGTAATTATTATAGATGGTTTTGTTTATTTAGATAACCAAGAAAAACCTGGTTTAGGAAAACATCTTTATGATTCATTAAATAAAAAACTACCTGTTATAGGAGTAGCTAAAACTCCTTTCTTTCAAAATGAAAAGTTGGTAAAAGAAGTGCTAAGAGGAGAAAGCACCAAACCCTTATATATAACTACGGTAGGAATATCTCTTGATGAGTCTGCTGAGAATATTAAAAATATGCATGGTAAATTTAGGTTCCCTACCCTTTTAAAACTCTTAGACCAAGAAACAAAAAATAAACTTTAGTTACTTATTTATATATTCATGAAAAAATTAAGGATTACTTTAGAAGATAATTTTTTTCCTGTTCAAGCTTATTTTAATTCTATTCCTGATAGAAGTTTTCTAAAAGTTTTACAAGATTTTTCAAAAAATATAGGTTCAGGATTTGAAGAAACATCGATAGGTTTTCCTGAAGAAGCAGAAGAATGGGGAGAAGAGCCATTTAAAGGAGTAGCGTTTGGAATAATTGAAAAAGAAATAATAATTTACAACACAGATTTTATATAATATTTAAGAATAGTTTGTAATGCATATGAAGAAGATTACCCTGAGCAAAAAGAGGAAGTAGAAATATTATTTAATGAAATTAAAAGAAAATTTATTTCAAAGGAATAAAAAATTTATTGAAACAAATTCATACTAGAAAAATTTAAAAGCCTTTAAAAATAATGCATAGAAAAATATTTTATCTACTATAAAAGCAGTAAAGCCATAAATTTATTATGAAAAAAATAAAAGAAAAAGAACTTATTTATGGAGGCTCTGATCAAGGAATTATCCTTGATATGGTAGTCATAAATAGTAAAAATATTAGATTTATAGATATTATAGAAAATAATCCTTTTCAAAATCTAAAAGAAAAGATTAGTACAGAAAATTTTAACTTTATAAAAAAAGATTTGCATATTCTTCATGGTACAGAAACTAAACGATTTAGGGAAGCCAAAAATCTAGGATTAATAGAGAAAGTAGGAATAGAATCTTTCAATTATTATAAAATAGAAAGTGATAACTTAAGTTTGTATTATTATAAAGTAGATAATTACATATATATATATATATATATATATATGGTTTTGGAGAAACACAACCTTGTTTATATAAATTATATTTGGAAGGAGTTTATGAATTATAATAAAAAAGAAGATATTTAGTCTTCTTTTTTGTTCATTGGTATTTATAGTTTTTTACTTGATTTTTAATTAGCAAAGTCTATTAAGGGGATTAAGGCAGCAGCTTCCGAGTTTTATGATCAGAAAATTGTACATGGAACTAATGCAGAGCGAGGAGTATTGATGGGGCAAACCGCAGAGTTTATAGAGGAGTTGGTAGTAGGTTCCAAAGGAGCAGGAGCAGTTATTAAGAGTGCTAAAGGGAGTGCAGTGGCAGCCAGTGCCACAGAAAAACTATCTATAGCTATTACCACGATTAATGAGTTTGTGAAAACAACTAAATTGGGTAAAATAGCAAAGTCTATTAAGGGTATTTTTAAGGTTGGGAAGAAGATATATAAAGGATCTGCTAAAATTGAGGCTTATAAATATGCACAAGAGTTATTAGATACCTTATCAAATAATAAAATGCCTAGAGCAGTATCAGTTATTGTTGATAAAAAAACAGGAAAAATATATAAAGGAACATCAAAGGGGATAGATGATATAACTAAATTAGATAAAAATGTAGCTGATAAACTACCTAAACCTAGCAAAGAAAAATGGCCTGCTGAAAATTGTGCAGAAGTCGATGCTTATAATAAAGCTATTAAAGATGGTGTTAATCCTAAAGATATGGAAATGCATACTGTTTCTATTGATAAAAAATCAAGAAGTTATAAAGATTTTGAAAGATGTGAAAATTGTAAAGTAACCACAAAAGATATTGGATATGTAACATCTGATTAAAAAATTATAAATTTTAGATATGAAAAATAGCATAAAAAAAATATCAATAAGAGGAAGAATGTACTTTTGTCTAGTCTGCCTTCAAAATGCTTTTAAACAAAATAATATTAATAATGGAGAATCCAATTTAATAATTAATATTATTAAAGAATTTCTTGAATCTAATAATTTAAGTGATTGGGAAGAATTGGCAAATAATATACAACCTATAAATATATTAGATGAAAAATTTAATATAAATGATTTTTCATTTGAACATAAATTAGTTTTAAAATTAAAAATATTTTATGAACATATTCCTGCTTATTTAACAGAAATGATAGATTATACATTGGATGTTGGTTTAAATAATTTATATGGTGGAACAGGAGAATATAGTCCTTTAACATTAGAACCTGTACTTAAAATTATAGATTTATGTAAAGAAAATAGCATTGAATTTCCAGATATAAATAATTTTTTACAATATTCTTATCAGGATGATGATGGATGGGGTTTTCCTATTCAACTTAATTAAATACCCTTATTCTAGAAGTCAAATATTATATGATAAAAATATTAGAGAATAATAGAATAGAAATTTATGATGGTTTAGAATCAAAGGAACTATATAACAAAATAATAATTGAGAATATTAAATTAAAAGATATTTTAGAAAACGACTTTTTAAATTTAAAGGATAAGCTAGTTAAAGAAACCGATGAAGAAGGCTTAGAAACTCTTCATAATTACGATGAATTAGGAAATCTTACTAAAACTACTTTACCTGATGAAAGTACGTATACTTTTGCTTATGACAGTGAAAGCCGACTGATATTAGCTACCGATCCTTCCGGCAACCACACGAAATGGACCTACTATAATAATAGGCTGCATAGTACAGAATCCGACGGAAAATCTACCCGTTTTCTCTACAACGAGCAAAATCTTATTTCCACTATAAGAAACCATTGGGAGGAAGAAACCCATTTACAGTACGATTCCCAATACAATTTAGTGGAATTGACCAATCCTTTAAAAAAAACTACGCGTTGGAAATACAATTCTTTAGGAGAATGTACCGAGGTAATTAATCCTCTGGGTAATAAACAACAATTTGAATACAACCGTTTGGGGCGTTTGTCTAAGGTAAAATTACCTAATTCAGAAATTATAGACCTTAAGTATGATGCCTATGACAGTATCTTGCGGGTAAATTCTTTGCACTCAAAAATAAATTATACCTATACTCCCTTGGGGAGTATACGGAGCAGGGAAGAAAAAGGCGTTAAGGTTTTTTTTGAATACGATGTTACAAGAAAGGTTAACTGCACTAAGCAATGAAAAAGGGGAAAAATACCAATTCTCCCGCAACCAAAGAGGAGATATTGTTCGAGAAGTTTCCTTCGACGGAATTAACCGCTACTATAAACGTGACAAGGCTGGAAAGGTTGTTCGCATAAAACGTGGAGCTGACCGCTTTACCGAATACGAATACGACAAGGGCGGGCGGATTACCCGGGCAGAATACCACGACGGTAGCTGGGAAACTTTTTCTTACGACCAAGCAGTTAGGCTTATTGAGGCCCGAAACAGCAAAACAGCCGTTAGTTTCAAGCGAAACCGAGATGGTAAAATTCTACAGGAAAAACAAGGAGAACACCTGCTGGATTATCTTTATGATAAAGATGGTAACCTTGTTGAAGTTAAAAGTTCCTTAGGTGCAAATATAAACTATACACGTGATGCTTTTGGGCAAATTTCTGGTATACAGGCAGGGGACAAAGAAAACCTGTGGATTGCTAAAATAAAAAGAAATATGCTGGGGCTGGAAGTGGAAAGATCCTTGCCTGGAGGTGTAAAAAGCAGTTGGAGTTACGATGAAAATAATCTTCCTCTTTCACAAAAAGTTGAATCTTACAAATTTAAATCAGGATTACATAAAAACTATCAGTGGAATGCTTCCCAACAGTTGCAACAAATTACCAATGCTTTAACTCATGGAGAAACAACCTTTGCTTATGATGCTTTCGGTAGCCTGGCTTCTGCCCGATACGAAGATGGTAGTTTTGATTATAAATTGCCTGACGAAATTGGGAATCTCTTTAGAGAAACTGCCAAGCAAGATAGAAAATATGGCAGGGGTGGAAAGCTAATTCAGCTTCAAGATCAATATTTGTTTTATGATACCGAGGGAAATCTAATTCTAAAATCCAAAAGAAAAAATCCGAATATTGAGGTTTTAGATAACTCTGAAACTAAAATGAGTTTTTGAATTGATCCTAAAGATGAAGGGGCGTTTACGGGTTTTTGGATAGATGATAAATGTTCAAAAAATCGGTTTTACGATAATATTTTTGACGAAAAGGCAGAAATACGTTCTTATTCTAAAAAAGAACGGGAAGAATACAATCGGCTCAGGGGTAGAGATGAACAAGGTAAACATAAACAACCCGAGTGGCAACCGGATGACTGGGGCTACGAATGGTTGGCTAATGGTTTGCTGAAAACTGTTTTTATACCTATTATATCCTCTTTTTATTTTAGTATCATTATATTGTCTATACTTATCTTTATCAGAAAGATACAGTTTGTATTTATCATAATTCCCCTGATGTGTTGTATGATCATAATCCCAACCTTCTGCATATTCTAATGTTGTATTTAATCTATCAGATTCCACTTCAATCTGTGCTAAAAAATGTGCCTTTCTTAAACAAGTATTAATATTATACTCCTTCATAGCAATATTTAGGGCTTTTACAAATTCTTCATATGTTTTTTTATTTTCTGGTAAAGGACAATTTTTAGCAGAAAATAACATTTTAGAATTATAGAAAGATTTTACTTCTTCCACAGTTAAATCTCTATTACAAAAGCATTTTTTATTCTCCTCTTTCTTTTCCTCCTCTTTTTTAGGTGCAGTTCCTACTGTTGTGGGTGTTTGCACATCGGGTGGAATAATAGAAACATTAACCTGTTCGTTTTTTACTTTTAATTCTTCTTCATAGCTTAAAGCTGGATCTTCGCAAGTTACTTTTACCTTATATTTATGTACCTCTGCTGACATATCTTGCTTAGCTCTTATTGGCATTCCAATATTAAGAGTAATTAAATCAGACTTTACTACTCCATTACTTTGTATGACTTTTAGGGGTTTTAAGTTTTTTCCAACTTCTACTTCTTTTCCTTCTACTATATCGTAAATAGTAAAATTAAGTTTTTTATCATTCAATTTTACTGTATAAACCCTCAGGATAATGCTTTCTCCATAAGAAGGGATTTTTTTTAATTGTTTACCTGTATTATCTAAAAAGAATACATCTACTATTTTAGCTTCTCCCTGTGTTGGTATCACTAACATTTCTGTACTGTCTTCTTTGTAGGAGACAATTAGCTTCATGTGTCTGTTTAATAGAGGGGTTAAAAAGGTATATGGAACTTCTTTGCCTATTTTTTGCCCTGAAAAGTTAACAATTTCGTATTCACTATATTCATTTGCTTGATATAATTGCCATTTGATTTCTGTATCGGATATACTCTCAGGTTTTACTCCATCAACCAAGCTTATACTATACATAACTTTTTCTCCAATTTTGGGAAATCTTTCTCCTTTTATTCCTTTTAAAACTTTAGCCATATTTTATATATAATATTGGTCAGTATCTTGTTCTTCCATGTATTCTTGTAACTCTAGTCCGGGCAATATCATGTTCAAAGTTTCTGTATCTGCTCTCTGTAAATGCATAAAGCCTATTTTTATTTTTTGTCCATGGTAATGCACTGTAATCTTCCCTACTTGGGTACAATTTAGATATGAAAGTTCTGTTAGTGTTTTCATATCATAGATTTTAACATAATTATAAGGTTTTTGCCATTTTCCAGCAGGGGAAAATATACAGGGATCATTTTTTCTTAATTTACAACTTCCAAAACAGAAGCTTCCCTCTTCAAATTGTACACCTTCTTCAGTAGCGGCATAGGCTCCCTCTCTGTTATTATTAAAAGGGGTGTATCGATTGGATATTACTTTAAGGGTTGCTAAATTACTACCTTTGTTACAAATACATTTTGCTCCATGTACTAAAAAATGACTTCCTTCATGGGATTCTCTTTCTTCTTTAAATTCTTGTATTTTTTGTTCTTCCTGCCTTTCTTCTATTTCTTGTAATTTTTCTTGAGAAGGTTTTTCTTTTTCCAATAAAAGCTCGGTTCCTGCTTTTACTTTCCAACCTAAAAGATTGTTTAGTTCACAAATATTATTATGATAACTTCTCAATTGAGCCTTTTGATAATCCCTCAGAAAATAATCAAATTTTTAAAATTTCTTTACCTTACTTAGATGGATATATAAATCATATTTACTTTCGCTCAATTAAAAAAACAGAATGGGAAAAAGCTAAAGTTAATTTTCAAACGGATGGTAACAATGTATTTACTTCAATTAAATTACCATATGGATTGTACGATTTCAGGTTTCAGCTTGATAATGGGAGATGTTCAAATACTTCTTTAAATAATAGTGTTGGTGAGAATAGCGTTGGAATAGATAAAAAAATCTATTTACCATTAGAATGGTTTGATCATGAAGACCATATACTAATAAAACTAACTATTCCTCTTGAATATATATCAACTACAAACACTTTAGACTTTATAGTTTCAAATTACCAATATGTGGGTGTTGGCTTTGGATATAAAAAAGATCCAATAGTTAGTATATGCGTGTTAGATAATAAATAAATTTTAAAAAACACTACTATTCTTGAACCTGATGTACAAGAAAAAACTTATTCAATTTTGAACAAAAATGAGATATTAAATATTTCAAACCCATTAGAAATAAAAATAGGAAAAAGTGATTTTGCTACTACCTATGAAGGGTTTATAAGTGGAAATATTGAAGTAAAACTAAACACCACTGAAGGTGATATATATTATAAACCTATAATTTCATCAGGCTTTAAAGCATATTCTTAATAAAAGACAAAAAAATGGCAGAAAAAATATCTATTGCTGAACTTGATTGGGATACAAGTTTACTTGAAAAATCTATTCAAAATTATACCCAAAAATTACAAATTGTAAAAAAAGAACAGGATGGGGTTATTTTATCATTAAATACGATGACTTCTGAATACGAAAAACTATCTAAGGTTGTAAATCTTTTTACCACTTCCGATAAATCCATGAATGTGGAATTAGAAAAGAACAAAAAGCAAATGGATGAGCTGAAAGCCTCGATGCGGGTTCAGGCAGAAACTATTGCTAATTTACAAGCCCAAGTTGCCCAATTAAACAAAGAAAGAACCAGAGCTAATGAAATTCTGGAGATGACAAAACAAAAGGAAAAGGCAAATTCAGATGCATCTCAAAAAAATGCTCAAGCAACTATTATATCACTGCAAAAGGTTAATAAAGAACTGGAGAAGACACAAAATGCAAAAGTCACTACAGTAGACTTAAATGTTGATAGTTTTTTGAGTAAGGCGGCAGAAGCTAGAAAACAGGTTGAAATATTAAAAGGAGAAGTAAAATTTTTTACTGATGCAATTAAAGAAAACGAAAAAACCATCTTAGAAGACAGCGAAGTATTAAGTTCATTAGCAAGACAAGGAAAGTCGAATAGTGATGAATATAAAGAAAGAGCAAGGCTAATAAAAGAGCTGCAAGACAAAAATAAAGGACTAAGAAATGAACTTGAATTAAATGCGTCTGCTCTACGAAAAGAACAGCAAGAATTAAGAAACTCTCAAAGACAGGTTGATGCTTTTAATAAAACCTTGGTAGATGAGTATGAAGTTATTATAAAAACGGACGGGTCTATTAACCAGCTTAGTCAAGCTCTTGCTAATAATAGGAAAATATATAGAGACTTAACAGCAGAGCAGAGAAACAATATTGAAGTTGGAGGGAGATTATTAAATATTATCCAAGCTCAAGATAATGAATATAAGGAGCTTCAAAAATCTACAGGAGTTAATCAAGTAGAGGTAGGAAATTATAGAGGGCAATTAGAGGGATTATTTGAAACATTACAAGGGGGGGCTACTCCTGTTCAGGCTCTTACAGGAGAATTTAAAGGTCTATACTCTCAAGCATTAGCTTTAGGCTCCAACCCTATTGGTGCATTTTTAATTGCTTTAGCAGGAGTCGCAAAACTCACAAAAATGTGGTATGATTATAATGTCGAAATGAGTAAATCCACTCGTTTGGTTCAGCAATTTACAAGTCTTTCAGGGGATGCTCTAACGGATTTAACAGTAAAGGTTAGAACATTGTCTAAAGAATCAGGAGAAAGCGAAAAACAGACCCTAAATGCTGTTAATGCGGTGGCAAATAGTATGGGTATTAGTTATGAAGATGCCTTTAATAAAGTGACGAATGGTTTTATACGTTCTGGAGAGAGTGCAGAAGATTTTTTTGATAATACTTCTGAATATGTCTCTCACTTTAAAAATATGGGTTATTCTGCTGATGAGTTCTTCTCTATTATGGAAGAAGGAGCGAAAGCAGGTACATATAAAGACAAACTTGTTGACACTATCAAAGAATTTTCCATACGTTTCAATGATCTAAATAAAGCAGGAAAAGAAAGTTTAGATAATACTTTCGGCAAAGCTTTTATTGATAATTTAATTAAGCAATATAAAGCTGGAGAGGTACAAGGTCGTGAGGTATTAGACAAACTAATAAAAAAAGGTAAAGAACTTGGTTTATCTTTCAAAGATACAGGGGCGGTAGTAGCTAATGTAATGGGTTCTATGGGTGAAGACACTGGAGGTTACGTGCATATCGTTAAAGCCCTAAATAATGGTCTTGAAAATACCCACCGAGAATTAACGGAAATCGAAAAAGCTAGACAGATTGAAATCAAATCTACAGAGGCTTTAAATCAAAAATGGGCGCAGTTATTCAATACGTCTGGGGGTACATTTGAAATGATGAAAGCACAAGGAAAATCTTGGGTGAATGGTACATTAATTAAAATGATTGATGGTATAATTGAATTTGCTAATGGTTTTATTGAAACGTACAATAGTTCGATGCTTCTTAGAGGGGCTATTGGTAGTATTGGGACTATATTTCAAGTTCAAATGTCAATTGCTACATCTGCACTCAAATTACTATGGAATAATCTAAAAAGTAGCGCGAGGTTAATTAAATCTCTCTTAACCTTAGATCTAGATGGTATAAAAGATTCCTTAAAAGATGGATTTGTCGGAATGAAAGACATTGCCATCTCAGGTGCTAAAGACATTAAAAATGCTTATGAAAGCGCTATAAACACAACCGTAAACGGCAAACTGAATAAAATTGAGTTTAGTTCCTCTGCTTTAAAGGATGAAGGAGGTGAAGCTAATTCAACGAAGCCAACCGCTGTTAAACCACCTTCGCAAAACACTAAAAAATCCGGACCTTCAAAAAAAGACAATGAATCTTTAAAACAAGCTCAGGAGCAGTTAAAGGCTTTACAAGCCATATCCAACTCTAGCTTAGCTATCATGAAAGCCGAATTAGACGAATTTATTAGAACTAGTGAAAGCAAATTAGATGAAAGTAAAAGAACTAATGAAAAGCTTTTACAGCTAGAAGCGGAGCGTTTAAAAGAAATCGAAAACAAGCAAAAAGAATTCCTAGACCAAGAAGCGAAAAATCAAATAGAACAAGCCCGCCAAACCATTAAAAATGAACAGGAAAAGAACGCTAAAATACTTGAAATAACCACCAAACTTGGACATGAAAAAATTAAACTGGAAAGCGAAACAGACAAAAAAATAAAGGAAAATAAAGATAAATACAACGCCCAAATACTCGCAGAGCAGAAACAAGCAAAAGCTTTAGAGTTTAAGCAAAAAATAGAAGCTTTAATTAGTAGTGGAGCAAGCGAGTATTTAATTAAATCTGAGCAAATAAAAAATGAATACCAACAAAATGAAGAAAGAATTAAACTTGAAAATGAATTAGAAGAAATAAAAACGCAAGAACAAGCCCTTAAAATGGCAGATATATATTATGAAATAGACCAAGCAACTTTAGAAAGAAAAGCTTATTTAAATTCTGCCCTTTATAACATGGATTACGAGTACAAAAACGCGCTTATTCAACTTCAACAAGAAGCTAAGTTTGCGGAGCTAGAAGCATACGCACAAATAGCTCAAGGGGTTGCCCAAATAATGGGAGAACAAACAATGGCGGGGAAAGCAGCTGCTATTGCAGCAACAACCATTGATACTTATTCTGCGATAGTAAAAACCCTAGAGGCTTTTGCAGGAAAACCTATTCCAGGCTATGCGATAGCTCAAGCTATCGCAACTGGTGTTTTTGGATTTGCACAGGTAGCTAAAATTGCAGGGTTAGAAGTAAGTTCAGCGGTTGAAGGTTTGCAAAATGTAGGTAAAGGAGTAGTAACAGCAATGCAAGTTTCTCCATTAAATAAAAATGAGCCCTCTCAAGGCTACTTCAAAGGGGGGTATACTGGAGGTAGTTCTATTTACGAAGAAAGAGGAGCTGTGCATGGAAAAGAAGTAGTGTTTAATCATAAAGACGTAGAAGCTTACGGAGGGTGGCAGAATATAGAATTACTACGCCCAACCTCTGACATGTTTCAGGGATTCCCAGTTAACACTCAAATGATTTTAGCCTCTAGTCAAAATTCAAATAATATTGATTTATCATCCCTCTCCTCCTCTATAAAACAAGGGGCATATGAAGGGGCTTTAAATGGAAGTAAAATAGGTAGTCAACAAGGCTCACAAATAGGAAGTCAGATAGGCTCACAGATAGGAAGCCTGCAAGGTAGCCAAGCAGGAAGTCAAAAAGGTATCAGTCAGTTAACCAAAAATCAAAGAATAAGCGATGGAGCGGGTTTCTAGTATTATAAAAAAAGTAAAAACTATTTCTAAAAATGGAATAGAACCAGTTCAGCAGGGTATTAATAACTTTAATATCCCTGATGAAACAATAGAAGAATTAGCCAAAAAAAGGGCTGAAATATGTGCAGGATGTGAGTTTATGAAGATGGAGCCTATTAGCTTTTTGAGGGTAAAAGACACACGAATCCCTTTGATTTCAGAGCAATATTGTGTGAAATGTGGGTGTGAATTGCCTTATAAATTAAGACAAAGCATTGAAAAGTGTGAAAAATGGAATGTGTAGGAGAATTAATAAATAAAAATAAGGGTGTATTTAAAAGGATGGTAAGAGGGGGCTTAATTAGCTGTTCTGTAGTAAACCATTATGAAATGTATAAGTTCTATAAAGGAGTAGATAATTCACTAAGTAAAATGGAAAAATACCAATTAACCGCTGAGGAGTTTAGAGTAGATATCAAAACCATCATACGTGCTATAAAAAAAATGGAGAGGTAAGGCTTAAATTATTTAAAATTCATTTGACCTGTTTCTAATGATTCTTTTAGTGTATTAACCCCAACAACAGGTAAAACAAAATAACCATTTAAAGGTGTATTGCCTAAACTTGTTATTGATACTGCTCTGGCATGTGAAAAGCTTATCGATAAAAGACTTAACATCATTTCTTTTGGTATTTTTAGTTCTTGCGTTTCTGTGTCCAGAATAGTATTTAAACCCAAAATGCCAAACGTTGTATTAACTACATGGTGTAAAACAGATTCGTGTTTTTCTCTATCTGTTAGCATTATCACAACTCCTACATTCATTGTACCATTGTTGTAATCTGCAATAAAAGCTATTCTTATAGTTAATTCAAGTCTATCCTTAATAGTAAACAATTCTTTAACTTCTTCTTTTTTAAGATCTTTTAATTGAAAAAAAGAGGTGTATATATTATCTACTTTATATCCTAAAAAATCCTTTTTATCCATATTAACTAATTGCTAGTTTAAATACATCTGTATCACTTTTTTCAAATCTCAAATACCCTTCTTCTGTGCCTTTAGATATTTCTATATTATCATCTTTAACTTCACTATAAAGAACATTATTATAATTATATGTTAAAGGTATAATATTGTTTATCTGTGTTTTAGACTCTAAGTATATTTCCTTATCTTCTAATTTAATTATTGGGAATTTATCAACCTTCAAGGCTATTTCTATTATTTTTTCAATTTTAAAATTTATATCTCCATCATTTAGTATTTGTGAAAT
Organism: Apibacter muscae; assembly: GCF_007845635.1. Classification (GTDB taxonomy): domain Bacteria; phylum Bacteroidota; class Bacteroidia; order Flavobacteriales; family Weeksellaceae; genus Apibacter; species Apibacter muscae. Next base: position 11,387 of record NZ_SELG01000034.1, on the reverse strand, counting down.
TCTTCCTTTAGAAATATTAAAATATTCAGCAAGTTGAGTTTGATTCATATTATTTTTTTTCATATACTCAACTATAGAATTATAAAGTTCCCCATTTATTGCTTCTACCCAGTAAGAAGGGGTTTCAAGTATTTTTTCTAACTTTTGTTTGTTATTTTTTATTTTGTTCTTCATAATACTCTTTAATGATTTTTTGAAAAAGATCTATATCTTTTTTTTGATTATCTTTTTTTCCTCCAAGAACCATTACCCTGCCTTTATGCTCCTCATGAAATAAATATATCCTTATTATCCCTTTTTTTGCTTCATATAATTTATAGGGAGAATTGCTAGTTTGTAATTTTCGAAATTGACCTTTAGGTCTTAATAATAGGTTTGATGTATCTTCTATTATTCTAATAGCAGCAACTAAATCAGAATAAGAATTCCCTTCATCTTCTATTTCTGTATAAAAATTATCAAAATAACTTACTCCTTGTTTACAAAGCTCATATACTTTTATTTTTGTGTCTTTAGGAAAATAATTAGACAAAGATAATGAATATTTTTTCAATTGTTTAGGTTTAGCTAAACTTTAAAAAATTAAAGTTATAGACAAATATATGTATTTTTTTACCCCACTGAGATAAAATCATTACTTTTGGGCTAAAATTTTACTTATGAAAAAAATAAGCTTATTCTTTTTATTAACTCTTTGCGTGTTTTGCTTTGGGCAAAAATTAAAAGAAGTTGAAACTTTTAATTATAATGAGTTTTCTGATAGTAATTTTAGAAATAAATATTCTAACAACTGTATAGTTGGAACATATATAACTGAAGATGGCAATAGTATAAAAAAAGGAGATACTCTAAAACTCGGTATTCCTTCAAATAAACAAGGTACTGGAGGCGATTTTAGTTTTTTAATATTTGGAACTCTAAATGGTACATTATTAAGAGGTATTGATTATGTAAATGGAACTTTAACAGGTAATTATATAACAATAGAAGAAATCCAAATTTTCAGAAGCATGGGTACTTATGGAATTAAATTACAAACACAACCTGTTCAAGGGCAAAAAATACCATTAACAAAATATATTACTGTATTAAATTTTGATCAAGCTTATAACACAGGAGAAATATTACTAACTAATGCAAAAATTACTAAAGAACAGGCTATCAAATTATTGAAAGAGAAAAAAGACTTATTGGATTTGGGTATTATTACGCAAGAGGAATTTGATAGAGCTAAAGAAGAGTTAACTCCAACAATAATTCAATAAAATTTGTATAATATTAGAGCATTTAAGAACACTAAATATCAGAAATAAAAAAACCGAATAAAAAATTATTTTTTATTCGGTTTTTTAGTTTTTTTAAATCCTAATTTAGTTTCTAAATATTTACCTATCAACTATTTATAGGATTAGATGTTGTAACAACAGCTGTAAATTTAAAAATGAAAGGAACTCACAATCCTTGAAAAGGAAGGGCGTTTTTTCAAAAAGTTGTAACAACAGCTGTAAATTTAAAAATGAAAGGAACTCACAATAAATTCAATAACTTTAATAAATCCATGAACTTATTTTCATAATATAAGGGTTGTGTTTCTTTAGGGTTATGAATTGAGGATTGGTTTTCTCCGTATTCTAATCCCTTTTCTGTTAATGTTTTGAAATAACTCTTTCCGTCTTTAGCTGTTTTGCTATTTGAAGATCTTGAATTTTCGGTTAAAATTCCTTCTTGTAATAGTAATTGGTTTAGTTGTCTTGTGTTCATACCTATGTTGTTTATTTTAAGCAGCTCAGAAGCTGAACGCAACACATCTTTGGAAGTAGTGTAGTCTGGAAGGTCTAAGCCCACAGGATTAGCGATAGAATGCATAAGCATGAGTTTTGAATTTTCATTGGGATTGCAAACTTCTAAATAAAATCTAGCAACCATTATTTTAGCTTCTATATTTTTTAAATCTTCCCCATCTCCTATTTGTCTTACTTCTTTTAACTTCTTTTCACAGTCTATAAAATATTGTCGGGCTTGTTTTCCTTTCTCTGATCTTTGAATCATAGAGATTTCTTTTGCGCAATCTAATGTTAGAGCAAAATCCGAAAGCTCTTGATTAGCTAGGGTGTTAAATTGTTTACACCCTACATAATCCGTATTTTCTATAAATCCGTATTTAAACATTCTCTTTATCCAGTTTCCAAATCGTTCTTTTGCCTCTAAAAACGTGTGTAATTCTCTCGCGCTTACTGCTTGTTTTCCGTTTTTTTCTGTGATTTTAACTAATTCTTGCATGGTATTGGGGTTTTAAAGTTTTATTAATTGTAATGAATGTCTTTGGTTGACCATCCTTGCAAATTGTTTGTTAATGTTTCTATTTGTTTTATATCTTTAATATTTATTACCTCTGTTATGCTATTCTATTATCATTGACTAGTACTATTACATCCTCCCCTATAAAATCTACATAACCTATTTTACCATTAATATTTAGTCTTTGTTCGTAGGATATACTTATTGTTTTCATGGCTTTATTTTTTAAGGTTTATATCAGGTTAAGTTTTTTAAAACATCTGTATTCTTGCTTTTCTGTGTCAAAATATATTTGTACAAATTCATTTTTCTTTCTTTTGTCAATACCTGAAACCACAGGCAGGAATTTTTCATTTAAAGTACCCCAAGCCTCTCTTACTTCTCCATTTACTTTTGTGAAGTAAAATTTTACGATACCTTTTTTCATAGCTTGAACAAGTTTAAAATTTCTCCAAGCTTGTTTTAAACATTCTGAAAATTCTTTACCTGTAGTTCTAAAAAATTTCCAAGCTTCAATCATTATATTTTTTAATATTGTTTTCATGTTGTTTGTATTATCTGTTGTTATTTTATAGTGCAAATATAATTGCACTATTTGTATTGTGCAAATTTTTATGCACTTTTTTTTTATAATATTTTTTATCTTTGTCTTATGAAAGATATTTTTGAAAGCAAACAAGACCTATATAAAAGAATAGTAGAGTTATTTGAAAAGTATTTAAAAGATAATGGCTTAACTACTGACGGAATAGACCCAGACAAACATTTTATAAGTAGAAGGCAATTTTTTTATTTAAAGAATATAGCTAAAGGAAAAGAAGCTCCAGACATTGGAGAAGGTAAATTAAATTCTCTTTTAAATATGCTGAATCTTAAATTAGAAACATCAGTTTTTTATAAATTAAGTGAAAAATAATTTGCACTAATTTAAATTTAAAATGTATAGAATAAAGGAAATTTGTAGAAATAAAGGATTAATGCTTAAAGATTTAGCAGAAAAAATAGGAATAACAGAAGTAGGACTTTCTAAATCTTTAAATGGAAATCCTACAATTAGTAGATTACAAGATATATCCAAAGCGTTAGATGTAGACTTTATAGAATTATTTGTGCCAATAGATAATGTTACTAAAGGATACATAGAACATAAAGGCAAAATTTATAAAATCAACTCCATATCAGACATAGAGAGGATGTTAGAGGAGATAAAAGAAAAAAACAAATAAATTTTTATCTCACTCAGATAAATAATTATCTTTGGGGTAGATAAATTTTTATTATTATATGTCTACAACCAAAAGAACTGATAGAATGGATATTTTTATAGAAGAAGGTAGAAATATCATTCTTATACAGGAAAGATGGCAATACAACTGGCTTACAAAGGTTACCCCTTGGACAATTACTGAAAGAAGAAAATTTCATGAATTGGCAGACCAAAGAATATGGAAAATTTGGGGAGGTCATTTTAAATTAAAAGTTCAAGGAACTTCTTCTTTTGCTGAAAAGCATAAGAATACCACTTTTACGGTTAATTTTGATATTAAATGGGCATTGATAAATCCTCATTGGAAAGTAAATTTAACTAAGATTGCTCCAGGAGGGTTTCAAACAAGCTACGTAAATTGGAATAGTAAAATTATAAGTTTAGATACAGAAGATACAAAAATAGTAACTCGATACGCAGGTAGGTCTAAATACAAACAATATCCTGTAGCGCATGAATTCGGTCATGCTATAGGGAATGTTCCTATTAGAGGAATAAGCCATTCAGATGAATATCATGACAGCTATAGACTTAATGGGGGATTTAAATTAGATTATTTAAGTATTATGAATATAGGAAATAATTTGAGAAATCGTCATTTAGATTATGTTTTAATCCAGCTAAACTCTATGTTCGCAAATACAACTTTCTATATAGTATGAAAAAAATTAATCTTTTTGTTTTAATTCTAGTTTTACAAATAAGTTGTCAAGAACATAAACAGCTAACGCACCCCACCATTAGTACCCCTATTGAAATTATATCTACAAGAAGTAAAATAAATACCCAACCAATGGCTTTTATAGATCCTGAAAAAGTAAAAAATTGGTCTTTTGAACAAATTAAAGAAAAATATAAACCTATTACAGAAGAAGAATATTTATTAAATGAAGCTATTATCTCTGAATTTAGAATAGAGTTATATAATTATTTTAATGAAAAGGAAAGAGATCAACCAATATTGATTAAAGAAGTTACCTGGGAAAAAGACAATGACACCAACTTTACCATTTGGTATAAAAAAGATGCAGATAAATGGGTATTTATAAATTCATTTATTTGGGAGAAAGATTGGATGTTTTAAATTCCAATTTAAACTAAAACATTTACTTAAATAGCATATAAAACTCCACAGCCCCGTGTGGGGCTTTTTTTATTTTAAAACTCCTGTATTAATTGCTTCTTGTAGTTCTCCTATGCTAAGATCTTTGAGTTTAGGGGCTTTTTTATTGGTTACAAAACTAAATATCGAAATAAAAGGAGCAAATAGATTTTTTATAAAACCTTCTTCAAATTCTAAATAAAATCTATCTCTAAAATTAAACTTATCATCAAAATTAACCTTAAATTCTTTAGTAAAATGTAACAAAAAATCTTCTGCATCCTCTCCTTCTAGACCAAAATCTTTATACAATTTCATTTGAGGGGTAAAAATTATTTTCTTACTCCATTTTGTTAATAATTCTTTTTCTAAAAATAATTGTAATTTATTATCAATCATCTTTATTTTCATTATAAGTTACCAAATAGCACTAGCTCCACCACCTCCAAAACTTCCTCCATTACCAAATCCTTTAAAGATTACTTTATTATTATTTTTATCATACTCATATACCTCAATAAGTAATTCTATTGCGTCAATAATTAGCAATGCCACACCTATATTAGGGATTACACGACCAAACCCTCTACCTAAATTTGTTGTAGTCTTTAGTTTTCCATATAAATTGATGCTATATATTTTAAATGGCATATTATAAGATAGTTTATTTGAAAGAAATTTTGACGCTATAGATGTTCCTTCTACAGAACCTTTTGTAACAAATCGTTTTTTTATCATAGGAAAACCTATAAAAAACATTCCAGTCCCTAAAATTGATTTACTATAATTATGTTGTTGAACAACTTCTTTAATACTTGTAATACCTGTTTTTAAATAATATGGACTCGAATTGTTATTATTGTATAATCCTATATTTTTTGTTAAATTTCTTTTTAATGACTCATTAACAAGAAAAGGAGTTCTGTAACTAATACCAAATTCACTTTCTTTTCTAGTACGTTCAATTAAACTTAATAAATCATTATTTGACAAATCCATATTTGATATACTTAAATAAGTATACAAATATAAGATAAAAAAATCCTTTCAATTTAACGCCATTAGACAAAAGTCTGTCCAACAACTAATCTCCCATTGTCTGTATTTTTGAATAAAATACAACGTTCTTTATGGCTTTTGAGATTAAAATATATGGCGGTATCTCCGATTATCAATCTGAAAATACTTTCACACTGAAAGACTTACAAAGAAGGCTTGAGGAATACAATGGAGAGCCTGATGTTTTGGTAAGGATAAAGACAGATGGTGGTTATGTAGACGAAGGCTTCGCTATCTATGGAGAACTTAGAAGATTTGCCAAAGAAAAAAACATTAAAATAACCACCCGGGCCGATGGCTTTGTTGCCTCCATAGGTACAGTTATATTTCTCGCAGGAGATAAACGAATACTCAACCCCTATATACTACCATTTATACACGAAGCATATTCACCTATGGGTGAAGACTCTGAATTTGTAAATGAATCATTAGCAAAATTCTACACTGAACACACCCTAATGAGTGAACAACAAGCAAGAGAATTAATGCAGCAAGAAACCTATATCCCTTTAGATCAAGCCTTAGACATGAAGTTTGGGACTGAGGTAGATGAAGTATACAAACCTGAATTTCTAAATAAAATAATGCATAAAATGGAAGAAAAAAACAACAAAGAAACATGGTTAAAAAAGCGTTTTAATGCTTTTACCAAAGCCTTTAAAGCTAACAATAAAATAGAATTTGATGCCTCAAACAATGAACTACTTTTTTCAGAAGTACAAGAAAGCGAAGAAGTTAAAATAGGAGATACTGCCTCTTATAACGGAGAACCAGCTAAAGGAGAAGTTACAATGTCTGATGGGACTATTTATGTCTTTGAAAACGGAGCGCTAAAAGATATTAAAAAAAATAGCGCTGAACCGGAGCCAAAAGACCCTCCCATTGAAACAGATCCAAAAGATACTAAAATCCAAGAGTTAGAAAAACAATTAAACAAGGAAAAAGAGGAAAAAGAAATATTGATAAAAGATCTTCAAAAATTCAAAAATGAAGCTGAAAGATCTTCGAAAATCCTTAACAAGTTCACAGAACTAGAATCATCCATGGCCGATGAACAAGCCAAAAAAGACAAATATGAAGGTGGTTCTATAAACTACTTAGAAAAACTTAAAAATCTTAACATCTAAAAAACAATGAATACAACTTTTGAAAGCAATTTTAATGAATTCGCAGAAACTATACAAGGTATAGTAGCTGGTAACAGCTCAACAATATCTAAGGCTATATTCACCAAGAGCTATGGAGTTTCTAATTTGACAACTTCACATTACATTCAAACTGGAGTTAAAACTGGAGAAAAAATCCAAATTATTACTTCTGAGGCTGATTATACAAGCAATAGCTATATGGATGAAAACAATTGTGAGTATAATAGCTGTAGCCTAGATTTAAATTATAGTTCGAAAGAATGGAGGTTAAAACAATTTGGATGTCAATACGAATTTTGTACAAAAAAATTTGATGATGAGTTCGCTGCTTTTTATGGAACTTTTAAAATCTACAATCCACAGGAAAATGATAAAGGAATCATCTATATGGCTTTCTTAATAAACAAAATTAAAGAAAACCTTTTAGCTGCTCAATGGAGGAATGCTTATTTGGCAGATGAGTCAAAAAAAGCACCCTATTTAAATAAACAAAATGGTTACTTAGTTCAAGCACAAGCTGGTGGTGGGTTAAAAGTTGACATCAATGAAAACTTAGCTACATCTTACAAAGATCAATTAATGACAGGAGAAAAAGTGTTTGATACTTTAAATAATCTTATTGATTCTGTCTCTGACGAACCTTGGTATGACCCTTCTAATCAATTAATCAAAATGTCAAATTATATGGCAAAACCTTTTGTTAATTGGTTAAATGAAAAAACAGATAGAGCTGCGGGTTATTGTGAAAAAATTTATGATACTAAATTGATTCAGCACGTGCCTTTGTGGAACAAGGAGAACATTTCCTTTAGAGGGGTTAAAATCATCGTACATCGTGAAATTGATACAGCGATTAAGCAAATTCCTGAACTAAATGGTGGTGGTGGAAATAATCCTAGAGAAAATCCAAACTTTGCCTTGCTTACATCTAGAGAAAATTTGAGGATAGGAACATCTCAAAAAGATGATTTAAACTATTTTAAAGTAGTTTTTGATAATGTTAATGACAAATTAATTGTTAAAACAAACTCTACCATGGAAGCCAAGTTGGTAACCGATGAATATGCAATTGCAATCTAAATTAATAATTAACCTAAAAAATAAATAAACAATGGCAGTAACCAGTTTATGTGCAGAAATTCAAAGGGGACAAGATTTAGCTTGTACCTCATTAGATAAAAGATATTACCAACAAGCAATTATTATAAATAAAAATGATATAGCTACTTACAACATAACCATAGATTCCAAAACTGGAAAATATCATGTAAAATTCAGTTTAAAAGAAGGGAAGAAAGGGTATCTATATAGAGCGATGGAATCAGGGAGTTCATTCTCTGGCTCTTTTGATAAATCTACCACCGATCAAGGTATGGTTCAATACCTTCATAAAACAAATATGATCATACAAACAGCTGATGCAGAAGGAAAATTAGCACAACATGAATTGGATAGAGGAAGTTTTGTGGTTGCAATGCAATTTAAAACAGGAGGCATCGAAATTTATGGAATGGATTACGGATTATCCTCCGCAGATTATACTAATGACTTACAGGCAAATAATGGGGTTAATGCCATTGTCTTACAGTCTTTAGAAACAGCACAAGAGAACAGCTTGCCTCTGATCTATGAATCAGAAACTCCAGGAGGAGAAACTGCTGATTTCGATTCTTTATTTGAAAATAAGGCAGCCTAATGACAAGGGAGGAGTTGATACATATAGGGAAGCAGGAAGTTCGTAAAAATGAATCTCTACTGCTTTCCTATATAGATCTATTCGAAAAGCAGTTTGGTTTTAAGCCTAATTGTATGAGTTGCTCTTTTAATTCTGATTGGGATCTGTTTGTAAAATCTACTAAAAATAATAACTCAAGTAATTTAAAAATGAAAAATAATAAATATAAAATTAACCGTCTTTTAAGCCAAAAAATATTTACCTACATCAAAGATCGGAGAACTTATAGGATTTATGGAAACCAAATGACCGATGAATTTGCAGAGAATTATTTGAAGTATGGCACAGAACAAGAACTGGAAGCCAGAAAAAAAGAATTTGAAACTCTTGTTGAAACAGAGAAATCAGAAGAAGATAGTAAAAAGAAGAAAATTTCAACTAAAAATACAAAAGTAGAAGATAAAAAAGTTGAAGACTTGAATTTAGATTCTATTTCTGTAAACAAGACAAAGGAAGAGGTTGAAAATAAAGAAGAGAAGGTTTCTAAAAAGAAAACAGAAGAAGATATTAAATAGATATGGGAGTTAGAGCATCTTTTATTGAATTATTCAGCAGAGTAGTTAAAGTATTACATAACGATGAAAAGATCTATATAAATGGTGCAAATAACCTATACCCAAATGAGATAGAAAGGATTATTAACAGCTCTCCTACTGCTAAAAGATGTGTTAATGTGATGATGTCCTATATCTATGGAAAAGGTATAGATGAAGGCGCAGATATTTTGATAAACAAAAGGAAAAATTACACTTTGTCTACCATTTTAAAGAAAGTCATAAAAAGCTATACTTATCAAGGAGGAGCTTTTATTCATATTGGATATGGCTGGGAGAATGGAAAAATAGTAATTAAAAGCTTAGATGTTTTAGATTATACAAAATGCAGAATTTCCAAAGAGGACGATAAAGACAGCAAAGGAAAAATTTACTATGATAATTATGAAAAAAAATGGAGTTATCTTTCCGGTTATAGTCAAGAAAGAAAATGGTATTATCCTTTCAATAATAACCAGGAGGTTTTAAAGGCTCAATTATTAAATGATTTTAGTTTAAATAAGAGGAATAAAAAAGATACTTTTTCTCTTGAAAGAGCTATATCTGATTTTAGAGGACAGGTCTATTTTTTTAATCCTTCTGATTATGTTTATCCACTAAGTTTTATTGATCCTGCTTATAACGATGCAGACAGTGAGCATAGAATATCTATATATACTAACACACAATCCAGATTAGCGTTTTTAGGTAAATTAATTATGGTGTGTGCCGGATTAGAAAAAGAGGAAAAAGAAAAAATACAAAATGATTTTTCGAGATTTCTTGGTTCTGAAAATTCTGGAGGCGTATATAGGCTTGATGTTGAAGCTGGTCAAAACTTGGAAGATGCTGTAAAATTTATACAACTAGATGCACAATACGATGATAAATTGTTCGAAAATACAGATAAACGTATAATAAGAAATATTTTAGGAGTATTTAAAAATTTGCCGGAAGGACTAGCCTTCTCTAGTGATGCAATATTTAGCAACTCTGGAGAATCTTACAGAGAAATGCAAAGATTTTACAATCAACAAACTTTCTGGGATAGGGACGAAATAGAAAAAACTTTTAAAGTACTTGGGTTTGAATTAAAAATTAATCCTTTAATAGATGAGTAATTTATTAATAACCATAGAGGAGGTAAGAAATATTGGTCAACTGTCTATCCATTGTGATAAATCCAAAATAATATTGGGAATTACACAAGCACAAAATCATGATATGAAGAAACTCCTTCAAGATTTTTGGTATATCGTACTTGAAAATAAAGATAATGAAATATTTCACACCCTTTTATTTGGTGGTAAATATGAAGTTCAATCAGGGGGGTATAAATATCATGAAGGGTTAAAAAATGTATTAGCTCATTATGCTTATGCTCGTTATGTTATGCTCAATGAATATAATGATACTCCTGTTGGAAATATGGATTTTCAAAGTAGTTTTTATTCTTCAAAGTCTTCATCAAGCATAAAAATGCAATATGATTATTATAGAAATTTAGCGCACGCATTATTTAAAGATGTTGATACATATTTATGTTTTTCAAAAAATATCTTTCCAGAATATAATTCTTCAGAATGTGGTCCATGTTTAAATAACACAGAAAAAAATTCATCTTCTGTTACTCCTTATGGAATAAAATCTAGTGTAATAACAAAAAAAATAACACCACTATGGTAAAAATAAACACAATACCTAACAATGATTCTCATTTTGAGCTAGAAATAGGCGGAATTAGTCAGTATTTACCGCGAAATTATAAAGTTAATTTGGCTGGAGAATCTATTATAATTAAAAATTTAGATTCATTCAATTATTTAACAAACTTTATTAATTATTCTGATTTGATTATTAATGGAACAATACCTTCTTCTGCACAAGAAGCCCAGCAACTAGTTACCAAAGTTATTTTTGGGTCTAATAGATCAACTGTTAATGAAGAAACATCAATTAATTCTAATTACACCCAAAGCAACCAAGCACCCACAGGTACACCATTCCCTAGCAACCCTAAAGTAGGCGATTATTTTAGTTTTGTTGATGCTGAGGGAAATATAGAAGAAGTGTACCAATTTGATGGGGACATATGGAAGCTTTTTATTAGACATAAATTAAATTTTGAAATAGCATTTAACAATGAAAGCTTTATGTATTATAACGATATAGGTAAGCTTCAAAACTTCGTAGGATATGATAATTATTCTATTTCAAAATTTAATATTGATGAAAATAACTTAAC
>NZ_SELG01000002.1 GCF_007845635.1 Apibacter muscae | reverse complement strand
CTTAGTAGCGGGAACAGGACTCGAACCTGTGACCTTCGGGTTATGAGTTCGATTTGCTCCCTTATCCCACCCTATTTATAAGGGGTTCAAAGTTTGAAACAATTGAAAAAGTGGTACTTTTAGTGGTATTGTTTTTAATTAATTTTTTCTTTATTCATATGAGTTTTAGAGCTTAAAAATATATTTTTTTCCATTCCAAAAATCCAATTTGCATTTATAGAATAGGTCTTACATATTTTTTCTATATGTTCAGCAGTAAAATGATAACTCTGTTTTTCCTGTTTATTCTGATTTTTTACCCAGAATACATTTTGCTTTTGTAAACCTATTGCATCATAAAACTCTTTTTTAAAACGAATCCCCCCACTCTCTTTAAGCAATTCTATTAACTCTAGTATTTTTTTATCAGAAGTCAACACACTAGTTTACTTTTTTGTTAAATCTTATATATACAGCGCCACAAGAAGATAGTTTTGTATCTAACCTTACATCTCCCTTTTTCACATCTTTTACATTACTACAATCAAAATCCTTATCATATGTACTTGGAATAGGTGCTTCATTATTACAATCAGGAGGAAATTCATAATATCTTGTAATATTCCATGTTTCCTTACAACCATCATTATTATCATCACTTGAACAAGTGATGATGAATAATAATCCAAATAAGAATAAAAGTTTTTTCATTTCTTACAACCAATTATTTCGTTAATTTCTTCTTTTGTAACACCTTGTTTTTCAGCAATTTTTTCTAGCAATTTAGTTTGGTTTTCTGATTGTTTTATAATACTACTAATTCCAAAAACCCATCTAGTTATACATATACAAACAATAAAAGCAAACATAATTAGAGCAACTAAACCTATAAAGGAAATAATTTCTTGCATATCTATATTTTTAAAATTTTCTTACTATTTGAACAACATTAAATAGTTGCGCAACATCACTTAGCTTTAATATCCTATCTTCATAAAAAGAGTTTAGAGAGTGAACTGTTATTGTACCATTTTCAACATCGTGATTAATTATTCTTTTTATAATTATACCTTCCGTCTTGTGAACAATCACAAAATCCCATCTTTTTATATGAAGTTTATATTTCCAATATTCTTGGTACACCTCTCTGGCTAAAGCCAAATCACCCTCTCTATAACTTTCCATAGAGCCATCCTCCATACTATCGCCTTTAATTTCAAAAAAAAGATATTTTCCTTTCAACTCTCTATCCATAGGAATAGGATGTGTTGGTAAACTTTCCATATATCCAGGATCATCAAAACCTCCTAAATAACCAGCATAAGCATATTGAGAAACAACAGGTATTTGAATTATATTCATAAATACCTTTTTTGCTTCTGTATCTTTAAATTGAACATTTTTGAGCATTTCTCCTTCTCCTGTAAGAAGCCATGATTTATTAATTTCGGAATATTTCTCCGAAATTTGTTCTAATGCTTTATGCCCTATTCCTTTTCTTATAGAGCTAACATAACCATTACTCAACCCACAATTCTTCTCAAATGCACTAATAGGGATATTTAAGTATTCTATATATTGTTTTATTCTATTTTTAACACCGTCATTATCAGACATATAAATAATAATTTAAAGAAGTTCGTAAAAAAGCACCGAATTATTTTGTTTTATTCGGTACTTTGCTCTATATTTGCTATATCAAAATGAGAAATCAAATATAGTAATAAAATGAAACTTACAAATGAGGTAATAGAAAAAATTAGAACTGATATATCTTTAAGATATGCTATATCAGAAAAGGTAGGTAGGTCAGAGAGGGGGATATACAATATGGCATATAGAGTTAGTGATACTCTTCCTTTAATTGTTAAATCATCTATTAGAATAATTGAGAAACACACTGGACTTAAGGAGTCTGAAATATTCGAAAAGGAGAAGTTAAAAAATAGATAGTTCATTAGTAATGACAGCACAAACAGTAACCGATTTATTTAACATTCTTCCAAAGAGAGAGCAAGAAGTTTTCTTAAAGATGAATGGTTTTAAAAAAGTTATTGAAGAGCCAAAAAGAAAAATAGGAAGAAAAAGTAAAGAAGAGGAATTAAAGGAAGCTTTAAACTCTCCCCTTAATAGAAAAGTAGATAGATTCTTAAGTAAAATAAAATAAAAAAGCCCTGTCGGCAAACAGAGCTTAAAAATCACAAAATCTAAATAAATAGACTTATGACAATGATTGGAGCAAAAGTACTACAAAAAGAAGAATTGACCAAAGAAAAGATTAATTCTGCCATACAGAAAGGGATAGATAAATTCTGTAAAGATTATCACGAAGAAGACAAATATCAATATGAAATTATTGAAATATCAAATGATATAATAGAAGTTGATTTCAGCCTTGAAATAGAAGATGAAATAGAGGAGTACTACTACTGGGTTAAAAGACAAGAAGCAACACATAAATACAAAGTGTATGAGCGCCTTACTATTGAATTAGACGAAAATGAAGATTTAGAAGAAAAGTTGGAATCCATTTTTGGTGCCACAGAATTATTCATTTATGATTTAAACCAAAAATATTAAAAACCACACCCATGAACGCACAAATTCAATTACAAGGCTTAATTAATATTCATGATGAAGCTTTAAATAATAACAACTCTATCATGGCTTTTCATGCCAAAAATTTAATCACTAGGATAAAAGATAAGGCGCTTCTTGATAATATTAAAAATTTAGAGTTTTTATGCTTTGATTATTTCGGAATAGTCCTCAAAAATACCAAAACAAATAAAACCTATTGCTTACCCGCTGGGGATGTCATTGGTTGGTATTTCAGAAAAGGAAGAACCCTAAGCCTTATACATACACCGAATGATAGTTTTATCCTTGAAATACTTGAAAAGAGATCTAAAAGATTGAAACCATCACATGAAGAAATTCAAGCAATCTGTATTGAATACAGATATAACCTATACGAAATATATATAAACCTTAAATAATAACAAAATGAGTACAGAAATTACCACCAAAAACAATTCAATTCAATCATTCGATTTGACAGAAAATGTGCCTAATTTACAAGAAGCTATAGTATTGCAAGCTGATTTAACCAGCGAATATTGGACGCCTGAAAGAGAAGGAGAATTTAAACTAGTATTCTTCCAAGAAATTAAACATAGTACTTATACTGATGAACAAACAGGAGAAACTATAGAGCTTCCTTGTGTAGTTTTCGTAGAACAAAAACAAACAGGCGAATTAAAAACTGTTAGAAATGGTTCAAAAAGATTAGTTGCATCCATAGAAGACGCTTTGAATGGAAATATAATTAGAACAGGAACCCCATTAAGAATTGAGTTTTTAGGAAAGCAAAAAAACTCAACTAATCAATTTCAATCAGATCGATGGAGTATCAAGCCCTTAGTATTTAAATAATGGAATTAAAATCTGAAAATCTGCCAAATTTATTTTTGGCAGATACATCAAACGAAATAGACTCGTTTGAACAATGGTTAAACCAAAGAAATGGAAGATTTACTGCTTCTGAGATTTACCGGATATTAACCTATCAAGAAAAACCGGATTATATAAGTGCCGGAGCCTTGAGCTATATAGAAGAAAAAGCCTTAGAAGTACTTACCAATGGGAAATCAAGAAAAACCTTTTTTAATTTAAGCATGAAACATGGAAAAACTTTCGAATTAGAAGCCATTGCAAAAGCAGAAGAAAAACTCATTATTAAATTTGAAAAGACAGGAAAAGACCAGGAATTTATTGAATACGGATCTCATGCGGGATGTACTCCGGATGGATTATCAGAAAAATTAGGAATAGAAGTAAAATGTCCGGACTGTAAAACCCATTTCAAATATTTAAAAATTAAAAACCAAGAAGACTTAAAAAGAACAGAACCTAAATACTATTGGCAAATTCAAAAAGGAATGCTTTGCACAGGGTTAAAACAATGGTATTTTGTGAGTTATGATCCAAGATTCACAAATGAAAAAAATCAACTTTTAACTCTTTTAATACATGAAAACGATAAGGATATAGAATTTTTAAAACAACGCTTAAAACTAGCAATAAGTAAAAAAATAGAATTGATAAACCAATGATCTATGATACCTCCATACCAGAAAAAAGAAAGCTTGCCATAGATAGAATAAATCATCTATTAAAAAAGAAAGCTAAAATAGAAATAGTTGAAAAAAGAAGAAATAGAACCTATTCACAAAATAATTATCTACATCTAATTCTCAGTTGGTTTGCTTTAAACTATGGAGAAACTTTAGAATATATCAAACAAATCATATTTAAAAGGCAGGTGAACAAAGATCTTTTTTTGATTGAAGGAGTAGATAAAAAAACTGGCGAAGTTATTAAATATTGTAAAAGCACAACAACCTTAAATACAAAAGAATTAACTACAGCGATAGAAAGATTCAGAAACTTTTCTGCCAAAGAATTTGAATTATATCTTCCTGAACCTAAAGATTTGAATCACTTAGAAGAAATTCAAAATGAAATTGAATTAAACAAAGAATATTTATAGATAAAAAAACTTAAAAATGAAAATAGTAGAAACCCAACCCTTTATCCATGAATTTAATATTACAGGAAATGAAAATAACCTTCCGGAAATACTAAAACATTTTAATACTCCTGAAGAATGTCATGAGTATTTTTCTTCCAATCTTATTGCTGAACATACCAAACTTTATGTAGATAGAGTGTATACAGAAGAAGAAATAACAGAATTTGAAGACAACATTTTAGATATTGTGAAAAATCAAATGCCAGATGCAGAAAATAAAATCAGTGATGCTGAATACTCTTTACAAGTAGCCAAAAAAAATAAAGAAAAAGCAGTAGAAAGTTATAATGCTCTAAATACAGAGATAAAAGACTATCGAAATGAAATATTAAAAGGAACAACAGAACTAGAAATTGAAGCCCAAAGAGTATTTAGATTCCCATACAAAGGATATTACTATCACTATGTCTATTTAGATAATGGAATGGTAGTCCTGGCTAAAATCACCCTGATGAACGAAGAAGAAAGAAACGAACTTTTTTCATCCTCTGATAAAAACGAAAAATTTATTAATTCACTATTAAATGAGGAAAAAAATAAAAGGAAGACCAAGTAATTACCGTAAAGGATTACAAAATGATGACAAGTGGCAGGAAGTAAGAAGGAAAATCAAAATAAGAGATAAGCATAAATGTCGTATTTGTGGTAATAAATTAGAACTTGAAGTTCATCATATTACATACTGTATAGATGGGGAAAGCACCCGGGGAATTGAAATTTTTAATCTTGAATGGCTAATCACTCTTTGTCATAGCTGTCATCATTTTGTTCATCAAAACAAGAATCATAAATTAAATCCTAATAATCCTAACAAGATAAGCGCAAATTATTTTTAACCTAATTGAGATATAAAAATGCGAGATAGTATAATATTTTACAGGAGCTTTTATGAAGCTATAGATGAACTTCCTTTAGAAATGCAAGCAAAGGTATATAAAGCAATTTTTGAATATTCTTTAAACTTCAATGAGGTTGTACTAGAAGGCATCCCGAAAACAATATTTACTCTTATAAAACCTCAATTAGATGCAAATAATAAACGCTTTGAGAATGGCAAAAAGGGAGGTAGAAAATCTACTGAAAAGAACCAAGAACTAACCAAAGATGAACCAAACAAGAACCAAGAACCAATCAAAATTGAAACTAATAACAATAACAATGTAAATAACAATAACAATGTAAATGATTTTCTTTTAGAAAAAGAAACAAAAGAGAGAGAGGGAAAATTCCCAGATGATATTCTTTTGAAAAACTCTCTTAAACCTCCAGAAGAAACTTCCAAAAGAAAAAAAGTTGCGCCAAAAAAAGAAAAGGTTTCTTTTAGCCCGCCAAGTTTGCAAGAAGTCCAGGAATATTGCGACGAACGTCAAAACGGAATATCATCAGAATCATTTGTGAATTTCTACCAATCCAAAAATTGGATGATAGGAAAAAATAAAATGGTAGACTGGAAGGCAGCTATACGAACATGGGAACAAAAACGAAAAGATCAAACCAATGGAAAATCAAATACAGAATACAGCAGATTTAGTCCCCCTAAGGGGCGTCGGATTGCCCAATGTGATCCAGAAAAAATGGCTGAACTCCTTGCCAGAGATGCTGAAACTGGAAATTTGTTATAACCCCATAACTATCCAAGAAGTAGTTTCTGAGAATGGGTTAATAAACAAAATTTGTCGATTGTTTGGTGTTTCTTCTGAGGTTGCAAGTCCTGAAACTCAAAAAGAATGGACTCAGTGGATTTTAACCAGTCCATTTAAAACTCTAACAGAAAAAGAAATATTAAACGCCCACAAAATGGCAATTAATGGAGAGCTGTTAGATGAAGATCAAAAGCATTTTAAAATATTTCCTATGCTTACCCCTATCCAGAGTGGTGCAATTTTAAGGCAATATGTAGAATTTAAAAGAAATAATGAAGTATACTGGAAAGCGAAGCAAAATTTGAAAAAGTTAGCAGAACCTAAAAAAACACAACAAGAATTAGAAAAGGAAAAAGAAGAAAATTTTAACACTTACTGTAATATAATTTTTAATGAAATAAAGCAGGATGGTTTTACGAAAAAAGCAACGCATTACTATTCTAAAATTGCACAAAAAATAGATTTAAAGTTAGTTGTTGCTAAAAGGCTTTACCGATTGGAACTAAATAAATTTCTTAAAAATTTCAAGACCATTCGTGGATTAAAAGAAACTAAGGAGTTTGAAATTTCTTTTTTTCAAACAAATGAATCCTTAGCAGAAATTAAAAATAAAATTAAACATGGTGAAGCTGTACCCTCTGTACAGCAAAATTGTAGAGATATAATTGTAAATCATTATTTAAGAAAATCAAAATCTTTAAATGATTTAAAACAAAAAATAAAAGAATTGGAAGGATGAAAACAACAGAACAAATATCAAGCGAAAAACAACGTCAACTCGATAGAGCTAAGGCAATTAAAGCGCTTGAAAAAGGTAAAGCGCTTGAAAAATTACAAATATTGAAAGGTAAAAAATATAAAAGAATAGATAATAAATTTTAAAATTAAAATAAAATGAAAATAGGAATAACAAAAGAAGAATGCAAAAAGGGGCGTAGAGTTTATTATTATTCTTACTATGACCTTGCAACGGGAGAACATTCAGAACCTAAAGAAAGTATTATAGTAGATGGAGAAATATATTTAATAAGTGGTATACCTTGTTGTTTTATTAAAAATGTTAGTGGTGTAGTAGCATTATCTCATTTAGAATTAATTAATAATTAGGGTAACAGCATAACAATTTAAAATTAAAATAAAATGGAAAAAAGAAAAAACATACAAGAACCCGAAGAACTTAAACTATATCAAGGGATGAATGGGGCTTGGTTTGTAAAAAAAGGAGAAGTATTAAGAGGCGGTTTTCATGATAAAACAGATGCTGAAAAATTTTATAATCTACTGTTAGAGGTAAATAAAATGGAAGAAATAAAAAACAACCAACCATGATATTACCATTTTCAACAAAAATAAACGGAAGGCCTAATTATTTCATAGAAAAAATATGGTTAGGATTGTTATTCTCGGGAAAATATGGCAATTATATGTATAACATATACAATAAATGTTATTCGGATAAATTTGGAGAAAGTTGGGACGATAAAATAGGTTTGTTGCCCAAAATACACACTATAAGGTTGGATAATTATAACCGATGGAAGGAGGGTAATAAAATGCATTTAGTGATAAATAATAGAACTGATAACGAATTTCATTTTACCCCTCAAATTTTATGTACATCGGTTCAGAAAATTGAAATAACACACGAAAATTACCCTATTCTTAAAATTGATGGTATAGCGATAGGTTTTAGCAAATTACAAAGGCTATCTTCTAATGAGGGTTTTGAAAGTGTTGAAGATTTTTTCAATTACTTCAAAGAAGATTTTGAAGGAAAAATAATCCATTGGACAAATTTTAAATATTAATAAAATGACAACAGCACAATTAGTAGATATAGCAATAATAGTAACCTTAGGAATGCTAAGTATCACACTATTTTTAATCACTATTTTAATTATAAAAGAAATAAAAAATAAAGTATCATGAAAAAGATATACATAGCTGGTAAAGTAACTGGTTTAACATATTCGCAAGCTTATAATAATTTTAAAAAAATAGAAGATCAATTACAAGCCAACGGTTTTCAAGTAGTAAATCCTATGAATATAGTTCCTAAAGAAACAACTAGTTGGCATGAAGCTATGAAAATATGTATAAAAGCTCTAATGGAATGCGATGGTATATATTTACTTTCCAATTGGAAAGAAAGCAGCGGAGCCAAATTAGAAAGTGAATTAGCAAGCAAGTTAGCTCTTAATTTTATAACCCAAAAAGACCTAAAATAACATGGAAAATACAGTAAAAAATAAAAAAATGAAAGATTTAAATGAATTAGCCAAATATTTATTTGAATATAAAAAAGTAAAATTTGAAGGAAGGTCATTTGAAGAATTAGTATTAGAGGTAATTGTGGAGTTATCTTATTTACACAACAATGTAAATTCCTTAAAAAGTAGGTTACCTGTTGCATATATAAAATTATTAGAAATAGCAGGTTATTATAAATTCGACATGAATAGAATAGCTACTCAACATATTGTTAATAATAAAAAATCATTTGAAGAAAATATATACGCTATAATTAGAGAAATTGCGAGTTTTAAATATACTAAAGAGGAAGCAGTAAATTACACTTTATTAGAAATAAAAGAATTTGCTAAAATAATGAATATAGAGCTAGAAGTAGAAGTAAATACAATTTTGTATTTAAGAAATATTTTAAAATAAAATAAAATGTTGAAAAAATATAAAATAAATTAAAAAAAAACAAAAAAAATGGAAATATACTCTAAATATTATATAGGTGAAATTGTTTATTTAAAATGCGATAACGAGCAAAAGGAGCATTATATCGTTAGAATAATCGTACTTCCAAATAATTTAATAATGTACGAGCTTAGGGGTGAGTGTCAACAAAATGAATATTTTGAGTTTGAAATAACAAACAAAAAAGATACTTTAAAGGCTATTTTATAAAAAAATAATTATTGATATGTACTTTAAAGCTATTATAAGAGTGGTGAAATCTATACGTGGAGATTTTGGAGCAACTGAAATTTTAAGAGAACCATTAATTGATGCTGAAAATAAGCAAGAAGTAAAAGAAATTTTATTAAAAAAATATCCTCAATTTTTTCAAAATAATAAAATTTACGAAAGAGAGAGTAAAGATACTGCACAATTCTTTTATGTAGTTATCTATCCACTTTTAAAGTATGAATTAGACCAAATAAAGGAAGGAAGTTGGGAGTGTTCATATTGTGGTCAAATTCACAAAAATAAATATGAATTTAAGCCAAAGTATGATTATTTATTGCTTGGAGAGAATAAAATGTTTTGCAGAAGTGAGGGTAATATTTGCATGGAAAATTTTAAAAAGGAAAAGTTTAAAGGATTAGATATGTTACCATTTGAAGAATATTATATTAATAAAGATAGTGCTAATTATATATACAAATGCACACATAAATATACAGGTAAATGTTATATTGGAAAAACAAAAAATATTCCTTTTTTTCGTTGGTACAACCATTTAACTTATAGCTATTCTCCGTTTGGTTTATTTTTAAAAAGCACAACTTTAGATCAATGGACTTTTGAAGTTTTAGAGGTATTACCTTCCAACATGACAGATACCGAAGTTTTTAAAAAAGAGAGTGAATATATATTGAAATACGATAGTATTAACAATGGTTTTAATGAAATTTTAAGTTATAAAAAATAAAAAAAAATGAAAGATTTAAACAAAAAAGCAAAAGAAATATACCAAGACAATATAGAAAAAGGATTTCATGACAAGAAATATTCCATTCAGCATATGGCTATGCTTGTAATTACAGAGCTTTCTGAGGCTGTAGAAGCATTTAGAAAAAATAAATGGTCAGATGTTGACTATTACAAACAAATTGCTGAAAAAAATAATGAATTTGATAGTACATTATTCTCTATGTATATTAAAGATACTGTTGAAGATGAATTAGCAGATACCTATATAAGGCTTTTAGATTTGGCGGGTTTAAAAAGACTTGAGTTAACAATTGATTCTAATACGAGTTGGAAGTTAGTAAGTGAATACGAAGTTAGAATGGATGAAAAAAGTTTTATTGAAAAAATAATATTTATTGTAAGTGCGGTATCTTCATTTAACGATAGAAATATATCCTATTATATTATTAATACTTTAGTATGGATAGAAATTATATGTGAGGAAATGAATATAGATTTAAATTTTCATGTTCAAGAAAAATTAAAATTTAACAAAACTAGACCTTTTAAGCATGGCAAAATATGTTAATGCAAAACCCCGACATTTAGAAAGCAAACTTCAACAAGCCTGCGTTAGTTGGTTTAATATCCAATACCCAAAGGAAACTATTTTTGCTATTCCCAATGGAGGTAAAAGAAATGCTTTAGAAGCTAAAATAATGAAGGGAGAAGGAGTACTAGCTGGAGTGTCTGATCTTTTTATAATGAAACCATCAAAAAATTACTCTGGTTTTTTTATTGAGATGAAAATAGGTAAAGGAAAATTATCAGAATATCAAAAAGAGTTTCTAAAAAAAGCTCAAAACAAAGGCTATAAAACTGCTGTTTGTTACTCTTTGGACGACTTTACTAAGGAAGTTAATAACTATATGAAATAAAGATTTATTCCTTATGAAAGTCATAAAGAGCAAAAGAATGAACTATTCAGACATTGCCCCTGAAATAAAAAAGAAATTTTTGGAATATTATTTAAACAATTCTAATAACTCTATTCCCACCATGCAAAAGAAATTCAAACTTTCTTATCCCTTTATTAATAGAATTATTGAGGAGGGGAGGAAAGATAAATCAATCTCTAATTAAAGATTTATAAAATAAACTTATTTTGCACAATTAAAAGTAATATATTATATTATATATAATAGTTAACTTTGTATTATGGCAGCACCTAAAGGAAATTCATATTGGAAACTAGCAAAAGGATTTGCAGTTGGAAAAGAAAGAGCTTATAAACCAAATGACTTATGGGTAAAATCTCTTGAATACATGGAGTGGTTAGAAAAAAATCCTCTAAAAGAAGAAAAAGTTTTTGCAAATGGACAAAGAATGAGTATCAATAAGATGAGAGCGGCAACCATTACAGGTTTTTGTTTATATGCAGGAATATGCACCAGTACCTTTGATAATTACTCAAAAGACAAAGCATATTTGGATATCATAAAAAAAATAAAGGACCTCTTCTTCTCACAGAAATTTGAAGGTGCAGCAGCAGATCTTTTGAATCCGAATATAATAGCTCGTGATTTGTCTTTGGCTGATGTAAATAAAATACAAGGAGATGCAGAGAACCCCCTTCAGCATGAAGTTAAAATCAATGTAATACAAGCAGAAGCTAAAATATGTAATTCAGAAGAAGAAGTTGATTATTAAAACATGTTTAGTGTAGGCCCCTTATTTGAAGCAAATTATAATTGTCCTACCAAGGTAGCAGTTAACCAAGGGGGGACTTCTTCTGGTAAGACCTACACCATCATGCAAGTTTTGTTTACCATAGCAGTAAAAGAACCAAGAGTAGTTATTACAGTTGCAGGACAAGATATACCCAACCTAAAAGCAGGACCTATTCGTGATGCTAAAAATATAGTTATGAATTCCCCTGCTTTACAACCATTCATCAAAACCTATAACAAATCTGAAAGGACTTACGAATTTTTAAACGGCTCAATTATAGAATTCAAATCATATGATGATGAACAAGATGCAAAGTCAGGAAAAAGAGATTATTTATTTATCAATGAAGCAAATGGTATAGATTATTTAATCTATTGGCAGTTATCTATTCGTACACAAAAGAAAGTATTTATTGATTATAACCCTACCTCCAAATTTTGGGTACATGAAAAATTAATAGGAGGAAAAGACACAACTTTATTTATTTCTGATCATAGGCATAATCCTTTCTTAAGCCAAGAACTACACGATGAAATTGAGAATATTGAAGATGAAGAACTTTTTAAGGTATATGCCAGAGGTCTTACTGGAAAAATAACTGGACTTATATACCCTCATTATAAATTATGTGAAAACATTCCTGATTTCTTAGATACCTGCTATGGTTTAGACTTTGGTTACAACCACCCATCTGCTATGGTGGAAGTTGGGGACTGGTTGGAAGAAAATGCTCTTTATTGGGATGAAATTTTATACGAAAGTTATTTAACCACTGGAGATCTAATTGAAAGGTTTAATTTACTGGGAGTAGATAAAAATAAAATTATGTATTGTGATAGTGCCAGACCAGATGCTATAAGTGAACTCAAAATGGCAGGGTATAATGCACAACCAGCAGATAAGGATGTATTAGAAGGAATTAGGCATGTACGTTACAAAAAATTATTAATAACTAAACGAAGCCATAATTTAATTAAAGAAGCTAATGCATACAAATGGAAAGAAAAAAATGGAGTTTCCTTAGATGAACCAGTTAAATTAAAAGATGATGGAATGGATGCAGGACGTTATGCTACTTATTCCAATAGAAATAACAAATCTAAAATTGTTAGTTGGAGTTCCAGTTCTTCTAATTCCTATTTAGATTATTTAGATTAAATAACAGGAATAATAGATTTTAAATAGTTTATTTAGTAATATAATATATTACCTATTAAAATAATCACTAATTTTATAATCTCAAATATTAACCTTAAAAATTAAAAAAATGGAAAATACAGAACTAGTAAAAATAACCATCACAGATATTGATGAATTCAAGAAGGTTCTTTTAGATAGGCATCAAAACAACACCAATTTATGTATACGCTTAGAGAGTGTTTTTACACAGCTTAATAATTCCTTAAAAGCAGGATTGGGTGAAATGCGTGAAGTAACAAACTCACGATTTACCCCTACTCCATTAAAAAAAGTAATGGGACAAAGTGTAGAATTTAAAGAGAGTAAAAAAGTGGAGCTACCAAAATTCGACAATGATGATAAAGAAGCTTTCAAAGAAAGAGTAAATAAGGCTTATGAATCTTTTTTAGATAGAGATGCCCAAGATTTAATTACTTCCTTAGAAGAAATAGAAATAAGAGGAGTTGCAAAAATTGCTAAAATAGCAAATTACAAAGAAGCTTCCATTGATGTTCCATTTATAGAAAAAATAAAACAAGCCATCAAAGAAAAGCAGGAAGCAGATAAGAAGAAAGAAGAAGAAAGGGTAAAGTTTGAACAGGAAGAAAAAGACAAACAAGAACAAGCCATCAAAGAAAAGCAGGAAGCAGATAAGAAGGTTAATACTAAAAAGTAATGAATTTCATTTACAAAAATAAAAACTACTGTATACCTTCTTCTTTAAGCGAAATAACCTTAAAGCAAAGAATTGATTTTGATAAAATTTATTTATCAGAAATAGAAAAAAGAAAAGAAGATCTCTACAAGGTTGATGAAGAAGGAAATGTTATAAAACCTGATGAAGTAGATGAGATGATTTTTAATATTAAAATTGCTTCTATGAATTTTTCTTTTTTTTCAGGTATACCTCTGGATGAAGTAGAAAAAAACATACCTCTGGAGGATGTATTAGCAGTTTATCATAGTTGTTTCAAACAAATTTATGAAGAGCAAACAAATTTAAATCTTCAAGAAAATTATTTATTCCATAATGAAATATGGAAAATAGAGACCCCTATGTTAACCTTTGAATCTAAAATTACTTTCAATGAATTTATAGTTTCTAAACAAATCATCAAACAAATGGATGAATTAGGCGCAGGTAATTGGGAAGCTATGCTCTATCTATCAGCAATTTTTCTGAAACGTGAAAACGAAGTTTTTCAAGAAGAATGGTTAAGTTCTAACAGTGAAAGACTAAAACTAATGGAAACATTACCAATGGATATTGCTATTGCAGTAGCTTTTTTTTTGCAAACTTCAATGATTATATACTTAAAAACTTCTCCATATTCAGCGAAGGAAGTAATGGAGAAGGACCCAATTTAAAAGTGCATTTTGATAAATGGGGATGGTTAAGTTTTATGACCTATATAGCCAAGGAGGGAACTATATTTTACAAACAAAATGGAAAAAGCAACCTAGATAACATTAAAGAAACAAAAGCCTATGATGTTCTTTTATGGGCTTCTGAACAAGATGACCAGAAAGAAATAATTAATGCTTATTACAACAACTTAAGTAAAAAATAAACATGAATCAACAAAAATTCAACCCTGAGAAATTTGAAAAACTATTCAAAGAAGAATTAGAATCAAATAAGTTTGATATACCACAAGAAAATTTATCTAACCTAATTCCTGTATGGGTAAAGGTTTTAGAAGTTAATTCCCTTGAAAAATTAAACTGTGATTTTGATATATACAGTTCTATTTTAAACGAATTACTTAAAGATAAACCAACATTTAATCTCTACCAGGCTTCCTATTTAATTAATGGGTTGACCAGATCAAGCGCAAGAGATTTGGGACTTAGAGCTACTGAATACAGTAGAGTGTTATTCTACTCTATAGAATTATCCAAAACATGGAATGAAAAGGTAATTCCTATTAGAGAAAAATTAATGGATAAACTTAAGAGAGAAACAGCTTTGGTTATGCCTGGGAAAAACAGATTAGTTAACCCAAATATTAGAAAATGAAAAATCAAATTCGGTTAGGCTGTGCTGTGTTATTTTTAGCTGCTTTGTTTTTTACAGGAGTAGGAATTCTAATTGGTAAATATTGGTTATGAAGTGGTTTAATATATATTTAAAAAAGGGATCATTTATAAAATTACAAGCAGATAAAATGGTAATATATGATAATAGATCTTTATTAATGAGAAATGGAGAAGTATTAGCTTCAATTCCTATTTCTATTTTAGTTACCGAAACAGCGCCACCTATTGACTTATAAAATACTGAAAAATGAACCTATTACACATAGCAGAAGGTTGGTATAAATCTAAAATACACGCAGACGAAAAATCTATCATATTAAGTAAAGAGAGATTAAAAGAATGCATAAAATGTTCTCACGCGGTTGATAAAAAATTTTTAAAGCTCATCAATGGAAAATCAGTCAATGAAAAAACAAAAGCTTGTAAATTATGTGGTTGTCCTATTGTAGAAAAATCCTTAGTTAAAGAAGAACAATGTAAAATAGGTAAATGGAATGAATGAACTAAACTTATATCAATTATTTAGAGATATCATTACTAACTCTAAAAAGATGAATCGTTTTGTTGTGGCTCCTCAATATGGAATAGAGCTAAACAAAAACAATGTAGGGGAAATACTCAAAGATATTGTTGGTGGTATTTCAGATGGAGTAAAATACCCTATTTGTCTTATGTTCCCACCTGTTGAAATAATAGATTCTATTCTGGGGGAAAATGAATGGAGCAGATACAGTTGTAAATTATTCTTTTTAACCACTCCTTATAGTGATGAAGGAGGAATCCAATTACAAAACTTAGATAATAATCTTTCAGAGCATACCATTCCTATGACATGGAAAGACATGCACCAATGCGCAATAGATTTTAGAAAAGTTTTTGAAATGGTTACAGAAAGGAATTTTAATAAAGGAATAAGATCAACAGAAGAAACTACTGTCATTGAAAGATTTTCAGATATAGGAAATGATAGGTTGGCAGGGGTAGGAATTTCTTTCATTATAGACCTATTCCTAAACTGTGAAATTTTAGATTATGAAATTAAGGATATTGATAATATTAAACTAAATATTGAAGATCTACATAACCATTAGAAGAATTAAAAAATGAGTAGTATTAAAGAAATAGCTAAAAAAATACCGAATAATGTAAGAAGTCAAATCTTAATAACTGAAGAGGATATTATACATAAAGCCATTCCTGTAAATGGTAATAAAGAAATGCAAATTTTAAATAAAATATGGCATGAGTTTATTGAGCCTAATAAAGAATTAACCAACTGTCCTGTCTGTTTAAATAACATTTTAACCAGCTTTAAGCAAATGAAAGAAAGTTTAATTGAATTAGAGTTAGAATACCAGAAATTAAATGCTTTATGAATCCAGTCATCATTTTTGCTAAGGCACAAAAAATTATTAATAATAGCTTAATTGCTGAGCTTAACAATCAAGGACATTATTTAACTGGTGCTCTAAATAGATCTATTACTACCACATCCTCTATTATTTCCAAACCTAATGAAACCAGCTTAAACGGGTATGCTTTAAAATACGCACAGGACTTAGAAACAGGGAAAAATGCTACTCAATTAGGGAATATAAACACCCATACCAAAAATCTAATTACTTACTTTCTTAAAAGAGGGTTAAAAAAAGGAGAAGCAGTAAGGGCTGCCATTGCTACAGCAAAAAGACATCAAAAAGAGGGAGTTCCCACCCTGGCATCTAAGCGGTTTTCTAAGACAGGAGAGAGAAAAGGTTTTATTACCAGAGCATGGAAGGAAAATGAACAAAAAGTAGATAGTGTAATGGACTTAGGAATGGATTCCATTTTTAACGAAGAATTCAATAAACAAAAAAGTGAAAAATTATAATCTATGCCTATAATCAGCATAACCCAACAACCGGAAGTTAGCTCTTTAAATGCAGCATATAAGCCTATTGTATTTAAAGTATTAGCTACTGAGAATAATTCTAGTAATAAGCCTCCTGTTGTTTATTGTGATGTGTATATTGATGATGTATACTACAAAACTTTTTCCAAAACTATTAATATAGGAATCAATGGAGGTAGTTTTGAATATTTATTTGATATACAGGATATAAAAGAGTTGTTGGAGTACAATCTGCCAACTATTAACGGTAACACGATCCAACAAATGACAAATACTCTTAGAAAAGTTTTTGTGAAATTTAGAAATGCATACAAAGACAATAATGGATTTATAATCTCAGAACAAAAAGCACCCATTCAAGGCACATCAAATAAGAAACCAATATCTGGCGAAGGATTAATATCGAACACGTTTTATATACTGAATAGTCTAATTCAACAAGAAGAAAAACAAGATTTATCTGAACTGTTAAATTCTTATAAAACTGATGAATGGGATATAAATACTTTTCCGTTAACAAAAAGACCTAAAAATATATACTTAAAAAAAACAGAATCATCATTCTTCCCTATTATTACCGATAAAACACCATATAAAATTTGTATAGAGGTTACTTATTTTGATAATACAACTGGAGTAGAATGTATTAAAGTTGAAAATATGAATATAGATGAAATAGTTGGAAAAATCAAAAAATTAGAAGATCTTACATCAATTCTAAAGAAAGGCACAATACTATTGTTTAATAAAACAGCTAAAGAAATACCTGATGGTTGGGAAGAATATACACCATTAAGAGGTAGATCTCCAATAGGATTAGACCCAAATGACCCTGATTTTAACACGATAGGACAACCCGTTGGGTCTAAAACACATACCTTAAAAAAAGAAAATTTACCACCTATGAGTCTATCTTTAAAAGATATTCAATTATGGGGTGTTGGTGCCGGTTCAAGCCATAGTGTATTAAGACAAACTATAGGTAGTCAGTTCCCTATAGAAGGGGGGGGAGGAATTAGTAAAGAGATTAATCATCTAGATCCTCATAGAATTGTAACTTTTATTATTTATAAGGGAGAATAATATGAATGTTCTTTATATACCAGAAGGGATAGAAAATTTAAAAAACCTATTTTCCATAGATTTTAAAAATGTAAAGTCTTGGAAAGTAAGATTATTGACTGAAAATGATGAGTTTATTTGTACATCAAGAAATAATATTGCTCAAAACTGCAATGAAATACGAATTCACTTTATAAATTCTTTAGGAGAAATTGATTCAATTGATTTTAATAAGACAAAGATAACTCAAGAAACAAAATCAGAGAGTTGGAAAAAATCTCAAGGATATCCTTTTGAAAGATTTAAAGGAGGTACGTACAGAAAGAATATTATATCAAATGAAAGTTATGAAGCAGTGACTAGATCATATAGTGAACACGAGCAATATTGGTTAAAAGAATTAATGAATTCCCCTAAAGCATGGCTAGAAATGCAATTACCTAATGGGTTCTTACCTTCGGAGGAAAAGGCGTATATACCGATTGTAATTACAGATTCAGAACTAACTGAAAAGAAAGTTGAACAGCGATATGAATATATAGTTACAATTAAATTCTCGATGTCTAATGAAAATATTAATCTAAGATAGATGCAAAATATAAGTGTTATAATTGATGGTTTAGAATTAGATATAGATTCTTCCTCTGATTTTCCAATTACTATAGACTACCAACTAGAAGATAGTCAGGACTTTCAAGAGAAAAAAAGCTCGCAAAGTATCGGATTGACGCTCCCTGCTACCTTGAATAACCAGAAAATTCTAAACACTTTTCATAATCCTTCAGTTAATGATTTAACTAAAGAAGCTATATATACTAACATACGGCAAATTAGCATGGAAACTGATGGGTTTGAAATCTTTGTAGGCAAGGCAATACCTAAAAAAGCTATTAAAAAAGGGGGAATACCAATCTTATATGAAATGAATTGTTTTGGGAATAATGCAGATTGGATTATCGATTTAAAAGAGCTTACATTATATGACATTCTAAAGCATATCGAATTCACATTTAATGAAAATACAATTATAAATTCATGGCAGTTTGATGGACAAAATGCAAATTTACCTTATGTTTTTGCTCCTGTAAAATATGGGGAATGGATGGATCCAGACTACAACAATGGTGAGGGAAAACCGAAAGGAAGCGACAAAAATTACTCTATCAAAACTATGCGCCCTAGTTTATCCTTATATTGGATTTTTTACTGGGGGTTTAAGAGTATAGGATATAAAATTAAAAGTGAATTTTTTAATACAAATTACTTTAAAAGACTGGTTATTCCATGGTCTTTTGGAGGTTTTTTAACTTCCGAAAATACGAAATACGAAATACATAAATTTTTAGCAAGAACTAACGGGGAAGAAAAATGGTTTGATTACAGAGGTTCTAATTTTGTTGATTTAGATGTTAAAGATAATTTAGATGGGTGTTATGATAATAATAACACTTTAGTAAGTGGAGATTATACTGGTAGTAATGGAGCAATAAATGGTGGAGGTACTGAAATGATTTGGAAATACAACCCACCTCATTATGGACCTCTTGAAGTGATGATGAAAATGAGTTTATATTATGATTATTTACTACAAGATAACAACCCAGTAGAAAGTACAGATATGAGTTTAGATCTCTATTGGTATCATAAAGATGCTTCTACAGGAGTTATTACTGAATTCATTGAACATATACGAGATGATGAGATTACAACTGGACAAAAGCAAGAATCTGGTTTAAGAAATATTTACCGAATGTTCACAGTTAAACCTAACGATGAAATTATTTGTAAGGTATGGCTAAGATTATTCCCCGGTAAAGGATCAAATCAGTGTCGATGTAAATTAAGAGTTGATGAATACACCACCGATTATTTTAGAATTCCAGTTGGTGGGAATATTTCTTTTGATGCTTATTTATCCTTACAAAAGGAAAACTTTTTAGACGTTGTGAGAGGTACTGCCGACCTTTTTAATTTATCAATACAAACCGATCCAGTAAATAAGGAAGTTTTAATAGAGCCTACCCACTCCTACTCTATTACGAACAACAAAAATCAATTGCTAGAAGGTTATTTTACTGACAATATTTTAAACTGGGGAGAGAAAGAAGATATTTCTCAAGAATCCACTTTAGAATTGTACGATGATAATGCTCGTGAATATGTGTTTAAGTTTAAAGAAGATAGCAATGATGGAGCTTTAAAGGTAGTGCAAGATCGATATAAAATAACGATAGGTTCAGGTAAATATGTGTTTAATAAAAGATTTAAAGCAGAAAAAAAGGAGTTTGAAAACCGATATTTTAGTCCTACCATGCATTATTTAGTAGATGACTTTCAGGGGATTACGGGTATTGCTCCTCAAATGATTTGTTTAGTCCCTGAAAATATATCAAATACTTCAAGTTCAGAAGCTCAAAATACATTTAACCCTAAAATAGCATATTATAAGGGGCTTGTTTTAGGGGCAGGAGGCTGGATTTTTAATGGTAAAACATATATGAATTACCCGTATTTATTTTCAGTAAATTATAAGCCAGGAGGAGAAAATGATCCTATTCTTTCTTACACTGATGAAAAAATTGGCAACAACGGTACTTTTAAAATCGGTAGAGGTTTATTAAAACGTTTCTTCTGGCAACGTTTAGCTATAATGAACAACGGACAATGGTTAACAACAAATTTTGAGTTAAATAATACGGATATAATCAATTGGTATCATAGAGAAAGAATCGCATTGGATGGGGAATTGTGGGAATTACTCAGTATTAAAGGTTATAGCTCTATAAAAGGAGAATCGACTGAATGTGTTTTAAGAAAATGGGTTCCAATTACTCAAAGAGAAGATGACAATACTTATCCAAGCGAGAAAAGTATTTTAACAGACGCTGTAAAAGTAGATCAGGAAATAACAAGTTCCAGCACAGAAATAGATAAAGTTTTTGATAACCAATATAGTCGTGCTATTTGTTTGTATAAAGATATACCTAGATAATTTTTATCAAATAAAGTAATATAATATATTAATTAATATGAGTAACATTACTAAAATATATACCCTTAAACTTACCGGACAAAAAGATCTGGTAAGTTCCATGCAGTCTGTTAACAAATCTTTTGAAGATTCTAAAAAAAGGTTTTTGGAATTAAAAGCTCAATTAGGAAAATCGGGGTTGGACAATTTAGAGATAAAAACCATTCGGTTAGAAATGGAGCAAACCCGATTAGAGATGTTAAAACTAAAAAAAGAGCAATTAGTGTTAACTAATGAAGGGAAAGCTTATACCAATGTAATTAAAATCCAAAGAGAAGAAGAAAGACAAGCAAGGGCAGAAAAAAAACTTACTCTGTCAGAATACCAAAAATTAAGCAAACAACATGTAGAATTAAGGAATTTTGCTAAAGAGGTTGCCGTTGTCTTTGGAGAAGAATCAAAAGAATTTAAACAGGCTGCACAGGAAGCCAACCTCTTAGATATCCAATTAAAAAAAATAGATTCATCTTTAGGGCAGTATCAAAGAAAAGTTGGTAATTACCCTAAGGATATTAATATTACAGGAATATCAAAAAACGCTTTCAATCAGTTAAATTCAGCTGGTTTGGGGGATATATTAGGAAATCAAATCAACAACACAAAAAGCAGGGTTAAGGAGCTTGATAATGAATTCTTAAGGCTGAAATCCAGAATTACAGAAGCAAGAAATTCTGGAGTTAATGATTTGAATTCTATGGAAAAAGAAATTATCCAAAATAGAATCGAAGCGGATAAGATGAACCAAGAGATTTCCAAATCTACTACTCATTTAAATGGTTTAGGAAGTGTTGGTACAGGAGTGTTTGGAAGATTAAATACAGATATTAAAAGCTTGGTATTGGGGTATGTAGGGTTTACAGCAGTAATGAGTCAAACACAAGATTTATTTAAAAGAAGTATACAGATTGATAGTATGAATTCTGCTTTAGAAGCAGTATCAGAAAAAACAGGAGATTTAGCTGTAAATCAACAATTTTTAGAAGAAACTACAGAAAGACTAGGATTAAAAACTATAGACACCACACAATCGTTTAAATCTTTTTATGCAGCATCTACAGAAGCAGGAATAAGTGGAGAAAAAACAAGAGAAATATACGAAGCGGCTGCGGAATCTTCTGCAGTATTAAAACTTAGCCAAGAACAGGTAAATGGGGTAATATTAGCCTTTGGTCAAATAGCTTCCAAAGGAAAAGTACAGGCTGAGGAGTTAAGAGGACAGATCGGGGAACGTATTCCTGGGGCTTTTGGAATAGCTGCACGGGCTATGGGAGTAACTACCCAGGAATTAGACAAGATGATGTCAAATGGTAAATTATTATCTAATGATTTCCTACCCAAATTTGCAGCCGAACTTAAAAAAACATTTGGGAATGGAGGAAAGGAAATTAAAGGTTTAAATGCTGAATTAAACCGTTTAGACAACATAAAAACAAAAATAGCTAGTAACCAATCTTTTTTAAAATTACTAAACCTAACCATTACCATTATTTCTTTTCTGGCAGAAACTATTTTAAATGTGCCTTGGAAAGTATGGATAGGTTTTGTTACCTTATTAACTCTTGCTTATTTAGACAACATAAAAGCATTAATTGCTAATATAGCCCAACAAACCATATACATTGCACGTATGGCAGCAGGAAATGTGTTATTGGCTGCTGCAAGAGTAATAACCATTGCTCAAACCGTTGCTGTATTTGCTTTAAATGTTGCTTATAGGGCTTTAAACGCAACAATGTTGTTATTAGGTACTATTATACCAGGTATCAGGACAGCCTGGTTACTTTTGAATTCTACTTTTTTAGCCACCCCCCTAGGTTGGGTTATGGCTGGTTTATTGGCTTTAGGTGCAGCAACAATAGCTTTTGGTAAAAATATAGATAAATCTACTCAAAGCTTAGAAAAACAAGGAAAAGCATTAAAAGAATCCGCAGTACAACTAAAAGCTAATAATGAAATTACCAAAAGTATTGGACAGTCCACTCAACAAACCTTATCTAAGATAGATTCTTTGACCAAAACCATAAAAAACAGTAATTTATCTTTAGAGGCAAGAAAACAAGCCCTACAAAAATTAATTGACATTAATCCTCAATACTTAAAAGGGTTAAATCTTGAAAATATTGAACATGAAAAGGGGATTAAAATACTAGAAGATTACAAAAATAAACTAATAGAAATAGCTAAAGCTAAAGCCGTTCAAAAATTATTTGACGCTCAATCTGAAAAAATAATTGACAGTGTATTAAAGCTAGATCAAGTTAAAGATAGCGCAAAAAAAGAAAGAGAGTTATTAAATGATCCTACACGTTTTTTTAAGAAGGATTATTGGGGGATGGTATATGAAAAGGGAAAGCAAACCATAGGGTTTGGCGAAGGAACAAATATGGATCAAGCTATCAATGCTTATAATTCAAAAAAGGAAGCAGAAGAAGTGCAAAATTACTTATCTGTAAAATATAAAGATTATTTAGAAATGATGATTGATGAAACTTTTGGTGGATTAAGTAGTTCTAATTCCGATAATAAAACAAAAACAGGTACTTACAAAGGTTCCGAATTGAATGGACAACAAAGACACTATCTAAAAGATGTAGATGCTGTTAGAGATACTTTACTTGCCAATAATGAAAAAGCTTATACAAAAGCAGAAATAACCGAAAAAGAATATCTGTCAGCTATTTTTAAAATAAATGACGAAGCATGGACAAAAAAATTAAATTACATCCAAGGAGTAAACGCAGAAGAAAGAAAACAGCGCGCCCAGTGGCAAAACGAACAAGCTAAACTTGAAAAAGAAACTCAGGAGAAATTATTTAAAATAGATTCAGATGCTTTAAAGAAAAAATTAGAACTAGATAAGGCAAAGTTAGATAATAATCTTAGAAATATAACAGAAAACCCTTATTCTACTGATTTAGAAAAAACAGAAGCCCAACAAATCTATTATGAAGATTTGCTAAAAATAACTACAGACTATAATTCCTCTATGGATACCTTAGAAAAACAGTACAATCAAAACATTATTGAAAGCGCTAATGCTAGAGCTACAGAACTGGAAGAAATAGAACGAAAAATTAACAATACTTCTTATAAATTGACGGAAGAACGATTTCAAAATATTAAAAATATTGTCAACAATGCAGTAGATTCAACTATTAATGAAAAAAATATAAACGCAGAACTTGAAAAGCAAAAAGTATTATTAAATTCAAATTTAACTACCCGACAAAAAGAAAATGAAATTAATCGTATTTCATTTTTAAACGAAGCAGATGAAACAGAAGCCGAGCTAGAAAGAATTAGAGATTTAATTAACCTCTATAATCAAAAATTAATAAATAGCACTTTAACGGTTGATCAACAAAAGGAATTAAACAATTTATTAGGCAAGGAATCTGAATTAATAACTCGGAATATCGAAAATAAAACTAAACAAAATAAAATAGGTTTTGGTGTTGGAAAAATAGACGCTCCATCTGATTCAAATACCCAAAGTCTAATTAAAGAAAAAATTCTTAATGATCTTAATTTAGACGAAGACGCTTTTGGCAGCATGGTAGGTACAGCAATCTCTCAATCTTGGGATTTGGCTAGTACAGCCATGAATGGGTATTTTGATGCAGAAGAAGCCAGAATAAACAGAAGTAAAGAACTAGCCTACGAAAGAATAGACTTAGAAAAAGAACAATTACTAGCTCAGGCACAAAGTCAGGCAGAAAGAGATAGTTTAGAAAAACAAGCAACCGAAAAGAAAAAACAAGCAGACAACGTAGCAGCGGCACAATTAAAGAAAAGTAAAAAGGCAGAATTGCAAATTACCTTAGCTACTGAGTTGGCAAATATCGCTGCTTCTGCAGCGTCAAACCCCTTAAACGGTATAACCTTTGGAGGCGCTGGTTTAGCAATGTACGCTACGATGGCAGGTCTTGCATTGGCTCGTTATTATGTGAATTTAAGTAATGTTAATAAAACTCAATTCAAAAAAGGTGGGCTATTCAGTCCTAAAAAATTTGCTAGAGGAGGTAGACTTATAGGACCATCTCATAATCAGGGAGGAATCCCTGCCATTAACCCAACTACCGGAGAACAAGTAGCAGAATTAGAAGGAGAAGAAGGAATAATCAATAAAAGATCCATGAAGGATAATAGCATTTATTCAGTTACCGGAACTCCTTCTCAAATAGCTTCCCGAATTAATGCCATTGGTGGTGGGGTAGATTGGATGGGAGGAGCAACCATGCAAAAGTTCATGAAAGGAGGAACTTATTTAGGTTCTAATTTACAGCCTCCGGTATTTAAAAGTTATTATGATAGCATAATTCAAAAAGAAAATGAAAACTATAATGCAGAACGTTTAGACCGGATAGAAAAGAACTTGGAAAAAACCGCCCAATCTTTA
Source organism: Apibacter muscae (assembly GCF_007845635.1). GTDB lineage: Bacteria > Bacteroidota > Bacteroidia > Flavobacteriales > Weeksellaceae > Apibacter > Apibacter muscae. The sequence continues at coordinate 7,332 of NZ_SELG01000002.1, read as the reverse complement.
AACAGAGAGGTAAATCGCAAAACCATTGTTTCCAGTAGAGAACTGTCCAGAGTGCAAAAAGAAAACAATAAACAATCTCAAATAGCTACTCTATGACCTTTGAAGAATTTAGAAAAGAACTGATACAGAGAGTTAGAAAGACTTCTTTAAACCAATTTATACATTTGTATATCAAAGCCAAAGATTGGGGGGATATTTTAAGAGCTTTTAAAAAAACAGAATTTTATGAATGGAGCTTTAACCAGAATATCATAGATTTTGACTTACTAAACGAAATACCCGAAGAAGAAAGGGAAAAAGAAAACTATTACAACCGAAAAGCAGAAATAAAAGATTTTAAAGGAGTTCTTGTTCTACTTAATGAAGCAGAAATTGTTTTAAACCAGAAGGAAGATTTACGTTGTCAGGTCGTAATGTTTGGAAATAGCAAACTAACGGCTGAAATTACCGATCGATCTATGGTAGAGTTAGAGCAGTACCACAATTCAGACGCTAACATTGAAATAAAGAATGATGCTTTTTTATATGCTACCCAGAAGAATGAAAGCAAATCAAAATTAATTTCTTCTGATTTTGCTACGGTTCGGCTTATTCTAGATAATGGTTCTTTGTCAGAAGTTAGCATATTAGATGAGTCTTTCTTAAACTCTACTACTCTTTGGTTTAGTCAATTGGTTATTAATAACCCTATTCAGGTTCTATCTTTTTCTAATCTAAAAAAAACAATGAATAATCACAAAGTAATTACTAAAGATAAATCTCAAATAATCTATAAAAATGAGTGAGGATCTAAAAAAATACAAACACGAAGCCTTGGAAATGGCTATACAGGATTTTGAGCAGTTTTGTAAGTATGCAGGAGTAAACATCAAACAATTAAAAGTATGTATAGAAAGGAGTAAGGGATATAGTGTTCGTAAAATATCCATGCAATTAAACATACCTAGAAGTACTGTTGATAAGATAGGTAGAAAATGTTTTAAAAAAGAAAAGGCACCAATTAATGATGCCTAAATTTATATTGATATAATTATATTTGGTGGGGTTTCACCCATCCCCCAAATTACCCACCTTGAGTAATAAATCTATTGTGTTAAAAATTTTCATTATTACTTCTGTTGAATTTTTATAAGAAGCTTTTTCTTTTTTCATATCATTTCCTTTATAAATTTTTAATTCTATTCTTTCTACATATTTATCATCTACATTATATTGATTTTTAAAACATAAAGGCATACCTAAAAATCCCAACAATATAATCAAAGAACCCAATCACTTTAAGGTTTCCATAGAATATACAAAAATATTACCATAAAATGTCCAAAAGATATGGACGCATTTAATAATATAATGTATTATCACTCCCTATTCCTTTCACCTTTGTACAAAGGAATTAAGATGAATAAGCTTTGTGTATTTAACTACCATATAACTAATGAAAATTCAGATCGTTTAGAAGTCTATATAGATGGAGGAATTGTAGATGCAGAATCCCAAGAGTTTTATAAAACCTGGTATAATGATGAAACCTCTGTTTCTTTTAAATCTTTTCGTAACGAAATCCTAAGCAGTGGAAAGAAAAACATACGAATTACCCTAAATTCCTTTGGTGGTCAGATAGGGGATGCTATGGCTATGCATGACTTCATCAAGCAACTGGAAAACGAAGGTTATGAAGTAGAGACCTTGGGCATGGGTATGATTTGTAGTGCAGCCACCTATCCCCTATCTGCTTCTAAAAACTCTAAAATAACCCCAAACTCTTGGTATATGATACATAATGTTTCTGGTTATGCTTTTGGGGACATCAACGAAATAGAAAAATCTGCTAAGAACCTAAGAAAATTCAATAATGATATCCGTGATTTCTATGTAAACCTTACAGGAAAAAGTCAGGAACAAATAGAAAGCTGGATGAATGAAGAAAAATGGTTTACAGGAAAACAAGCTGTAGAAAATGGCTTTGTTAAGAGCCTTGCACTAGAAGAAAAAGAAGAATTTAAACCCATCAATCATAAAGAATGGTCTTTTAAAAACACCCATGTTTTAAATGCCTACAATTCTTTTTCATCACCTAAACCAATTAATATAAACAACAAAATAGATATGAATGAATTAGTTCAAAAAATTGTCAACGCCTTTAAGGGAAACAATTTGGTGGTTACAGAAAACACACCAAAACCCGAAAACTTAACTGTTGAAAATCTTACCAAAGCTTTGAACGAAGCTACTAAAGATTTAAAACTTGAACCCTCCGAAGAACAAATTAAGCACTCAGTTGTCAATTTGTTTAAAGACGGCTTGCCTGAAAACATCTCTAAACAATTAGAAGAAGTGGTAAAGAACGCAACCAAAGACTTGCCTTCCAATGAAAAGCTGGAAGAACTAAAAAAAGAAATAGAAGCTATACGAGAAAACCTGGTTAATTCCAAAGGAGGGGTTCCTGTTAACCAAGCAGAGAACTCTAGTAAATACAACCACGAAGGAATTTCCTTTGTTGAATAAATAACATCCCTATGACAGCGATAGAAAAAGAAATACTACAAGGTGGGCTATGTGCCAACTGCGAATGCTCCGGTTTTAATGCTAAACTAAACTATGAGCTAGACCTAAGTACTAAGAAAATTAAAGTAACTGATGCCTCAGAATTTGATTCCACAGATGCTTTAAAAATAGTCTTAGTACATGTACATGACAAGGAAGGAGAAGCCCTGCATGATAAAATAGAAGCCCAAGGAGGAAATGTAGAAATAGATGTTTCTGCCTTAAACCTAAAAGACCTCTCTCTATTAGTTACAGTGGTAAGCACTAATGGCTGTAAAGCAGATTTAAGCATTTACAATTTGGGGAATACAGCTCTTAACGGAGAGTTTGAAAACAAGGCTGATCAAGGAAATAGAAATAATATTTAATACAACCCTATGAATTTTAAAAAATTAACCATATCTCCTGCTTCATATTATGATTTGCTTATAAAACCAAACTTTGCAGATCTAATCCCTGGGGGACAATACACAGGAACTTTAAGTGAGTTTACTGTAATGGATGATGTAAGCTCCAAAAGGAAAATAATAGATATTTTAGGAGCCAGAAACATACTAAAAAGAAGAGACGCTTCTTGTAATATCACTTTTTCACCGGTTGGAAAAGCCAGTATTCGAACTATTGAAACCGATCCTATTTATGGAGCAACCCAACAATGTGATAATGAATTTTACCAAGGCTGTTTAGAAGACTTCAGAAATAGTAATCCAAAATTCACAGACTTCATTTTGGACTTTTTCTTAAAGGCCATAAAAGTGGACATCAATAGCAATATGTATTTTGGAGATATTACAAGACCTAATGATGCTACCGGAAATTGGAATTGGAATACTTTTGATGGTATTTTCAAACATTATTTTGATTTTATCAATAAAGGAATTATACCAGCAAACCAAACCACTGCTTTTAATTCAGGAGCAATTACTCCACAGGATGGTTATGACTTTTTGCATTGGGCTTGGGGAAGACAAGACATCTTCTTACGTCATTTACCTAATGAAATGAAAGCTTTTTATGTTTCCCAATCCATTTTTGATGCCTATGAGGAGTTCTTAATATTAACTGGAGGAGCAAACAACATTCAATACTATATAAATGGAATTCCTAAACTAAAATTTAAAGGGATAGATGTTTTAGTAGAAACTACTTGGGATCCTATCTTGAATATATTGAATGGAGGAAATGACGCCCATGCCTGTATATTAACCATTCGTGGAAACTTTGTTTTTGCCACCGATAAAACCTATGGAGAAAGAACCGATACAGGGGTTGAAGCCTTGTCCGTATGGTATGATAGAAACTCATATTCATGGAAATATGTCAATTTCTTGCGTGCAGGTACAGGAATCGCTTATCCGGAACATTCTGTAATAGGATTAACTAATTTTTAAATAAAAAGGTAATATAATATATTAATAACTATGCTTTGTGTCGATTTAATATCATATAGCGCTCCTTGTGGAGCAACTTCAGGAGGTGTTTCCGATATCTGGATTTACGATCCTTCTGACTTTAATTTTATACAGGAAAAAGAAACAGGTAAAGGAGCAAATCCTTATTCTGCCATTTCTCTTGTAGATGGTGCTACCAAAGAAGGGGGTGCTAGAATGTTTCGTGTAAAATTTAAGCGAAAAGAAGCTGAATTTAATTTTACTCACTCTTCAGAAGGTTGTTCAGTTACTTATGAATTTGAACTATCTGCTAAATTGCCTAATCTGTCAAATGACTTAACCAACTTCTTAAGCTCTTTGGATGCTGCCGGGTGTTGTTGTGGGTTAGGGATTATCATCTTCTTAAACTCAGGGAAAATATTAGTTCTAGGCGAAAAAAATGTTAATAGTGAGGTCATTCCTTACTTTGAAGTAGTCATGAATGGAACCAAAGGAGGTTCCGGTAAAACATTTAAAGATTTCAATGGTGCAGATGTTATGTTGAAGGGAGAGTATAGCCGAATGGCTCGTGAATTTGTTGGAGGGGTACAAGCAATTATAGACTTAGAATAATGGCTCTAAAGGTAAAAGAAGAATATAAAAATAAAGTGATTGGTTTTAATGGCCGATCACTTCCTTTAGGACAAAGGAAAGATTTGGATAAACTAGCAGAATTAGCAGTAAAAAGTGGAGATCTCTCTCTTTTAAATCTCTTGGAAGAAATCCCTTCTATACAAGAGATAGAGGAGAAAAAAGGAAAAAAATTAATGGAGGAAATAAAGAAAAAATAACGATGGCTTCTTTAGCTTCTAAAAAAGTTCAACCCCAAAAAAAGGTAGTAAGTAATTCGGTTTCTTTAGATGTTAGAAACCCTATACCCTTTGAACCTACTGGGCAATCTTCTGCTTTTCTTTTAACCAGAACAGACCGAAAGTATTTACCCTTTTTAGAGCCTAAAGATAATTTTTTTCAATTACTGCTTGAAGCTAAATTACTAAGCCCTACCAATAATGCTTGTGTAAATTCTAAAGCAAATTTTTGTATAGGAAAGGGAATTTATTTTAAAGACCATGAGCAAAAAGATAAAGAATTTTTACAATGGGTAAAAAGGGTTAACCACAAAGGGCAAAACCTTAATAAAGTATTTAAATCGGTATTCAGTAATGATCTTAATGTTGGAAATAATTTTGTAGAAGTTATAAGAGGTAAAATAGGCACTAAAAGATTTATTCGAGTTATAAATCGAAATTTTTTAGATTGTCGTTTATCTGTACCTAATGATAATGATATCTGCGAAACAGTTTTTATTTCCAAAAAATTCAGACAACGAAATGTCTGGTCTTTAAAAGAGGAAGAAGCAGTTGAACTCCCTATTTACTATGGAGACCCTAATATGCATTGGTATGTGAATGAGAAACAAAAAACTGAGCACTGTATAATCCATGTAAAAAATGAGTTTTCCGGTTATGACTATTATGGCATTCCTGATAATGTTTCCTCACTTCCTTGGCAGATTCTCGAATATGAAGGAGCCAGATATAACATCGACATCTTTGAAAACAACTTAGTATCCGGAGGGGTGGTATGTTTAGACGGAACGGTTAGTCAGGATGAAGCAAAAGTAATTGGTCAAAATATAATCAATGCTTACACAGGTAAAGGAAAAAGAGGAAGAATTGCAGTAGTTGCAGGAGCAAAAGGAGTTACCAACAGTTTTTTTCAACCTTTCAATGTTCAGAATGATGGCTCTTACCTGAAGCTAGATGAGTCTGTTGAGTCTAAAATTATTGATTCCAATAACTGGGATTCTGCCCTTTATGGGCAACATAAAACCTCTGGGATAGGGAATGGAGGCTTTGCTTATTTATCTTCCATCTTCAATACTAAGTTAAAAACAGTAATAGAACCTATGCAGGATAGGATAAATCAAGACTTGTTATATCCTTTGTTAGAAATATGTGATAGCTGGATGGGAACCTCTTGGAGTGATTTTGATTTGGGATTTAAAACGGTATCTCCGGTTTCTTTTATTGGAGATATTAATGTGAATTCTGTATTAACCAAAAACGAAGGAAGGGAGTTTTTAGGACTACCTTCTTTAGAAAATACAGAAGTAGGAGAACAGTTGATTGAAATAAAAAATAACACTATCCATGTATAGAATTAACTATTTAAACCGAAATGTTTTAATAACTCCGGATGAAGTGTTATCTCATGCCGCAACTGATCAGGAAATTAATGCCAGACTAATTCAGTCAAATATTATTAATGCAGAAGAAAGGTTTATTGCTCCGGCTCTTTGTGATGAATTTTATGAAGATTTTATTAATCAAAAAAATAGGATTGTTACCGAAGAAAACCGAGCTGAAATAATAGAAAGCATTAATTCTTCTTCTTCGGTCAAAGTAAAGGGCTTACCCTTAGGCACAATTGTAAATGCTCTGGAGTTTGTTGAAAATGAATGGTATTTAAAATTATGGCATCGGTTCTTATGGAAGCTAACAGCGGAATCTGTAGATATGATGTGCATAGTACCTAGCTGGCTTAGGCACACATCCGCCGGACAAATGTTAAATAACCCGAAAACTATTGGAGGAAATGAGGGAGGCGCAAATAGTGGAGACCTTAAAGACATTCAATTCAAACTGGATATTGCAATACAAGATAGGATAGATCCACTGATGGAGCAAATGAAAGCCTGGCTTTGCAGAAATAAAACACACTTTCCTTTGTTTTGCCATCCTTGTGATGAATGTGGGTGTAATGGCAATAAAGACCATAAAGGAGTAGCTCACATCCGTAAAACCAATTTGATCACCAATTTATACGATGACTAAATAATATGAAAGCCATGTATTTTAAACACTTTGAGAGCTTCTGTAAATGTACAATTAAAAAAATATTAGGTTCATTTTCAAATGGATTTAGTAAAGGATTTAAATAAATAAATTATGAGTAAAGATTATAATCAAATTAAAGAATTTATCGAAAAGAACTTACCAGATAATAATTCAAATTTAATCGAGCCTGTTAATATTAGAGAATCTATATACCAAGTATTAGATTATTTAATGGAAAATTCAACCCAAAGCACCCAAGGGGCCACAGGTACACCATTCCCTAGTAACCCAAAAGTAGGCGATTATTTTAGCTATATTGATGATAATGGGAATATAGAAGAAGTGTATCAATTTGATGGGGATACATGGAAGCTTTTTATTAGACATAAATTAAATTTTGAAATAATGTTTAATGATGAAAGCTTTATGTATTATAATGAGATAGGTAAGCTTCAAAACTTCGTAGGATATGATAATTATTCTATTTCAAAATTTAATATTGATGAAAATAACTTAAC
>NZ_SELG01000030.1 GCF_007845635.1 Apibacter muscae | reverse complement strand
TTTCCGTCCCCTTTTGGTATTTTATATATTTAACTCATTGAAAATCAATGATACATTTTACTCCCTCCAGCTCCACTTTAATCGAATATTAAGTAATTGATAGTCTGCATGTTAATATGTGGACTATTATTTTTTAGACAATATTTAGACAACGATTTTTATTTTTTAAAAAAAAGAAAAGAGGATATAAATAAACCTCCTCCTTAAATATTATATAAAAACTCTTTAAATTATTTATTTAGATAACTTTTCTATTAACTCATTCCTATCTTTTATCATTCGTTCGTAAAGTTCTACTACTTTATTTATTGAGAGTTTTCAGCCCGAAAGCAGAATAATTTCTGTCGACACCCATCCTTATAACTTTAGCGGTTGGATCATAGCATCCACCTCCGAACGCTTATAATACACCCGGTTTCCAATCCCATACGCCTTTAATTTTCCCTTATTCGTCTAGTGAAATAAAGTAGAAAGATTAATCTTAAATAGATCAGCCACCTCCTTACGAGTTAACCACTACGTAGGCTGTTTCGGCTGTAAATGAAGTTTAAGCTCCTCCATTTACTCTTTTAAACTCTTTCCTATAAGAGCAGGTGGAACCACATATTTAAAGGTTAAATAATTGAAAATCTGTATGTCAATATACAGATTTTTCGTTTTTGACAACATTTAGTCAGTAAATATATTTTTAAATTTAAAAAAATAAGAATTAATTCATGGATTATATAACCTGAATCTATTTTAGTATTAGATTCTAAATTAGGAAAAATATTGAATTATAGTTTTCAATTTAAAGTTATTTTTATTTTTGATACTGACAATCCATTTTATGAATCTAAAAGCAGATCAAGTTTATTACTGATAGTACGGCAGGCGTACGGATGAAAGTTCCGAGGCTTTTCTACTTCGTAGAATGGGTTGTCAGCGACCTGCCTTTTTTTACTAATATAAAAATATTTTATAATAACAACCCAAAACAAGATCGAAATTGAAAACTAAAATTATTCTACATAAAACCTGAAAGATTTTTAACTTCTTTAAAAAATTTCCCATGTATAGAGAGTTATCAGCAGTTGGGCTTCACCTTCGAATCACTTTCTAAGATACTTCAAACCGCTTTATTGACTGAAATTTTTTCTAAAGAGTCAATAGAACATTCTAAATGGGATATTTTTAATCTTTTAAAACTTATACATTCTTTAATTCCTCGTGCAGAATTAGATTTGCTTGATCAATTAAAAAGGAGGATTGAAGATCAATAGTTTAACAATCAGAGATTGTTATTTACATATCAGATTCTTTTAATAATTCAAAAAAAATAAAAAATCAGCAAAATATTTACCATATCTTTGTGTTTAATTATAAATAAAAATATATTTATTATGGGTTCATTCATGTCAAAATTAGAATTAGATGGGGAAATTTATACCATATTGGAGTGTAATTATGGGTTTGAAAAGCGTACCGATTCCACTTCCAAACCTTCCGGGGAGACCTTAGGAGGAGAAATAGAACTAACCATAGAAAGCCGGGGGAAAATGAACTTGGTGGAATGGGTTCTCTCTCCAGATAAAGAAAAAAGTGGGGTAATTATTTTTTATCGAAGAGATGGGATGAGTAAACTATTTGATATTCATTTCGACAAAGCTTACTGTATTAAATTTCATGAAAAATTTAATTCCACCGGAAATGAGCCTATGCAGATTACCTTAACTATAGCTGCAAAAACACTTAAATTTAATAACCATATAGGATATACCAGAGATTGGGTAATTATTTAAGGTTTTCTACTTAAATAAAATTTTAACCTTAATACCAACGATAATAAACAAAAAATATATGGGAGAAGATTATAACCATATTTCCGGAAAAATAATAGAAGATTCCGGATTATATCACCGCAGTTCTTTTGGAGATTCCTTTTTACCCTTTGCAAAAGTAACTATAAATGGTAAAGAATTATCTAAAAAACATCATATACAGGTAAATGTTTATCAAGAAGTTCTAACTCATAATAAATATGAGTTGCTTATTCCAAGTGAAGCCTTTTCAGATCATGATACCTATCCTTTACAAAACTCAAAATATTTATTAGGACAACAATTCAGTATTCAATTAATTCAATTTAAAAAGACAACTCTTGTTTTTGAAGGGATGATTACCCATGTGGAATATCTTTCAGAAAATAAATATCCTTATATAAAATTAATAGGATTAGCCAATTCCCTGTTACTGGATGGAAATAAAAGAACCCGAAGTTTTGAAAATAAAAGTTTAAAAGACATTGTTAAAAAGGTAACTTCTGACTATAATGATAATAGATTAAATTTTTTAATAGAACCTGAAACCGAGGAAATAATTCCTTATACAGTTCAATATTCTGAAACTGATTTCGAGTTTTTAAAACGATTAGCTATTCGTTATGGAGAATATTTCTATCACAATGGAGAATATTTAATATTCGGAAACGGAGATTTAAAAAGAACAGAACTTTCCGAAGGAAGAGATTTTCAAAAATACAGTCTGGATATGCAATCCCATCCCCAACATTTTATAACCCAGCAGTACGATTTAAACCAAGATGAATTGTATACCATAAACTCCAAATCTCTACATTACCCCGATATAGTAAATCTTTTTCAATTTCAGGCAGTAAATGCCTCCGAAAAAGCCTATGCTAAAAACTTTACGGATATGCATATTCCTGCTCTTTTAAACGAAGGAGACCATGCCATGTACCGGGCAGTAGAAAGAAAAAGAAAAAGCAACCAAAGCACTTTATGGTTAAATACCGAAACCAACCATCCGGCTTTACGTTTAGGAGATGCCATGAAAATGAATGCTTGGGATAAAACCAAACAAAAACACACCCCCATAGAAACCTATAAAATTCTTAAAATACAACATCAGTATTCTTGCGATGGTTATCTAAACCGGGCTCAGGGAGTTCCTATTCAACAAAAAGTAGCTCCCTATTTAGATGAACGAGCCTTTCCCAAGGCAGACAATCAGGTAGCTAAGGTGGTAGATAACAACGACCCCCTTTCCCTAAACCGGGTACGAGTACAATTTAAATGGCAGGAAGCCTCCAACGAAAAAAGCCCATGGATTCCCTTAGTACAAGGACATTCCGGTTCCGGAACCGGAGCCCATGTAGTACCGGAAATAGACCATACTGTATATGTAGAATTTATTTCCGGTAATGCAGAAGTTCCTTTAGTAATCGGCAGCCTTTATAATGGAAGCCAAAAAAGCGGATACCATACTGCTAAAAATGATTTAAAAGTATTCCAAACCCGTAGTGGAACCCAGCGTATAGCTAATGATGCCGAAGGAAGCATACTAGAAAAAGATGCAGCCGGAAGTTACCTAAAATTGGAAGGGGATGGCAATGCTACTTTACATATAGAAAAAAACCTAACCATTAATGTAGGAGAAAATTGCATATTTACAGTAGGTAAAAATATGCAAACCCGTATAGGAAATGAATATACTTGTAGAGTACTGGGCAATGCTAAATGGGTAGTTACTGGTAGTGCCGATTATGATATTAAAGGAGACTATACTACCCATACAGATAAAGGCGAACATTCTACTTCAGAAGGAGAAATAAACTATAGAAGTAAAAATGTTATACAAAATAACTCCCAGAAACAGGTAAAAAATAACAGTGGAGAAACCTCTAATTTATTTTAAAAATAAAAACTATGTTACGAATAAAAGTAGGAGGGAAGATTACAAAAACTGCCGATGGAGGAATCTACAACTATGCCAAAGGCAATATCAGTTTTAATTCCGCTACCGAAGTAATAGAAACTGCCCCGGAAATAATTTATGGCAAAGCCGAAGCCCATCCACCTACCCCTATGAAGACCACCTGCATGGTTGAATTTAGGCCCGGAGAAGATTACAGAGCCGAATTTGGTTTTGACTGGTTTAGAGATGGAGGCTGCTTTTGGGATTCCAACCAGCGCGATTTTAAACAAGTAGTAGGAAAATACTATACCGATTCCACCTACACCCAGGTTTTTGCCGGAGGAAATAAAATTTCCCCCTACTTTAAACCCGACGAAGAAATGTTTACCCGGCTGGAAAACAGCTTTAACCGCTACTACAATCCCTTTTTCAAAAAACTTTACAAAGTGCCCATGCTTAGCCTTCGTAAAGGGAAAACAGCCCTACTGGATATTATAAACTACCGGCAGGGCGAAGAAGCCCTTAGCCTTAGCTTAGAATTTGCCAACCCCGAAGCAAAAAACTACTTAGAAGCCGAATTCTTAAATCTCCCCGAAACCAGCCCTACCGATGAGCAAGGAAGGTTGGAACCCCAAAAAGTACGCATTTACTGCAAGGAAGAATTTAGCCAAATACAAAAATTGCAGGTAAAAAGCAAAGATGCGCAAGGCAGTACCGAAGTATGTGGCGAACTACTTATACACCCCAACAGCCCCGAATACCAAAAAGAAGTAAAATTCCTTTTTGTAGCCGTACAAACCAATTTAAACGGAGAAGTAAAGCAAACGGAATTTAAAGAAAAAGATAAGGCTTTTTTTGAAGACCTGCTAGGGCAGGCACTAATTTACCCTAAAATTGAAATTAGGACTCTTGATTGTACCGATCCGGTTTTTACGGAAGAATTAAAAAAGAAGGGACATATCGCCCATGGCAAATACAAAAAAAAAATAAAAAATCCCGATCGTGTAATAGATGCAGAAGGTTGGTATATACAAAAAATAAGAAAGATACACGACCTTTTAAACCAACAGGCAGAGTTACAGGATTTAAAAAAAGAATTTCCACCGAAAGAATACTACTATATGTATTTCTTTGCCGAAGATTATACCCCGGGGGTAGAGGGTTATAGCTATTACAATTCTAACTTTACCGTTTGCTTAACCTTTGAGAAAACCACTGCTGCCCACGAATACGGCCATGCCGTTGGTTTGCCTCATACCTTTGATGCCTCCTCTAAAAATTCCTTGTATACTTATAGCCAAAAAAGAACCTACAACCTGATGGACTATGGAGGGGATAAAAACTTTTTTCTTTACCATTGGCAATGGAAGCTTATTAACCCGAATTTATTAAAACTGGATATTTAAAATGAAACCAATATATCTATTAATATTTTTATTTATAATAAAAATTTCCTATTCCCAACCAGTAGAGGCCTTATCACCTATAATCAAACTTAATAGAGAAGAATATCAAAAAATTAGCGGAAGTAGTTATATAAAAAAGGATGGAACAAAGGCTACCTTTATAGGAATGTTGGGATATGGAGCTCTTAGTTTACGGATAGAAGAATATCCTCCTGTACCAAATATTTTGTTGCAAGTAAAGAAAGTATATTATAACAATGATATTTTAGAAAGTGAAAAAAAATATTTTAGTAAAGTTTTAATAGGTAGGAGTAGGTATTATGATGAAAATGGCAAATTAATAAAAGAAGTGGATGAAGATGCTAAATTCGGAGCCATAAAACCACAGGATATTATTGATTTTTTAGACCGAGAAGGCTATATAAACAAACAAACCGGAGAAATAGGAATTAATAAAGAAGGAAGTAAATACAGCTTTATTAAAATAGAGTTTAATCCTGAAAGCAATTTATGGTTTATTTACATAGAGGGAGGAAGAGAATATACGCCAAGAGAAATAGAAAAAATAGAAGAACTAAGCACCATAAAAAATGAAGATGGCAGCCTGGGTTACGATAATTATTTATTTCCAGATAGTTATACCTATACTTATGAAATAGATGGGGAGACAGGAAAAGTATTATCCAACAATTTAGCCTTAGACCCCCGAGATGTCTTTAAAACCTACCAAGGCAAAGAATATACCTGGCGCCAATGGGATTATTATCGAGATCATCATCGTAACCAATTACTAGAAGAAGGTGAATACTTTGGAGATAAAGAAGAACCCTACCCCGTACAAAAAAGAAAAGAAACCCCCTAAAGTTTTCTATAAACCCGAAAATTAAAAAAATGAGAAGTCTTTTAATTATTATTAGTTGTTTTTTTTATACCCTCCTATTACAAGCTCAAACCTATATAGACAAAAAGGGAGTAGAAAGATTAGATAAGGAAAATTATAAGAATAGAAAAAATGGAGAATATTATCATCAGAAGGATGGTGATTATATTAGAATAAAAGACAGTACAAAAATATCATTTTATTTGAATTCATTTCAAATAAGGGAGATTCCTCCCAAACCCAATATTTTTTATAGAGAAGAAAAAAAATTCTATCCTACCGGAATTTTAAAAAGCAAAGAAGTCTATTTTGGACCGGGATATAAAGTTAAAATAGGAAAAAGCCAGTATTACAATAAAAAAGGCAAATTAATAAAAGAAGTGGATGAAGATGCTAAATTTGGAGCCATAAAACCACAGGATATTATTAATTTTTTAGACCGAGAAGGCTATATAAACAAACAAACCGGAGAAATAGGAATTAATTCCGAAGGAGAAAAATATGACTTTATAGAATTTGAATTTAATCCCGCAAGCAAACTATGGGATATTTACATAGAGGGAGGAAGAGAATATACGCCAAGAGAAATAGAAAAAATAGAAGAACTAAGCACCATAAAAAATGAAGATGGCAGCTTGGGTTACGATAATTATTTATTTCCAGATAGTTATACCTATACTTATGAAATAGATGGGGAGACAGGAAAAGTATTATCCAATAATTTAGCCTTAGACCCCCGAGATGTTTTTAAAACTTACCAAGGCAAAGAATATACCAGACGCCAATGGCGGTATTACCGAAACCAACACCATAACCAATTACTAGAAGAAGGTGAATACTTTGGAGATAAAGAAGAACCCTACCCCGTACAAAAAAGAAAAGAAACCCCCTAAAGTTTTCTATAAACCCGAAAATTAAAAAATGAGAAGCCTTTTAATTATTATTAGTTGTTGTTTTTATACCCTCTTATTACAAGCCCAAACCTATATAGACAAAAAGGGAGTAGAAAGATTTGATAAGGAGAATTATAAGAATAGAAATAATGGGGAATATTATTATCGAGGTAGAGGAACATTTATAAGAATTAGCGATAGTGCAAGAATAGATTTTTATGAAGGTAAATACATAAGTCAAATAGTAACAGTTCCATTTAAACCTAATATTTTTTATAAGGAAGAAAAAAAATTCTATCCTACCGGAATTTTAAAAAGCAAAGAAGTCTATTTTGGACCGGGATACGAAATTAAAACAGGAAAAAGCCAGTATTACGATAAAAAAGGCAAATTAATAGAAGAAGTAGACGAAGATGCTAAATTTGGAGCCATAAAACCACAGGATATTATTAATTTTTTAGACCGAGAAGGCTATATAAATAAACAAACCGGAGAAATAGGAATTAATTCCGAAGGAGAAAAATATGACTTTATAGAATTTGAATTTAATCCCGCAAGCAAACTATGGGATATTTACATAGAGGGAGGAAGAGAATATACGCCAAGAGAAATAGAAAGAATAGAAGAACTAAGCACCATAGAAAATGAAGACGGTAGCCTGGGGTATGCCAATAATCTATTTCCGGATAGTTACACCTATGCCTATAAAATAGATGGAGAGACAGGAAAAGTCTTATCCAATAATTTAGCCTTAGACCCCCGAGATGTTTTTAAAACCTATCAAGGCAAAGAATATACCAGACGCCAATGGCGGTATTACCGAAACCAACACCATAACCAATTACTAGAAGAAGGTGAATACTTTGGAGATAAAGAAAAACCCTACCCCGTACAAAAAAGAAAAGAAACCCCCTAAAGTTTTCTATAAACCCGAAAATTAAAAAAATGAGAAGCCTTTTAATTATTATTAGTTGTTGTTTTTATACCCTCTTATTACAAGCCCAAACCTATATAGATAAAAAGGGAGTAGGAGAGGAAAGTGCAATTAATTATAAGCAGTTAGTAGTTTATAAGTAAAGTAAAACGATGGAAGAATCCCGATTTTTTATAGAAGAAGTAAATCCGCAACCCAAACCGGAAATTAAAGAAGAACCAGACTTTATTGTTTCCTCCGGAGATCCGATACAATTAGCACCCCATAATCGAATTCCGGTAAAACCTATAATAGAAAGGACTTATCGTTTAAATATAACCTATCCCCATACCCAACACCAAGTAGATTATGAAATTAAAGTACAGGGAATGGTCTTTTCTCAAGATGCAGCAGAATTTCGTTTTACCAAAGATCAATACTTTGTAGATGGTTATGCGCCCACTAAAGTATTAGATGAACTGGATATTGCGATCTCAAAAATTCTCTATCCCATGAACCTGAATATAAACTATAAAACACAAAAAGTAACACTAACCAACCTCAACGAAATACAAAAAAGATGGCTTTCAAAAAAAGAAGAACTCCGCCAAGATTATCAAGGAGAATTTTTTGAAAAATACCTAAAACAGATAGATAAAATAATCAAAGATTCCTATAACTTTACCCAAAAATTAGTAAAGAAAGATTTATTTTTCAGTCTCTTTACCCATGCCATTTACAAAGAATATAACAGAGCCTTAAAAATACCTGCCCATTGGACTTTTCTCCCCTCGGGAGAAAAATACAGACAAGTCTTTACCGGAGAACAACGGGTAGAACCCGTATACAATCACTTAAACGGAATTTTTATTTATATGCAGGCAATAACAGCCGATAAAAAATACCAAATAAAGGCAGAATATAATTTAGATGCAGAAGATTATACCCTAAAAGATATAGTAGCCCAACTCTACAAAAAAGAACAAGAAAACAAAGAAATACTCATACGCTGTAAAATACACCAATTAAGAGAAAAAGAACCGGTTAAATACAAACCTACTGCGAAAGACTTAGA
This sequence comes from Apibacter muscae, assembly GCF_007845635.1. Taxonomy (GTDB): domain Bacteria; phylum Bacteroidota; class Bacteroidia; order Flavobacteriales; family Weeksellaceae; genus Apibacter; species Apibacter muscae. The sequence goes on along the minus strand of NZ_SELG01000030.1, from coordinate 29,864 downwards.
AGAAGAACAAAGAAAAAAAGAAGAAGAAGAAAAAAATTACCAAAAATACTTGCAGAGTAAAAAAAGTTGGTTCGACCGACTTTTTGGATTTTAAAATTAAAAAAACATGGGAATAAAATATATAGTACAAGGAGCCATTTGCCAATGCCAATTCGGAAGTGCTACCGATGAGGTGGTTGTAAAAACCCAGAGTAGCTTATACCTGAATGACTTGCAAAGTGCAAAAAAACTAGCAGTTACCACTACCGATATAGGAGCCACCTTTAAAAAAAATTGCTTTGGAAGCTGTACAAAAAAAAATAACGACCCCTGTACCGTTACAGTAACCCAGTGGAGCAATCCCGAAGTACAAAAAGTAGAGGGAGCAGGGAACTTACTCACCGAAAACTCCCAAGCCACTTGCCCCATAGGCGGTACAAACTGCATTAGTATTGTGCATCACGGGCAACAAGCAGAACCCTCCCAACAAAACGTAAAAAATACCAGCGAGGAAGTACGTAGCCAGATCAATCCATGGACAGAGCCCGAAGAACTCTCCCAACCCGAAAAAACAGAAGTAAAACTAAAAGCCAGCAGTCATGCCTAGAGGAATTACAGAAATACTATTTTCACAAGAAGATATAGATAATAATCAGGTAGTACATTTACCCCAAACCTTATTAGGTTGTAAAGTATATGGTATTCGCGCCAATAATCAAAAAGTATTTATGCGGGTAGAAATGTATACTGAAACCCTCGAAAAAATAAAAAAACTAGAACAAGAAGGACATAAATATTCAGGAGTTAAATGGGTATATGGAAAAGTAAATTCCTTAGAAGACAAACAAATAGCCTGGTCTTCTTGGTACAAAGATCTCAATAATAACGAAAAATACGAACCCTATTTAGGAGAAGCCCCACATAATTTTCCCCCACTCGAAAAAATATTAAATTCCAAAGTTAAAGATATATATGAGATTAAAAGCAGCTATAATGTAAGCAATACCATTTCTGCCAAGTTCGATAAACAAACTAATTTTATGCCTACCCTTTACTGGATAGAGCCCTTTCTTATTTACCCTGAACTATATAAAGCTAAAAACCCGAAAGGAGTTTTTATACTCCCAGTACAACCACCGGGGCCTATAAATGCCTACATTTATTGTGATGATTTTATCCTTGCTGATGAAAATTCAAATCTTATAGATTATTTTTTATCAACAAATAAATCTGAATCAGAAGCCAATCCCTTTTACTATGGAAATACCATTCAGATAAACATAGATACCCAATTAATTCCCCACGGAGGCACTCTCTTAGTACAGATACTAGAAGAAGGAACAAACCGCGTGCTTTACCAAACAAAAACGACTGTAGACGATGCATCAAAAAAAACCGATGAGACCAGTGAACTGCACACCTATTTAAATAAACATCTATATGGGGTTGCCCTTGCTGAATTAACCCTGTCCATAGACCAAAAACCGGCAGAACAGAAAAAAGAACAAGACCGCACCTTTATACTCAAAATTTCATACATAGATTATCATCCTACTTCCGATGGTGTTTACCGAGCCTTAAAAGATTTTGTAATGGATTTGAACTACCGTTCCATAGAAGGCTATATAACCATTCGGTATAAAGATACCCAAGATTATTTACAAAAAACAGAAAAAGAAGTAAACCAAGTAGTACAAAAGCCCGCAAAAATAAAAGCCGCCCCCGGTTGCGAACCTTGCTATTACAGCCAAATAGTAGCCCAGCGTTATAAAAGTAATGACTTTAGTAAAACCGACGGAGAAAGTCTCCTTGTTTTTGACGAGAATAAAAGAGTAAAAGGCGATTCCCAACCCCGTGTAGATATCATTGCCGGAGATACTTCCCCGGCTTATTTAAAACTAAAAGCCGATTTGCATACCCAGGGAAAATGCCATCCCGATAAACATACCCACGGAGGGAAAAGCGTTTTTTCCTTTGAGCGCAGAGAAGACGGCGTTTACATACCCGCAGAAAAACAAAACATAAAGGTAATAGGAGATATAAAAGATAAAGAAATAAACCTTTCCCTGCCTTATATCTACATCAAAGACCAGCAAATAGGCGGAGTAGTATCTACCTTTCCCTTTAACTATTTTTGGCTTACCCAAAAAGATGCCCAAGCCCATGTGGTATTGATTGAAACCTGCCGATACCAAAACGATGTACTTATTAATGTTTTCCCCGATATTAGTTGGGAGCTAGCCTTTACCTTTGCTTTGGAAAACCCATTAGCTTATACTCATAGTGGAAAAAAGCCTGGATATATTTTTTATGAGGCGCAAGAAAAAGCCAGAAAATCCGGTTATGATAAATACCAACTTAGCCAAGGAGGAGCCGTTCCTTTTGAGTTTTCTTTATCTCTAAAAAATGCCTATAACGGAGAAACAGTAAAAAATGAATATGCTCTTAAATATGCAAAAAAATTAAACGATACCCTAAGTATTTTCACCAAATTGAAAAACATGGCAGATAAGGTGAAAAATGCTACCGGAGGAGCCGCTAAGAAGATATCAGGAATGCCTTTTTCCTTTGAAATACAATCTCCAGTATTGGGGGCTATGCTATCGTGGAAAAATGAGGAGCAGGACGGAAGAGTAGCCAATACCGGAACCCTTAGTTTTTCGGCTGACCCTTTAATTGGCGCCGAATTTACCATAGATTTATTAGCCGCAGGAAGTAATTTGCATCCCGTAGTAAAAGTAATAGAAAGAGGCGTACGCGTAGGCTTGGACATACTGGGAGGATATTTTATTTTAGAAGCCAAATTTTACGGGAATTTGGCTATTACCATAGAAGCCTTTAAATTTGGCTACCAAGGTTTAGCCTTTTCCCAACAACCCGCAAAAATTGAGGGAAAAATGGGAATTATATTATTATTAAAATTAAAAGTAGCAGGAAAAATTGAAGCTTTGGGATACGAAGTTGAAATGTCATTTAATGCAGAAGCAGATGCAGATGCTTATTTTGGAGGAACAGCCAAACTAGGCTATGATAAAGATGGGATATACGCCGATTGTGTAGGTAAATTTTCCGGGCTTCTATTTTCTGCCAAAATTGAAGTGGTAATTGGTAAATATACCCGAAAAGTAGAACTAAAAAGCGAACCTATTTGGGCGTCGGACGAGGTACCTTTAGGCAAAGTATATTTTAATAAAAAATAAGAATAAGATGAAAAAAATAATAACCGGTGTACTGGCAAGTATGTTTTTACTTTCCTGTGCTCAAAAAAGCAGAGAAAGAATCTTACCCCAAAACGACCAAATAAAAAAAATAACCATATACCAAGAACCCAAAAATATGAATGATACTCTAAAACCTTATTTATTTGCGCCCTCTCTTAGTGGAAGAAACGATACCATTAAAAATAAAGCTTATTATGCATTTGTAAATACAGGTAACTCTCAACTAGAATTCTCAGTTGGAGATGTTCCCGTTTCCCTAAATCTATTTTGGGGAGAAATTACAGGTAAGGATGGTAGAAAAACAGGCACTAATATACCCCTTAATTCCTGTATTTTAAAAAGTGGGAAATATAAAGTAACAGGAAGAATTTATCCTCGTTATGGACAATCAGCATTAGAATTTCATTCCTATCTCATGATGGAAGGTTATTATCAGGAAGCTACTGATTGGGATCACACTTACCCTATGTTTACTATAGAAACCCCTGATAGATACCATAAAAATGGAGAAATTTATAATCCTATTACCGGTTATCCCTACTTTGAACTCCAAACCGAAATAGAAGTGGAAGTACCCTATGAACTAGAAGGCTGGAGTAACTCCGTCAACCTAAAAGAACAAGAAGAAGAAAGCCTAAAAAAAGAATTACAGGAACGTTACAACCAAATACGAACTCTCCTAGCCAAAAAAGATACTGCTTCCTTACGCCAGTTAGTACAAGAAAGAGAAGACCTTTTAGGTACCGTTTACTATTTACCCGAACAAGAAAAAGAAAAAAGACTTCAAGAATTTTTGGATTTAGTAGCCAATGATGAATTTGATATCGCCCCGTATCCCTCCGAAGCCCAAATCCTATTTTTTGCCCATGGTAAAATGGTAACCATGGTAGATCCAATAAATAGAGAGGGAGTAATCCGTTTAGTAAATAAAAAAGATCCTAAAGATATTATTTCTTTGGAATTCCGCTTTCATCGTAAGAAGTTAGGAGAAAAGCTTAGTGTTATTTAGGTAGTAAATAAAAATATAACATTACTCCAACTAGTAGCTTTAGTTTAGAAGTAGAGCTTTCCGCTAAAGGAGAATGGAAGGTAAAAACCTGGATACTTTGGGGTAGTGAAAAGTCTATAACCGCAGGAGCCTCTGCAACAGCCAGCAGTCACTTTAAAGCAAAAATTGGCTTTGGAGCAGACGAAACGGAAGAGCAGGAAGCCGGCATTGCAAACGGTACAGAAACCATTAGGGTTCGTGATGATAGAGATCCTCGAAGCCGATTAATGACCGCCCGATATCAGGATCGGAAATCCAAAGGATTGCCGATAAAGATAACCGTAGACCGCCCTTCCTTTAGTGGAGGTATGTATGCGCGTTTTTTACGAAGTAGTACTCAACCCAATAAAATAGGCTATGCCTATTCCTTAAATTTTGCCGCTTCCCCGCTCTTTAAAGTAACCGGAAAATTAGATCTTCTTTTCTATGCCCAATTTATTCCTTATATAGGACAGGCATTAAAAGCCATCAATAAGGTAGTAGAAGGGATAAATTTTCTTACCTTAGGAGCCGTAAAAATTGAATATTATTTAAATATAGCCACCAGTTTAGCGGTAGATTTAGATTGGACGGGAATGGAATACCACCGGATAGATGGCTGGAATACCAGCAAAAGAATCGGAATGAAAACAGAAATAAAATTCTGGTTGGAAGCCGGAGTAAACCTACGGGCTGATTTTAAAGGAATAGCAAGCGAAGAAGCCGAAGGAGCCATGACCGGTACTTCAACTATCGATATAACAATAACCTATGACAATGTTCGACAAAAAGCCGATGCCGAAGTAGACTTTAAAGGACTGGAAGTGAAAATTTGGCTCAAAGCAAAAATTGATATGAAGAAAAAGAGAGGAGAAGGTCCTCCCCCGGAGCCCAATACCAAACCCGACTATATAAAACCCCTGATTAAAGGAATGAAACAACCCTGGAAAATAAATATAATGTAAAATAACAATGAAAAAAATATTCCTCCTTACCCTTATTCTCTTAACCGGACTCCAAGCCTGTTCGCAAGAGAAAAAAAATATGAAAAATAAAGAAAATACAACTATGATAGAAGAATATAAAAAATTACAAGACAGTTTACCTTCCTATCCTGTGGAAAAACAAATTACCTATATTGCCCATTTAAACAGCAAAACCCCTTATGAACTCTATTTAGATGATATCCTCATTGATTGGGAACGAGAAGATAATTTTAGTAAATCCGTAGAATTAAATCCCTATTTATTAGGTAACGGAACCCATAAACTAAAAATCCGTTTTTTCCCTCCCGAAAATAGCGAAGACGGACGAATAAAACCCAAAGACATTGTATACGACCAGGATGTAAAATGGAATTTGTACTTTATAAAGCTACAAAAAGATCCGAATGATCCCTTGGGCTATGCCGGAAGCATCGATTACAGAAACTCCGAACTACCCATTGTTGCTCCTCCAACCGAAGTACCGGTATGGGAACAAGAATTTGAGGTAGAAGTAAAAGATCTTCCCTACCAGCTCAAAGGCTGGAGCGAGGGCGAAGACCTTTCCAAACTAGATCCGAAAGAACTGGAAAAAGAAGTAGTCGCCTATTACAACCAGTTAAGAAATCTCTTAAATAAAGGAGATATTATAGATTTTATGAGACTAAATGCAATTAATGATTATGAAACTTCTGTTTCTATCTATAATACAAAAAAGCGTTTTGAAGAGGCTTATCATGAAAATATAGATGTATTAAATCAGGAATGTATAGGGAATATGTTGCCTATTACAAACTATGTAGTAAAGTTGTATGCAAAGGGTAAAATAGTTGCCTTAGAAATACCTGAAGGGAAATACAAACATTGGAGTGCTTTATTCTCCGATAGTAAAAAGTATGGGAAATCCAGTTGGGGAATTATGATTTATCGACCTCAAGGTTCTAAAGAGTTTAAGATTATTCGTAATTAAAAAATTATTTATGGTTAAGTATCTGTTTTTACTTCTAGGTATTGTATTGAGTGTGCAGGCTTGTGCACAAAACAATAAAAGTGTAAAAGAGTTAGAAAAGAGATTACTGGCAGTAAAAGACAGTTTACCTACCTATCCTGTGGAAAAACAAATTACCTATATAGCCCATTTAAATAGCAAAACGCCCTATGAACTCTATTTAGACGATATTCTCATTGATTGGGAACGAGAAGATAATTTTAGTAAATCCGTAGAATTAAATCCCTATTTATTAGGTAACGGAACCCATAAACTAAAAATCCGTTTTTTCCCTCCCGAAAATAGCGAAGACGGACTGATTAAACCCAAAGACATTGTATACGACCAGGATGTAAAATGGAATTTGTACTTTATAAAGCTACAAAAAGATCCGAACGATCCCTTGGGCTATGCCGGAAGCATCGATTACAGAAACTCCGAACTACCCATTGTAGCTCCTCCAACCGAAGTGCCGGTATGGGAGCAGGAATTTGAGGTAGAAGTAAAAGACCTTCCCTACCAACTCAAAGGATGGAGTGAGGGCGAAGATCTTTCCAAACTAGATCCGAAAGAACTGGAAAAAGAAGTAGTTGCCTATTACAATCAGCTAAGAAATCTATTAAATAAAGGAGAAATAACTAAATATATGCAGTTGAATAAAACAAAACATTATGAAGTTTCCGTATCTATCTACGATACTCCTCAGCAATACGAAAAAGATTATTATGACAATGTAGACTTACTGAGCCAGGAATGTATAGGGAATATGTTGCCCATTACTAACTATACCGTAAAGCTCTATGCAAAGGGTAAAATAGCTGCTCTAGAAATACCCGAGGGGAAATACAGACATTGGAGCGTTTTATTCTCCGATAGTAAAAAGTATGGACAATCTGAATGGGGAATTAAAGTGTACCGCCCCCAAGGTTCTAAAGAGTTTGTAATTATTAGAAAATAAAAATTAAAAAATTATTTATGGTTAAATATCTGTTTTTGTTTCTAGGCATTGTATTGAGTGTGCAGGCTTGTGCACAAAAGAAAAAAAATACAACTATGATAGAAGAATATAAAAAATTACAAGACAGTTTACCCTCCTATCCTGTGGAAAAACAAATTACCTATATTGCCCATTTAAACAGCAAAACCCCTTATGAACTCTATTTAGATGATATTTTAGTAGACAGAAATATAACCAGCGGATTTAGTAAATCCGTAGAATTAAATCCCTATTTATTAGGTAACGGAACCCATAAACTAAAAATCCGTTTTTTCCCTCCCGAAAATAGCGAAGACGGACGAATAAAACCCAAAGACATTGTATACGACCAGGATGTAAAATGGAATTTGTACTTTATAAAACTACAAAAAGATCCGAATGATCCCTTGGGCTATGCCGGAAGCATAGATTACAGAAACTCCGAACTACCCATTGTAGCTCCTCCAACCGAAGTGCCGGTATGGGAGCAGGAATTTGAGGTAGAAGTAAAAGACCTTCCCTACCAACTCAAAGGCTGGAGTGAGGGCGAAGACCTTTCCAAACTAGATCCGAAAGAACTGGAAAAAGAAGTAGTCGCCTATTACAACCAGCTAAGAGATCTCTTAAATAAAGGAGATATTATAGATTTTATGAGACTAAATGCAATTAATGATTATGAAACTTCTGTTTCTATCTATAATACAAAAAAGCGTTTTGAAGAGGCTTATCAAGAAAATATAGATGTATTAAATCAAAAATGCGTAGGCAATATGCTACCTATTACCGATTATGTAGTAAAGTTGTATGCAAAGGGTAAAATAGTTGCCTTAGAAATACCAGAGGGAGAATACAAATACTGGAGTGCTTTATTCTCCGATAGTAAAAAGTATGGACAATCCGGTTGGGGAATTATGATTTATCGCCCTCAAGGTTCTAAAGAGTTTAAGATTATTCGTAATTAAAATAAAATTTTTCTTATGGTTAAGTATCTGTTTTTGTTTCTAGGTATTGTATTGAGTGTGCAGGTTTGTGCACAATCAAAAACAGACCAACAAATAACAAAGGAAATAATGAAAACCATAGAATTACCTCAACAATATAAAAAAGAACCCTTTTATTATTGCAATATTTACAGTGCTAATATAAAATGGGAACTTTTTATTAATGATGTGCAAATGTTTTCCCATTATCAGGGCAAAATTACCAGTCCTATTGTACCATTAAATTATAATATTTTAAATTCCGGCAAACAAAAAATCACTCTTCGTATTTATCCAGCTAATGAACAAAGCAAACTAGGGGAATATGCTACCTTTAAAATGAGGTTGTTTTACAATGAAAACTTTAGAGATAAAAACGATCCCGAATTAGATATTTTAAATTTTGAACTTCCTCGCGAAAAAACCAAAGAGTTGCCCTATTTTGAAAAGACTTTTGAATTTGATGCCCAGGTGCCCTATGAACTGGTAGGCTGGACAAAGTCTAAAGACTTAACCAAGGTTCCTAATTTAGAAACTAAGGTACTTACAAAAATAGAAGAGCTACATAAAATATTGGAGAATAGAGATACAGAAAGCTATATTAAGGCAATTATGCCAAGATCTAAAGAAAAGTATATATGTTTATATGCTACTAAGGAAGAGATTGAAAATGATATTAATGAGACATCTTTAGATAATGGTTTTATTTTAGGCAATTTTAAAGAGGTACAAATTTTACCTGTTAGAAATTATGCATTAGTATTAGAACCCAATAACCGAATTGTGAAAATACGACAAAAGGATAGCGATAATTTAGTAGATGGAATTATTTTTAAAGGAATTGATAAGGAAGATGGAGAGGAAGTAACAGGGGATTTTTTATTTCGTTTTCATATTCCCGAAGGTTCCGAGGAGTTGGAAGTAATACGTTAAATAGCTACCAATTTAAAAAAGATTAAATAGATTTTTTTATTCGTCTAATAAAGTATCATATATAGAGTCTCTTTTTGAAATAGTAGGTTTACTTTGTTCTTTTATTGCTTAAAAAAAAAAAAACAAAAAGCATTATTATTGCTATTATTAGATGATAATGGCATATCTGAAAATGTTCCTTTAATATCTAAAGGTAAAGATGGGAATGCTATTAAGTAATGCTATTTCTTTAGTATAATCTCTTATTCACCCCCTCCTCCAAAAGATAAGCAAGTTCCACAGGCGTTTTATACCCCGTTAAACATTCCCCCGTTTCAGTATTCACCCAGTCATTTACCTTTAAATTAAAATTCCAGTTATCAAATTCATAAGTTCGTTTGGATTTTGGTTGAGGTCTTTCCCGTTTCGGAAGATTAAACCCAAACCTTTCAAAAATCCTTTTCCCCTTCATAGCAGTAAAAATAGCATCCAAAGCCTGAATATAAATCATGGGAGCTAGATTTGATTTTTGTTTTTTTGATTTATTTTTTATGTCGGGTTCCGTAAAAATCTTACTACCGTATTTAATCACCTCAATTAAATCCCTTTCCAAGTTTTCCACTTTTCTTATAAACTGAGCTCTGGAACTTACCACTATTTTTTCAGGATTGTCCTTATACTTCCAGATTTGCAACCATTCTTGTCTTAAGATTTCTGCGATTTCCTGATTGTCTGTAATAATATGAAAATGCGGATTATAAGTTTTTCTCTGAGGATTAAAATTACATTCTAGCGATTTTATTCCTACCAGTTGAATACTTTCCCCCCTCTGATACCTCTTCTTATACTTTGCCATAATAAGGGAAAAAGCCCGAAACATTCCATTAATCCATTTACTTAAAGAGTTTATTTTTACAGCCTTTACTGTTAGAGTAAGAAAATGAGGCTCTTTCCATGTTTTTAAAGTAGGATAATACCGATGAATGATATCGGCTTTTCGAATAGCAGAACAAAGGGTACAAAAACGATTTTTACAATATTTCCCGTAAATCCTGTTTTTAGAACTAATAATTTTACTCTGACAATGAAAAGTATTCCAATAACTTTTTAGTCTTTGAAAATCCTCTTTAGACTTAGAAACATCAATCAACCCCAACATCATTTTTTGAGTAATTAGTTTTCTTTTGGCTCTTCCTTGCGACGCTTTTCATGTCGCTTACATCAGTACCACTACCCTCTAATAAAGCAGGAGAAACCCGTTTTTTATACTTACCTCTGTCCCGATTTGTGCTAATGTATAAAAGTGTATTATCCCTTACTAACCTTTACATCCTCCAGCCCTTTGACAATAGCCAAAGTAGCCGCGGACAACTTTAGCTCCCCGTTCAAAGTCTGAACCTCTAAACTTACAGAAGACTGATAAAACACCTTTCCCACAGAACCCCTATAATTCTCCGACACCGTAGCAGTAACATTCTGAGCAGAATAAACCGAATCACCAATGACCGATTCCGATTTATTCCCATCTATCCGAGAAACCATATCCTTACCCACCGAAACCGATAAATTCTCACCGACCCTAATATTCAGATTCTTCACCACATGAAGAGTAACATTACCATCCCCCTCAAGCTTGAAAAAACTACCAGCAGAATCTTCCTCTAAAATGCTACCCTCCGCATCATTAGCCACTCTTTTGGTACCACTACGAGTTTGGAAAGATTTTAAATCATTATTAGGCGTATGAAAGCCACTCTTTTGGTTCCCATTAAACACCGTACCCACCACCACAGGCGCCTCCGCATTACCACCTAAAAAATCCACCAACACCGAATGCCCCACCTCAGGAAGAACATGAGCCCCTTGGCCATCCCCCGAATGCGCTTGAAGCATAGAAATCCAAGGAGTAGTTTCCTGCGAATCCCGCTGCCACACCAAACGCACCTTCACCCGATTTAAAGCCCAAGGATCATTATTGTTCACAACCACCCCATACTGACTATCAGCCCTAGGAAAAGCCTTTTCATCAAAATACGGAGCAATCGGATGCTCCCTCGGCATCCCTATAGGAAGATTGTAGTAACACTCCGCACTATAAACATGAACAATTTCCAGAATCCGATAACTCTCAATCGGCAAAGCCTTCTGCTTTTCCTTATCCCAAGCCTGCATAGACATAATATCCCCCAATCTAAGAAAAGGACTATCCGTCTGAGTTTCAATCGAAGCCAAATTTTCCTTACTCAGCTTTTTTCTCTCCACCATCTTCTCCATTGAAAATTTACCATTCGCCAATAAATCCGAAGTAAAAAACTACGTATGCTTATGAGTAAAAATACTTTCAGAACTATCAATAGAACGAAATTGAAACAAATTAACAATATTACGAGAAGAAAATCTCTGCGAATCAAACTCATGAACCAAATCCTGATTTAAATCGTACCCACGACAAGAAAAATGCTGGTAATAACTATTCATCCTTAAATTGTATTTATAAAAATCCTTCCCCTCTAACAAAACCGATTTACGCTGGCCCTGAATACCAAAAATAAGAGATTACCCATTGTGATAGAAAAATTCCCCGAAACGGACAGCTAAACGCTTTAAAAAATCAAAATCACTCTCATTGATTTGGCAAGTATAAGGAAGCACCTCCTCAGAAAAAGGCGCAATTAAAAAATTTAAACGCTGATCATTATACCCCGACGCAACCCTCTCAACAATTTGTTTTAAAGAAAGATTAGTAAAACTTCGGCTTCTAGCCCCCTGATCCAACAAAACACTAGGAGCAGAACAAATCAAGCGAATAAAAGGATATTGATTTTCATTAACATACTCAACCCCCGTCACCATAGCTTCAAAACTAGAAGCTGTCTTACCAAATTGAATCAATTCAATCAATACCCTAGCCCCCAATAAATATTTAGAATTTTGCAAAGGATAAACATTTTTATCAGCAAAAACCTCCGAAGGACACAACAAATCATACCGATTGTAAGTAAGCATTTTTTGCGTAATTTTTACCTTGATATGGTCCTTTTTGGAAATATCTTTCCCTTGAGCAGAAACACGAGCATAAGTAATAAAAGATTGCCCCAGACCACTACTTTGGTAAATAATCTCAGAAGAATCAGAAGAGTTTAACGGAGAATAAGAAGAATTAGGAAAAGATTCATCAGGCATAAAAAATAGTTTTAAGAAAGTTTAAGATAAAGATTATATTATATATTATTTCAACGACCAGTTGTTAACAAAAGAAAGATTGCTGAATTTTAACTTTCTCGCAACCAAAGTTAAAGTAGTAACCATAGGTTCCCCACCATTAGAAGTAAACTTTTCCTTGAAATGAATGCAATAAGCCCTTTCAAACTTTAGAGTAAGCAAACGGCTCATAGCGTCCCGCCTGTAAAAAATAATTTCACCACTTTTCTCTTTGTTAGGAGCAATAGCCCACTCAATAAAATTAGTTTTCCCAGTGCTTTCCAAGGTTATCAGAATTTTACCACCTTCGGTCTCCCCGGTAGGTTTTAAATGAGCATCGGTGCGTTTTTCAAATTCATATTCGCATTCTAAAATATGGTAGATGCCGCCGTCTAGTTATAACTTGGCTAAAAATGAAGACATAAGTTTTATTATATTTTATAATTATAATTGAGCTGATTTACACTTATTTATTGTAAACAATGATTTTAAAATTAAATTTTTAAAAATTCCTCAATATTAAACAAAATTTTTATTAGCTTACGCTTGGTTGTTTTAATTTTATATGACTGGAAAATAAGAAGATATCGTATAGTATTTAGTTATTTAAAATTTTTCAAGAGAAGATTCGGAACATCTCATTTTTCATAATTAAATCTTATAATAGAAAACTTTTAATTTTTATTAGTTTATCAATTATTAAGAATTTATACAAAGCAAAATTAGTAATTCATATATATGTCAAATATTGTTTGATATGGAATAATTTTAATAATGGCATGAAAATTAAGAGGTTGTTATGTTTCTTAGATTCAATTTCACATATAAAAAATTATAGTATACATGAAAATAAAAAACATATCGACAGATAATTTCGTTTTTTTTACCAGTACAGGAGCTATTACTATTATAAGTTTTTTATTTTTAGGGCTCTCTAGTATAGCATTAGGAATTATATCTGTAATGTTTACTTATATTATATATTCAGCCAAGCCTAAGTCAGGGAAATATATCTATACTTTTTTTTGGTTGTCAATGATATTATTCGGTTGTTACTTAGGTATCCTTTTTAAACTATCCATAGAATTCTATATTTTTTTATTTTTACTATCCAATTACTATTATATAGCCTATAATCATGATCCAATTTCGGATCGAGCCATTCCATACTTTATAATATATTCTTCTTTAGGAACTACCTTAAAAGATTTAAGCTACCATACAGCAATTGCTTATCTATTAGGATCCATCATTACTTTAACAATGATTGCTATTGTTAATAGACGAAAATTGGAATTTATAAATTTTCAATCAAGCGAGTTTACTCAAACATTATTTACCCATCCATTTCAAAATTTTGTGAATTCTTTGATCTTTAGTAGTTTTTTATTTTTAACTCTTTATTTGCCGGAACAATTAAAATTGGAACGTTCTTATTGGGCAGTAATGACTTTTGTGGTACTATTAAAACCCAAAGATCAAGGGATACTTACGAACACCATTAAAAGGTTTCTAGGGAATTTGGCGGGTTCTATCGTCGTATTAATAATTATGAATATCGATAGTAAATATAGAATCTTTCATTTTTTAGTAATTTTATTATGTGTATTTTTTTTACCCACCTTTCTAAATTTTAAATATTTTTTAAAAACCTTCGGATTAACAGTATTTATACTTATTTTATTGGAATCTGCGGAATTTTGGAAAGATCCGAACTATTCCCTTCCCTTTGCTCGTATTTACGAAACTTTTTTAGGAGGACTCTTGGCTTTATTGGGAAGTTTTATAATGAAAAAAATGCACCAAACAATTTTGAAAGAAACATAATTTTAAATATCATTGAATGATTAGTGAAATCGATGATAGCAAGGAGAATTAGACAAATTTGAAAAGTAACCCTTAAAAAGGTTAGTATTTTTCGTATCGGAAATTTTCACCTAAATATACTTGTCTAACCATAGGATCACCTGCTAAATCTTCTGGGTAACCTTCTTTCAATATATTTCCTTCGAACATTATGTAAGTACGATTCGTGATTGCTAAGGTTTGTTGAACGTTGTGATCTGTTATTAAAATACCAATATTTTTATTTACCAATGATCGAACAATTTTTTGTATATCTTCAACCGCTATAGGATCAACACCAGCAAAAGGTTCATCAAGCAAAATAAATTTAGGATCAGTAGCTAAACATCGGGCAATTTCACAACGGCGTCTTTCTCCACCAGAAAGTAAATCCCCACGATTTTTTCTTACATGCTCTAAACTAAATTCTTCAATTAAAGAATCAGTTTTAATTTTTTGTTCTTTTTTAGAGAGTTTAGTCATTTGTAGAACCCCTAAAATATTATCTTCAACCGTTAATTTACGAAAGATTGAAGCTTCTTGAGCTAAGTATCCAATCCCTTTTTGAGCTCGTTTATACATGGCATCATGAGTAATATCTAAGGAATCAATTAGAATATTGCCCTGGGTTGGTTTAATTAAACCAACAATCATGTAAAAGGTAGTGGTTTTACCAGCTCCGTTAGGTCCCAGTAATCCAACGATCTCTCCTCTTTTTACATTCAAGGAAACGTCTTTAACTACTCTTTTGTTACCATAGCTCTTAACTAAATGTTCACCTTTTAAAATCATAATTTTCAAAAATACATAAAATAGAGAATTAGTATGGACAAATTTACTTAAACTTTTAAAGTTCCTTTTTAAGTATAATTCTAAAAGTAGTACCCTTATTAATTTCAGAATTCAAGACAAAGATCCTCCCAAAATGATAGTCTTCAATGATTCTTCGCACCAAGGAAAGTCCTAAGCCCCAACCTCTTTTTTTCGTACTAAACCCCGGCTTAAATATTTTTGGGATATTATTTTTAGTAATTCCTGATCCTTCATCGGATATATCTATATAAATATTTTTTTTATGATCAATAATCTTTAATTGTATCGTTCCTTCACCCTTCATAGCATCAACAGCATTTTTGATAATATTTTCTATAACCCAGTTAAATAAATGTTTGTTTAATTTTATAAATATAGGATACTCAGGAGCAGAAAACTCAAAGATTATTTTTTTAGAAACTCTATTTTTAAGATAATA
The DNA here is from genome assembly GCF_007845635.1 of Apibacter muscae. Taxonomy (GTDB): domain Bacteria; phylum Bacteroidota; class Bacteroidia; order Flavobacteriales; family Weeksellaceae; genus Apibacter; species Apibacter muscae. The sequence continues at coordinate 14,500 of NZ_SELG01000030.1, read as the reverse complement.
AAAGGCATGTTTAGAAATTTTCACCACATTTTCATTTTCTAAAGAAGGAATTGAACCTATTTTAGAAAACCTTTCAGTTATATCCTGCAAACGATTTACATCTCTTTCAATATTCTGAATTGGCTTTTTATCAATATTTTCTAATTTTAAAATTTCCAGCCATCCAATTATGGAGGATAGTGGGGTTCCGATTTGATGTGCTGTTTCTTTAGCCATACCAGCCCATAAAAGGCTTTGCTCTGTTTTTTTTAAAGTTGAAAAATACCAATAAGAGAACCAAATAAACAGTCCAATCACTAGGAATATAACAATTGGAAAATACTCTAATTGGTTTAAAAAAATTGAATTTTTATAATAAACGTATTGTTTCCCAAAAGGAAGTATAATAGAGATAGGAGGATATTGCTTTCTCATATTATTTAATTCCTTTTCAAGAGTTTGAGGGTTATTGACAATATGAGTGTCAATATTTTTTGAGTCTATATAAACTCCTTTGCTATCAACAAGAATAACTGGGATAGAGGTATTTTGCTCAATGGTTCCTACTAGATAAGTTTGTGTATGTGGGGGAATATTTATTTCTGTATTTAGTAGCTCAATGGTTTTTGCATAATTAGATATTCGTATGGATTCATCTTTTTTTAGCTGATTTACTTTTTTATTCATAAAAACAATAAAGAAAATAGCAACTAAGAGAGCCGATATATATCCAATCCAGTTGCTAAGCCTTATGTTCCCATATAAGTTCATTCTAATATTATATTAATTATAGGAATTACTCATTGAATTAAAAAGGATAGCCAATAGCAAAATTAAATTGTGGCTGTAGAATGTTTATATGTTTAAAATACCAACGATCCCCTAAATCTCTTTGTGGATTATAAAACTTGTAAGCAAAGTCAAAACGAATGATAAAATTACTAATATCCCATCGTATTCCCCATCCACCTCCAATTCCTAATTCTTTATAAAAAGAATCGAATTTGAATTTATACGGAGAATCATTATTAATCCCCCATATGTTACCTGCATCTACAAACAAAGCCCCAAAGAATCCATTGCTAGGAAGTGGGAAACGATATTCTACAGAGGTTAGTAGCTTAAAGTTATCTATCGCAATTAACTCATAGCCGTTTTTTCCACTCAATTTAGAGGCTCCAGGCCCAAATCCAAAAGCTCTCCAAGCTCTTATGTCATTAGGACCACCGACAGAATAACTTCGGTCAAAAGGCATACTGAAAGAATTACCATAAGGTAAACCGATACCCATAAAAAAGCGAGCATCAATTGATTTTTTTGAAGATAAATTCCAATATTTACGTAAGTCAAAATCAAATTTCACAAATTGAGAATAGGGTACACCAAAAATTTCTTTGACAACCTTATTGTTTGAAGTTTCAAAATCTTTAAAAGATTTGTTGAAAATTGACAGCATATTACCAGCGAGTTCCATTTGTGCTCTAAGATAAAAAGGATGTTTAGGAGGGAAATATTTTAATCTCTGGTCATAAGTAAAGCTATATTGGAAGGAAGATATTAAAATATTTTGTGTAAAGCGGTATCTTCTTGATTCTAATAAATTGTATTGATCCCAGTATTGGGGTGCTTTTTGTTCAACTTCTGTTCTAAAATTAGGATCATTAGCAATGATATGTTGAAGTTGTTCATTGGTAATTTTACCACTTTCATATTCCTCTCTCATGGATGGATTTACGGTAAAGTAAATTTCTCTCATACCATTAACACCAGCCCAGTCTGTAGTATAAATATTATAGTAATTATCAGGATTTAAGAATTGAGTGTATTGTAAATTCCATAAGGATATTTGATGGTTGGTGGAACGTGTAGGACTGAAATTATATAAAAATCCAGCATTATAACTTCTTTTGTCTAAACCTATATTAAATTGAGCATTGTATCCAACAGAAATAGCCGAGGAGGGGCCCCAAGATTTAGGTATTTTATCTCGCAATCCAAAAGGAGCTAGAAATCTTGGAAATGATAAACTGACTTGAGTATTAAACTCAGAAGCATTAAAAAGACGATTGTTATTCTTCTTAGATTCTATATTTCCTAAAGATCCACCGAAAGTTACATTTAGATTTTCTGCGCCTCTAAACAAGTTTTTAGCAGTAAAGGTCAGGTTTGGGGTAATTCCAAAATTTGCAACGCTTGAGGTAAAAGCTTCTAAACCTATTTCGTAGGAATATTTATTCATAGGCATTAAAATTATGTTAGAAATAAGCGTAGAATCAGAACCTTTTTCTGGAGAAGTATTAAATCCTAATAAATTAAAATTGTTTACTTTATAAATATTTCTTCGAGTTTCGGTTTCTGCATTTAAACGGTAAGTTTTTCCCATACCAATGGCAAGCATATCAGCCAAAACTCTATCTCTATATCTACCATCTGATTTATTAATAATAAAAGCAACAGTATCTTCAATGTAGCTTTTTACCTTTTTACCATTTTCAAAACGAATAAATTTCTTTTTATTAACAAAATAACTTGAATCAACAATACTTTCTTTATTATCATCCGTTTGATTATTCAATAGGGTTACATTAATCTTTTCATACTTAAATTTTTTAAAAACAGGTTTAGCTCTGTCTTTGGAAATTGAGTCATTAGATCCTTGTAAAGAATCCCCGGATGCACTGGTTGGAGAAGGAAGTGTATAAGGGCTTTTTTTTATGGATAGTGTTACAGGGACATGGTTTATGTTATTGGCTGTGTCTACATAAAATATTACCTCATCCTTTAAGTCATTAAAGCCAAAATATCCCATGTTTTTAAATTGGTTATCCAATTGAGTGATTTCATCTCCCATAAGGTAGGCATCTAAACGATCTCCTTTCTTTAGTAAAGATAATTTTTGATAGAAATTTTGTAAAATTTCCTCTTTAGTATAATTTTTCTTTAATTTTTTAGGATTTACCCGATTTTTAAATCTTAAATAACCATTGTAAATATTAGCATTTATTTCTTCACTTACATCGTAAATAATGGTATCAATAATCATGGGTTCACCCAATTTAATATTGTATTGTACCGTAGCTTTCTTACCACTTGTAAGGATAGTATCAATGACTTGAGATTTTCTCCAGCCTCTATTTATAAAATACTGGTTCAAATTTTTTGCAGACGAATTAGCCATGGCAGAATCTACCAGTACAGGAGGTTCGCCTTTGCTATAAATAAAACGATCAAGCCATCTAGATTTACCAACATAGCTGTCTAAATTGTATTTTAAATATAAGGAATCTAATAATTTTAGACTTCTTTGTTCTTTATCAACAAGGTAATAATCTTTGTAAACAGAATCAAATTTAGCGTTAGACAAATCATAAAGCCATAATTTTAAGGGTACATAAAAAAAGATTTTTTTATTCGGTTTTTGTTTCACATAATTATCCAATTCATCGGCATAAGGCTTTCCTTTTGCATCTAAGTATTTATATGTATTACCTGTAAACAGATGAGAATTTTCTGGAACTTTATTGGTTCTACAGGAAAAAATAAGAAACAATAGAGAGAAAATTAATATCTTTAATGTAATATTGTATTGTATTTTCATATTTAAGTTATGCTGTCTGCCAATAGAATTAAATTGATTCAATCCCTTGCAAATAAAAAATATAGACAAAAATATAATTTATTTATTGTAGAAGGTATAAAAAACATTAAAGAATTTATTTATTCAGATTTTACTTTATCAAAGATTTACACGATTGAACCCATAGAAATTCTTTCAGAAGATAAGTATGTAATTATATCAAAGAAGGAATTAAATAAAATAAGCTTTCTTAAAAATCCTAGCAACGCCCTAGCAATAGTAGAAATCCCTAAACCAGAGTTGAAAAAGATAGAGGGAAAACAATTAGTTTTGGAAAGCATCCAAGATCCCGGAAACATGGGGACCTTAATTCGTTTGGCTGATTGGTTCGGGATAGAACAAATAATATGTAGCGAAGATACTGTAGATATTTTTAATCCAAAAGTTGTGCAAGCGTCCATGGGCTCATTAGCAAGAGTAAATGTAGTGTACACAAATCTTGAAATATTTTTTAGAGATAATCAACATCTGCCCATATATGCAACCGATATGGATGGAGAAAGCATTTACCAAGTAGAATTAGAGCAAGAAGCATTTCTAATTATGGGAAATGAAGGCAATGGAATATCAGATTCAATAAAGAATACTTGTTCTAAAACTATATCCATTCCAAGATTTGGGGAAAAGAAGAAAACCGAAAGTTTAAATGTAGCAATGTCCGCTGGAATAATATTAGGAGAATTCTTTTCGCAAAAAGAAAAAAATGAAAGAAAAAATTAATATATTTTGGTTTAGAAGAGACTTAAGACTACATGATAATCCAGGTCTGTACAAGGCCTTAGGGGCGAATAATGTTTATTTAATTTTTATTTTTGATACCCATATACTGAATCAATTATCTGAAGTCGATGATGCTAGAGTATCCTTAATTTATGATCAATTACAAAATATTAATAACCAACTAAAACCTTACCATACACAAATACGTTTTTTTAAAGGAAAGCCAATACAAGTTTTTAAAGAAATAATTAAAAGTTACGAAGTAGGTTCTGTATTCTGTAATGAAGATTATGAACCTTACGGACAAGAAAGAGATAAGAAAATCAAGGATCTTTTAGCTACAGAGCAAATAACTTTCTACCAAGAACAAGATCATGTAATCTGTCATCCTTCAGAAGTATTTAAAGCGGATCATTCTCCCTATACTGTTTATACTCCATATTCAAAGAAGTGGAAAGAAGTAGTTTCTAAAAAGACTCTCCCATATTATCCAAGTGAAAAATTTTTGAATAATACTAAGCAGGTGGTTGGTGAACCATTATCAATGAAAGAGATAGGTTTTACAAAATCCACAATAGTTCCTCCTAGTTTTAATATTTCTCAAATTCAGATCAATAATTATAAAGAAACCAGAGATTATCCTTCTTTAGCAGGTACTTCGCATATAAGCACCTATTTACGATTTGGAATCTTATCTATAAGAGAAGTTTATAAGAATACAGAGGTAAACTCATCCATATTTATAAACGAACTAATTTGGAGGGAATTTTTTATATCTATACTTTATCATTTCCCCCCAGTGGTTAACCATAGCTTTAAAAAAAAATATGATAATATAGTTTGGCGAAACAATGAAGAAGAATTTCAGCTTTGGAAACTAGGAAAAACTGGCTACCCGATCGTTGATGCAGGAATGAGAGAATTAAACTTCACAGGATTAATGCACAACCGAGTGAGAATGATTGTAGCCAGCTTTCTTTGTAAACACTTATTGATTGATTGGAGGTGGGGAGAGGCTTATTTTGCCACTAAGTTGTTGGATTTTGAACTAGCTAGTAATAATGGAAATTGGCAGTGGGCAAGTGGCTCCGGCTGTGATTCAGTGCCTTATTTTAGAATATTTAATCCTACATTACAAATGAAAAGGTTTGATCCTCAAAATAAATATACAAAACAATGGGTTCCGGAATTTGATACTAAAAACTATATGCCTCCCATGGTTGAACACACGTTTGCAAGAAAAAGAGCCTTGGAAGTATATAGCAAAGCCCTAAAAATATGAGTTGGAATATACACATTAACGATAAATGGAAAGATAAACAGGAAGATTTATTAACCATAATAAATAATTTTGATGCTTTAGGAGAAGTTATTTTTAAAGAAAGAAATACCCTAAAAAAAATACAAATTGAAAATTTAGGAACATTAGCAGTAAAATCTTTTAAAATTCCACATCTACTTAATCAGTATGTTTATAGTGGAATAAGAAGATCTAAAGCCTACCGATCTTATCATCATGCAGAAATTCTTTTGAATAAGCGAATTAAAACCCCCAATCCCATCGCTTTTTTCGAAGAAAGAATAGGAGGGAAAATACAGCGTTCTTATTATATATCAGAATTTTGTTCTTACGACTTTACTTTTAGGGAACTCATTGAAAGAAAAGAAAATTTTAAAGATTGGAACAATATTCTAGAATCTTTTACGGAATTTATATATACCATTCATCAACAAGAGATACTATTTAAAGATTTGTCACCAGGGAATGTTTTGGTTGAAAAAATTAATGAGTCATATGTTTTTTCTTTAATTGATTTAAACCGAATGCAATTTAAAAAGCTAACACTAAACCAAAGAATTCAAAATTTTATTAAACTTTCATTAACTGATGAAATGATCCCCATAATTGGAGAAAAATATGCTAAATTAGTAAATGAATCACTTTCTAAAATTATACAGATTTTAGATCATAAAAATCATGTTTATATAAACAAGAAGACAAGGAAGCAAAGGCTTAAAAAATTATTGGGAAAAATATAATGCCCATAGTACAGGAATATGAATTATATAAAAAAATCTACTTATAATCCTACAGAAAATCTTATATATACAAATGCTCATCTATCAACCATTGTAGCAGGTGCCATAAAAAAATATCCGATACCTCCTTACAACCGAGAAAGATTAGAGTTGGAAGACGGAGATTTTTTATTATTAGATTGGTGGAGAAATGAAAATACGAATAAATTGATAATTCTCTCCCATGGGCTTGAAGGACATTCGCGAAGAACGTATATCAATAGTTGTGCAGATTATTTTCATCAAGCAGGTTATTCCATATTAGCATGGAATCAAAGAAGTTGTGGAGGAGAAATGAATCGTTTGCCCTCACTCTATCACGTAGGGATGATTCATGATTTAGAAAAGGTAGTAACATATTCAATAACACAAGGGTATTCAGAAGTATATCTAATTGGGTATTCAATGGGAGGGGCGGTATCTCTAAATTACACGGGGAGAATGAAAATTCCAAAGGAATTAAAAGCTTGTATAGCATTCTCCTCACCATTAGATTTTGTTTCCAATGCAGAAACATTTAGAAAACCAGCAAATTATATATATTTAAAGAACTTTATCAATGATTTTAAAAAGAAATTAAAATACAAGAGCAAACAGTATCCAGACATTTTTGATATAAACTTAATTCGCTCGATTAATTCCTTTGACGAATTTGATGAATACGTAACTGTACCCTTATTTGGCTTTAAAAATAAAGAAGATTACTATAAAAAAGTTTCTCCCATAAATATTTTAGATAATATTAATATACCAACTTTAATCGTCAATGCTAAAAATGATCCTTTTCTTTCTCCAGAAAGTTTTTTAAAAGAAAATCAAATGAGCAATGTAAATATTTATTTTGAAATGCCTAAATACGGAGGGCATATTGGTTTCATGTTACCCAAATCAAAATTTTCTTGGGTAGAAATAAGAGCCAAAGAGTTTATTGAAGACATCAAAGTAAAATAATTTAATTACATTTATAAAAGACAATTTTCGATTGAATGAAAATATACACTAAATCAGGCGATGACGGTACCACCTCTTTATATGGAGGGAAAAGAGTTTCTAAGAACATAACAAGGATTAAAGCCTATGGAGATGTAGATGAATTGAATTCTTATATAGGATTAATAAGAAGCTATAACAAGGATATAAACATCGATAAGCAACTTCACACCATTCAAAATTCTTTATTTGATTTAGGAGCAGAACTGGCAACACCTCCCGAAAAAATGGTTTTAGCCAACGGGAAACCAAGATTGACATGTATAATTAAAGTGCAGCAAATAGAGCAAATAGAAAGTTGGATAGATGCTATGCAAGAAGTTCTCCCTAAACTAAAAGAATTTATACTTCCTACCGGAAGTATACTAACATCTACGACGCATATTGCAAGGACTGTTTGTCGAAGAGCTGAAAGGGAAGTGGTTACCTTAAATGAAGTTGAAGAAGTTAGAAATATCTGTTTAAATTATTTAAATAGATTATCCGATTACTTATTTGTCTTAGCACGTTATTTTGGATGTTTAGATAAAAATATAGAAACCCCTTGGACACCCAATGAATAAAGCATTATTTTTTATAAATGGAGAAGAACCATCAAAAATTCCTCAGAATATAAACGAATATTCCTTAATTGCTTGTACTGATGGTGCTTATTCAAGATATGTATATAAATTTCAATTAAAAATAGATTTTATATCTGGAGATTTTGATAGCTTAATTCAAGAACAAGTACCTCAGGGAATCACACTAATTTCAACCCCCGATCAAAACAAAACAGATTTTCACAAAGCCTTAGAACTGTTGGTTGAAAGAAGAATTACCCAAGTTGATGTTTATGGAGCTACTGGGCGTGAGAGTGATCATTTTATAGGAAACCTTTCAACGGCATTGTATTTTAAAAATAAATTAAAAATTACCTTTTATGATGACTATTCCAAATTCTTCTTTTCTAATCATAAAACCCATTTGACCAATGTAAAAGGTAAAATTATATCATTAATACCTTTTTTTAAAGCAGAAAACATTCAAACCCAAGGATTGCAATATCCCCTAAATAATGAACCACTTTGTTTACCAGAAAGAATAGGAACAAGAAATAAAGCAATTGACGAGTGTGTTACGATTGAATATTCCAATGGTGAATTATTGATTTACATATCCAATTCGTGAAATTATTCAGCATTAAATAATTTTTCAGCATCCTCCAACTGCAAATACCAATCTTTACCAAATTTTCTGATTAGAGGTTCCTTTAAGAACTGAAAAACCTTTACCTTCAATTCTTTACCAAAAGTACAAGCATCAGAACAAATATACCACTGATCATAATTGACAGCAAGGTAAGATTTTAATTTCTGCAATCGAACTGGATATAAATGGCAAGAAATAGGCTTTTTGTAGTTTATTTTACCATCTTCATAGGCTTTTTCAATTGCGCATTTTGCTATCCCTTTATCATCATAAATCACATAAGCACATTCATTATCATCAATTAAAGGGGTAACATAGTCACCGTCTAAATCAACTACATATTTGCCTTGCTTTTCAATCGAAGCCCTGCCTTCTTCACGTAAGTATGGTTTTACATCATCATAAACATCATCTAAAATAGACAACTCATCCTCGTCTAAAGGAGCTCCGGAATCACCCTCTACACAGCAAATTCCTTTGCATTTATTTAAGTTACATACAAATTCTTTCTGAATAAGATCTAGAGATATAAGCGTATCGTCAATTTGAATCATGTTGAATATAGATTATTTAAGCCTGCAAATGTACACATATAATTATTTTTAATACCAAAAATAGAAATAATGAAATAAGAATTTGGCGAAATATTTGTTAATAAATAGATAGTTAAAGTTTATAGAAAAGTTATTTTAAAATGAAAAAAATAGTCTTAGTTGGAGGAGGTTTTGCTGGGATTAATTTTCTTAAGAAGTTAAAAAACAATAAAAATTTTCATATAACCTTAGTGGACAAAAATAATTATAATTTTTTTCCACCCTTAATATATCAAGTTGGTTCAAGTGTTTTAGAACCTGCGGCTATAAGTTATCCATTTCGGAGATTCATAAGATATAAAAGCAACGTTAGTTTTAGACAAGGAGAGTTACTGGAAGTAAAACCGAATGAGAATAAAATAATATTGTCTAATGGAGAATTAGATTTTGATATACTAATTTTTGCAACAGGAACACAAAGTAATTATTTTGGAATGCAAAATTTAGAAAAGTATTCAGTTCCTATGAAAACCTTAAACGATGCGCTATTGCTTAGAAATACTTTATTACTAAGAATGGAAGAGGCTTCTCAAGAAATAAATCTTGAAAAACAAAAAGAACTGCTCTCCATTGTTATCGTAGGGGGAGGTCCTGCAGGGGTTGAAATAGCAGGGGTGACAAGAGAGATATTTAATACCTTGCAACCTTTAGATTATAAAGAATTAAAGAGTAAAGTGCAAATTCATTTGGTGGAAGGATCACCTAATCTATTGGGTTCAATGAGTGAAAAATCGCATAAAGAAGCTTATAAGGCATTAAATAAATTGGGGGTGAATATTATACTAAATCAACATGTGAAAGATTGTGATGAAAATTTTATTTACCTTGGCAGTGGAGATAAGATAGCAACTAAGACAATTATTTGGACGGCAGGGGTTACCTCACGAGTTTTTGCAGGTATATCTAAAGATGTCTATTCAAGAGGAAGAAGAATGCAAGTGGATGAATTTAATAAGGTGATTAGCTATGAAAATATTTATGCACTAGGGGATACATCATTAATGATATCAGATCCTAATTTCCCCGATGGTCATCCGCAATTGGCGCAAGTAGCCATACAACAAGGAATCAATTTAGCAAGGAATCTTAAAAGAGAGCTTAGAGGACAAAATAAAAGAAAATTTAGTTATGTAGATAAAGGCTCAATGGCTGTAATAGGTAAAAATAAAGCGGTAGCAGATCTTATGAATAATAAAGTTTTCTTTAAAGGCTTTTTTGCATGGCTAATATGGTCTTGTATACATATTATATCCTTAGTTTCAATCGGTAATCGCTTAAATACCTTTTATAGATGGCTAACTATTTATTTTTCTAAAGGCTCATCTTTAGGTATAGCCTATGAAATAGGTGATAAAAAGAACAAGTAAAAATTATAATGAATTAAAAAAGCATATATATTATATATGCTTTTTTATTTTTGTTATTTGAAAATCCTTACTTTTTACCTTTAAGGTCGCTGTTAATATTATCTGTAACTGATGTTTCCTTCATGTTAATATTTCCATTATAAATACCACCTTTTTCCAACTCAATACTTTTGGCATGAATATTACCCGTAAGTTTACCAGTACTTTTAATAATTAATTCATCGGTAAAAACATCACCCTCAATAGAACCATAAACGGTTAGAAGCTTAGTTTTAATATCTCCATTAATAAAACCCTTTTGTCCAAGAATAACTCCGCCAGCACTATCAATATTCCCTGTAACCTTACCATCCAATTTAATAAATGCTTTACTAGTAATAGAGCCTTCAATTATACAATCTTCTGCAAGTACAGTAGTAATATTTTGTGAGTCAAAACCATTGGAAGAATTATTTTTTTTGTTAAACATAAAACAGACTTTTATAGAAATTAATTATTTGATTTGTAGAAAATTTTTAGGATTAACTTTTATATTGTTATGAATGATTTCATAATGAACGTGTGGACCTGTTGAACGACCGGTATTACCAAGTTTGCCAATAATATCCCCGGATTTAACCTTCTGTCCAACTTTAACATTTATTTCTGATAAATGCCCATATAAAGTTTCATACCCATGACTATGTTTAACTATAATACAGTTTCCATAACCACCTCTAACGCTTGCATAAGTAATAACGCCATTAGCTGTAACTTTTATAGGATCACCAATTTTACCTGCTAAGTCAAGACCGGGATGAAATTCAGAACCCCTCCCTGACATAGGATTTCCTCTAACCCCAAAATCTGAAGATAAACGTCCTATATGTGGAAGCCCCATAGGTATAGATTGAATATTTTTTAATAAATTTTCAATACGTTCTTTTTCACTGTTAACAACATCAACGTTCATATCATCTACCGCATAGTATTCGCCACCAACATCATTATTACTATCTAAGTCTCTAGAAGATGACAGTGTTTTAACCTCACGTTCTTTTAAATACTTTTCAATTAATTCTAAAGTTTCTCCAGCTTCAGATAAATTATTAATTAAATAATCCAGTTGCTTATCATCCAATTTACTTTGTAAGTTTAAAATTTTATTACGTAGATCTCTTTTTTGGTAATATACATAACCAATATAAGAACTAAGACCTGCCAATAAAATAACCACGCATATAGTAGAAAACAATAAAATACGCTTGTAAAGAATAATATTTTCTATATGCTTTTGCTTAATTGAATATACTTTTGTTTCGTGAGAATTTTTATCTGTAATAATAACAGTAGAATAATTAGATTTGCTCATTAGTAAATATAGCTTTTACAAAACAAGCAAATATACATATCTTTAATTTTAAATTTTTAAAGCAAAGAAAACATTAACATTAATTTAGTAAATTTTAAAACAATATATTTTTTTGTAAATATTTGATTATAAGTAATTTATATTTCTAAAATAACATCTTATAAACATCATCAACCTTACCCACCAATTCAATTTTTATATTAAATTTATCAATATCAATTTTATTATATTTAGAAATAAAAATCACATCATACCCTAGTTTTTCAGCCTCTAATATACGCTGTTCAATACGATTGATAGCCCTAATTTCTCCACTTAATCCAACCTCTCCTGCAAATAAACAATTGTCTGGCAAACTAACATTTTCATTGGATGAAAGAATGGCACATATTACCCCCAGATCGACTGCAGGATCGTCAATCTTTATACCACCGGTAATATTAAGAAACACATCTTTACTACCCAAATGAAACCCAGCCCTTTTTTCCAAAACAGCTAATAGTATATTCAATCGCTTTATATCAAATCCAGTAGTAGCCCTTTGCGGAGTACCATATACAGCTGTAGAAACCAATGCTTGAATTTCAACCAGCATGGGGCGGAGTCCTTCTAAAGTGACAGCTATGGCGTTACCGGATAAATTCTCATCCTTTTTAGAAATAAGAATTTCAGAGGGATTCTTTACTTGTCGTAAACCATCTTGAAACATTTCATAAATACCTAATTCAGAAGTAGAACCATATCTATTTTTATGAGAACGTAAAAGTCTAAACATATAGTTTCTATCACCTTCAAACTGAAGAACTACATCTACCATATGTTCAAGTATTTTAGGACCAGCAATCGTACCATCTTTAGTAATATGCCCGACAAGAAAAATAGGAGTAGATGAACTTTTCGCATACTTAATCAATTCAGAAGCACATTCTCTAATTTGAGAAATACTGCCCGGGGAAGAATCTATATATGAAGATGACAAAGTTTGTATAGAATCAATAATTAATAATTCAGGCTTTAATTCTATTGATTTTTTAATTATTTTTTCAATAGAAGTTTCGGTAAGTATATAGCAATCTGAATTGGAATATTTAATCCTATCACCCCTCATTTTAATTTGAATTGCGCTTTCTTCGCCAGAAACATAAAGTACTTTTTTATTAATTTGAAGTGATAGTTGCAATAGTAAGGTAGACTTTCCTATACCAGGTTCTCCTCCAATTAATATAACGCTGCCCGGTACAATTCCTCCACCTAACAGAAAATCCAGTTCAGAATCACCCGAAATTATACGATCTTCATGTACAGTTTCAATGTCATGAATTTTAATGATATTTGAGGATATGGATTTATTTGATGGAAAATTTCTTTTAGTTCTTTTTTCAATAATTTCTTCTACAATGGTATTCCATTCCCCACAAGCTTTACATTGTCCCATCCATTGAGAATACTGGGCCCCACAATTTTGACAGAAAAAGGAAGTTTTAGTATTTTTTGACATGTAGCTAATTTAAAAAAATAAATGAAATCAAATTTCATTTATTATTAATTCATTTAAAGCTAAAAATGTTATGTTTGCTAAAAATAAATTAAATGAAATGAAAAAAAAATATTAACATTGTCAATAATTGCTTTAACATTATCCTTCCAATCATGTAACAATGATTCCAAAGAAGCTAAAATAACTAACCAAGCAAAACAAGAAGCAGTATCAAGTAAAGAAGCTAATACTTATAAAGTAGATACATTAGCTAGTAAAATAACTTGGGAAGGAGGTACCTTGGCAAGTAAACATTTAGGTACAATTATTCTTCAATCAGGAGAATTGAAACTCAAGGATTCAAAAATTGAATCAGGAAGCTTCACAGCTAATATGAATACAATATCTACCACAGACATTCCAGATCCAGAAAAAGCAAAATTACTAAACAATCATCTAAAAAATGAGGACTTCTTTGATGTTTCAAAGTTCCCTTCATCAAAATTTGTAATAACATTAGTGAAGCCAATTGAATCAGGAGAATATAATGTAGAATTAGAAGGAAATCTTGAAGTTAAAGGTATAACTAAAAATTTATCCGTAAAAGCCAATGTAAAAGCTGAAGGAGATAAAGTAACTTTAAAAACAGAGAAATTTACAATCAATAGGCAAGAATTTAATATAACATATTCAAACGGAGAACCTCAGGATAAACTTATTAAAGATTTGTTAGATATAAGTGTAGACATTGTAGCAAACAAAGAAGCTAATTAAAGCTAGTATCTATATACAATTTACTTTCTTCTAAAAAAAAAGCAGGCTGTCTTATCAGCCTGTTTTTTTTGGGGGGAGGGATTAGCAATTAAAAAGCGCATATAAAATATAGAGAGAAAAAGGATTAGAACAGATGAGAATAAAAACCTAAAGAAAGAGAGAAACAGGAACAATAAAAAGAATAAAAAAAGAAAATAAGAGTAAAATATATTAGTTAGAAATAAAAAAGAGGAATGAAGATCAGAATAAAAGATCAAGAAAGGAAAAATAAATAAAGAAAAGATCAATAAAAAGAAATCAGAGAAAGAGAGAAAAAAGGAAAAAGAAAAAAAACAGGCCAAT
>NZ_SELG01000009.1 GCF_007845635.1 Apibacter muscae | reverse complement strand
CCAAATTTGAAGATCAAAGAAGCTGAGTGTTGGAAGAAGTTTGAATAATCTGTAGACTGATTGGTTACCCAGTTATACTGAGATTCTATATTGATACCAAAGTTCTTTACGATCCAAAAGTTAATCCCTACTCCTCCGTTTAATACAAACATGTTGTCTTTTCCGGTAAACTTACCTCTTAATACATGTTCTTTTTCCGGGTTGTAGTCATTGTCGTACGATACATATGGATGATTCTCATCTATTTTTATTCCATCGTATGAATATTTATGATAATTAGCGCCTACGCGTACATAAGGATCTAACCATTTCATCGTTCTGGACTCACTCAACGGGGAATATCGTAGACCTAATCCTGCCAATACGAAGAATTCATCTTGAATATTCATTCTTTTATTGTCTACTTCTCCTAAAGACACTTGCATGTCTACTGCCCAGTTTTTCGCAATGCTTCTTGCTACCGTTAATTTGGATAATGGAAAGGTAAAGCTGTAGTCTTTTGTATCAAAGTACCCGTCAAAGACTCCTCGTACTGATGTATAGTCTACTGCATGTGATCCAATTCCTATATACCACTTATCTGTAGTATTCTGCGCGAATACAGTCGATGCTATCATACTAGCCGCTACTGTAACTAACAAATTGAACTTTTTCATA
>NZ_SELG01000022.1 GCF_007845635.1 Apibacter muscae | reverse complement strand
GAATTTTATAATTCAAAAAAGCTTAGAAAATTTATTAAAAATATTCTTAAAGAAGATTCTGATTTATAATTTAAATACTTGTAAGATAATGACCAAAAACGTTTATATAGAATAAAAATATTAGTATTAAAATAAACAGAAACGAAATTAAAATTTTTACTATAATAGTAATATTTTTTTTAGCTGAAACATACGCAATCTACAAAATAAGAAAATAAAAATAAATTCCACATGAGCCACCCCTTAACAGAAAATACTAAATTAAAGTGCAATAAAGGCACCAAAGAAACTCCTTTAAAGGTAACCAGCCATAGTGGATTAAAAATTAATTCCTTATTAAAAGCAACAGAAAAGGATAAAGAAGCTAATACCAATATTATTCCTTTTGGACAATGCAAATTAAAACCAACCTCCGGAGGCTATTTACCTTGTACACCGGTTATCAAACAATGGGAGAAAACCTCCCCTTTCAGTCTCAATGGAATGAAAAAATTAACTACGGATTCCTTTTGTATGTGTGCTACCGGAGGAAAAGTTTCTCCCTTAACTCCACCGGAAACTTTTATTAATGTGATTGAGAAATCTACAAGTTTTAGTCATTTAAAAGATTTAAATGACAATTATCCAATAGAAATTAATGGTTTGGAAGGTCCTACAAAAGTTGAATTATTTGATATTGCAGAGTACAAGGTAACATCTTTTACTAAAGAACCCAAATTTATACATAAAACAAATATTAGCTGGCGGTATGCTGATAATAAAACAAACTTATACAAGTTAAATGGGAAAACAGTTAAACTGTCTTTGTTTATAGGAGAAATAGATGATCTAAATAAGGATATAAGTATCTATGCATATCTATATGAAATTTCAGAAAATATAAAAATTACCAGTAGAGTAATAAATACCGTAAAAATTATCTCAAGAGCAGAATGGGGAGCAAGAAAGCCTGACCCTAAAAAAGGACTTTATGAGAAAATTATGGAGCCTTTAGATAAATTTTATGATACTATTGTTGTACATCATTCAGGTAATGAAGTAGACTATCCTACAGTTAAACAAGTTCAGGATAAACATATGGATAGTAAATCTGATTCAAGAGCTGATATAGGATATCATTATGCAATAGATAAGGATGGAAAAATATATGAGGGAAGAGATATAAAATTTAAAGGATCTCATGTTAATAAAGCAAATACGG
Source organism: Apibacter muscae (assembly GCF_007845635.1). Taxonomy (GTDB): domain Bacteria; phylum Bacteroidota; class Bacteroidia; order Flavobacteriales; family Weeksellaceae; genus Apibacter; species Apibacter muscae. The sequence continues at coordinate 48,808 of NZ_SELG01000022.1, read as the reverse complement.
GTAAAATAGGAATTGTATTATTAGCAGATTTAAGTACTGATGATGCAGGTATGGGTTGGAGATCAACATTTGAATGGAGTAATGGGGAATTAACTAATAAATTGGAGCGTTCATTATTAAAATTATGTAAATTCTTAGATGATTTGTATGGAATTGAAATTTTAGCTGGGCATATGGAAATAAATACAGATCGATATTGCCCCGGGAATTTAACTATGGCTAAAATAAATAATTGGAGAAAATTATTAAAAATGAAGAAGCCTTGAAAAAATTATTATATTTAATCTTACTCAGTATTTTTATTCTACTTTTTATAGGTATTATAAATTATGACACAGAATTTGGAAATGATTTCAGGTTATTTATAAAGTATCCTCCTTCCTTAAAATTTTATATAGAATGTCCTCCTGATACCCTTTTTGAGAGAAATCCCACCTCTTACCTAATTTTAGAGTATGAAAAATATTTAAGTAGATATAATCAATTAAAAATATGGAATAACTTTATTCCCTTCCTCCTCATACAACTATTTTTAATTACTTTATTCTTTAATACTAAAAGGATATATCAACATAATTATCTATTTATTGATATTCCTTTATTTATTTTTAGCTATTTCATACTTATGTGTACTTTTTACCTCTCTTTTGGATTAAATTTTGATTTTTTATTACTCTTTGTAATATTTATATTATCAATTGTTATCGCTAACTATTTTATATGGATAAGGTTAAGATTTAGATTACTTAAATTAAATAAGATAATGTAGTAAATACTATTTTTTTGAAATAAAACAATCTTAAAGATGAAAAAATATTGTTTACTATACTTTTTTATTATTTTCAGAATATCTCTTTATGGACAAGAATTACCCACCTATTATAAAGACTTAATTTATAGCATTAAAGAGAATAACTTTACTGATTTTAAAACCTTATTTGCTAAGGTGGATAATATCAATAGATTTATACCCGAAAATTTAGAGAAAGAATCTTATAATAAATTAACCTTATTAGGATTTGCCTGTTCTTACAAAAGAAATAAAATTGTAGAATTTCTTCTTGAAAAGAAAGCAGACTTAAATCTTGGAGTGGAAGATGATTATTATGTTTATGATGCTCTGTATAGTATTTACCAAAAAGATAGTTTGAAAAAAAAATCATCCGCGATAGGAAAATTACTATTAAAAAAAGGTGCAAACCCTAATACTGTATATGGAGATAATACACGAAGTATCCTTCATATTGCATGTTCTAAGGGAGATTATGCTATGGTAAAACTTTTATTGGATAATGGCGCTGATCCAAACAACTCTGGAAACAGTGGTATAGAGTATAAATATTACCCTCTAATAGAAGCTGTAAAGAATAGTGATTATAGAATTATAAAATTATTATTAGATGCAGGAGCAGATATTTCTGTAAAAGATGAATATAATAAAACTGCTTTAGATTATGCTATTTTAAGTAAAAATAAAAAAATAATTAATCTATTAAATAAACGAATTACATTAATATGAAGGTGTATATTTTATATACATCTTTAACTAGCACTAGATTCATAAAAAGGAAGAATTCATCCCCTCCTCCAAAAGATAAGCAAGTTCAGCCGGAGATTTATACCCCGTTAAACATTCCCCCGTTTCAGGATTTACCCAATCATTCACCTTTAAATTAAAATTCCAACTTTCGAACTCAAAAACCAATTTAGAATCAGGTTGAGGTCTTTCTTGTTTCGGTAGATTAAACCCAAACCTTTCAAAAATCCTTTTCCCCTTCATTGCTCTAAAAATAGCATCCAAAGCTTGGATGTAAATCATAGGAGCTAGATTCGATTTTTGTTTTTAGATTTTCTTTTTTATATCCGGTTCCGTAAAAATTTTACTACCGTATTTAATCACCTCAATTAAATCCCTTTCCAAGTTTTCCACCTTTCTTATAAACTGAGCTTTAGAACTAACCACTATTTGGTTAGGATTATCCTTATACTTCCAGATCTGCAACCATTCCTTTTTCAGAATTTCAGCAATTTCCAGATTAGCCGTAATAATATGAAAATGCGGATTATAAGTTTTTCTCTGAGGATTAAAATTACATTCTAAGGATTTTATTCCTATCAGTGGAATCCCTTTTCCTCTTTGAAACCTCTTCTTATACCTATCTAAAATCAAAGAAAAAGCACGAAACATTCCGTTAATCCATTTATTTAAAGATTTTATTTTTACAGCCCTTACCGTTAGAGTAAGAAAATGAGGCTCTTTCCATGTCTTTAGAGTAGGATAATACCGATGAATGATATCGGCTTTTCGAATAGCAGAACAAACCGTACAAAAACGATTTTTACAATATTTCCCGTAAATCCTGTTTTTAGAACTAATAATTTTACTCTGACAATGAAAAGTATTCCAATAACTTTTTAGTCTTTGAAAATCCTCTTTAGACTTAGAAACATCAATCAACCCCAACATCATTTTTTGAGTAATCAGTTTTCTTTTGGCTCTTCCTTGCAACACTTTTGTATCAGTCAAATCCGTTCCTTCACCCTCTAATAAAGCAGGAAAAACCCGTTTTTTTTAATAGATAACTGATATTTTGGTTTATGCAATATTCAAAATTTTATTCAAGAAAAGTTCTCCTAACTTAATTCCAAAAACTGTATCTGTAATTTTCAAAGTACAAATTTTTAATATTTTCTCATAAATTCCTTTGATTCTATGTTCTTCTATCCATTCAATATTGTAAATCAGTAATGCCTGTAATTTATTTTAAACAATTAAAATATAGCATTGTCTATCCTCTTTTAAAATTTTTTTTAACCATATGTCAAATGAATTATGACCATAATCATTTCGGAGACTATCAACAAAAGATTCATCAAACCTATTTTCAATTGCTCTGATACTACCAAATTAAAGAATTGGTTGAGAAGGGATTTTTATTGCAAAATTTTCTTCTAATAGATCAATTATAGAATAAACATTTAAAACCTGATTTTGAAGCCCAATTTTTTTAGCATTTTTATGTATTACTAAATCTTCTGTAACAAAATAATCAACATAACCTTTTTTTTAGTTAAAAAAGTTGTTTATTATCAATTCTATCATTCTCTTTTTTTACTTCAAATATTTTATTAAAATTTTCTGACGGAATGGAGTAATTAATTAATATTTCATATTTCTGAAGTTTAGAAATAGTGATTTCCTTTCTTATGGTGTTCAAATCTCTTTTTAAATCTGAAGGAATTGCTTGTAGATGATAAATAATTTTACAATTGTTAGAAATTGCTAATCGATAAAACTTTGGAAATATGTTGCTAAATGCTTTATTATCTTCAAGATTAATTAAAATGTTAGTATCAATTAAAATTTTCATAACTACATGAATTTTAATCTTTATCACCAATGAGGAGATTCTATTTGATTTTGATGAATATCTTCTCTGCCTTCATATTTTTCACGTCCATTTTTATCAATTTCTTTAAAAAACATAATTAAATAATCCTTTTTGGGATATAATTCTTTTCTATTATAAGGGTCAATTTTTGGTCTATAAGGATCTTTTTTTGTCGCAATAATAATAGCCTTTTTTCCAAAACTGATTATCTTTTGATTTTGTTTAAATACATTTTCCATTATCTAACTAAATTTTTGTGTTAATATCTTAACTGATAGTTTTTCTAAATGTTTTTTTATCAAATCCAACAATTTTCAATATCCCTTGAGTTGATTCGTTCTCTTGTTTTAACCTTTGTTTTTGAACTTCAGTTAATTCTGATTCTCGGCCAATAACCACTAGACAAAATGGTCTATAAATATTTTGATATTTTCGAGAAGCATATAGATTATTATTAATAGCCCAATCTCTAAAATCTAGAGCTTGCTTTTTTGCGTGAGTTGTTTTAGCCGAAAGCTCTCCAGATTTTGTCATAATAGAGGTATTGGGTTCTTCAATTTCAATAACTGTATATGCATCATCCATTGAACGGATCAGAAAATCTGGGATTAAATTTTCACCAAATTTTGGTTTTGACCATATTTGAGCATGGAAGGGTTCTAAAATGTATGGATTATTTTTCAAAAAATTGTGATAAATTATTTCTTTCTTTGTTGTAGATTCTATTAATTCTAAATATTTATAAACATTATTTGAATTAAAATTGAACCACCTGATCATGAGAGCAGCAAACATATGTTCTTGAGCAGAGATATTAAAGGGATAAATTAAATTTTGTATTAATCCTAATGGAAAAATATCATTCTTTTCTACTGATTTCACAACCTCAATTAAAACCTTTTTTGCATTTGTAATCCATTCTTCTGTTTTATACTTTTCATTTTCTAGGTTAAGTCTCTTTATACAAGGTAAATTAGAATTGGCAAAGAAAAAATCATTTAAACTTTTACTAGATATATGACTTAAAAGCCTAGTTACATTGTTTATAGCCCTAAAACAATCGTTTTTTATAGTTGATTTTCCAAGTTTTTCTAATCCTTTTATTCCCCAATGGAGTGTTCCTAACATTGCTATGATTTGTAATTCTGCTTTAAACGTTATACCTCCATAATCTGACATGGCTAATTTTAATACTAAATTTAAGGCATCATTATTATTTTGTTTATATAAAAGTATTATTATTTCATTAAGTTCATATAAAGATGACCCTGATACTTGGAATTGACAAACTAATTCTTCTATTGTATGATTTCTCATTGCTTTTATAGTTTTGTAATATCGATATTTTAAATGGATAAATTTACTAAACTATTATGTTATTTTATTACATCTAAAGCACAAATTAAAAAATATTAATATAATCCTCTATGCAAACCCCTGTCCAATTTTAAAATTTATTAAATATTGGAGAATAAGGTGGTTACATAATTGGATTCCCATCCTTTCGCGATCACAAAATAGAATCATAAATAATTATATAATAATTATTTATGATTTTTTTCTTTCATTGTTTAGGTAATATTTAGATAGCGAATCTTTGTTTGCTTAAAATATAAAAAGGTGAATCCTAGCTATTTTAGGCTATAAATAAGTATAATAGTATTTCCTACTTATTTAGTAGTTTCTCAATCAATGTATTTTTCTCCTGAAGCATTCGTTCGTAGAGTTCTTGCTTCTCATTATAGAGTTCTACAATTTTATTTATAGGGTTAAAATTGAAAGTAAAACCAATAGAGGTGTCTTAAAAATCTTCGCCTGAAATATTTGCAACCCTGAAAATAACAGCAAATTACCGCAATTAACTATTATTTAAAATGTATTTTAATATCAATAAGCTTAAATTGGATACTTAAAAATCTTTTAGATATTATTTTTTAGGCTTGATTAGCAAAATTATTAAATAGTAGTTACAGAACCGTACAAAACTATATGAGTGCGGAAAATTGTAAAAAAAACAGAAAGCTATTAAAAATTAAAATATTAGTTAAAATTATTATTTGATATAAAATTTAACTTTATATATATTTGAATTCGTATTTGCTTGATTGTTAATATATTTTATGGGACATAATGATCTATCAGACTATGATATATTAAATATTATAGAAAAGGCTAGAAAAAGTAGCGAATTAGGCATTAGTTATAAAAAATAATGTTCAGATAAATAATTCATTAAAGGCTAATCTGACAAATGTTTTTACAAGTTATAATAATAATTCAAACCCATATCATTTTATATAGGTAAAATAAATATTAAAGAAACAATTACTAATCATAGTTACAGAAAATCAGTTATAGGAGGAGGTTTGATTTATTTAGGGCGTCCTATAATAAAAAAACGATTTGTTATGCAAGGTTCAGCTAAAGGAACTTCAATTGCTTCTAAATATCTATCAAAAGCATTACCCTATGAAATGCCATTTAAATTTTATACTATTAATTTAAAAACTAAAGTAATTTCATCAACTAGTAATTTAGGGAGAGGGTTAGGACGTCTTGTTACTTATGCTGGTTGGGCTTTATTAGCCATTGATGTAATACAACTACTAATTGAAGTATATGAAGTTGATAAGAAAAATAATAAAGTAACTTTTCATGGTTTTGGTGGTGGTGCTAGTGGTTATTGGTAAAAAAATATTTATATATGATTGATAACAAACTACAAATTTTCTTAGAAAAAGAATTATTATCTAAATGGGACAAGAGGTTAGTTTTTACCCCTGATATGAAACTGCACAAAGATTTTGGATTAGTTGGAGATGATGTAGATGATTTTTTAATACATTTTATAAAAGAATTTAATATTTCTGTAAGTAACGACTTTAATTTTGATGAAAGATTTTATCCAGAAGCATACACCTTAAATGCAATATTCAAAGTTATATTCAACAAAGCTAAAAGCCTATTTCTACAAAAAACGATCCAAGAGCCTGAATTAAAAGACTTAAGCATTGCAGAATTACAAGAGGCTATAAAAATAGGTGTTTTAAAGTAATTCATATATTAATTTTTAGAATTCAAAGACTTGTGAAAATTCTCAATTAACTTTTCTCTATTATTTATGATAAGTAATATAACCGATTTTACATCTTCTTTATTTCTCGCAAATCGGATTCTAGCATTCTCGGGTGTAATTTTTAACATCTTACTTGCTAAAATATAATCCCCAACTTCTAATTTTTTTCTTATTTGTTCAATAGTCATAGTTACTTTTTTAAAGTGAGCTAAATAAGTAAATACCTATTTGATAATTAATAACATATAGGTATGTATAATAATTAAAAAGGAATAAATTATTTTCAATTAGTTATTTTATATCTTTGTAAATGAGTAAAAGTATAAAATATGGATACAGCACCTAAAAAAGTACATCAAGGAAGAAACATAAAAAGGCTTCGTGAAATGTTAGGAATTAAACAAGAATCTCTAGCTATTGATTTAAATATTACTCAAGCAGGTGTATCTAAATTAGAAAATAAAGAAATAATTGAGGAAGAAACATTAGAAAAAATAGCTAAGTTTTTGAATCTACCTGTAGAAGCAATTAAAAACTTCAATGATGAAACTACTGTTAGTTTTATTTCTAATACGTTTAATAACACCCATGGTTTTATGTACTCAACTTATACTGATTGTGCATTCAATCCCATTGAGAAGATTATAGAGCTTTATAATGAAAAAGAAGCGCTCTATGAAAGAATGTTAAAAGAAAAAAACGCGTTATTAGAAAAATTTCTTAAATAAATTTGGTATTTTAAATAAGATTTAATTTCTATTAAAATTAAGTTTTCAAGTAAAAGAGTAAAGTATATAAAACGTCCTTTGATTTATAAGGACGTTTTTATTATCTATTGATTGTATAAATTAAAATGTATTGTAATTTAGATGATGTAGATAGTAGAAATCTATAATTTTTTAGATTATATTCGGCGTATTGTTGGCGCACTATAAAAAGAAAAAGACTTAAATAATTATTTAAGTCTTTTTTAAAGTACCCAGAGCGGGAATCGAACCCGCACGATATTGCTATCACTGGATTTTGAATCCAGCGCGTCTACCAATTCCGCCATCTGGGCTTCTGGGTAAGAAGTTGCAAATATAAAAATTTTTTCTTTAAAAAATATATACAACTAATCTTTTTATAAATTAGTAAAAAATAATAAAATGCAAATATTAATAATAAATGGTCCTAATCTTAATTTATTAGGAAAAAGAGAACCAGAGATCTATGGGTCTCAAACTTTTGAAGATTATTTTCAACAACTAAAAACTGATTTTACCTCTGTAGAACTCGAATATTTTCAAAGCAATCACGAAGGTGCAATTATAGATAAAATTCATGAAGTAGGATTTCATTATAAAGGGATTGTGATCAACCCCGGGGCTTTTACCCATTATTCTTATGCTATTTACGATGCTTTGAAATCTGTGACTACCCCCGCCATAGAAGTTCACATTTCTGATATTGAAAACAGAGAACCCTTTCGAAGGATTTCAGTAATCCAAGAAGCTTGTTTGCAACAGATTAAAGGCAAAGGACTAGCAGGGTACGACGAGGCCATTAACTTTTTTGTCAACAGATCATTAAAATCGTGATATTTAAATGATAAAAAATAGCGATGAATAATTCCAATTACAATTCATTCAATAAAAAAGGAATTTATTGTACCTTTGTGTATTATACAAACTAAATTTAAAAGAAGAATGATAAAAATTACTCTTCCTGATGGAAGTGTAAAGGAATTTCAAAGTTCCATTACACCGTTAGACGTGGCTAAAAGTATTTCAGAAGGTTTAGCACGTAATACAATTTCTGCATTAGTAAATGGTAAACAAGTAGAAGTTACCACTCCTATAACAGAAGATTCAACGGTGCAAATTTTAACATGGAACGACGATTTTGGAAAAAAAGCCTTTTGGCATTCTTCTGCTCACTTACTAGCACAAGCAATCCTAGAATATTATCCCAATGCAAAATTGACTATTGGTCCTGCCATTGAAAGTGGATTTTACTACGATGTAGATTTTGGAGATCAAGTATTTTCTGAAAAAGATTTTGAAAAAATTGAAAAGAAAATACTAGAAAATGCTAAGAAAAACTCAACCTTTAGGCTATATCCTGTATCTAAAAAGGAAGCGTTGGAGAAATTCAAAGGGAATGAATTTAAAGAAGAACTTATAGCTAATCTTGAAGATGGTTCTATAACTTTCGTTACACACGACAACTTTACAGATTTATGTAGAGGAGGGCATATACCATCTACCGGAATTGTAAAAGCAGTAAAAATTCTAAATGCAGCAGGGGCTTATTGGAGAGGCAATGAAAAAAATAAACAGTTGGTACGTGTGTATGGAATTACCTTTCCTAAACAGAAAGAGCTTATAGAATATTTAGAAAGAATAGAAGAAGCTAAAAAAAGAGATCATAGAAAGTTAGGAAAAGAATTGCAATTATTTACCTTTTCTGAGAGAGTAGGAGCTGGCTTACCTTTGTGGTTACCAAAAGGAGCAAAGTTGAGACAAAAACTCATTGATTTTTTAGGTGCTGCACAACAAAAGGCAGGCTATGAAATAGTAGCAACTCCGCATATAGGACATAAAGATTTATATGTTACAAGCGGGCATTATGAAAAATACGGAGCAGATAGTTTTCAACCGATAAAAACCCCTAACGAAGGTGAAGAGTTTTTATTAAAACCTATGAATTGTCCTCACCATTGTGAGATTTACCGTTCAGCACCTTGGTCATACAAAGATTTACCTAAGAGATTTGCTGAATTTGGAACTGTTTATAGATATGAACAAAGTGGAGAATTACACGGATTGACTCGTGTAAGAGGTTTCACCCAAGACGATGCTCATATATTTTGTACCCCGGATCAACTAATCGGAGAATTTGAAAATGTAATTGATTTGGTATTGTATACATTTAAGTCCTTGGGCTTTAGTGATTTTACTGCACAAGTATCTTTAAGAGATAAAGACAATCATAGCAAATACATAGGCTCTGATGAGAATTGGGAGAAAGCAGAAAGTGCTATTAAAAAAGCAGCACTGGAGAAGGGGCTTCCTACGGTTATTGAATATGGAGAGGCTGCCTTTTATGGACCTAAACTGGATTTTATGGTAAAAGATGCTTTAGGTAGAAGTTGGCAATTGGGAACGATACAAGTAGATTACAATTTACCGGAAAGGTTTGATTTGCATTATATAGGTTCTGACAATGAAAAGCATAGACCTGTGATGATCCATAGAGCGCCATTTGGTTCCTTGGAGAGATTTGTAGCAATTTTGCTTGAACATACCGGAGGAGAGTTACCTCTTTGGTTAAGTCCAGAACCATTCATTCTTTTACCCATTAGTGAGAAACATATAGATTATGCAAAAAAAGTTTTGAAATTAATGGAAAATTCAGATATTTGTGGTCGTCTTGATGAGCGTAACGAAAAGACTGGTAAAAAGATACGGGATGCTGAAATGAATAAAATCCCTTATATGTTTATTGTAGGAGATAAAGAGGCAGAATCTAATACCCTTTCTATTCGTAAAAGAGGTGGAGAAGATTTAGGTTCATTTTCCCTTGAAGACGCTTTATCATTCATAAAAAAAGAAACGAGTAAACCTTAAATTTTATATACCATAGCACTTAGAAGAAATAATTCGAGAGGGAAATATATCCCGAGGAAACAGGAACCGGAACACAAAATAAATAGGCTTATTGAAGTTCCAGAAGTTAGATTAGTAGGAGAAAATATAGAGCAAGGAGTTTATCCTTTAAAAGAAGCTCTTAGAATATCTGAAGATTTAGAGTTAGATTTAGTTATGATTACTGAATCTGCAACTCCACCCGTTTGTAGAGTAGTAGACTATAAAAAGTTTCTTTATGAACAAAAAAAGAAACAAAAAGAACTAAAATCTAAACAAACCAAGGTAGTTGTAAAAGAAATAAGATTCGGACCTCAGACCGATGAGCATGATTATGAATTTAAAAAGAAGCATGCACAAAAATTTTTAGAAGAAGGATCTAAGTTAAAAGCATATGTTTTCTTTAAAGGAAGATCCATTATATTTAAAGATCAAGGGCAAATATTGTTATTAAAATTAGCTCAAGAGTTGGAAGAATGGGGGAAAGTTGAGCAAATGCCTAAATTAGAAGGTAAAAGAATGATAATGATGATGGCTCCTAAAAAATAAAATTTTTTAATTATAAACTCAACGATCATTCATTGATTCAAGAGAATTAAATAAATTTTTAAATACAAAAGATAACGACATAAATATAAAAAAAATGCCAAAATTAAAAACAAAGTCAGGCGCAAAAAAGCGTTTTTCAATTACTGGGAGCGGTAAAATTAAAAGAAAGCATGCGTTTAAAAGTCATATATTAACCAAAAAGGCTACTAAACAAAAGCGTAATTTAACCCAAACAGCATTAGTAGCTAGTGTTGATGAACCAAGCGTAAAAAGACAATTATTGCTAAAATAAAATATTTAGTATAAACTAAATATTTGGTTTAATTTAAAATTAGTTTAACCCTAAAATAGAGCACTAAGAGAAATTTTTCCGCCTATTTTAAAAAAACACAAAAATATGCCAAGATCAGTAAATTCAGTAGCTTCAAGAGCTAGAAGAAAAAGAGTACTTAAATTAGCCAAAGGTTACTTTGGACGTAGAAAAAATGTTTGGACAGTTGCCAAGAATGCTGTTGAAAAAGCATTGCAATATGCCTACGTAGGTAGAAAACAAAAGAAAAGAAATTTTCGTGCATTATGGATACAAAGGATTAATGCAGGTACTAGAGAGCATGGACTTTCCTATTCTAAATTTATAGGTTTACTTAAACAAAATAATATAGAATTGAATAGAAAAGTTTTGGCTGATTTAGCTATGAATCATCCAGCAGCTTTTAAGGCAATTGTAGATTCAGTAAAAAAATAAATAATTAATTATTCGTTATCTTTAAACACTCATGATTCATGAGTGTTTTTTATTTTAAATCCTATGGTAAAAATAAAAATGACAATATTGATTATTTTTATTTATTCTAAATAAAAATAATCAATTATATTTGCGCAAACTTTTTAAAGAATGACGCATAAATTACTTTTTTTACCTTTTTTTTTAGGTAGTTTACTATCACAATCACAAAAATTAGATTCCATTCAACCTCGATTCGTAGAAATAGATTCTATACCCAAAGATACCATAATCCTAAATCATGGATCAATCAATAATTCAAGGGATAGTTTACAGGGAGTTATAGTAATAGGTAGTGCTAAAAAAAAATATTTGAATAAAAATATCTCCTCCTCACTTAGGTTAGACGAAGAGATAATTAAAATTCCACAAAATATAAATATAATTTCCAATGCAGCCTTAGAAGATCAACAAGTGACAACTCTAAGTGATGGGGTTTTAAGAAATGTTGCCGGTACACAGAGATTGGAACATTGGGCAGATCAATATACACATGTAAATATGAGAGGATCTCGAGCATCTGCATTTTTAAATGGTGTAAATATAACCTCGAATTGGGGCCCGTTAAGTGAAGATATGAGTTATGTTGATCGAATTGAATTTGTTAAAGGTCCAGCAGGATTTTTAATGTCTAATGGTGAACCTAGCGGTATATACAATATAATTACAAAAAAACCTACCGGAAAAGAACTTAATGGATACGCACGGTTTACACTTGGTAGTTTTGATTTATACAGGGCAGAAGTAGATCTAGATTCTAAGATTAACGATAAGATATCCATACGTTTAAATCTTATGGGGCAGAATAAGAATAGTTTTAGAAAATATGAATTTAACGATAGATATGTTATGAATCCATCCATTAAAATAAATCTTACAGACCAAACTACTATAACAGCAGAATATATATATCAAAAAGCAAAAATGTCTAATATTGGTTCAGCTTATGTATTTTCCTATGAAGGTTATGGTACAAAGCCTGTAGATTACACCTTGTCTGACCCTGGGCTAGCACCGACCAATATAGATAGTCATTTGTTTAATATTAATTTACAACATATAATAAATCCTTATTGGAAATTGACTGCTCAGTTAACTTATTTAAATGAATATACCATGGGGAGTAGTCTCTGGCCATCATCCTTTAATCCTGATGGAACCATGATTCGAAGAGTAACCTTGTCACAATCTAGTAATATTATGAAATTTGGTCAAGTGTACTTGAATGGAAATATGAAAACAGGGGTGATTTCACATAAAATTCTTGCAGGTTTGGACTTAGGAAGTAAAAAATACATGGCAGATTGGAATCAATGGCAAGATTTAGATACCGAAGAACATCCTTTTAATACAAATTCTTTAAACTATCAATATCCAAGTAACGGTTATCCTGTCTTTAATACATCTGTACCCCTAGTTACAAGAGCAAATCCTGCTGGGACAATTGAACAAAATTATTCAGGAATCTATTTGCAAGATGTATTAGGTTTTTTTGATGATAATCTTAGACTTACTATCGCTGGCAGATATACAGATGTAAAACAAAACGATTATGGGGTCGAAAAAAATGCAAAAAAGTTTACTCCAAGGTTAGGTTTAAGTTATTCTATTAATGAAAACTTGTCAGTATATGCTTTATATGACCAATCATTTGTACCCCAAGCAGGATTTTTAAGATCGGGTAAGCATCCTAAGCCTGTCACAGGAAATAATATGGAACTAGGATTAAAAAAAGATTGGTTCAACGGAAAGTGGAATACTGTATTGTCCTTATATAAGATCATTAAGAAAGATGAGCTTACTGCAGATCCGTTAAGTGATCCCAACGAAAAATATTCAATTGTATTAGGAAAAACAAGAGCTGAAGGTATAGAGTTCGATTTAAAAGGAGAAATTTTTAAAGGATTTAATATAATTGTTAACTATGCATTCACAGAAAATAAAGTCATTGAATCAAATACGCCGGAATATCCTAAAGGCTCAAGAATTGCAGGTTATGCTAAACATACGGCCAATGCTTGGTTGAATTATACAATCAACCAAGGCTCTTTGAAAGGAGTTGGCTTTACGTTTGGAGGTACTTATTTAGGAGATAGAAGCTCGTGGAGCTGGGGAGGAGAAGGACAAATCCCAATGAATGATTATTTAAAGTTTGATGCAGGTATCTCATGGGAACATTCTAATATGAAATTAAATTTAAATGTATTTAACGTATTTAACAGATACTTGTATTCAGGTTCAAGCTTTGCATCCTATTATTATTACCAAGCAGAAGCTCCAAGAAACTGGAGATTATCTGTAGGATATAAATTTTAATTAAAATAATTATGAATAATTTTAATTAGATCCAAAAAATTAATGAGCAAATCAATTAATAATAAATTTTTTCTCAATCTAAAAAAATGGATTAAAAAAATGCATTTATGGTTGGGATTATTCATAGGTATTTTGATACTTATCATATCCCTTACCGGTGCTCTGTACGTGTTTAAAGATGAAATAGAAAATTACAACCGTAAAGAATTTATCTATCATCAGGAACAAGACGTAGAAAATAAAGAAGTGTTACCCATTCGGAGCCTTGAAAAATTAATTGATAATCAAGTAAATGAAAAATTTCCATTACATTGGGTAGAGATTCCTTTAGATAAAAAAAAATCATATAAGTTTTTCTGGTATGAGCATAACACGCATGCATGGAATTATTTTGATGAATTTCCTGTATACAAACTTGCTTATGTAAATCCATATAACGGTCAAATTTTAAAAATATACGATGAAAAGAATGGATTTTTCAATATAGTTAAAATGATTCATTGGAGTTTTTTGCTAAAAATGGATTGGGGTAAATACGTTGTAGGAATTCCGGTGCTCATATATATAATTATGCTAATTTCAGGGATTGTACTGTGGTGGCCTAAAAATAAATCCGCAAGAAAGCAAAGAATTTGGTTTAGATGGAAAAAAATTAAAAATTGGAAAAGAAAAAATTACGATTTGCATAACATATTTGGGTTTTATACATCCATCTTTGGGTTATTATTCGCCATAACTGGTTTATTTTATTCTTATCTTTTAGTTGGCCAAATTATATATGCAATTTTCACTTTAGGTAGCGATCCTGCTCCAAACTTTTCAAATATTACCACCCAAGCACCTATAGAGATAAGAACCGATCAAACTTTAGATAAAATTATTGCTAAGGTTAACAATTTATACCTTAATGCGGAAAGTTTTAGTTTTGATTTAGGACATCCTCATATAGATAACCATGAGCATCCAAATTTTCAAATATATGTTAAACACTTTCCCGGTGTTTATTATAAAAATAGCCTATTGATTTTTGATGAAAACTCAGGAGAATTACTAAAAAATTACGATCCAGAAGATAAAAATTTGGGTGAAAAAGTAATTGCCGCTAACTATGATATACATGTAGGGTCAATAGGGGGGCTTCCTACTAAAATATTAGCATTTGTAGTTAGTTTACTAATAGCTTCAATGCCAGTAACTGGTTTTTTAATATGGAAAGGTAGAAAAAATAGAAAACTTAAATCTTAATTGATTTAAGTTTTCTATTTAGAACCTTATATGTTTAGAAAGGCATATTAGAATCTTCTTCATCCATATTCTCATCAATTCCAAAAGAATCGCTTGGATTTATAGTAGGAATATTTAATGAACTTTCAAAAGATGTCCCTACCTCGTTTATTTTACTTTCAAAAGTTGTTGATAGATCATTTGAATTAGAATCATTATAAAAATAATCATCTAAATCAGAAAACTTAGCTTGAGAGCTGGTGAACTTTAATCGAACATCTTCCAACGCCCCATTTCTGTGTTTCGCAATAATAAATTCCCCTTGACCGGCACACGGAGTACCATCTTCCCATGTGTCTAATTTATAATATTCCGGTCTATATATAAATGTAACTATATCTGCATCTTGTTCAATAGCTCCGGATTCCCTTAAATCTGAAAGCAAAGGCTTTTTGCTCCCTCCTCTGGTTTCAACCGAACGAGATAACTGTGATAATGCAATTACAGGTATTTCTAACTCTTTGGCTATTGCTTTTAAGGAACGAGAGATCGTAGCAATTTCTTGTTCCCGATTTCCTATACCTTTCCCCCCAGCAGTCATTAGTTGAAGATAGTCAATCATAATAATTCTAACCCCATGCTGAGATACAAGCCTACGTGCTTTAGCACGTAAATCAAAAACAGAAATTCCGGGAGAATCATCGATAAAAATGGGAGCTTTTTCCAATTTATTAACTCGAGAATACAGTTGCTGCCATTCCAATTCAGATAAATTGGCTTTTCGTAATTTTTCAGATTCTAAACCTGTTTCGCTTGAAATCATACGCATCATTAGCTGTTCTGCCGACATTTCCAATGAAAAAATACCAATAGGTGTTTCTGCATTTATGGCGATATTTCTAGCCATGGATAGAATAAAAGCTGTTTTCCCCATTCCAGGTCTTGCAGCAATAATAATTAAATCTGAAGGTTGCCAACCCGCAGTTATTTTATCCACATTTTTAAATCCAGAAGGTATTCCACTCATTCCTTGCTTAGATTCAAGAGATTTTATTTTTTTTAAGGCATTGGATACCAAATTTTTAGCTTCATTGAAGGTTCTTTTTAAAGTACCATTGGTAATTTCGTACAATTGACTTTCGGAATAATCCAATAGATCAAAGACATCTGAAGTTTCATCGTAAGATTTTTCAATCATATTAGACGAAATTTCAATTAACTTTCTTAAAATAAATTTCTCTAAAATTATGCGAGAGTGATATTCAATGTGAGCCGAAGAAGAAACTTTGTTGGATAATTGTATCAAATAAAAATCGCCGCCAGCAGCATCAAGTTTTCCTTGTGAACGCAGTTTATTAGAAATAGTTAAAATATCAATTGGTTCCGTCTCTTTAAATAAATCTTCAATAGCTTCATAAATAAACTGATGCTCTTTTTTATAAAAAACTTCCGGAGATAAAATATCTATAACCTCATCCAGCCCTTTTTTATCTATCATCATAGCACCTAGCACAGCTTCCTCTAGATCAATGGCTTGAGGAGGAAGTTTTCCTTTTTCTAAGGTTACAATTTTATTGGATTTAATTGAATTTTTTTTCTGATAATCTAATGGCTCCATAATAACCTCAAAAGTAATCATAAAAATCTTTTTTAACGGATAATTTTCTAACAAGGCTAGTGGTGCCTAGGCTGTAAAAATTAATATAAGGTTTATAATAATTAAGATGAGATTTATAATGTGTTATCTTTGTTATATGAAATGGGATCAAATTATTGGGCAAGAAACATTAAAGAATAAGTTACGAGATTCAATCATTGAAAATAGAATTAGCCACGCACAATTATTGGTTGGTAAGTCTGGATATGGAGCCCTAGCTTTAGCTTTAGCATATGCTTCAGAAATAATTTGTGTAAATTCTGAAACTTGTTATAAGAGATTAAATCAATTTCAACATCCTGATTTGCACTTGTCATTTCCAACTATAAATAATTCTACAGAGAAGAGAGAAGCTGTAAGTGCTGATTATGCATCACAATTTCGAGATTTTTTACAAAAAAGTGTTTATCAAGAATTAGATCAGTGGTATGAGTTTTTAAATGAAGAAAAAAAGCAAGGATTTATTTCTGTAAAGGAAATAGAAAATATCATTAATAATTTAAGTTTAAAAAGCTTTGAAGGAGGTTATAAAGTACAAATAATTTGGGGGGTAGAGGCAATGAGAACGGAAGCAGCAAATAAGTTATTGAAAATCTTAGAAGAGCCTCCTGCAAAAACTCTTTTTTTATTGATAGCGGATGACGAAAAGAAAATTTTGCCTACAATACTATCTCGATGTCAAAAAATTTTAATACCCCGTATTGAAGAGACTTGTATTCAGCAAAGCCTACAAAATTTATATTCCTTAGAAAATAATGAATCCAATATAATAGCTAAAAGATCGCAGGGAGACTGGGCTTTAGCTTTAAATTTGTTGAATAGCTCTAAAGTGAACGAAGAATTTGAAAAATTCTTTATACAATGGAATAGAGCAGCGGTTATGGCTCCAAAAAAAGTTGAATTTTTAAAAGAAATTGTTGAATGGTCAATAATCATTGCTGGATGGGGAAGAGAAAAACAAAAAAGATTTTTGCAGTTTTGTTCCGAAACCTTTAGACAGGCTTTACTTGAAAATTATTCAGCAAATAAATTAGTGAATGCCTCATTAAGCTATAACAACTTCAATTGGAAAAGTTTTAGTTTTTTTGTTCATGGAAATAATATTCAAGATATATTAGAAGAAATAAATTCAGCTTACTATCATATTGAAAGAAATGGAAATGCAAGAATTATATTTTTAGATATGGGTGTAAAACTTACACGTTTTTTAGCTAGAAAACGAGAGTAAATTTTATTAAATATAGTTTGAAATTTTTTATATTTAATTCATATACAATAAATTATAAAAATAATTTATTTAGAATCGTTATAAATTGTATCGTTGTTAAATATATATTAAAAAAATATTTGGCGTTAGACTTCATATTTATAATTTTGCAAGTATCGCTTTTTGGATAAAATTACACCAATATTAAATAAGTTTCATTTGTTTGAAATCAATTATTATGAATAAAATTTTAGCAGTAATTATGCTGGTTCTCTTTACAGGAGTTTCTGTTTTTGGGCAGGATCTTTCTGGTGATTCTAAAAAAGGAGAAACCTTATTTAAAGCTAATTGTACCGCTTGTCATGCTTTAGACAAGAAATTAGTTGGGCCTGCTCTAAAGGGGATCTATACAACACTATCTTCAGAAGGAGTTAGTAAAGAATGGATCATGAAATGGATCATGAACAACGAAGCTTTAAGGAAAAGTGGAGATAAAAGAGCCAATGATATCTACAAAGAATATTCAGAAGCAGCCATGGATGTTTTTGAAGGAAGATTGTCTGATCAAGACATTGAAGATATTTTAACATATGTAAACAACCCACCGGAACCAAAAGTTGAAGAAGCTCAAGTGGAGGTACCAGTAAAACAAAATACCGATACGGATAGTTCTAAATTACTTTTAGTTTCATTTGTAATAATAGGAATTATACTTATTATTACTCTGTTTAAAATAAATACGTTAGTTAAGCTAAGTACTAAAGGTACAGAATTATCTTCTTTAGAAAGCCATAAAATTAAAAACCTTTCAGAGTTCTATAGGAAATATCAAGGATTTAGTTATTTTATTATATCCATACTTTTAATCATTTCCTTATATGGTGTTTGGGCTTGGTTAATGGGAATAGGTGTTGACAAGGGGTATGAACCGGATCAACCCATTTATTTTTCACATAAAATCCATGCAGGAGAAAATAAAATTGACTGTCAAGTATGCCATTCAGGAGCAAAATATGGTAAAGTTTCAGAAATACCTTCTTTAAGTGTATGTATGAATTGCCATAGAAATATAAGTGAATATAATGGAAAATATATAGAGCCTGGGAAATCCAAAGAATTTTATACAGGAGAAATCAAAAAAATATACAAACATATTGGTTGGGATGAAGAAAACCAAAAATATACAGGTAAACAAACTCCAGTTAAATGGACAAGAATTCATAATATGCCTGATTTTGTTTACTTTAATCACTCACAACATGTCGTAGTTGGAGAAAAAACAATAATTGCTGGGTATAACAAGAAAAATCCTAATCAACAAATTGATGTAGTATGTAAAGCATGTCACGGTCCAGTGGATACTATGAATGTGGTAAGAATGTCAAATGACTTTACTATGGGTTGGTGTATCGATTGTCATAGAACAACAGAAGTAGATATGACAAACGGATACAATGCAGCATATTTCGATAAGTTGCATGAAAAGTTGAAATTAGAGTACGGTCAAGATAAATCTACCATTACAGTAGATGCTATAGGAGGAATTGAGTGTGGTAAATGTCATTATTAATAAATTAAAATCATCAGAAGATCATTATGGCTTCAAAAGATAAAATAACATTTAGAAGTTTAGAAGAGTTAAAAGACCCATCTTTAACTGAAAAAATTGCAAGTAATGAGTTTGCAGAAGAACTTCCAATTGATGAATTTTTAGGGGATGAAAAAGCTATGTTTTCCACTAAAACTACAAGAAGAAATTTTCTTAAGTTTCTAGGTTTTGGAACAGCAGCTGCAACATTAGCAGCTTGTGAAGCCCCTGTTGTAAAGTCTGTCCCATATATTGTTAAGCCAGAAGGTATAGTTCCTGGTGTTCCAGATTATTATGCCTCTACTTTATTCAATGGTTTTGATTTGGCTAGTGTTTTAGTAAAAACAAGAGAAGGCAGACCTATAAAAGTGGATAGTAACAAAAATGCCAAATTATTTTCTGGAAGTACAGCTAGAAGTCAGGCTTCAGTTCTTTCATTATACGATAACAATCGAGCCAAAGGTCCTAAATTAAATAATCAAAATACAGATTGGAAATCTTTAGATGCTTTTGTGTCCAAAGGTTTACAATCAACGCTTACCTCAGGAAAAAAAGTGGTTATTTTAACCCCTTCTTTCCCATCACCATCAACCAAAAAAATAATTGCTGATTTTAAAACGGTTTATCCAACTACTGAACATATTGTATATGATTCGGTTTCCTATTCTTCAGCCTTAGATGCTTCTCAAGAAGTTTATGGATCAAGGATTTTGCCTTTATATGATTTATCAAAAGCAGAATTATTAGTTTCTTTTGGAGCAGATTTTTTAAACGACTGGAATGGCGGACACTTAGAAGAGTCTTATTCAAAAGCTAAAGTTCCTGGAAAAAATATGCTTAAGCATATCCAAATAGAATCGAACTTAAGTTTGTCGGGTGCAAATGCAGACGAAAGAATGCCATTAAAGCCATCTGCAGTTCAAAAATTACTTGCAGAAGTATACAAAGCACTTGATGGCAATTCTGCTAATAAGGTTGCTGTTAAAATTGCAAAAGAACTAAAAGAAAAGGGACCTAAAGCAGTAGTTTTTGCTGATGGAGACAAATCATCTTATGTTTTAGCATACCTAATCAATCAAAAAATAGGCTCTCAAGTAGCAGATTCACAAAGAGTTGTCTTAATGAAAGAATCTGACGATTCCAAATTTTCTGAATTAATTCATTGGTTAGATGCAGGGAATGTTGAAGTATTATTAAACTTCAACACAAACCCAGTTCATTCATACTCTGAAGGTGATAAATTAGCTACACTTCTTAAAAAAGTTCCTTATTCTGTATCGCTTTCGGAATACGAAAATGAGACAGCTTTGGTTTCTAAAGCTTTGGCACCAGTACCGCATTGGCTAGAATCTTGGGGAGATATTAATCCAGCTACAGGAGTATACCTTCTTGTACAACCAACAATTCAAAGAATTTTTGATACACGTCAATTTCAAGACTCTCTATTGGTTTGGAAACGCAACAAGAATAAGGTAAATACAAATTCAAACGAAGAAGAGGCAAATAATGCTGATGAATCTTCAATATCGCCTTCGATTGAAACCACAGAATTTAATTCAACGTATACAAATTCTACAGCAACACCTCCGCAAACTGATAGCTATTATAATTTTTTAAAAGAATTTTGGAAATCTCAATTAGCGTCTACAGTAGGGTATAGCTTTAATCAAGCACTTTATAATGGATATAATGAAAGTAAAGAGGTTGCAGTATTAACTGTGGTAGGAGGAGACTCTGCAAAAGCTCTAAACTCCATTCAGTCAATTAAAGAAGGTGATTTAGAATTAAATCTTTACTTAAAGACATCTATAGGGGATGGAACACAAGCAAATAATCCTTGGTTGCAAGAACTGCCTGATCCAATCTCAAGATTAACTTGGGATAATTATATTACCATTTCGGAAGAAGATGCGAGTAAATTAAAACTTAGAAATGAGGTTAATGGTAGAATGCAGTTGGACGGCTCTTTGGTGGATGTAACCGTAAATGGTAAAACTATTAAAGATGTGCCGGTTTTTATACAACCCGGCCAAGCGAAGGGATCTATAGGCTTAGCTTTAGGATATGGACAAAAAACAGGAAAAGTAGGTAAAACAGGAGTAAATGCTTATCCGGCTTACAATAATTCTAATTTTAACCAATACAATATAAGTCTTAAGGATACTGGTAAAATGCATGAATTTGCTTCTATGCAAATGCAAGGAACCTTAATGGGGCGTTACGAAATAGCTAGAGAAATACCTTTAGAAACATATTTAAATGAAAAGTCTGAGGTTTGGAATCCTGCTTTAAAAATGGGAACCTATGTTGGTGAAATGCCTATAGGTAAAATTGGTCTATGGACTGAATTCGACAGCAAAGATGGACCCCATTTTAATCTTTCCGTAGATTTAAATAGCTGTACAGGATGCGGCGCTTGTATTATCGCATGTCAGGCAGAAAATAATGTACCTGTAGTAGGTAAAGAAGAAGTAAGAATGTCTAGGGATATGTTCTGGCTTCGAATTGATAGATATTATTCAGCGAAGAAAAAAATTGATCAAAGAGAAGAGATTTTAGAAAATCTGGATCAGGTTCCTATGTACAAAGAACTTATAAAACCAGATGCTACTAATCCAGATGTTATTTTCCAGCCAGTTATGTGTCAGCATTGCAACCATGCGCCGTGTGAAACGGTTTGTCCAGTTGCAGCTACATCTCATGGAAAACAAGGACAAAACCAAATGGCTTACAATAGATGTGTAGGTACAAGATATTGTGCAAATAACTGTCCATACAAAGTTCGAAGATTTAATTGGTTCAACTATGCACTAAACGATAAGTTTGACTACAATATGAATAATGACGTAGAACGTATGGTATTAAATCCGGATGTTGTTGTTCGATCTAGAGGAGTAATGGAAAAATGCTCTTTATGTATACAAATGACTCAAGCAACCATTCTTAATGCTAAAAAAGAAGGTAGAAGAGTTAAAGATGGGGAATTCCAAGTGGCTTGCTCACAAGCTTGTTCTACAGGTGCAATTCAATTTGGAGATGTAAATGACCCAGAATCAGAGATACTAAAACTATCCAATGATAAGAGAAAATACGTATTATTAGAAGACATTGGTACGAAACCTAATGTATTTTATCAATATAAAGTAAGAAATAGAACTAAATAGAATTAAAAATATTTTAAGTAATTTACTATGTCAGGACATTACGAAGCACCTATTCGGGAGCCGTTAATTTTAGGAGATAAATCCTATCATCAAATAACGGAAGATATTGCCAAGCCAATAGAAACAAAGGCGGGTAAATTATGGTGGTACGCTTTTTATATAGCATTAGTAGCATTTATCTATGGTGTAGGTTGTATAGCATACACAGTAGGTACAGGGATTGGTGTTTGGGGGCTAAATCGAACAACCAATTGGGGTTGGGATATTACCAACTTCGTATGGTGGGTAGGTATTGGTCACGCAGGGACATTGATTTCTGCTGTTCTATTACTTTTCCGTCAAAGGTGGAGAATGTCAATCAACCGATCTGCGGAAGCCATGACCATTTTTGCTGTAGTTCAAGCGGCACTGTTTCCAGTAATTCACATGGGTAGACCATGGTTGATGTATTTTGTATTTCCAATTCCCAATCAATTTGGATCTTTGTGGCCAAACTTTAATTCTCCGTTGTTGTGGGACGTATTTGCAATTAGTACCTATTTTTCTGTATCAGTAGTTTTCTGGTATATAGGTTTAATACCAGACTTTGCTATGGTAAGAGATCGTGCGGTTAAACCAGTAACAAAAAAAATATATAGTATTTTAAGTTTTGGTTGGGGAGGAAAAGCTAAACATTGGCAAAGATTTGAAGAAGTTTCTTTGGTTTTAGCTGGTTTAGCAACTCCATTGGTATTTTCAGTTCACACAATTGTATCTTTTGACTTTGCTACCTCAGTTATAAAGGGTTGGCACTCAACCGTCTATCCACCATACTTTGTAGCAGGAGCAATCTTTTCAGGATTTGCCATGGTTCAAACTCTACTAAGTGTGGTTAGAAAAGTTTGCCATTTAGAAGACTATATTACTTTGAAGCATATTGAGTATATGAATATAGTAATCGTAGTAACAGGTGGGATGGTAACCGTTGCGTATATCACAGAATTCTTTATTGGGTGGTATTCCGGTAGTAGATATGAAGATTTCACCTATTTCTCCATAGGAGCAGCTACAGGTCCATACTGGTGGGCATTTTGGTTACTGATTATTTGTAATGTTTTAATACCAGCATCGCTTTGGGTAAGAAGATTAAGAAGAAACTTTCTTTGGACATTTATTGTTTCAATAGTTATAAATATAGGTATGTGGTTTGAAAGATTTGATATTATCGTTATAAACCTTTCTAGAGATTATTTACCGAGCTCATGGACAATGTTCCAGCCTTCTTTTGTAGATGTAGGGATTTTTGCGGGTACCATTGGATTCTTCTCTGTCTTATACCTTTTATATGCTAGAACTTTTCCAGTAATTGCGCAAGCAGAATTAAAAACTATTGTTAAAACTTCAAGTGAAGGTTATAAAAAACATCATTCAGAACATGAGCACCACTAAAACAAAAATATACGGGTTATACGGAGATGATGATCTCTTATTAGATGGAGTAAAACAGCTTCGAGAAAAAGGTATTCAAATTGACGAAATTTACACACCATTCCCAGTTCATGGGCTTGACAAAGCAATGGGATTGAAAGAATCAAGATTATCGGAATTTGCTTTCGTATATGGAGCGATTGGTTTAACAGTTGCTTGTTTATTGACATGGTATACCATGAATCACGATTGGCCACAAAATATTGGAGCTAAGCCTAGTTTTACATGGGGGCAAAATATGCCTGCATTTGTTCCTATAATGTTTGAGCTGACTGTTTTATTTGCAGCACATTTAATGTCAATCACTTATTTAGCGCTTAATAAGCATTATCCAGGACAAAAAGCTCAGAATCCTGACCCTAGAACGACGGACGATAAATTTTTGATTGAAATTTCAAATCAAAATTTCGATTATGTGAAAGAAATTCTTATAGCTACCGGTGTTGAAGAAATAACCGTAAAAAAATTAGAAGATGAAAAAATTAACTAAATATATTCTAATTGGTACAGTTGCTTTGAGTTTAATCTCATGTAGCAAAAAAAAGCCAGCCCTAGTTTATTTTCCAGATATGTATTATCCGGTAGCCTATGATCCTTACGAAGAGGCAGTTTTAGCATATGGAGAGCAAACAACAACTGTTCCATTGTTTAAAAAACACGACGGAAGAACGGCATTAGATCCTGTTCCCGGTTCAATCGCTCAAAATCCTGAAGGAATTTTACCTATGGACTTACCAGCCACTCCTGAAGGGTATGAAGCTTCTAAAAATGTAGTTTCACCATTAAATCCTGAAAATAAAGAGAAAGATTTAGCTAGAGGTAAATTGTTGTTTGATAGAACATGTGCAGTTTGTCATGGAACCGCAGGCGATGGTCAAGGAAATATTGTACAATCAGGAGCCTATTCAGGAGTCCCAAATTATAAAGATAGACAAATTACGGTTGGTTCTGTTTATTATGTAATGCTACATGGAAGAAATGCCATGGGTTCATATGCTGGACAATTATTACCTGGAGATATGTGGAGAGTTGCAGAATATGTGATCCATGAATTTAAGCCAGAAGTTGAGAATTCATCAAAAGTAGCAACTATAAAAACAACAACAGAAACCTCTGAACAATAATACAACTATGAGATACATATTTTCATCAAGACTTAAGTTAACATCTATTGTACTAATAATAATAGGACTGATTTCTTTTGGAATAGGATATTATCAGAACTCACATGTTGATCATGATAGGGTAGTAACTATTCTGGAACATAATGAAGAAATTGCTCATGCTCAACCCATGAATTCTATATATAAAAATGACGTTCCTCTATCTAAAGAGCATATTGAGCATGCAGAAATTCAAATACATAACCGACCCTGGGCTGCCTTTATGGTACCGTTAATGCTATTTTTTGGAATAGCAGCCACATCTTTATTTTTCTCAGCAGTACAACATGCTGGAAATGCTGGATGGTCTATTGTTGTAATTAGAGTGATGGAGGGTATAGCATCGTTTATTCCTGTGGGGGGTATAATGGTCGTTATTTTTATAATTCTGTCATCTTACGGCTGTCTGAATGGAGGAGGATTAAATCATTTGTACCATTGGATGGATCCTTCATTAACAGATCCAAATTCTTCACATTTTGATTTGCTAATTAAATCTAAGCAACCATTTTTAAATCGTCCTTTCTTTGTAGTAAGAACAGTGATTTATATTATTGGTTCCATATTTTTCCTCTATAAAATTAAATCTTTAACAAGAAAGTTAGATGAAACAAAAGCTATCAGTGATTACAATAGAGTTTACAATTGGAATGTAGGATTCATAGTTTTTTTTGCACTTGCATCTGCATGTTGGGCTTGGGATTGGTTAATGTCTATAGATCCACACTGGTATTCTACCCTCTATATGTGGTATACCATGATTAGCTGTTTAGTTTCTGCAGTAGCTGTAATGTTAATAATTTCAATTTATTTGAAGAAAAAAGGTTCTTTGCCTGATTTTAATGACAACCACATGCATGATTTAACTAAATTTTTATTCGGGTTTAGCTTGTTATGGTCTTACTTATGGTTTGCTCAATTTATGCTTTACTGGTATGCAAATGTTCCCGAAGAAACTAATTATTTCTTTGGAAGGTATAAATTATACAGCCAAACCTATTTTACAATGCTAATTCCTAATTTAGTATTACCTTTTTTAGTTTTAGTAAGTAGCAAAATCAAAAGAAATTATACTATAGTTCCTTTAATGGCTTGTGTAGTGATATTTGGACATTATATGGATTTCTTTAATATAATTATGCCAGGTACAGTAGGTGCCTTTTGGGGATTTGGATTCTTGGAAATTGGTGCGTTCTTGTTTATGTTAGGTATATTTATATTTACTGTTATGACATCCATAAGTAAATTGAATTTACAAGCGAAAGGAAACCCATATTATCATGAAAGTAAAACTTTTGAATATCCATTTTAATTAAGTTTCTAAATATAAAAAAACTGATAATGACAAATTATCAGTTTTTTTATATTTGTAGTATACGCATTATATGTTAATATTATAAAAAAATATAAATTAATTAATAATAAGATATATATGTATGGCATGATATTTTCTATTTAATCACCTGATAACAGAATTAAATAAAAAGAATTATTATGCGTAGAATTAAACTTTTTCTTCCAATGTTAGCAATGACTTTTGGTTTAGGAAATCTAGCTCAAGCACAGATTCAAAAAGGAAATTTAATGGTTGGTGGATCTATCACAGATATGGATTTTGGCTTAAAAAAAGGTCAATCTTGGGGGATTGGTATAACTCCTAAATTGGGTTATTTTATTAAAGATAATTTAGCTGTAGGTGGTTATGTAAATGTGGATATCTCTAAACAAGGACAAGGTAGTACTACCAGAACAGGATATGGGGTTGGAGCTTTTGGACGTTATTATGCTAATAAAGAAGATATAAATAATCTCTTGAAAAATGGAAGATTCTTTTTTGAAGTAAATGCAGGTTTAGAAGGTGCTAACCAAAAAGGTGAGCCTACGACAAATGGATTTGGATTTGGATTAGGACCTGGATATTCCTATTTTATTACTCCAAATATTGGATTGGAGGCGCTAGTTAAATACAACGGACTTACGGGCGGAGGTAACGAAGGATATCAACATGATTTGTCCTTTAACGTAGGATTCCAAATATACTTGCCTACTTCAAAGGTGAAAAATAGATTAAATAATTTATAATAAATTAAAGTATAAAAATAAAAAAAAGGTCTGATATCAGACCTTTTTTTATTTTTGTCTAAAATAAACTTCAATAGGTACTCCCGTGAAATCAAAATTTTTGCGTAATTGGTTCTCCACAAATCTTTTATAAGGCTCCTTTACGTATTGAGGGAGGTTAGCAAAAAATGCAAATTGAGGTGTTTTTGTGGGTAATTGTGTACAATATTTGATTTTAATGTATTTTCCTTTAATACTTGGAGGAGGAGTGGCTTCAATGATAGGAAGCATAACTTCATTCAATTTACTGGTTTTTACTCGTCTATTTCTGTTTTCGTAAACTTTCATAGATGTTTCAACAGTTTTAAATACCCTTTGTTTGGTTGTAGAAGAAGTGAATACAATAGGGGTATCCGTAAATGGTGCAATTTTATCTTTAATGTAATTTTCAAATTGTTTTAAAGTATTACTTTCTTTATCAATCAAATCCCATTTATTTACAACAATTACAATTCCTTTACGAGATTTCTGGGCTAAGTATAGAATATTCATGTCTTGTTTTTCCCAACCAATAGTAGCATCTATCATTAAAATAACAACATCAGAATCTTCAATGGAACGGATTGATCTCATTACAGAGTAAAATTCTAAATCTTCACTTACTTTGCTCTTTTTTCTCATCCCAGCCGTATCTACTAATACAAATTTATATCCAAATTTATCGTAAAGAGTTTCGATACTATCTCTAGTTGTTCCAGCTATATCAGTAACAATGTTTCGCTTATCTTCCAAAAGAGCATTAGTTAAAGTTGATTTCCCTACATTCGGTCTACCGACAATTGTTATTCTTGGTAATCCTTCAAAAGGATCAACATAATTTTCTTCTTCAAAAGTAGCAACCACATCGTCCAACAAATCTCCAGTACCACTACCAGTCATGCCAGAAATTGTGTAATATTTGTCAAATCCAAGAGAATAAAATTCCATGGCACTTGTCTCTAGCATACTATTGTCAACTTTGTTAACCACTAAAAACACTGGTTTTTTCGTTTTGCGCAATAGCTGTGCAACTTCTTGATCCATATCTACGACTCCTTCTGTAACATCCACAAGAAAAATTATGGCAGAAGCTTCATCTATTGCTAATTCTACCTGTTTTCTTATTTCATCTTCAAAAATATCGTCAGATCCTTTAATATATCCTCCTGTATCAATAACTGAAAAGTCAACTCCATTCCAATCACTTTTTCCATAATGTCTGTCTCTAGTAACCCCAGAAACGCTATCTACAATAGCCTCTCTCTTTTGCAATAATCGATTAAAAAAAGTTGATTTTCCTACATTTGGTCTACCTACAAGTGCTATAATGTTAGCCATATAATCATTTTTCACAAAGGTAATTAATTTTACTAATTCAGAATTAACACTAAATGAATTAGTTAAATACATCTAAAAAATTAATTACTAAAAAAATTACCACTTGTGGTAATTTTTTTTAAATCATTATAAAATATTATCATTTAAGTCAAATGATGGTTAGACTTTAATAAAAAAGTTTTAATTGGATAAAAACTTGTTTGTTTTCAATATTTGATTTAAATCGCAACGAAAAACTAACTATAAAGGTAGACTATGAATAAATTTTACTTATTCTCTATAATTTCGTTTATTTTTTTAAATTTAAATTCACAAAAATTAGATTCAATAGCTCCGGGTGGAGTGCAGGGAACTGTACTTTGGATGAAAACCGTGCCTTGGGATCAGAATGCAGATCTTCATGCAGGTTATCAATGGAAAGATTTTTCTGGAGACTTCTCAAAAGTAAAGTATTATAATGAAGATTCAGAATATATAGTTTCAAGAACTTGGTTTGCAAGATTTTTTAACTTCAATCCTGCATTAAGATTTATAAATTCTCAGTTAAGTAAGGAATTTGAAATCGTAAATTCAAACTTATCTACTTCTACACTTATTGGAGCTTTTGCAGAATATGAATTTGCAAATGAATATTCATTTCAAAAACCAAGTTTCATTTTAGCAATGAATGGAGTTGAAGGTAAAGGATTTATTATTGATAAAGATAAAATTGTTAATAGTACAGAAAGTAAGAGAGGATTACTAGAATATGGAGATGAGTATGGTTATGATTTGATGTTCCATCCAGGGAAAAGTCCAGAGTCAAATATAGTTAAATATAAAGAGAGGACCTTAAGATCTCTCACCTATTATAGAACCAGTCGCCCTATAACAAGCGTTTGGGGTGAGAAAAATAATGCTATAGTTTCCTTTGGTGAAAAATTTTATTCATTTAATAAATATAACAATTCAACATTTGATTTAAATACTTTTAATCCTAATGATATATTTACAGGTTATATACCTGAATTATTTATATATAATAGAATACTTACACCTTTAGAAAGAGTTAAAGCAGAAAGTTATTTAGCTATTAAATATGGATTTATGCTTGAAAATTCCTTTTTAGGAAGTGATGGGCATTTGTTATGGGATGTTATTTCACAAAAAAATTATAACCACAGAGTTGCTGGTTTGTTTAGAGATGATCAAAGCGGGTTAAATCAAAGAATATCTTCAACCTCTTATGAAGAGGCTCCATATTTTAGTTATTTACCCGAAGGCGATTCGTACGATAATGCAAACACCTATAACTTATCTAATAGAAATAAATTATTAGTAATTGAAAAATTTCCCGCTAGTCATTTAAATGATAAAGAATATCTTATTTGGGGTGATAATAATAAAAGTTTGCAAGCTTCAGAGCAGATAGAGGAGTTGTTAGGATTTAATACGATGAGTCGTAAATGGAAGGTGAGTACTAATATGGGGAATTTAAATGCTGATCCTATGGGGATGAAATGGGAAGCATCTCCAAATACAGAAATGGTCCTGGATGATTATAAGATTTCTTTTATAAAAAAAAGAAATACTTATGAGCAAGCAAATATATCTAGTGAGAATCCACTGCCTAGCTATGAAGGACATGTTACTTTTACATTAAATTCTCCCTCATCTGGAACAATTGTTAAATTCGGAACTAAAAATAATTTTGAACAAGCGGGAACCCATGATTATGGAATATATATAAATGGTAATGGAGATATTTATCCTATTATAGAAGGCTCAACAAGATGGGCGAATCGTTGGAGCTTAAAAGCATATCCTAATTCCATTATAAGGATTGATAAAACTAAGGAATATATTATTATTTCCTTAGATGGTAATCCTAAGCAGCAAAGTGGTCAACCTTTGCCTCAAATTTTTATTGCTAAAAATGATATTGATAAAGACTTTTATGTCACCTTAAGGTTAGATGCAAATAATATAGATGCAAGTATAAAGAATTTTCGTGTAGGTGGTTTTATGGAAATGGGTAACCGAATTGAATTAGCTTATAGAGATACAAGAGCTTCAGATTTTGCAAACTATGCTACAAATGGACAATCTTATCTAATTATTGATAGATCTGGTACAGGCAATTTTAAAAGGGAAGATATTGAACTATTTCCATCAGATGAATATGATTTAACTAGGAATAAAATAATTTTTAATAATATATTTTTTGATACGGATAAAAACCAAGAAGATGTTTTTACCTTTGGTTACAGACCTTCAAATATAATAGCAAAGATTAATAAAACTAATCCTAGCTGTAATCCAAATTTAGAAACTTCTTCTCAAGATGGAAAAATTGAGATTCAAATAGAACAAGGAGATCCGGGTTTTGAATATCAACTTGTAAATAGTGAAAATAAACAAGTGGTAAAAGAAGGAGTTTTTTATGAAGATAAATTTACTATAGATTCCTTATCCCAAGGGAACTATACTTTAAAACTAAAAGAATTAGGTGGATTTAATTTTATATCCGATTCTACAGAAGCAGAACCCAAGGCTTACGCACATCAAATTATAAGTAGAGGTGCTAATGATGGGGGCTTGTTTGAATTTACAGTAAGAGATCTTAATCCAAGTTTTCAAGTGGGAATGAACCCTATTTCAGGAATTATGCCAACCACTTATATACAATATGGATTTGAAGTAAAAGATGGTTTGGTTTATCTTATAAATAATAGAGTTAAAAGTGTTACTCCTATGCCTGGGATTAAAATAAAAGAAGGAGATAAAATACAACTATATAGACAAAATACTTATAGTTACCCATATACGATATACTATCGAATAAATGGTATTAGTTTTTATTCCCAACCCGTTAGTTTATCTTTTTGCTTTTTTATGATTCAATTGAATGATAGAATAGGAGGGTTTTACAATGTTAAAAATGGTAAACCGGGGTATGTAGCAACTCCATTGAACTGGAATTATTCAGGAATACAACCCCAACCAGCAACAAAATTACTATCAGAAACCTCTATTGAGCATTCGATTAGTTTAATGGCAGATTGTAACAAAAAAGAAGAGGAATCTCAAGTTTTACCTATAACATTAACTTCAAACGAAAACTTAACTACCTATTATAAAGACTTTAGAAATCAATCTGAAATTACCGCTTATATTAAACTTGATCAACCATCCCCTATAACTTTATCTATATTTGATTTTTCTGCAAATATGATTTATAGTCAAGACATTACAGAAAGTAAAAAGGAACACACGGTGGATATAAATGGGTTAAATAAGGGAGTGTATATATTAAAAGTTTTCTCTCAGCAAGGAGAATTTAGCAAAAAAATAACGATAAACTAACGAATAATAAAAATTACTGTGATGATGAGATTGAGCGCAAAAAAAGCCCGATACATATCTTATTTCTTACTCTTCATTATGGCTATACAAAGCTTTACGCCTTATGTGCCACATGTAGTGAAAGAGAAAAAAGAAAATTCAGATGAAAAAAATACCTTTTCGTCAGAAGGAAAAACTAGTAAAGCAAAAGTAAAAGAAGAGACCGAGGATTTAAAAAACGAACATTCATTTTTTAAACCATCCAAATCTCTAGAAGCAGGGAGTACGCTATATAGCTCCGATCTAAACGAAGGAGAAATAGGTTTTCTTTTTAATCATTATTTTGACAACCCTCAAGACAATGTATTCACCTTATACGTAGATCATAAACCAGAAAAAGGACAAAAAGCCTACATCGTTTATGAATTGTATGGAGTTGAAGATAAAAATTCAGTCACTAAAAGCATCAATGATCGTTTGGCGACCGGAGGATATTTAGTTAAAACCAACACCGAATGGACTAAACAAAAAGAAGAAATCAATAGCGATTGGTTACGTGAGGGAGTAAATCATATTTTCTTTAGTGTACCCAACAATGCTACTTACGGCTATAAAATTAAAAATCTAAAAATAGAAGTTGAAAATACCACTTCTACCGTAGAAGAGTTACATTGGAATAGCTATGCTTACGAAAATGGAGATACCTATGTAAAAGGATACTTTTTAGATGGTAAAGACCGAGAAATTCAAATCCAAGGTCAGTTGGTAAAAAGTTTTCAAGGAGAATTTGAAACAGTATTATCTGGGCATTTCCCACAAGTAGAATTATCTATAGAAGGGAAAAGACAAACCCAAACTTCAAATTTATTGAAAGGCAAGCCCAAATTTGTTTTTAAGGAAACCTTTGTACCCAATCAAAGCCAAGAATGGTTTAGTAAACAAAAAGAAAGCAATGAAATAAACTTTCTAGGAGCCTCGTTAACCATTGCAGGAAAAGATCTTTGGTCTAATCAATTAATTCGTATACAAAATCTACGTTATACGGATATTCCAACACTAGATATGGGAATGCAAAATGTAACGGCTAAATCTGTAGCCTTTCGTTTTTTACCACACGGAGAACATTTTTCCAAACCAGCAATAGTAAAACTTCCGTACGACCGTACCAAGATTCCCAACGGATATACCGAACAAGACATAAAAACCTATTATTTTGATCTAAATACCAAACATTGGGTTTCATTAGAAAGAGATAGTGTCGATACACAAAACCAAGTCATTATATCTAAAACTACGCATTTTACAGATATGATCAACGGAGTGATTCAAGCCCCTGAATCCCCGGAAACCAGTGGTTTTACACCTACTACCTTAAGCGATATTAAAGTTGCAGATCCGTTAGCAAAAGTAAACCAAGTAGCTCCCCCACAAGCCAACAACCGAGGGAGTGCAGGCATGGGCTATAGCTTTGAAATGCCACCGGCACGAAATGGAATGAGCCCTTCCTTAGGAATCCAATACAACAGTGACGGCGGTTCCGGACTATTAGGAGAAGGCTGGGATTTAAATACCCCTTCCATATCCATAGAAACCCGTTGGGGGGTGCCTAGGTACGACGTAAATTTAGAGACAGAAACCTATGTAATGGATGGAAGCCAATTGGTTACCCAAGGACCAGATGGAAAAAGCAGTGTTGCACACCGAGGAGAAAAAATTGCCAGACAAGCCGATCGTTTTTTCTTTCCAAGAAAAGAAGGTAGCTTTGCTAAAATTCAAAGAAAAGGAAATTCTCCCTCCAATTATACTTGGGAGGTCACCGATAGAAAAGGAACCAAATATACCTATGGTGGAAACAACGGAGTTTTAAAAGGTACTTTTACCAATATTAAGGGGGAAAAACAAGAAGTAATTTCTGAATGGAAATTGTCTCGGGTAGAAGAACTACACGGAGATTGGATAGAATATTACTACGACCAAGTAGAAGAACCCGTACGTGGTGGCTTAACCTCTAAATCCTTGTACTTAAGAGAAGTACAAGCCGGGAATAAAGGAGAAAAAGCCCATACGGTCGTAAAATTAACCCGTGGAAAAACCAAACAAAAGCAAACCAACAATGCTCGTTACGGATATTTAACCTCTCAAAATCAATTGCTAACCAATGTAGAAATAGATTTTGAAGGACGTAAACTAAGAGAATATAGTTTTGAATATAAAGAAGGTGCTTTCTTTACCGACTTACTTAACAAAGTAATACATAAAGACGACCAAGGAGCACAATTTACCTATAATACTTTTGATTATTACAATACCGTAGAAGAACAAGGCGGTTATTATCAGCCCAGCGAAACTTGGAATACCCATAACGACGGATTATCTGCAGGCTTTGTTAACCCTTTATCAGCATTACAAACCACTGGAGATTTTTCTGATAAGCCAACCGCTTTAGGGGGATCTAAAACAAAAAATAAGTCAGGTTCAATATATGTAGGAATAGGTCTAGAAGATGGAAAGCCATCTAAAATTAGAACAATAGGAGCTAGCTTAAATTATTCTTATTCCGAAAGTAAGGGAGTATCTACTTTAATAGACATTAATGGAGATGGAATGCCGGATAAGGTATTTGTGGATGATTTAGTAGGAGGGATGCATTATCGTCCCGGACATCGAGACGGAACCTTTGGCGAGCCAATTCGAATACAAGGAGCCAGTCAGTTTTCAACTTCATATTCCAATGCTACTTCTTTTGGTGCTAAGGCTATCGTGGGAAAAGGACAGGCAGAAGGTGAACCCAAAGAAAAAACAGCTACTATCGGAACAGATTTTCAACAATCAAAATCTAAAACAAGTCGTTATTTTACCGATGTCAATGGAGATGGGTTGGTTGATTTAGTAGTCGGAAGCAAAGTCTATTTTAACCATATAGAAAAAGATGCACAAGGCAATTTGGTTCCTACCTTTACCCTTAGCAGTGCCGATACCCCAAGCCCGATCAAAGGCGGGGGAGTGATTGATGATTCCGATACACAGGTAGATCCCGAAGAACAAGCTGAACTCATAGCCAACAATCCTTTGCAAGATGCTGTCCGCGTATGGCTTGCTCCGTATGACGGTAGTATAAATGTAAGCGGTACAGCCACTCTATTAGCTCCGCAAGCAGGGTATGATCCAGAATCTTTTGCTAAAGCAGACGGGGTTCGTGTAGCCATGCAAAAAAATCAGAGCGAGATAAAATCTTTCGTAATCAACAGAGACGATTACTCACCGAAAGATATAGCTACTGCCAATCTTTCCGTAAAAGCCGGAGATCGAATCTATTTTAGGGTACAATCGGGAATACAGGAAAATTCCAACGGTGATTTTGACCGCGTGGAATGGAACCCTACTATTAAATATAACAACATCAATGGAGGAACAGATGCCAATGCCTATCCAACCATCTATACGGCAGCTACCGAAACTTTGAACTACTATGATGGATATACGGTAGTTCCCGGAGTAGACTCTCTAACTATTAAGGGGAATTTTACAAAACCGGTAACTTCCGATGTGGTAACCCTTAAAGTGTTTATGGGAGAGGAGAAGGCATTGGCTTATGAAAAAACTTTTCAAGCCACAGAAACTCATCAGGGAGAATGGGTCATACCTATTTCCAACCCAAGTTTGAAGGATGTAATGCAAATAGAGATGGAATCTCCTTCCTACCTAGCTTGGGAAACAATAAGCTTTCAACCGGTGGTTTATTTTACACGTACCATAGAAACCCCAGAAGGAACACCCCAAACCATTGAGCAAACCCAACTCGCTTCCGTAAAAGTAAATGCAACGTATGAAAGTTTGGTGCATCCGGGTACGGTACAAACCGTAGCCACTAAAGGGAAGGGGAAACTAAAAATAGAAATCACCCCCAAGGTTGGAATTACTCCTGAAATAAAAAATAAAATCAACGGAAGTTTTCAAGTCAAAGCCAAAAATGAAAAGGGTGTTTTCTACACCGGTAACTTACAAATGGCTAATGGAAGCTTAGGAGAAGGAGCTGAACAGGATTTGGATTTACCGCAAGGTCCGGTTTGGGTAGAATTGTATTCTGCCGATGCCAACCGAGAAGGCTTGCAAAATTTAGCCACGGTAAAAGTTATACTTACCGATAGCCTAAATGCACAAACCAATGCTTTAGCCTCCGTATATAGAAACTGGGATTTGCAAGGATTTGGACCGTTGCATCGCCAATGGGGACATTTTTCTTACAATTCCATGGAAGGCAGAGCCAACCAGCCCATCAAAGAAAATTTATTGGTATTGCCTCAATCAGAAAATGATCCGAATGTAGATCCTAGAAAAATGGTCTTTATCCCTATGCATTTAGATGCGGTGAATAAAACCTATTGGCAAGGGAATGATGCAGAAGTAGGTATTCATCAAAAAATAATGACGGCTTCCCGTTTAGGACAAAAAGACGTGATTTTGGACAATCCATTGTCTGGTTTAAGTGGAGTAGGAAATTTAGAAGGTACTTGTATTACCGGTAGTGGAGGAATAGGAGTAAGGCAGGAATCGAAGAGTGAAAGTAAATCGGTTATGATTGAAGCTGGTGGTTCGTTAAAAGGTACTTTAAGTACAGCAGAGGGAGCCGACCAAACCTTATTGGCTTTTCAAGATTTGAATGGGGATGGATATCCGGATATTATTTCCAAAAGACAAGTACAGTTAACCAACACCCAAGGAGGTTTTGATGGAGAAATAGTTACTTCCAAGAATGGATATGCTGGTTTTCATAATAGTGAATCTAAATCTGCATCAGTAGGTTTAGGAGGTAATCCTACGCATGCAAGTTCTATAGCTTCTAAAGCAGCTAGATTAGAATCAGCTACTGCTAATATAAAAGGTTCATTCAAAGGAAAAACACTCTTTGATAAAATTGCATCATTAGTTAAAGCTGTAAAAGAAGCTGATGATGCTGAAATATCTTTAAATAATGCTAAGAATACCCCTTATTTAATACCAGGAGGGGATAAGAATTTTAATGAAGATGAGGCAATTGATAGTTTCACGGATGTAAATGGAGATGGGTTGCCGGATAAAATTTTAAGAAATAAACAAATTCGTTTAAATTTAGGCTATGAATTTACCGAACCCTTGGATTGGGATATTAGTGAAATAAGGTCAGGGAAAGGAAGCAATAATAGTTTGAGTTTAGGTTTTGCTATTGATGAAGGAAGTTGGTCCGGAGGAATAGGACTAAGTAATAATAAAACCCATACCAATTTTGCCTTGATGGATCTTAATGGAGACGGTCTAGTAGATAAAGTACGATTAGAAGGTTCTAAAATCCATGTTTCTTTAAATAAAGGAAATTCCTTTGCAGATGAAATATTGTGGGAAGGACTTTCAGAAATCAATAATTCATCTTCCGTATCTGAATCTATAAACAGCGCATTAACATTTAAAATGACTTTGCCAACCCTACCGCCATTAAAATTAGCCTTGAATCCTTCGGTTAATATAGGGCAAAGTATGAGTCGTACTTTAGAGGATTTACAAGACATTGACGGTGATGGATTTTTAGACGTGGTAACCTCCGATCGGGAAGATCGTTTGCAGGTACAACGCTCTACCATAGGAAAAACCAACAAGTTAAAAACCGTATATAACCCTATCGGTGGAAGCTTCACTTTAGATTATA
Source organism: Apibacter muscae (assembly GCF_007845635.1). Taxonomy (GTDB): domain Bacteria; phylum Bacteroidota; class Bacteroidia; order Flavobacteriales; family Weeksellaceae; genus Apibacter; species Apibacter muscae. Next base: position 11,150 of record NZ_SELG01000022.1, on the reverse strand, counting down.
ACCGTTCCGAGGCTACTTATGACCATCCGGCAGGTAAATGGGTGCTTTCCGCGGTGGAAACTAACGACGGAATCAACGATGACGGGGCAAATACCCGGGTAGAATACCGTTACAGCCAAGGAAAACAAGACCGACACGAACGGGAGTTCTTAGGATTTGGAAGAGTGGAAACCCTAAGTGTAGATACCGAAAATTCCAATGCACTTTATAGAAAAAGTATCCAAGAGTACGACGTAAACAACTATTACACCGCCGGAAATACCCTAAGAAGCTGGGTAGAAGATGCCCAAGGGAAGAAATACGCAGAAACCCTTAACGTATACTACGCTTACGAAGTAAAACAAAACGGAGCCAATGCCTATGCGATTACCACTACCGAACTATGTTCAGACAATCAATCCGCATATACCCCGTTAAAATACACCAAAAGTATGGCTTACGAAGGACAAGACCTAGGAATAGTAACCAGTGAATCCTTCTATCAATACGATATTACCCAACAATACGGAGAAATTTTAGCCTATAAATACAGCGACCAAGGAAACCTAGGAGAAAACGGAACCGGTGGTTACAACTACCAAACCAAAATTACTTATACCTCCAACCCCGCTAAAAATATTTACGGATTGCCCGTACAAGTACAAGTGATAGGAAGCGACGGTAAGCAGTACCGAGAGGTAAAGGCAACCTATGACACCAACTACGCCAACCACCTTACACAAGTCAGCCAAAAATTGAACGACGAAGGAGAGGTAGCCACCACCGATATTGTTTACGATAAATACGGGAATATCACCCAAAAAACTCTACCGGCCAACGCCAACGGCGAACGTATGTGGTACAAATACCGTTACGACAGAGATTACCACATGTACCTTGAAAGAATCGACGATGCCTACGGCTATACCAGTGAGTTAGAAAATTACGACTACCGTTATGGAATGCCACTAAGCACCAAAGATTACAACGGTTACTATATGGCTACCACCCTAGACAATTTAGGGAGAGTGCAAACCATTACAGGGCCCAACGAAATGGAACAAGGCTTGCCGTACACCATTAAGTTTGAGTATCACCCGGTCGCAGAGATAGATTCCAACGGAGAAATTAAAAACCCGGCATATGCCATTACCAAACATTACGATCCGCAACACAAAGGCAACGACATTGAAACGGTTAGTTTTGTAGACGGAGTAGGGCGTGCCTTACAAGTAAAAAAAGAAGGAGTAATTACCGAAACGGATGCCAGCGGTAGCAACCCCAAAGAAAAAGAAGTTTGGATTGTAAGCGGTAGAAACTCTTTAGATCCTTACGGAAGAGTATCCGCCAGTTACTACCCGGTAACCGAAGATCTTTCCCAAAAACTGATTTTCAACCGAAATTTTGACAAGGTTACCCCTACCCGTACCCGTTACGATGTCATGGATAGAGCGGTGCAAACCCTTTTACCAGACAAGAGCAGCAGTTCCGTCGCTTACGGTATAGATGCCTCTACGCGTACTTTGGTAACCACGGTTACCGATGCCATGGGCGGAAAACAAACCACCTATACCAATGGCTCTGGCTTAACCCTAAAAACCGATCAACTTTCCGGTCCTTCAGGAACTATTTCTACCCAATTTGGGTACGACCGGATCAACCAGTTGTTAGAAGTAACCGATACCGAAGGGCAAAAAACCACCTCGGTGTACGATTTAGCCGGAAGAAGAACGCAAGTAACCCATCCAAGCGCAGGAACGGTAAGCCTTACCTACGATGCCTTGGGCAATGTAACCACTCGCCAAACTTCTAACCTGGCAGAAGCAGGGCAAAAAATAGAATACAAATATTTTTATACCCGCTTAACAAATATCAACTACCCACAAAACCCACAAAACAACGTCACCTACCACTACGGCAATAAAAATGCGAAAGAAAACCGAGTAGGAAGGGTAGTATTGCAAGAAGATGCAACCGGAGCGCAAGAATTTAAATACGGAAGCCTAGGAGAAATTACCGAGGTTAGAAGAACCCTAGTCATTCCTAACCAAGCCATAGCTACCTACGTAACCCAAACCAAGTACGACAGCTGGAACCGTATAGAACATATTATTTACCCGGATCAAGAAAAGGTAGAATACAAATACAATACCGCTGGGCAACTTGTACAACTCAAAGGAAGCAAGGCTTATAGCTACAACTACGTAGAAAAAATTGGCTACGATAAATTTGAACAACGCAATTACCTGAAGTATTGCAACGGATCTGAAACTAGTTATACCTACGATCCGCAAAGACGAAGATTGACGAATTTACAAGTTTGGTCCAATCCAAAATCACCGCAAGCCTCAGGAGGAAAGCGTCAAATCATGAACAACCAATACACGTACGATGCCGTAAGCAATGTACTAAGTGTAACCAACGCCACTGCTTTGCCAGCCAACGGACAATCCTTAGCCGGAGGACCCATGAAACACGAATACTCGTACGACGGTTTGTATCGTTTAGTACAAGCCCAAGGAACCTACACAGGAGCCGACCAAAAAACAGCTTCCTACACCTTGGAAATGGGCTACGACAACCTGCACAACATAGTTACTAAAAAACAACACCTAAGCCAAAAAAACATTATGTTTAACGGTGGCTTAAAAGCAGGATACGACTTGGCGTATACGTACGACAAAATCAAAAGAAATCAGATTTCTGAAATTGAAGATATCAACTATAGAACAGAAGAAAACAAACCGGAAGAAAAAAGAAACGAAAGAAAAGCGTATAGCTACGACGCCAACGGCAACTTGGTTTACATCAATACCGCTTTAGCCAAGAAAGACGGTAGAGAAACGACTCACACCAACGAGCGTAAACTTCGTTGGGACGAAGAAAACCGACTGGTAGCCCTAGACGATAACGGATACATCAGCAACTATTGGTACGATGCATCCGGAGAACGCGTAGTAAAAACCTCCGGAGAAAGCGAACACGTATACGTAAACTCCCTTTTTGCAGGAGGAAGAACCCAAACCGCAAGCTTTTCCGCTTACGTAAACCCTTACCTAGTGGTAAATCAAGCCGGTAAATATACCAAACACTATTACATAGGAAGCCAAAGGGTAGTAAGTAAACTGGGAGATTTACAAAGCTACGGGGCCGACCCTAGGAGAATACAGTATGCAGGAGCTAACCTAGACGGTATATCCATCGACTGGAAAGGCAAATACCAACAAACCATACAGGACATCAAAGATAGCTATGCGTATTTTGAAGTCCCTTACAATGGAAAAGACAACGACGATTATGTAAATGGGCAAGGTTTTTGCTGTTCAGATAACGATGCTGTAGGAATTAGTCCTTTAGAAGCCGGTATAGGAAATGGGAATGTGGATTACGAAAGAATGCAATACTTTTACCATGCCGACCATTTAGGAAGTTCTAGCTACATTACCAATCTTGACGGTGCTGTGGTGCAACACATAGAATATGTACCGTTTGGAGAAGTGTTCCTTGAAGAGCGAAACAACCAATGGAATAGTCCATACCTATTCAACGGGAAAGAGTTGGATGAAGAGACGGGGTTATACTATTACGGTGCTAGATACTATAACCCGAGAGAATCCGTGTGGTTGTCAGTGGATCCTCTAGCTGAGAAATATCCGAATATTACTCCTTATGCTTATTGTGAGAATAATCCAATTGTTAGTATAGATCCAGATGGAAGAGAGAAAATAATTATATCAGGAGGAGAGTATGATGGAAAAAGATATAAATATAATTTTATTGAGCCAGCAATAAAACAGTTATCTGTATATAAAGCTTCTGCAGGATCAGAACAAATAACATGGGTTGTTATGAATGCAGGATATTCAACAAAAGCAATAAATAAGATGCAAAGAATAGCTAAAAGGGAAGGAGCAGAATTTTTACTTCTTAACTCAGCGGATGAATTAACTAATTATATAAATTCTAAATCACCATCATCCTCAAATTTATCTAATGATAGAAATTCGGATAAAATAACAGAAATGGCAGTATTTGGACATGGTTATGTAGGCTCTATGGAGTTTGCTCATGGGCAAGAGGATCATGATATTTTTTCTTTTTCATTTGCTCATGTAGCTAAATTAAAATCAGAAGCATTTAATAATGCTATTATAGATATATACACTTGTAATTCATTTACCCCAACAGGATATAATGATATTTCAACTTCTTTAGGGTATGATATGGCAGAGCAGACTAATTCTAAGGTATTAGGATTTTACGGTAAGTCAGATTATGCTAAAATAAATGAAGGAGAAAGTGTCATATACAAAGGCATTAGAAAAGCTAATGGTTTTAACATATTTGGAAGTAGGAATTTACCTGTTGGAGGTAATAAAAATGATGGAGAAACCCCTTCAGAAAAATATTATCATGATAAAAGGAAATAGTCAACTAATAGTAATTGTTATATTTTTTATAATGTTTTTTTGTAATTGTGAAAGTAAAAAAAATGCTTTTCAATCTAATTCATTAGATTTTTTTGAGATATCACAGAATGAAATAGAGTTAAAGAAGAAAACAGTAGATATACAACAGGTTAGTAAGGAAAGGATTAAAGGAGTATTTTTAAATAATCCATATAAGTTTATCGAAAAAGACTACATCTTGTTATATGCAAATGGTAAATTAGTTTACAGAGGGAATTTTACAAGTTCTTTTGTTTTTGATATAGATGATAAAATAACAAGTATAAGGAGAGGTTTAGTTAATTTTTCTTTTGAAATTATTAAAGGGGATAAAATAGCAAAAATTTCAAATAAATCTGTAGTAAAGTGGGATGATAAAAACAAATTTTTATATATAGCATTCTTTCCAACCAATCAGAATACAGAGCAAATTGTATTTATTCCAGTAGAAAATTCTTTAATGTAATAAAATAAACACCCCCGCTTTGTAGCGGGGGTTTTTGTTTTAAGCCATTTTATTTAATTTGTCTAGCAGTTCCCATGGATAAGACCTATGAATGAAAATTATATTGATTATTTAAATAAATATTTAAAAACAAAATGAAAGTACTAAGAGAGTGGACTGATCATGATTTTAATGAATTAAATTTTCATGATAATATTATTTATTCAGTTTCTTTTCCAGATGAAGAGCCTTTGTTTTCAATAAGGCTAGATTATATATTAGAATGGAATTTGGATAGAAGTCAAGGATTATATTCATTTTTAGTTTCTCCTGCTATCATAGTATTTGAAAATATATCAAAATTAAAGATTGATTTAAATTATGAAAATAATATTGGAATGATTATGTCAGCCTTTGTTAGAGATAATCAAAGGTTAGCACCAAATAAAGAAGTTTACTTATGGGATTATGTAATATATACAGATAGAGGTAATATATCTTTAAGTGCGTCAAGATTTAGTTTAAAACTTTTGGATGATCCTATTTCTAGTCATAGTCAAAAATATCCAAAATCTTTTGAGATTGAATAATTGAAAAAAGCCTGATGTTATATCAGGCTTTTTGTTATTAATCCTTTTTATTTAACCTGTCTAATAGTTCCCATTCGCTATCAGGGATAAGAGAATGAATAAGGTTAAGGATGTTATAAATATCCCAAGGCTTATGCACAGAAAGATTGGGATAGGAGCCGTCCATCATAAGAGCCGTTTGGGTTACTTTACAGAGCGATTTAAGAGTAAAACCCAATTCTTGGTAGGTTTCTATAAATGGAAAATTTTCCAGAGACTTTAAGAAGTCTTTAGGGTTAAGGTTTTTGTTTTCATTAGAAAAATCATTGTTAAGATTTTCATTTTTGTTTTGTACATTTTCGGTTTGCATAAAAAAGAATTTAAATTAAAAGACAGCAGGTCACTGCAAACCAACTTATCGCTAAGTAGTACGAGGACTTTCACCTGTGTGCCTGCCTTATTGTGATTAATAATAAACATGATTGGTACGATAAAATTGGTTTGCCCTACAAAAGTATAAAAATAAAATAAAAAGCTCCTTATAAAAAAGGAGCTTTATTTATAATAGATATTTAACCAATTACCTTATAGAGCCAATTTCTGAATCTTTTTTTTAGTAATAAAAGCATCCAAAAACGTTTTTACCAAATGCTTATCTTGCTCATTCATAGCTTCCACTTCCTTAAACTGTTTCAAGAGTTCCTTATCAGCAAGTTGAGCATCCACCATCTCAGAACTCCCATTCATTAAAAAATCAGTAGAAGTATTCAAAGCATCAGCAAGCTTCTGTAACACATCCGCAGAAGGAGAACTTTTACCCTTCTCATATCTACCAATTTGAATATAAGTAAGCCCTACCCTCTGAGCCAGCTCAGATTGAGTAAGATTATTTTTACCTCTTAAATCCTTAATTCTAGTACTAACAGACATTTATATTGCTTATTAAAAGTATTAAGATGAAACCTTAATGATAGCAAAAATACGTAAAATGAAGACTATTTAAAACAAAGTTGATAAAAGATAAAACATAAGTATTTTATATATTAAAACAATTATGTATTATTGCAAAACAAAAAAGTATCAGAAAATATTTTTAAAAAACTTAGTCACCCCAAAACAATAAGTTATGACTATCCAAGAGATCAAGCAAAATCTAACCATAAGGCAAGTATTGGAACATTATCAGATCCAAGTAAAGAACAACAGTTGTTGTTGCCCCTTCCACGACGATAAAACCCCGAGTATGCAAATCTTCCCCGATACCCATACGGTTCGATGTTACAGCGGAAATTGCCAGCAGTCTAATAAAGTCATAGATGTGATCGACTTTATTATGTACAAAGAAAACTTAACCAAACACGAAGCCCTGTTAAAAGCCAGTCAATTAACCGATCTAAGCCATAAGATCCAAAGAAGCAAAGAATACCAAGAAATCCCCCTAGATAGACTAGAAGAACTCTTTTACAAAATGAAGAGCAACTTAAGACAAAGCAAAACTGCCAGAACCTATACCCAGCAAAGAGCCCTAGACTATCAAAAACTAGAAATCGGTTACAACGGCAGGACGTATAAAGGACTAGTTAACTGCATAGTGTTTCCCCTCAAAGATCCCAACCACAAAATCGTCAGCCTGTACGGAAGAAGTATCAAAGCAGAAGCAGAAAACAAACACTTTTATTTAAAAAACCGCCAAGGCTTATATCCCTGTTATCCAGATCCCGAAACTAAGATATTAATCCTAACAGAAAGCATTATAGATACCGCCAGTTTATTACCAATTCCCTTAGCCCTTAACACTTACAGCTTACTCTCTTGTTACGGAGTAAACGGCTTTACCCAGGAACACAGGCAGGCAATCAAAGAACTCCAACACCTAGAAGAAATAATAATAATCTATGACAATGACCAGGCAGGCCAACAAGCCAGCCACAAACTCGCCCAAGAATTATTAAAGATACAACCCAAATCTACCATTACCCAAGTAGATTTACCCTCTAAAGACATTAACGAAGTATTACAATTACACAATCCAGAAATCTTTACCCAACTCCTAGAACAAAGAAAAGAACTTATCTTATCAATTGAAAAACAAGAAGCCAGAGAACAGTCAGAACAAGAAACAACTAACCAAAATTCACCAAAAACAGAACACCTAAGCCTAGATCAGATCAATCACCTGATAGGAAAGAGTGGCATTATCGGCGAAGAAAACACCCGACTACTATTATTCATTATTGCCAGTAGTTACAAAACCCAAAGCCCCTTACACGCCATCGTGCAAGGCAGTAGCGGAAGCGGAAAAACCCATTTAATCAGTAAAATCGCCCAGCTCATCCCCCAAGAAGACGTACTCAAATTCACAAGAATCACCGAAAGCAGTCTGTACAACTGGGGCGAATGGGATCTGGTGGGCAAACTCATGGTCATCGAAGACCTAGACGGACTCAAAGAAGAAGCCCTATACTCCCTAAGAGAACTTATCAGTAACCAACAGTTAAGCAGTAGTGTGAGTATCAAAGACAAAAAAGGCAACATTAAAAGCACCCATAAAAAAGTACGAGGAGTATTCAGCTCCCTCAGCGCCACCACCAAAGCCGATGTATACGAAGACAACATCAGTCGAAGCTTTATCCTCGCCGTAGACGAAAGCACCCAGCAAAGCAAGAAGATCATAGAATACCAAAACCAAAAATACGCAGGAGAAGTCAGCCAAACCCAAGAAAAACAAGCCAAAGAAAAATTACAGAACTACCTCAGAAACCTACAACAAGTAGAAGTCATCAATCCCTACGCCACCAAATTAGAACTCCCCGAAGAAGTCCATAAAATCCGAAGACTCAACCAAATGTACCAAAGTATCATAAGACAAATCACCTACTTAAATCAAAAAAACAGAACCTATAAAGACGGTAAGATCTACACGGAGATCGAAGACTTAGAACAAGCCACCCAAATCCTCTTTGAAAGTATATTATTAAAAATAGACGAACTAGACGGAAGCCTTAGGCAGTTTTACGAAAGACTAAAAAAATACCTCAAAGACAAGAACCAAGAATTTTACTTAAGAGAAGTAAGACAAACCTTAAACATCAGTAAAACCCAGATGTTCAGATATATTCAAAATTTAAAAGAATTAGACTATATCAAACCCATAGGCGGGCATGAACGAGTAGGAATTAAATACAAGATCCTTTATTGGGACGATTACCAAAAACTAAGAAAGAACATAAAAGAACAATTACAGAAGCAAATAGAAAAACTAAAAATGGAACAGTAAAAGAACAGCTTTGGAACACCCAAAAGCAATATAAACAAAAGACAATCAATATATTAAACCCCAGCTGATCCAAATTCCAAAAAAGACTAACCTAAAAACACTTACGATGCCAGAAGAAAGAATACAGAATTATAAAAAATACTTAGAGATCAAAGGCTATCAATCCAGTACCATTCGAGGACTCTTAAGAACAGCAAAAAACCATATAAATCAGAAAAATTCCCAACAACAATTAACAAACAATACCCAACAACTCTATTATTATCAAAAGAAAGTTTATATAAATTATTTAAACCAAGTAGAAAACCAAAACATCCATTTATCCCCAGAACATTACAAAAAGACCCTATCAAAAATAGAAGTACTAACCCTAGAAGAAATAAGAGAACTAGAACAAGGTTGTAAAACATTAAGAGAACAAGTAGTTATCCATTGCTTATATAGCTTAGGTTTACGACTAAGCGAAGCATCTAACCTAGAATTAGAAGACCTGGATTTAACTAAAAACATAGTGCTGATAAGAAAAAGTAAGACAAAAAAACAAAGACAAATACCCATAAATAAGAAAACCCAACAAATTATCACCCATTATATAAATCAAGAAAGACCCATCAATAAAGGAAGAAAACTACTCCAAGGCCTAAAAGGAGACCTAATCCCCGATGGAATCTATCAAAACCTAAAAAGAATAGTAAAAAGAACAACCATAAAAAAAAGAATTTATCCCCATTTACTCAGACACAGTATAGCCAGTCACTTATTACAAAGAGGCATGGACATAGAACAAATAGGAAAATACCTAGGCCATACCAGTATAGAAAGCACCCAAAGGTATACCCATTTAGCAGAAATAAACAGAAATGAGTAAAAACTAAGCACTAACGAAAGACAGATGAACTTTATAGACTATTTACAAACCCAATACCCCTATTCAGAAAGAACCCTGCAAGACAAACAATCACAAATAGAAAACTGGAAAAACCAATGCCTAAAAAATCAAACCTTAGAAAACTTAACGAGTAAAGAAGTATTAAAACTTATAGAAATACAGAAGAAAAAATACAAAATACAAACACTGAATAACCAAATACAAACCTTAGAACAATATTACAATTACCTAGTAGAGACAAAAAAAAGAAAAGATCATCCCATAAGACACTTTAGGATTAAACCCGAAACTAAACCTATAATCCAAGGACTATTAACCGAACAGGAACTTACAGAAATATATGAACAATACCCCAGCGATAAGCCAATAAAAAGACTAGAACCCTACAGACAAAGAAATAAAGTTATTCTAGGATTAATAATTTATCAGGCCTTAGATAATACCACCCTAAGTAAATTAGAAATACAAGATATAGATATCAAAAAAAGGCATATTAAAGTCCCTAAAGTAAATAGTTACAAGCGAAATAAAAGAACCTTAAAACTAAATCCTAACCAAATACCAGCACTAGCAAATTACCTAACCCAAACCAGAAAAGAAATACTAAGACAAGTAAAAACACAAGAAACAACAAAAAAGCTATTTCCAACAAGTGAAAAGACTAAATTCAGCAGTATTACAAAAGCAATAAACAAGCAGATAAAAATAGAAAAACAACTCACCCTAAGATATAGCCGAATATCCCTATGGATCAAACAAAGTAATCTAATCCAAGCCCAATACAACGCAGGCTATAGAAGTATAAAAAGCTTAGAAAAACTAGACCTAACCCATTTAGAGAAGCTCAAACAAGACCTAGCAAAATACCATCCACTTTGAACAATCAGAGTCAAAAACAAACTACCCACTCAACCCTATCACTTACAACAAACAGCATACAAACTCAGAGGCCCATTGCAAAGGCATTCGTCCGCGCTCAAACCCAGTTACACAGCCATGCACTCCAGTTGCAAGAATTCACTTACGTTTGGCTGTTTCACGTGTTTCGCTTGTCCTCATCCGCAACTTTCTTGTCTGCTCCTAAAGTCGCATCCGCCGTTGCTTGTTGGTTTTGCTCGCAGGCAGGTGCTTGCGCGCCACGGGGACGAAGCACCCATGTAAAGAAGTAAACCACCCTTAACCCCGCTTTCGGGCGGTTTTATCGCCAAAAAAGAATTAAGGAAGATAGATTTAATTTTTGGCAAGCCCTCACCGCCCGCGCTTGCACACTCGCTTTACTGCTCGCTTGGACGCATAAAGCTCGTTTTTAAAAACTCGCAACCCTCCTTTAAAAACCACGAACGTTTTTAAAAAGAACAACCGCCCACCCCCGAAAGCCCAACGCCCTATGTTCTTTTTAAAATCCGTTAAACCTTTTTCTTTCAACTGAAAAATAAAAATCACAGACCCATAAAAAACCATTTATCTTTTACCAGAAAAAAGCTAAAAAAGTATATCTTTGAAGCCAAGAAGAAGCTATTTGAAATAAGGCTGTAGCGATAAC
>NZ_SELG01000037.1 GCF_007845635.1 Apibacter muscae | reverse complement strand
TATAAAAATGTAGTGAAATACTTAAAACAAGGACAATCTCTCAGAAACACAGCTAAGTTATGTAATGTGAGTTTGGGAACGGTGCAGAAAGTGAAAGGGATTATGAAATAAGAGAAATTATTTATTTAATAATATTAAGAAAATAAATAATTTCTTGTCAAATACAAATAGTTTATAAATTTAAGTGTTTTTCAAAAAGAAATAGCCTAGTAATATAATATTCATTATTAATATAACATACTGTATATACAGTTAATAAATCCTAAGTAATATCTTATTTTTTTAATAACTTTATCCAATTGATTTATTATCTAATTAGTTAATATTAGTATTATGGATGCACAATATGATTCTTTTATATCTCAGATTACAGTACGATTAAAAAATAAAGATAATTCCGTTGTTGGAACAGGTGTTATATATTATCATGACAACCTAGAAGATAAAGTATATATTTTAACAGCATCTCATTGCTTATTTGAAGATGGAGATAGCTTTAGCAAGCAACGAGATTTAATTATTATTGATATATATAATACCAAAACAGCTACATACAATTCTATAGATAAAAACATAGATAGTAGTCTTTTATATAAAGACGGAAATAAGGATGTAGCCCTTTTAATTTTTGATAAGGATGATATTTTACCAATGATTGGACTTGATAATATTCCTTCTATTCTTGTTATCCAAGAAAGACATTCATTCTCAAATTTTGTAACCAAAGGATTCCCAAGAGCTACACAAGGAAAAGAATTAGAAACCTTATATCTTAAATATCCAAGAGGAATGACAGAGGTTAATAAATTCCAATTAGAAACAACCTCATCTTATACGGATTCTAATATGGAAGGTTTTTCTGGTTCGGGTGTATTTCTACTTGCTGATAATGAGATGTATTTATATGGAATATTTACTAGGTACAGAAATAATCCAGATGAAAAAGGAAGAGTTGCCTACTGTCAATACATTGAACCTCTAAACGAAATATTAAACAACAAACACCTTCCAGCTATATCCTATACATATATCGGAGAAAATGGATTGACTAGAGATTTCTTTCAGACTCATATTGAGAAATCAGTTTCTAATCTTGGAGGAAGATTCAATCAAAAGTTGAACTTTAGATTGCCCATAGGACAAGTATTTAATGCCCTCTCTTACAATAATCTCTTTAAGAGTCTATTCCTGAAAATATGGGATGATTGGTTAACTGCTAGATATCAAAGCTATAATCTAGAAGGAGATGCTCTAAAGGACATTAAAGAACAATTATACTTGATTAGAAAAAATAAAATCAAATGGGTATCAGAAATAAAATTCGACTATAGGCAAGAGCTAGAAGTAAAAGCCTATAAGAATGAAATACAAGGATTCGATACAGCTATTAGAAACAAAATAGATGAACTGTCAAAGTTGGAGTCTAAAGAAAAGAACGATTATCAAAAATATCAAAATGAGAGAAGTTGGCTTATTGATATTTTGCAGATAAACCAACAACTTTTGAAGGAATTAGATAGTATTCATATTGAACTAGTGAATAAACCTATATTGATTATTAAAGGAGATGCTGGAAGTGGAAAGTCGCATCTACTTGGAGATATAGCAAATGAAAGAATAAAAAATAACTTACCAACATTATTACTACTTGGCCAACATTTTCATAGTGCAAAAACTATAGAAGAGAATATTTTGAGTCTGCTCCATTTAGGCTGCACTTTCACCGAACTTCTGATTAACCTTGATAAGATATCAGACCAAATAGGTTCTAGAGTATTAATCTTAATAGATGCGATAAATGAAGGAGCTGGTTCTGATTTGTGGAATAATCAAATTGCAGGCTTTATCTCCTCAATTAAAAAATACAAAGGAGTTGGAATTGCTCTTTCAATTAGGAGTACATATTTTGATGATATCATTTCAGCGGATTTTATTGAGGCAGAGTCCCCCCATATAATAGAACACAAAGGGTTTAAAGGAAATGAATATGAAGCGTTAAAGCTTTTTTGTGAATATTACTCATTGAAGCTTCCAAGTTTTCCAATTCTTGCACCTGAGTTTTCCAATCCTCTGTTTTTGCACCTCATCTGCAATACAGTTAAAGAAATGCCTGATAAGACTTTCCCTAAAGGATTTAATGGGTTAAATAGACTGTATCAGCTCTATATAGATTCTTTAAATAAGAGATTTGAGAACAAGAATAAGGAGTATAAACTGAGGAGCATTGTCTCTGAGTCAATTGAGATTTTTGCAACTTCAATTCTAAACTCTGAATTTAACTCAATAACAATACAAGAAGCCGTAAAACTTTTCGATGAGAAATTCCCAAATCATAAGACTCTTTTGACTGATTTGATTGATGAAAATATACTGATACGTAACAAGGTGTATTCTGGTTATAATAAATATCATGATGCTGTATATTTTGCTTATCAACGACTTGGAGACTACTTTATGGCTCAAAAGTTATTGAATGGTTGTGCGTCAAAAAAAGATGTGCTAGATGCTCTTATGAACCCTGACGGGTTAGGTGTAATATGCTCTGATTATGATTGGAAATATAGAGGTATAATCGAAGCCTTATCCATAATATTACCAGAAGAACACAATTTAGAGATATTTGAAATCAGTGATTATTTTATATCTGATGCTGATAAAGAAGAAGAATGGAAAACTCAACATATTTACGAGTGGATTAGTAGAGTAGAGCTAGATAGTTTAAAATGGAGAAAAGTAGAATCTATTAATGATGAAAAAATCACGAGTTGGTTACGATCAGGGAAAGCTCTTATTTCAGATCATGAATGGTTCTTATGTTTAACGGAACTCTCTTCAATAATTGACCACCCATTTAATAGCAATAGACTTACTCAGATATTGAAAAAGTACACAATGGCTGAACGAGATAGTTTTTGGCAAGAATTTATTATTTATTTCAATGGATATGACGATAATGAAATAGCTTTCCCAATTCAAAGATTAATTGATTGGGCTTGGATGCCAAATATATCGACTCTGTCAGATGACGAAACAGCAAAACTTGTATCACAAACTTTAGCATGGATTTTATCCACTACAAATACAAAACTTCGAGACCAAACTACAAAAGCATTAGTAAATTTGCTAGAACAAAAACCGAATGTGTTGATTGGGCTATTAAAAACCTTTCAAGATGTAGATGATCTGTATATATTAGAACGACTATATGCTGTAACTTATGGTTGTGTTTTACGAACTGAAAAGGATGAATCAGTCAAACTAATTGCAGAATATGTATATAATACTATTTTCAAAAATGGCAATCCCCCGACACATGTATTGCTTAGAGATTATGCCTGCAATACCATAGAATATGCTATACATAAATGTCTTTTAGAAGAAGTCGATATTCAGCTAATCCGTCCTCCATATAATTCAAAAATGAATTTCACACCTCTTACTAATGAAGAATTAGATGAAAGGTATGAACCTAAAAAAGATAGAGGACATTGGGGTAAAGCTGAATGGGGTGTTTCAGCTATCTTGAGGTCTATGGTAACTGAATATGGGAGAGGAACTGGTGGTTATGGCGATTTTGGGCGTTATACTTTTCAAAGTGCAATTTCAAATTTTGACCTTCCTCGTCAGATGAATGTTAATTTATTAAGCAACCTTGCTGTTGAATGGATATTTGAAAAATATGGATACAGTACAAAACTTCATGGGAAATACGATGACTATATAGCAACAAAGGGAGATCGGCATGAATCGAAAATAGAGCGTATTGGAAAGAAATACCAATGGATAGCATTTTATGAGATTGTTGGAATTATAGCAGATAATTATAAAATGAAATGCTATTGGGAAGATGAATATGTGTATTTCAAGGGTACTTGGCAATTATATTTAAGAGATATAGACCCTGCAACAACAACCATTAATAACAAAGAAGAAGACTCTGAAAACTCAATTTTAGAAGATTATATATTAAAAAAAGAATGGTGGATGGACAGAATGTTTTCTAATTGGTCAGGCGAGGACTCTCATTGGGTATCTACATCTAATGATTTGGTGCATCCTTATAGTATTCTAAGAAAAAAGGATGATTTAGGAAATTATTGGTTGCATTTACATCATTATATCGAATGGGTTGAACCTAAAAAGATGGGGATAGAAAAATATGCAGGACAGAAAAAACAAATCTGGTATATCTTTAATGCTTATTTGGTAAAGAAAGAAGATAAAAATAAAATAGTAGAATATCTAAGTCAAAAGAACTTTGATGGGAGATGGATGCCAGAAGCAAATGAAGGTTTTTCACAATTAATTAATAGAGAAAAGTTTTGGTCGCCAGCTTATCAGGATGAGAATCAAGAATCAAAAGAAGAATTATGGGATACCATTAATGGAACGGATTATAAAGTTATTGTGGCAGATACTGAAGCTAATGGAAATATAGAACAAGATAAATCAGGCACTTCAGCCGTATACAGAATCCCATGTGAATTTATTTTTGAAGGTATGGAGTTGCAGTATGCACCTAAAGATGGGGATTTGAAAAATAAAGAAGGGGAGATTATTGTGACAAATATTAATCCTAATGGGGTAATGATAAGAGAAAAAGATTTACTTGAGTTTTTAGATAAAAATGATCTTGATCTAATATGGACTTTATTGGGCGAAAAATTTTCATTTTCTCATGATAGACTAAATGAATCCTTTTTTAAAACGATGAGTGGAGTTTTTTATCTGGAAGAAGATAAGATGAAAGGGGAAATGAAAATGTATGATAGAGAATAATTACATACAATTATATTGTTATCAAGCTGAGTGTGGAGATGCTTTTCGTATTCGCTATATTGGTGATGATAATAAATTTCATAATATTTTCGTAGACTCTGGTTATGAAAGGACATATAGACATATATTACAATCTGAAATAGAAGCCATATCCAAAGCAAATGAGGCTATTGATTTATGGATTGTATCCCATATCCATGATGACCATATTGGAGGGATAATCAAGTATATCAAAGCTATAAGGGATGACGAAATCATAGATATTGTAAAAGAATGGTATTATAATCCTCCGAGAAATTATGCACCCTCAAGACAACAAAATACAATAAGCTCTGCATCAAGCATAAATCAAGGAGATTTTCTATATGAGTATTTATGTCAGATAGGGAAACAACCGCTATTCGATTTAGTAAATGATTTAGAAGGAATAGATTTTTATGGCTTGAAAATCGAGATTTTATCCCCTAGTACCGAAAACCTTCAAAAACTAAGAGATAAATATAAAAAAGATATACCACTAGAGAGAAACGAGTATGATGAAATAAGTTCGGCAAAGTCCTCATCAAACAATGATTACCATATCCCTTTGGGGGCATTTAGTCTGAATAGTGCAAAAGAAGATAAATCGAAAGAAAATGGTAGTAGTATAGCTTTTATTGCCACTTACAAAGGTTCTAAGATTTTATTTCTTGCAGATTCTCATCCTTCAGTCATAACCTCCTGCCTAAAAGGAAAAGGATACACGAATAAAAAACCTTTAACATGTAACTATGTCATAGTTTCACATCATGGAAGTGAAGGAAATAACAACAGCGATTTATATAGTTTGATTAGATGCAATAATTACATATTCTCTACCAATGGAGAGAAACATAATTTACCAAACAAAAGTGTATTGGCTCAGATATTGAGAAATTCGCATAGAAACTCTAAAGAACTATACAATATTTATTCCCCATACGATACTGATATTCTATGTGATATATTTTTAATTGATGGTGAAGAAGTATATACTAAGTGGAATTTTGAGATTCATTTATGTAATAATAAGGTGTTAATTTTAGATAAATAGTACTTTTTTTTAACTAAAAAACCTGACCTATATCCTGACCTAAAATAAAAAAGCACTCATAATATTTATTATAAGTACTTGATATTTAGTAGCTCCTCCTGCTGGGCTCGAACCAGCGACCCTCTGATTAACAGTCAGATGCTCTAACCAACTGAGCTAAGGAGGAATTTTGCCTTTGCGGTTGCAAATCTATAATAAATAAACAAATATTCCAAAAAACAATTTAAAAAAATTTCATTTTTCTTAATAAGTATAAGCAAGATGTTCAGAATAAACATCTTGCTTTTAAAAAATTTTTATTTAAAAAAATTAAGGCATTTTTGGAAGTACTGCCTCGGATAGTATTTTTACTACGGATAGAGAGCTACCAGCTAAAATTTCATGAACAGCCCTTAAAAGAGGTAATTGATCTTTAATTTGCGGAGCAGACTGCTCTACAAAGGTCGTAGCTAAACCAGCCGCCGGGACACCCTCTACGGTTTGTTCTAAACGTTCCATTTCTGCTAAGGCATCTTTGGCTGTTTCCCCTCTACCGATTCTTACCCCATACACCTTATTCCGTCCAGATAAACCGGTTACTTCTAAATCTCCCACACCCGCGAGTCCATAGGCTGTTTCTGGTTTTGCTCCCAGTGCCTGCCCTAGCAAAGACATTTCTTTTACCGCCTGATTAAACGTTGCGGCTTTAAGATTGTGATGAGGAAAGCCTGTTCCTTCTTCCAGACCGTCAGCAATACCCAAGGCAATAGCGTAAACATTTTTCATAGGAGCACAAATTTCTACCCCGGTTTCGTCATCTGTGGCTTCTATGCAATAAACCTCAGTACGGGCTTCTCTAGCATATTTACGAGAAACATCTAAATCTTTACATCCAAAAATAGTGGCTGTTGGTTTACCTTCTGCACATTCATTGGCTTTGACAGGGCCAGCAATGGCTACAATAGGAGGTATAGTTACCCCTTTTTGTTTTGCTATGGTGCGGATGGCTTCTGGTAGAAGTTGAATTTTTCCATTTTCATCCGGACAAAATCCTTTTGAAGTTAGCCATAAAGCCTTAGCCTTAGATATTCCTTCCAAAGCCATTTCCGTTACCTTCGGTACTCCACCGGATGCAACAGACATAACCACTACATCCGAACCATCCAGAGCTTTATTAAGATCTGCCGAACGATATAATTTAACTCCTTTAGCTAAGGGAACATTGGTTCTTGGGTGCGGTTTTCCTGCTTCACAAGCATCTAATAGATGATCATCCAGCCAAGTGCCCCATAAACGAACTTCCCAACCCGCATTAATAAGCGGAGTACAAATCCCTGAGCCCATGGCTCCGGCTCCTAAAATTGTGATTTTTGCCATATGATTAATTTTTTATCAATAATTTTTTATAACTCAGATTTTGGTGATTCAGGTTTTACACCCGGATATTTTTCTGACAAAACATTCAATTGTTTAAAAATATCTTTTAATTGCGGGTATAACTGACGTTGAACTTCAGCAACTTCTAAATAAATTTTATTCTTTTCTAAATTAGGCTCTAAAGTATCTCCAAATCGTGCCATTTTTTTGGAAGCTACTGCTATATCTTGGGTTCCAAATACTCCGGTATGTGCCATAGCTTGAATCGCTGCACCCAAAGCAGATATCTCATCTTCTAAACAAATAGTAATAGGAATACCGGTAATATCAGCCACCATTTGTCTCCATAATTTTGATCTTGTTCCTCCTCCCATGATTCGTAAAGAAGTAAGGGATACTCCTGTTTCTTTTTGAAGATAAGAAAGATTCATTTGTATTTCATAAGTTATCGCTTCTAAAATAGAACGATACATATGAGCTCTTGAATGGGTTCCTCTCCAACCCACGACTGCTCCTCTAGCTACAGGATCCCAATAAGGGCTTTGTACCGCATTCCAATAAGGAAGTGTTACTAAACCTTCACAACCCGGAGGAATTTTTTCCGCTTTTTCGTCTAAACGAATATCAGGTTCTCCTAGCAATTTTGGATCTCCTAAGGCTTGACGAAACCAGCCTGCTAAATAGGCTCCAGAATGTTGTACGACTTCAAATATAAAGTTTCCCGGTATCCCGGCTACATAGTTACGAAATACAGGGCTGTATTTATATTCAGCGCTTTGAACTCCTGCTACTACTGCAGTGCCCAAGTTAAGATATGCGATATTAGGAGTTACAACTGCTGCTCCTATTCCAGCTGCCATACCATCACCGGCTCCTGCTATAACCGGAATGGATTTAGATAGACCCCAAGCAGAAACTAATTCCTGTTTCAACATACCCATAACCTCCCCGGGAGCTTTTAAATCAGACATTTGCTCACGATTTACTCCTGCGATATTCATTAACTCATCACTAAAGGTTCGTTTACGAATATCAAATAATCCTAAGGTATCTGCACAGGCTTCAGAAGAGATCCATTCTCCCGTCATATTCCAAGTAATATATCCATGTACATCAACGATTTTATATGCTTTTTCTAAAGTTTCAGGTTCATTTTCTTTCAACCATGCCAATTTATAAATGGCAGGTGGTTCTCCCGGTGGTTTTCCCGAAAGATTGTGAATATGATCGGAACCATATTTTTGTATTTGCTTAGTAGCACGTGCATCCAACCAAAGAATTCCATTTCTAATAGGTTTTCCCTCTTTATCAAAACAAGCAAAACTTTCTCTTTGGTGAGTAATTCCTATAGCTTGTATACGTTCTCTATCTTTAGGAGATAATTTAGAAACAGCTTCTGCAATACTATCTCTTGTAGTTTCCCACCAACGAATAGGATTATGTTCATAAAAATCTATGGCTGGTGTATGCAGTTGTATGTTATTTTTAGCCGTTTGTAGGACTTGTCCTGAGGCATCTACTATAATTGCTTTAGTTGCTGTGGTAGACGAATCTATGGCTATAACTAAAGGTCCTTCTGAATTCATAATATTATTTTTTAGGTGTTAATTAAAGTTCTGCTTTGGGAGATTCTGGTTTAGTTGCGGATGGGTATTTTTCTGATAATGCATGAAGCTGTTCAAAAACATCTTTTAACTGTGGATATAATTGACGTTGGATACCTGCAACTTCATTGTAAATCTGAGATTGTTCAAGGTTGGGTTCAATAGTATCACCAAAATTTGCCATATGTTTAGCAGCATTCGCTACATCATGAGAGCCATGAGCCTTTATACCTGCCATCGCTAATACAGCGGCACCTAGGGCGGATATCTCATCTTCCAAACAAACAGTAATTGGGATTCCTATTATATCAGCCATAATTTGTCTCCATAACTTAGAACGAGTTCCTCCACCCATGGCTCGTACCGATTGAAGTCTTATTCCTGTACCCTTCTGAATAGACTCTAAATTTAATTTCATTTCAAAACCTATAGATTCTAAAATAGAACGATACATATGAGCCCTGGAATGGGTTCCTCTCCAGCCAACCACAGCCCCTCTAGCCACCGGATCCCAATAAGGGCTTTGAACTGCATTCCAATAAGGAAGTGTAACTAAACCTTCACAACCAGGAGGAATTTTTGAAGCTTCTTGATCTAATTTTAGATCAGGCTCTCCTAATAATTTAGGATCTCCTAAAGATTGACGGAACCAACCCGCTAAGTAAGAACCGGAAGATTGTAAAACCTCAAATACAAAATTTCCCTTTATTCCAGAAACATGAGTTCTAAAAACAGGGTCGCATTTGTAAATAGGGCTTTCCACCCCAGCATTTACAGCAGTTCCCATATTTAAGAAAGCAACATCTGGAGATACGGCTGCTGCCCCTATTCCTGCTGCCTGACCATCACCCAAACCTGCAATGATTGGAATTGATTTAGACAAATTCCACTCAGCAACCAATTCAGGTTTTAGCATTTCAATAACTTCTGCGGGAGGAACTAATTCTGCCATTTGATCTCGTCTTACTCCTGCAATAGCTAATAATTCATCACTATAATCAAAATTTCTAATATCTAAAAGACCTAGTGAATCTGCGGCTGCTACTGATGATGCCCATCTACCGGTTAGGTTCCAAGTGATATAAGATAATACATCTACAACTTTATAAGCTTCTTTGAAAATTTCAGTTTCATTCTCTTTTACCCAAGCCATTTTATAAATACCAGGAGTTACACCTGGAGGCTTTCCAGAAAGATCATGAATATGAGCAGAGCCATAGGCGCGGATTTGTTTAGTCGCTCTTCCGTCTAACCAAAGAATTCCATTTCTTAATGGTTTTCCATCTTTATCAAAGGGCGCAAAGCTTTCCCTTTGATGGGTAATACCAATAGCGGAAACTCTATCTCTATCCTTCGTTGATAGCTTCGATAACACTTCCCCTACACAGGCTTTCGTTGTTTCCCACCAACGAATAGGATTATGTTCATAGAAATCCATGGCTGGAGTATGAAGTTGAATATTTCTCTTAGACGTCTCCCATACATATCCGGTTACATCCACTACAATAGCCTTTGTTGAAGTTGTAGAAGAATCAATGGAAATAACCAAAGGTCCTTCCGTACTTTTTTTTGAATTCATGATTAAAAATTTTTTGGGTTTTAGTTCTAACAAATATATCGACTTAATCGAAATTAAACAATTATAAAACGAAATTTATTTATTTAAAATTTACACATTTTAATTTTATTTGATTTCGAATTGAAAGTTTATAATGTGATATATTGACCTTATCTTAGTTTTTTTATATAGTAGACAAAGAGAGGTAAATTAAAAATTATCTCTAAATATTTGCTGATGTTGATGGATATTTTATAAATTATTGGATAACTTTTCAAAGTCAAATGGTTGAAAAATATGCTATTGCAGTTTATGAAATATTAAACAATAGATAGAAGAAAGATAACTTATAGTTAATTGTTAAGAGTAGGAAAGTATCTAGATAAACTTTATTATGAATTGTAAATTTTTATAAATATTATAAAATAAATTACAATAATTTATTTAAATTAAACATCAATTTTAATGATATAGGGTTTACTATAGGATTGTATCAATATTGTAAAACTATTGAAAGTTTTATAAATAAAGGAAAGGCTAGTGTTTTATATAATAATTAAAAGTATATAATTATAAGAATATTCTTATTTAACAAAGAAATAGAAAAAATTTTAATGAAATCAAGTCATCATCTTAAATAATATTTTTGAGATCTTTTGAAAACGAAACCAATACGAATATATTAAAGAGTTAGTTTCGAATGATTGCATAATTGCTATGTATATTAATTTATAAAAAAAATATGAATAAAAATCAAACATTTAAATAATAAAAAGCAATGAAAATATTTTTAATTGATTATTTTTGTGTTATAAATCCGTATTAAAATGAAAGAAAAAGAAACTATAAATATGAATAAATCAAAAATTGCAGTACTAGGTTCAGGAATAATGGCAACAGCGTTAACATTTCCTCTAGCAGAAAATGGACATGAAGTGCATTTAGTAGGTACACATTTAGATAGAGACATTATAGACTCAATAAAAAAAACAGGAATACACCCCAACTTAGGACTAAAAATCCCATCGACTGTAAAAGCTTATCAATTGGAAGAAATAGAAGAAGCTTTTGAAGGTGCAGATGTTGCAATGTCTGGAGTAAATTCTTTTGGAGTAGATTGGGTTGGTGAACAATTGGCAAAAGTAGTTAAGCCAGGAATGATGGTTCTTTCCATTACCAAAGGTATGCAAGCAGACGAGGATGGAAATCTATATATATTACCAGATATTATAAAAAAATACTTTACCAAAGACTTGGTGGATTCAGTGACATGGTCAGCTGTAGTAGGTCCATCAATTGCAGGTGAAGTTGCAGTGAAGAGAGATACTTGTGTTGTTTTTTGTGGAGAAGATCAAGAATCCTTAGATAAATTGGCGCATATGTTCCGAACCGATTATTATCATGTTTGGACATCTACTGATTTTGTAGGTATGGAAGTTGCAGCAGCAACAAAAAATATCTATGCTTTTGCCGCTGGTTTTAATGAGGGTATAAGAGATAAAAATAAAGAAGAAAACGATAGATACGTAAGATTCAACTACGGATCAGCAGTATTTGCACAAGGGCAAGTTGAATTAACTCAATTTATGCAACTTTTATCTGATAATAAAACCTTAAGTCCCCGCCATTTACTAGTAGGTTCAGGAGATATGTTTGTAACTTCTATGGGAGGAAGAAATGTAAAGGCTGGACGTTACGTAGGTGCTGGCATACCATTTTCAGAAGTAAGAGATAATTATATGAAAGGAGTTACAATGGAAGGTGTGGCTGCCATTAGAGTTATTGGGGGCGCCATGGAACCATTAACAAAAAGAGGAATTATAAAAGAATCAGATTTTCCATTACTAAGACATTTGTATGATATTATAGTGAATGATCAACCATTAAATATGCCTTGGGAGAAATTTTTTGACGGAGAAAAATAAGTTAATACACGAAAATGGTACAACCAGACAAGTATATAATTGGAGTTGATTTTGGAACCTTATCTGTACGAAGTACAGTAGTAAGAGTAAGTGATGGATTTGAAAAAGGAACTGCATCAGAAGTATATAAGCACGGAGTAATGGATACACACCTTACAGCGAGTAAAGGCGAAGTATTGCCTCCAGATTTCGCACTTCAAGTTCCTGCAGATTATTTAGAGGCATTTCAAAAATCAGTAAGAGAAGCGGTGTCAAATTCCGGTGTTGTTGTTAGGCACATTATAGGCATAGGAATAGACTTTACATCTTCCACCGTCTTAGCAACGGATGATAAAGGAATACCTTTATGTGAATACCCAGAATTTACCCATCGTCCGCATGCCTATGCAAAATTATGGAAACATCACGGAGGGAATGAACAAGCGCATCGATTACTAAAGGTAGCCCAAGAGAGAAATGAATCATGGCTTCCACGATATGGAGGATTGCTATCCTCAGAATTGTTATTGCCTAAAGTATTAGAAACATTTGAGAAAGATAGAGAAGTTTACGATAAAGCCTCCTTTTTTGTTAACGCACTAGATTGGATCAATTGGTTATTAACCGGTAAGTTAGTTTATGCAGGTGCAGACTCAGGATTTAAAAGACATTATCAAGACGATAAATATCCAGATGCAGAATATTTAGAAGCGGTTTCCCCAGGGTTTGGGAATGTTTATAAAGATAAAATGTCGGGACCTATACAACCCTTAGGTTCTAAAGCCGGAGAATTAACGCCAAAAATGGCCGAGTGGTTAGGAATTAATCCGGGAATTTCAGTTTCCGTAGGTAATATTGATGCGCATGTTACCGCAGCAGCTATTCAAGCCGTGAAACCTGGAATAATGACCGCTATTTTAGGGACTTCCGCTTGCTATATAGTTTCAGGGCCAGAATTTAAAGAAGTTCCTGGGATGTTAGGTATCACTTATGGTGGAATTGCTGACGGACTTTGGTGTTTTGAGGCAGGACAATCAGCCTTTGGAGATATTTTGGCTTGGTTTATTAAAAATGGAGTCACCGAAGAATATAAAAAAGAAGCAGAAGAACAAGGCTTAAGCTTACATAATTATTTAACCAAAAAAGCAGCAGTTCAGGAAATCGGTCAACATGGATTAATTGCCTTAGATTGGCATAACGGGAATAGATCAATATTATGTGATCACAATTTATCAGGAATGATTTTGGGACAAACCTTAACAACACGACCGGAAGATATTTATAGAGCTTTAATGGAAAGTTGTGCTTTTGGAGCTAGGAAAATCATAGAGACTATGAAAGTACATGGGGTGGAAATTAAGGAAATTGTGGCTGCCGGTGGATTATTAAAAAACAAATGGTTAATGCAGTTATTAAGTGATGTAACTAGGATTCCTTTATCTATTACAGAAGCTACCATGGTGGGTGCTTTAGGTTCTGCGATATACGGGGCAGTAGCAGCCGGTTGTTATGAAACCATTGAAGAAGCATCTGAAGCAATGGGAAGTAAAGTACCGAATGTATACAAACCTCATGAAAGTAGATCCCTTAAATACGATCAATTGTATAAAGAATATCTTATTCTTCATGACTATTTTGGAACAGGAGAAAATCAAGTTATGAGCCGATTAAAAAAAATAAAAGAAGAAGCTGTAAAAGATAAATTTTAATTAAAAATAAAATAAAGAAATGAACAGTAATGAAATACAAATCAAAGCAGCCAATAATATTAGAATTTTAGCTGCTTCAATGGTAGAAAAAGCGAAATCAGGGCACCCAGGAGGAGCCATGGGAGGAGCTGACTTTATCAATCTATTATATACAGAATTTTTAGAATACGATCCACAGAATCCAAGATGGGAGTCTAGAGATAGATTTTTTATGGATCCAGGACATATGTCTCCCATGTTATATTCAACCTTAGCTTTAGCGGGTAAGTATAATATGGGCGATTTAGAACAGTTTCGTCAGTGGGGGAGTGTAACACCCGGACATCCAGAATTGGATGTTGAAAGAGGTGTAGAAAATACCTCTGGTCCATTAGGTCAAGGACATGCATATGCAGTAGGAGCAGCCATAGCTGCTAAATTTTTGAAAGCTAAAGTAGGAGATATCATGGATCAAACTATCTATGCTTTTATTTCGGACGGGGGGATTCAAGAAGAAGTATCTCAAGGAGCAGGTCGTATAGCAGGACATTTAGGATTAGATAATCTAATTATGTTCTATGATTCCAATGGAATACAACTTTCAACTAAAGTAAAAGAAGTAGATGAAGAAGATGTAGCAGCAAAATATGTAGCCTGGGGGTGGAAAGTAATTTCAGTAAAAGGGAATGATATTGATGAATTACGTAAAGCATTAACAGAAGCAAAAGCAGAAAAACAAAAACCAACACTTATTATTGGTCATACCATAATGGGTAAAGGTGCAGTAACTGCAGATGGAAAATCTTTTGAAGATCAAGTTTCTACACACGGCCAACCCCTAACAGCAGCAGGAGCAAGTATAGAAAAGACCATTGAAAACTTAGGAGGAGATCCTAACCATCCATTTATGATCTTTCCAGAAGTAAAAGAATTATATGCTAAAAGAGCTGAAGAATTATCTAAAATAGTAGCTGATAAAAAAGCTAAAAAAGAACAATGGGTTTCTTCCAATCCAGAATTAGCTAAAAAATTAGAGTTTTGGTTTTCAGGTCAAACCCCTTCCATAGATTGGAGTAAAATTGAACAAAAATCTAACAATGCAACACGTAATGCTTCGGCTATAGTGCTAGAAACTTTAGCACAACAAGTAGAAAATATGGTAGTTTCATCAGCAGATTTATCTAACTCAGATAAAACAGATGGATTCTTAAAGCATACAAAAGCTATGAAAAAAGGAGATTTTTCAGGAGCATTTTTGCAAGCAGGAGTGGCTGAATTCACTATGGCTTGTTTATGTGTAGGAATGAGTCTTCATGGTGGTGTTATTCCGGCTTGTGCAACCTTCTTTGTTTTCTCAGACTATATGAAGCCAGTAGTTAGAGTAGCTGCATTAATGGAACAGCCCGTAAAATTTATTTGGACTCATGATGCCTTTAGAGTAGGAGAAGATGGTCCAACCCATGAACCGGTAGAGCAAGAAGCACAAATACGTTTATTAGAAAAATTACAGAATCATAAAGGTCATAATTCCATGTTAGTTTTAAGACCTGCGGATGCTCAGGAAACAACGGTTGCATGGAAACTAGCCATGGAAAATACAAAAACTCCAACCGGACTAATACTTTCTCGTCAGAATATTAAAGATCTTCCAGCACAATCTAATCGATATGAGGAGGCTTTAAAATCTTCAAAAGGAGCTTATATAGTTCAGGACGATGCTAATTATGAGGTAATATTATTAGCCTCAGGATCTGAAGTATCTACGCTAGTAGAAGGGGCAGAACTTTTGAAAAAAGATGGTATAAGAACGAGAATAGTTTCCGTACCTTCAGAAGGATTATTTAGAAGTCAATCCAAAGAATATCAAGAATCAATTTTACCAAATGATAAAAAGAAATTTGGTTTAACCGCTGGTTTACCTGTAAATCTATTAGGTTTGGTAGGAGATAAAGGCAAAATTTGGGGATTGGAATCTTTCGGTTTTTCTGCGCCGGCTTCAGTGTTAGATGAAAAATTAGGCTTTACAGCAGATAATGTTTATAAGCAAGTCAAAGAGTATTTAGGATAGTAAAATTTATAAATAAGTTTATTATATAAAGAAGAGAAATTAAATATTTTAATTTCTCTTCTTTGCTTATATATTAATAACCGTCCTTATTTAAATTTAGATTTATCTTCATGTAAAATTCATTATTAAAGTATATACTCATCTCTATTTAATTAAAAACTCCGAATATTATATATTCGGAGTTAAATATATTTTGAAATAATTTTAATTAATGGTTATCATTTAAATAAGTAGCTTTTTTAGGAAGTCTTGTACTTACTAAAAAGGTTATAATCAACATCACCGTTACATAAATATAAAAACCACTTTCCATATTTATATCTTTAAAACTTAAGGCTACAAATTCAGCGGAACCACCAAAAATAGCATTAGCAATAGCATAAGAAAGACCAACTCCTAAAGCGCGTATTTCTGGAGGAAACATTTCTGCTTTTACAATTCCTCCTATTGAAGTATAGAAGCTTGTAACGCAGAGAGCCAATGAAATTAATAAAAAAGCGAAAAATGGATTTAAATTTATCTGAGTTAAACCAAAAATAACAGGACAAGTAATTAAGGCGCCCAATCCTCCGAATAGCATCATACAAGTTCTCCGACCTATTTTGTCAGAGATGGATCCAAAAATGGGCTGTACAATCATAAATATAAATAAGCATGCCGTCATTATCTGAGTAGCGGTTTTAGTTTCAAATCCTGCTGTATTCACCAAGTATTTTTGCATGTAGGTAGAAAATGTATAAAAGATCAGTGAGCCTCCAGAAGTATACCCTAAGACAGTTAAAAAAGCAGGAGTATGATTTTTAAATAATTCTACTAAACTACCGGCCTTTTTGTTTTCCACAGATTTTTTTGGAGCAGTTTCTTTAAGATGTTTTCTTAAGTATAAAGAAACTAATGCAGCAATAGCTCCTAAGAAGAAAGGAATCCTCCAAGCCCAGGTATTCATATCATTTTCACTAACTGTGGATTCTAAAATAAGTATTGCCAATGCAGCTAATAATTGACCACCAATTAAGGTAACATATTGAAATGAGGAATAAAAACCTCTTTTATTAGGAAGAGCTACTTCACTCATATAGGTAGCGGTTGCTCCATACTCTCCACCAACGGATAATCCTTGTATAAGCCTAGCAATAAGAAGTAATAGTGGCGCAAATACTCCAATGGATGAATATGTAGGAAGACAAGCAATAAGCAATGAACCAAATGCCATCATTAAAATAGAGGTGACCATTGATTTTTTTCTCCCGTGTTTATCAGCAATTCTACCAAAAATCCATCCACCAATGGGACGCATTAAAAATCCAGCGGCAAAAACTCCAGCAGTTTTTAATAATTTGCTCGTAGTATCACCCTCAGGAAAAAATAAGTGAGCAAAATAAATAGAAGTAAAAGCATATACATAAAAATCAAACCACTCAACTAAGTTTCCAGATGAGGCACTTAAAATAGCCACTATACTTTTTCTTTTTTGATCTTTGGTATAAGAATTTTTTTTTGTTAGATCATTTCCCATTTTTTATGATTTATTAAAATTTTGATTTTTATAAATTTAAAATAATTATTTAAATTAATGCTCAGGACCATTGAAAAAAGTGATACTATTTTTTAATAAATAATTGGTTTTTATAAAATATAATAGCACAAACTATAAATAAATATGTTATTTAATATGATTTTAATGATTAAAACGAGTTTTCATTTTTAGTTCTTTGTTAAGCAGGTTTTTATAAAAGGTTAAAATATTTAATTATATATAAATAAAAAAAGAACGATAAAATATTTTATCGTTCTTTTTATTTATTTAAAAAAAGGGATTAGTTACCTTCCTCCATTTTTCTTTTTAGCTCTTGAAGCTGATCTAAATCACCTAAAGTAGATTTTTCTACGTTTTGATTTTGAGATTTTACTTGTTTCTCTGTTTCCTCTCTATTTTCTTCTTCGCGGAAAGTTCCAGTATGTGAAACAACTACACGTTTAAATTCTTTATTGAATTCGATAACTTTGAAGTTTGCATCATCACCTTTTTTAAGTTTAGAACCGTCTTCTTTTTCTAGAAGTCTAGCAGGGCAGAAACCTTCAACTTCTTCATCTTCAAATTTAACAGTAGCACCTTTATCAAATGACTGTACAATTTTACCGTTATGAATAGTTCCTTCAGCGTATTTAGCTTCATACTGATCCCAAGGATTTTCAGTCAATTGTTTATGTCCTAAACTAAGTCTTCTAGCTTCAGTATCTAATTCTAAAACAACCACATCTAAAACATCTCCTACGGAACAGAATTCAGAAGGATGTTTTATTTTCTTAGTCCAAGACAAATCAGAAATATAAATTAATCCATCAACTCCTGCTTCTAATTCAAGGAATACACCAAAGTTGGTAAAGTTTCTAACAGTACCTTTATGCTGAGAATCTACAGGATATTTTGCAGTTATGTCAGTCCAAGGATCTGGAGTTAACTGTTTCATTCCTAAAGACATTTTTCTTTCTTCTTTGTCTAAAGTAAGAACTACACATTCTACTTCATCACCAATTTTAACAAAGTCTTGAGCAGATCTTAAATGTGTAGACCATGACATTTCAGAAACATGGATTAATCCTTCAACACCAGGAGCAACTTCTACAAATGCACCATAGTCAGCAAGAACAACAACTTTTCCTTTAATTTTATCTCCCACTTGTAAGTTAGCATCTAAAGCTTCCCAAGGATGTGGCTCTAATTGCTTCATACCTAATTGAATTCTTGATTTTTGATCATCAAAATCAAGGATTACAACATTCACTTTTTGGTCTAATTGAACCACTTCTGATGGATGATTGATTCGGCTCCAAGAAAGATCAGTGATGTGAATTAATCCATCAACACCTCCAAGATCGATAAATACTCCATAAGAAGTAATGTTTTTAACAACCCCTTCAAGAACTTGTCCTTTTTCAAGTTGACCGATAATTTCTTTTTTCTGATCTTCAATATCAGCTTCAATTAAGGCTTTGTGAGAAACTACAACGTTTTTAAATTCATGATTGATTTTAACAATTTTAAATTCCATTGTTTTTCCAACAAACTGATCGTAATCCCGAATAGGTTTTACATCAATTTGAGAACCTGGTAAGAAAGCTTCAATTCCAAAAACATCCACAATCATTCCACCTTTAGTTCTAGATTTTACAAAACCTTCAACGATTTCGCCTGTTTCATGAAGTTCATTTACACGATCCCAAGCTTTAAGCATTCTTGCTTTTCTATGAGAAAGTTGTAATTGTCCTGTTTTATCTTCTCTTTGAGCTACCATTACTTCAACTTCGTCACCTTCTTTTAAAGATGGGTTGTAGCGGAACTCATTTAATGAAATAACACCTTCAGATTTAAAGTTGATGTCAACAATAGCTTCTTTATCAGTTAATCGAACTACACGCCCTTTAAAAACTTGATTTTCATCTAGCTCTTGCAAAGAGGTGTCGTACATCTTTTCTAATTCAGATTTTTCTTTTCTATCTTCTGCATCCAATCCAGATTCAAAAGAATCCCAGTCAAATTGCTCAGGAGCAACATTTGCATTTTTCAGAACTTCTTGTTCTTCATTAAAATTTTTAGTCTCTTCAGACATAATCAATTAATAATTTGTATTCCATTCATAATAATTTGGATAAAAGGCGAGATTATTTGTCCGGAAGCGGTTTAATGGTTATTAAATCAATTTTTCCATACTACGCCAAAATTGATGGGCAAAGATAATAAAAATCTATTATAAAAAGTTAAGATAAAAAAATATAATCGAATGACTTATATTTGTATAATTAGCTTAAAATAATAGAAGATTTTAAGAATATTTAAGATTCTAGTAATCAAACTAAATAATTAAAGATGGGTGAAATTTGCAATTGGTTTGTTATGAAGGTTAGAATCTCCATTTAAACCTAATTAATGAAGATTTCAAAATTGACTAACTTAATTTATTTTTAATAAATTACATTATAAAATATAGATCAATATACAATTTTAATAATTTGAATTATCTAGAAATTCACTATATTAGTTAATTAATATTAAAAAACATTACAACATGATTTTATTGGTTGATTCAGGAGCTACCAAAGCTGATTGGGTAGCAATAGATAAAGATGGAACACGTTTATTTTCTTCTCAAACCAAAGGTTTAAGTCCGGAGTCTGTAGATAAGGATGAAATGTTAATAAGGCTTAATGAGCGTTTTGACATTTCACAAAACAGAAATAATGTAGAGAAAATTTTTTTCTATGGAGCTGGTTGTGCAACAGATAATTTAAAATCTATTGTAATTTCGGCATTAAAAGAGTTTTTTCCTAAGGTGCAAACGGTAGTAGTAGAAGAGGATATATATGGAGTTGTATATTCAACTACACCTATTGGAACGGAAGCTATTGTTTGTATATTAGGAACAGGATCGAATTGTAGTTACTATGACGGGGAAAAATTACATCAAAAAATTATTTCTTTAGGATATTTGTTGATGGATGACTGTAGTGGTAATAAATTAGGGGCTGAATTAGTTAGAGCTTATAACTTTAAAAAATTACCTCCAGAATTGTCGGAAAAATTAGTGAAAGAATATAAAATGGATATAGATTTCATTAAAGAAAATTTATATAAGAAATCCAATCCAAACGCTTATCTAGCCACTTTTGCTAAATTCATTATTCAAAATAAAGATCACCAGTTTATTAAGGAGATAATTAACAGACAAATGCAATTTTTTATTGATTATTATATAAAGCAATATCCCAACTGTTATGATGTGCCTATAAACTTTAACGGTTCAATCTGTTTTTATCTTAAAGACGAATTAGAAAAAAAATTGGCTGAAAACAACTTAAAATTAGGAACTGTTATTAGACGTCCGATTGATGGTCTTATTGATTATGTGTGCAAACATAAACTAAAAGATTAAGGATGTTATAGATTCTATGTTCAATGTAGAGTTTAAAATTATTATAAATTTGTTTTTATAATAAAAGTAAACATGTCAAAAACAATAGTAATTACAGGTACATCATCAGGAGTAGGATTGGCATTGGGAAATTATTTTCATAGTCGAGGATATTTGGTTATTGGATTGAGCAGATCAATCCCTGAAAATTCAAACTTTATTACAATACCTACAGATATAACCAAAGAGGCTGAGGTTGAGTTGGCTTTTCAACAAATTGTTAAAGTTACTAATCGAATTGATATATTAATCAATAATGCGGGCAGAGGTATGGTAGGTCCAGCGACAGATGCGACAGAAGAAGAAATTTTGAGTTTATTTAATTTAAATTTAGTTTCTGTGGTTAGAATTATTAAAAGGATGGTACCTCTAATGAGTAATAAACGAGGGAAAATTTTTAATATTTCTTCCATTGGTAGTCTTATGGGACTTCCATTTAGAGGATATTATTCTGCCTCTAAATCTGCCTTGGATATGGTTACAGAATCGTTAAGATATGAGTTAGCAAGATTTAATATCCAAGTTTGTACTGTAAATTTAGGAGACGTTCGTACTAATATAGCTGAAGGAAGAATAAAAAGTACTGTTTCAATAGATTATCAAAAAGATTATAATAAAGTTTATGAAGCAATGAATATGGATGTAGATAAGGGTTTTGAACCCAATAAATTAGCTCCATTTTTAGAAAAATTAATCAAACAAAAATCTAAGATAAAGCCTCACTACTATTTTGGAACATTTATTCAAAAATTATCTGTTTTACTTAAGGCTATTCTCCCACAAACGACTTTTGAAAAGATCATAGCTTCATATTCAGGGATGGGGCATACCAATAAAAAAAGAGGAAAATAATTTCCTCTTTTTTTATTAGATATAATTTTCTCTATTTAGCAGTTGCACGTAGCATCCAAGCCATAGTTTCATGCATTTCCATAACTCCTGTAAGAAAATCATTGGTTCCTAAATCTTTGTATTTTTCAGCTATAGGAATTAATTCATTTCTTAGAATACGGATGATAGTTTCATGGTCATCACAAAGTTCCAATAACATTGTTTTAGCATCCGTAGGTTCTTCGCCATCATGTTCAATTAAGTCAGTCACAGCACTAAATTGTTTAAAAGAACCCAATGCATAATGACCCAACTTTCTAATTCTTTCAGCTACAGCATCAATAGTTTCAGCGATTTCATTGTACTGATCTTCAAATAACAAATGAAGGGATTTAAAATGACTACCTTCTACATTCCAATGAAATTTTCTAGTTTTAGTATAAAGAAAGAATTCGTTAGCTAATAATCGATTCAAATGATCAGATACTATTTGTTTATTTTCTTCACTAATACCAATATTAGCTTCACCAATTTTAATTTTATTTGCCATGATATTTACTATTTTAAAATAATTTTAAGTTAAAATTCTATAGTATTTATAACAAAATTTAAGCCAAAACATGAAAAAAATATGCATTTAAGTTTTAACTAGTAACTCCATGTAAGAATTAGATTTGTTCAAATTCTTAAAACTTAAATGATATAAATATTTTTTAAAATAGAGAATAGCTTCTATAAAAGTCGTAAATTTTTTTAAAAATTTATTTAAAAAATCTTTCTTTAATGTTAATAAATAAATTTCAGGTCTGAACCTAGGTTTCAATAAAAAATTATAATTTCGCAAAAAATACAAAGATGAATTTGGTAATTGTTGAGTCACCAGCAAAAGCAAAAACTATTAAAAAATTTTTAGGAGATGGTTTTGAAGTAGAATCCAGTTATGGACATATTACTGATCTTGCTAAAAAGGACATGGGGATTGATAAAACAACTTTAGAACCCATTTACCAAGTTTCATCAGATAAAAAAGATGTTGTAAAAAAATTAAAATCTTTAGCACAAAAAGCGGATACTATATGGTTAGCCTCCGATGAAGACCGTGAAGGAGAAGCCATTGCTTGGCATTTATATAATGAATTAAAATTAAAACCTGAAAATACAAAAAGGATTGTTTTTCATGAAATCACCCAAAAAGCGATTCAAAATGCAATAGAAAATCCTAGAGATATTGATATCAACTTAGTAAATGCACAACAAGCAAGAAGAGTATTAGACAGGCTAGTAGGTTTTGAAATGTCACCCATTTTATGGTCAAAGGTAAAAGCAGGACTATCTGCCGGAAGGGTACAATCGGTAGCCGTTCGATTGATTTGTGAAAGAGAAAATGAAATAAAATCCTTTATTCCTGTTCCAGCCTATAAAATTCAAGCCAATTTTATAAATCAGTCACAGCAGCTAGTTAAAAGTAAACTAAATATTGATTTTGAAGAATATCCTAAAGCTTTAAATTTTATACAAAAAATTAAAGGAAAAGAATTTTCAGTTTCGTCAATAGAAATAAAACCAGGAAAAAGATCACCATCAGCACCATTTACCACTTCCACATTGCAGCAAGAAGCATCTAAATTAGGCTTTTCTGTTTCAAGAACCATGATGCTTGCCCAGCAACTCTATGAAGCGGGGCATATCACATATATGAGAACGGATAGTGTAAATTTGTCTGAAGAAGCCATAAATTCTGCTAAACAAATTATTTCTGATAAATTTGGTAAAGAATATCTTCAAACTCGGCAGTATGTAACTAAAAATAAATCAGCGCAGGAAGCACACGAAGCTATTCGTCCTACCAATTTTAATCTACAACAAGCAGGAGAAGACGATGCCCAAAAGAAATTGTATCATTTAATATGGAGAAGAACGTTAGCTTCTCAAATGTCAGATGCAAAGCTTGAAAGAACGGTTGTTGATATACAAACTTCTGGAATGGATGAAAAGTTTGTTGCTAGAGGAGAAGTTTTAAGATTTGACGGTTTTTTAAAGTTGTATCATATTGAACAAGACGAAGATACCTTGAATGAAGAAGTTGAGGGGTTATTACCTAAATTAACACAAGGCGAAAGTGTAACTCTGGAATTTGCTATAGCCGAAGAAAAATTCAGCAGACCGTCAGCAAGATACAACGAAGCTTCCTTAGTTAGAAAATTAGAAGAATTAGGTATTGGTCGACCTTCCACCTATGCCCCAACCATTTCTACCATTCAAAAAAGACAATATGTTGAAGTTTCAGATTTAGAACCTAAGCAAAGAAATGTAAGAAAAATAGAGCTTAAAGGGGAAGAAATTATTGAAACCATTGAGGTGGAAAATTACGGAGCCGACAGAAGAAAATTAATTCCCACAGATATTGGATTGGTAGTTAATGAATTTCTTACAGATCATTTTCCTAATATTCTTGATTATGGTTTTACAGCAAAAGTTGAAGAAGACTTTGATAGTATTGCGGGAGGAAGTGAAAATTGGAAAGAAATGCTTACTAATTTTTATAAAGATTTTCATCCACATGTAGAAGAGGTTAAAGAAAATGCTGATCGGGCTACCGGCGAGAGATTGTTGGGGCAAGATCCCGTTTCAGGAAAAAATATTTATGCAAGAATTGGGCGTTTCGGTCCTATGGTTCAGATTGGCGAGACCGAGGATGAAGAAAAACCAAGGTTTGCAGGATTAATGAAAGGGCAGAAAATAAATTCTATTACTCTTGATGAAGCTTTAAAACTATTTGATCTACCCAGAAACCTGGGGAATTACGAAGATAAGAAAGTGGAGGTAAATACAGGGAGATTTGGACCTTATGTTCGTCACGATGGTAAATTTGTATCCTTAAAACCCAAAGAAGGAGATGAAGTTTTCTCCATTACTTTAGATAGAGCGGTTGAATTAATTGAAGCTAAGAGAGAATCTGATAGAAATAAATTCATTAAATCTTTTGAAGAAGAAGACCCTATGATAGAGATTCTAAATGGACGTTGGGGACCTTACATCAAACAAGGAAAAGAAAATTATAAAATACCTAAGGATACAGATGCACAAAAGTTAACCTTAGAGGAAGTAAAGAAATTAATAAAAGGAACTGATACAAAGTCTAAAGCCAAGGCTAAGCCTAAAACAAAAACTAAAAAAACTACAACTACTAAAAAGAAATCGTGAGTTCTATTCATAAATTTTTACATCCGGTTGATGAATCCTTGTTACATTCCATTCCTAATTCAATAGGAAGTAAGATTAAATTCTATTTTAATGAAAAGATAAATGAAAATAGTTTAGTTATTGTAGGTTGTCCTTATTTAAAAGGGGCCTCTCAAAATATAGAGTTTTCAAATCTAAGAGTTGTAAGAGAAGAATTTTATAAACTTATTTGGAATGGTTGGGAATTTGATATTTATGATTTAGGGAATATTGTAATAGAAAATAATGAAATCTCACAAGAAGATGCATTAAAACAAGTGATAGAAGAGTTGCTCGAAAAAAAGTTATTCCCCATAATCTTAGGTGGAAGTATGTCGTTGAATTATTCTGTTTATAGAGCTTTGGAAAGTCTAAGGAAACCATTAAATTATACAGCTGTAGATTCTCATATACATGCTAAAATAAATATTGAGAATGAAACAACAGAAGAAAATTATCTTTCAAAAATTATAATGGAAGAACCTAATCTCTTATTTAATTTTTCAAATCTAGGCTATCAAACCTATTTAGTATCTCCTACAACACTTAAAACTTTATTAAATACTCTAGATTTTGAAGCGATACGCTTAGGAAGCTTAATCAATCACATAGAAGATTCCGAACCAGTTTTTAGAAGCTCAGATTTTGTTGGAGTAAACTTAAATTCAATAGAATCCTTAACAGGATCCTTATCCACGGAAAGTTCAGTAAATGGCTTTACAAATAGAGAAATTTGCAGTTTAGCTAAATATATAGGACTATCAAAACAAATTAAAGTTGTTGGATTGTATAATTTTTTAGGTTATTCAAACAATAAAATAGATGCCAAATTGGTTTCTCAAATACTTTGGTATATCATAGAAGGTAAAAATAATCAGCAATTTTATGAGAATACAGATTATATAAAATATACAGTAGTTTATGAGGACAAAGAATTAATATTTTTAAAAGATAAAAAAATTGATAAATGGTGGTTGTCAATTGATTTTATTACAGAAGATGAAAATTTTTTAATTCCTTGTACATCTAGAGATTATCAAGATGCATTGATGGGAAAGATACCAGATAAATATTGGAAAACTATTAAAAAATTTTTGTAAAACTTAAATTATATATAATATAACAAAGGTAATATTCGTTCTATAAGAAATATAGTTAATATAAACTAAAAATAGTAGATTTACACTTTTTAAAAGAAACATTTCGGTTATAATGAGAAAAGTATTATTACTCTTACTAGCAACGGCAACATTAGCTTCTTGCAAATCTTCAAAAAAGGGAAAGGCGGGTAAGCCAGGCGTGCAAGGCGAAATTGTTGCAACCCAACAAAGTCAGAAATGGAATAATAAAAAGCCTTACGGTATGGTTCCTATTCCAGGAGGGGCTTTTGTATTGGGACAAGCTGACATGGATTTTTCTGGTTCAGTAGGAAAAGCACCTTTAACAACAGTTACGGTTTCTGCTTTTTATATGGATGATACTGAAGTAACTAACGCAGAATATAGAGAATTTATAAAGTATGTGAAAGATTCTATTGCTCGAACACGTTTAGCAGAAAGGGCTGATCAAGAAGGCGAGGAAGGAATTGGAAGATATGC
This sequence comes from Apibacter muscae, assembly GCF_007845635.1. Taxonomy (GTDB): domain Bacteria; phylum Bacteroidota; class Bacteroidia; order Flavobacteriales; family Weeksellaceae; genus Apibacter; species Apibacter muscae. The sequence continues at coordinate 69,281 of NZ_SELG01000037.1, read as the reverse complement.
TTTTCTAAATAAAAAATCAGAGTCTGAGCAGAATGCTTATCAGCAAATGCTAGAAGAGCGTGGAGGTAGAGAAGGTTATGACGAATCTAAAAAACTTGATTGGTCTGTACCTTTGGAATGGAGAACCGCAAACTATCCTGATGTTGCTTATGCGGAAGTGATGGAATCTATGTACTATCCACCGGAAGAAAGATTTAATAACGAAAGAGTTATTGATCCAAGAAAATTAATTTATCAATTCACATGGATTGACCAGCTAGAAGCAGTAAAGAAAAAGGGTAGAGGTGAAAGTTTCCTAAAGAGAGAAGAAATAGCAATTTATCCAGATACAACCGTTTGGCTACGAGATTTTAATTACTCCTTTAACGAACCTTTATTTGAACAATATTTTTGGCATAAAGCGTATTCTAAATATCCAGTAGTTGGAGTTACTTGGGATCAAGCAAGAGCATTTTGTGCCTATAGTACAAAATCTAAAAATGATTATAACCAAAGCAGAAAAAAGAAAATTGAAAAAGTGTTTCCTTACAGGTTGCCTTCGGAAGTGGAATGGGAATATGCCGCAAGAGGAGGTTTAGAAAATGCATCTTATCCATGGGGAGGTCCTTATTTAATTGACGATAGAGGTTGCTATTTAGCAAATTTCAAACCAAAAAGAGGAGATTATATGGAAGGAGAGAAAGGATTTTTGTATACAGCACCTGTAAAGTCCTTCCAGAAAAATGGATTTGGTTTGTATGATATGGCTGGGAATGTTTCTGAATGGACAGTGTCTGCATTTAACAATAGTTCTTACATTATATCTTCCACATTAAATCCTTATTTAGGAAACCGGATTGAAGATCCTAGAAAAGTTATTAAAGGAGGATCGTGGAAAGACATTGGTTATATGCTTATGGTAAGTGAAAGAGATTGGGAACATAAAGATTCAGCGAGAAGTTATATTGGCTTTAGAAGAGTTCAAACCATTCCAGAAGGATCCAACGTTAAATTTCCAAAAATTAAAAAGTTACAATAAAAATTTAGTTAGTTAAAAGTTTAAATTTACAAAAATGGCAGTAAAAACAAAATCAAAAGATAGGGTTTTAAACATGGTTTACTCCCTAGGAGCAGCAGTAGTTATTTTAGGGGCTCTTTTCAAAATTAACCATTGGAGTTTAGGACCTGTAGACGGGAGTTCTATTTTAGCAATAGGATTAATTGTAGAAGCATTTATCTTTGTAGTGTTTGCATTCGATCCACCTGCCGGTGATTATGAATGGGAAAAAGCATTTCCTGAATTATTAGATGGAAAACCAGTGGAAAGAAAACAAAAATTAGTAGAAACTCCACAACAAATTAAAGAAGTTGAAGTTTCTCTTTCCTCTAAATTAGATCAAATGTTTTCGCAAGCTAAATTGGATGTTAATATGTTAGAAAAACTTAGAAGCGGTATTGAAAACTTCGGACAAGCAGTAGAAGGAATAAATAAAACAGTAGATGCGAATTTGTCTGTTCAAAAGTACAACGATCAGCTATCAAAAGCATCTTCACATTTAGAAAATTTAAATGCTTTGTACCAAGTGCAGCTAGACAGTGGTAAAAAGTTTACAGAAGATTTAGTAAAAGCAGGAGAACATTCTACAGAATTTAAAGATCAATTAAATACTTTAACTACAAACCTTAATAACTTAAATAAAGTATACGGTGGAATGCTTAATGCTATGAAATCTTAAGAGTTAATTTATAAAAGTTAAAATTAAATTAAAAATTAAGAAATAAACATGGCAGCAGGAAAACAATCAGCACGTCAGAAAATGATAAACCTAATGTATTTAGTGTTTATCGCGATGTTGGCAATGAATGTTGATAGAGAAGTTTTACGTTCTTTTGAAGGTGTAAATGAATCTTTACAATTATCAACAACATTAACAGAAAAAAACAATATTACTTTTTACGAGTCAATTGAAAGCAAAAAGAATGATGGAGATCAAGGTTACGTAGTTATATCGCAAAAAGCAACAGAAATTAAGAATCAAGCACAGCAGGCTTTTGCTGCGATTGAAAAAGTAAAGTCTTTACTAAAAGAACAAGCAGATTATACTACACCTCAACCCGGGGAAGAAACCAATTATAATTCCTTACAAAATACAGACGTAGTAAATAAAGTGTTCTTTTTAGAAGATACTAAACCTACTCCAGAAGTGCAAGATATGATTGCTAAAGTTACAAACTTTACTCAATATATCTTAAAAGGGGCTAACAAAAGTACACAGGATAGAATAAACCAATTGTTTGATTTTTCAGATAAGAACAATAAATCTTGGTTAACCAATCAATTTTACGATCAACCCATGATTGCTGCTTTAACCAATCTTACAAAATTAGAATCTAACATTAGAACAGAAGAAGGTAATATTGTAAGAGATTTATTGGCGAATAAATTAGAAACTGAAATTGAAATAAAAGCATTTATGCCTATAGTATCTTCACCTAAATTTGTAAGAGCAGGCGAAAAATTTGATGTAACTATCGGATTCGGCGCTTATGACAATACTTTAAAAGGTACCATTAATTTAGGAGGTAGAAACATACCGCTTTCTTCAGGTAAAGCTGTAGTAAGTATGGTAGGAGAAGGCACAGGATTAAAACATGTTTCTGGTAGTATCACTTATGAAACACCTCAAGGACCGAAAACGGAGAAATTTGATGAAACATATGAAGTAGTTGCAGATGTCGTTTCTAAGGTAGATGGTAATGCTACTTTGATGGCTGACAATATGAATGTAGTGTATAGAGGCGTAGTTAATCCTTTAAGTGCAGCAATTTCTGGAATATCTGGTGCTGTAAGTTTGTCCGCAAGTTCTGGTAGTGTTTCTTCAAGAGGAGCGAATAAATGGAATTATTCTCCTGGAGCTGGTGGACAGGTAGTGTTTACTGTTTCTGGTAAAACATCTTCAGGCAAACCAATTTCTCAAAAATTCACTTACAGAATTAAAAATGTACCAAAAGCGCAAGGTACTATACGTGGATCGAATGTGGTAAGTATGCCATCGAGCTCCGTTTCAAATCAAACTATTTCAGCGGCAATTCCTGATTTTGAATTCCCAGTATCCTTTACGGTAACAGGATTTAAGGTTAAAAAGCCAGGTACTTCAGCCAGAGCTTTCAGTGGTAATTCTTTAAGAGCAGCCGCAGGTTATTTAGAAGGGTTGAAATCTGGAGATCAGGTACTTGTCTTTGATATATCAGCTCAAGCTTCTGGTGTATCCCAACAAAATATTTCACCAGTTCTTATTAATGTACAATAAATAAAAAAATAAGTATTAATTCATTTCATATGAAATATCTAGTAGTTTGCTTAACAACCTTAATGAGTGTAGGGGTTTATGCACAAAATATTTTAAATGCTAAATCTCCTCAAGAACTTAGGGAAATGAGATCAGAAATGTATGATATTGTAAATGGAGGACAAGATACAATATCAACAGCCCCAATACCTTTACCTTATGGAAACATTCAAGATAAAGATATTTTATGGTCTAGAGTGGTCTGGGAAATCATAGATTTAAATGAAAAGTTAAATCAGCCTTATTATTATTCCCACGATGAAGTCACAGCAAATTATGTATCTTTATATGATGCTCTTTTCAATGGAATTAATGCCGGTGAAATAACTGAAGTTTATGACGATGACAATTTTACATCCAAAGTAGATCCGGAAAATCTTAAAAGTAAGATTCAAGCCGTTAGAGAATCGGATTGGCTACAGGATAAAAGAGCTTCAGGAGAAACCATTACTGAGCAAGATATAATGGAAGGTACTGATCATTTTAAAGTGGATACCAAAAGTGTTAAGTTGATTAAGATTAAAGGCATGTGGTATATCGATAAAAGATTAGGACAAATGAAATATCGTTTGTTAGGTATTGCTCCTATGGGACCTGATCCTCAAGTGTTAGGTTTAAACGATGCCGCTGCATTGGGTTATGAAGGAGAGGATGAAATGATTGATCTATTTTGGGTTTTCTATCCGGGAGCGAGAGATGTTTTATCAAGATATACAGTTTTTAATCCAAGAAATGGATCTTCGTCTATTACCTATGACGATGTTCTTAATGCTAGGAGATTTAGTTCTATCATTTATAAATCTCAATCAGAGTATGGAGATGGAGAAATCTCTCATTACATTCCAGGAGATGCAAAGTCTCAATTAGAGGAAAGTAATAGGATTAAAAATGAAATTCTACAAAAAGAGAACAACATGTGGAATTATTAGAATTAATGAAATTCAAGTAAACATAAAAAGCCCTGAAATATACCATTTCAGGGCTTTTTTTATTTAAATTTGTAAACATATTGAAATTAATGTTAGATTACCTCATTATCGGTCAAGGATTGGCAGGAACTTGTTTAGCTCATCAATTAATCAAAGACAATAAATCTTTCAAAATTATTGATAAAATTACGAACTCAGCCTCTGTAATATCATCTGGAATTTATAATCCAGTGGTACTTAAAAGATTTACACCCGTATGGAATGCCCAAATTGAAATAGATAAATTGATCAATGAATTTACTCAATTCGAGAATTTACTTCAAATTCCATTAATAAAAAGATGTGATTTATTCCGAGTATTAGCCAACGAAGATGAAGTTAAAACTTGGTCAAAAAAGTCGTTAAGAAACGAAAATTTAATTCCTTTCTTGGATTCAGAAATCATTTCAAATTCTAATCCTCAGGTTAAAGCATCCTTTGGTTTAGGAAGAGTAAAACAAACGGGCAGAATACGGGTAAATGATCTATTGAGCCAGTTTAGAAACTTTCTTATTGCAAAGAATCAATTAATAGACGAAACCTTAGATTTTTCACTTTTAGAACCTAAGGAAAATTGTATTTCATATAAACAAATAGAGGCTAAAAAGATTGTATTCTGTGATGGATATTCTTTGAAAAAGAATCCATATTTTAGTTATCTTCCAATGGAAGGATTAAAAGGAGAGACCATGCTTATCCATGCTGAAAAATTAGATCTCACTTCGATAGTTAAATCTAAAGTTTTTATAATGCCTACCGATCATGAGAACTATTATTATATAGGAGCTACTTATCATTATAGAACAATAAATGACTTAGTTACAACAGAAGGCAGGGATGAGTTGATTAATAACTTAAATAAATTTATTGAAACTGAATATAAAATTGTTAGGCAATTTGCAGGTATAAGACCTACAGTTATAGATCGCAGACCATTGATAGGCAATCACCCTAAATATAGAAATATGTTTTTATTTAACGGTTTAGGTAGTAGAGGAGTAATGTTAGCACCTAAAATGGCAGAGGAACTATACAATTATATGGAATATAAAGTAGAGTTACAAAAAGAAATAGATATTAATAGATTTAATTCGTAAGAAATGGATATTGTAAGTATAGGAATCATAATATTGACAATTTTATTCAGTATTAAAGGTTTTAAAGATGTTAATTTTTTTGATCGTTACAAATTTAACACAGCAGCTATATTAAAAGGAAATCAATGGGATCGAATGTTAGCTTCTGCTTTTTTACATGGAGATGTTATTCATCTTTTTTTTAATATGTATTCCTTTTTTTTCTTCTCAACAAAACTTATCAATGACTATGGGGGGATATTCTTTTTTGTAGTGTATATAAGTTCAATTTTAGCAGGTAATTTTTTAGCCTTGTTTATTCATAGAAATAATTCTTACTATAGCGCCATAGGAGCTTCCGGTGGAGTATCAGGACTTATATTTGCAGCAGTAATTTTGGATTCTACGATGTCTCTTCAAATGATGTTTATTCCCATTCCTATACCTGGATGTATATTTGGAATTATTTATTTAGCCTATTCTATCTATGGGATGAAAACTCAGCTAGGTAACATAGGGCATGATGCACATTTAGGAGGAGCCTTTATGGGGTTATTAATGGGCTTGATTTATGTAATTATGTATAAGGATAGTAACTATAATATAAATTTCGAGTTAAAATATTTGTTGCTTATGCTAGTACCTTTAATTTATCTAATTTATTTGGTAATAAAAGAAAAAAAATAATCTTGTAACAATACATATTATTGTAAAAGATGATAACCAATGGAACATTCTAAGCATTTAACTTTAGAACATTTTTCTTTATATAAATAAAGTATAGCTTGAGTTTCCAAAGCATTTTTAAAATTTAAACCTAGTTTTTCGAAATTATCTATAATAGAATTTTTTTCAGCCTTTAATTCACTAATTAGAGAAATAATTTCTTCATCCATGCTTTGTCCAATACTCTTTGAATAAGCAAATTTTACGGGTAAAAAACAATTCATTATAATTAATTCTTTTTGAGAAGATGTTAATTTTTTTACAGAATGTAACGTGGATATTTTATCAAAAGTAAAATGATTATTCCAGTAACTGGACGCTTGCACCTCATCAAGTAAAACATAATATTGTTGAATATTTTTAGCTCCAACTACATAAGAAAATAAATTTTGATATTGAGTTAAAAGGCTAGCCAATTGTGAAAGTCGTATAGTTGGGAAATTTCCTGGTCTAAGTCTAAAAAAATTGAGTAAAATTTTAATATCGGTAATATTAAATTTTACTCTAAGAAAATCAAATTCCTTTTTTAAATTTCTAGGATATTCGTCACTATAATCTGATAGCTGATGTGTAAGTCCAAAAAATAAGGATTCTAGTAGCAATGAATTGTATGAATTTTTTTGAATAATTTTAAAATCTATGGAATTAAAAATTTCTTCAAAAGATTCAGCATTAATTTTTAAACCCATAGTATAGGCTAATATTGAGGCAAGTACAGCTTCCCAATTATTTTTTTTGGATTTATATAGATTATAAATCTGTTCACATTTGCTTTGTAACTTATCTAAATATAAGCTCTCATATGAAAATGATAATTTTGATAATAAATCGGAATTGCAAAATTTTTCACAAGGTATGAAGGTATAATTCTGTTGAATGAGTTTTACATAATTATCTATAAGAACTTTATCTATATAAGATTTTAGTTCTAAAGTTGAAACAGATTGATTTTTCAATGAACTAATTTGTTGATCATGTTCATAAACGACATGTAAAACAATAGATTTATAAAAATCATCACCTTCGTGCTTATGTTTGTTCCAATCGGAGGATTTTAAATGTATTTCAACATTACCATTCCATAATAAGTCATTGATTTTTATCTGTGCACATTTAAAATCAGGTCCTTGATTGTTATTATATATTCCAGTATTAATAATTTCAAGGCTTTCCCCATCCGTTGTTTTTAAATTTAGAAAATTAAATCTTTTGAATTGCCATACATAGTGTAGAAATTTTTCGTTAATCATAGGTATAATTTCTGTATAATTAAAATTATATAAAAAATTAAAAACTTCTATATGGTTTATAGAAGTTTTAATTTTATAATATGTAAACATAATTAATTTCTCAAATTAATATCTATATAGTCTCTTTTAGGATTTCCTATATAAATCTGTCTAGGTCTATTTATGGGGTCATTGTTAATTCTCATTTCCTTCCATTGAGCAATCCAGCCAGGAAGTCGTCCTAAAGCAAACATAACCGTAAACATTTCAGTAGGAAAACCTAAGGCTCTATATATAATTCCTGAGTAAAAGTCAACATTAGGATATAATTTTTTTTCAATAAAATAAGGATCGTTTAAGGCAACTTCTTCTAATTTTTTTGCAATTTCCAATGTTTCATCTTGAATTCCTAACTTATTAAAAATATTATCAGCAACTTTTTTTATAACTCTTGCTCTAGGATCAAAATTTTTATAAACTCTATGTCCAAATCCCATAAGTCGAAAATCGTCATTTTTTGATTTTGCTTTATCAACCCATTTTTGTAGATCTCCCCCATCTTTTTGAATCATTTCAAGCATTTCAATAACTGCTTGGTTGGCGCCACCGTGTAAAGGTCCCCAAAGGGCAGATACACCGGCGGATATAGAAGCAAATAATCCTGTATGGGCTGAACCAACCATACGTACCGTAGAGGCAGAACAATTTTGTTCATGTTCTGCATGAAGTATTAATAATTTATTAATAGCATCAACCACCACTTCTTGAACTTCTAAGTCTTCCGTTGGCATTTTAAACATCATCTGATAAAAATTATGCGGATAATCCAATCGATTATCTGAGTAATTTAATGGCAATCCTAGTTTTAAACGATAAGTCCAAGCGCATAAAACCGGAAACTTACCTAAAAGTAGAGTATAAGCATTGTATAAATCTTTTTCAAATTTTATATTAACAGCCTTAGGATTAAATGCCGTAAGAGAGCTTGTTAAAGTTGATAAAACACCCATAGGGTGAGCAGATCGTGGAAATGCTTTAAGGATTTGCTCCATTTCCACACTTACTAAACTATTCTTTTTTATATCTGCTTCAAATTTATTTAATTGCTCTTGGGTTGGTAACTCTCCCTCAAGTAAAAGATACATGACTTCTGTGAATGTGGATTTTTCTGCAATTTGTTCAATTGGATATCCTCTGTAATACAATTTACCTAAGTCACCATCCAAATAGGTAATTTTACTTTGGGTAGACCCAGTATTTTTGAACCCAACATCAAGAGTAATTAAACCTGTTTCATCTCTAAGTTTAGATATATTAATTCCTTTATCACCTAAAACACTTTCAACTATTGGATACTCATATTCTTTCCCGTTATATAATAGTTTAACTTTATCATTCATTTCTTTAAATATTTATAATGCTAATAGAAAGATATGAAATAATATTAGCATAAAAAAATCAATAATAAATAAAGTCTACATAAATTTAAGAATAATTAATGGTTATAAAAGAAATTGACAGAAGTAAGTATAAGAAATTATATTCATTAATATTATAAAAAAAAGAGAGAATATTATTCTCTCTTTTTTATTATTAAAAATTAATTATTTATTTAGAAATTTTAAAAGCGTTGAATTGTGGGTATACCGCTACTTCACCAAGACTTTCTTCAATTCTTAATAATTGATTGTATTTAGCCATACGATCTGATCTTGAAGCAGATCCTGTTTTGATTTGTCCACAGTTAAGAGCTACTGCAAGATCAGCAATAGTATTGTCTTCAGTTTCTCCTGAACGGTGAGACATCACTGCCGTATAACCTGCATTTTGAGCCATTTGAACTGCATCAATGGTTTCTGTTAATGTTCCAATTTGATTTACTTTTATAAGGATTGAATTTCCAACTCCTTGCTGAATACCATCACTTAATTTTTTAACATTAGTTACAAATAAATCATCTCCAACAAGCTGAACTTTATCCCCGATTTTATCTGTAAGGATTTTCCACCCAGCCCAATCATTTTCATCCATTCCATCTTCAATAGAGATAATAGGGTATTTAGCCGCTAGCTCAGCAAGATATTCTGCTTGTTCTTCACTAGATCTAACTTTTCCACCTTCACCTTCAAAAATTGAATAATCATATTTGCCATCTTTACAGAATTCAGATGAAGCACAATCCAAGGCAAGCATTACATCTTTACCAGGAGTATACCCTGCTTTTTGAATAGCATCCAAAATAGTATCTAAGGCATCTTCAATTCCAGAAAAATTAGGAGCAAAACCTCCTTCATCTCCTACAGCCGTGCTTAAACCTCTACCGTGTAAAACTTTTTTTAGAGAGTGGAATATTTCAGTACCCATTCTTATAGCTGTTGTATAACTATCTGCAACAACAGGCATTACCATAAACTCTTGGAAAGCAATAGGAGCATCTGAATGCGCACCAGCGTTCACAATATTCATCATTGGTACAGGAAGAACCTTTCCATTTACACCTCCTACATATCTGTATAAAGGTAGACCTAATTCTTTGGCAGCTGCTTGTGCAACAGCTAAAGAAACACCTAAGATAGCATTAGCACCTAATTTACCTTTGTTAGGGGTACCGTCTAAATCTATCATGGTTTTATCTATTAAAGCCTGTTCAAATACATCACTACCAATCAATTCAGGAGCGATAATTTCATTAACATTTTCAACCGCTTTTAAAACACCTTTACCTTGATATTCATTCCCACCGTCTCTTAACTCAACGGCTTCATATTCACCGGTAGAAGCTCCAGATGGAACTGCAGCTCTACCTAATGTTCCGTATTCAGTGATTACATCTACTTCTACTGTTGGATTACCTCTGGAATCTAAAATCTGCCTTGCGTGAATTTGTGCTATTAAGCTCATATTTTTATTATTTGATTGTTAAAACCTTTCTTACAAAAGTACTGAATTATTAAGGAAAATGGAATATTTATGGATCATTTTTTATAGCTTAAATCAATCTATTAAAGAAATTTTAATTAAAAAAAACGAATATGAAATTGATAAAGTGTTATTTTTAAATAATTGAAAATGATAGTTGAAATAATATTTATAAGTAAACGTTAGTTCACAAAGTATTTAATTTATTATTATATAATATTTGTAGAACTATTAAAAAAAAGGATATTAAATATCCTTTTTTCTTAATATTATCAATCTAAGCCTAAAGTAAGTTTACTTAAATTTATTTCTTTTTCATCTCCAGTATTTTTTCCTAGAACATCGGAAAGTTTTACAGCTCCAATGTAATCGTATTTAGGGTTTTCTTTAACCTTTGTAAGCTTTATAACCATATTAAGAGGTTTAACTCCTACATCGTTGGATAGATAGGTACCAATTCCATAAGTATCATGAATTCTACCATTAATATGATGTTTTATTTTTTCAATTTCGTTTAAATTTAAAGAATCGCTATAAACAATTGTCTTGGAAGTAGGATCAATTCTATGATCTTTGTAGAAATTTATAGTTTTTTCGGTAAACTCTAAAGGATCTCCACTATCACAACGAACACCATCAAATAGCTTTGCTAATTTAAGATTAAAGGATTTAAAGAATGAATCTGTAGTATAAGTATCGGTTAATGTAATTCCTAAACTTCCTTGGAATACCTCTACCCAAGCTTCTAAAGCTTTATTATTGGCTGCTCTATAGCCAAAAAGAGCACCATGATACATAAACCATTCATGAGGCATAGTACCAATAGGGATACAGTCATGTTTCATAGCTAAGTACATATTACTAGTTCCTTTGAAAAATTCACCAGAATTTTCTTTTAACAATTTTACAACTGCATCTTGTACATCTAATGAGTATCGACGTCTAGTTCCAAATTCTGAATAATCCGCTTGTAAATTTTTTAAAGATAAAGCTTTATTGATCGCTTTTTCTTCAACATCTTTAGGCTCAGTTCCAATCATTTTAAAGTACAGTTCAGAAATTAATGCCATAAGAGGTACTTCCCATAATACTGTTCTATACCAGAAACCTTCTACATATAAGTTTAATTTTCCACCCTCTTGTGAGATATGAACTTCGTCAGGATTGTATTGGTACCCTTCCAAAAAGTCAACGAAAAAAGGATCTAAAAAATAGCATCTTTTTAGAATGAATTTTTTTTCTTCCTTTGTCATTTTAATGGAACTCATTTGGTTAATCTCATCCCTCAAACGTTCTGCAAACCCAATGGGGAACTCATTATTTCCTCGGTTAATGAAATCATATCGTACATAAGCCCAAGGGTATAGCCTTTGAATAGCATGCATGACTGAAAATTTGTAGAGATCGTTATCTGTAAAATATTTTATTATCATAGATGACTGATTTAGGTTTAAATATTTATAATTATTTTTTTTATTTTATAGTAAAGGAATTTTATAATCAAAAATACAATATTAAAAATGAATGTATAGTTTCGTTAAGATTTATTTACACTAGATTATGAAAAATGTTAAACAAGATAAATATTAATTTAGTAATATTTATTTTTGTAAAAAATAATAACTATGATAAAAATTTGTAAATTTTTAATACTATTTATTCCTATAGAAGTTTTTACTCAAACGAGTATAGAAAAAAGTGCAAAAGATTTTATACCCGCAGGATACAATATCTACGAAACTGTTTTTGGAGACTTAAATAAAGATGGACTTGAAGATTGCGTACTCATTATAAAAGGTACAGATAAAAATCAAATCATACAAGATGAATTTCGTGGAGAGTTAGATAGAAATAGGAGAGGGATTATTGTTTTGTTTAATAAAGAAGATCATTACGAACCAGTTCTAACAAACTATAATTGTTTTTCTTCTGAAAATGAGGATGGAGGAATATATTTTCCTCCGGAGTTATATGTAAATGTAAATAAAGGAAATCTCTATATAGATTATTATTATGGAAGATATGGATATTGGACTTATACTTTTAGATATCAAAATTCTGATTTTGAATTAATAGGCTATGATATCACCTCAGGAGGAGTAGTAAAAAATTACATTTCAAGTATAAATTTTTCTACTAAAAAGAAATTTGAAAAAATAAATACCAATGAAGAGGCTGTAGGGGGTGACGAAGTATTTAAGAATGTTTGGAAAGATATTTATATAGATAAACTTCTTAGATTAAGCGAAATTAAAGATTTTGATGGATTGGAAATTCCTTATAAAGTGCTTAATTAAAAAGAAAGAAGATTGAGTTATTCATATTTTTAGTTTTTCTTATATTAATTATATGGCTTATTTATTAAGCCATTATTTGGATATTTAAAAAGAGAGTTAGAATCATATATATGTGTATGATGGCAGTTATTTATGTTATTTAAATGTATTTTACAGAGGTAGAGTTTATCCAATCGGAAGTTTACCCAGATTTATATTTAATTAAGAATAAAGATAAAAGCAAAGATTCATTAGAAATATGAATTAAAAATAAGGTTATTGAGAGAATAAATCTGGAATTTGTAGGCAATGAAAATAAATATACAAGAAAAACTTACAATTACTTTGACCAATAAAATGAAATGTTTATTAATTATTCATTAAAACTTTATGAATATTAAAATGGTTGGGGGTACAAATCCTTTTGGTTATGCTGGAACTGCCCATTTTATATTCCATAAGGAAGATCCTGGAGGTTTCAGTAGTGAACTAGAGTATTATACTCCATATGAATTAGCTTATTTCAATATAAAATTGTGTGAAAATGATTCTACTAAATTTTATGGGGTTTTATGATATTATGACAAGGGAATTGAAACTTATGAAACTATTATTAATATAAAAACTTGTTTATAAAATTAGTTTACCAAAAATGCTCTAATTTAAAACTAAGAAGTTATATATGAAAAGAGCAAGAAAACTATAAAATTTTTCTTGCTCGCAAATTAATATCTATAAACTTTAGTTAATTGAACTATTTTCTCATTTTTTTATAAGCATTGATTAATCCGTTGGTGGAAGAATCGTGAGAAGTTATTTCTTCATCATTAGCCAATTCTGGTTGAACTTTTACTGCCAGCTGTTTGCCTAGTTCTACTCCCCATTGATCGAAGCTATAAATATTCCAAATAACACCTTGTACAAATATTTTTTGCTCATACATGGCAATTAATTTTCCAAGCAATTTCGGAGATAATACATTGTACATAATAGAATTGGTAGGACGATTGCCTTCAAATATTTTGTAAGGTTTTAAAGCTTCAATTTCTTCTGAAGTTTTCCCTTGTTTTGTAAGCTCTTCAACCACTTGTTCCTCCGTTTTACCAAAAGCCAAAGCTTCTGTTTGTGCTAAGAAGTTAGAGACTAAAATTTCATGTTGGTTAGAAACCTTATTTAGGCTATTGGCACCTACTAACAAATCGCAAGGAATTAATTTAGTTCCTTGATGGATTAATTGATAGAAGGCATGCTGTCCGTTAGTACCAGGTTCTCCCCAAATAATAGGTCCTGTTTGTATAGATACTTTTTTACCATTTCTGTCTACATATTTACCGTTTGATTCCATATCTCCTTGTTGAAAATAGGCAGCAAAACGGTGTAAATATTGTTCGTAAGGCAATAAAGCCACGCTTTCAGCATTAAAGAAGTTATTATACCAAATACCTAATAAAGCTAAAATAACAGGAATATTTTTATTAAACTCAGTTTTACGGAAATGTAAGTCAATCTCATGTCCGCCCTCTAATAATTCAGTATAATGTTTAAAACCTATTCCTAAACATATACTAAGTCCTATGGCAGACCATAGAGAATAGCGACCACCTACCCAGTCCCAGAATTCGAACATATTACTCTTGTCTATTCCAAATTTGGTAACTTCTTTTTCATTGGTTGAAAGAGCTACAAAATGTTTAGCTATTTCTGCTTCAGATTTTGCTTGTTTTAGGAACCATTCACGTGCGGTGTGGGCATTAATCATGGTTTCTTGCGTAGTGAATGTTTTGGAAGCTACAATGAATAAGGTAGTTTCAGGATTTAAAGGTTTTAATGTTTCAGCTATATGTGTTCCGTCAATATTGGAGACAAAGTGTATATTTAATCGGGTTTTATAATGTTTCAAAGCTTCAACAGCCATTAAAGGCCCTAAATCAGATCCTCCAATACCGATATTAACAACATCTGTAATTTCTTTGCCTGTGTATCCTTTCCAATTTCCAGAAATTATATCATTGGAGAATTTTTCCATTTGTGATAATACCTTATTTACTTTAGGCATTACATCTTCACCATCTACAAAAATAGGGGTGTTATCTCTATTTCTTAATGCAGTATGCAGAACAGCTCTATTTTCAGTACCGTTAATTTTATCACCGGTAAATTGTTTTTCAATAGCTTCTTTAAGATTGGTTTCTTCAGCCAATTGCAATAACAATTCTATGGTTTTTTCTTCAATCCTATTTTTTGAATAATCAAACAATAGATCGTCGAGCTGTATTGAAAATTTGTTAAATCGATTGGGATCTTCTTTAAACCAATCTCTAAGATGTTTATCTTTTACATTATTATAATGTTCTTCAAGTAACTTCCAAGACTTTGTTTCCTTTGGATTAATTTTTGATAGCGCCATTTTAATATTTTAACTAGATTATTTATAAGTTGTTTTTAAGTTTAATCAAAGTTAATAAAATTAATAAATACATTAATAAATTTACTTGTTTAAATATGACAATTAAATATCAAATACTTATGTTGTATTATTAATTTAATAATCTTTTAAAATCTTTTTTATTCCCATGGAAAACATTTAAATCTACGTAAGTGTTAATACCATTCATGTGGCCTCAATTACTATATTGCCAAAATAACCAATTTCTGTCCCCTTTGATTTTTGGTGAGTGATAAATATTTCTATACCATAATGGATTATCGTGAAATTTATCCATTAAAAAATCTTCATAAAATTCTTGAGTTACATATAAAATTGGTTTTTTCCCGTAATAATTATGTATTTTTTCTTCAAAAATTTTAATTTCCTTTAAGATTTCATTCTTAGAATGGCTGGTTTTACAATTTCCCCCATATTCAAGAT
The DNA here is from genome assembly GCF_007845635.1 of Apibacter muscae. GTDB lineage: Bacteria > Bacteroidota > Bacteroidia > Flavobacteriales > Weeksellaceae > Apibacter > Apibacter muscae. The sequence goes on along the minus strand of NZ_SELG01000037.1, from coordinate 53,889 downwards.
CAATTACAGGAGGTAGCATCTCGCTTAACTTAGGGACTGTATTAATAAAATTATTGGCTTGATCATTCCCACTTTTACAAAATGTAAAAAAGTGATAAGCTCCTACGGGAATATTTCTTTCCCAAGCTTTTTTCCAATTGTAACTAAATTTTCTATCAATAAAATCGCTTCCTTCCGTAGCTTTTATATATACAAAATGTACTTCAGTAGTATCTATAAGATCCCATTGAATATTATTCTGGTGTCTAGAAATATCAATACCTCTAATTGGATATTCAGTCTTCGAAGGATAATTAAACCGAAGGCAACCGGTATATAATGCTAGTAAAATTATTAATATTAAAAGTAAAATACTTCCCATGATGAGAAGTATTTTCTTGTTCTTAAATTTCATATTCTTAAATTTTATATAATAAAAGAATCTAGTTTAAATGGTTTCCTTCCTCATCGAAGTATTCAAATAAAAAGTCATTGTAAGGGAAACGTTGGGTATGTATATCTTTTACTTGTTCATAAATTAATTTTTTCATATCACTATAATTTTCTTTGGTTAGTGCAGAAATAAAGATGGTAGGATGTTGTGATTTAGCCATCCACGTTTTTTTCCAATCATCCAAGGAATAATTTTTTTGTGTGATTGGCGTAAGATCATCTTCATCCTTTTTTTCAAAAGTAAAATTATCTATTTTATTAAAAAGCATAATCATAGGCTTATCGGAACAATTTATATCTGCAAGAATTGAATTTACCGATTGTATATGGTCTTCAAAACTAGGATGTGAAATATCAACCACATGAACCAAGAGATCTGCTTCCCGAACTTCATCTAAGGTAGATTTAAATGATTCCACCAATTGAGTAGGTAGTTTTCGAATAAATCCTACCGTATCAGTAAGAAGAAATGGAAGATTACCGATAACTACTTTTCTAACAGTTGTATCAAGTGTAGCAAATAATTTATTTTCTGCGAAAACTTCTGATTTACTTAATACATTCATCAAAGTGGATTTTCCTACATTGGTATACCCGACCAAGGCAACTCGAACAAGTTTGCCCCGATTGTTTCTCTGGGTTGCCATTTGTTTATCAATTACTTTAAGTTTATCTTTTAGTAAAGAAATTCGATCTCGAATAATTCTTCGGTCGGTCTCAATTTCCGTTTCTCCCGGACCTCTTAAACCAATACCACCTTTCTGCCTTTCCAAGTGAGTCCACATACGGGTTAAGCGTGGAAGTAAATATTCATATTGTGCAAGCTCAACCTGTGTCCGTGCATACGAAGTTTGGGCACGTTGTGCAAAAATATCTAATATTAAATTTGTACGATCTATGATTTTCTTTTCTAATTCTTTTTCCAAATTTTTAAGTTGAGATGGGCTGAGTTCATCATCAAAAATTATGGTATCAATTTCATTCTCATTTGCATATTCTAATATTTCTTCCATTTTCCCACTACCTACAAAGGTGCGAGGATTGGGTTGTTCCAATTTTTGGGTAAATCTTTTATATACTTCAGCACCGGCTGTGTTGGCTAAGAATTCCAACTCATCCATGTATTCCTTAAGTTTTTCTTCATCTTGCAAAGGGGTAATTAATCCAACCAAGATGGCTTTTTCATAATGGGTTTCTTTTTTTTCTAGCATATATTTGCTTATAATTTTTTAGCTTCAATTAATTTAGTTTGAATTTAGAACCATGAATAGATTCTATAGATCTAAATTTAAATTTTTAAAATTTAGTCTAAGCTAAAATACCAATATTATTTTAGTTTATAGTTATATAAAGTTTGAAAATTGATTAGTAAAAGGCTTTACTAATCATGAATAGTTAATTAAAACGATCTTAGTAGGACTTAATATTTGGAATTTGTTTAAATAATCATTTGATTCTAAAATGTAGTAAAAAGTAATGTTACTTTGTTTAATGATTTTTTTTATTTAAAAAAACAAAGGTAAAAATTTATTTAGTAAGTGCCAAATTTTTATAACAAATACATTTTTTTAGATGATCGTTAACAATGCCAATAGCTTGTAAGAAAGAATAAACGATGGTTGTTCCTACAAATTTAAATCCTCTTTGTTTTAAATCTTTGGAAATAAGATCAGATAAAGGAGTTGAAGTAGGTACATCATTTATATCTTCCCAACCATTTACTATGGGTTGGTAATTTACATAAGACCAAATGTAGTTTGAAAAGCTGTCAAATTCCTTTTGTATATTCATGAAATGAATAGAATTGGTAACTATTGAATTTATTTTTAACTTATTTCTAATTATACCATCACAAACTAATAATTCATCTAGTTTTTTTTGATCGTATTTAGATATTAGCGTATAGTCAAAATTATCAAAGGCTTTTCTGAAATTTTCTCTTTTTTTTAAAATAGTAATCCAACTTAAACCTGCTTGGAATCCTTCTAATACTAGGAATTCAAAAAGAGTTGAATCCTCATAAACGGGCTTTCCCCACTCAAGATCATGATATTTTATATAGATTTCCTCTTTTCCCACCCAATCACAACGCTGAATAGCCATATTTTTATTGGTTAAAATATTTTAATTAGAAATAGGCTCTACCTCTGATTTCTGGATGGAAACGTCTATGTTATCAACTGAATCTATTCCTTGATCAGGAAAAACATCAGGGAAAATATCATTCCATTTCCTAAGTCTTTCCTTTCCTCTCCAGTTGAACTGAGGGAGATACCTTTGGTTTTCAGGTAGCTTGCTTTCAGGGTAAATTTTCGACTGAGCATCCAATTGGCAGGAAACAATATCAAGTTCTTCATTCACAAACTCCCCTTGAAGAATTCCACAGATAGATATTGCTATTCCAGTTCTTTCCTTTTTTCCTGTCTTTTTGGATTCTTCTTCTACATAAGCTATAGATTCAGCATTGCCTTTTAAATCAATGAAGTGGATTTTGTCATTTTCAAAATAAGCATATAATTTTCTTCCTTTGGCTTGGTTAAATTCGAACTTGGGTGATAATGAATCAACCTTGCTTATAACAAAAGCATTTTCTCTTCCATAAACCGAATCTATGGCTTGTGTTTGAGGATTTAGATATACGGAAAGCGTATCTGAAATTAATTGTCTTCCGCCAGTCGCCCAGAAAATAGGTCTTTTATAAAAGTCCAATCGGCTTGCATCTTCATGATAGACTAATGAATCACTTTTACCAGACATATTGGATTTAAATAGTCTACCGTTATGGTACCCCCTAATTGTTGATTGTTTATTCTTATCCTGTATAGCAATTATGGTATCTGAGTGCATATACAAAGAGTCTTTGGTGAAGGCTTTTACCATATAAGGTCTACCTGTAACTATCGCCGAGTCTTTGAATTGGAATACTTCTCCATACTCACCCATTAAATAACGTTTTTCTTTGGGTTCTTCTAATTTAACATTTTTGATTCCTTTTCCATATCCTGTGATTTCATTAAAATATAAATCATCGGCAGATAAAATTTTCCCTTGATAATGAACTACACCATCCTTTTTTAGGAAAGATTCTTTTGTCTTAGTATTGTAAGTTCCTTGGGTGCCAATAATATAAATGGTAAGATCTTTTTTATTAATAATTTCTGTGAAATTCTTAAAAATAGCAAGACCACTTTGTGTATTATATTTAATATCTGTGCCTAAGATGGTGTAGTCTGGTGATTCTAATGTAGAGTTTGCTCCAAGTTCAATTCTTTTATCTTTAACAAAATATTTACCAATTTTTGTTTTAGTAATATTTTCTCCTTTATATATGGTTCCCCAGTTATCAAAATAAGCAACGTCTGAGTTTGCATCGTAGATGAGCTCCTGAGTTTCAATAATTTGATCAGGAGAAGTTAGTTTTACATCATCATAAGCAACGGCAGTCTTAGTATTTGCATCATAGGTTAATCGCTTACATACCAAATAGGTGTCTTTATCCTTGAAATTTATATTTCCTCTTGCTTCAATAAAGTTTCTATCTTGGAAGTATATAATAGAGTCAGCTTTTAGACTAGAAGTTTCGTGTTCAGCAATTACATTGCCTGAATATACCATATTTCCGTTAAAGACCTTTTCATTAACTTCCTCCAAATCAGCATTGATTAATTTGATAGGAATAGGTTTATTATTTTTTATTGGAACTGGTGGATTAACTTGCGTATGATAGAAACCTAATATAAATAATAGGAAAAAGATGGTTAAATATACCTTTATATTATTTTTTTTTTCTTGCATAGAAATATAAGGAATGGCTTTCAATATCTATATTAAATATTTCTTGTAATGAATCTTTTATGGTCTGTATTCTAGGGTCACAAAATTCAATAACTTCACCGGTATCAAGTAATAATATATGATCGTGTTGTTTTGCATAATAAGATTTTTCGTATAAAGATTGTTGACCTTCACCAAACTGATGTTTTCTTACTAAATTGGCATCCAACAAAATTTCAATGGTATTATAGATAGTTGCTCGGCTTACTCTGTAGTTCTTCTCCTTCATTTTCATATAAAGCCAGTCAATATTAAAATGCTCGTCTGTAGAATAAATTTCTTCAATAATAGCAAATCTTTCAGGAGTTTTTCTATGTCCTCGTTCTTCTAAATATTTTTTTAAAACGTCTTTTACAGTTTCAATATTCTTATTTAGTGTTTCTGCACTCATATTACGATCTATATATTGCAAATATAATTAAAAATAAAGCTAGTATATTTATTTAGTCTCATATTATTTAGATATAGAACTATAATAATAAATAATCAGTACATGTATTTAGAATTAATAAAAATTCTACAATTTTATTTCTATTAAAATATTGATAATCAATATTTTGTATAAACTTAAATTTAATTCTTTTATAAATATAAATTTTTAGTATACTTTTTGATTATTTTGATATTATTATTAAAGAAAATCTGAATTATTATAATATTCTCAATAATTATAAGAAATTGATTTGAATAAATGAAACAGTATATTATTTTTTTTGTAAGTGTTTTTTTGTTCTTTATAGTAAGTTGTCAAACTACGAGAAAAAAAGAAAGCTATTCAGATTATACATCAGGAAAAATGGAAAATATAACAATTGGTGGAGGATGTTTTTGGTGCTTAAGTCCTTGTTTTGAAATGTTAAAAGGGGTGTATAAAGTTACTAGTGGATATTCCGGTGGTAGCACTGAAAATCCCAGTTACGAAGAAGTTTGTACAGGTGAAACAGGGCATGCAGAGGTCATCCAAATTGAATACAATCCGGAAGAAATTTCTCTATCGGAATTGTTGGATGCTTTTTGGTATTTGCATGATCCAACTCAATTAAACAGACAAGGCAATGATGTAGGTACCCAATACAGATCCATTATACTCTACAATTCGCAAGGACAAAAAATTTTAGCAGAGGAATCTATGTTAAAATCTCAAAATACAGATTTATGGAAAGATAAATATGTTACTGAAATTAAACCTTTAACTAAATTTTATCCTGCTGAACTTTATCATCAAGATTATTTTAAACAAAACCCAACTCAACCTTATTGCTCTATGGTAATATCGCTAAAGGTTAAAAAATTTAGAGATAGATTTTATTATAAAATAAAATCTGAATTTAAATGAAAATTTTTTAAAATAATTATTTAATTAATAATAGTTACTTTTTTTCAAAATTGACTTAAAAATAGTAACTTTGGCGACTTAGAAAAATTAAAAATAAGTATAATGAGTGTTATTGTAATTATTTTCCTGTCAGCAATTGTAAGTTTATATCTAGGCATATTTAAAGCAGGAAAGTATTCTCAGCATATTGCTATTTTAGGGTTATTATTAGCTTTAGCTACAACTTTCTTAGGGGAATATCCTTTTTTTTCACGCTATTCACATATGTTGAATTTTGATCAAACTGCGAAAGTTTTTACTCAAATAGCTATTTTTATCACTATCTTAATCTTTTTACTTGGTAATTATGCTTTAAAATTAATTGATCATCATCAATCTGAGATCTATTGTTTGCTTATGTTTGTTTTATGTGGAGGTATCGTATTGTTCTCTTATCAAAACTTAATTACCTTATTTTTAGGAATTGAAATATTATCGATACCATTATATGTATTAGCAGGTAGTAATAAGCACGATCTTCGTTCAAACGAAGCTTCGGTTAAATACTTCCTTTTAGGGGCGTTTGCTACAGGGTTCTTATTATTTGGAATAGCACTTATTTATGGAGTTACAAATTCATTTAGTATAGATGTGATTAGGCAATATAGCATCAATACTACGGATTATCCATCCATATACATGACCGGGATTATTTTACTTTTAATTGGTCTTTTATTTAAAATTTCTGTAGCACCTTTTCACTTTTGGGCTCCTGATGTTTACGAAGGATCACCTTCTGTGATTACGGCTTTTATGTCATCAGTTGTTAAAATTTCAGGCTTTGTAGCTTTATTTAAATTAATGGAGTATGTGTTTGTGGGGCAATTGAATGAATGGCAATACATTGTTTTTTATGTAGCAATTATTACCCTTCTTACAGCTAATATTGTTGGAATATTACAAAATAATGTTAAAAGAATGTTGGCTTATTCTAGCATTTCACATGCGGGTTATTTATTATTGATTTATTTTAATACCGGAATTGAATCAGTTTATACTTTGGCTTTTTATTTACTGGCATATTCTTTAGCAACTGTAGGAGCATTTGCAAGTATAATTTATATTGAAAGAATCACCAATGGAATCACAGATATTAAAGCTTTTAATGGATTGGCAAAAACACAGCCTATATTAGCTATATCTACGACTGTTTCTTTATTGTCAATGGCTGGAATCCCTTTGACCTCCGGATTTATTGCTAAGTTTATGTTGTTTAATCAGGCTATAAAAACTCAACCTCTATTAGTTATCATCGCGATATTAGGATCTGCAATTAGTATAGCCTATTATTTAAAATTAATTATTGCTATGTACTTTAAACCTAGCCATGATGAAATTATAAATGCTAAAAATCCACCATTAATCTATAATATATTAGCGATATTTATTTTTATACTAATAATAGTTTTAGGGATTTATCCTCAGCCTGTATTTACTTGTTTGGCTTTTATTAAATAAAAAATTATTTTATTATACAAAAAAAAGGGAGATTATTAATCTCCCTTTTTTAGCTTTATAAAAGTTTATCTTTATGACTTGCAGAAATTCTGGATGAAATAATTATGAACGCTATTGGATGAAGTAATTTCTGGATGAAAAGATGTAACAAGCATATTATCTTCTTTGGCTGCAACTATTTTATTGTTAACGACAGATAATATATTTGTTTTAGGACCCACTTTAGAAATATATGGTGCTCTAATAAAAGTCATTGGAATTTTACCGATCCCCTCAAATTCAGATTCTGTATAAAAACTTCCTAGCTGCCTTCCATAAGCATTTCTTTTTGCAGTAATATCCATTAAACCTAGATGAGAATTTTCACAACCTTCAATTTTTTTTGCAAGCAAAATTAGTCCAGCGCAAGTGCCAAATGCAGGCAATCCATCGGAAATTAATCCTTTTAAACTATCAAACATATTTAAATCCTTTAATAATTTACCAATGGCAGTGCTTTCCCCTCCTGGTAATATAATTCCCTGCATGTCTTGTTGAAGATCTTTTTTATTTCTAATTTCAAAAGATTCTATATTTATCTCGGATAATTTTTGTTTATGCTCAAGAAATGCTCCTTGTAAAGCTAATACTCCTATTTTCATTTTCTATAATAAATCTATTTAGATAATGGTTAATTAAATAATAATTAACCATTATCTAAGGTCATTATTTACCTCTTTCAGCCATTAATAATTCTATTTCAGCCTCATTAATACCTACCATTGCTTCACCTAAATCCTCAGAGATTTCAAGTAAAACTTTCGGGTCGTTGTAATTAGTTACAGCTTTAACAATGGCTTGTGCTCTTTTTTCTGGATCTCCTGATTTAAAAATTCCAGATCCTACAAAAACTCCTTCTGCTCCAAGTTGCATCATTAAAGCTGCATCGGCTGGAGTTGCCACTCCACCTGCAGCAAAATTAACGACAGGTAGTTTTCCATTCTCATGAACATATTTAACCAAATCATAAGAAACTTGTAACTCTTTAGCTTTATGGAACAATTCATCTTCCTGCATACCTTTTATAAGTCGAATTTCTTCATTCATAGCCCTTAAATGTCTGACTGCTTGTACAACATCTCCAGTTCCTGGTTCTCCTTTTGAACGGATCATAGCTGCTCCTTCTTGTATTCTTCTTAAAGCTTCTCCTAAGTTTTTTGCTCCACAAACAAAAGGAACTTGAAACTTGGTTTTATTTACGTGATATTTATCATCGGCTGGAGTTAACACTTCACTCTCATCAATATAATCTATTTCTAGTGCCTCTAGAATTTGTGCTTCAACAAAGTGACCAATTCTAATTTTAGCCATTACAGGAATACTAACAGCGTTTTGTATACCTTTTATCATCTTAGGATCGCTCATTCTAGAAACTCCGCCCACAGCTCTAATATCTGCTGGAATTCTTTCTAAAGCCATTACGGCACATGCACCACAAGCTTCAGCTATTTTCGCTTGTTCTGGTGTTGAAACGTCCATTATAACCCCACCTTTTAGCATTTGAGCTAAATTTTTGTTTAATTCTAGTCTAGATTCTGTCATTGTTATTTATTTTTTAAATTATTCTACAATTCTTAAATTAAGTAAATGATAAATTTTAACGTAAATGTATTGTATATTTGGCGGGTGTAAATGATACAGTTTTTATAAAAATAACTAGTCCAGATGTTAAGACCTTGGAAATTACAATTAGATATAAAATCTCAATCAAAAAAAGCAATTTATTTACAAATTGCAGATGCTATTATTTCCGATATACGTTCCGGTAGATTAAAAGAAGGAACTGCCTTACCAGGAACTAGAAAACTTGCAGAAGATTTAAAATTAAATCGAAATACTATTGTAGAAGCCTATAATGTATTGCTTAGTGAAGAGTGGTTAGTAACACAGGATAGGAAAGGAACTTTTGTTAATAGTAAACTTCCTATATTACAAAAAGGGAATATAAATAGCGTTTCAAAAGATATTGGTGGATTGCCTAAGCATACATTGAATATAAGTTTTGAAGGTGGCTATCCAGATAGAGATATTGCACCTATCAATGAACTTGCAAGAGCTTACCGTCAAATTTTTAATAGTCAATCACGTTGGCAAATCATGGGTTACGAAAGTGAGTTAGGAAGTAATGAATTTAGAAATGAAATAGCATCAATGTTAAATTTTCAACGTGGTATGCAGGTAAATGATAAAAATATATGCATCACTAGAGGTAGCCAAATGGCTTTATACTTAGTTTCTCAATGTATGCTTAAAAAAGGAGATATCGTAGCAATTGAAAATCCGGGATATCCTTTAGCTTGGAAAACCTTTAAAAATGCTGGTGCAAAGCTTTTATCAATTGAAGTAGATAAACAGGGAATGAATGTTGAATCTTTAAAAAGAAACTTGGAAAATGGAATTAAGGTTAAAGCAGTATTTGTTACTTCACATCATCAATTTCCGACTACAGTATCTCTAAGCCTTGAAAGGCGGCTGTCTTTAATACAATTGTCGAATCAATACAGTTTTACCATTATTGAAGATGACTATGACCATGAATTTCATTTTGATTATCGTCCATTATTACCTTTATCTAGTTACAAAGAATTGAAAAACTTTGTGTACATAGGTACAATGAGTAAAATAATTTCACCGGCTTTAAGAATAGGTTACTTAGTAAGTAACCATTTAAAGTTAATATCTAAGGTAGGAGAATTGAGGAAAATTATTGATATACAAGGGGATAGTATTATGGAGCAAGCTGTTTTGCAATTAATTCAAGAAGGAACTATAAGAAGGTATTTAAAAAAGGCAATTTCTTATTATAAAAATAAGAGAGATTTTACAGAATATTTATTAAATAAATATTTAAAAGATAAAATAACTTTTGATACGCCTAACGGAGGATTGGCTTATTGGATAATTCCTTTAAAAAATATAAATTGGAAAGAACTAGATATTCATTTACAACAAAGAGGAATAAAAATAATAACTCCAGACCATTATGGGTATAATACAATAGTGAATGGAATTAGACTCAGTTATGGAACTATTTCTAAAAGTCAACTAGAAGAAGGGATCAAGATTTTTTCTAAACTTATTTAATTTTAACTCAATATAATAGATTATGATATTTAGTTTAATCGATATTTAGTAAATATATAGGTTAAGATTTTATTATAGAACCAACCTATAAGAAGCCCAAAAATAGCACCAGTTATAATATCTAAAGGGAAATGCACACCCACATAAATTCTACTGTATGAGACTAGTATAGCCCATAAAAAAAATAAATAAGGGGTATACTTATGTTTTGCATAAAATAATTTTGATAAGTAAAATGCTAACGCAAATGTGCTGGCAGCATGAGCAGAGAAGAAACAATAATTCCCTTTACAATTTTCAATAACTAGCCGAAACAATCCATCTAGTTCAGGGTTTCTACATGGTCTAGGTCTTTGAACCCAGTATTTGAATAATGAAGCAATATTGTCCGTAGAAGCAATCATTAATCCAATGGTTATAAGTATTATGATTGATTTTTTTAAACCAAATTTTTCAAAAATTATAATTATAAGAATTATATATACAGGAATCCAGTAATATTCGTCGGTTAAAAATAACCAGAATTTATCATAACTAGAGCTACCTAAATGATTCAGGTATAAAAAAAGTTTTTCATCCCAATAAACAATACGATCCATTAAGTTCTTTTTATGGGGCCATCAAAAGTATCATCAAAGAAATCATTAACATTTTTGTTTGCTTCTTTAATAGAATCATCTATGGTTTTCTTAGTGTCTTTAATTTCTTCTTCAATTTCTTTAAAGGAATCATCGGTGTCAACATGAGACATCACCTCTTTTTTTATGCTATCAGTAGCATCTTTCATAGCTCTAACTCCTTGTCCTAATCCTCTAGCTATTTCAGGGATCTTGTCAGGCCCAAAAATAAGAACTGCTATTAACAAGATTACTAATATTTCTCCAAAGCTCACAATATATCATTTAATGAATACAAAAGTACCAATTTAATTTTGATCAATATTATTAATTAAAATAAAAAAAGAGTCTTTATAAAGACTCTTTTTTTATTTTAATTGTTTGTGTTTAAAGGACTGACTCCTTTAGTTTAGCTTTTGCTTGATCATAAGTACGTCTAGTTAAATCATAGGATAGAGAAGACGCAATATATATAGATGAATACATACCAAAGGTAAATCCTAAAAATAAAGCAAACATAAATCCTTGTAGACTTTCACCCCCAAAAAGGAAGATGATTACAGTAACCATAATGGTAGATATACCTGTATTTATAGTTCTTCCTAAGGTATGATTAATAGCATCGTTATAAAGTTCTTCAAGTGTCATTGAACGAGCTAAATTAAGGTTTTTGTTTTCTCTAATCCTATCGAATACAATCACTGTATCATTAATTGAATACCCAATAATAGTTAAAATGGCTGCAATGAATGATTGGTCTATTTCTACAGAGAATGGTATAATTTTTAACCAGCTTAACACTGAAAAAGCTCCCATAACAATTACAGCATCATGGAAAAGAGCCACTACAGCACCAGTAGACATTTGCCAATTTTTAAATCTAACCAAGATGTATATAAATATCCCAGCCAGAGCAATTGAAACGGCTATAATACCATTTTTAACGATACCACTGGCTACAGTAGGTCCAACTTCTGATGACGATTGAATTCCGTAAGGAGAACCATTAATAAATTCTTCTTTAGAATATCCTTTAGGTAAATATTCTTTAAGACCTGTGTACAATTTTTCTCGAATGCTAAGATCAATGTTAGGGTTATTGTCTCCTAATCCATACTTAGTTGTAATCCTTAATTGGTCTTTGCCACCATATTGTTTAGCATTTATATTACTTGATTCACCACCGACAGTAAAGATTTTTTCTAAAGATTCAGAAACAACTTCAGGATGAATTTCTTTATTTAATTTAATAACATAGGTTCTACCGCCTGTATAATCTACACCTTTATCAAAACCTTTGGTAAAAATAGATATTAAAGCTACAACCATAAGTATTAAAGAGAAGATATAAGCCAATTTTCTTTTTTCCATCCATTTATAATTCACATTCGTAAACCAATTCTTAGTGAATTTAGTTGTTAAAGAAAATTGCTGTCCTTTCTCCATTGCTCCATAGATTAGCATTCCTGTAATAAAAATTGCTGTGAATAGAGTACAGAATATACCAATAACTAATGTAACGGCAAAACCTTTAATAGGACCAGTGCTAAACAATAATACACAACCTACAATTAAAGTAGTTAAATTACCGTCGATAATAGCAGCTAAAGCATGTTTTTGACCTTCTATAAAGGCTTGTTTCAAAGGTTTACCTTTTCTTAATTCCTCCTTAATACGTTCAAATATAATAATATTAGCATCTACGGCCATAGCCATAGAAAGAACTATACCGGCGATACCGGGTAGTGTTAGTACAGATCCCCAGGAAGCCATGATTCCTATTAAATAGAACAGATTTATAACTAGAGCGATGTTGGCATAGATACCTGCTTTGCCGTAATAAAATACCATCCATATCAATATAAAAATGTAAGAAACTAAAATTGAAATTAATCCATTAGTAATGGATTGCTGCCCTAGGGTAGGACCAACAACCTCTGACTGTAAAATATTTGCCTTCGCTGGAAGATTACCAGCTTTTAAAACATCAACCAAGTCACTGGCTTTTTGTTCTGAATAATTCCCACTAATTACAGATTGACCGTTAGGAATTACAGAATTTACAACTGGTGCAGTATAAACTATATCATCCAAAACAACTGCAATAGGTTTGCCTGATGGCTCTCCAGGTTTAGGAGCATTTTTTTCCGTTAACTTTTTCCATTCAATGGAACTCTCAGGCCCCATTTGCATAGCAATTTGAATCCGATTAAATTGATCAAAAGTTAGTTGTGCATCACTAACAGCTCCAACCAATGGGGCTTTATTATTACGCGTACCTTTAATGGCATACAATTCAAGTAAATTATTAGAATCAGGCTCGGAAGACCATAATAATTTATTATAACGTAGGATATTTTTAGCTTTATCAGAATTTATAATACGATTAATGGTAGCTGTATCACTTAATTTAGCCAGAGCAACTGCAGTGGAATTTGGTGCTTGAATTAGCTTTCCCATTAATTGCTTATCGGCAGCTTTTAGGTTAATATACGTTAACATATTCCATGCAGAAGATTTTTCAACCACCTCCCAAAACTCAAGCCTTGCAGAAGTTTGTAATAAATTTTTTACCCGATCGGTATCTGTAACTCCAGGCAATTCAACAAGAATTCTACCTGTGCCAGGAACTCTGGAAATATTAGGCTCATCAATTTTTAGTTTAGTAATACGAGTTCTAATTATATCTATAGCGTTAGAAACTTTAGATTCTATGCTACTGGTAATATATTTTTCAACCTCAGAATCACTGGTGTTATGTTGAATTACCCCAGATAGTTCTTTTGTACCAAATATTTCAGGAGAGGACAATTTTAAATCGGGTTGACCTAATTCTTGTTTTGCTTTTTGAAAAGCCTTAAAGAAATTTTGAGTGAAAGTATTATTGGAAGTGCTAGCTTCTGATGAAGCAATTTCAATGGCTTTGTTAAACACTGTGTTTTCAGTATTATCAGCCAAATCTACTAATAAGTCTTTCTCAGAAATCTCTAAAAGAAGGTTTAATCCTCCCTTTAAATCAAGTCCCAATTTAATTTCTTTTTCTTTAGCACTTTGATAGTCCATTTTGACTATACCTAAATTTAAAGTGTCTTTTGCTAATTTTTCAATTTCAGCTTTTCTCTTTGTTTCATCACCTTTAGAATTTTTTTCAGCTCTAGATTCTAAAAGATTAACATAAATTGTAGGTAATAATTCAATTAAGCAAATTATAGCCAAAGCAATTGCAAAAAATTTGACAAGTCCTTTTCCTTTCATCGATTTAGTTTATGAGATATGTGTCTATTTAACATTAAGTTTGCAAATATAACAGACTATTTTATGTCAACCAATTATTTATAGCACTTTTTAACCCTCTATGATTTTAATTAAAATCACTTTTCGCTATAATTTTTTTTAAAATTTTAAATTGTAAATTATTTCCTTATATATATTTGCAACAATTTTAAATTAATATGGAACAAGAGGAAATTCAAAAAGCAGTACAGGTTATGCAGGATGGAGGGATCATTCTTTATCCAACAGACACAATTTGGGGCATAGGTTGTGATGCTACTAATGAAAAAGCTGTTGAAAAAATATTTAAAATTAAACAACGAACCAAAGAGAAAAATTTAATATTGTTGGTTGAATCTGAAAGACGATTGCAAGAATATGTTGAAGTACCCACGTTGGCTTGGGATTTAATGGATTATTCAGAAAAGCCATTAACCATTGTTTATGAAAATCCTAAAAAATTACCCAAGAGTATTATTTCTGAGGATAATACTGTAGGTATCCGATTGACCAAAGATTTTTTTTGTAAAAAACTTATATCCAAATTAAATAAACCGCTAGTTTCAACATCCGCAAATCTAAGTGGAGAAAAGTCTCCAAAAAATTTTTCAGCAATCAATCATAAAATTTTGGAGGATGTTGATTATATAATAAATTTGCGACATGAAGACGATTGTATATATAGTGGTTCATCTATAATTAAATTAACACCAAATAATAAAGTAACCGTAATAAGACAATAACAATATTTATATTTAATGAATTTAAGTCAGGCTCTACAAAATCCTATTTTTAGGGAGATCTCTAAACTAGCAGATCTTAAAAAACAAAAAACTTATGTTATCGGAGGATTTGTTAGAGATTTCTTACTAGAGAGAAATAATCCTAAAGATATAGATGTTGTTACAGAGGGTAGCGGTATAGACTTAGCTGAGGCACTTTCATTAGAACTTTCTCCTAAACCTAAAGTTTCTTTTTTTAAAAGGTTTGGAACAGCCATGATTAAGTTAAAAGATTACGATCTAGAATTTGTAGGAGCTAGAAAAGAAAGCTATTCGCCGGATAGTCGAAAACCTTTTATTGAAGAAGGTACACTTGAGGATGACCAGAATAGAAGAGATTTCACAATTAATGCATTGGCTATAAGTTTAAATCAAGAAGATTATGGTGCTCTTATAGATCCATTTGATGGATTGCAAGATTTGAGAAATAAAATTCTAAGAACTCCTTTAAACCCTGATATTACCTATTCAGACGATCCATTGAGGATGATTAGAGCTATACGATTTGCAACTCAATTAAATTTTGAAATAGAAAAAAATTCATTTCAATCCATAATTAATAATGCCCATCGTTTTGATATTATATCTAAAGAAAGAATCGCAGATGAATTCAATAAAATTTTAATGTCTCCTCAGCCAAGTATAGGTTTAAAATTATTATATGAAGCAGAATTGTTACAAAGATTTTTACCTGAATTAACCAATCTTCAGGGAATTGAAGAAATTGAAGGACAAAAACATAAAGATAATTTTTTTCATACTTTAGAGGTTGTAGATAATATCAGTAAATATACAGACCATTTATGGCTTAGATGGGCGGCACTTTTACATGATATAGGAAAAGCTCCGACCAAAAGATTTGATAAGAAAATTGGGTGGACATTTCATTCTCATGAGTTTGTAGGAAGTAAAATGGTTGTAACTATTTTTAAAAGATTAAAGCTACCATTAGGGGAACCATTAAAATACGTTCAAAAATTAGTAAAATTTAGCTCTCGCCCTATCTCTTTAGTAACCGATGATGCCTCAGATAGTGCATTAAGAAGATTATTATTTGATATGGGGGACGAACTCGAGGATCTTTTTTTACTATGCAATGCAGATATTACCACTAAAAATAAAAAAAAGCAAGAAAAATTTAAAAAGAATTTTGACTATGTAGAAAGAAAAATTAAAGAAGTTGAAGATAAGGATAAGGTTAGAAATTTTCAACCCCCTATAACCGGAAATATTATCATGGATAATTATGAAATACAAGAAGGTAAACAAATTGGAATTATAAAAGAAAAAATTAAAGAAGCTATATTGGAAGGAATTATAAAGAACGATTATGAAAGTTCTTTTCAATATATGAAAGAATTAGCAAAAAATTTAAACTTAAAACAAAAATAGTTATCAAAAACAATTATGATTTATAAGGTAAGAGTTATTCTTGAAACAGAAGAGGATGTTTTTAGAGATATTGAAATAAAAGGAACCCAGACATTGTGGAATCTTTATGAAGGTATAAAAAGTGCTTTTAGTTTACAAGGGGAGGAGTTGGCATCATTTTATAAATCAGACGAAAAATGGAGCCAAGGCGAGGAGATCCCTCTTGAAGATATGTCTGAGGATGGAGATGGAGAAACGATGTCTGATGTTTATGTTAAAGAAGCGTTAGCCAAAATAGGAGATCGTTTATTATTTGTTTATGACTTTATTAAAATGTGGTCATTCTATGTAGAACTAACCGAAATCATTGAAAAAAAGCCGGTGGTTAATTACCCTTTAACTGTTTATAGATTTGGAAAAATGCCTTTAAAAGCTCCCGATAAAAAATTTGCTTCCTCTACAAATATTGAAGACTTTGGAGATGTGGTTGCTGTTGATGATGTAAGTATTAAATTTGATGCAGATGAGGCAGATTCTTATGAGGATGAAGAGGAAGATGATACTTATGGTGATCTATATGAAGATGAAGAAGATGAAAAATAATTAAAAAAAGCTATTCGAAAGAATAGCTTTTTTTAATACATTTAAAAATATAAATTATAAATCATATTCATATTTTTTATCTAGTACAAAATCTTCCATAAATTTAGTAGTATAGTTACCCTCAATAAAATTAGGATCCTCCATAAGCTGTCTGTGTAAAGGAATAGTTGTTTTAACCCCCTCAATATAGAATTCATCCAAAGCACGTTTCATTTTGTCAATAGCTTCTTTTCGTGTGGGCGCATCCACAATCAATTTGGCAATCATAGAATCATAAAACGGCGGGATGCTATAATGAGGATAGACATTCGTGTCTACACGAACACCAATCCCTCCCGGAATATTCAAGTTAGTAATTTTTCCAGGCGATGGTAAAAATTGATTGTATACGTCTTCTGCATTAATCCTACATTCAATAGAATGATTTTTTGGATAAAAGTTTGTAGATGGTACTTTTTTACCATAAGCGATTTCAATTTGCAACTTTAATAAATCTAGACCAGTCACCTGCTCAGTAATAGGATGTTCTACCTGTATACGGGTATTCATCTCCATAAAATAGAAGTTTTGATGTTTATCTACCAGAAATTCTATGGTACCCAAACCTTCGTATCCAATATATTTAGCTGCTTTAATAGCAGCATCACCCATTTTTTTTCGAAGCTCATCGCTTAAAAAAGGAGAAGGAGTTTCCTCTGCTAATTTTTGATGACGTCTTTGAATTGAGCAATCTCTTTCAGATAAATGTATGGCATTTCCAAAACGGTCACCGGCAATTTGTATTTCAATATGGCGGGGTTCTTCAATTAATTTTTCCATATACATTCCACCATCCCCAAACGCTGCTTGAGCCTCTTGTACCGCAGCTTCCCAATTTTTTTCTAATTCTTCCTTCTTCCATATGGCTCTCATTCCTTTACCTCCACCTCCGGCAGTTGCTTTAATCATAACGGGATATCCAATTTCTTCAGCAATTTTTGCAGCTTCTTCATAAGAAGGGATCAATCCGTCAGAACCAGGAACAGTAGGAACACCCGCCTTTTTCATCGTTTCTTTAGCAGTAGCTTTATCTCCCATTTTTTCAATGTTTTCAGGAGTAGCACCTATGAATTTTATTCCCATTTTTTGACAAGAACGGGAAAAATTAGCATTTTCAGATAAGAATCCATAGCCTGGATGAATTGCGTCTGAATTAGTAATTTCAGCAGCAGTTAAAATATTAATTTGTTTCAAGTATGAATCTTTGCTTGAATGTGGACCTATACATACTGCCTCATCAGCAAAACGCAGATGCAAACTATTTGCATCTGCAGTAGAATATACCGCAACGGTTTCAATCCCCATTTCTTTAGCAGATCTAAGAATTCGCATAGCAATTTCTCCACGATTAGCTATCAGAATTTTTTTAAACATAAATTTAAATTTTTGATTAATTATGAAGGATCTACTAAAAATAAAGGTTGATCAAATTCAACTGGGGACCCATCTTCAGCTAATATTTTAACGATCTTCCCGGATATTTCAGATTCAATTTCATTGAATAATTTCATAGCTTCAATCACACAAACCGTATTACCTATATTAATATTGTCTCCAACATTCACAAAATAATCTTTATCAGGAGCAGGTTTTCTATAGAAGGTTCCGATCATAGGAGACTTGATAGTAATTAGTTTAGAAGTATCGTTACTTATCTCTGTTTCAGAAGTAGTTGGAGCTGTAGTATGAGAATTAATAGTATTAGTTGGTGCAATATTCATAGCATGCGAAGCATGAGGCATGTTAGTATTATATATTACAGCATCTTTATTCGTCTTAATAGAAATTTCAAACTCATCAGTTTTGTATGTTACTTCTGCAACGTCGGATTTAGAAACGAATTTAATTAAATTTTGAATATCTTTAATGTCCATATGAACTTTTTTAATTATTGTAAATGTAGAAAAGAATTGTGTATATCTTCTAATATAAAAACCACTTAATAATACAATTAAATGGCTTTATATAATTTTAAACTTAAGAAAAATAAATTAATCTTCTACTTCTTCAGTAGCCTTTTCCATTACAACTTTACCTCTATAATAAAGTTTCCCTTCATGCCAATAGGCTCTATGAAATAAATGTAATTCTCCCGTAGCAGAACATTTTGCTAATTGAGGAACTGTTGCTTTGTAGTGAGTTCTTCTTTTATCTCTTCTTGTTGTTGATTGACGTCTTTTAGGATGTGCCATAATTCCTTAGATATAGTTTAAATTTATATTTTTAATTATTTGATATTGAATCATTGGGAAGACTATACTTATCCAATAATTCTGTGTATTTATCTTCATGTCCGTTTAAATAACGAGGATGTATGCGTTTCATGGGAATAGATAACAAGATTGCTTCATATGCGAATTGGGCAATATTGAGACTATGTGAACCGTGTGGAAGAACTAATATTTCTTCATTTTCATCGTTGAATTCTTCACCAAATTTCACAAGTATTTTAATGCTATTTTTAATTTGTTGTTCATATTCATCATCAGAAATATCACATCTTAATATAACAGTTCCAATTGTATCCATGTTTAGCTCAAAAAAAGAAGAATGTTTAACAATATTTATATTTACATTGACATTTGGATCACTAAATTCTTGATTGAAATCAAATAAATCAAAAAAATGTTGAGAAATAACCAAATTTATAGCGTTATTTCCTAGTTTTAGTGAGTGTAATGAAATATCGTAATTGCTTAATTTATCCATTTTTCATGAGAAAACATCGGCAAATTTAGTTAATACTTTTAATATTACAAATTTTTATAATTTAAACTTTAATTATAGTCCAAAAAAATGAAATTAAAAAAGAGATTTGATATTTAAATTATATATTTTTAAAGGTAGTATAAACACTAATTAAATTAACCTGAAAATCTCTATATATTTGAATCAAAAATTATTTAAATTAAGTATTGATAAAAAAATGAGTAAATTAGTAATAAACTATATAATGATGAATGTAATTATAGCTATATTTATTATTATATTTTCTTTTTTTATAAATAGTGAATTTTTAAAATTTAACTTAGTTTCCTTAGTAATTATTTGTTCATCGTCAGCATTTGTTTTTTTTATCGTATATCTATTAAATCATATAGGGAAGGATAATAGTTTTTTTATCTATTTATTAGGGACAATTATAAAAAATGCTGTGCTTTTAGGTTTTTGCATAAAATTTAGAGAATTGGTAAGTGATAGAATTTTGTACTTACTATTTCTATATATGATTTTTATGTTTATAGAAATATTTTATATTCATAAGCTAATAAAAGAATAAAATTAAAAAAATAAAATGTTAAATTTTATTAATTATCTACATTAAAATATATAATTGTGTATGTTATGAAAATATTTATCTTTGCAAACCTACGAATGAAATAAACATGAAAAGACTGATTGTATTTTTTTTGACAATGTTATTGTTTGTATGTAATTTTTCACATTTACATGCAAAAGCTTCGGAGAATTCTGATGAATTTAATCCAACTGAGGTTGCAATGCACCACATAAAAGATTCTCATCAATTTGATATCTGGGGTAATAATGTTTTATTTTTACCCATAATTTTATGGACAGAAAATGGTTTAGTTACTTTTTCTTCCAAAGATTTTCATTGTGATGATAGTGGGCAGGTTGTAGTTGAAAAAAAAGGTATGAAATTTATTAAGTTTCATGAGAAAATTTATTACGCTTATACACAGAAAAACGCGAATGGAGAATATATTTCAAATACTCCAAATATTGTAAATCTGGACGAAAATCATCATCCAATGAATCAAGCACCTTGGGATTTTTCAGTTACTAAAAATGTATTTAGTATGTGGATGTCATTGCTTGTATTAATTTTAATATTTATAACCGCAGGGAATTACTATAAATCTAACAAATATAATGGGGTACCTAAAGGAATAGCATCTGTGGTAGAACCTGTTATAGTTTTTATAAGAGATCAGGTAGCTATACCTAATATAGGCTTAAAAAATTATAGAAAATATATGCCATACTTATTGACTGTATTTTTCTTTATATGGTTAAATAACTTAATGGGGATTATTCCATTCTTTCCATTTGGAGCAAATGTAACAGGGAATATAGCAGTAACATTTACTCTTGCAATTATTACATTAATAATAACAACTATTAGTGGGAATAAAAATTATTGGAAACATATTTTCTGGGCTCCAGGAGTACCTGTTCCTATGAAAATATTTTTAGCGCCTATAGAAGTTATAGGGATGTTTACAAAACCATTTTCACTAATGGTTCGTTTGTTTGCCAATATAACTGCAGGACATATTATCATTATAAGTTTAGTTTCTTTAATCTTTATATTTAAAACCTACATGGTAGCCCCAGCTTCAATTGTAGCAGTAGTTTTTATAAGTATGATTGAAATTTTAGTAACAGCTTTACAAGCATACATTTTTACCACTTTATCTGCTTTGTATTTTGGTAATGCAACAGAAGAACATCATGAACAACATCACGAAAATCATTAATTTTTAACATAAATCAATATGGAACTATCAGTAATTGGAGCAGGTTTAGCTGTAATCGGAGCAGGTTTTGGAATCGGGATTATTGGTGCTAAAGCGATGGAAGCTATAGCACGTCAACCTGAAGCACAAAGTAAAATCCAATCTTCTGCATTAATATTAGCTGCATTGATTGAAGCAGTAGCTTTATTTGCAATAGTTGTGTCTTTAATTAAATAAGACGGCAAGAGATTTAAAATATAAGAAACCCGAAATTTTAACGGTTGGTTATTCGGGTTTCTTATTAAAAGATTAATATAATTTAATAAAATACAAAAGCATATTAAAAAATGGATTTATTAACCCCTAATATAGGTCTTGTTTTTTGGACTACGATTTCATTTATTATCTTGTTAATTTTATTGAAAAAATTTGCATGGAAACCTATTTTAAAAGCATTGGAAGATCGGGAGAATTCAATACAAAAATCTTTAGATGAAGCTAAAAATGCAAGGGATGAAATGGCGAAACTTACAGCACAAAATGATAAAATTTTAAAGGAAGCTCGATTAGAAAGAGAAAGTATTTTAAAAGAAGCTAGAGAAGTTAAGGATAAAATTATAAGTGAAGCGAAAGAGATTGCTAATTCTGAAAGTGAAAAAATTATAACTTCTGCCAAAGAAAGTATCAATAGAGAAAGAGTTATGGCGATTAACCAAATTAAATCTGAAGTAGCTGATTTATCAGTAGCTATTGCAAAAGAGGTACTAAAAAAAGAGCTATCCTCAACCGACGAGCAAAAAAAATTGGTAGATACTTTAGTTAATCAGTCAAAATTAAATTAACCATGAGAATTTCAAGATTAGCAAAAAGATATGCATTGGGTTTATGGAATTATGCTATATCTGAAAATCAAGAAAGAGTTGTAATTGAAGAGTTACAAGTAGCAACTGAAAATATTGAGCAAAATAAACAATTTCAATTATTTTTAAAATCTCCGATTATAGAGACGTCTAAAAAGATTGAAATCTCGAAAGAAATATTTAAAAGTTTTACGAAAACATTTCAACATTTTATAATTTTAGTACTCAAACATAAGAGAGAAAATATATTGCTAGACATCTTTAGGGAAACTCTTAAGTTAAATGATGAATATTTAGGTACTCAAAGAGTGGAAATAGTTTCAGCAATATCTTTGGAAGAAGAAACAATTGCTAAGATTTTAAAATCAACACCCAAAATAAATTTTGAGAAATCGATAGTTAAGAATATAGTAGATGAATCCTTGCTTGGAGGATATATTTTACGGATGGAGGACTTTCAAGTAGATGCAAGTGTTAAAACCAAATTATTTAATATTAAGAAAAAACTAAGCGAAAAAGTATATTAAATACTACTTTATAAAACTATAAAAAATAATCAATGGCAAATATAAATCCAGCAGAAGTTTCTGCAATATTAAAGCAACAGTTATCAAATTTTGATAAAGATGTTTCATTAGATGAAGTAGGTACCGTATTACAAGTAGGTGATGGAATTGCTCGTATATATGGGTTAAGTAAGGCTGAACAAGGGGAACTTGTTCGTTTTTCCAATGGTTTAGAAGGAATGGTTCAAAACTTGGAAGAAGATAATGTGGGGGTAATGTTGTTTGGGAAATCCACAGGCATTAAAGAAGGAGATATCGTTAAAAGAACTAAAACGATAGCCTCCATTAATGTTGGTGAAGGTATGATTGGTAGAGTTGTGGATACTTTAGGGCAACCCATAGATGGGAAAGGACCAATTTCAGGAGAATTGTATGAAATGCCTCTTGAAAGAAAAGCACCTGGAGTTGTATTTCGTCAACCGGTGAATGAACCCTTACAAACAGGCATTATTTCCATAGATTCTATGATTCCTATAGGAAGAGGTCAAAGAGAATTAATTATAGGTGATAGGCAAACGGGTAAATCAACAGTAGCTATAGATACTATATTAAATCAAAAAGAATTTTATGACCGAGGAGAGCCGGTTTATTGTATTTATGTAGCTATAGCACAAAAGGCATCAACCGTTGCACAAATAGTAAAGACACTTGAAGACAAAGGAGCAATGGCATATACGGTAGTCGTTGCAGCGAATGCTTCGGATCCTGCACCTATGCAGGTATATGCGCCTTTTGCTGGAGCTTCCATAGGAGAATTCTTTAGAGATACTGGAAGATCAGCCTTAATAGTGTATGATGATTTGTCTAAACAAGCAGTTGCTTATAGAGAAGTTTCATTATTATTAAAAAGACCTCCAGGTAGAGAAGCTTATCCCGGTGACGTTTTCTATTTGCATTCAAGATTATTAGAAAGAGCGGCTAAAGTAATCGCGAACGATGAGGTAGCTTCTAAAATGAATGATTTGCCTGAATCATTAAAAAATATAGTTAAAGGTGGAGGTTCTCTAACCGCATTACCCATTATTGAAACACAAGCAGGAGATGTATCGGCTTATATTCCAACCAATGTAATTTCGATTACAGATGGTCAAATATTCTTAGAATCTGATTTGTTTAATTCAGGAGTACGTCCTGCGATAAATGTGGGTATATCAGTATCAAGAGTAGGAGGGGCTGCACAGATTAAATCCATGAAAAAAGTTTCTGGAACTTTAAAAATAGATCAAGCACAATATAGAGAATTAGAAGCATTTGCAAAATTCGGTTCAGATTTGGATGCAGCAACTGCAGCAGTAATTGCTAAAGGAGAGAGAAATGTGGAGATACTAAAGCAATCGGTAAATTCACCTATGCCTGTAGAGGAACAAGTTGCAATTATATATGCAGGAACAAAAAATTTACTTAAAAATGTTCCTGTTAATAAAGTTCAAAACTTTAAAGATAACTTAACAGACATCTTAAGAACCAAATATTCTGATACATTAAAAGACATAAAAAAAGGAAAAATTGATAATTCAGTAACCGATATTTTAGATTCAGTTATATCAGAGGTTGCTAAAATGTATTCGTAACTTTAATTGTATATAGAATTATAATACAGAAAAATGGCAACATTAAAGGAAATTAGAAATCGAATTACATCTGTAAACTCTACCATGCAGATTACTAGTGCTATGATGATGGTTTCTTCTGCAAAACTAAAAAGAGCCCAAAATTCGATTCAAAAATTGCGTCCGTACTCTGAAAAGATGCAGGAACTTTTAACACATATAACATCTTCCATTGATGAAGATTACGGTTCTGAATATAAGGATAGAGAAGAAATTAAGAAAGTACTATTGGTTGTTATTACCTCCAATAGAGGGTTGGCAGGAGCATTTAACTCAACCGTTGTTAAAGCGGTAAAAAAATTAATAGATACAACTTATAAGGGTATACAGGTAGATATACTTACTATAGGTAAAAAAGGGAATGATTTATTAAGTAAAACTTGCTCTATTAACGAAAACCATAGTGAACTTTGGGATTCTTTAAATTTTAAAAACACTTCTGAAATATCGGAAAAACTTATCGATAAATTTATTCAAGGAGAATATGATAAAATTGATTTAGTTTATAATAGTTTTAAAAATGTGGTAGTTCAATTATTAAAAGTTGAGCAATTTTTACCTTTACAATTAGATAAAGAAGAAATTTCAGCAAAGATTCATTCCGATTATATATTTGAATCGTCTAAAAAAGAAATTTTAGAAAAATTAATACCAAATACTTTGAAGATTCAACTATATAAAGCCGTTTTAGATTCAAATGCAGCTGAACATGGTGCTAGAATGTCTGCAATGCAATCCGCTACAGATAACGCAAAAAGTTTAAAAAATCAGTTGGTTATTTCTTATAATAAAGCTAGACAAGCATCCATCACCAATGAACTTATTGAAATTGTTAGTGGAGCTCAAGCTTTGGAAAGCTAAAAAATATTTACTAAGCATAAAAAAAGATTGAAAGTATATTTCAATCTTTTTTTTATGCTCATAAGTCTATACGCTTTACTAAGATGTATAGGCTTGATAATCATACAAAAACTAGAGGTTTAGCCTTTTTATGGAATAATTATTCTTTATTATTTTGGATATTTTACAAAAATTTCTATTTTTGCAGTGGCAAGTCCTGCACAACCAGCTCCTGTGAATCCTCCAGGGTGGGAACGCAGCAAAGGTAAACGGTTGTAGCGGTGTGATGCAGGTAGCTTGCCTTTTTTTATTGGTTCTAACGGAATACAATTTAGATCCATAAATATTAAAAATACATCTCTAAAAAATTTAAAAATTATGTCTGACCCATTGACTCCCAAATATATTTTTGTTACAGGAGGTGTTACTTCTTCATTAGGGAAAGGGATTGTTGCAGCATCTTTGGGAATGTTGCTAAAAGCAAGAGGTTATAGAGTCACTATTCAAAAATTAGACCCATACATAAATATAGATCCAGGAACCCTTAATCCTTATGAGCATGGGGAATGTTATGTGACTGAAGACGGTGCAGAAACCGATTTGGATCTTGGACATTATGAAAGGTTTTTAAATACTCCAACTAGTAGAAATAACAATGTAACCACCGGGAAAATTTATCAAACGGTTATTGAAAAAGAAAGAAAAGGAGATTTTTTAGGTAAAACTGTTCAAGTGATCCCTCATATTACCAATGAAATCAAAAGACGTATTAAAATACTTGGTAAAAGCGGGGATTTTGATATCATTATTACAGAAATTGGTGGAACCGTTGGAGATATTGAATCCTTACCTTATATAGAAACTGTAAGACAATTGAGATGGGAATTAGGTTATCAAAATTCAATAGTTGTACATTTAACCTTAGTACCATACTTAGCGGCTAGTGGCGAATTAAAAACTAAACCATCGCAACATTCCGTACGTCAATTAATGGAAAATGGTTTGCAAACTAATTTTCTAGTTTGTAGAACTGAGCATGACATTCCTAAAGATGTACGTTCTAAATTAGCGCTATTTTGTAATTTGAACATAGATCATGTAATTGAAAGCAAAGATCTATCAACCATTTATGAAGTACCTCTTTACCTTAAAAAACAAAATTTTGATACCTTAGTATTAAAAGAATTAGGTTTTAATGAAGACAATAAAGAACCTGACTTAACGCAATGGAACGATTTTCTTACTAAATATAAAAATCCGAAAAATAAACTTGAAATTGCTTTAGTGGGTAAATATGTTTCTTTACAAGATTCTTATAAATCTATTGTTGAAGCACTGATACATGCAGGAGCATCGAATGAAACAAAAGTGAATATACGGTGGATATATAGTGGAGATATTCTACCCGAAAATATTTCGGATAAATTAAAAGGGATTGATGGTATTATTATAGCCCCAGGATTTGGTGATAGGGCAATAGCTGGTAAAATTACAGCCTGTCAGTATGCAAGGGTTCATAAAATTCCATTGTTAGGAATATGCCTAGGAATGCAGATTGCTGTCATAGAGTTTGCAAGAAATGTATTAGGTTATGAAGATGCAGACAGTGTTGAATTTAATGTACAATCTGAAAATCCAGTGATCTGTTTAATGGAAGAACAGAAAAATATCACCAATAAGGGAGGCACCATGAGGTTAGGAGCATGGGATTGTAAAATAAAAGAAAATTCGTTAGCTGAAAAAATCTATGGCAATCTTAGTATTAAAGAAAGACATAGACATAGATACGAATTTAATAGTGAATATAAAGAACAGTTTGAAAAAAACGGTCTTGAAGCTATAGGCTCCAATCCAGAAACAGGATTGGTTGAAATTATTCAAGTAAAAGATCATCCGTTCTATATAGGAGTTCAATATCATCCAGAATATAAGAGTACAGTGGCAACACCACATCCTTTATTTTTAGCTCTTATAAAAGCTGCTCAAGATTATCAAAATTATAATAAAATAAAAAATGCAACAAAAAAGCAATTTTGATAAAAATCAAATTATAGGTTTTATACTTATAGGTATAATCTTAATCGGATTTTTAGTTTATTCAAGTAAACAACAGCAAAAAACCATATTAGAAGATCAGAAGGTTGAAAAACAAACAATTGCTTCAGAAAATAAAATTGAGCAATCAACCGTAACAACCAAACCCATTCAACTAGATTCTATTGAAGAAGCAAAAGTTCAACTAATTCCTTTTTCTAATGAGCAATTAGATATAAAAATTAGTACGCAAGGAGCACAGCTAAGAGGAGTAAGATTAAAGAAATGGACGGCTTATGACGAGGCTAACGAATCGCATAAGAAAGATCTTTTTTTAGTTAATGAAGAAAACACAGATTTTAATATTTCTTTTAAAGATAAAACTGGAAAGATTATTAATACTAGAGATTTAGTCTTTACTCCCCAAGTTGGAAAAGATGAAGCTACATTTACCGCAAACCTTGCCAATGGATCTTACATTCAATTCATCTACAAACTTTACGGAGAATATTCTTTAAATTTTAACGTTAAAACTCAAGGATTATCACAAATTACATCAGGTAAGAATGCTACTTTAGATTGGCAACAAAATGCAATAGCATTAGAAAAGGGTAGATCTCAAGAACTTATTTATACTGAATATAGATATAGTTTAAATGATTATAAACAAACCGATTATGATACCAACGGCTTTACAGAAGACAAAGATAAAATTGATTGGATAAGTGTAAAACAACAGTTTTTTGCTACCATTTTAGAGGCAAAAAATGGATTTCATAATTCAAAAGGAGAACAAACCAAGGATGAAGATACTTCTAAATATCTTAAGAAATTTACATTTACTTCTATAGTTCCTATTCACCAGGGTGAAATTAATGAAAATTATACTTGGAATTTCTTGCCCTTAAATTACGATCTTCTAAAATCTTATAAAGCTGATAATAATGAAATAAGCAAACAATTTTCTTACAATATTCCTTTTGGTTGGATGAAATGGTTATGTATATTTTATTTATGGATTTATCAATTTTTAGAAAAATTTGGAATACCCGCAGGATGGATAATCTTTTTAATGACGATTGTTGTTAAGTTAGTAACCTCTCCAATTATGTACAAACAGTATATACAAGGAGCAAAGATGAGGATACTTAAGCCGGAATTGGATGAAATTAATGAGAAGAATAAAAATGCAGATCCATTAAAAAAACAACAAGCAACCATGGAATTGTATAGGAAGGCAGGTGTTAATCCGTTAGCCGGTTGTCTACCTGCATTAATACAAATTCCTATCTTTTATTCCTTGTTTAGATTCTTTCCTAATAATATAGCAATGAGAGGTAAATCATTCCTATGGGCCAATGATTTAACCGCTTACGATTCCATTTATCAATGGAATACCCATATACCTATTTTATCAAGTTTCTATGGAAATCATATAAGTTTATTTACATTATTGTATTGTATAGCCTTATTAATTTATACAAAGATGTCTACCTCAACCATGCAGCCACCTAAACAAGAAGGTATGCCTGATATGAGGTTTATGATGTACTTAATGCCAGTGATGTTTATTTTTTGGTTAAACTCCTATGCTGCAGGATTATCATGGTATTATTTAGTTTCCAATGTTATAAATATTCTTTTAATTATATTAATAAAAAATTATTTCATAGATGAGAAGAAGATACATGCTAAAATGCAAGAAAATAAACTAAAGCCTGCGAAGAAGAAAAGTAAATGGCAACAGAAAATGCAACAAATGATGGAGCAAGCACAGCAACAGCAAGCCAAGAATAAGAAATAATATATTAAATAAACATGATAAAAGACAGCCCAATTGGGCTGTCTTTCTTTTTAACAATAGAATTATAGTTTGTAACTTTAATAAAATAATAAAATTAAAAATATGAATTATCGTATTGAAAAAGATACCATGGGAGAAGTTAAAGTTCCAGAAGATAAATATTGGGGAGCTCAAACTGAAAGATCTAGAAATAATTTTAAGATTGGACCTGAGGGGTCAATGCCTGTTGAAATCGTACATGCTTTTGCAATTTTAAAAAAAGCGGCTGCTTATGCCAATGAATCTTTAGGAGTTTTATCTTCAGAAAAAAGAGATTTAATAGCAAGTGTTTGTGATGAAATTCTTGATAATAAGTTAAACGAACAGTTTCCTTTAGTTATATGGCAAACCGGTTCAGGAACTCAATCCAACATGAATGTTAATGAAGTTATATCTAATCGTGCATGGGTATTGAAAGGTGGGAAATTGGGAGAAAAAAGTTGTATCCATCCCAATGATGATGTAAACAAATCACAGTCTTCCAACGATACCTATCCAACGGCTATGCATATAGCCGCTTATAAAAAAGTGGTGGAACATACTTTGCCCGCAGTAAAAAAATTAAGAGATACGTTACAACTAAAGGCTGAAAGTTTTAAAGAAGTTATAAAAATAGGGAGAACCCACTTGATGGATGCTACTCCATTGACTTTAGGACAAGAATTTTCTGGTTATGTAGCTCAACTTAATTATGCCATTAAAGCAATTGAAAATACTTTACCACATCTTAGCGAATTAGCATTGGGAGGTACGGCTGTAGGAACTGGTTTAAATACCCCTAAAGGATACGATGTAAAAGTTGCTGAATATATTTCAAAATTTACCGGATTACCTTTTGTTACAGCAACTAATAAATTTGAAGCTTTAGCTTCTCATGATGCCATAGTGGAAACTCATGGAGCACTTAAACAATTAGCAGTTTCTTTATTTAAAATTGCTCAAGATATAAGGCTTATGGCTTCTGGACCTAGAAGTGGAATAGGAGAGTTGTTTATTCCTGAAAACGAACCAGGATCTTCCATAATGCCAGGTAAAGTTAATCCTACCCAAAATGAAGCTATGACGATGGTATGTGCGCAAGTATTAGGTAATGATACAGCAATTACGTTCTCTGGCACTCAAGGAAATTATGAATTAAATGTATTTAAACCTGTAATGGCTTATAATTTTCTTCAATCTGCTCAACTATTGGGAGATGCCTGCCTTTCTTTTGATGCTCATTGTGCAACCGGTATTGAGCCCAATCATAAAAGAATAAAGGAGCTGTTGGATAACTCTTTAATGCTTGTAACAGCACTAAACACACATATCGGTTACGAGAAGGCTGCTATCATCGCAAAAACAGCACATAAAAATGGAACTACTTTAAAAGAGGAAGCTATTAATTTAGGATTTGTCACTTCGGATGAATTTGATAAATGGGTACGCCCGGAAGATATGGTTGGTAGTTTAAAATAAGTTATAAATTAAAATGAAGGTTTTTATTTTATACTTTTAAGATATTCATAAACGATATGTGTTGGAAGTCCCATAATTGTATAATAAGAACCTTCAATTTTATAAATTTTAGATAATCCAATCCAGTCTTGTATACCGTAAGAGCCTGCTTTATCTAAAGGACGATAATTGGTTATATAAAAATCAATCTCTTCATCACTTAACTCAGAAAGATAGATTTTAGCACTGTCGGTGAAAATTTTAGTACCCTCAGAAGTAGTAAAGCCAACTGAAGTATATACGGTATGATCAGTATTAGATATTTCTCTTAAAAAATTTTTAGCTTCCTCAATATTCTTAGGCTTTTCTAAGGGATGATCTTTATTCCAAACTATGGTATCTGCCGTTATAAGTAGATCCTTAGATTTTACATTTCCAAAGTGGGATGACTTTTTTTTTGCTAAATATTCTGTAATTTCGTTAGCAACTAATCCCGCTGGATAAGTTTCTTCTACTAAAACAGGTTTACAAACAAACGAAATGTTCAGAGATCTTAATAACTCCTGTCTTCTTGGAGATTGTGAGGCTAAAATTATATTATAAGGAATTTTCATTCTATTCATTAAAAAAAGCTACTTTAAATTTAAAGTAGCTTTATTGTTAATATATTAAATAATTATTGGTCTTGCTTTCCAATTTCACCTAAACTATCAAGAATATCATTTTTTATACCGTCATTGTAGGTAGCATCGCTAAATGCTAACATAGGAAGAAATACGAAAGGTAGTAGAGCCATTCCAACTCCAAAAGCTTTGCTTTTTCCAAATTTTAATGCCCAATCCATATAAACAATTATTAAAACTGCTATATTTACTATGGGTACAAGTAGTAAAATTATCCACCAAGCAGGTCTTTTATTAATTTCGTGGAACAAGACATATAAATTATAAATAGGAATAATTGCTTTCCAGCCTTTATGACCAGATTTTTCATATAGTTTCCAATTAGAAACTATAACAATTACCGAAATAATTAAAACGACTAAATTATTCATTGTTTATATATATTTATTTTAATTATTCAAAGATATTAATAATTAGATCACTTGAACAAAAAAAATCATTTTATATAATAAAAAATATACATTCTATATTATTAAATTATAATTAAAAATCTATTAAAAATTATAGATTCTTAATTAAGTATTTTCTTATAAATCAATGGCTTCACCGTAGGCGGCTTCAGTAGCTCCCTTAAATGCTTCTGAAATGGTTGGATGTGGGTGAATAGTGGTTAGCACTTCATGCGCTGTGGCTTCTAATCTTCTTATAGCAACGGCTTCTGCAATCATATCAGTAACTCCGTTACCAACCATATGGCAACCCAATAATTCTCCATATTTAGCGTCATAAATAACTTTGATAAAACCATCAGTATCTCCATTAGCAGTAGCTTTACCAGAAGCAACAAATGGAAACTTTCCTACTTTTAATTCATAACCGGCTTCTTTAGCTTTTTTCTCAGTCATACCCACTGAGGCTATTTCTGGTGAGCAATAGGTACATCCAGGAATATTACCATAATCTATAGGCTCAACTTTTAAACCTTTAATTTTTTCCACGCATAAAATACCTTCAGCAGAGGCTACATGTGCGAGTGCAGGTCCTGGAATTACATCACCAATTGCATAATAACCGGGTACGTTGGTTTTATAAAAATCGTCAACAAGAATTCTGCCCTTGTCAGTAGCGATACCTACATTTTCAAGTCCAAGATTTTCAATATTGGCAGTTATTCCTACTGCAGATAATACAATTTCAGCTTCTAAAGTTATTTCACCTTGGGAAGTTTTAATGGACGCTCTAACTCCTTCACCATGATCTTCTACTTTCTCAACTGAAGCATTAGTCATTATGTCTATTCCTTGTTTCTTAAGTGATTTTTCTAAATGTTTAGAAACTTCTTCATCTTCTACAGGAACAATTGTAGGTAAATATTCAACTACGGTAACTTTCGTACCTAAACTAGCATAAACATAGGCAAATTCTATACCTATAGCTCCAGACCCTACAACTATCATGGATTTGGGTTGTTTAGGTAGAGTAAGAGCTTCTCTATAACCAATTATTTTTTTTCCATCCTGTGGAAGATTAGGCAATACTCTAGATCTTGCACCAGTTGCAATAATAATGTGAGAAGCTGAGTACTCAGAAACTTTTCCTTCGGAATCTGTAACATCAACTTTTTTTCCAGCTTTCACTTTAGCATTTCCTAAGATTACGTCAATCTTATTTTTTTTCATTAGGAAGCCAATTCCTTTATTCATTTTGTCAGCAACTCCTCGGCTTCTTTTTATAATATTAGAAAATTCATAAGAACCCTCTACTTTATTTAGTCCATATTCTTCGGCATGTTTAATATAATCAAAAACATGAGCACTTTTAATTAATGCTTTCGTAGGGATACATCCCCAGTTCAAGCAAATTCCTCCCAAATTTTCACGTTCAATGACAGCAGTTTTAAAACCTAATTGAGAAGCTCTAATTGCAGTAACATATCCACCAGGTCCGCTTCCAATAACTATTATATCGTAATTCATTATACTTTTTTATAGACAAAAATACTATAATTTTTATTATCTTTTTTAGGAACCTTTTAAATATTTTTATTAAAACTCAAAATTTATAATTTGTAATTATCAGTTTAACAGTTGTTTATTGAATTTTTTTTTTAATGAAAAGTCTAAAAGTAATTATTTGGGATTAAATAATAAAAATATATAGTAAAAATTTACGTTTAAAATTTGCAGGTAATAAAAAAAATAGTACATTTGCACCGCTAATCAGCACTGGTCCTATAGCTCAGTTGGTTAGAGCACCTGACTCATAATCAGGTGGTCCCTGGTTCGAGCCCAGGTGGGACCACATAATTATGAGCCCAAACAAATTATCTAAAATGTTTGGGCTTTTTTTATGCCTGAAAATGAGCAAGTTATCAAGCTTATTACATTAATTTCTACATAACGTCACTTTTATTTTATTTCTTTTTTAGTTAGAAATAGGCATAGAAAAAGGCATACCCTAATTTATAAAAGGCACACCCTATAAATTTTATAATAATATGAATAACAGTAAATTATATATATTATTTGTATTAGATAAAATTAATACAAATTCAAAAGGAGTAGCTCCTTTAAGATGTAGAATAACCTTTCAAAGTAAAAGAAAAATATTTTCAATTGGAATCTTTATTAATCCAAACAATTGGAATAGCAAACAACAAAAAGTTCATCCACCAAATGAAATTAATAACTTTATCAATATACAGATAAGCCTGATTAAACAAAAGATTAATCAGGCTTTTTTATTTCTGCAAATTCAGGAAAAGAATTATGAGGTAGAAGATATTTACCTACAATACATTGGAAAACCTATAAAAGAAGATAAAACCATTTTAAAACTCTTTCAGGAACACAATGATAAGATGGGGAAATTGATAGGCAAAGACTATTCAATAGGTACTTTATGGAAGTTTAAACAATCTTTTGAATTACTTAAAGGGTTTATTAAATTTCAATTTAATAAAAATGATTATCCTTTTAAAAATTTAGATTTGCAATTTATACAGGATTATGAATTTTTCCTAAAGACAGAAAAGAACCTTGCTCTTGCAACAATTAATAAAACTATACAAAGATTTAGAAAGATTATTAAAATAGCTATTTCTCAAGGGATTTTAGATAAAAACCCTTTTTCTGATTATAAAGTAAAGCATATTAAAAAACAGGTTATCTATCTTAATACTGAAGAACTAAGTAAACTGGAGAACTATCATTTCAAAGCAGTAAGATTACAACAAGTAGCAGATATGTTTATATTCTGTTGTTATACAGGATTAGCCTATCAAGAAATGAGTACTTTAGAATCTAAACATATAATAAAAGGCTTTGATGGAAATAAATGGATTAAAATGTATAGACAGAAAACACAAAAAGAAATATCTATACCTCTTTTACCCAAAAGTACTAACATAATAGAGAAATATAATTCTGATGTAAATACTTATCTATTACCTAGAATATCCAATCAAAAGTTTAACTCCTATTTAAAAGAAATAGCAGATATAATAGGTATTAATAAAAATCTCACCCACCATATAGCAAGAAAAACATTTGCTACTACAGTTTTACTCTATAATGATGTTCCTATGGAAATTGTGAGTGAGCTTTTAGGGCATTCCAAAATTACTATTACTCAAGAGCATTATGCAAAAGTAGTCCAGAAGAAGGTAAGCGAGCATATTTTAAAGCTCAAAGGAAAATTAAATGAAAAATGAGAGATATTTTTAAACCTCTCATTTTACTATTAATAGCCTTTTAAGCTACTTTCTCCCACCTTTCAAATTTTAATGTTGGCGGTATCCCTACTGCATTTAGTAATATATCATAAAGTATTTCTTTAACATATTCTTCATTTCCCTCTGTTGTAATGATAGCATCATGCAAAGTGAATAAAGGAATTTCTGGTCTTTGCTCTGAAATTATTTTACAAGCTTTATGAAGTACTAAATTAGCTTCTAAATTTTGTAGTGTACAAGCTAAAGTTCTATGTCTGCTTTGTTTAATAGCTCTATAAATTTCATAAACATCTGGAAAATGTTCTTTGAAAATTACTATTGCATTATTATATGCAATAGATTGATTAGGACTAAAAAATGAACTAAAAACAATTTTTTTAGCCTGTATTCTTATATTATCTCTATCTTTAAGAATACCTTTTTCCAAAAGTAACTCTCCAAATTTCTCATATAATTTTCCTGATTTTACAATTTCAATAAATTGATTTACAGACTTTAACTTATGGGCATTTTCAACTTTATCAATTAGAGAATTGCATAAATTCTTTTTATTATAAGACTTGTTATATGATTGTATTTTTTGTAAAACTTCATTACTCATAAATTTCTGTTTATTAAAAAACACACAAGATAAATAAGGTTGAGAATTTACAATATCTATAGCAACTAATTTTTGTCCATTATAACTTACAAATTGTCTTAAATCACTTTTTAATTGTGTTAAAACAGTATGAAACCTTCCAGCAGTACTGTCAACAGTACTAAGGAATTGTTGTTTATAAAGCTTTAAAAGAACAATATAACGGCAATTAAATCTTGCCATTGGATTAATCTTCTTTCCTTCAGATGAAAAAATATTGAATTGATTTTTCTTATCTTTTTCATACAAATCCCATAAATATTTTTCAGCATTTTTAAAATCAACTGTCAATTTTCCTGTAGAAAACCAATAACTTAAATAGTCTAAGAGGTTATACTCAATACAACAATCATTATTGTCATTATCTGAAGTTTTTACATTAATATACGTTAAAATGCTTTTGATTAGTGTATATTTTGTAATAATCACAGGCTTTACAGGGGTTTGGTATTTTTTAGTAAATCTGAAAGACCTTGATTTTTCACCTTTTAAATATTGTCTATTTTCATAAAATACTCCGTTAGCTACTAAATAATCAAGATACTTTCTATAATCTCTTACTTTTCTTTGAAGTAAGGTACTATATAAAGGAACATAATACATTTCTTCATCTTTATTCCTGCTTGGGGTATCAGTGAGAAGATGAATAATATAAATAAAACAATCCCTATGATACTTGAAATTTGGTGGACTTTTCTTTACCAAATCATCCATATCAAAATTTTCAGGGATATAAAGAGTTAAACTCTTTGGTATTTCTGTATTTACCTGAACTGTTAAATCAGGATTTATTCTATGTAACTCTCCAGCATGATTCTGGATAACAGTATGAGCAACAACTTTGGTTTGCACGTTCCCCTCCTTGGTGGAGGTCTAATCCTTTGTAGGATTAGGTCAAGAGAATAACTTAGAAACAAATCATGACAATTTCTAAGAGATTTCTTTAACTACTTGCTTTTTCATACAAGAATAGGGCAAAGATAATAAGATATTTTTCATTAATTATAATAACAATTAAATATTTTAATACAAAAAATGTATTATGCTGATAATCAATGAATTGATTTTTTTTATTAACCTTTTTCATTTCTAATTAAAATCATTCGTAATAAAATTAACCTTTAAATATTTAACAATATGCAACTCAGACCATCAGAAAGAAAAATAGCAAAAATTAAGATGGCTTTACAAGGAAGTGCAGGAAGTGGGAAGACTTATTCAAGTCTACTTCTTGCCCAAGGATTAACCAATGGAAACTTCTTCAAAGTAGCTATCATAGATACAGAAAATGGAAGTGCTGATTTATATGCCCATTTGGGCAATTATAATGTACTTTCCTTAACTCCCCCCTTTACACCAGAAAAATATATAGAAGCTATTGAGGTATGTGAAAAGGCAACAATGGAAGTTATTATCATTGACAGTATTTCCCATGCATGGGGTGAATTATTGGACTTTCATTCCAGACTGGCAGGAAACTCTTTTACCAACTGGACAAAAGTAACTCCCAGGCAAAAAGCCTTTATTAATAAGATTTTACAATGTAATGCCCATGTAATAGCCACTATGAGAACCAAGCAGGATTATGTATTAAACCAAAAAGGTGGCAAATATATACCTGAAAAAGTAGGATTAAAAGCAGTACAAAGGGATGGACTAGATTATGAATTTACCTTAGTCTTTGATGTAGATATAAAACACTTTGCAGTTTCCTCTAAAGACAGGACAGGATTGTTTAAGGGAAAACCCGAATTTGTTATCAATACCTACACAGGAAAACGAATTCTGGAATGGTGCAATCAAGGCTCATTACCAGTAAAGTCTTCTCCTTATACTAAGCTATCTGAAAATGAAGTCTACCAAAAAATAGAGTCTTGCACCAGCCTTTCAGATTTATCTGAACTCTATAAAGAATACCCGGAATATCAAAATAATCTAAACCATGTATTTATGGAGAAGAAAAAACTGTTATCCCAATTAACCAACCCTCAAAACTTTTCAACCAATGGACATACTCAAAATCACTAAACCAGTTTCACCAGAAGAAGCTTTTTACATTAAATCTATAAAAAATGCTAACATAATAGAGAAATCTTTATCTGAAAATAATTTATTTATAATAATGTTAATTTAATAATAATTTATTTTCTCAAATAATCAACCCAAGCCTTTTATAGAAGTTAATACAGAAAAAGCAACCCTCTATCATCTAAAAAAATGATTGTATTATACCCGTATTTTCAAAAAGATAATGAAAAAACTATAGCCCATCAGAAGTTTATAGAAATAACACAAGAGTGTATAAGCAAGATATTTTCTTGTCATAATTTGGAGATTCCAGAAATTAGGGTATCTCATCCAATTAAAGGAAGAATAACCGAAGCAATCCATAAAAATGCAAAAGATTTATTAGACCATGAAAAAACCATTTATTATGAAAGAATGGCATTTATTATCAGAATACCAAGCATTACAGAAGATATACAAGAAAATCCTTTAGAATTAACTATTGGAGGAGTAAGAGCCTACAACCAGGAAAACTTATATAACCGAAAGTTTATGGAAAAGTTTAAGTTTTTTATTGGATTCCAGAATTTAGTGTGTTGTAATTTATGTGTAAACTCAGATGGATATGTAGAGAATATGCGAGTTTCTTCCTACCAAGAACTACAAAATAGTATTCTACAAGTATTACAAAAGTATGAAGCAGAAAAGCATCTCAATCAGATGAAACAACTCCCTGAATATAGTTTAACAGAACAACAATTTGCTCAATTATTAGGAAAAACAAGATTGTATCAACATTTACCTAAAAAAGAAAAAGAGAACTTGCAAATCTCCGAATTAACTTTCAATGATAGTCAGTTTACTAACATTGCAAAAGATTATTATCAGGATGAGAGTTTTTGCAGGGATTCAGTAGGGGATATCAATTTATGGAAAGCATATAACTTATTTACCCAATCCAATAAATCCAGCTATATTGATAGGTTTCTGGAAAGAAATGTAAATGCGTTGAATTTTATTAAAAGCATTCAAAAGACCATGATAGATAAGTCTTACCATTGGTTTTTAAGTTGATTAAGACCATCCTATATGTCTATAGGATGGATTTTTATACCATAAAAACTACCTAACAGAAATAAAATCGCAACCAATACACCCATTAATACTAAAATAAAAATAAAGTTTATCCAAAAAAGAACAAAAATACCTACATTTGAAGAGTTATTTGTTAAACTTATTATTATGGAATATAAAATATATACAGTATATGAAGAGGAGAAATTATCATCTATAGCAGAAAAATTTAATATATCCCCGGAGGATATTAAATCCTTAAATCCAAATGTTAGATTTTTCAAAGTTCCTTTTGGAAGTACTTATGTAGGATATGGACAACAAATTAAGGTACCTATTACTAAAAAAATAAAAACAGAGCAAGAAAATAATAACTTATTAGAAAACTTTACTCAAAAAGCCCGTTATAGATGCAATCAAAATAATCTAGTTACCGTTGATGGTAAACCTCATTTTTCTTGTGAAATAAAAACACAATATTTACTTTCTTCTTTAGAAAAAGATTCTAAAAAGTATTTTAAAATAAATTTAGAAGATTATATAACTTCTATTGAACCAGATGGAATAGGTGAAGCATTCGAGTTAATTAAACAAGTAGAATTTTTACGAAAGAAAATAATCTTTACTCAAAATAATTTAGGTAAAATATCACAAATATATAACTTGAAAGAATTAAAAAAAAATTGGGATTTTTTTTCTAACAATGAAGTTAAAAATATTCCCTTTTTTCAAGAACTAGAAAAAAGAAGCCCTGATACTATTAAGAATTTTATTAAAAATGGAAATAAAGAATTTTCAAATAATGAAGAAATTTCCAATATACTTGATAAAAATTTATTTTACCATATTCTATTAAAGGCTAATTTAGAAGATGAACTAAATGATTATATAATAGAACAACAATCTCAAATTTATCCTACTGTAAAATTAAAAATTAAAGTTATAAATACTAAAGTATCAGAAGATGATTTATCAACTACTTATAGATTAGTTGGTACTTTGGTTAAAGAAAATTTGGATGAAGCTATATTAATTAAATACTATAATGAGATGTATAAACCATTAATTAAATATTCTTTTACTGAGTTTGATTATATCTACAGGATAACCTATGTTATAGAGAATAAAACAGGATTAATGATTCATGCAACTGCTTCTATAAGTGAACAAATAAAAAATAATTATGCTACTGTTACTAAGTATGAATTAAAAAAGGTTGAACTTTAAAGATATAATTTATGAATAAACAAAAAAATACCTTAATTATTATTGTTATTCTGGCAGGATTAGTAGGTATATTTTGTTACTATTTTAATAAAGAAGAAAAAAGTCATGAAACTCCTAATTTTAAATTTGCTGAATTAGGTATTAGTGAAGTTGAGGTTAAAAAAAATGCGGGAGAGCCTATTTATGAAATTACCAATAAAGAAGAAATAGTAAAAGAACTTTTTGAATATAAGTATAAATTTGAAGAATTTATCAAAACTTATAAAAAAAGTAGTGATGGAGAAATTGAAAAAAAATTAGATGTCTTAAATAACGTTTTACGAAATAATCCTCAAGATAAAAATTTAAAAAAAGTAGTGTATAAAATCATACAAACAGATGATGAGGGATATACTTATGATTATCAAAAAAGTATTTATTATTTAGATAAAAAACTTATTTATTTTTAAATATATAGCCCTATAAAAATTATATCTATTAGTAAAAATGAGTAAATCATATATATCTAAAGACACTTATGTAGTTTGTACCTATCAGGAAAATACAGACCCTAAAAAATTAATTCCTACTCGAAATAAAGTTTCTGTTTTTTACAAAAAAGATAAAGCACTCTTAACTGTAGAGGATAAAAATACAAATGAAAAATTTATCTGTAAAAAGCCAATGAATTTATGGATGGCAATAGCAGGGTTAGCTGTAGGGCTAATTTTAGCTTCTAATCCTATTGGATGGGCTGTAGCTGGTATATGTGCAGTAGTTTTAATTGCTGGAGCTACTATAACTATAGTAACTCATGATTGCTCTTCTCCTTTGAAAGAAGGGAAATGGATAAACTATAAAACAACAGTATATTTTAATGGTTATGAAGCTATTACCCAAGAATCCATGCTTACTTGTAAAAGTGGCGGTGTACTACAACCTATGATTAGTTATGATGTAGCAAGTCAGGCTGCAAAATCTATTGCATATGAAAATATAAAAGAAACAGCAATTATTACTGCTGGAGCTATTGCATCAGGATATTTATTAGGAAAACCAATAGCTTCCACTTCTGGCTCTGGGTTACAATTTTTTACTAATAGTATGAGAAAGATTTTTGGTGCTTTTGGCTCTCCATATACTTATGCAGGAATTGCTACAACTTACGCTATGTCATCTGTACAAAGTAGCATAATGAGAGGAAATGATAATTATGCAAATAATGAAATTTATCAGAGAATAAATGAAGCTGAAAAGAAAGATTGTAGTAATATGGTAACCATAGGTGAAGAAACCTATAACACTTTAAAAGATAATGCATCAACATTAGCGCCACCAACATTAGAAGATGCTGTTGTATTATATAAAACAGGACAAGTAGTTATACAAGATGAAGTATTATTAGCTAAATTTAGAGAGCTAGTTTCTATGAGTAGGCAACAATTGAACTCAGAAACAGCTAGGAATTTATGGTCAGAAATACAAACTAATCCAAATTATCAACATGTGTATGATTCCATGCGTAGAAATAGCATTTATAATCAAAATAGGATTACTCCTACCATGAGGGATAATGGTATATCTCACATAGATGATAAGCTATATAATAATAAATGGTCTTTAGAAAATGAAAATTCATTGGCTCAAAAAAGTTCAGCTATTGCTCTATTTTTTGTTCCTCTAGCTAGTGGTTATTTTTCTGAAAATGCAAGAAGAAAATTAGCAGAAACAGCTATCCAAGATGCTACTAATAGTATAAGCGTTATTGCTAAAGATTAATTCCTATTATTATTTTTTAATATTATAATAAGCTAAATATTGGTATAAAAATTATGGTTAATAATTCTATTATTATAACAAAAGGTTTAAGAGGTTTTTGAGGATTAAGATATAAACATAGTTTAAAATAATTTTTGAGAATAAAATAAAAAATATATGAAATTACTTTAAATATAAAATGATATAGAACAAATATAAGTAAAAGTATAACTATTGCAATAATTATACAAATTGCAATAAATATTTTTCCACTTGTTGTATATTGAGAAATATAAGGATTGTAATTTTCATTAAATAAAATAATCCTAAAAGGCCACCACTTAAAAAAACGATGGTTATCATAATGAATAAATCCCATTTGGGGCTTATAAATCCATACAAAGATAGTAGTGTTGTAACAGATAATATAAATAATACTCGATTTTTAAGAAGTACATTTTCGGAATCGTTCCCGAATATACTAATACTTATATAATTAATAATTGCAAGTAGGACAAATAAAAAAGAGAGCTATTTTCCTATTACTTTTTTCGAAACAGTATTATAGTTGGAGCTGACAATCAAATCAAAGTGATTTTTTACAATGAAGTGATAGTTCAACATTTTTTTATTTAATTTCTCATTAGAGATATTACTCTCAAATCTTTGTATAATAAGAGAAAATACTATTATCAAACTTATTAATACCTTTCCCACTACATTCTATATTATTTTTAACCTTTCATAACTCTCAACTTTTTTTATTTCAAACAAATCCAATAATTTTTTTCTAATTTTATTTTCAATACTAGATTGTCTATCTTGTTTATTTAGAATTAAATCTATAGAAAATTGGAATTCAGAATTTTCATCTTTATTTTTAACATAATCAGGAAACCCTAAGTCTATAATAGCTCCTCCCTCAATACTTTTGTAATTTATCTTATATTTTAATTTTATAGATCCGAAAATTAATTTAGGAAAATATTTTTCATCTCTTAAAAGTAAATGATTTTGTAATCCTTTTCCATTTAGTTTTAAATTATCAATTTCATCAAGAAATATTTTCACATCTTCATGACTTACAATACTTTCATCTAAATATAGATCAATATCCGTAATTGATTTAAATTCAAGATAAATATTAAAATCACTAAGAAAAGAATAAAAAAATTTGACTCTTGATGTATTATTAAAATGGTTAAATTTTACAGTTATTATATCTTCATTTGAAGTGATAATTGATTTTTGTTGCATCTTTTCTTTTAAAATATTCATTAGGATATTATTAACTTCAAGTGTTTCTTTAGAAGTTGAATTTTGCTGTACTGAAATTTGAATATCTACATCTGATATTTTATTTAAAGTTATAGCTCCGGAATGATAAGTTTTATTATTCGTCCAATCACTTAATATATTTTCTCTTTCTATATTATATTCGAATATAGCTGTATTTTCATTTTCAAAATAAAATGAGGGATTACCAATTATTTTATAATTAGGTTTATATGTATGCCTTTCAATAAT
Organism: Apibacter muscae; assembly: GCF_007845635.1. Taxonomy (GTDB): domain Bacteria; phylum Bacteroidota; class Bacteroidia; order Flavobacteriales; family Weeksellaceae; genus Apibacter; species Apibacter muscae. The sequence continues at coordinate 10,743 of NZ_SELG01000037.1, read as the reverse complement.
TAAATTATGTAAATCAATATTACCTTCTAAAAGATCTGTAAAGTCAAAATCTGAACTACATTTTATTGAAGATGTTCTATATTTAATAGTTTCTTCTTTAGTTTTTTGTGTATTATATAAAATTTCATAATCCCTTGGACTTATTATGCTTTTCATTAATAATGGAACTGAATTATTTTTTTCATTATGTCCAAGAAAAACTCCTTTCTCTCTTAACATTTGATTAATATTCGAATTTGATACATTTGATTTTATAAGAAGTTGTCTTATATAATCACCTTGAGGTAAAAGCTCTTTTTTCATATTAACTATTTCTAAAATCAGAAGGAAATTTTTTTAATTCTAAATTTTGATTCAATTTATAATTTGGAAACTTTATAAGTTTTTCTTTTACAGATTTTTCATTAATTAAGCTATCATAACTTCGATATTTGATAGTCACTTTATCAACAGCATTTAAGTGATCAAATGACTTTGCAAAATGTAAAATTTGTGATAATTGTTCCTCTTGGTAATCATCATTAATAAAAATTGATAATATAATTTTATTGCTATCTTCAATTCGTAATGGTATAATATCAGAATAAAGATAATTTAATGGAAATATTTTACCATAATAATTATTTTGACTAGCTAGAAAATTTAAGCCACTATTATGATAAACAAAATCAACTTTTTCAGCACCAAATACCTCTTTATTCCTGAAAATACTTTCATATAAAAAGTTAATTTTATTGTTATCTAGTAATATTATTTTATCAAATACAAGATCACTATCTATCAAAATATTATCAACTTTAGAAACTAAATCAAAATTTAAATCACTAGTATTTGATAACCATACTAGAATTCCAAATATTTCTGTTTTATTAATTCCTGCAAAATTACGATTAATATTATTTTTTAATTTAGAGTGATTAAAACACTCAATGGATTGTGCTAAATCTCTTAAATGTGCTTTAAATAAACTAATAGGATATTTAAGGTATTCATCAACCACGTATTTTGAAGAAATTATACCAATATCTAAAGAATAATCCTCTAATGGGCTTTGATAAGATATTAATCCATCTATTCCATGTGTTGTTCTATTAGACTTAGCTTTTTTATCCTTATGTTTTGAGCCTTTTATACAATTTATAGATTCATTTTCTATTAGTGAATTAAAATTTAGAATATCTTCAAATACAAATTTTACAATATTTTCACCTTTTTCCCCTATAGATTTAGACCATTCACCCATGACTACATTATTAAATATAAAAAATGAGGTATAAATATACAAAGTAATTTTATTTTAATATTTTTTTAATAAAAAAAGATATTAATAGATTATAAATAATATAAATAAAAGTTTTAAAATAATATAAATATATTTATTTTTTTTCTAAAAATTTTTCTAAAAAAAATTGAAAGCGCAAACCACCCTATACGAAAGCCCCCCACTGATTTACAGGGAAAAACTCCCCCCGCCCATAAAAAATAAACAAAACCTTTCAGAACCATAAATAAATTCAAGGTGATAGCTGAAACTCACTACTAAACCTAAATTCTATTAAAAACCAATCTAACTTAAAACATTCACACAAAAACACAAAAATCATGGTAACCATTATCAATTACAAAAAAAGACAAAAAGATAACCAAGACTTCTTTATTCTGGAAATTAGTGGAGGAATAGAAATGATACAATCCAAGACCACAGGAAAATTCTATGCCACAGCCAAAAAAGCCTATTTACCTTCTACCTTTGATGAACCTACTTGTCAAGCTCTTATAGGAACTCAGATACAAGGAAAAATAGAAAAAGTAGAATGTGAACCTTATTCCTATACTATCAAAGATACAGAAGAAATAATTTTACTTAGTCATAGCTATGAGTATGTTCCAGAAAATAACTCTGCTATTTCTCCCAATCAATCTACAACTCAGAATCATTCTTCCTATGTACAAAGAGAACTAGCAGAAAATCATTCCTTTCAAACCAATGAAGAATTAGTAGTTTAGGTTCTTCTAATATAAATATCTCTGAATATTACTCACTAATTCCTTCCACTTTTGTTTTTACCCTACTTAGTAATCTCACAGAAATGGAAGGATTTTTTATTATTTACTTATTTACTCACTTATGATATCTACCCTTACTAACTTAGAAAACTTTGGCTATAGAGAATTAGCCTTAGTTATAGAACTCTTAACTCTTTACAATGAATATAAAATTCCAGAATCCTTTATAAAACAAGAAGTTACTATTATGTTTAATCATTGCAGTGGAATGCTATTTCTAACCAATGCAGACTATCAAGTCTTAATGGTTTATAATGGAAATCTGGAATTATTCCACACTACCCCCTATAAAGGAATAGAAGGCTTTAAAGAAGAACTACTGGAAATGCTCTCAGATAAACAAATTACCCATCCTGAAGATATAGACTTTATTTTATCCCTAGAGCAAGAAGAAAACTAAAATATACTATAACTAATCTATAATCTAAGTCTACTAAAAAGTGCTAAAGTGATCTTTTTTAGAAAACTTTTATTTTAAAAATAAATATCTACTTATTGCTTATATAACCATATCACTATATTCAATCTATATAAAAAATACAATCATGAAAGCATCTGAAATAAAAGTCTCCTATACCAATAAAAACGAAAAAAAAATTAAATTAGAAAATAGTGAACAACTTTATCATTTAGCCCTATCCATCTGGAATAAGAATACCCTAGAACTACAAGAAGAAGTAAAAGTACTCTATTTGAATCAAGCTAATATAGTGTTAGGTTATTATAGCCTAGCTAAAGGAGGAATTTCAGCCTGTTATGTAGACATAAGACTAATACTAAGTACAGCTCTAAAAACCAATGCTTCTGCCATTATAGTAGTCCATAACCATCCCAGTGGAAATAACAAACCTTCCCTAAAAGATAAAGAACTAACTAAAAAAATAAAACAAGCCTGTAGTCTATTAGAATTAGTTCTACTGGATCACATCATTATTGCTAAAGAACATTATTATAGCTTTGCAGACCAAGGAAATCTATAAAAAATAAAAGTAAATATAAAAAAGTTTAAAAAACATCACTCTATCACTTTTTTAGCTTGATAGAATACTTCTATAGAATAACTTCCCCAGATCCTATCCAATTTATGAATCTATAAAAGATAAAAAAAACAGAATAAAATCCTAATTCTATTATGTTGGGAGTTTTATATTTAAAAAAACAGTAGGAGAGAGTAAGAGAACCCCATATACCCAATATATATAGAATTGAAACAGAGGTGTCTCTAGACCATAGAATATAGTTATAGCTAAATTTTAAAGAAAAAGAATATAAAAAACAATTATTTAAAGTTTTAATCTCGGTATTTTAAATTAGTTAAGAAAATAGCAGGTTTTCAATAGATAACTGCCTAATAGCCTAATTTGAAATTTCAATACTCACCAACTCCTCAAGAGACACTTCCAAAGCTTCCGCTATTCTATACAGAGTATAAATGGTAGGATTGGTTCTTCCTGACTCTATTCTGGAAATATTGGTAGGATCTATATCTCCCAGCATTTTTCCCACTAATTCAAGTTGAGAAAATCCTTTAGATTCTCTAACCTGTTTAATTCTTTTTCCAATAATTTTTAGAATTTTATCTTTTTCCAACTTGACTTATTTGACAAGTCAAAGTTGCTTCTTATATTTGTTAAATTAAATGCCATATATGGCAATATCGAAATAATAATTTAAAAATATTAATAATGAAAATACTATGTATACTTTCTGTAATTATATTTCACCTTCCTTTAACACTTTATAAAGATACTATTAGAAGATTTCAAAGAATGGAGAAATATAATCCTGATAAGGCTCTAATTTATAATCAATACAATGGAAATCTTTCTGAAATATCTTTGAGTGTTATTCTTTACTTTCTAAGTAGTCTTCTATTCTCTTTATTTCCTTTAATAGAAGGATTAGAAATAAATTGGCTTATAGCTATAATCTTAAATTTAGGATTAGCATTTTATGTAATTCCTTTCATTGGATTCATATTTTATCCTTCTGATATGATTTTTAATAAGAATACTTTGAAAATTATTGGAAGTATATGCATTATTCTTGGTTTTATACTATTTACTATAGGAATGAGTGATATAGCAGAATAATAATTTAAAATAAAATTTATGAAACAAATAAGCATTTTATTCTTACTGTTAAATTCATTCCTCATAAATGCACAGGAAATAAGACAATTTACAGAGAATTTTACAAGATTTTCTACTATAAAAGATGGAGAACTTGGAATTATCCAAAAAGGGAATGTAACAATAATTTTCAATTATGGGGAAAACAATAATATTAAAATCTATTTTGCCAATGGCAATAATAAAACCTACTATCGTGTTTCTGAAGTTGAAAAAGGAAATACAAAAGATAGAATTGAATTTCAGTATATGAAACTTTTAGATGAAAAAGGAGAGGAATATTATTTTGTAAAATATGAAGATGGAGAAGTTAAACTCTTATATTTAGATTCATTTACATATACAGGTGGATACGGAATTGCCTTATTACCATAACTTTATAATTATAAATTAAATGAATTATAACCATCTCTAAACAGATGGTTTTTTTATGTATAAAAGTCAGAACAATGAAACAAAAAAATATACCTTTTCAGTTAGGAATGGAATATGAAAACTGGGAGTTTGATTTGGAAATATTACCTGATAGGTTAGAAGGGTATGATAGTTATTTATATATAGGTAAGGAGTTTAATTATTTTATGAATTATCCTACAGATAAAACGGAACTTATTTTTATTTTGGATAGATTAGTAGCAGTGATTTTAACTTTTTTAAATATTAAAGTAAATGATTTTAAACAATTTTATGATAGACTACAAATAGAATTTAAAAACAATAATTTATCACAAAATAATGAAGCTATTAAAACCTTATTGATAGCAGATAATGAAAATACTATTTATTTTTTATATGGAGTATCTAATTTAATTTATGCTGTATTTCCTTTACATAATAAGGCATACTTTTAGGCATATATAATTTAATCAAGCTTATAAGTACCTAACAATCAATATGTATAATTATTGGTTCGAGCCCAGGTGGGACCACAAAAGCCTGAAAACTGCACCACATAATGTTTTCAGGCTTTTTTAAAAAATATAATTTTTAGCATTGTAGCTTCAAAGGTTAATAAAAAGATTAATGAAATTGAAGTTTACAAATGAGAAAAAAAATTTTACTTCCAAATGGCTGTTCATGTAGTACTCCTTCAGTTTATCCTTCAAACTGCAAAATAGGAGGAAAGTCTTTATTAAAAAAGAAGTGGTACATCAATTATTATTTTTACGATCCTGAATTTCCAAAACCCAAGCAGGTTGTTATAAAAGGAATGAATGAATATTCCAATTTAGAAGATCGTAGAAATGCAACTAAACTTATTTATGAAGATGAATTAAAAGCTTTGAAAGAGCTGGGATATAACCCCTTTACCAAAAGAAATTTTTGTGAAATAGAAAAACCGAAAAATGAACTTCATAAAGATTTAAACATTATAGAAGCATTTAGACTATCTCACGATAAACTTAAAAAATCAGTTTCCAAAGATTACTTTAATGAAATTCGCATAGCAATTAATAGATTTGAAAAAGGAGCCAGAGAACTTAGAATGTTGAATATAAAAATTAAAGATTTCAAAAGAAGTGAACTTAAAACCATTTTAGAATACCTAAACCTTACCGATCACTACTTTAATAAATTTAGATCTTACCTATCCTCCCTATTCAATGAATTAGTCGAATACGATTGCTGCGAACACAACCTAACCAGAGATATAAGAAAACGAAAAATCATAAAAAAAGTAAGAGAAACATTAGAAATAGAACACCTAAAACAAATAGCCGAATACCTAAAAGAAGAACAACCCTATTTTTATAGATACATGATGATATTCTTTTACTCAGGAGCCAGAAGCTCAGAATTACTTAGAATAAAAAAATGCGATGTAAATATAGAAAAACAAGAATATAAAGTGATTATAGAAAAAGGAAGACAGCATACAGAAACAATCAAAATTATATTACCGGATGCCTTGCCTTTTTGGATAGAATTAATCAATCAAGCAAAAACTAATGACTATTTATTTTCAATTAAATTAAAACCAGGCTCCACAACTATAGATCCAGTACAAATCACTCGTAGATGGAATTATCACATAAAATCTAAAATGGTCATCCATAATAACCAAATAATAGAAAAATCTAACCTGAAAAAAGATGAAAAAGGAATCCCGGTAACCGCTGACTTTTATTCATTAAAGCACCTATTCTTAGATAAAGTAGATGCAAGTTCAGAAAACTATGAAAATATTTCCAGTAGATTAGCATCACATACCACCCCAAACATAACCAATTCAGTATACCTGATAAATAAGAAAAAAAGAGAAAGAGAAAAATTAAAAAACTTAAAAATAGATTTTTTAGAAGAAAGGGCTTAATTAAACCCTTTCTTCTAAAAAAATATTATGATAATTATATAATTCATGGGTTTGTTTCTAAGGGACCAGAGGATTTAAAGGAATAGGAAACAGCTTTCCATCTTATTTTTAACGGATAGGTATATTCCCCAGATTGCATAAAGGATAAATCTGATTTTTTTTAGATATAAAATTAGAGGATGAAAAGATTTTAGATCTTCTGAATGAGGGTTTTACGGTAAAGGAGATTGCTGAATATTTTGAGAAAAGAAATATACATCCATCGAACCCCAGGACTTTAGAAAAAATGGTAGAAAGCTTGTGTAAAAAATTCGGGGTAAAGAATATACGAGAGCTTCTTAATGAATGGAGAAAAAGAAAAATTTAATTTTTATATAAGAGTTATTATTATAATGCTACTAGGTTAGTTGTTCTTTAGTCGTTTTTTATTGTTTTAAATGGAATAGCCTTAGAAATAAGGCTCTTTTTTATTTAGTTATAATAAATAAAATTTGTAGGTTTATAGAGTAATAAAAACAGTTCTCTATGAAAAAGCTATGGTTTCTTTTTGCTTGTTTATTTTGTTTTCTAAATAGCTATGGCAAGGAGGAGGGAAAAGCCTTAAAGAAACTACCTACGATCCAAAAAGCTTGGGTAGATGCAGGTTATTTTGAGTGGAGAACAGAGAGAAACTCTGAACCATATGACGATTGGGTGGAAGGTGAGGTAGGGCTTAAAATCACAGAATTAGGAAAAGAGCAAGAGTATTTGCCAGATGTATCGGATGGGGGACAGTTAACTTCAGCTAGAAAGATGTTTAGATTTGCAACTAAATTAAAAAAAATTCCTTCATTTAATACCCAAAATATAACTGATTTTAGCTATATGTTTGAAGGCTGTGAATCCATAATTACTATACCTTTACTAAATACTTCTAAGGGGGTTAATTTTCGCTATATGTTGTCTGACTGTTTATCTCTAACCAGTATTCCTTTGATAGATACTTCTAATGGAAAAAATTTTAGTCTTATGTTTTATGTTTGCCCATCCCTAGTTAGTATTCCGCTATTAGATACATCAAAAGGAATTTATTTTAACGCTATGTTTTGGGGGTGTGAGTCCTTAGATGCCATCCCTAAGTTAGATACATCAAATGGAGTTAATTTTAGCGGAATGTTTGTTTACTGTACTTCTCTAACAACAATACCTTTTCTAAATACTTCTAGGGGTACTGATTTTAGTTCTATGTTTTTTGGAGCAAGTTCCCTAACCATTATCCCTTTGTTAGACACATCTAATGGAATAGATTTTAGTTATATGTTTTTAGAGTGCTTCTCATTAAACTCTCTACCTAAATTGGATACTTCTAAGGGTACTAATTTTAATGGTATGTTTAATAGTTGTAAATCTTTAACTAAAAAGCCTCAATTAAATTTAAGTAAGGCTATAGATATAACTGATATGTTTAAAGATACCCTCTTTGAAGAAAAAGGCTAGAATATTTTAATTATTATCAAAATATTTATAAGGAGTTTTTTCTTTTTTAGCTTTTCTAAAATCCCAAGGAGCGGTAGGGTTATTCATGCTCCAGATATTGAATTTATTTTTTTTTGCCTCTTGTTCTAAGTCTGAGTATTTCTGAGTTTTATCGAAGTATTTGTAATGCCAAGCTAGACCATTTTTTAGAAGTTCTTCGTTTAAATTCTTTTTTCCAATTAAAATAATACCTAAAACTCTGCCATGTCTATCAAGACCTTTTTGAGTTACTTTCACTATTTTACCGAAGCAAAAAGAACTTGTAAAAGCTGTTGCTTTACTAGAATAATCTTGTCCTTTCTCTGGGTAATCGATGCCAAACAATCTAATTTTTATTTGTTCATTTTCATCAGTGATAATAGTTACAGTATCTCCATCTGCTACTTTTATTACCTTTCCAATTAGGTTTTGAGCAATTAGTAAAGAAGATATAAAAAAGAAGGAGTATATAAATAAGGCTTTCATTTTTTTATAGAATCATTTTTTATTTTATGGCAATTATAGAAATCTAATGCTAAATCTAACTTTGGAGCACTTATAGCATATTTATTTTTTGATTCTAATATTTTAATATCATATTTTTGTAAAGCATACTTATAAATATTTAATGGTATTCCTTTTTTAGAATAACTATATATCATCATATTTTTCTCTTTTTTAACAGAGTAATTAGCATCATTCTTCGAGAATTTATAAAATGTCCTATAAAAATCTAAAGAATCATTTAAACCATTTATATATTTGATCATTTCATCTAAAGATATATTTTTTTCAGATTTTCCTTTTTTAAATACAAGATTTAAAATCTCATTTTTAGATGAATCTATTGCATCCCTTATAGAGTCATTTTTTTGTATTTGTGTTATGAGAGAATCTTTTAATAATATCTGGTTTTCAAGATGTGCATTATATTCTTCTGCTTGATAATTTAAAATAGATAATACAATTATAAAACAAGCATTAAAGATAATTAGAAGTATACAAATGTACGCTGATTTATTTTTTTTCATTATTATAATTTTTAAAAAATAATTTCATTTCTTCAATAGTTAGTCTATCTTCATTTTCAGATTTCCATTTTTCTTTTTCATTTATTAAAATGAACTTAAAGTTAATGTTCATATTTTTAATAGAGTCTTTATATATTTTATCATTTTCTGATTTTCCCATTTTATATCCGAAAGAATAAATACCGATAAAAAATGTTATGATAATACTAATTGCTGTAATAAAGCCTTTTACAGTATTGAGGAAATTAAAAAAATTTTTTACAATACTATAACTTGAAGGAACTTCTATTATGTTTTGTGAAGGAGCTTTGCTTTTTAACTCTTCTATATTTGAATCTGCCTTTTTAGCCATTTTTTTAAACTAATAAGCAAATATACATTTTAAATTTAGTTTATTATGGGGTTGATTTTTATAATACATTAGCATATTTATCTATATTGTATTGAAAAAATATCTTTTTATTAAAATTATATTTAAAAACACAGAACTTATAAAAAGCACCCACCCATAAAAAGGGATGTATTCTTTATTACGACTTTCCCTTTCCAGTTCCGTAATCCTTTGTAATTGTTTTTTATTTTGATCATGATATTGTTTTTCGTAAACTGATTGAATACTATCGGTAGTAGCTTTTATTTTTAGATTCCCTTTCTCGTCCGAGCTTACATGAACATTTCCAAAAGGAGTTTTAATATTTTCATTAATAGGATTTAATTTTCCTTTCTCATTACAAGGATTAGGAATTACAGAAGAATTAGAAGAAGGCAAATAAATTACCTTCTCCCTTTCTATAAAAATACTATCTCTTTTAATTAAAGTGTCATGAATAGTTTTAATACTTTCCTTAGTTACTGTCTTTTTTCTGGTATTACAAGAGAAGAAAAAGAAAAGCATTATAACTAAAAACAAGGAAAGAAAAAATTTAATTGCTATTTTCATGTATCAAAATATTCATTTTTTACAAATAGTTCAGCGTCATTAGCTCCACCCAGTCTATACTACTCAAATACATCAGAAAAATCATCTATAGCATCATACCAATCATCAGAATACTCCTCAGTATTTTCAATTCTTTTCTTTAAAACCTCCCATTGATCCTTTAAAGAAATAGGAAATATATAATCATGACCTGATTCGTCAGATTCTATTAAAATTTGCATATATTCACTCATAACTCATTATTTTAATTCGAAGTGAGGATAATCCCTAAATTTCCAATGTCCACCCCATTCAATTCTAATTCCCAAACTCTTAGCAGTATTTAAAATGTGAGAAGCAATAGTACGCAATCTAATATCATCATTTACCTGAACAGAACCGTTATAATAAGGGTATAAATCAACAGCATATCCATAACCATCTGCTTTGGGTTGATGATTAGATTTATTTCTTACTCCATCTGCATTGGTTACTATTTTTCCAGGATTAGTTCTTCCTTTTGCATATAATTCTTTTTGTTGTTCTGTAGTTCTTATACCATCTGTAATGGTAAAATCAATCGGAGTATTTTTAATAGCTTCATTCATCACTTTGACTAAATTTGGATGAATGCCTTTTAAATTGTTTTTTGATCTTTTACTAAATATTGCCATTTTAATTATTATTAGTTTTTAAAGGATTCTTTTCATTTTTTTCCTCTCTTTTTTTGAGTAAAAAAGAAGAAAGCTCCGGAATTCTTTTTACGATCTGTAAGCCCAAAAATTC
>NZ_SELG01000020.1 GCF_007845635.1 Apibacter muscae | reverse complement strand
AATTCTTCATAATTAAATTTCCCTTTATTTTTTAAAGAATATAAGTCTAAATCCGTATTCTCTATTACCCAATTTAATAATTTCTTATCTTCGGTATAGCCAAAAGTAGTTACTAAACTACGCATAAATTGTGCATCGTTAGTTATTAACCAAGCAAATTGGCTTTTATCATCATTAAATAAATATTTATTCCTGGATATTAATAGTTGTTTATTAAAGCGTCTCTGCTTAGCTAAATCTGGCACATCTTTCCATCTTTGTACAAAAAGAGTATCTCCATTTTCTATTTTTTTAGTTTTGAGTGTATTTTCAATTTTTGAAATTTCAGGATATTCTTTTTGATAATCTATTAATTCTGGAATGAAATAAGCCTCTGAAATAAATGAGTTTTTTAAATCTATCTGTATAGGAGCGTGATAACTCATAACTCCATCAAAACTTGTTTGATATACAATTTTATCTAGAACACATGGATATTCTAATAATATAGTTTCAATTTCATCATTAGAATATCCATTAAAATATGAATTTATATATTGTTTGAATTTATTATTATCAGGTTTTTTATACCCTGAATTTAATAATATTTTAACAATTTCTAGTCTTATTTCATTAAAATCATCCATGGTGTAATTATAATCTGAATAAGAATCTAATCCTATTTCTTTCACTGATTCGCCAGATAGAATTTGTTTTTCAATTATATTCATATTTATTTTATCAGAATTAGTTTGACAATTAATACAAATAATCATCAGTAAGGTTA
>NZ_SELG01000038.1 GCF_007845635.1 Apibacter muscae | reverse complement strand
TATAAAAATGTAGTGAAATACTTAAAACAAGGACAATCTCTCAGAAACACAGCTAAGTTATGTAATGTGAGTTTGGGTACTGTGCAAAAGGTAAAAAGGATTTTGGAAGAAAATAAAGTGTAATTTATATTTATAGACATAAAATTATGTGATATATTTGTAATATTAACATCAAAACATGTCTTTTTATATAAAAAAATCAATATGGACTTAAAGAATATTATTTTACATCAAATCACTCGTGAAGGAGACGAATTACCTACTCTGAATTATTCTGACCATAACTTATTAGTGGATGAAACTGTTATAGAGTTTGTAAAAAAACTAATTAAAAATTATAGTTCTAAAAATCCAACCTTTGGAACTTTTGAGGAAGACATTACAAATTATCCTTTTCAAACAAAAGTAAAGCAATATATACAGAATCTTGATTTTGTAACTTTTTCTACTGAATCTATGAATATTCTTAAGAAAGAAATACAAGTTCCTAAAGCTACAGGAGGCTATATTGTTTTTGTGCATTATGAAGAAAGGCATGAAGATTTCATTATTACTGCTATGTTAGATAAATCTACACAATTTGCAGTAGATGACACTAATTTAGGAATAGAAAAATTAAAGACACTTGATATTGAAAAAGTAGCAAGAGCAAATAGAATTAATATAAGTAAATGGAATCGTGGAGATTCTTTATATCTATCTTTTATAAAAGGGACAAGAAACGTTTCAAATTATTTTCAAAAATTTATAGGCTCCACAGATATTACCTCAGCAAAATACAATGTTAAATTGCTTGATAATGCCATAAATATGTATTTAAGGAAGAATAATGTTACTGGAGGTAAAAAAGATTTGATTAAGGAAAATATATCTAATTATTTTGAAAGCCAATACAAAAATAAAGAAGATATTACTCTTTCTTCAATTGCATCAATTATAAATCCAGAGCAGCCTAGTTTATTTAGTGATTTTCTATCAAGTCAGAATATCGAACTAAGTGGTAATTTTAGTTTATCTAAAAGGGACGACTTTAATATTTTTAAAAAGAGTGTAGTTAAAGAAAAAGGATATACTTTTGGCTTTGAAAAAGAATTAATAAAAAATGGAAAAATAGAAAGAGTTGGAAATGACATTCTAATTAAGAATGTTCCAGCCGAGCAATTAGATTCCGCATTTAATATTTAAAAATGAATGATGTAATTGATAACATTATTTTACTCAAGCAAAGACTAATAAATTTAGAAAATGTTGAGTTTGGGATCAAAGGTGATATTCCAGACTTAAAGTCTGAGGATATTAATGTTATCACAAATGTTTGGGAATATATTGATGATATATTTTCTCCAGAAAGTGGTGGCACAATTTATAAAGAAGATATCAATAATTTTATATCACAGAATATTTGTTTAACAATAAAAACAGGAGATATTCCTAATTATTACGAGAATTTTAATGATTTTTTATCAGGAAATAAGATAAAATGCAGTAATATCAATTTTTATATTGAAAAATTAAATTATAGAGACGGAAAGACAGTCCCTATTCCTACGATTATAAACCACTATAAATCTAATTTAGAAATTATCTCATTACTTGACAAAATTGCAGACTACAAGAAAGAACAAGGAAATAGACTTGAATTATTTTTTTATAAATCAGAAAATGGAGTCTCATTAAATATTAATTATAATGAGAAAGATTTACAAAGTTTAAAGGCAAATAGAATTTTAGATTTAAGAACACAGCTATTAAATAATATTGATTCCAATGAGAGAAAGCAACTATTTGTAAATGAATTAATTTCGGAATTAAATAAAAATGGAAATCTTTATAAAAACCTCCTTGAAAATTGGGATTCTATAGTCAATAATTATGAGAGAAGTTTTAGATTATACCTATCAGGATTTTCATTTGATAAAATTAAAACGTCTTCAGTAGAATATTTTCAAAAATTAACTGATAGAATATATGAAACTATTAGTAAAGTATCAGGTTATATATTTGGGATTCCAATAGGGTATATTTTACTATTGAATAATTTTGATTTTACAGGAAAAAGCATTGAGAAGAATATAGCTCTTTTGTTTTTAGGTGTATTATTTTTCATCTTAATGTGGTTTGTTTTTTTTAAAAATATTGATGAATCCATATCAGCAATAGAAAAAGATATATCTAAATTTAAAGATAAGATTGAGGGAAGAGATGAATTGAAAGAAATTTTAAATGATTTAAAAGACCTAGAATCAAAGTCAATTAAAAAGCAGAAAAATAAATTATTACTCGTAAAAATTCTAACTATTGTAGTTCTTGTTGTAACTATTGTAGTCCTAGCATTTATATACAAAAATATTTTAAGTACTAAATTATGTGATTTATATTTTTGGCTAAAATCAGTAATAAACTGCGCATAGTCAAAAATATTTAAAGATTCAGTAGTTGAGCAAATGTCGAGCAACTATTGAAAACAAAAAAACCTAACATATTAATTATAAACATATTAGGTTTTTATTCTGCAGAGAGGAAGGGATTCGAACCCTCGATACAGTTACCCGTATACTACCTTTCCAGGGTAGCCTCTTCAACCACTCGAGCACCTCTCTAAATTTTGGTATGCAAATGTATAAAAAATTTTACTTATAAATTAGTTTTTTTTAATAATCTAATTGTAAATAGATATTATTAAATCATCAACTAAAGTTAAAATAATTAAAATTATCATTATGCATTTATATTTTTAATTAAATATTAAGTAATTATCCCAAATTTAAATTTTAGTAAAAAAAACTATTCTTATAGAATAAAACCCAATCTTTGTTTACCTAATTTATTAGAAATGAAATCAATACTTAACCAAATCTAAACCAGAAATTATATCTATACATATATCTTTGGCTTCGAAAATTAATTAAAGAACCCATAATTTATGAAAGCTATTTTATTTAAAATTGGCCTACTATGTTTAAGCCTTACTGCTATAACTTCTTGTAGCAATGATGACCAAGCTGCAGAAAAATTGCCTTCTTCCAGTTCCTTCAAAAGTATTAATTCCTTAGTTTCATTGAATTATGATAAAGCTACACAAAAGAATATTCTTGAAGTAAAAAAAGATGGAAATTGGAAGCTATCTAAGTATCCAGATGTCGGTACAAATAATCTTTTATTGAGTCACAATAAGGCTGGTAAATACTATATTGATAATGATTTGTTTAATTTGTTCACCTTTGAATGGAATGGACATGAAAAAAATATCATTGGTTTAAGACAATTACCACTAAACACTGTTAAGAACGTAAGAGACTTAGGTGGATTTCCTACTCAGGATGGAAAATTTGTTAAATGGGGTACGGTTTTTAGATCTGGAGCTTATAATGGTCTTTCCCAAAGAGATATTATATATTTAAATTCAATTCCTTTAGTTACCACGGTAGATTTTAGAACTCAAGAAGAAAAAGATAAAACGAAAAACTCTTATATACCTTCTGTTAAAAACAGAATTGAAATACCTATAGGTTTTGGAAATATGTCTACAGAATATATAACTCAAATTCTAACTACAGGAACACCTGAACAAGCTAAGGAATTCATGATTAATGGGAATAGAGCTTTTTTAAAGGATTTTCAACCTGAATATAAAAAGTTCTTTGCTTTGCTAATGGATCCTAAAAATACACCTCTTATGTTCAATTGTACCGCTGGTAAGGATCGTACAGGCTTTGCAAGCGCTTTATTCTTATCTGCTTTAGGGGTAGATCGAGAAACTATAATTAACGATTATCTTTCAAGTAATAAATTTATGGAAGTTACCATGGAAAGTATGAAGAATTTATATGGAGATACACCTTTAGCAGAAAACTTTTATTATGTATCATCAGTACAAAAAGAATATATTGAAACAGCATTTTCTACCATTGAAACGGAATACGGAAGTGTTGAAAATTATTTAAGAAATCAATTAGATGTAGACATAAATCTTTTGAGAAGTTTATACCTCTATTAAATTTATAAGCTTAATGACAGGTAGGGGTTATTATTTAACCCCTATTTAATTTATATATGTATTATTGAATAAGTAATTTATCCGTTACCATACGACTTAATATAACCGTTTCATTCGTTTTTAAAATTCTAATCTTCATATTACCATCAAAATTATCAACTGATTCAATTTCAAGTTCTAAATTTAGACTTAGTTTTTTTGAATTTAAATATTCCAAAAACTCTTTAGAACCATTAATAATTGCGGATAGTACAACAACCTGTCCTTCTTTGCTTTCACTTAGTTTTTTAAAATTTACCCATTGCATATTGCCATCTAGATCTGGAATTGGTGAACCATGAGGATCAAACTTAGGATTACCAAGGATTTCATCCATTTTATTAAAAAATTTTTCTGAATGAATATGCTCTATTTGCTCAGCAATTTCATGAACATCCTCCCATCCAAAGCCCATTTTTTCAACTAAAAACATTTCAGTTAGCCTATGTTTTCTAAGTATTAAGGCTGCCTCCTTCTTTCCTTTCTTAGTTAATTTAAATGGTTTATAATTTTTATAATAAATAAGTTCTTTATCCGCAAACTTTTTCATCATGCTATTCACTGTTGGCATTTTTATATCTAAAGCTTGACTTAAAGCTAAAGAAGAAACTTCTTCTTTCTCATCAGCTAAAAGATAGAGTGCCTTTAAATAATTTTCTTCTATGGATGAATACATATAAGCAAATATAATAATTAATAATACCAAAAATAAAAACAATTAACCTAAACTTATTCTTAGTTTAATCTAATTCTGTATTTTTGTATTTCTAATTTTAAAATCGATGAAATTTTATTTATCACTGGTAAATTTTTTATTTTTAACACAATTAATTCATTCTCAAACTTATACCGATTCATTAAACTATTTAAAAAATGAAGTTGATGAATTAGATAAGGTTATAATAACAAGTAAGAAAAAGGATATTAAAAAATCTGAAAGCCCTATACCTACTACAATAGTGTCCTCAGAATTATTTAAAAAAAGTGGTGCCACTAATTTTTTTGATGGTATGGGAATGATTAACGGAATACAATCTCAAGTCAATTGTAATGTTTGTAACACGGGAGATATTCATATTAATGGTATGGATGGACCATACACATTAATCTTAATTGATGGTACGCCTATTGTTAGCGGTTTATCAACCGTTTACGGATTAAATGGTATTCCTACTAGCATGATTGATCGCGTAGAAATTATCAAAGGACCGGCATCTGCTCAATATGGTGCTGAAGCCATGGGAGGTGTTATAAATATTATAACTAAAAATCCTAAAAAAGCTCCTTTATTAAGTACAGATCTATCTGGATCTAGCTGGGGAGAAATAAATACAGATCTAACCTTAAAAATTAAAGCTGGTAAAAAAGTTTCCAGTTTATTAGGGTTAAATTATTTTTATTATGATAACCCCATAGACAAAAATCACGATGGATTTACAGATCTAACCCTGCAAAATAGAATTTCAGTCTTTAATAAGTGGTCTTTTAGAAGAAATGAAAATAGATGGGCAGACTTTGCTTTACGCTGGATCAATGAAGATCGATGGGGTGGTCAAATGAATTGGAATAAAAAATACAGAGGAGGTGATGAAGTTTATGGTGAAAGTATTTATACAAAAAGGTTAGAAGTTTTAGGTACTTATCAACTACCAATTAAAGAAAAGGTTTATACTCAATTTTCCTATAATTGGCACAATCAAAATTCCTGGTATGGAAATAAACCTTTCATGGCTACACAACAAATTCTATTTGCTCAAACTTATTGGAATAAGAATATTCATTCTCACAATTTGATGTTAGGTGCTACTTTTAGATATACCTATTACGATGACAATACCCCAGCTACAGCTTCTTCGGATGGATTAAAAAATAAGCCATCTCATAGATATTTACCTGGTTTCTTTGTGGAAGATAATTGGAATTTTAATGATAAAAATAACTTGTTAATTGGTTACCGTTACGACAATGATAATATTCACGGTTCAATAAATTCACCTAGAATCGCTTATAAATATAAACTAGACTCTAAAAACACTTTTCGTATGAGTCTAGGAAATGGTTTTAGAGTTGTTAATATATTTACAGAAGACCACGCCGCACTTACAGGGGCCAGGGATGTAATCATTAAAAACACTCTAAAGCCTGAAAAATCTTACAATTCTAATATAAATTATACCACAAATTTAACTACCAACCACTTTAATTTAAATTTAGATATTACTGGATTCTACTCTTATTTTACCAACAAAATTGTTGCAGATTTAGATACGGATCCTAAAAAAATTATCTATAACAACTTAGACGGACATGCGATCTCCAATGGCATTTCTCTTGATACTGATTGGACCTTTACTTTCCCCTTAAAAATTACCACAGGAATTACTTATATGAATGTTTATACGAGAGAAAAAAATGAAAATGGGGATTTTGAACAAAAGAATCAATTATATTCCCCTAAATGGTCTGGTAATTTAATTTTGAATTATAGTTTTAAAAATAAACTATCCATTGATCTTACTGGTAATTGGAAAGGTCCTATGCGATTACCTATTCAACCTAACGATTATAGAAAAGAATATTCCCCATGGCAATGGATCGCTAATATACAAATTACCAAAGGCTTTACAAATGGGTTTGAAATCTATGGAGGAATAAAAAATTTATTAAATATTAAACCTAAAAATCCTTTGATGCGCCCTTTTGATCCTTTTGATAAGACTGCAGATGATCCCATAAATAACCCTTTCGGCTATACTTTTGATACGGCTTACAATTATGCTTCAATGCAAGGAATCAGAGGATTTCTAGGAGTTAGGTATACCGTTTTTTAATTTGGAAAAAGTTGAATTAAAATCTCAATTTTTTATCCTTTTAAATTTTTTTAATTATTGAGCTTTAAAAAAAATTTCATTCTACATTTATGACTATATGATTTACATTTATATATTTTAAGTTCTATATCTGAATTTGTTCTGTTTGGATATAGTTTTAGAATTAAACCCATTTAGATAAAATCTTGAATTTATGTTTAAGTTAATAAGTAGTACTATTCATGCTTATTCTATAAGTTGGGAATTAAAAATTCATTGACGATTCTCCAATAGCTTTAAACTTATTTCCATAAATATTCCTAACTTTTCTTTAATGTAAAAAGAAATGTAAGACCTGAAGGGATATTTTTCTTAATAAATATTTCTCCTCCATGAAGTTGTATTGCGTTTTTAACAATGGACAAACCTAATCCAGTTCCACCATTATTTCTTGTTCTTCCCTCTTGTGCTCGATAAAATCGTTCAAACAACCGATTGAAATATTTTTCATCTAGACCTTTTCCCGTATCACTATAGGAGAAGTATAAGTAACTTTCATCTTCTTTATAGTTATCAATAATTATTTCTATGTTTTCTCCTCCGTAATTGATAGAATTTTCCATAAGATTCTGAAAAACAGAAAATAAAAGAGTATAATTCCCTTGTAGAGTAAGTGCTTTATCAACTAATAAATTTAATTGTATTTTATTAGCTATTAATCGATCCGATAAATTAATTCTTACTTCCTGTATTAATTGATATATTGAAACCGGCTCCTTTTTAAATTGTTCTTTTGCTTCTTCTAACTTGCTTATTAATCCTATATCTTCAACTAAATCAGACAAACGTATGGATTGCTGATAGGCTTTGTTTATAAATAATTGTTGTTTATCTAATGGTAAAGTTTGTTCATTCAAAGTTTCTAAATAGGCTCGAATGCTGGTTACCGGAGTTCGCAATTCATGAGTAATATTGTTTGACATCTCTTGTTTAATCAAGCGTGTTCTTTCCGCTTTTGTAATGTCTTTAATTTGTATTTCAAAACTATTATCTTTAAATTTTATAGCTTCAATTAACCAAACTTTATCTTCTTTATAAATAGTAATTGAAGTATGGTTTAGATTTTCATCTGTTTTGGAAAGAAATTCTGTTACGGGTCTAAAAAAATCTTGCTTGAAAATTTCTTTAAGTTCTAAAGATGGCTGATCTGTAAGTAAATTTATATATTGAATAAGTTGGGAATTATAATAGATTACACTATTATCAGAATTAAAAATTCCTACTCCTTCTTCAACATGTTGAAAGTGAAAAATAATCTTCTCTTGTTCTTGTTTCAATTGTTTTTCGCTTTCCAGTTTTTGTTGAAATATTTCTTGAAGCTCTTCCCCTACTTCCCCTAAATCATCGTCTTGAAAAGTTACTTGTGCTGATAAATGTTTTCCTTCTTTTACCTGACTTACCAACAATTTTAGTTGTACTATAGATTTGTTAAAACGATTGGCAACAGCATTTAATAAAATAAGTACTAATATAAAAATTATAATGGTTAAGTAAATAAAGGCATTATCCGTTTTAAAAAATTTCTGGGTTTGTATATTGTAAGGCAAAGCAACCCGTACAAAATAATTATCAAACAATTGGGCATAATACATATATTCATGCTGTGTGGATACAGATTTTCTTATATTTATACCTCTATCTCTTAAATAGAGCGTCTGTTTAATTTCTGGTCTATTTAAATGATTCTCTAATTTTTGAATATTTTGAACATCATTGTCATACAAAACTTTTCCATCTCTTGCAATTAAGGTTATTCTTATATCTTTAGGTAATAAATCTGCAAGATGGTTTACTTTAGAAATTTCTAAATTGTTCTTTAGCAAATGTTCTTGTTGAACATAGTTATGTATAATTTGTGTATAATTGGCTAAGGAATTTTCTAAAGCCTCTGTTTTAAACTTTTTTTCTTCTTTTTGCTGAAAAAAAACTAATACAAAGGAGTACAATGCAAAAATTATTAAGAAAGTAAAGAATATTTTGTGTTTGTAGGACAATTTCATTTTTAATAAAGTTTGAGTATGTGTAATTTTTTTTAATGAGAGAAGCAATATCCGTAACCGGTTTTGTTTATAATAAACTTTCCATAATCGCCAATTTTTTTCCTAAGTCTAGCAATATGAACATCAACTGTACGCTCTAAAACATACTCATCTTCGTGCCAAACCTTAGTCAAAATATCGTTTCTAGAAAATAATTTGTTTTGATTTTTAAGTAATAATAACAAGATTTCAAACTCTGTTTTTGTCAAATTCACTGATTGATCATCAATACATACTTCCTTTCTATCTATATCGATTGATAGATTTTTTACTATTATAATCGATGATTTATTTATTATTGAATCGTCAACTTTACCGGTTCTCTTTAAAATACTTTTTACTCTTGCTATAACTTCTTTTACAGAAAAAGGTTTAGTTATAAAGTCATCAGCTCCAATGGAAAATCCAGTTAAAACGTCATTTTCAGTATTTTTAGCTGTTAAGAATATAATGGGTATATCATTGTTATTTTTACGAAGTTTTTCTGCCATTTTATAGCCAGATATTCCTCCCATCATTACGTCTAAAAGAATTAAATGGTAAGTAGAATTTTGAATTTTTTCCAGTGCTTGCTCCGCAGAATCAGCTAAGTCTACTAAATATCCTTCATTTTCCAAATTAAATTGGAGAATCTCTCTAATATCTATTTCATCGTCAACTATTAATAAATGAATCTTTGCGTCCGTCATAATACTTTTAGATTATTTTATGTCGAATATCTTTCCCTTCTGTTAAATACACTACAGCTTCCGCTATATTGGTTGCAGCATCTCCTATCCTTTCTAAATTTTGATTGATATAGCCTAAAGGAAAAATGCTTTTTAAATCGTTATCATTAAATTTTTTTTCAATAAGAACTAATTCTAAGTTGTTATTTAGATTGTAAAAAAGCTGATTTACTTGTTTATCTTCTTTAATAACCTGATAAGCCAGCTCAGTATCTTCCGTTTTAAAAGCTATTAATGTATCCCTTACCATCTGATTAACCAAATCTAGCATAGCTAAGAGCTGCTTACACTCTTTTTGAAAGTAGGAGTTGGAAACATCCACTTTTCTAAGTAAGTTAACTATATTTAATAGCTGATCTCCTATTCTTTCTAAATTGGTGGTGCTATCTTGGTAAGCAATTATCCTTCTAAGATCTGCTGCTAATGGATTGAAAGTAAAAATTGTAAAAACTACTTCCTCCCTAATTTTCATTTCTAAACGATCAATGATAATTTCATTCTCATTAAATTCCATGTACAATTCATCAATGCAATTGTTAGTAAGAAGTTTCTGAGTGATTTGAAGTTGAGTTAACACAGTTTTTGAAATTAATTCAAAATCATTTAGTAATATTTCTAATTGTTTTATTTTTATAGGTAACATGGATGTAAATTTGTATTTAGCTAAAAACTCCGGTTAAGTAATCTTCTGTTCGTTTATTAGAAGGCTTGGTAAACATTTGTCTTGTTGAATCATATTCAACTAACTCGCCTAAATACATAAACATTGAATTATCAGAGATTCGGGCTGCCTGTGACATATTATGGGTTACAACAAGTATCGTATAGTCCTTCTTTAAATCCAAAATCAATTCTTCAATTCTATTGGTTGAAATAGGATCTAGTGCTGAAGTAGGTTCATCCATTAATAAAACCTCAGGTTTTAAAGCTAAGGCTCTAGCAATGCATAATCTTTGTTGTTGCCCACCGGATAAAAAGGTTCCTTTTTTATTTACAGAATCTTTGACTTCCTCCCACAAACCTACGTTTCTCAAATTTTCTTCTACAATTTCTTTTTTTTGAGATTTTTTTAGTTTAATTCCATTTAATCCATACCCTGCCAAAACATTTTCAAAAATACTCATATTAGGAAATGGATTGGGACGCTGAAATACCATACCTATCTTTCTTCTTACCAATATGGGATCAATGGAAAGAATATTATTATTTTTTAATAATATTTCTCCTGAAATTTTAATGTTAGGATAAAGCTCATGCATGCGATTTATAGCACGAAGTAAAGTACTTTTTCCACATCCTGAGGGGCCCATGATCGCAGTAATTGTATTTTCATTGATGGTAGCATTAACTTTTTCTACTGCATTTTTACCTGGAGTATATGATATACTTAAATCTTTAAATTCTAAAATCGGTTGTTTTATGTTTTTTTCTATTGAATTTTCCATTTTTTTGAAATTGATTTTGCTATCACATTTATAAATAAGATAACTAATAATAAAAGCAAAGAAGAAGACCATACCAAATCTGATAAATTGGGATCGTTATAAAATTCCCATATCAGTAAAGGTATTGCACTGGTTGGTTCTGCTACATTCCAGTTAATGGTTGAAGCTCCTAAGGCTGTTACCAGCAGTGGAGCAGTTTCTCCCATAACTCTAGATACAGCCAATAATGAACCTGTAAAAATTCCTCCAAATGCGGAAGGCAATAATACTTTAAAGATAACATTGGTATAAGATCCTCCTAAAGCTAAAGCTGCTTCTTTTAAAGTAATTGGTAACATTTTAACACTTTCTTCTGTAGAACGTATAATCATCGGTAACATCATAATAGCTAAGGCTACGCTACCAGCTAACGCAGAATAAGAATGCATAGGTTTAACTACCCAAATATATACAATAACTCCTATTACTATTGAAGGGATACCCTGCAACAAATCTGTTAATGAACGAATCAACTGTACATAAAAATTATTTTTCTTTTCTGCTAAAAATATACCTGTAAATATTCCTACAGGTATAGATATTAATATAGCCATAGCTAAAATTAATAAACTTCCTGTAATCCCATTTAATATTCCACCCGGAATCAAATCATTACTCATTTTAGCTAACATCGCATCCATAGAAGTTGGAGCAATCTCGGTAAATAAACTAAAATTAAATTGTTTATATCCTTTTTTTATCAATTCCCACAATATAAGAAAAAGTGGAATCATTGAAATGAATGAAATTATGCAAATAATGTAAAAAAATATTTTACTTTTTATTTTTCTATAGGTAAGGTTAGAGGTTATCATGATTTGGATTTGTTTACAGGATTAATAACTCTCATGCTATATTTAGCTATAAAATTGATGATTGCTGTTATTAAAAATAATAATAGTCCTATGGCTATTAATGAACTTAATTTTAATCCGCTTGCTTCTCCGAATTGATTGGCTATAATACTTGCCATAGTGTTTCCTGTATCTCCTATAGAAGTTGGAATTAAATTGGTATTACCGATTAGCATTGTTACAGCCATAGTTTCTCCTAAAGCTCTCCCTAAAGCCAATATGTAAGAAGTAAATATTCCTGAACCAGAAAAGGGCAATGAAACTTTTGTAATCACTTCAATTCTTGTAGCCCCCAAACTATAAGCAGCTTCTTTTAAATCGTTGGGAACCATGGATATAAACTCTGTACTTAAAGAAGAGGCATAAGGTATTATCATTATCGATAAAACTAAGGAAGCGGCTAAAATACCAAATCCACTACTATTTACACCCAAACTTACTAATACTGGGCATATAACATAAAACCCCCATAGTCCATAAACTATGGAGGGTATACCTGCTAATAAATCTACAATAGAACTAACTATGGAAGAAAGTTTGGATCCTTTAAAGTATTCTCCGTTAAATACCGCAATAGGAAAGGAAAAAAATACACAAAAAACTAGAGCTAAAATGGACGTTAATAATGTGCCTGATATGAAAGACAATGCTCCATATTGTTCATTTTTTGGATCCCATTGATCTGAGGATATAAATTTAAAAATTCCTATTTCAGAAAATGCTTTTAAACTTTGAATCACTAATGCATATACAATCCCTGTAGTTATTAATAAAATAATTATAGAAGATAAATAAAGTAAAACTTTAAACAATCGATCTTTCATTGAGTCATCTATATGTAAATAGAAATATTTTAAGTTTTTTAATATTATTCAGCAACTGGTTTACCGTTATAAGTCATGGTATTTAAAATAGCATGAACTCTTTCAACCGCTTTTTCCGGAATTGGAGCATAGTTTAAACGAGAAGCACCTTCTTGTGACTCTGGGCTAACTATAAAATTTAATAAATTTTTTAATGCTCGCGCTTTTTCTTCTCCCCTGTTGTTATAATCTTGCTCTTGGTACACAATGATCCAAGTAAAAGTACTTATAGGATATGCATCTGGAGAACTTGAATTACTGATCATTATACGAGTATCGTCCGGCAAATCTACATTGGCTGAAGCTGAAATACTTTTAGAATTAGCTTCAATAAATTTTCCAGAAGAATTTTGTAAAGCTGCAAAAGGTATATTTTGTGCTAAAGCATATTCAGACCCTATATAACCAATGGCTCCTTTTGTTTTTGAGATAATTCCCGCAATCCCAGGATTACCCTTTGCTGCTATACCTTTAGGGAATTCTAAAGATTTTCCTGCACCAATTTTATCTTTCCATTGCTGATTAACCTTAGACATATAATCTGTAAATACAAAAGTAGTTCCGCTTCCATCGGATCTATAAACAGGAGTTATTTCTAAATCTGGGAAATTTATTTCCGGATTAATCTCTTTAATTTTTGGATCGTTCCAGTTTTTGATATTACCTAAATAAATATCTGAAATAATAGACGATGTTAAATTAATTTTGTCTATCCCTGGCAAATTATACGAAAGAACTACAGCTCCCATGGCCGTTGGAATATGCAAGATATTCCCTCCCATTTCTTTTATTTCTTCTTCAGAAAGGTAAACATCTGTAGCACCAAAGTCAACCGTTCTGTCTTTTAAGCTTCTTATACCGCTTCCACTTCCAGTTGCCCCGTAGGTAACTTCATTCCCTGTTTTTTTAGTAAAATCTTTAAATACTAAAGTGTAAAATGGGGCTGGAAAAGTTGCTCCTGCTCCGGACAATTTAGTGCCTTTTTTTTCTCCTCCGGAATTACAAGCAACTAAAGCTATTAGAGCTGTAAATAATAAAAAAATGTTTTTTTTCATTTTCAAAATTTTAAGCAATAATAGCTTTAATTCGTAACAATTATATTACAAAATTGTTACGATATAGTTAAGTAGTTATAATTAACAAAGGCAATAACTGGATTAAATAAACACATCTGTTGAAATGAATTTTAGATTTGATTTAAATAAATTTATATACCAAAATTTTTAATTTTAATTAGAGTAATGATAAAAAATAAATTATAATTCAGAATTGTAATATACTTTATAGTAAAACATTTTTTTCTCTTCATCATACCCCTGTTCCATAAAATCTTCTGATGATTCTGGAGAATTAATATCTAGTTTTATCTGTATATGAGTATCAAGCTTTATATCTGTTTTTATTTTTCTTTTCTCACGATTCAAAGCTACTGTAGAAACATCAAAAATTTCAGAAAATTGTAAAGCGCTTGTCTCGGAGTATTCTTTTTTGTAATTCTTAAATTCTTCGGTTACCCCATAATTATCCAATAATTCTTTTTCTAAAAGCTCTTGAGAAATGGTCTCGTTTTCATTAAAAACTTGTAAACAATTGCCAATAAATTCTGTTTGCACTTTTTTTCCTTTCTCTTCCAAAATGTATTGTTGCGAAAAATCTGACAATAAATGAATATAATTCTTTGTTTGATAGGCATCGTCTTTTATGTAATCTACATCTAAAAATGATTTTTTCCAATATTCTGATTCTACTTGAGCATCGTCATGGGTGAGTACTAAATATCCGGATTCTTTTTGTACATTCAAAATAACACAACCTTTATCCAAAGATGATTTTAGTCGATACCCCTTTTGTATGGCCATTTCAACAATATCTGATTCACGAAATCTTAGAAATTTATTTTTATTTTCTAACTTAAATATCCCAATACCTTTTACTTTAGATTCTTGTCCTACATCTATTCCTTCTAATAAGGCTATAAACACTTCACCTTTTTTTATTTGTGGATGGTTCGAACGTTCCAATAGATGATCCAATACTTTATCTGAGAATTCTACAAAATCTTTATCTTCATCAAATATATCTTTACATAAAGTATATAAAACATTGAAGTTTATATCTTGTGTATAATGAGTAAATTGATAATATTCTGACTGGTTTTTAAATGGAGTTATGAAGAAAGGTTGCAATTCTTCTTCTTCTTTTTCACTTAAGTGAAAAAGATCTCCAGCATAAACATTCTTTTCTTCTCTTAGCTTATTACCCACTGATTGTAAGGTCAGTTTAGTTATTAACGCAGTTCTTAAATTAATCATTTTAATTTATAATCTTTAAAATTGTGCAAAAATACCTTTTAATTCTCTCTCTTTAAAATTCTTATTCCAATGGAATTAGTATTTTTGTCATTAATAAAGAAATTTGTATGGTTCTATTGCCTTGTTTTTACTTTGCCCCTATTTCGTATTACAATGTTTGGGGATTACATAAGGATAAAGCTATTGAAAGGTGGGAGAATTTCCCCAAACAAACTTATAGAAACCGATGTATTATTCAGGGAGCCAATGGTAAACTTCCATTAATAATTCCTATTGAACATTCTGGAGCTCGTATTATAAAAGATATAAAAATATCTTACTCAAGCGCATGGCAAAAAATTCATTGGAAATCATTACAATCTTCCTATCAAAGTTCTCCTTACTTTGAATATTATGAAGATTCATTATCAAAAATTTTTGAAAAGAAGGAGACTTTTCTTTTTGATTTAAATTTGAGTACTTTAGAGTGGGCATGTAAAATTCTTGATTTAGACAACAATTTTATTTATACTCAGGAGTACATTCAAAAATCAGAAATCACGGATTTTAGAATGTCATTTAATGCTAAAAAAAATGATGAATATAAAAACCCATATTATATACAGGTTTTTTCTGATCGATTTGAATTTATGAATAATCTATCAATTTTAGATTTGGTTTTCAACGTTGGTCCGAAATCTGCTAATTATATTAAAACATTTTAAAAAAAATACATATTTAAATGAAAAAAATACTTTTAAGCTTAGGTATAATATTTACAATTACCTCAGCTTCTTTAACTGGACAGGTGGTTAGTCAACCGGTTGATTCAACTTACTTAAAGAACTGGTATCATCAAAGCTATGAAAAAACTAGTGTTTTTGGAGTTGGAACTAATGAAGCTTTAGACTTTTTAAAGTCTAAAGGGTTAAAACCCTCACCAATAATTGTTGGTGTTATAGATAGCGGTGTACAAATAGACCATCCTGATTTAAAAAACAATATTTGGGTAAACATAAAAGAGATTGAAAAAAATGGAAAAGACGACGATGGAAATGGATATATTGACGATGTATACGGTTGGAGCTTCATAGGTAATAAAAATGGGAAAGATGTAGATCATGATACTACTGAATCTACTCGTATAGTTGTTAAATACGAAAAGTTATTTGAAACCGGAGATCCTAAAACCAACGAGTCCAATCGCAAAAAATATTCAAAAGAATTTAAAGAATACCAAAGAGCGAAAGCGAAATATGACGAAGACTATGCTGAGGCACAACAGAATTTAAACCAAATAAATTCTCAAAAAGCTATGATAGGACAGATGACTTATGCTTTACAAGAGGCTTTAGGTGATAAACCATTAACAGTAGCAAATGTTAAAGCGGCTACATTCCCTAATGATCAGATTAAACAAGCATTCTTACACATGTCTGAAGATGAAGAAATTAGCGGTAAAAATGCGGATGAAATTAAGAAAATGTTTGATGAGCAAATAAAAGATGCTGTGGATTATTATTCCAATAAGTTAAATTATATGCTTAACAAAGAATATGATCCTAGAGGAATAGTTGGAGATAACTACGAAGATGTTACAGAGAAATTTTATGGAAATAACCAAGTAGAAGGTCCTGATGCTTTACACGGAACACATGTATCTGGAATTATTGCAGCAGAAAGAAACAATCATATAGGAATGGATGGTATTGCTGGTGATGTAGCAAAAATATTAGTGGTTAGAGCTGTACCAGATGGGGATGAAAGAGATAAAGATGTTGCTAACGCAATTATTTATGCTGTGGATAACGGAGCAAAAATTATTAATATGAGCTTTGGAAAGCCTTTTTCTCCTAATAAAGAAGTAGTATGGAAAGCTATGAAATATGCTGAGAAAAAAGGGGTTTTACTGGTTCATGCTGCGGGTAATGATAATATGAATGTAGATACGGAATATAACTTTCCAACCAATTTTAAAGATAATGAACATAAATCATTTGTTAACAATTGGATTACCGTGGGTGCAAGTACTAAAGATAGTTTAAAACTCAAAGCTTCTTTTTCTAATTATGGAAAAGAACGAGTAGATATTTTTGCACCGGGTTCTGAAATTTATTCTACGGTAACGGGTAGTAAATATAAATTTTTACAGGGTACAAGTATGGCTTCTCCGGTGGTTGCTGGATGTGCTGCTCTACTTTGGTCTTACTTTCCAGGTTTAACTGCTGAACAGGTAAAAGAAATTTTATTAAAAACTGCTAATGTATCTACAGTTGCAACAACTGCAGGTGGAGAGAGTGATAATAGCCCTAAAATCACAGTTCCTTTCAATGAACTTTCCATGAGCGGTGGAGTTGTTGATGTTTATAAAGCCGTAAAATATGCTTATGAACATTATCCTTCTAAGGAAACTAAAAAATCTTCCAAGAAATAAATTGTTTAAAATGAAAAATCCTGAATTATAAATTCAGGATTTTTTTTGATTATATTTTTGAACTCTTATTAATTTTCTGATATACCTTCAGTCAATGATTTAATAAGATTTTTAAGGGGTTTCTCAACCATAGCAGATATAAACATATTAAATTTTCCATCGAAGCTAAATTGCACATGGCAAGATTGCTCATTAATATTTTCAATTCTAAGGGATAAATCAAAATTTAAAGTTTCTTTGGCAGAGGTTAAAATTATCTTTGAAAATGGTTCTTTTTCCTTAAACTTTAAAGCTATTTCAGGCATACCCTTTAATGCAAAAACAAATCCATCTTCCGTAACCTCAAACTTCTCAGTATTTTCAGGCATAAAGCTTTTAAATTCTGAAGGATTTTCTGCTTGTTTATAAACTTCCTCAGCTGATTTATGAACAACTATTTTATCTCCCTTTATATTCATTTTTTGTATTTTTGATAAAACTTAAAAAAACAAATGTACAAAATTTCAGTAAACGAAAAATTTCTATCCTTAGGCAAAAAAAAAGTTAAAGGTGCCATTAACTTACCTTATAGCCCTACTAGCTTTCAAACATCTTTTGAACTGCTTTACAATTCCAAAGAAGTTCGTTATGTAAATATTTTTTCTAAAAATAAAAAAAAGACTTGGGCTAAATTTCAAGAATTTGCATTGCCCATTTATGCTGCTGGTGGAATCGTACATAATCAGTTGAATGAATTTTTATTTATTAAAAGAAATGGAATTTGGGATTTACCAAAAGGACATGTTGAAAAAGGTGAAAGCTTTGAAGAAACAGCCCTAAGAGAAGTTGAAGAAGAATGCGGAATTAAAAATTTAGAATTGAAGAATTATTTAAAAACTACTTATCATGTTTATTATTCTAAAGATCAGTATTATTTAAAAGTTGTTCAATGGTTTTCATTGTTTTACTTGGAAAATAAAAGTC
This sequence comes from Apibacter muscae, assembly GCF_007845635.1. Taxonomy (GTDB): domain Bacteria; phylum Bacteroidota; class Bacteroidia; order Flavobacteriales; family Weeksellaceae; genus Apibacter; species Apibacter muscae. The sequence continues at coordinate 77,950 of NZ_SELG01000038.1, read as the reverse complement.
CTAAACCGCAAATTGAAGAAGGTATTGAGATGGTTAAGTTTGCTTCTAAGAAAGAAGTGTCTACGTTTATGAAAAATACATATCGTACTATTTATGGTCTTTGCAATAAATATATTCTTAAATAAAAATTTTATAGTTAAAAAAATGAGAATAATTAAATTCTCATTTTTTTAACTATAAATTTCAATTAAAAAGAATACTGCATACCAAATTTAATTCCAAATTTATTTACCTTTTTAATATCTAAATAATTTCCTCTCCAGTTAAAATCTACTCTAAAAATTCTTAGATTTCCAAAACCTATATTTTCAATTCCAAACCCATATTCATAGTAAATGTCTTTATTAGGTGCAACATATTCAATATTGGAAGCATTCATGCTTTTGGAACCATCGGAAATATCTCCCCAAGCCCCTCTGAAAATAAGAACTTCTCTTAGTTGAAGTTTTTTAAGTAGAGGTATATAAGAAAATATTCTCCCGTTAAAATGATGTTCCAAGTGCATAGTTGCATATACATCTGTTACAAAGTCATAATAATTTAATAAGGCAAAAGTATTAGGAATGATTCCGTAAGATTGATTCCCCGGTATAACGCCTAAAAGTGATACGGGTAATTTGTTAAATGTTTTTCCAAATTCCGTAGTTATATCGGTTCTACCAATAGGTCCCCAAAGTATGGGTTGGCTATACATGAATTGAACTTTATCATAGTTAAATCCGCTGTTAAAAGCTCCTTTAATTCCTCTTACATATTTTAAAATAAACGTTGGCGCTAAAGTTGTATGTTCAAATCTATCTAATCCATATCGTGAGTATTTGGCTCCCGGTCTAGCTTCAACACTAAAGGTAAGATGTGTATCATACAAATCTTGCTTTATGTTTCCAAATTTATCGTAATAACCAATGTCAAATTTTTCAGGATTTGCTGATTTTATAAACTGATACGTTCCATCTAATCTTAATTGAACATTTTTCCATGGCTCTATTGAAACAAAGGCGTTTGTTTTATTTACAGAACTTAGAAATTCATTACTACCTCTTGATATAATTGATGATGAAGCAAAAGATCTACTCATTATACTTTCTCCTTCAGTTAATGATACTCCTAATTGAGATATATCTCGTTTAGTACCTAAACCAATAGTAAATCTATTGAATTTATTAAACATTAACCTACCTTCTGCTCCATATTTAACTTGCTCATCTTTAAATCCATAGGCTGTATAACCTTCTAGTCTCCACATATCATTAGGAGTAAAATATGTTCTAGCACCCAATCGTAGTCGTAATCCTTCTACATCATTATACCCTATAAATTGGTATAAGTTACCTATATCAATAGCTTTGCCTACATTTACATACCCTGAGGATAATATTTGCACTAAATTAGTAATATCTCTATAAAGCTTTGTTTTGGAAACCTTTGTTATTACTTCGTTAGCTTTTAAATCGTCATCAGTCAATTTCTCTAATCTATGTTCTTCCCAAAATTGATCATTTTGCTTATAGGCTCCTCCAGATATTGGTTCCCATTGTTCATCTAAGAGTGTATCAATTTTGCTTGATGGCTCATCAAATAAATAATTGTCATAGATGAGAGTTCTTTTTGCAAACATGCCTTTAGATTTATCTTTTTTCGTAATTAAAGACATATCCAAGTTGGTGTAATACTTTAAAGGCAAAAACACGGAGTCATTAACGTTTTTATAATCAAGCTCCATATAAATATCTTTTACAAAATTTACATTAATACCAGAAGCTGCTTGTAATGTTGCATGTTTTACTGCATATGTATCGTATGTAATGTATAGGTCACCCTTAAAAGTTAATTCATTTGCTCTGCGGGGTTTGTATTTTAAATAGTAGCATTTTACAGAGTCTACCATTACAGTATCAACTAACATATAATCATAGACTGAAAACCCTATGGTTGCTACAGGACTTGTAAATCCTTTATTAAAGAAGTTTAATACATTGTCATAAATATTAACGTCTTTATATAGGTTTTTTACTGTATTTGCTATAATGTCATTATCACTAGGAACACCTACTGATCTATTCCCTCTAAGAAAAGACTTTTCTCGCTTGGATGGTTTATTCTCTCCTACCACTTGGGTAATTGATTCGTTTAAAAATACAGGAAGATATGTTTTCCCAAGAAAAGCTGAGGTGTCAATATCCTGAACTGTAATATCTAATTTTTTAAAAATTTTCTTACTTATAAATGCACTATCAATATTATTTAAATCAAACTCAATTTTCTCGTATTCGTTATATTGATAGTTATTGAAATTTTTCAATCCATTGGTTTTCTTTCTCTTCCAAACTTCCTGCATAATTCTATAGGCTGGATTTTCCTTTTTAGGTATTCTCTTAGGTGGAAATCCTTTAACTACAACTCCTTCTAATTTATCTGACTTAATAACTTCTCTTTTTTCTTTTTCTTCAATTTTATTTGAAAACTCTACGATTAAGTTCGAATTATTACCTTTATCTAAAGTTACATACTTTACATCGAAATCATTGGTATAGATTGCTAATCTATTTACATTTGAATCATCTTGAATTTCAAAGTATCCATTTTCATCAGAATTTGTAAAGTTCTGAGTCCCTTCAAAAAAGATAGTAGCATCCGCAATTGGTTCATTTTTATCCATATTATAAAGATGTCCATTCGCTTTGTAATAACTTATGGAGTCTGTATGAATAATTAAAGAATCATGATCTATTTTTTCTTTAAGATTTGTTTCATTACTAACTATATACTCAGAATTTGGATTGCTATTACTATTAGAAAAATTAATTTCTAAATTTAAGTTATCTCCTTTACTTAAAGGAACTGATTTGATCGGATACTTATTAGCATCTATAAATATAGAATCGGAGAACTTTCTATTTATGATTTCAAAAAAACCATTCGAGTCTGAATAGGTTTGTACATGAGAATCCTTAAAAAATATTCGTGCATTGGTAATAGGTTCTTGATTTTCTAAATCTTTAAGCGTACCTGTTACTTTTACATATTCCTGAACCAAAGGGTGAACCGGTGAATCTTTTTCAAGATCATTAGAAGAAAATTTGACAATAATATTTGAGTCTTCTTGAGAATGAAGTGGAATAATTTTCTTTTTATATCCTAAAGCTATAATTACTAATGAGTCATTAGTGGTATTAGACTCTAAATGAAAAGTCCCATCAGTATTTGTTAAAATCTCTGCTTGTGGATGATTTGAAAAAGATATTCTAACTCCTGAAATAGGCCTTTGAATATCTTGATTAATGACTACTCCTGATATTTTAACCTGTGCTATCATGACCAATGTTTGCAATAACACAGATACAAATAATATTTTTTTCAACATAAAGCAATAGTTATAATAAAGAAAACTTTCATTTATTTGATAGTAATATCATTTAAACGAAAGTTTCTTTTAAAAATTATATTTTATAAATTTTAATAAGAAATATATTATAACAAATAATTTCTAATGTGTTAATTTTAAATTTTGTAATAGGATATTCATTTATTAAATGTAAGATCATTTAATAATTTTAACGCTTTTCTAAAACCTCATCTATTAATCCATATTCTTTAGCTTCACTAGAAATCATCCAATAATCTCTATCAGAATCTTTTTCAATTTTTTCGAAGGATTGTCCTGAATGAGAAGCTAAAATCTCATACAATTCATTCTTTAATTTTAAAATTTCTTTAAGGGTAATTTCCATATCGGATGCTTGTCCTTGAGCTCCACCTAAAGGTTGATGAATCATAATTCTTGAATGTTTCAATGCCGATCTTTTACCCGGTGCTCCTGCTGTTAATAAAACTGCTCCCATTGAAGCTGCCATTCCTGTACATATAGTGGCTACATCAGGTTTAATAATTTGCATAGTGTCATAAATTCCTAAACCAGCATAAACACCTCCTCCTGGTGAATTTACATAGATTTGAATATCCTTAGAAGAATCAGCACTTTCTAAAAACAACAACTGAGCCGTAACAATATTTGCAATATGATCATCAATGGCAGTACCTAAAAATATGATTCTATCCATCATTAATCGAGAAAAAACATCCATTTGAGCAACATTCAATTTCCTTTCTTCCGTAATATAAGGAGTCATTGAATTAAAATATTGATCCATAGTTAAACTACTAATTCCTCTATCTTTTACCGCATATTTTTGAAATTCTTTTCCTAAATTCATAGTTATATTATATTTATATTAAAAAATGTCTAAGTTTCACTTGATCAGCATTGACCAATGTTTTTAAAGGTACGATTTAATTTTGTTTGCAATAGTTTCAAATTCGTTAACTGTTAATTTCAATTTTTTTTCAAATTGCAAATCTGAAGGTTCATTTAATGGTATTAAATGAACATGTACATGAGGAATTTCTAATCCTTGAACCACCATACCAACACGCTCACATGGAATAGCTTTTTTTACAGCTTGAGCTATATTATAGGTATATGACATTAGTTCATTATATTCCTCTCTTGGTAGTTTAAATAATTGGTCTGTTTCTTTTTTAGGAATTACCAATACATGTCCTTGAACTACTGGAAATGCATCTAAAATAGCTATAAATTTATCATCCTCAGCTATTTTATAGCAAGGAATTTCACCAATTATGATTTTAGAAAATATACTGCTCATGGGTATTATTCTAATGAAATTTCTAAAATTTCAAAATCAATTTGATTTCCATTGGGTAAAGTTATTTGGGCTGTCTCTCCCACTTCTTTACCTAAAAGACCCTTTGCTATAGGAGTATGTACTGATATTTTATTTGCTTTCAAATCAGTTTCTGTATCAGGAACCAAGGTATACTTTAGCTCTTGCCCATTGGCTTTATTTTTTATTTTCACAGAACATAATATAGCAACTTTTGAAGTATCTAACTGGGATTGATCAATAACTTTTGAATTTGAAATAATATCTTTTAATTTAGCTATTCGCATTTCTAACATACCTTGAGCTTCTTTTGCTGCATCATATTCAGCATTTTCAGATAAATCACCTTTATCTCTTGCTTCAGCTATTTGTTGCGTAATTTTAGGTCTTTCAATTTGTTCTAATTGTTCTAGTTCTTTTCGCAATTTTCCCAAACCTTCTTTCGTTACATAACTCATGATACTTATATTTTTATTAATTTAGTATATATATAAAAAATAATCCGACTTTATATTTTCGCCGGATTATTTGAACTACAAAATTAAAGAATTTTATTATGATAAAAAAAAATATTAATCTCTTCTTATTTTTTTTAATTTTTTCATTGTTTACCCATTGCACAAATGGCGATAAAACAATAAGTTGTTTTCCCAACACAAGTATAAATGTTGCATTAGATTTAGGTTTACCTAGCAACCAAAATCTTGCAAGTATTAATGGTTATGTTTATGTACCGGCTGGTCCATTGTCTGGAACACGTGGGCTTATAGTAATTAATACATCTCAAGGCTTTGTAGCCTACGACAGAAACGCCCCTCACATTTGCCCATCAGAATCTAGCACTTTAGAGGTTGTGGATGACTTTTATATTTTATGTCCTGACGATGGTGCTCAATGGTTATTTAATGGACAGCCTATTGGAGACAAAGCTGCTGGAAGACCACCAAAATCTTATCCAGCACAATTAATTGGAAACATGGTATATATCAATTACAATTAATTTATTTTAAATTTGTTCGCAAGGATCATTTTCCTTTTTAAAAAAAATTTAAAATTTATTAACTAATAAATGTTTGACAATAAAAATTTATTTAAAACTCCTATTTCAGAATATGGAGAATTTGGTCTTATAGAGCATCTTACCAAGAACCTTTCACTATTTAATTCCTCAACTCTTAAAAGTATAGGAGATGACGCATGTGTTTTAGATTCAAAAAATAAAGAAGTTTTAGTTAGCTCCGATACACTTGTCGAAAATATTCATTTTAACCTTACATACACTCCTTTAAAACATTTAGGATATAAAGCAGTGGTTGTAGGAATAAGTGATATCATTGCTATGAATGCGATACCAGAACAAATATTAATATCTATAGCTATATCAAATCGATTTCCTGTTGAAGCATTAGATGAAATCTATGCGGGTATTTCAACTGCATGCAATTTCTACAAAATTGATTTAGTAGGTGGGGATACAACTTCTTCAAACCTTGGATTAGTTATAAACATCACTGCTATTGGATATGCAAAAAAGGAAGATATCGTTTATAGAAATGGTGCAAAACCCAATGATTTACTTGTTGTTACAGGGGATTTGGGAGGAGCATACTTTGGATTACAAGTACTTGAAAGAGAAAATGTCGCTTTTAAAGCAAATCCTAATTTACAACCAGATTTAAATGATTATACATACTTATTAGAAAGACAGCTTAAACCTGAAGCTCGGGTTGAAATTAAGAATCTATTGGAGGAAATGCAAGTACACCCTACTTCAATGATTGATATTTCTGATGGATTAGCTTCTGAAATTCTACATCTATCGCAAAAAAGCAATGTTGGTTTTTCTATTTATGAAGATAAAATACCTATGGATAATCAAGTTATATCCACAGCCTCTGAGTTTGGAATAAATCCTGTAACGGGTGTATTGAATGGAGGGGAAGATTATGAAATACTATTTACAATACCCGTAAGTGAACACGACAAAATCAAGCATAATCCAAATTTTTCAATTATTGGCCATGCAACACAAAATAATAAAAACTTTTTAGTAACTAAAGGCCAAAATGAAATTATTCCATTAAGGGCCCAAGGTTGGGAAGCCTATTTGAAAAACTAATTATTAACATTCTCACTGAAATTAAAACTTGTTTAAATCAAACATATTAGTATCTTTGCGAGATTAAAAAATAAAATTTTGGGACGGGTTCCCACTAATACATTTAATTTATGGCAGTTAAAATCAGATTACAAAGACACGGAAAGAAAGGTAAACCTGTTTATCACATTGTAGTGGCAGACTCTAGATCTAAAAGAGATGGTAAAAACATTGAAAAATTAGGTATCTATGTACCTACAACTAACCCAGCAACAATTGAGTTAAATTTAGACAAAGCGGTTGATTGGTTAGAAAAAGGTGCACAACCTTCTGACACAGCTAAAAGTATTCTTTCATTTAAAGGTGCATTATTAAAAAAACATTTAAATGGTGGAGTAAAAAAAGGTGCATTTTCTGCTGAAGATGCTGAAAAAAAATTCCAAGATTGGTTAGAACATAAAGAAAAAAGTATTCTAACTAAAAAAGAAAAATTAGTTTCATCTAAAGAACAAGCTAAAAAAGAAAAGTTTGAAGCTGAGAAAAAAATTAATGAAGCTCGTATAGCAGCACAACAAAAAGCTCTTGAAGAAGAAAACCAAGAAATAGCTAATGATGCTGAAGCTCCAGTAACTGAAGAAAATACTTCCGCAGATACTGAAGAAAATAAAAATGAAGAAACCAACGCTTAATAGCTTATGCTTTTAAAAGATTGTTACTATGTAGGCACAATCACTAAAACTCATGGTTTAAAAGGACATCTAGTTGCTAAATTAGATACTGATGAGCCAGAGGTATATGAAAATTTAGAATCGGTATTTATAAATATAAATGGAATGCCGATTCCTTTTTTTTTAGTAGAATGTCAGCTTCTTAATAAGAATTCTTTACGAATAAAATTTGAAAATACTTCTTTAAATTCACAAGAATTAATAGGCAAAGATATATATCTACCTTTAGAATTTTTACCTCAACTATCAGGAAAGCAATTTTATTACCATGAGGTAATAAATTTTAATATACTAGATCAAAATAATATTTCTGTTGGTAAAATTATTGAAATTAATGATCAATCCCCACAATCATTATTTAGTATTGAACTTTTAAATTCTAAAAATATTTACATCCCTATTATAAATGATTGGATTATTGAAGTAAATAGAAAAGAACAGTATATTAAAATGAATTTGCCAGAAGGTATTCTGGATATATAAGAGTCCTTATCTATTATATAAATTTAAAACCTTATACACAAAATACTTTATAAATGGAATATTTAGATTTTGAACTTCCTATAAAAGATTTGGAAGAGCAATTGAGTAAATGTATTGCTCTAGGTAAAGAAAGTGGAATTAATATTGACTCCGCTTACAAAGAAATTGAGGAAAAAATTATAAAAACCAAACATAACATTTACGATAAGTTAACCCCATGGCAAACTGTTCAATTATCTAGACATCCTAGCCGCCCCTACTCTTTAGATTACTGCATGTCAATCACCGATAATACCTTCATTGAATTACACGGGGATAGAAATTATGCCGATGATAAAGCTATGATAGGTGGAATAGGCAAAATAGATGGCAAAAGTTTTATGATCATCGGGCAACAAAAAGGTAAGAATACTAAAGAAAGACAATTCAGACGTTTTGGTATGCCTAATCCTGATGGTTATAGAAAAGCTTTACGTCTAATGAAAATGGCTGAAAAATTTAATATCCCAATTTTAACCTTAATTGATACTCCTGGAGCTTATCCTGGACTTGAAGCTGAAGAAAGAGGGCAAGGCGAAGCTATTGCAAATAACATACGCCAAATGTGTAGTATTGAGGTACCGATAATTTCTGTAGTTATAGGTGAAGGGGCTAGCGGAGGTGCTTTAGGCATTGGTGTCGGTAATAAAGTTTATATGATGGAATACAGTTGGTACTCTGTAATCTCTCCTGAAAGTTGTTCATCAATTTTATTTAGAAGTTGGGAATATAAAGAAGTTGCTGCAGAAAGTTTAAAACTAACCCCAAAACATTCTTACGAATTAGGGATTATTGACGGTATAATTAAAGAACCTTTAGGAGGTGCACACTATCAACCTCAAGAAGCTTTTAATTCATTGAAATCAAAAATCTTAGATGCTTATAATGAACTTGAAAAATTAAGTCCAGAAGAATTAGTTGAACATAGACAAAATAAATTTATCAATATAGGAGATTATAACGGCTAAATACAAATAATAAATAACAAAGCACTAAAAAATTTAGTGCTTTTTTTGTATATTCATTTTTAATAGAATATCATGCTTATAAAAAATTAAAACTATAGGGATCAATTCTAAAATAAAAAGCCCTACTTTAAAATTAAAGTAGGGCTAAAACTAACTACTATGAAAATTCACTGCCTTATGAATACTTTTTAATATTCAATTTACGTGCCAATTCATAACTATAAACGGATTATTATAATATGAACTTAAATTCAATTTATAAGATTAAAATGTATGAATCAAATTACTATAGTATAATTCTTAATATATAAAAAACCCTACTTTAAAAAATTAAAGTAGGGTTAAAACTAACTACTATGAAAATTCACTGCCTTATGAATACCTGTTTATAAACAATTAATATGCCAAAATAATTCTTTATTTTATTTTTTTATTTAAAACGATATAAAATAAAAAACCCTACTTTAAAAAATTAAAGTAGGGTTAAAACTAACTACTATGAAAATTCATTGCCTTATGAATACTTGTTTATAAACAATTAATATGCCAAACTTAATAATTATATATTTTACAAATTAAAATATAAAAAATAAAAAAAACCTACCTCTAAAAAAGGTAGGGCTAAAACTAACTACTATGAAAATTCATTGCCTTATGAATACTTATTATTAACCAATTTGCATACCAAGATTTAAATATTTAAAAACTTTTTTTTTCATCCCAGAATTTATCTAAATATTTATATCTATTATATACATACCTAGCATATATTTTGGATATAATAAATCCTTCTTTTCCATCTAAAATCCCATATTGAATGATGTAATGATGAAAAAAACGATATAATGGTTTTATATAACGATGAAAAAAATTTGCTTTTTTACCTTTTTCAAATAATTCTTTTGCTTTGAGTTGGGAATAATGATCTAATTTATCTTCATAACTCTTAACGGATGCCAATGAATAATGATCAATTTTATTTTTTAAAAATCCAGGTTCAGAATTGTAAATCATTTCTTCATGCACTAATTTTGATACTTTGTACTTGCATTTATTTTTTTTGAATAAACGTATTACTTTATCATTTTTCCATCCACTATTTTTAATATGCTTATTCTTAAAATAAAAATTTCTATATACCCAATATGCATCTTTAGCATGTGGATCGTTAATAGTCATTAATATTTCCATCTTTAAATCCATAGGAATTCGCTCATCTAAATCAAAAAATATCACCCATTCATTTGAAACTTGATCTATTGCATAATTTTTTTGATTAGTAAAATTGTCAAATTTTCTTTGTAAAAATTTTACTTTATTGCTTTTTTCAACCAACTCTTTAGTAGAATCAGTGCTATAAGAATCAACAACAATTATTTCATCTGCAAAATCAATATCTTTCAAAAATTTATTGACATTATTTTCTTCATTATAAGTTATACAAACTGCCGAAATTTTATTTGATGAATTTAATATTAATTCTAAATTACTTTTTTGTTCAATTTTTAACGTCTCAGTTATAAATTCATGTATTTTAGGGATTACCTTATTTGTATACATTAATTTATAAAAAGGTTCTGGATTATTTAGTATTTCTTTTATAGAATATAACTTGTAAATCTCTGGAAAAAGATCTGTAAGATGAAAACTTTGATGAATTGCTAAATTTTCATAACATCCCCAATCTTTCCTAAACTTATGTGGTGAAAAAATAGAATATGTTGGTATGTTTAATGCTTTAGCTATATTAACTGAGCCTCCTTCATTTGCTATTAGGGCATCACAATTAGATAAAATTGCAGCAAATTCCCGAATATTATTTCCTAAAATTGAAGTAAATATTTTTTCTTTTTCTACTATTTTATCTAGCAAATTTTCAACCTCTTTGAATTGTTCAGGTATATAATTAAATAAAAGATTTACATCATAGGAACTTAATATTGAGTTTATTAGTTCAGCCATATAATTTAATGGCCATGATTTTTTTAAAGAACTCCCCAATACACCAATTATTAAAACAGGTTTTTTAAAATCTACTCCATTTTCATACATAATTTTTTTAGAAATATCTTTTTCTTCCTGAGTTAAAAAAATTTCTGTTTGAAAATCTAAATTTCTAAATGGCCTCTTTAAAATTGAACTTAGTAATAAACATCTATTTTCAATGGATGTACATTGAATAACTTTGGGTAGACTTTCTTCTCTATGAGTTTTTGTATAAAGATATTTAAAAAATGGCTTGTCATAACTAATTTTTATTTTCGCAGTGGAAAATAAAGTCATTATCCTACTCTGTAATTTTGCATAAGGATCAATTAATATATCATATTTTTGATTTCTTATTAATTTTGAATAGGCTAATAGAACAGAAATTTTTTTTAGTTCCTCATTGTTAAAAGTTATAACTTTATCTATATAAGGATTATTTTCCAAAATACCTTTTGCTTTATCGTAGCAAAAAAAATGTATCTCAGCTTCTTTATTCTCTAACTTAATATTTTTAGCCAATACACTAGAGACTAATACATCACCAATAAATTTGTTTTGAATTATTAGGATTTTATTTTTCACCAGATGAAATTTATATAAATATACTTATTAATTATTTAGATGATCCAAAACCATAATTTAAAACATATGCCATGTAATAATTATTAATTTTTTTATAATTCGCAAAATATTTTGAACTTGATATATTATCTGTAATCCAACAAATAATATTTTTATCCATATTTAATTTAAAGGGTTCAACCCTATAGTGATTTAAAAAAGACCATAAATTCCCTTGATGAATTTTATATAATGCTTCTTTTAAGCCCCAAATAATATGTAAATAATCTTTTTGATTGTCTTTAGGAATAAAGCTGAATTCATCTTCTCTTACAAACTTTTCCTTTATGTTTTCAATTTTCTTATTTCTCTCCAATTCAATATCTACTCCAATTTGAAATGAAGAAGCTCCAACACATACCATTCCATGAGAATGAGAAATAGAAATATTATACGTTCCCTCAACGTAAGGCTTACCTTTATCAGTATACTTCACGTTATTGTCTAAACCTAGGGCCATCAAACAAGCTCTTAAACCCAAATATTCTCTTTTTCTTTTAGGTGTTAATAAATTATAGGTACTTAATCTATCTTTAGACAATTTTAGAATTCTTAGTAAATCTTCATTTGTTTCACTAACTTTCCATGTAACAATTCTTGTAAAATAATCCGGAATTATAAAGTCAACAACAGGCATTTATTAATGATAATATTTTAGTAAATATATGAATTTAATGATATACATTAATATTCATCAGTTTATATATTTTGATAATAATGTTTTAAAAAAAATCTGCAAAATAATTTTAATAATAAAAGAATATATATTACATTTGCAATCTTAAAAATTAGTATCGGCCGCGTAGCTCAATTGGATAGAGCGTCAGATTACGGCTCTGAAGGTTGGGAGTTCGACTCTTCCCGCGGTCACTAATATTTAATATTAATTCTACTTAATAGTTTAGTTTTTTTTACAAAAATTATATTAATAACTTAATAGTAGTTATCACTCGAACTATATTAGTATCTAGCCTAAAGTTCTAAATTCTATTCTACACAAATTGTATGTATTTTTCCAGCTTAGGAAATGTTAAAATTTTTTGAATGTTCATTGCGTTTAAATTGATTAAATAAATTTATAAATCTAATTTTATTAAATATCTATACTTTCTCTAATTCATATATAGAAATTTTAGTAGTAAATAACCCATAATTTAAAAATGCCATCTCTCCTTCTATTTTATCAATTGTTGCAGCACTTGTACTGCCTTTAATTTTTACTTTACGGTTTTCTTTCATCCACTGTTTCACACGATCTACTGTTGTTTTAATTTCTTGTATTTTCGCTGTTTGAAGTTGTTCTTTTATATCTTCTTTTTTTAATTCTAACTTAACTTTATTTCTGTGCCTTTTTGTTATAATTTTATCAACCTCCGTAATTTGAGAATTTTTAAATTTTTCTTGCTCTAAAAGTTTAGAAAAATCTTTAAATATATCTCTTTTACTTTTCCCATTTGCATAGGCATCAATAAATTTTTGAATTTTTTCTCCTAAAAAATTCAATCTAGATTCATCCTCATATAATTTCTGAAAATTTATCAATTTTTGTTTATAAAAATTTATAGTGTCTGATAATTGTTTGTTTTTCTCACTTGAATGATCTATTTGTTTATTTAAACTTCCCTTCAATCTTTCAATATTATATTTCTCTTGTTGTAATCTAACAATCGTCTTGTCAAGGTCAATTTTATTAGTTTCTATTTTTTTCCTCGCCAATTGAATGATTTCTGAAGGTATATTATTTTTCTCTGCAACTTCAAAAGTAAACGAGCTACCAACTTGACCTATTTCTAATTTATATATAGGTTTTAATGTTTTTTCATTAAATAACATAGAAGCATTCTGGGTATGTTTCAACTCTTCTACTCTTAATTTAATATTTGTATAATGGGTAGTTATAATTCCATAGGATTTTTTTTCATAAAAATATTCCAAAAAAGCTTCAGCTAGGGCACCACCTAATTCCGGATCAGATCCTGTACCGAATTCATCAATTAATAACAATGTTGAATTATCAACCTGTTTTATTATTGTATGCATTTTTTTTAAACGAGAACTATATGTACTTAATTGATTTTCAATCGATTGATTATCCCCTATATCTGTTAATATTTTATTGAAAAAACCTACTTTAGAATTAGGGTGAACTGGTACTAATATTCCACTTTGAATCATTAACTGAATTAACCCCACTGTTTTTAAAGTTATACTCTTGCCTCCTGCATTAGGACCTGAAATACAGATTATTCTAGTATCCTTGTTTATGCTTAAGGTTTGTGGGATGGTTTGTTTTTTTTCTTTTACATTATTTAATAATAATATAGGGTGATAAGCCTCTATAATCTGTATTTCTTGATCATTAGATATATGAGGTAATATCCCATGAATTGACTCTGCATACCGAGCCTTGGCTTGAACAACATCCAACTCATATATATACTTTTGATAGTTAAAAAGTAATGGATAAAACTCATAAATTTCCCGCGTTAAATCAGCTAAAATTTTTAGAATCTCATTTTTTTCTTGGTTGGATAATTCAATTAATTTTATATTCAAATTAGTCACTGATTCTGGTAAGATAAAGCAAATAGAACCAGTTTTGGAAAAACCTAAAACTCTTCCTTTTACTGATTTTTTTAAATTTGATTTTACAGCTAGAACTCTTTGATCATCAATTACACTTTCTTTAATTTCATCCAAATACCCACTTTGAGCATAATATGATAACGATTTATCAAAATTTTGTTGAATATTTCTTCTTGTGATCTGAAGTTGCTCTCTTATGATTTTTAACGAAGAAGATGCTTCATTTTTTATCTCTCCAAAACGATTAAATACATTATTAATTAATGAAATTATATTCTTGTTGTATTCTATATGAGATATCTGCTTGTGAAGAGTAGGAAAATATTCTTTAAATTTTTCAAAATGTACAATTAATGAATTAATGAGTTTGGAAAGATCTCTAATTTTTAAAAATGATTTTGCTTCAAGAGTGAAATTATCAATTTGAAGCATTTTTAATTCTGTATCAATACATTCAAATCCATTAAATGGAATGAAGTTCTCATTCATAAAACTGCTTAAATATTCATTAACACAATTTAGTGCATCTTTTATTTTCTCCTTTTTAAGTGGATGTAAGTTTATAACTTTTTCTTTTCCATAATCGGAATAGCAATAAACTGCAATTTCTTCAAGGATTTTATAATATTCAAGTTCTTTTAAGGTATCTCTAGCAATCTGCATATTTCAATCAATTATTAATTATCATTAACGCTTACTTTGCAAAAGTAAAGTTTTTGAATTTATCAAAATCATTTAGTTAAAAACATTCATACTAGTATTTATATCTATAGTTTATTAATAGAAAATTTTTTATAAAAATATTTATATAAAAATAAAAAACAACTTATATTTATATTATATTTATACTAATATTAACATTAAATAGTTTTTTATTAACAATAAAAGATTAATTTTATATTGTTTTTACTTAATTAGCTTAAACTCTTTTTCTCAAGTAGGAATTAATATAGATCAACCTACTGCAACACTTGATGTAAATGGCAATTTAAAAATTAGGGGTGTTATAGACCAAAATAGTCCTATTGCAAAAAATTCAAACAAATAATTTTCCATCTCAAATAAAGTTTTAGTTGTCAATGATGATGGTATAATACACTATGACACTAACATTATAAAAAATTCATACGTTAAAGGCGGCAATAGTTCAAACTCAACCTCAATAATTTCTCTTGATGGAATTTCTGGTTGGAATAAAATTGCTTTTGAAAATATTTCATTTGACTATAACAATGAATACGACTTAAATAGATACGAATTTATAGCTAAAAATAGTGGAATATATGTCGTATATATACAATACACCACCTCCAGTTTATTCTCTGCTTCTAACGTTGGTGTTGGTATATTAAAAAGAAAAGCCAGTGAAAATATTTATACTTTAGAAGCTGAGGAATCTTTTAATAATGTTTCAGTTTTAGGGATTAGTGTTTCTCCACCTACAAGAAAAATTTTTTCAATTGTTGATTTAAATGAGGGAGATGCTATAACCTTTGGCGCTTCAGGGCTATCCTTATCTATTCAACTACTCGGAGGGGCAGATACTTATTTTACCATATTTCAAATTAAATAAGTATAAATTTTATTTTAAATTTTTTAAGTATTATAATACATTACAATTTAAAGTATTTATATAAATACTATTTTATTAAACAGATAAATATATCTTAAAAAAAACCCCGTGTTAAAAACACGGGGCCAAAACTAACTACTATGAAAAATTTACTGTCTCGTAAATTAGTTTTATATTAACAAACACCGTGCCGTTTTATGATTTTAACGCTTTATTTTCTAAAAATTTTATATACTATCTATTTATAAGTAATTATTAAAACTATTGAAATTCTAATTTACTAAATTAACATGAAAAATAGAGATTAAATTACTTATATAAATGTTTCCACAAATTTAATAATCTATAATTTTTTACTTAACTTCACGTTATCAATAATAATTTCTTAATATGAAAAAGCTAGTCTACATTTTTTTATTATGCAATTTTTCGTTTTTAATAGCGCAAAGCATTTCTTTAGATAAAGATGTTATAGATTATGGAGATGTAAGGTTAAATTCTGATGGTCATAAGTCATTTACAATAACTAATAAAGGAAATAAACCTTTAATTATTTCTAACGTTAAATCTTCTTGTGATTGTTCTATTGTATCATGGACAAAAACCCCCATTCTTCCTGGCAAAACAGGTCAGGTTAACATCTCATATAATACTAAAATTAAGGGGAAATTTTTAAAATCTATTGAAATATATAGCAACGGTTTAGATAGTCCTAGAAAAGTTGTAAAGATAAAGGGAAACGTTTTATAAATATTAAATTCAAAAAAATATAGTTATGAAAAAAATAATTTTGAGCACTTTTTTTATATTTGGCGCAATAGCACTAAGTAACGCTCAACAATTAAAAATTGTTAATTACAACAATAATATTGTAGAATACGGGAATGTTGAAAAAGGTTCTGAAGGAAAAAGAATTCTTAAAATTGAAAATACTGGAGATAAACCACTTATTATTTCAAATATAAAGACTTCTTGTGGTTGTACTGTTCCTAGTTGGACTACAACTCCTATTGCCCCTGGTAAAAAAGGTGAAATAGTAGTTACTTACAACACTAGCATTGTAGGTAATTTTAATAAAACTATGGTTATATCTTCCAATGATGTTGAAAACCCAGTCTTAAATGTTACAGTACAGGGTAAAGTCAATTAATTTAACCTATACTTTTATAAGATAATAAAAAAAGCACTATTCAATAATAGTGTTTTTTTTAATTTGAAATATTAAACGAAAAATAATTTGTTTTTGTAGCTTTGTAAAGCTCTATAAAATATAGATTTTAAACAAATTGCATGAGAAAAATTCTGAATGTTTTTTTATTTATACTTTTTCTGTTAATTATTGCAGGATGTATTCTTCCTTACTTTTTACCTAAAAATATTGAGATTTCAGCTTCAAAGAAATTAATTAACCCTATAAGTGAAGTTTTTTTGGAATTTAATGATCTTGAAAATTTCGGTAGCTGGGGACTACTCACTGAACAGGATTCAATAAACACAAGAATTAATTATTTTTCACCTTATAAAGGTAAGGGTGCTAGCCTGACTTGGAAAAATAAAAAAAATTATGAAATTGGAAATGGAGAATTTAAAATCTTAGAGAGCATAATAAATAAGAAAATAAAAGCACAGATTATTTTTGTTAATTATGGCATATTATGCTCTGAAGATATTTATTTTAAATCTTTAAAAGAAGGAACTTATATAAAAGTATCATTAAAAACGCAAGATTTTTCATATTTTAAACGAATTTTTGCTTATTTAAATGCTGAAAATTTACAAGAAATTTTAGATGAATCCTTAAATAGATTAGAACTAAAATTAAATAAGAAAAATATTCCACAACAACTAAAACTCGGAGAATCTGATTTTATTGACAAAAAGAATGTACAATTATTAGCTGTAAAAAATGAAACTACTACTGATTCTGAAGAAATTTCTAAAAATTTACATAAATCTTTTCATACAGTAAATCAGTATATGGTTGATAGCTTAAATTACAGCCTTTTAGATATAAAAAATCCTATAGTTTATTATACCAATTTTGATACTATAAATAAATCTGCCACCTATTATGCAGGATATCCTGTAAATAATTTGGATATAATTCCAAATGATAATATTAAATTTATTTCGATCCCAAGTGGCAAAGCAATATTTACACCTATTAAAACTACTAATCTCAATTTATTAAATTCAAAATATACTTTAGATAGCTACGCCAAAGAAAATGGCATTAAACTAAAAAATCAATTTTGGCAGGAATTTAATGATTTCCCAATTTCCAATGATGATGAAATTAGAGGCAATGCATTTTATTTAATAATAGAATAAGTATTAACATTTATAAAAACAATTTCATGAAGAGAGCTCTAATTAGCGTATCAGATAAAACTAATCTAATTGAATTTTCATTATTTTTAGTTTCAAATAATTACGAAATTATTTCAACCGGTGGCACCTTTAACTATTTAAAAAACAACAATATTCAAGTAACTGATATTAATAAGGTAACGAATTTTCCTGAAATGCTAGATGGTAGAGTTAAAACTTTACATCCTAATATCCATGGAGGATTACTTGCTCTACGTGATAACGATGAGCATCTTAAAACTATTCAGGAACATAATATAAAACCGATTGATTTAGTTGTAGTTAATTTATATCCATTTTTTGATAAATTAAATACTGGATTAGCAGAAAATGAGATGATAGAATTTATTGACATTGGAGGTCCTTCTATGTTACGTTCAGCAGCAAAAAACTTTAAATTTGTTACAGTTATATCTGAAATTAATGACTATAAACTTGTTGAAGAAGAAATATCTTCCAATGGTGAAACATCCTTAAAAACTAGAAAATTATTGGCAGGAAAAGTATTCAATCTAACATCTGCTTATGATGCCGCAATATCAAACTATATTCTTGAAGATAGTTATCCAGAGTATTTAAATTTATCTTATAAGAAAATTCATGATTTAAGATATGGTGAAAACCCTCATCAAAAAGCTGCTCTGTATGTAGACATGACTAAAGAGGGATCTATGAAAAATTTAGAACAAATTCAAGGCAAAGAGCTTTCATTTAATAACTTTAGAGATATGGATATGGCTTATAAAGTTGTTAAAGAATTTTCTGAAATTGCCTGTTGTGCAGTAAAACATTCTACACCATGCGGGGTAGCCCTTGCAGATTCAGTTAAAAATGCATACCAAAAAGCATACGATTGTGATCCTGTCTCCATTTTCGGAGGTATTGTTGCGTTTAATAGGGAGGTTGATGCTGAAACTGCGGAAGTTATACTCCCATTATTTTTAGAAATTGTTATTGCCCCTTCATTTACTGAGGATGCCTTGAAAATTTTTTCTAATAAAAAGAATTTAAGAATTATAAAGGTTAATCATCCATTAGTTGATGAAGTAGAATATATTAAAGTTGATGGTGGATTATTAGTTCAAGACACTGACAGGGAGAATGCAACCAATTTTGAAAATGTTACAAATGCTTCTCCAAGTGATGAGCAAATGGAAGACTTAATTTTTGCACAAAAAATTGCTAAACATGCAAAATCTAATGCAATTGTTGTTGCTGCTAATAAACAAGCCGTTGGTATAGGTGCTGGTCAAACAAATAGAATATGGGCTGCAGAGCAAGCTATTCAAAGAGCTATCGAGAAAAATAAAGAAAATCTTGTATTAGCCTCTGATGCTTTTTTTCCATTTAAAGATGTAGTTGATGTTGCTGCAAAAAATGGGATTAAAGCAATTATACAGCCTGGCGGATCAATTCGTGACAAGGAAAGTATTGAAGCATGTAATGAATACAATATTCCTATGATATTCACAGGTCTAAGACATTTTAAACATTAAATTAAAAAAACCTGCTAAAAGCAGGTTTTTTTTAGAAATATTTATTAAAGTTATATATTAAATATTTTACTTATATACTAAAGTAAATTAATAATTTCTTCTAAAGTTATTTCTAGGTCTGTCATCTTTTGGTCTTGCTTCAGCAACGTTAATCACTTTACCGTCAATCTCTCTTTGATTTAATTCTTCAATAGCTGTATTTGCCTCATCATCTGACATTTCAACAAAACCAAATCCTCTTGATCTACCTGTTTCTCTGTCATTTATAATTTTAGCAGATTGTACATCTCCGTATTCAGAAAATAAATCATGTAAATCATCGCTGGTCAACCTATAATTAAGGTTGGAAATAAAAATGTTCATATAAAAATTTTAAAAATTGATAAAAATTGAGACCTTGTTAACTTAAAATTAATAATAAGTTCCAAAAATCTCAATGCGCTAATTTACATATTTTTATTTTATAAAAAGAATAAATTTTTAAAAAATTTAAAATTGAACTAATGCTATTATTTTTAATTTCCTATAATTTATATAAAGAGATTCATGTGAATTACAATTTTTATAATTATTGTATTTATAATTAAGTGAATTTATCTAAAACCAATTATTAATCTTGCAATTAATAAACCAAACAAACAACCTATAAAGTCAGCTAGCATATCTAAATATTCAAACGTCCTTCCAAGATTCATGAATTCTTGCAGAATTTCAATTAGTATTCCATACAATGAGAACAATACTAAAAAAATTATAGGTTTTTTATGAGGATAAGCAAACCTTCCTAATATAAATAATATAAAAAAAACTATAGTGTGTATAACCTTATCATTATAGAATGTAGAAATTATTTTTATAGATATATTATCTATCTGAGAATTCCCTCTTAACAATAACCAAGTTAATAGTAGAAAATATGAATATAATACTATTCTTAAAAAGGTTTGATTTCTATGCAACCAAACTCTTATATTCTTCAGCATTTAATAACCCTTCTGTTGATGATAACTTTGTTAACTCTACTTTAATAATCCAAGCTTTTCCATAGGAGTCAGAATTAATTAATTCTGGAGAATTCTCAATCTCATTATTAATTTCTAAAATTTTACCTTCTATGGGCATAAATAAATCCGAAACGGTCTTTACCGCTTCAACTGTACCGTAAACATCTCCTGGATTTAAAACTTTTCCTACCGTATCTATATCTACATAAACGATATCCCCTAATTGTTTCTGCGCATAGTCTGTAATCCCAATATAAGCGATATTATCATCAATTCTGATCCACTGGTGCTGATCGGTAAACCATAAATCCTTCAAGTTATTCATTTTTTCTTATTTTTAGATGATTTACAAATATAGTTAATTTCCAAATGTAAAGGTCGCACTCAACCCTGCCCTTATAGTTGAAAGTGGGTAAGCAGTAGATATCTTATATTTAGTAATCATTTGTTCATAGAAGAATTTTAAATTAAAGTTTTTAGTAAAGTTATAATCCGTCGAAAATTTAATTGATACTAAATTTTGTCCTCCAGTAATTTGCGAATCTTCATCTAAAATACGTCTTACTACCGTTTTATTATCTCTTAAAGAAATATCTCCTCGTATATTTAAATCTCCAACAATAGATTTAGTGTTTCCTCTATATCTCATATTTAGTTTAAGGTTCTTAACTATATATCCTAAACCAAATACAACTTCATTTCCGTAGTCTTCTTGTAAAGTATAGTTAGTTAGTCCTAATGAGAAAATTCTATCCTTATTGTAAGATAATCTAATCTGTATGTTGTTTCTCATAGTAACGTCAAATCCAATTAAAGGACTAAATCCTTCAGACATGACTACTGTGCCATAATTATAGTAATTATATAAATTTGAGATATTTGTTCCAGCTGACACCGATTGATTAGCATAATAATCTGGATTGGTTTGAACTCCGTTAATCGTATAGTTTGAAATATAAGAATGATTAATTCTAAATTCTTGGAACCAATAGTTTATAAACGGTATATTTTTTAATCCACCATAAGACAATGCCCAGTTAGGAACCGGTATTCCTCCTCTTTTATAACCTAAGCCTTGTTGATTAGGATTTTTACCTGTAAAAGCAGATACAAAGGATGGCATTAATACCGCTGAATTTGAGAGTCCGTAACCGTCAATATAACCATCATTATTTGAATCTATCATTGGTCTACCTTGAGAGGCAGCTACTCTTCCGGAAATAATTTTTGAGTTTTCAATCATCTTATTATATACGTAGTCTGATGATTTAAATGCGGTTGATATTGAAATTATGGTGGAGCTAAACATAGCTGATTGCGATTCGTAAGTATTTAATCTTTGCCCCGTAATTGGATCTACTAAATTATAACCTGATTGGGATAGAGTCTTTTGATGATTTCTCATGATATTTAAATCAATCTGTAAACGATTGATGGGCTCCAATTGCAGATTAGCGGTAATCTGAGAATTTTCAGTCCTAACATATGGGTTTGTCATATATTCATTGAGAGAAACCCATCCCTCTGTTACTGCTTTATTTCTTAAATCAAATTGAGAACCGAATAAAAACCCAAAAGTAGGTCCATTCGTAGATCCGGCATAGCTACCTACTCCAAAGAAATTAGGCGAAGATAATAATCCAGGTAAAATTGTTCCCCTATTTTCATTCACTTGAACTTGGCCTCTTTTAAATCCACCAGCTATCATCCACAAATAATCGGTAGGTTTATATTTATTTTTTAATTTATAAGACCTAAAAGGCTTTGGCTTCTTTAGTGAAAAGTTAGTTGTATAAACGTTATTTAGGGAGTCTATTTCTGATTGTCTTTTTCTTTTTCTTTCCTCAAAAGATTTATATGCCGGGAAATAATTATAAAATTTGTTAAAATCTACACTTCCCATAATATTTATGGTTTGTGCATTTTGTGCAGTATTTCCTAAACTTCTTTTTCTTGGATCTGCATTATTTAGGTCATATTCAAGATAAGCGGTAGAACCAGTCTGCCAATCGTACTGACCTGTATACCCCACTTCTAAAGATGTAAAATCCATATAAGGAAGTAAATGAATGGGAACTTTATAGTTTACTTGTAACTTTTGATTGTAATTGATGGGTCTGCCTGAATTTAATATATTGTTCCAAATCATGTTCTGATCGGGCATTCCTCCTCCCATTTCATCTAAAATTGTTCGCGTGGCTGATGAATAATCAATTTTTAAGGATTTAGTTAAATTGAAACCTATATTGTATTGCCAGCCAAAAAGAAAGTTATTAGCAAAACTTGGCTGATAATTGTTGGAACTTCCATTTAAATAGGCGTTTATATCTCGATATTGGAATTCATTATAGGTTCTGGCTATATCTGTTCTGAAGGAAACTCTAACAGGAATAGGGTTGAAATTGGTCTCTTTTAGTAATTTTAAATATTTTGCAAACCTGCTTGTGTCTTGTACTATTGCTAATTTTTTAAATGGTTGGTAATATTTTCCTTTAGGTGTGAAATTATAGTTTAATGAGGCTTGTAAATCTTTATTTATGTAATAAGAAGTATAAATGTCTCTTCTATAATCTACAGAATAGGAAAATGAAAGTGCGAAATTTTCAATATCATAGAACTTTGATTTGGATCTGTTTACTTTTTCTTTTCTTAAATTAGTTACAGATACATTTCTTTGAGTTGAGTAAGTACCTACAATTTTTTTTAGTTCATTTTTGCGAGGATCATTTTTTAATTCTACATCGTTATCCAAAGGATTGTATTTAGGTTCAATATAGGTTTCTGCTATACTAACACTTACCGGTATTTTTAACCCCCATTTTTCTGGTAACATTTTATCTACATTCACAGAAGCATTCACCATGTATTGCTTAGTTTCGTCTTGGCTTCTTTCACTGGGTTTACTATCTAGTGCTCCAAATCCTACAGATTGGTAAGTTCCAGTAGCAGAAACTTGTGCAAAATCTGCCAGATTGAACATTAAACTAGCATTGGCTGCATACCCTCCTTCATTGTCAATATCTGTCAACCGTAGCTCATTCAACCATAAAATAACATTCTTACTACCTCCAGAGGTGCTTCTTACCCCCATCATAATAGAGGATATTTGACCTACAGAAGGTCTACCTTTCACATAAATAATTTTATTATCTTCTCCTGTAATGGTACTTCTGTATCTTATATTACTATTGTAAGGATATAATTTATCTTTCTCACTTTTTGCCGCTACTAAATCACTTAAAGCTAGCTCTATGGTATTCTCTATTGGCCAAATTTCCAACGGATTGGCACTTGATGAGGCTGGCGTATATTTAAGAGAAATTTCATATTCATAGTAGTTGTCAGACAAATCACTTCCAAGTCTTATAAAGAACTTGGTGTCTTTGTCATAGATGTTACTTGAAGTATTTAACATATCTTCGGCATGAACATACATTTTTAACATTTTATAACGTCTCATGTCTAATGAAACATTCTTATAAATTCCTCTTGGTTCAGATTCTTGTAAATTTTTAACTTGTAATTTTAAAGATGCTTCATTTTGCATTTGAGTTCCTGTTATACTACCAAGTACTTCTCTATTCACACCAGGAGGCATCACATAAGGTGGTCTGGCTGTTGAATTTTCTTCAAGATTTACGGAACTTATAATTACATTATCAATTGGTGCTGCGGAAATAGTTCCTTCTTGATTTGCCTCTCCCGAAGCTCCACTAAGATCTGAGATATCTCTGTCGTATAACCTCCAATCACTTCTAACCAAATCCAAAGTTGCAAAACGTAGGGTTGCAGTATTTGTAAACCCTTTCATCATCATTCTTATGTAACGTACATTGTTTAAAATTTCTTCCCTACCGGTAGAACCAAAATCTGAAACTGGAATTCGAACTAAATACCATGTATTAACTCCTTTTTTTCCGTTAGGTAAAGTTGATTCCCAAACTTTTTTATCTGCAATGTATTTATTGTTTGGATCCCTTAAATCAGAATTGGTCAAACTTAGTTTATATTGGTTATAGTCTTCTGTTTCATCTAAATTAAAATCCCTATTCAAGTCTTCAGAATCTGGAATAGCCGTTGCTGCGTCTACTGAATTTGAGGGTGAATTATTTTCTAAATTTCTATAATATCTATAACGTTCAATAATCGATTTACCATCAGCGGCTGAATCCCAATTACTATCCAAATAAAATACAAAATCATCTGCGGCTGGGTCTAATAAATTTGTTATTGGATTGATATAATTGGCATAATCTCCGATATCAACTCCAATACTTTCATAAAATGCAGCTTCTTCACTACTCATCAAACCATCATACCCTACATCCTGTCTCCTTCTGGCTTCTCCTTCTGTGTCAAAAGTATAAAGTAGGGGATAATTTTTGGGCTGTCTTCCAAGTTTAGAATAAGTTAACTGACTTTCATCCTCTACAATACCATTTTCGTAAAACATGTATCCATCTTTCAATACATCCTCAGATACATTTCCTAAATGTATCAATAATTCTGGATGGTCACCCAATGGATTTGATTCTGGAAACTTGCTATCTGCATAAGGGTCCATCATCCAAAATTCAAGGTATTCTATATTCGACTCTATAAAGTTGGTTACGGTTATAGGTCTCATTAATCCCCCCCATCTAGTTTCATAATTGGTAAAAGCTCCCAATTCGGAAGGATTATAATTATAAGGTCCTCTTTGTTGTGGATAAAAGGAAATATCAAATGTATTTAAGTAGGTTTCATTTCCTGCAATATAATCTCTATTTGTAAATATCTCCCTGTAACTTACTCTTCTTTGTAGGTGTAGTGAGAGTGCATCGGTATTAATACCTTTGGGTTGTCCTCCTCCTACTCCATAAAATCTAGGATCAATATTATACCAACTTGTTAAAGCTCTTCCATCTCCATTTCTAATATCATTCATCAAGGCAGGGCTAAATTCTCCATACAATTCTGGCTTACTAGCTATACCCCAGTAAGCGGGATCTTTTAAACTTATCTTTGACGAGGTAGTTTCAAAATCATCTATGTAAGATTGATCTCCTATGGTTGAATTTTCTCCCGGTAGTAATGCTGCCCCTTCCACTTTTAAACTTAAATTTGATTTGGCTTCTGTTTTAACACCCGGAAATAAATTTGCCAATTTGGTTAGAAAAGGCATTTCCTTATTAAACATTAAATTTAAACCAACCATGGAATTGTTCACTGGCTCTGAACCATATTGCACTTTAGATGTTAATGGTCTCTCCTTATAATTTAGGTAGGTTGCACCTACCAATAATTCTTCACTGAATTTATGCTCTACATTCAACCCCATAAACCTTTTTTTCTGAAGATTAAAGGCATATTGATTTTCAAGGCTTATATTAATCGGGACTCCAGAATTTTTATAAGTTTCATTAATAATAGTTACAGTACCCATCTGATAATCCACCACATAATCTGCTCCTTCAGCCAATGTTTGACCGTTAGCGGTTACGGTCACAGAGCCTCTTGGAACATTAAAGGCACCTAAGGAAATTCCGCTTCCAATAGTTCCTTTAAACTGTCCTTCAATGGTATATCGGTTTGCTAATGGATTTGCTGTTACAACTGCACTGTTTTTTAAATTTGAATATAATTCTTTAAAAACGTATTGAGAAGCGACAGATTTACTTTGCAAATAATTCCCAAAGGGTTCAATCTTTGTAAAAATTAGCTTGCCTTTTTCTGAATTAATGGTTATTCCTTCAACATAATCAAAAATTCCATCCCCTATACCATTGGGTGTTAAATCGTTATTTTGATTTAATCGATCCCAATTTAATAAATGTATAAGGGTTTGGTTTTGAACCTTAGGATCTGGTATATAATTAATTTTTCCTTGTGATGGATCTTTAAAATGGACATTTAGTCTAAAATCTTCCGGAGTAATTTGATTTGCCTCCAAAGAATAAATATTTTTCATCATCAAATCCCACATGGGAGACTGGGTAGAAACTACTTGATTCGGTTTTAATAATTTAACCACTAATACGCCGGACTGTTCTGTTGAAAATTCTCCAACCTTATAAATTTTACCCGGTGTCCTAGAGTCTGTATATTGAAATGCTACTGCTAAAAGTTGATCGTTATTCAGTTTTTGATTTAATGATATATATCCTAACTGTTTATCGTAGGTAAATTCTGATTCTGCTAATTTTTTTACTCTACGGTTAGTTACAAAATTTTCTCCGCTAGCATAATTGACTAAATTTCCTTGATAGTCTGGAAGAGCTACTCCATTTACAGCATTGTAAACGGTGGATACATCTCTAATAGAATTGCCAAGTGCTGTTATGGAAGTATAAACGCCTTGATTGGAGTTATCTGGCATTTCCATTAGAGAATTCGATTCTCCCAAATCCCTAAGTGCTAATATAGGATGTTGTTCTTGAAGATTAGAATTTCCTAAATCTATTCTCCAAACTTCCATTCTGGTAATATCTATAGTAGAACCTATTACTGGATAATTCTCTAAAGATTTATCGTATTGGTTTCTAAAGTAATGGGTTAAAAAGTAATGTTGATTTTCTTCATAATCCAAAACTTTAATATTAAATGTATTAATAATACCTCCGCCTTGTACAGTAATATTTCTAGCTTCCGATTGCTGTTCTGAAAAAACCGTGGTCAATGATGTGTTACCAAATTGAAATTCACCTTTAACCCCGAAAAGGGATTGAGCACCTGTAATTAAACTTGTGCTTAAGGGCATACTTACATTTCCAAATTCAATATTTCTAACAATATTATCCTCTCCTCCATTGATTCCTCCTGGTTTCCAAGCCAAATTTATTCTATTTTCAAAATCAAACCCTGCTTGTGTATCGTAATTAACTCCTAGGTGAACATTATTCCCTACACTTCCCTGTAAACTTAATTGTATTCTTTGTTTAATGTCAATCGTGAAATTCTGTCTATTTTGAGGTAATAATTGTGGGTTCTCAATTTTTTGGTATAAAATCCCCAAATCAAAAGACGCATATCCAGAAGGTCTTAATTCAATTTTATTACCGCCAAAAATTTTTTCAAATAATTTAGATCTTACTGTTAATTGTGGAATAAAAGATTTATTTTCAGATTTTCTATTTTCTTTTTGTGCTCTACCAATTTCATCTTGTTGTCGGGTACGATCTTTATAATAATCGTCTAATTTTTTTTGAATGACATATTGAGTATATTCATCTGACGTCATAGTTATAGGCGTACCCACAACTACACCACCTACTTTAGGGTACAGTATATATCCCCCCGTTTTATAATCGTAATAAGCTTCATAATTAATAGGATCTTCAAGTTTCAAGCTTTGATCTTGATCGGAGATTGATTTGTCATTATTTTCTTGCGACCAAAGGAAATTTATTCCTAAGGAAAGAAAAATAAAAAAAAATAGGCAATAATGAATTTTCTTCAAAGTATTCTCTGTTTATAAATTTTTCAAAGTTTGTTTAATAAGGTCTTCTAAATCAATATCAGGGTTACTATCTAAAATTTTATCCATTAATTTTTCAGATATTTTTTTGGATATACCTAATACTTCTAGTGCATTTAACGCTTCAATTTTAGTTTTATTGCCTGATACTTTTTCTAAGCTGTCTGAATAATCTAAATGGATGATTTTATCTCTTAAATCTAATATTATTCTTTGAGCTGTTTTAGCACCAATCCCCTTAATCTTTTGTAAAGCTAAGTTATTGCCATTGGAAATAGCAGAAGCTATTTCTGAGGAGGACATGGATGATAGCATCATAATAGCTGAGGCTGGTCCTAATCCATTTACACTTATAAGTAGGTTAAATAATTCTCTTTCTGCTTTAGTTGAAAATCCATACAACAAGTAAGCATCTTCTCTAACTATTTCCTGTATATATAAATGTACTTTGCTTTGATTTTGTAAAGCAGTGTACGTTTGCAGACTTATAGTAGCAAAATATCCCACTCCATTGCAGTCAATGACTACACTAGAGGGGGATAATTCGTATACATTCCCTGATAAATGAGTTATCATAAAATTAATATCTTTATGCGAAAATAAGTATAATTTTTCACTAAAGAATTACAAGGAATTTACAATTATAAAAAATTCTTTGTTTTATACGTGATTTTAAATTAAGAATTTTTAGGAGTGATGTTTAATCTTTCTTCAAGTTCTTTTTCATAAGCCTTCCAATCCGAAATTGCTTTTCTTGATACTCCACTTTCAATAGCTGCTTTTGCTACAGCCATGGAAACTTTAGTAATTAATCGTTTATCAAAAGGTTTTGGTATTATATAATCTTTTCCAAATTTAAGATCTTGAATGTTATACGCTTGTTTTACATCCTCAGGTACAGGTTCTTTAGCTAATTCAGCCAATGCTCTTACAGCTGCTAATTGCATTTCTTGATTTATATCTGTTGCATGAACGTCTAAAGCTCCTCTAAAAATATATGGAAAACCTAATACATTATTCACTTGATTAGGATAATCACTTCTACCGGTGGCCATAATCACATCATTTCTAGTTTCAATGGCTAAATTATAGTCAATCTCTGGATCTGGATTAGCCATTGCAAAAACTATGGGATGGCCATTCATAGAAAGTAGCATTTCTGGAGATACTATATTGCCTTTAGAAAGCCCCATAAATACATCGCTACCTTTCATAGCATCTTCTAAAGTTCTATCAGAGGTTTCTACAGCAAATTCAAGTTTTTCTTCATTTAAATCTGTTCTACCTTTATAGATCACTCCTTTACTATCGCACATTAATATATTTTCTGCACTTGCTCCTAAGGCCTTGTATAGTCTAGTACATGAGATGGCTGCAGCCCCTGCCCCACTAACAACAATTTTAACTTCTGAAATCTTTTTTCCTGATATTTCTAAAGCATTTAATAATGCGGCAGCAGATATTATTGCTGTACCATGCTGATCATCATGCATCACAGGTATTCTTAATTCTGCCTTTAACCTTCTTTCAATCTCAAAAGCCTCCGGAGCTTTAATATCTTCTAAATTTATACCACCAAAGGTAGGTGCAATAGCTTTTACCACTTGTATAAATTTTTCCGGATCTTTTTCGTCAACCTCAATGTCAAAAACATTAATCCCTGCAAAAATTTTGAATAGAAGCCCTTTGCCTTCCATCACGGGCTTAGAAGCATCAGGACCTATATTCCCTAAGCCTAAAACCGCTGTACCGTTTGAAATAACAGCTACTAAATTTCCTTTACCTGTATATTTATACGAATCAATAGGATTTTTATTTATAGCCAAGCATGGTTCTGCTACCCCAGGGGAATAAGCCAATGCTAAATCTTTTTGTGTAGAATGGGGCTTTGTAGGTATAACCTCTATTTTACCTTCCGGTTTAGAACTATGATATAATAAAGCTTCTTCTTTTAATTTACTGTCTTTAGGCATATTTATTTTATTTTAATTATATTTTACAGCCCGTAAAGTTAATATTTTTATAAATTACAATAGTTAAAGTTTTTCAAGTTATTTAATTGAATAAGTTTCTTAAAAGCTATAATTATATGGTATGCAAGCAACTAATGATCGCAAATGAATTATTTTCTAAATAACCCTAAATGAATTTGTTGTATTGTACTATTAATAATCTTGAATTATACAATATATAATTTGATTATTAATTTTAGATTATATTTAAAAATTTAACTACTAAAGTAATTTTATTACCTTTGAATTGGTATGAAAGACTTATTTAAAGATTTAAACGAGATTCAAAAACAAGCAGTTAGCACCACAGAAGGTCCATTAATGATTATTGCAGGTGCCGGTTCTGGAAAAACTAGAGTTTTAACTTATAGAATTGCTCATCTAATAGAAAAAGGAATTGATTCTTTTAATATATTGGCATTAACCTTTACGAATAAGGCGGCAAGAGAAATGAAAGAAAGAATTTCTTCTCTAATAGGAGGAACAGAGGCTAAGAATTTATGGATGGGTACTTTTCATTCCGTTTTTGCTAGAATTTTACGTGCAGAGGCTCATAAACTAGGTTTTCCATCTAACTTTACTATCTATGACTCTCAAGACAGTGTAAACGTAATTAAAAAATTAATTTCAGAGATGCAACTGGACTCTGACATTTATAAACCTAAACAGGTTCTAGGGAGAATTTCCAGTTATAAAAATAATTTAATTACGGTTCGTGCATACTTCAATAACCCCGAATTAATCGAGGCAGATCAAGCAGCGATGAAACCCAAAATAGGTGAAATCTATAAAGCGTACGTGGAACGATGTTTTAAATCCGGAGCCATGGATTTTGATGATTTACTACTTAGAACCAATGAGTTACTAACTAGGTTTCCTGAAGTGCTAGCAAAATACCAAGATAGATTTAGATATATTATGGTGGATGAGTACCAAGATACCAATCACTCCCAGTACCTTATAGTTAAGGCTCTGGCTTCACGTTTTGAGAATATTTGTGTTGTTGGAGATGACGCTCAATCCATATATGCCTTTAGAGGAGCCAATATCAGAAATATATTAGATTTTCAGAAAGATTATTCAGATGCGAAAATAATCCCCTTGGAACAAAATTACCGATCCACCCAAATTATTGTAGAGGCAGCCAATGAAGTAATCGCTAAAAATAGAGATCAACTTGAAAAAAATGTTTGGACACAAAATAATGAAGGTGATAAAATACCTTTATACAGAGCTCTTTCTGATGCAGATGAAGCAAATTATGTAGCCGCGGAAATTTTTAATTTAAAACTTACTCAACAAAAAAGAAATAAAGATTTCGCTATTCTTTATCGTACCAATGCTCAATCTAGAGCAATTGAAGAAGCATTAAGAAAAAAAAATATCGCTTATCAAGTCTATGGTGGCTTATCCTTTTACCAAAGAAAAGAAATAAAAGATTTACTTGCATACCTCAGAGTATTAGTTAATCCTAGAGACCAAGAAGCTTTACTAAGAATAATTAATTACCCTGCAAGGGGCATAGGAAATACTACTTTAAATAAATTAATAGTAGGCGCCGATCAACAAGACCAATCAATTAACGAAATTCTTGAAAACATTGAGTTGCTGGGACAAGCCATAGGTTTAAACAAACCAACCATTGAAAAACTAGCCAATTTTTGGACGATGATTAAAAGTTTTCAAGTTTTACTAAAAACTGAAGATGTTTACGAAGTGGCAATGAAGGTGGCTATAACATCTGGGATTCTTAAAACATTGAAGGAAGACGATACTCCCGAAGGTATATCTCGAGTAGAAAACGTACAAGAGTTAATGAATAGTTTGCAGGGCTTTGTTGATGAGCAAAGACAATTGGAAGATGGAGACCCTAGTTTAAATTATTTTCTGGAAAATATAGCCTTGGCTTCTGATCTTGATAATGGCAATGAAGAAGATGATAAAGTATCCCTTATGACCATACATTTAGCGAAAGGACTAGAATTTCCAGTGGTTTTTATTGTAGGTTTGGAAGAAAACCTATTCCCTTCCCAAATGTCTTTAAATACAAGACAAGAATTAGAAGAAGAGAGAAGATTGTTTTACGTTGCACTTACTCGTGCCGAAAAGAAAGCTTATTTTACCTATGCAACTACTCGGTTTAGATGGGGTAAAATTGTGGATGGGGAACCGAGCCGATTTTTAGAGGAAATTAATAATAAACATTTAGAAATATTAAATATTGAATTTAAAGGTTCTACTAAAAATCGTTCAGGTTTAGATTCGGATCTTTTTGATGGCGATTTTTCACCACGATATCCGAAAGGACCAAACCCTAAATATCAAAATAAACAAGAACCTCCAAGATCTCCACAAAATTTGAAACCTATATCTAATGCTAAGTTAACCCATCCTGTTGGAGGATCACTCTCAGATTTAAAATTAGGAGATCATGTACTTCACGATCGATTTGGCAAAGGAATTGTTAAATCCATAGAAGGAGATCCCGAAAATGCGAAAGCTTTAATTGACTTTGAGAATGAAGGAGAAAAAAAACTTTTATTGAAATTTGCTAAACTTAAAATTCTTAATTAATTAATACAATTTTAAATTCATATAAACATTAGATAAACCTATAATCTAATTGGTTGTGTATACTAATTATATTATCTAGATAAGATTAAATATAATGTACATATAGTTTTATTCGTGTAATTAAATTATTATTTTTAATTTAATTCAATTACCTTAAAATTATTATAAAAAGTATTTATAATATAAATTATTTTTTTATAAATTATAATATATAATTTTTATTAATTATTTAATTTTGTAATTTGATTTTTACATGAAAAAACTGATTATCGATATGAATGAATCCAAAAGAATTTTTGGATTGGATATATTAAGAACTATTGCAATTATTTTTGTACTTTTAGGTCATTCATCAACATTTCTCCCTAAAAAAGTAGCTCATTATTCAAATAAGATTTTATATGATGGAGTTGGTATATTTTTTGTCTTAAGCGGATTTTTAATTGGCGGAATACTTATGCAGTTGCTTGAAAACTATAAAATAAATGTAAAATTATTACTTTATTTTTGGAAAAAAAGATGGTATAGAACTCTTCCTAATTATTATTTTGTTTTAATTATTCTTATACTTTCAGATTCACTTTACAATAAGAATTTTAACTTCATGTATTATTTAAAGTATTTCTTTTTTTGTCAAAATATATTTTCAATAAATCTAACCTTTTTTGGAGACTCTTGGAGCTTAGCTATTGAAGAGTGGTTTTACTTAATAACTCCTATTATAATTTATATCTTAATAGCTATATTTAATATCAAACCTAAATCAGCAATACTTTTATCTGCTATTTTTGTAATATCATTCTTTACACTTTATAGAATAATTTATACCCTAAATTTAGATACTTTAAATTACGAAAATATAATTAATGTTAGATACACTATTTTTGGAAGATCAGACAGTATTATGTTTGGTATTCTTGGTGCTTACTTATTATATTATAAGACCTATTTTTGGAATAATTATAAAAACATTTTTTTATTTCTGGGAATTTTTTTATCTGCCTTTTATTATCTCTTTCCTATAAGTAATAATTTTTATTCGCTAACTTTATCATTTACTATTACTTCACTATCTGTATTATTTATGTTACCGTTTTTTTACAATATTAAAAGAGGAAGAGGAATTTTTTATAGAATGATAACATTTATTAGCTTAATTTCTTATTCTTTATATTTGGTTAATATGCAAATTTCAAAATTTATAAGATTTATAGTTGACAATAAAGCAGATAATTTTATTGAATTTTATCATATTAATATCTCAAATAATTATGCTTGGTCAATCTTATTTGCAATATGTTTTATTTCATTTTGGGTATTAACATTTTTAATTTCAATTGTTCTTTACAAATATATAGAAGTTCCATTTATGAGATATAGAGATAAATATATTAAATTTAATTTAGCTAAAATATAGTTATCAAAATAGCACTATATTGTTTTAAATATTTAATTAACCAAATTATAAACTTAAATTATTAGTTGAACTTCATTAATTTTAATGCTTTTATAAAAATAACAAATGTTTAACTTAGAACAAAAATTTCAACTTTGAATTTTACTTGGTTTATATCAAAAAAAATAGCTTTTTCTAAAAGTAATAAAAAGAATCTTTCTCAGATTATTATTAGAATCGGTCAAACAGCAGTTGCCATTGGAATTATTGTTTCAGTCATTACCTTAGCCATCGGGATTGGGTCAAAAAAGGCTATTAAACAAAAAATGGCTGATTTTAATGGTCACATTACCATAAAAAGTTATGACAGTAACAATTCTTACAATAGCTCCAAACTTAATAAAGAAAATGTTGAAATTGATAAAATCAAGTCTAATCCTTATGTTTCTGAGGTTTATCAATATGCCACCAAAAGTGGAGTCATTAGAACTGAAAAAAATTTTGCTGGCGTAATCTTAAAGGGTGTTTCTAATGATTTTGATCGAAATAGATTTAAAGAATTTATTATAAGAGGTGAAATCCCTAAATATTCTGAAGATTCAGTTAATAATGAAGTTTTATTGCCTGAAAAAATTGCAAAAGAAATGCAATTGGATGTGGATTCATCCTTTGTTATGTTTTTTGTAAGAGAAAATGATTCCCCCATTTACCGTAGATTCAAAGTAAAAGGTATTTATAGGACTGACATTAAGCAAATTGACGATGTATTTGTAATTGGTGATATTAAACACATTCAAAAGTTAAACGGATGGTCGCCCAATGAAATTGGTGGATACGACATTTTTATTGATGATATAGAAATGTTAAATGAAGTTTTTCCATCTATCGAAGAAGCAGTGGGTTTTAATAACTACGCTGAAAAAGCTACTACTACTTTTTCACAGATTAATGATTGGATTCAAATTTTTGATACTAATATATTTATTATATTGACCATAATGATGGTGGTGGTGATTATCAATTTAATCATGGTGCTAATCATCTTAATTATTGAAAGAACCAATTCTATAGGTATGCTAAAAACACTAGGTGCTTCCAATAACCAAATCAGAAAGATTTTTATTAATTATACATTAATCATAATGGTTCCAGGCCTTGTTATAGGTAATATAATTGCTATTATTTTACTATACATACAGAAAATTTTCAAAATTATAAAGTTAAATCCAGATAATTATTACGTTAGTTCTGTACCTGTTTACATCAATTTTTGGCATATAGGTATAATATCAGTTTTAGCTATAGTAATAAGTGGAATAGTTTTACTTTTTCCTTCTTATTTAATCTCTAAAATATCTCCAATTAAAGCATTAAAGTTTCAGTAAATGAAAATTTTGAATAAAAAAATAAGTTTAACTCCCACCAAACTCTTATCTTCTTTAATCATTCAATATTTTATTTACCAAATTTTAATGATGGGTATAAATCCTACCGGAGGAAATTGGTATTTTACTATTTTACTGAAAATAAAATATTCATTTAATACTTTTTTTGGAAATTTCAAACTATCCATTGGAGATTGTTTTTATATACTGCTAGGTATATTATTTATTTATAGTTTATTTAAAATAATTATTTTCTTGTCTAAAAAAGAAAAAAGTAAAGCTATTAAGCACTCTATATTTATTTTATTTACTATAAATTTTTTGTATGGCTGGTTTATGTTATCATTTGGCTTACTATACAGTCAAAAGCCTTTTACAAATTATCAACAAAACAAAGGGCATAATTATTTAGACGATTATAAAATAGTTGCCAATCATTTATTAAATGAATGTATAGAGCTTAGAGAAAAATTACCCTCTACGAAATCAGGAGAACTTTATATAGGCAATGATATCATTAAAGAACTTTATCAAGAACAAAGTGCTGTTTATGGAATACCCCTACAAAAGAGTAATGTTAAAAATTCTTTGTTCTCCTTATGGCTTACTAAAATTGGGGTTTTAGGTTACTACAACCCATTTACAGGAGAAGCACAAACTATAAATGGATTACCCCCTACCTCATATCTATTTACTATAGCTCATGAAATGGGACACCAAGCAGGAATTGCAAGAGAAGACGACGCTAATTTTTATGCTTTTTATATGGGAGAATCTTCTTCCATTCAAAGTTTTCAGTACAGTGTAAAGTATAAGGCCTTGCAATATATACTTAGAGAAATATATGTAGACGACTCTACTTTTGTTCATCGAATTATAAATAATTATTCCACTCTTATGAAAAAAGATAGAGAAATTGAGATTAAATACTATTCCCTCATCTCAGATTTAGGATCAGACGCTTTTTCCGTTTTAAATAATGCATACTTGCGTAGTAACAGTCAAAACGAAGGCATCGTTGCTTACAATCAAGTTTCTAATATGATCGTTAATTTTTATAAAGGACAATATCCTTCACTATTTACAAATGAAGCGCTTATAAAAGGCAAATAACAATATTATATAATATTGTTCTATAGGTTGTTTTATAAATAACACAATAAACTACACCAATAAACCAACTATTCTAATAAATTCAATCATTGATTACATATTATAGAGATAGTTTTATATACAAATTTACTTATTTCATTATATTTTTAATTAGATTTAAAATAGAATTTCCATAAGCATATAATTTCTAATACTGATATTGAATATACGATCTTGCATATTAACAACTTTATTCAAGATTATTTTATCCATACAAAGTCATGGTTCTTTAAATATCCATTTTAATATTTTGTACCTTTGAAAAATTATTTAACCTGTATAAAAATATTATAAAAACATAACACTTAAATGAGTCGATATACAATTACTACCGCACTTCCTTATGCAAATGGACCATTACATATAGGACATTTGGCTGGTGTATACATACCTGCCGATGTCTATGCTCGATTTTTAAGAAGAAAAGGGCATGATGTTATATTGATTGGTGGATCCGACGAACATGGAATTCCAATTACCATACGTGCAAAAAAAGAAGGAATTACACCCCAAGATGTGGTAGATAGATATCATGAACTCATGAAAAAAACTTTTTATGATTTGGGTATTTCTTATGATAATTATTCAAGAACTACTTCCGATATACATAGAGAAACAGCTC
Source organism: Apibacter muscae (assembly GCF_007845635.1). Classification (GTDB taxonomy): domain Bacteria; phylum Bacteroidota; class Bacteroidia; order Flavobacteriales; family Weeksellaceae; genus Apibacter; species Apibacter muscae. The sequence goes on along the minus strand of NZ_SELG01000038.1, from coordinate 40,713 downwards.
AAGAATTTTTCACTAAACTCTACAAAGACAATAAGTTTATTGCTAAAGACATTGAACAATACTACGATGAAAAATCGAGAGAGTTTTTAGCCGATCGTTATATTGTAGGTACTTGTCCCAAATGCGGAAATACAAATGCTTATGGAGATCAGTGTGAAAAATGCGGTTCCACCTTAAGTCCTGAAGAATTAATTGAACCTCACTCTATGCTCAGTGGAGAAAAACCTGTATTAAAAAAAACTAAGCACTGGTACTTGCCTCTTGAAAACTATCAAGAATTTTTAACCCATTGGATATTACAAAATCACAAAAGTGATTGGAAACCCAATGTATATGGACAAGTAAAATCATGGTTGGATGACGGATTAAAAGCTCGAGCTATGACTCGTGATTTGGACTGGGGCATACCAGTCCCTCTAAAAGATGAGGATGGAAAAGTATTATATGTTTGGTTTGAAGCTCCTATTGGTTATATCTCATCTACCAAAGAATGGGCTAAAAATAATGAAAAAGATTGGGAACCTTATTGGAAAGATAAAGATACTAAATTGGTTCATTTTATCGCAAAAGACAACATTGTATTCCATTGTATAATTTTCCCTGCAATCCTTGAAGCTCACGGAGAATATATATTACCAGACAATGTCCCAGCCAACGAATTTTTAAACTTAGAAAACGATAAAATTTCTACATCAAGAAATTGGGCGGTATGGGCGCATGAATATTTACAAGATTTCCCCAATAAACAAGATACACTACGATATGTTCTGTTATCTAATGCCCCTGAAACCAAAGATAACAATTTTACATGGAAAGACTTTCAAACCAAAAATAACTCCGAATTGGTGGGTATTTTTGGTAATTTCATTAACCGAGTTTCTGTTTTAATGCAGAAGTATTATGAAGGCATTATTCCAGAAGTAACTATTTCTAATAATTTTCCAGAAATTAAGGAAATTAGTCAAATAGCAAAAGAAATAACTTCCTACTTAGAAAAATATGAATTTAGAAATGGACTTAATTCCCTAATGAAAATTGCACGTTTAGGAAATAAGTTCTTTCAAGATCAAGAACCATGGAAGCAGATTAAAGAAAATCCGGAAAAAGCCAAGGAAAGTTTATATATATCTGCACAAATAGCTGCCTATTTAGCTCAGTTATCAGAACCATTTATACCTTTTACCTCAAAAAAAATAATGGATGGTTTAAATTTGAATTACGTTTCTTGGAATGATTTAGAGGAAGGAAAAATTCTTTTACCGTCAGGTCATAAAATAAATACCATCGATTTACTTTTTTCTCCTATAGAAGATGATGAAATTAAAGCCCAAATTGAGAAATTAGAAAATTCAAAAAAAATAAATCAAATGACAAATAAAAATTCTGAACCGTCTAAAGAAATCATCAGTTTTGAAGATTTTGAAAAGATTGATTTAAGAGTGGGTACTATATTAGAGGCTAAAAAAGTAGAAAAAGCAGATAAGCTTTTACAATTTAAAGTAGATACAGGAGTTGATATTAGAACCATTGTTTCTGGCATTGCAGAAAGCTTTACGCCAGATGAATTGATCGGGAAACAAGTAACCGTTCTTTTAAATCTAGCCACTAGAAAAATACGTGGAATTGAAAGTCAAGGAATGCTTCTTTTAGCAAAAGATGAAGAAGGTAAGCATGTTTTTTTAACCCCGGATAAATTTCTTAGTAATGGTTTATCAATAAAATAAAACATAATTTTCTTAATTTATTTTTAAGCATGTTTATTTAATTAGACATGCTTTTTTAAATTGAGGAGAAAGTAAATGGTCACCTACAAAAATCTTAAATCATAGTGTGTTTATTTTTAACCCATGTTTAAAAAATTAACTATAATAAAATTATAGATATAATAGTTCAATGTATTGCCTTTAACGATTAAATTTCCATTTTTTAAATTCTTTTTGTAGCTTTGCGAGCTATATCAAATATGCATATATAAATGAATGTTACACAGAATAAAATAGATAATTTAAATACTGTTGTTAGTATTACTATTAAACCGGAAGATTACAAACCAAAAGTTGAAAAAGCACTTAAAGATTACCAGAAAAAACTAAATATGCCTGGTTTTCGAAAAGGCAAGGCTCCTATGGGTATTATTAAGAAACAATACGAAGGTGCAGTAACTTTTGAAGAAATTAACAAAGTATTAAATGATTCTTTAAGTAACTTCATTTCAGAAAATAAATTAAATATTTTAGGGCAGCCTTTACCTAAAACTAATGACAATTTAGATGTTAATGCAAATGAATTAACTTTTGATTTTGAACTAGGTTTAGCGCCTGAGTTTAGCGTAGATCTTTCAAAAGCAAAAATTGATTACTATAAAATTGAAGCTAGCGAAAAGGAAATCAATGAAACAATAGAGAAAATGCAAACACAATTGGGTCAAATTATAGATGTTGATCAAATTGAAAACGGCGGGCACTTCTCTGCTCAGGTTGAAGAAATAGATGAAAATAATCAATCAATTGAAGAAGGAATAAAAACTAATATTACTTTTATAGTTGACGATTTAAAAAATAAAGACTTATTTATAGGTAAAAAAAGCGGAGAAATCGTCGAAATAAATGCTCAAGACATTTTTAATGATCCTCATCAACTTCAACATTTTTTAGGATTGTCCCACGAACAGGCTCACGATTTTAATGGAAAATTAAAAATAACGATAGAAAAACCTTCAAAAAGAACTAAGGCTGAAGTAAATCAAGAACTTTTTGATAAAGTTTATGGTAAAGACAAAGTTTCCTCAGAACAGGAATTAAGAGATAAAATAAAAGAAGAATTAGAGGGCTATTACAAAAGAGAGTCTGACAATAAATTCATGAATGATTCTGTAGAATGGCTTTTTGAAAATATAAATTTTGATTTACCTGAAGAATTTTTAAAAAAATACATTAAAAATTCATCCAAAGAGCCTTTGAATGATGATGAAGTCAATTCAGAATATGAAAAATCTGAAAAAAGTCTACGTTATCAATTAATTGAAGGACAAATACTATCTGACAATAAAATAAGCATTCAATACAATGATCTTGTTGAATTTACTAGAGATCAAATGAAACAGCAATTTGCAATGTATGGATATAATGATATTCCTGAAGCTGAACTGAATAAATATGTTGCTAATGCTATGAAAAATGAAGAACAAGTACGTCAAGCTTCTAACAATTTGATTCAACAAAATCTATTTAATATTTTTGATAAGCAAATTGGAAAAGTGGAAAAAATTGTTCCTCTCGAAGAATTTAATTCAATGATTAAAGAAGAAAATGCTAAGTCTAAAAATTAAATAGGCTTAAAAAAATAAAAAAAGCTAAGTAATATTACTTAGCTTTTTTTATTTTTCATGATTAATAATTGACAAGTTTTAAATACAAAATTATTTATTTATAGCATTAAAAAAACCACCTAATAAATTAGATGGTCAAAATAAATATTCCCTAAAAATAAATGTTGTAAATGTTAGATTAGTCTAGTCAAAAGTTTATTTATTAGTCATTTTAGTGTTATTAGCTCTTAATTCTAGTTCCTATTTATTTTAAATTAGCTCTTATATAAAGTTTTTTAGTGGTGTATTTTTTAATACACTACAAATATATAGACTTTTTTCTAAACACAAACATTTTTATTGTTTTTTTTCAATTAATTATAAAAATTTTAACAAAAAAATCTAATAAATTAGATGATTAAAATAATTATTCCCTAATAAATATTGTAAATGTTAGAAATTAGTCTAGTTAAAAGTTTATCTACTAGTTATATCAATGTTATTAGCTTTTAATTATAGTTCCTATTTATTTTTTAATCAGTTCTAATAAAGTTTTTTTGTGGTATATATTATTGAATATTTTACAACAAGGTCACTTACTAATAAAAACCAGTAAGTGATATAGAAAATTTTCAATTCTTCTTATAAAGAACTATTTTAAACTATAATTCAAAATTCAAATTTGCATTTTCAAGAATTTTTTTCTGTCTTTGTTCTAACACTCTCTTAACATTATGAAAAACCCTTCCAGTTAAACTCCTTGCCCATCCCTTTCTTCTTAATGAGGGAAGCATTTTCTCTAAAGAATCAAAATGACTGTAGAGCATTTCAAACTCTTTTTTTTGTTCTTGTTCTTCATCTACAATATTCATTATCTCAATTCCCAATATTCTTCTCAGTTTATTTAATTCTTCTTTGGCTTTTAAAATTTCCTCTGTAGTAAAGTAATCATTTTCATAATCATTAAATTTTTCACAAATTTTATTAATTTCCTCTTGTTCTTCTTCAATAATTTTTAATGGTGATTTTAATGATATTTCATTCCATAAAGATTCCAGCCATATTTTTATCTTTTCATAAACATCAGTTTTTTTATTTAAAGTAAAACTATCATAAGATGAATAACGACCAGGAACACATTCTCCATATATTTCATATTCATCTTTTTCTTCTTTAAAATGATTTTTATCTTGAAACATTATATAATGCTCCGGATTAATTAATGAAGTTATATTTAAAGTATCTTGAATAATATTAATTTTAAAATCAATATATTCAAAATGAACATCTTTTTGAAAAACATCAATTATATTATCTAATAAATCTTGTTTTATCATAGTATAAATAATTTTGATAATAAAAATATTGATAAATATCTATCTTATTTTGTATCTTTGATTACAAATTTATAATTTTTTCTATATCGTTGTTAATAAAGTTATGAACACTAAAACTAAATTTACCATAGATCGCCTTGTTGAATTTATGGATTTTAAATGCCTTAATGATAATCAAATTACCAAAATTGCAGGACTATCCATTGGATTAATTGGCAGAGCAAGAAAAAATAAATCTGGCTTGCATACAGATACTATTGAAAAAATATTAATTACATTTCCTGAATTAAATCCTACTTGGTTATTAACTGGAAAAGGTAAAATGCTAATTATGGATAATCAATCGGTAGATGATAATAATAAATACTCCGAAACTTCTAATTCTGAAGAATCTAAAGATAAAGATTTTCTTTTTGAAGTTTTCTCTGCTCAAAAAGAAATTATTCATTCTTTAAAGAAAAAATTTTTTAAAACTGAAGAATCTTTAAAAAAATAATTATCCTTGATTGGCTGTTTCAATGACAACATATACAGGATAATGATCGCTATACCCCCCAAGGTATCTACTTCCTGTATAAGTCCTCCATGGAGTGCCTAATTTCCCTCTTTCTTTATTTTGTAGATAGGACTTGTTGAAAATTTCAGCTTTTTTATAAATTAACTGACTTTCTTTTTTAAAGAATGAGGCAGATAATAGGATTTGATCAAATAAAAGACCTTTTTTGTGATGATAAGTACTATATTTTCTCTCAGAATATAGATTTTCATAGGGATTGTAAAAATCTGTACTATTTAAATCTGATTCATATTTTTTACAATGAAGTTCTTTAGTTAAATATTCAGCTGTAGGATTTTCGTTTAAGTCGCCCATTATTATGATCTGAGCATCACATTCATTATTAAATATTTCATCAATTCTTTCTCTTAATTTGTGTAATAATACAATACGTTTAGGTTTATTGCTATCGTTTTCTCTTTTTGAAGGTAAATGTAGAACGAAAAAATGTATGTCTTTTCCAACGAATTTTCCTTGGGCATAGGTTATATCTCGAGTATAATCTCTTACCCCTTGGTTGTTGTAAACAGGTATGCGAATAAAATCGTATTTTTCAAGAGTAAAAAATTCTTTGTTATAAAAAAAAGCGGTATCTATACCTCTTTCATCCAACGAATCGGTATGCACATAACCATAATTGGCGCGAAATGGAAATTCTTTCAATAATTCTTCTATAACTTTTTTATTTTCAATCTCGCATAATCCAAAAAATGTAGGTAAGCGGCTGGTTTCTTCCTCCCCTATTAATGATATGGTTTTCGCAATTTTTATAAGTTTATGTTTGTATCTGTTTAACGTCCAAGATTTTTTACCGTAATAAGTATAATCATCGTCCAATTTATTTTTGTCTTTAACTATATCGTACAAATTCTCTACATTATAAAAAGCTATGGTATGGTGCATTTGTTTAAATTCTTTAAACAAAAATAGCTTTTTTTCTTGCCTTTTTGGAATTTGATTGTAAAATAAACACTATACCTCTAGCATTAACTTCTATATTTTAAGAGTAAACTATTTCCTACTACACTTAAGCTACTTAGTGCCATAGCTGCCCCTGCTATCATTGGATTTAGTAAAAATCCATTGATAGGATACAATATCCCTGCCGCAATAGGAATACCTATAAGGTTATATATAAAAGCCCAGAATAGATTTTGTTGAATGGTTTTAACCGTACGCTGGGAGAGTTTTATCGCTTGTGGAACTTTTAATAAATCTCCAGAAATAATGGTCATTTTTGCTACTTCAATAGCAACATCAGAACCATTTCCCATGGCAATACTTACATCGGATTGTGCCAATGCTGCGCTATCATTTATTCCATCCCCAATCATAGCAACAACCGTATTTTTCCCTGAATGTGCTTGAATTGATTGAAGATTTTTTACATAATCAATTTTATCCTTAGGAGAAACTTCTGCTTTATATTTTTCTATTCCAACTGATTTTGAAACTTCTTTAGCCGTATGTTCATTATCTCCCGTTAGCATAACCACCTCAATACCCATTTGTTTTAAACAAGCAATAGCTTTGGAGGAGGAAGGTTTTATTGCATCTGAAATGGAATATGCGGATAAAATCTTACTTTCGCTACCAAAAAATATTACTGTGCGAATTTGTTTTAATTGTTCCAACATCCATTCTTCCACATCATTAGATATTAAAACTTGTTTTTCCTTCATTAAGGCTAAACTTCCAACAAAATAGTTTATATTTTCGTAAGTAATTTGAATACCTTTACCTACTATATTTTCTAAATGAACATTTGAAATAAATTTTGGAGAATCAGTTTCTAAATTTTTTACCACAGAATTTGCTAAAGGATGATCAGAAGATTTCTCCATACTATAAAGAAGATTTACTAGGTACTGATCTTTTGGAACAAACCATTTAGAATCATATACTTTAGGCTTGCCTTCCGTGATAGTTCCCGTTTTATCTAAAACTACCACATCAATATTCTTTGCAGCTTCTAAGCTTTCCGCATCTTTAATTAGTATTCCTAATTCTGCTCCTTTTCCTATGCCTACCATAATTGCTGTGGGTGTTGCCAAGCCTAAGGCGCAGGGACAAGCAATCACTAACACAGTTACCAAGCATTGCAACCCGTAAATAAATCCATGGGTTCCTCCAAAGAATAACCAAATAAAAAAAGTAAAAAAAGCAATACCAAAAACGATCGGTACAAAAATCCCAGCTATTTTATCAACCACTTTTTGCACCGGTGCTTTACTTCCTTGAGCTTCTTTAACAGATTTAATTATTTGTGATAGTAAAGTTTCGCTCCCCACCTTTTCCGCTTGATATACAAAACTTCCCTTCTCATTTAATGTTCCAGCATATACATTTGAATCTTTAATTTTCTCTACGGCTAAGGGTTCTCCACTTATCATACTTTCATTAACAAATGAAGACCCTGAAATAACTTTGCCATCTACTGCTATTTTTTCTCCTGGTTTGACTAGAACTTTCATTCCTTTCTGTATAGATTTAATAGGTAACTGGGCTTGCTTTCCATCTTCATATATTACAGTTACAACTTTAGGTTGTAACCCTACTAATTTTTTTATGGCTAAAGAGGTATTTCCTTTCGCTTTTTCTTCTAGTATTTTACCTAACAATACAAATGAGATTACCACTGCAGATGCTTCAAAATAAACATGCGCACTCAATCCTTTATTTTCCCAAAAATGTGGAAATAAAGTATTAAAAACACTATAAATATAGGCAACTCCCGTACTACAGGCCACTAATGTATCCATATTAGCAGAACGGTGTTTGGCTTGTTTATAAGCTCCTATAAAAAAATTTCTTCCAAAAATAAATATTACTGGAGTAGCTAAAATCCACATTGCAAAATTAGCCCAAGGTTGATGCATGAGTTTAGGTACCATAGCAATAACAACCAAAGGTATGGAAAACAACAGGGAAGCTATAGTTTTAAATTTTAATTGATGAAAATTTTTCTTTTGAATATCTTCCAAAGCTTCCTGACCTTCCTCACTTTCATCAATTAACAGATCATAGCCTATTTCTTGCAAAGATTTTTTAAAATCTTCCGGTGTGATTAAACTTGGAATATACTCAATGGTTGCTTCTTCATTGGCATAATTTACAGAAGCGGAAATAACTCCAGGCTGAAGTCTTAAAACATTTTGACTACTATTGGCACAGGAAGCACAACTTAACTGTAAGACTGGATAATTTTTTTTGGTTGTTTGTATCTTAAAACCTAGGTCTTTCAAATTATTAAACACATCCCATATAACCTCTGCTTGATCCTCTCCTTTATCTATCTCAAAACTTATATTCTTGGTATTAAGATCTATTTTAAGATTTTTAACACCATCTAAATGATTAACTCCGTCAGAGATAATTTGAATTTCATGCTTATTATTTAGATTTACTATGGCTAAACTTACCTTTTTAAGAGAAATATTGTTTTCAACACTCATTATATACTGCTATTCGATATTCATTAGTATCTACACAAATTATTCCATATTTCTAAGTTATATTCTGAAACTTATTACGGGTATAATAATTCTGAAATTTAGGTTTTATGTTCATTTAGATATTTTTTATTAAATTCGCAAATCAAAATTTGGCCTCATAGTTCAATGGATAGAACAAAAGTTTCCTAAACTTTAGATGTGAGTTCGATCCTCGCTGGGGCTACAAATAAAGAAGATCTAATGTTAAAGGACATTAGATCTTCTTTGTTTTAATATTTAAAAAATTATTTAAAATCATTCTGCTAATTCTAATCTCCCTGCATATGTTTCATATGCCTTCCCTGAAAAATCTCCTGTTTTAAAATAGTCATACAACCTTTTAATATTAAATTTATAATTAAAGTTAATACTTCTTTATTTAGCAAGTTATGAGAGATTTAATTTATATTAATAAGTTCATTATAGTTTTCATACATTTGGAATTTGATATAATGTTTATATATAAATGAAAAATATGAATTCTAATATTTTTAGACTTGCTGCTATATTATATGCTGACAATAATTATGAAGTTAGTACTAAGACTATAAATAGGAAAATAATTGAATCAGTTTTCTTAGATAATAATAATGAGATACATCCAATTCATAAATTAATTGAAGTCATTCAAGATAAATATGAATTTATTTTTATGGTAGACGAAATTAGAGAAATCGTATCATGTAATGAGTATTTTATTATTTCTCCTTGTAAGACAAATGAATTAAATATTAGTCTAACATTAAATAGATTTGAATTTTTAAAGAAAAAAGTAAGTAGCAATAATATAGATTATTTTATATCTCAATTCCACCAAATAAATAAGGTTGAGCAATTAAATATTAATGATTTAAAGCAAATTATATATAGATTTTTATATGAAGTTTTCCAAACTAATATTACTAGCTTTTCCAAATTAATAAATCCTAATATAAAAATTGAAGACATAATAAATATCAATAACTTAGAATTTAATCAGATAGAAATTGACATTATTAATTCTTTTTTAAATTGGGAAAATGATGAAAAAAATAAAGTTGTTTTTGATATCTCTAGTTTAGCTCTTGAATACTGTTTAATATCAAATAAAAAAGGTAATAATTTTAAATTAGAGAATTTAAGGAATAAAATTTTTTATTTAGATACAAATATAATATTTAGAGCTATAGGGATTAATGGTGAAAATAGACAAAAGCAAACTATTACATTTCTAGAAAAATTTAAAGATGCTGATGAGCATTTATACATTTCTACTTTTACTATTGAAGAATTAAAATCCACAATAAACTATTATGTAAAATCACTTAATAAAGTTAATTCTATCAAAATCAACTCAGATATATTTATGCAGTACAGTAAAAATTCCGACTTTTTACTATATTTCCATAAATGGAAGAAAAATAGAAGTAATGCTAATTTAGATTTATTTCAGTCTCATATCCTTAGTGAAATCGAAATGTTAAAAAATAAGTATTGTATACAAACAAATTATAAAACACATTTTGATTTTAAAGATGAAAAAATTCAGGAATTAATATTAGATAAAGCATCACAAATAAATACTTATAAATCACAAAAGAAGGATTGGTCGAATTATTATGAATCAAGTATTTTTGACGCTAAAAACATTTATTTGATTGATACCCTTAGGAAAGGACTTTATGTAAATATTTTTGACTGTAAATATTTTATGATATCATCTGACCAATATTTGAGAAGATGGGATTATATTAGTAATAAGTCTACTCCTATTGTTTTACTACCTTCCCAATGGATGAGTATCTTATTGAGGTATCTTAATAGAACTAATGATGACTTTAAGAGTTTCGTTAGTTTTTTAAATATACATAATTCTGAAAAACAAATATCAAATGAAAATCTACAATTGATTTTACAAGGAATTTCAGAAATAACATCTGATTTTTCACAACAAAATAGTATTATTTCTGAAATGATAAATATAAAATTCAATGGAATATTAAAAAAATCATTTAATGAAGAACAAATTATTGAAAATTCAAAAACATTTGCAAAAACAAAACTTGAACAAGATTTAGAAGCAATTCAAAAAGAATTAAAAAGAAATATAAAAAAATTTGAACGCTATCAAGAAAATACAAGTAATGCGATTGATAATTTAAAACAACAAAAAGATAACGAAAAACTAGAAAAAGATAAAACAGAAGAAGAAAACAATAAAATAAAACAAGAACTACTTAATTTAAAAGTAAAAGATGGCTTAAGAAAATATAAATTAAGAGCATATTGGGCATTTTTTATTTTAGTAATGTGTTTATTTTATATATATTTTTCTTTCTTTTTTACAGATAAAAATTGGAATATAATTTCAATTTATAAAAATCATGTGAATAAACTTAATGATGGTTCTATTGAGAAAGATATTAATAAATATATTTTTCTTATACCTCTTACAATAATTATGTTTTTGATTAAATTTATTTATAATAGACTTTTTAATAAAGAAAAAATTGAGGAAAGAAAACAAAAATTAATTGAGAGATATACAAAATAATTGTTATTAGTATTTCCTAATTAAGGTTTGTTTTAATTTACTGATTCCCTTTTAAGGCAACTTTATTTTTTCGCCTAAAAATTTGGGTTGTTTATTTAGAATTAAGTCTATGAACATTTTTACCCGCGCCAGTTTTTCTCTAAGCATTGTTTTAAATCCGTAATAAGCCGTAACGTCTTGGGCATTGTAGCCAACGGCTTCTATATCGTAATGGCGAGCCAGGGTTATAGCTCTTTCGTTATGAAATTTTTGCGATACAATCGTAAATTTATTTTGCCCAAATATTTCTTTCATTCGGATAACCGAATCCAGAGTTCTCAATCCAGCATTATCTAAAAATATACTATCGGCGGGCACTCCTGCTTTAACCAAATCGTCTTTCATGTCTTGGGATTCGTTGTAGTCTTTCTGGCTATTATCTCCACTTACTACAAAAATAGTAGCTTTGCCTGCATGGTAAAGATCGGCAGCTGCCTTTATTCGGTAAACAAAATATAAATTATTTTGTCCGCTTTGCAGTTTTTTTGAAGTTCCTAAAACCATCGCTACCCGATTGGCTGGAATTTGTTCCGTTGAATCGTACAAATATTTTTTAGATAAACGGGAAACTGCCCAATCTGCCAGAACAATTATTACTAGAAGTAGTATAACAAATGCTATTGCAATTTTCAATAATTTTTTGAGATTCATAAAATTTAGAAGTTAGTTTTAGGTTGGCCATTGAGTTTACTTCTCTAGCAATCTTTCAATGAGATCATTTTTTTCTTTTATCATACGTTCATACAAAGCTTCTTTCTCCGTATACAATTCTACTATTTTATCTATAGGATTGAAAGTTATAGTTAATCCTGTAGCTGTATCACTGGTATGAAAATTATTTGCTACAAAATTTAATGCTCCTTCATCATTAAAATTCTCAATAGCCTCCACTGGTATTTTTAAAACCTTAGCAATACGTTCCAACATATCCTTTTCCAGCTCTTCCTTTGCCTCTAGCTTAGAGACAGTTGCTTGGGTAACATCCAACTCAATAGCTAATGTCTCTTGTTTGACACCTAGCATTTCCCGTAATCTTTTTATATTTCTTCCTTGATGTACTCTTTTATGGGTGGTATCTAAATTCATATTTTATATCTATTTAATTGGTTTACAAAAATAAAAAATATAATATGCGGAAAATATATTTTGTCTCTGTAGTTATATTTTTTCTGTTCCGATATTTTTAATCCGATAAAGTTATACTTTTTTTGTATATTAAAATTCAAACATGGGAGCACTTTTAAAAGAAATAAAAGAAAACCGAGGGCTTCGTTTTATGAATATCGGAGCAGTAAATTTCCAAAATTTAAGTTTTAATATTATATCAATTATTAATAGCTGTCAATCTCACCTCTTTAATTATAAAAAAGAATGTAATAAGGATTTTATAATAGATGTTTTAAATTTATTAGAAATAGCTAAATCCCTTATACCTCATGGGGAATTTGAATTGTTAGATCGGTTGGATAAAATATCGGAAAATTAGTATTTTAAAGTTTGAAATGTAATCTTAGTAAATACTAAAATTTAAAGCAAGCATTCTTCAATTATATTAATAAAAAATAAAGATAAATTATAACTATGGGTTCAATTCATAAAGTCTAATTTATCTTTATATTTATAATAAAATTAATATGCTAATTATTCCATTTTCTTAATGGTAAATCCAGCTTTTTTCACAGCTTTTACCACCTCCTCTTCTATTTCATTAGACCCTTCAACGGTAAGAATTTTTTCTGGGTTAGTGGTATCTACCTCCCATTTAGTAATACCTTCCACTTTAGACAAAGACGGAGTAACCGCTTTTACACAACCTCCACAATCTATATTTGTTTTAAATTTTAATGTTGACATAAATCTATTTTTCAGTTATACGGCAAAATTCATGCTAATTTATGGGTGAAATCTATATTAAAAATTATTATATCTTCATCACAAATACATTTTAATGCAAGTGTATAAATATCATTCTAGCAAATCTATACAAATACTTATATTTGTAAGGATCTTATAAAAAAATAACAAATGCTAGTATTAAAATTTGGTGGCACCAGTGTTGGAAGTGCTGAACGTATTAAAAATTTAGCGAAATTAACAGAAAATTTTTCGCCTAAATTAGTGGTTTTGTCTGCTATGAGTGGAACTACCAATGCTTTGGTTGAAATATCTAATGCTTTGTACGAAAAGAATTCTGCTAAAGCCAATGATTTAATTGAAGATTTAGAAAAAAAGTACCAAATTGAATTAGCTAACTTATATAAGAATCCTAGCATACTAGATAAAGCCAAAGAATTTATAAATACTCACTTTAATTATCTTCGTTCTTTTCTAAAATATCCTTTATTTACAGAAAAGGAAGAAAAGGTTATTCTTGCGGAAGGAGAACTATTAAGTACTACCATGTTTCATTATTATTTAAGTGAAATCGGAGAAAAGTCAATTCTTTTACCGGCTTTAGATTTTATGCGTATTACTCGTGAAAATGAACCCGATATGGTTTATATTGAAAACCATATTAAAGAGGAAATAAAGAAATATCCGGATATAGATTTTTTTATTACACAAGGATACATATGTAGAAATGCGCAGGGGGATATTGATAATTTACAACGCGGTGGTAGTGATTATACGGCATGCATTATTGGTTCTGTTTTAGATGCAAAAGAGATACAAATATGGACGGATATAGACGGAATGCATAATAACGACCCTCGATTTGTAGAAAAAACACATCCTATTCAAGAACTGAGTTTTGATGAAGCTGCGGAACTAGCCTACTTTGGTGCAAAAATTTTACATCCTACGTGTATACTACCTGCACAAAAAAGAGGAATTCCGGTGGCTTTGAAAAATACAATGCAACCGGAAGCTCCAGGCACTTTAATTGGAAATTTAAAAACGCCGGATGGAATACGTGCAGTGGCAGCCAAAGATAATATATTTGTAATTACCATAAAAAGTGGTAGAATGCTTTTGGCACATGGCTTCCTAAAAACAATTTTTGAGATTTTTGAAAAATATAAAACATCCATTGATGTTATTACAACTTCTGAAGTTGCAGTTTCACTAACCATAGATAATTCTAATCACTTAGAGGCTATTGTGCATGAGCTTTCAAAAATTGCACAAGTGGATGTTGTTAAAGATCAAACCATCATTGCTATTGTGGGAAATATAGCAAAAAACAAAGCCGGATATGGAGTGCAAATTCTTGAAGCTTTTAAAGAAATTCCTTTACATATGATTTCGTATGGAGGTAGCGAACATAATGTAACAGTAGTTATAGATAGCGAATATAAAAAAGAAGCATTAAAAGCTCTAAACCATAAACTTTTTGGCTATTAATTTGATAAGTAGATATTTAAAAAGGCGAAAAAATATTTAATTTTTCGCCTTTTTACTTTAAACCATATTTAATTTTTTAAAAATAAAATACATTTGCAACAAATCTAAAATTTAAAATAAATAAAATCAATGAATGCTGTTCTAATCGCCGTTTTAATAATGCTTATTCTTTCAGGACTTCGGGTACATGTTTTAATTAGTTTATTGGTGGGATCTATTACCGCTGGTATATTAGCAAACATGTCTCTGTCTCATACTATGGAAGCCTTTAACGAAGGAATCAAAAATGGCGCATCAATTGCATTGTCTTACGCATTGCTGGGTGTATTTGCAATTTCTATCTCAAAATCTGGATTGCCGCATGCCTTGTCTAACATTATTATAAATAGCCTAACCCATGGCGGTAGTAAAACTAAAATAAAATGGCTGTTGATTACCGTTATTGGTTTAGTTAGTATTTCTTCTCAAAATATTTTACCTATCCATATTGCTTTTATACCTATTTTAATTCCTCCTTTATTGTTTGTAATGGCTAAATTAAATCTAGACCGAAGAATGATGGCCTGCATTATTTCATTTGGTTTAGTTACCCCTTATATGTTCCTTCCGATTGGATTTGGTAATATCTTTTTAAATGAAATTCTAATGGCAAATATATCTAAAGCAGGTATGGATGTATCCAATGTTAACGTTATGGAAGCTATGAGTATTCCTGCTCTAGGTATGTTATTCGGGTTGCTTTTTTCAATTTTTATTTCTTACAGAAAGCCGAGAAAATACAGTGAGGGTAAGATAAAAAATACGGAAAAGCTAGAAATTAAATTAAATAAAAGATCCATTTATATATGTTTGATTGCCATTGTAGTAGCATTTGCCGTGCAACTATATTCAAACTCTATGATTTTAGGTGCTCTCGCTGGGTTTTTATTATTTGTTGGTACGGGAATTATTAAGCGTAAAGAGGTTGATGATACTTTTGTGGAAGGTGTTAAAATGATGGCTATGATCGGTTTTGTTATGATAACTGCCCAAGGATTCGCAGAAGTTCTTAATGAAACCGGTGAAATACCTAGCCTTGTAAACGCCAGTATTTCTTTATTTTCAGAAAATAAAATTGTAGCATCCTTCTTTATGTTACTTGTGGGTTTAATTATTACTATGGGGATTGGTTCATCTTTTTCAACCATTCCTGTAATAGCTGCAATTTACGTTCCCTTATGCATAAAAATGGGCTTTTCTCCTATGGCAACGGTATGTTTAATTGGTGCAGCAGGCGCCATTGGAGATACCGGATCACCTGCTTCTGATTCTTCTTTATCTGTTACAGCCGGGCTAAATATCGATGGTCAACATGATCATATAAAAGACACTGTTATACCAACATTTATACATTATAATATACCTCTTTTTTTAGCCGGATGGATTGCATCCTTAATGTTATAAAAAATATTTTGTAGTCTTTGTGATATATTATCAATCTAGATATAGTAATTATTTACAATATCTAGATTGATTTTTTTTAATATAGAAATATTTTACGTGTAAAATATTTATCAATGGGGAAATTCAATTTGAGCCAAACGAACAAACTCAATGATTTCAAATGTATTATTATAAATAATATAAAGTCCTAGAATACTTAATACTATACACAAAATATTATAGTATTTTTTTGAAGAATTTCTATAGAAAGACCATCCCAGAAGAATTGGTACAATAAATATGAAATGCCCACCGTAGATTATACTTTCAAATAAGCCCAATTTCAAGATCATATGAAGAAAAAAATCAACACCAAAAGAAATTACAGGTATCCAAATTAATCTTGATTTATAATTTTTAAATATGCCGATTAGCATTATTATAATAATTGCAAATATGCATAAATACTGCGTCCAAGAATCATAAAAATAAGAATATATTCCTCCTAAATTTTCTGTACCCCAAACATTAGTTTTTGAAAGATAAACTTTAGGAAATAAAATATTACCACCAAAAAATTGTGAAATAAAATATTCATGAATCCCATGTTTTAGATTTTTTAGAAATGCAAACATTTCAGCCCTCTCCATATTAACACCTAAAAATTCAAGCACTCTAAACCTAAGGGAAGCAAGTATTATTAAAGCAATTAATAGTGATGAAATAAATAATTTTTTAAATACATTAACATAATTCTTCTTGCTAAGCTTATTCTCAAATAAAATTGGAATCATTGCTTTCGGCGTATTAGTTATGGTTTGTCCTCCAATCAATGTTCCTATAAAAACATAATATAAGGTATGAATTTTTTTATTATTAGAAATAAAATAAGAAACTAAAAATATATTAAGCGATAGTAAAAATAACGAGAAAGTAAATGTTTCTGGTGTAAATGAAAGTAATAAATTACATGTATAAAATGTATACGGAAAAATAATAATTAAAGTTTCTTTTATATTTAATTTTAAAATTTTAGTTAAATATTTATATACGAATAAATTTGAATAGGAAACAAAAAAAGCGCATAAAAAAACTACTATTAAAGTATATATTTTAGGACTATACCCTACTGCATTAATAATATAATTTAAACAAATAATAGGAAAGTATAAAATTCCATTGATGGGGTGTGTCACTTCAAACATACTTCCATATTTTAAACATATGGAATTATCAAATCCAAAGTACATATCAACTCTACCATCTTTATCAATAATATCAGTTGTAAGAGATAAATAAACTCCAATTGGATAATATAAAATCAATGAAAATAATAAAACTAAATATTCATACTTGGTTTTAGGTAAAAGAATTGATAAATAATCTGTAATGACAGTAAATTTACGCTTTTCCATAAAATGCAGTTTTTTTTAATAGTTATAAATATTTGTAAAATATTAATTTAAAAATAATTCTATTATATATTTTTTAATTTTCTCGCAACTTAAATAAAATAAATTAATTCTCACATTAGAATCCATTATAAATATGATAAATATATACTTTATCATTCATAATTCAATATAACAAAATATCATTAAATTCTTTCAATAATAATAGCGCTAGCACCTCCACCTCCGTTACAGATCGCAGCTGCACCATATTTTCCATTTTTTTGTTTAAGTACATTTATAAGTGTTACAAGTATGCGTGAACCACTATTCCCGAGAGGATGCCCCAAAGAAACAGCTCCACCATTTACATTAATTTTGTCCAATGATAAATTTAAAATTTTTGCATTCGCCAATCCTACCACTGAAAAAGCTTCATTAAATTCAAAATAATCTATTTGATCTAAAGAAAGATTTGCTTTCTCCAATGCTAGAGGAATTGCTTTGGAAGGTGCTACTGTAAATTTAGAAGGCTCGTAAGAGGCATCTGCATATCCTATAATTTTAGCTAAAGGTTGTAAATTCAATTCTTGTGCTTTTTCCATTGACATTAAAACTAATGCAGAGGCTCCATCGTTTAAAGTAGAAGCGTTCGCAGCAGTTACAGTTCCTTCTTTAGAAAATACAGCAGAAAGGCTTTTCAACTTATCAAAATTAATTTTTTTATATTCCTCATCTTCTGATATTACAATTGGATCTTGTTTCCTTTGAGGAACAGGGACGGAAACAATCTCATCCTTAAACCTCCCCTCTTCCCAAGCTTCTTTTGCCCTAGTATAGGAAGCAATTGCAAATTCATCTTGTTCTACTCTTGAAATCCCATATTCTTTGGCGCAAATATCTGCAAAACAACCCATATGTTTTTGATCATATACATCCGTTAAACCATCTTTAATTAGTCCATCTAACATTTTTTGATCTCCAAATTTGCTTCCAATTCTTCCATTGGTTATATAATAGGGAACTTGGGACATGGATTCCATTCCTCCAGCAATTACCGTAGTATTATCTCCTGCCTTTATGGTTTGAGCTCCTAATATTACTGACTTCAACCCCGAAGCACATACTTTATTTATAGTTGTACAAGGTATTGTAGAAGACAAACCTGCTTTTAATGCAGCTTGTCTTGCAGGAGCTTGCCCAACATTGGCTTGTAAAACATTTCCCATAAAAACTTCTTGAATTTGCGAAGGACCTAAATTTATTTTTTTTAAAGCTCCTTCGATAGCTATAGCGCCTAATTCAGTAGCAGATAAAGAAGAAAGGCTTCCTAAAAAACTTCCTATGGGGGTTCTTACTGCAGATACTATTACAACTTCTTTCATTTATATTATATTGGAATGGTTTAATTAAAAGTAAATTTACCAATTATAACCTCAAAACCATACATTTATTTTATTTGGAAGTACAAATATTCATAAATCAGAAACTTTACAGCTACTTTTTTTGCATAGTAATATAATCTTTAATTAAAATATTTTCAAATATTTCTGAAATATTTGAAAATTAAAATATTTTTTCTATTTTTAATCTATGGAATTACAAGAGGCTAAAGAAAAATATATTCAAACTTGGGGGACCTTGGCTTCTCAATGGGGAACCAATCGTACCATGGCACAAATTCATGCATTATTGTTAATAAGCCCAAAAGCTCTATCAACAGAAGAAATTATGGATGAATTAAAAATTTCAAGAGGAAATGCAAATACAAATATTCGTGCTTTGTTGGATTGGGATCTTATAACTAAAGAACTAGTCCCTGGAGATAGAAAAGAATATTTTAAAGCAGAAAAAGATATTCTTGAGATGTTTAAACGTATTGTAAAGGAAAGAAAAAAAAGAGAATTGGAAAGCATTATTTCAACCATGAATGAATTAAAGGAAGTAAATGATTCTACTAACGAAGGAAAAGAGTTCAAAAAAGTTATAGCTGAAATTTACAAGGTAACTAAAAAATCCAACCGCATCATCAATTCCATACTTAAACTGGAAAACTCATGGTTTTTTGATAAAATTTCAAAATTATTGAATTAATCATTTATAATTAAATAAAAACCCTAACCACCTTATGAATTTTTTAACTGCTGAATGGAGAAAATTAGTAATGATTAACTTTATTATACCTCCAGATATAATTAGTGATTTTGTACCTAAAGGAACAAAGATAGATTTATGGAATGGAAACTGCTATGTTAGCTTAGTAGGTTTTATGTTTTTAAACACTCGTGTTCTAGGCATTCCTATCCCTTTTCATATAAATTTTGAAGAGGTAAACCTTCGTTTTTATGTGAAGAGAGAGGAGAGCAACTTAGTTAAAAGAGGGGTAGTTTTTATTAAAGAAATTGTCCCTAAAAATGCAATAACCTTTGTTGCAAATACTTTATATAAAGAAAATTACAAAACTTTACCCATGTCTCACCAATGGAATTTAGAAGATGATTTAGCCATTAAATATAATTGGAAATTTAAAAATAAAAATTATTTTATGGAAGCTATTGCATCTTCTAAAAAAGAACAACTAGGTATTGGAACTGAGGCTGAATTTATTGCTGAACATTATTGGGGTTATACAAAAGTCAATCCGCTAAAAACAACTGAATACGAAGTAACTCACCCCAAATGGGAAAAATATCAAATTAAAGACTACAACTATTCTATAGATTTTGGAGAGCTTTATGGAGAGCGTTTTTCCTTATTAAACGAACTAAAACCTTCTTCTGTATTCTTAGTTGAAGGTTCTGAAATAGCTGTTCAAACATTTAGGACGATTCATTAATAGTTAAAAAAATAATTAGATTTAATTTTTGGCTGTACATTTACAAAAAATTTAAGGTTTTGATAAAAATTGGCAAAATAAATTTCCCAGAATTTCCTTTTCTATTAGCTCCTATGGAAGACGTAAGCGATCCTCCTTTTAGAAGGCTCTGCAAAATGGAAGGTGCTGATTTAATGTATTCTGAATTTATCTCTTCAGAAGGTTTAATTAGAGATGCTATAAAAAGCAAAAAAAAATTAGAGATTTTTGACTATGAACGCCCCATTGGTATACAGATTTTTGGAGGAGATGAAGAAGCTATGTCTCTTTCCGCTAAAATTGTAGAGACTGTACAGCCGGATTTACTAGATATAAATTTTGGTTGTCCAGTTAAAAAAGTTGCCTGCAAAGGTGCTGGTGCCGGTGTTTTAAAGGACATTGACCTAATGGTAAAACTTACTAAAGCAGTGGTAAATAGTACCAAACTTCCGGTAACAGTAAAAACCCGTTTGGGATGGGATGAAAAATCTATTAATATTGATGAAGTTGCTGAACGCTTACAAGATGTAGGTATTCAAGCTCTTACAATTCATGCACGTACTCGATCACAAATGTACAAAGGTCATTCCGATTGGAATTATATTGCTAGGGTTAAAAACAACCCCCGAATCCAAATCCCTATTTTTGGAAACGGAGATATTGACTCTCCAGAAAAAGCGCTTGAATTTAAAAATAAATACGGTGTTGATGGTATAATGATAGGTAGAGCAGCCATAGGAAACCCGTGGATATTTAAACAAATAAAACATTTTTTTAAAACGGGAGAATTACTCCCCCCTCCTACACTAAAAGAAAGGATTGAAGCAGTTAAAAAACATGCGCTTTGGTCTACGGAATGGAAAGGAGAACGAACAGGTCTACTTGAAATGCGACAACATTATTCCAATTATTTTAGAGGAATAGCTGATTTTAAACCCTATAAATCTCAGCTACTATCCACCCTAAGTATAGATGAGTTAAATTCTATTTTCGATACGATTTTGACAGAAAAAGATATTCATTGATTTATATTACTTATTAATAATAATTAATATTAATTAAGATCACCGTTACATATCCTAATGCATAAGCTAAATATACAAAAGCTGTACCTATCCCGGCCAAGATGCCACTTGCCCAGCCTTTTCTATCTTTATCGTTTTTAATACTCATTCCCTCATAATCCGTAAATTCCTCTTCTACAGTTTGATTAAGAAGTTCTAATAATTTTTTCTTATTTGTTATTTCAGTTGAAAATAAAACTTCTCCTTTATAATTTATGATCTTCCATCTTTTCTTGGAGTCTTGCGCTAAAAAATTTTGAGTGAGTTCATTAAATTCAATATTTAGATAGTTTTCAGTTAGTTCTTCACCATTTAAATTCAATAACTTACTTCTTTTTTCTATAGTTGCTATAAAAACTCTTTGAGGGGTATCTTCTATATGGTCGTATTGAAACGGAACTAATAAAGTACCATCATTTTTAACAACTCCAAATTTCATATTCTCTTGTTTAATGCTATATGAATTTTGACTTAATAAATAATCTTCCCCTAGACCTCGGGAGTTATCTAAACTTACAAAAAATATTTGTCCATCCTCCTCTTGAACCTTTATGAATTTGGAAGATAAAGCAACTATATTAGTATAATTTATCGGTAATATTTCCTCATTATTATAGTTTATCAACCCCCACTTATCCCCATTTTTTACTTTAAAAAAAGATTTACCTAAAGGAATAATTTCATTCCAAACCACTGGAATGATTACTTTACCAGTATTTATGTTAATCATTCCAACAAAATTATGACTATCAAATACCTTTGCTAGATAAGGATCTTCTTTTCTAGATGGACGCATATATTCAATAGATTTATACAACGGTGGTATAACTTCCTTTCCATCTATACTTAAAGTACCATAAAGTCCATTTTTCTGCACATGATAATACGAAGGGCTGATAGAAAGAATCTTGTCATATTTATAAGAAGTATAATCATTTTTATTGCTAACTAATACAACTACTGATTCTGATTTTTTATCGGGTTTTCCTATAATTATAATTTTATTCTCATTAAAATTTTCGATAGGTACATGAATCTTTTCAAATGTATATGGAGATGAGATAATTATTCCTTCCTTAGAATAAATGATCCATTGATCTTCCTTATAAGCAGCAAACCCATCATCATTGATGGCTTTAATTTTATCATATAAGATTGGAATTATAACTTTATTTTCATATTCATTTACTACCCCATAATTTCCTTTTTTCTTTTTAATAATTA
Source organism: Apibacter muscae (assembly GCF_007845635.1). GTDB lineage: Bacteria > Bacteroidota > Bacteroidia > Flavobacteriales > Weeksellaceae > Apibacter > Apibacter muscae. The sequence goes on along the minus strand of NZ_SELG01000038.1, from coordinate 18,147 downwards.
ATTTTTCATTTCTAATTATTTTAGTGGAATCATGAACTGGAGAATAAAAACTATATAAGTGTAAAGAATGTAAAATTAAAATAAATAAGACCCAACCATATTTTTTCATAGTTCTGTGATAATAATTATAAATATTGAGTAAATACTATTTTAAGATAACGAAGAAAAATTACAATTCAGTATAATATTTTACAATTTCATAAATTCAAAAATGAAAATTTAATATTGTAATAACTACTATTGTATTTGTGTTTAAATATAAATTATTGAATAATATTATATTTCATTTAATTTTATTCTAGGTTAAATTAATACTTATAGTTTTATCTTATTTTTATATTTTTGATTTATTAAAAAAAATATACTTTGGAAAAAGAAATACTCTATCTACTAGCACTTTACAATTGTCCAAAGATTGGTGAAAAATTTATAAAAAAAATGATTCATAAATTTGGATCTGCTAAAAATGCTTGGTTCGCAGATCCTAAAGATTTATTGACTATACCAAATTTAGGAAAATCAAATATTCAATTTATCGGTGATGAAAATTATTTTTCCCAAGCTGAAAAACAGTTGCAAGAATGTACGAGTAATAACATAAATATAGTTCATTTATGGGAGAGTCATTATCCATTTCTATTAAAACAATGCCCAGATGCACCCATATTCCTTTTTTATAAAGGAAATATAAATTTTAATTTACCCAGTATTAGCATTGTTGGCACACGCAAAATGACTTCTTACGGAAAATTATTCACTGAAAATTTAATTGAATGCCTAAGCACTAAAAAAATAAACATCATAAGCGGTTTAGCCTTGGGTATTGATGGGTGTGCTCATAAAAAAGCCGTTGAAGTTAATATTCCTACAATCGGTGTATTAGCGCATGGATTAAATCAATTGTACCCACCTCTACATGAAACATTGGCTATGAATATGTTAAAAAATGGAGGCTTAATTTCAGAATATCCGGTTCATACTAAACCTGAAAGAACACATTTTATACAGAGAAATAGAATAATAGCCGGTTTATCATCCATAACTATTATTATTGAGTCAGCATACGGTGGTGGCGCAATTAGCACCGCAAAATTTGCAAATTCCTATAATCGAGAAGTTTTCGCTTTACCAGGAAGAATCACTGATATTTCAAGTCAAGGTTGCAATCAATTAATAAGAAATTTAGAAGCTCAAATAATTACTCAACCTAAAGATATTCTTTCATTTTTAGGAGACTCAATAAACAAAATAAAACAACCGGAACTATTTCCAAATCTGCTTGAAGATGAAGAAATAATTTACAAATATTTAAAAACAAACGGTAATACTTCAATAGATACTTTAGCTGTAGAACTTAGTTTAAGTACTTTTCAACTTATGCCCATCCTACTAAATTTAGAACTAAAAAATATAATTAGATCCAATCCTGGAAAATATTTTGAAATCGCATAATATATTATTTCTTATCTTAAGTCAAGAATTTTTTGTTATACAACAAATAAGTTTGCATTAAAATTTACAATCAATGAAAAATATTTTAATAACTATTACCTTAGTACTTACAACAATTTTAATTCCTGCTCAAAAATTAACCTTAGATCCTAACCATGCCAAACTAAAATTTGACGTCACACATATGACTATTTCCACCATAGATGGCGAGTTTAAAAAGTTTTGGGTGGATTTAGATTTTAATAATCCTGATTTTTCTGATGTTAAATTTACAGTAATTTCAGATATCAATTCTATAGACACTGGAATTGAGGCAAGAGATAAACACTTAAAGTCCGCGGATTTCTTTGATGCAGAAAAATATCCTAAACTAAAATTTATTAGTACCTCAATAATTAAAGAAAAAAAGGATAACTATGAGTTAAAAGGTAATTTAACCCTACACGGAATTACAAAACCTGTTAGTTTAAAAGTTAAATACAACGGTTCAATCTTAAATCCTATGACAAATCTTAAGACCTACGGTTTTACTATTTCAGGTAGATTTAAAAGATCAGATTTTGAAATTGGCAATAATTTCCCAGAAAACATAGTCAGTGATTATGTGAATATATATTCCAATTTAGAATTCACAGCCAATTAGTTTTAACTTTTAAGATTAGTTCAAATTATAAAACAGATTCATAAATAATATATTATCAATATAAAATTCGCAATAAAAACCCTTATATCAATCCTTAAAAAGATTATATTTATACAAAAAAACAATAAAAAATATTATTATGGCACAATGGACAATTGACAATTCGCATTCCGAAGTATTCTTTAAAGTAAAGCACATGGTAATTTCAACGGTTACAGGTGAATTTACAAGCTTTAAAAGTTCAATAGTTTCAGAAACTGATGATTTTACCAATGCAAAATTTGAATTTTCTGCGGATATAGATTCCATAAATACTAAGATTACTGATAGAGACAATCATTTAAAATCCGCTGATTTTTTCGATGCGGAGCAATATCCTACCTTAAGCTTTCATAGTATTTCTGGACTTCAAAACAATTCAATAAAAGGGAATCTTACTATAAAAAATGTAACTAAAGAGATTACTCTAGAAGTTGATTTTGGTGGAGTAATTAATGACCCTTGGAATAACCAACGGGCCGGCTTTGAAATGACAGGTAAAATTAGTCGTAAAGAATTTGGATTGACTTGGAACCAATTAACTGAAGCTGGAGGTATGGTTGTTGGAGATACGGTTAAACTTATCATTAATGCTGAATATATTTCTCAGAAATAAGTCAAAAAGAAGTGCATTAAACGTTTAATGCACTTCTTTTATTTAAGTAAATTGAAGGAATAATTTGAATTCATCTCTAAAATTATTTAATCTAATAATCTTACCCTATAAACAAATTCAATATTCCCAGCCAATTGCCAAAATTTTCAGACATATTTTTTTCCGTTTTAATAAATTTCATTAATTTTTTATAAGCCAACCTCATTAAATGACAAGTATAAAAAGCTACTTTGTATAGGATTTATTAACTCAATGGCATAATTAAATTAAATTGACATTAAAAAAACTTCAATTATCAATTTTGACAAGGATAAAATTGATAACTTTTGTCGTTGTAAAATATTAATGTTCTGGGAATTTTTAGCAAAACACTAAGCTAAAAACTGATTGTACATTTCTTGTACACATACAATAAATTATATTTTTCAGCAGTTTATATACTACTATGAGACTTTCAAAATTTATATTACTAGCTACATTATTTTTATTTTTGTTTTCCTGTGGCACTAATTATACTCCTACCTATAAGAATGCTACGGTAAGTTGGTATGGCAAACCATTTCATGGTAGAACAACAGCTAACGGAGAAAAATATAATATGCATAAGCTAACAGCTGCACATAAAAAACTACCCTTTGGAACAAAAGTGTTGCTTATAAATCCAGAAAACAATAAAAAAGTAATCGTTAGAATTAATGACCGGGGTCCTTTTGTTGCAGGTAGAGAATTTGATTTGAGCAAGAAAGCTTTTAGTAAGTTAGCTCCTAATCAGCGAGGAATTTTAAAGGTGAAATATAAAATTCTAAAATAATTTTAACTTAAATCTTGAATGTTAGAAATTTACTTTTCTAATAAATTCTTAATAAATTGGATGACTGCGTCTTTATCATTATATGGAAACCAGTGTACCGATATATCTTTCCTATACCAAGTTAATTGACGTTTGGCATATCTACGTGAATTTTTCTTTATTTCTTCGATTGCTTTATCCAAGCTTATATCTCCATCTAAATATGAAAATAACTCTTTGTATCCTACCGTTTGTAACGCATTTACATGCCGATACGGTAGTAAAGTTTTAACCTCTTCCAACAAACCATTCTGCATCATTTGGTCTACTCTTAGGTTTATTCTATTGTAAATAATTTCCCTTGGAGCTTCTAAACCAATTTTTATGGTTGAAAAATCTCTTGATTTCAAATTATTTTTCCTAAAAGAACTAAATGGTTTACCTGTACTTCTAAATACCTCTAAGGCACGAATTACACGCATCGGATTCTGATGATCTGCAATTGCATAATATTCAGGATCCACTTTCTTTAATTCAGATACTAGAAAACCTATTCCTATTTCATTAAGCTCACTTACAAGGCTATTTCTAATTTCTGGATCTACATCCGGAAATTCATCCAAACCTTCATTTATCGCTTTTTCATAAAGTCCAGAACCTCCAACCATCACTAATTGATCGTGCTTTTGAAAAAGAAAATTTATGACTTCTATGGCCTCACTTTCAAAATCGCCCACTGAATAGTCTTGCTTAATGCTTAAATTTTGAATAAAGTGATGAGGAACCATATCCAATTCTTCATCAGAGGGACTAGCCGTACCCACTTTCATTTCTTTATAGAATTGACGGCTATCACAAGAAATGATTTCAGTATTTAAGTATTGGGCTATCTGTATTGATAAACTGGTTTTTCCTATGGCCGTAGGCCCGACTATAGAAATAAGCTTCTTATTTGATGACAATGATAGATTCTTTTTGTTTTTCCCATTCTCTAAACTTATCTACTTCTTTGAATAATTTTGATAATGCCAAAAAAGTAAGAGTAATATCATCTAATATTCCTATCCCAACTAAGAAACCAGGGATCAGATCCAAAGGAGAAATTACATATACAATAACAAATAATGATATAAATATATTTTTAATTCCAGGTTTATAATGTCCCATTAAAGAAGCTCTAAGCATTCTGTATAAATCTGGAAACTTAGATACAAATCTTCGATGGGTAAATATTATTCCTATTAATTTTTTTAATTTCATTTAAATGCTAAAAAATAATTCATATATGTACAGAGCAATTTGCATTCCAAATCCTATAAATATTAATGATTGCCACACTTGCATTTTTCTTCTCCACATTTACCTTTTTTATTGGGCAAAAAGGTATCTTTAAATAAACGTATTAAATAAATCACTGAAAAAATTACAATTGCTAAAATAAAAATGTATTGTATATAAATATTCATACTCAAATTATTATTTAGATTTATTCTAACAAAGATACGTTATTAAATATTCTAAACATTTTTTAAAACATTTTTTTTAATATCGGAAGCTTCTTCAATACGTATTTAGTTAATATAGTTGTAATAAATACCGTAATTACTATAGAAAGAAACCATTTAATAAAAATAGGAATATTAGTATTAAGTAAGAATTGCAAAATTAACATTAATATTATTTGATGTAACCAATAGATTCCATAAGAATAGGGAGAAAAAAAATGAATGATTTTTTGCACTGATCCATGAATTCTCATACATAGAGTAATCAATAAAAAAGTTATGGATACAGATGCTAAACTATAAAAAATAGCCTCAGCGATTTGTTTTTTCCCATCGGTAATAGGATTGAATAGGTTCATTTGAATTATAATAACGCCCACCATAGAAATAAAGGAAGAGGGAAAAAAAATTTTTAAGGAGGGTTTCCAACCATCAACTTTAAACCAATGCTTATTTTGAGCATAAATCCCTAAGAAAAACATTAAAAAATAGCCCATAAATCTCGCCGGTTGAAAATACAATAGATAACCTACATTGGTCCATCCATTCGCAGGCTTATAATATCGAGTAGATAAAAAATAAGCTACAGCAGTAAGAAAAATTGTGAAAAATATCATCCTTGAGGTAGCAATATTTAATAACTTAATTTTTTTTGGTGATGCCCACGCATAGATGATAAAAAATAAAAATAAAACCCCTAAAAACCAGTAATGGGCTTGCTGATAAAATACTCCTAAGAAATCATTCAAGTAAAATGATATAAAAGGGATTGAAGGATAACCATAAGCAGACATGGTTAGTCTGGAAAAAAATGGAGCTACAAATAGGACTCCTAACATCCAAGGAATGGCTATATGTATTGTTTTATTTCTTATAAAAGAGAGCGTCCCTCTTTTCTTCAAAGAATTCGGCGCAAAATATCCTGAAAGAAAAAAAAGAACCGTCATAGGGAAAGTATCCAAAATTATGACTAAATAAGTAAAACCTAAACTTCTTTTAGGATTGATTACATACCACCACTCTGGTACATAATCCATGAAAGTCATTGCAGCATGCAGAGCAATGACAAGAACTACCATAGCAAAGCGAAGGTTATCTATACCCATTTCTCTTTGATTTTTCATAATCCTATCCGTAAAATTTTTAAATACCTATCATTTAACATACCATTTACCTCATTGGCTCACATAAATAACACAGTATATATTTTTTATTTGCTTTAAAAAAAACTTATTTTTGTAAATATTAAATTTGAGAACCATACACTATGTTCAATACCGATGATGAGGAACAAGATCATTTTTCCCCTACTGAATATACTCCTTTAAGAGAGGATGCTTTTACAATTTCTCCTGAAAAAAAACAGGAATTGATCCAGCACCACTTTACGGAAATTATGAAAATTCTAGGGCTAGATATGAAAGACGACAGTTTGAAAGACACTCCTAAAAGAGTTGCTAAAATGTATGTGAATGAAATTTTTGGTGGCTTGCTTCCTGAAAATAAACCTGCCATATCTACTTTTGATAATAATTATAAATACAAGCAAATGCTTATTGAAAAAGATATCACGGTGTATTCAACTTGTGAACATCATTTTTTACCTATTATAGGTAAGGCACATGTGGCTTATATTTCTAACCAAAAAGTTATAGGTTTATCTAAAATAAATCGTATAGTAAACTACTATGCCCGAAGGCCTCAGGTACAAGAACGTTTAACTCGTCAAATTGTGGAAGCTTTAAAGGAAGCTTTAAATACTAAGAATGTTGCTTGTGTTATTGATGCTAAACATTTATGTGTAAATTCTCGAGGAATTAAAGATACCAACAGCAGTACAGTCACTGCTGAATTAAGCGGAAGCTTTCAAACCAACCCAACCACTCGAAAAGAGTTTTTACATTATATTGGGATTGATTCTCACTTTAAAATTTAATTTATGCGTACCTATAAAAATAACAAAATTAAGCTATACAATTCCTTGCATAAACAAAAAGAAGATTTTGTGCCTGTACACGATGGATTTGTTGGCATGTACGTTTGTGGACCTACTGTATACAATAAGGTGCATTTGGGCAATTGTCGTACATTTTTATCTTTTGATATCATTAATCGTTATTTAAGACATTTAGGATACAAAGTTAGGTATGTTAGAAACATAACGGATGCCGGTCATCTTTTGGACAACGAAGAAGATAAAATTTCTAAACAGTCGGTATTAGAAAAACTTGAACCCATGGAAATTGTGCAAAAATACACCTTAAATTTCCACAAGGTTCTTGAACTTTTAAACCTTTTACCTCCAGATATTGAACCCACGGCTACTGGACATATTATTGAGCAAATTGAATTAATTAAAAAATTAATTGAAAAAGAATATGCCTATGTATCGGAGGGTTCCGTGTACTTTAATGTAAAAAAATATGATGATGATGGAGGAAATTACGGTGAACTTAGCAAACGTAAAATTGAAGATATGGCTGCCAATACCCGGGAGCTAGATGGTCAAGACGAAAAAGAAAGCCCTCAAGATTTTGCTTTATGGAAAAAAGCATCTCCAGAACATATAATGAGATGGTCTTCCCCTTGGAGTGAAGGTTTTCCAGGCTGGCACTTAGAATGTACAGCAATGAGTACAAAATATTTAGGCGAAGAATTTGATATTCATGGTGGTGGTTTGGATTTAAAGTTTCCACATCACGAATGCGAAATTGCACAATCCAAAGGTTGTTTTAATAAAGAACCCGTACGATATTGGTTGCATGCGAATATGCTTACTTTAAATGGTCAAAAAATGAGTAAATCTACGGGAAACACCATTCTTCCTGAAGAATTAATTTCTGGGGATAATTCATTTTTTGAAAAGCCTATCCATCCTATGGTCATACGTTTTTTCTTTTTACAAGCACATTACCGAAGCGTTTTAGATCTTTCTAACGATGCTATGATGGCTGCTGAAAAAGGTTTTTTAAGACTTACCTCTGCCATAGATAAACTTAGAACTATAAAACCATCGTCAACCTCAAGTTTCAACGTTTATGAATGGGTAGATAGTTGTTACGATGCATTGAATGATGATTTCAATACACCTGTTTTAATTTCTCATTTATTTGATGCCGTTAAACTAATCAATAGTTTAGATCTTAAAAATGAAACACTTTCGGAATCTGATTTACATATATTCACGCAAGCCATTCACAATTTCTTTTATGATGTTTTAGGGCTTGAATTGTTGACAGATCGCTTAAATGATAACGATAAACTTGACCAAACAATTAAAGTTTTAATTGATTTAAGAAATAAGGCTCGATTGGAAAAAGATTGGAGTTTATCTGATGAAATTAGAGATCGTTTAGCGGCTAAGGGTATCGTGTTAAAAGATGGTAAAGAGGGTACCACTTATGAAATTGAATAACAATTTATTAAAACTTATATGAAACTTAAATATTTATTTTTATATAGCGTTGGGATATTCTTCTTATTTTCCTGTTCCCAGAATAAACAACAAGAGAGAACCTCTATTATACCTGCGGAAGATATTATCAACGTTTCAGTTGCTAAAAAAGCAAAAGCTAAAATTACTGGCGAGAGAATGGCTATCAACATTGGTAATTCTGACTCTGATGTTTGGACAATTGTCTACACCGATGATCAAGGCAATATACATTCAACAATTTTAAGAAAAAATTCAGACAATTTAAACCAAATAGGAGATAGTATAACTATATATTATGACGATAGTACTCCTCAAAGTTTACCAATTTTCGAAAGTCAGTATTTAAAATTAGCGAAATAATTAGTAAACCAAGCTTAATCAAATATTACTTTTTGATATAACCTATAATGGTATTTTGTTAAATTAATAAACAGGATTGAAATTTTTAATCTTAATAATATTATACTAAATCTTCTATCGGAAGATGAATAAAATTAGGATAAACTTTATTTACTTTTTCTTTCAACGAAATTTCAGAATTGGTTGTGGAAAGCGCTACAACTTCCATACCTGCTTTCAAACCAGCTTCAATACCGGCAAAGGAATCTTCAAAAACTAGGCATTCACTAGGCAAAGAATTTAATTTTTTAGCCGCTAATAAATAACATTCCGGGTCTGGCTTACCCTTCTTTACATCACTCCCAGTAACAACCACATCAAAAATATTTTCCAAATTCATTTTTCTTAAGGCTATTTCTGTTTTTGGCTTTAAAGAGCTGGTTACTAATCCTAGTTTATAATTATTTAATTTTAACTTATTGATAAATGGTACAACACCAGGGATATTTTCATAGATCAAATCATTGGCTTCAAATTCATAAACTTTATCAAGAATTTTTTGGATTTCAACTTCCGAAGAATTTTTGAAATACCTCTTAATGATATCCGGCCAACGTACGCCTTTAACTTCGCTTAAAAATGTCTCTGACAAGTTATATTCTTCAATAAAAGATTGTAAAAAAATGTCATATTGCACTTCGGTGTTTGCGACTACACCATCCATATCAAACAAAAAAGTTTTAATCATTGATGAGAATTAAAATTTGTTATAAACCTTTAGTAAAGATATATATTTATTTTAATTAAAAATAAATATAATAAATGTGTTCCATTTAAATGCTTTTATCCCTTCAAAGCTTTTTTACCGGGTAAAAATACGGTTAAAAGTCCTATTAAAGGTAAGTAGGAACACAAAGTATATACATATTCAATACTTGTTTTATCGGCTACTTTACCCAAAATTGCAGCTCCTAATCCACCCATTCCAAAGGAAAAACCGAAAAACAAACCTGAAACCGTACCCACCTTACCAGGCACTAATTCTTGAGCAAAAACCAAGATGGCTGAAAATGCTGAGGATAAAATTAAACCTATAAGTATGGATAAGGCAATCGTCCAAGACAAATTTGCGTAGGGAAGTAGCAAGGTAAAAGGTGCTACTCCCAAAATTGAAATCCATATCACGTATTTTCTCCCTATTCTATCTCCTATGGGACCTCCCATGAAAGTCCCTGCTGCTACTGAAAACAAGAAAATAAACAGGTAAATTTGGGAATCTTGCTCAGTCACTGAAAATTTATGCATTAAATAAAAGGTATAGTAACTAGTTATACTGGATAAATAAAAGGCTTTAGAAAAAACTAGGGCTAATAATATAACTAATGAGATTACAACAACTTTTCTAGATAATTTTTTTGTCTCAGACACCTGATCATTATTACTCTTTTTATTTTTATTTTGAGCCGTGTACCATTTGCTGACTCTAAATAATATAATGGCGCCTAATAGAGCACATAAGGAAAAATATCCCATGTTTTGTTTTCCGTACGGGGTAATAATTAATGCGGCAAGTAATGGTCCTAACGAAGTACCTAAATTACCTCCTACTTGAAAAAAAGATTGTGCAAATCCATACCTTCCCCCAGAAGCTAAACGTGCAACTCTGGAAGATTCCGGATGAAAAATTGCCGAACCTATCCCTATCATTGATGCTGCCAATAATATTATATGAAAATTAGTTGCAAAAGCAAGAACAATAAATCCAACCATGGTAATTAGCATACCTATCGGTAAAGAAAAAGGTTTTGGATTTTTATCTGTATAAATTCCGATTAGAGGTTGTAAAAAGGAGGCTGTACATTGATATGTAAATGTTATAAGACCAATTTGCGAAAAGGTTAAAGAAAAATCACTTTGTAAAATTGGATAGATAGCTACAAGTATAGATTGCATCATATCATTTAATAAATGAGAGCCACTGATACTGGTAAGAATAGTTAAATTAGTTTTTTTACTGATCATCTACTTTTTATATGATAACTAAAAAATAATTTCTGCCTACGAATAGGCAGAAATTATAATTTTTTTAGGTTTTAAGAATTATTTATTCAAAGTTACAAAAACTTCTGATAAATAATTTATAATATCTTGCGCCGTCATGGCTTCTTGAGATTTTTTTAATGCTGCAATATCTCCTGCTTTTCCATGTAAATAGCATCCTATAATTGCTGCATCAGTGGGTGAATAAGATTGGGCTAGCAGTCCGGTAATTATTCCGGTTAATACGTCCCCACTACCACCCTTTGCCATTCCTGCATTACCCGTAGGATTGTAGTAACATATTCCTAAAGGAGTTAAAATTGTGGTATAATGTCCTTTTAAAACTATATGGATTTTAAATTCTATAGCTTTTTTTCGCGCCAATTCACATTGTTCTAAACTGGAATTTGTTTTCCCAAAAATTCTTTCAAACTCTTTGGGGTGCGGTGTTAGAATAGAATTTTCTGGAATTGATTTTAATAATTTTTTATCGGTGGCTATAATATTTAAAGCATCAGCGTCTAACACTAAAGGCTTATTTTCATTTTTTAAAAGTTGTTCAAATGCTCCCTTAGTAATATTATCACTTCCTAAACCTGGACCTATCCCTAAAGTATAATCATTAACCAATAATTCGATGGTTTCTACTATTTTTTGTCCTGCACCATGAAAAATGGCTTCTGGAGCTAGTGTTTGTAATATTTGATACCCGCATTCTGGAGCTAATGTATGTACGATTCCTGTACCAACTCTTAATGCTGCATTCGTGGATAAAGCAATTGAACCTACTTGTCCATAACTACCTCCTATAAGTAATGCTTTGCCAAAGTCTCCTTTATGTTCAAATTTTTGTCTTTTACGTATATTATTTTTAATATAATTGTTGCTTATAATAAAGTTATCAGTTGCCTCATTTTTAACAAAATCTTGATCTAAATCTAAATCAATAATATGAACATTACCTGTATATTCCGCACCTTCTTTATGTAAAAACGATCTTTTAATAAACCCAAAAGTCAAAGTTTCATCTGCTTTAAAAATGGTTTGATTTTCTTTAGGAAGTTCATCCGAAGGTAATCCTGAAGGTATATCTATAGAAATTTTTATAGCTGAAATTTGATTGATTTTATCTATGATTTTTTTTTCAATTCCGTCTAAAGATCTATTTAAGCCTATGCCAAACAAAGCATCTATAAGAATAGTAGAATTAAAATTTTCAATTTCAAATGAATCGTTGTCAATAAACTGTACAGATTTAGGAAATCTATCAAAGTTAATTTGAGTATCTTCTGTAAGATCATCTTTAGATTGCAGCATTAGAACTTCCACCTCATAATCCCCCTCTACTAACATTCTCGCTAATGCTAATCCATCCCCACCATTGTTTCCTTTTCCACAAACTACATAGAAACTATAGTCTTTCGTATATCTCTCTGTTATCCACTTGTAGCAGTTGGTAGCAGCTACCTCCATTAAATCTATTGATCTTAAATTTCTGTTTTTTATCGTGTGTTCATCACACAATCTAAGTTGCTCTTTTTTAAAAATTTTCATTAATTTAAATACTTTCTTTTTTCAATCTTTATTTTATATCGTAAATCTCCAACATATACTTTTCCATGGTTCCTCTGCATAATCTATACCTATTCTTGGTGTTTTCTTAATATTTTTAAATGTTTTATAATTTTTAACCCAAATTCTTTTGGAATTATTAATATTTTCTCCATAAAAGCTATGATCCAGCTGTAATTTTTTACCCAACCTTCCAGGACCTATACAATCTTGCACGGATCTTATTAAAACCGCTTGTGGATTTTCCGCTTTCCCCGTTACAAAATTTAACATCCAATATTTACCATAGATTAAATACACATAAATTTTACCCCCGTCATGGTACAGTATCTCCGTTCTCTTAGTTCTTCCCTTGCTTGCATGACAGGCCATATCTTCCTCCCCGACGTAAGCCTCTGTTTCAGTGATAACATATTCATGAATTTCCTTAGTTTCAAAAACTCTTACAATTTTTTTCCCTAACAAACTTTCTGCAACCACTAAAGCGTCTTGATAAAAATAATCTTTACCAACCCTATCCATAAAATATTATTTTATTAGAAGCTTTAAACCAACTCAGCCGATTTATTTTCAATAGAATTAAATTCTTTTAATTGTTTTAAATTATCTAAAGTTACTAAGGCTATTTGACTTAACGCCTCTTCTGTGAAGAAGGCTTGATGTGCGGTAACTAATACATTCGGAAATGATAATAATAATTGAATGGTTTCATCTTCAATAATCGTTTCAGATAAATCTCTAAAAAAAAGCTTATCTTCTTGCTCATAAACATCAATCCCTAATGCTCCTATTCTTTTTGATTTTAATCCCTCTATAATTGCCCTAGTGTCAATTAATCCACCCCTACTCGTATTGATTAAATAAACCCCTTGCTTCATAACACTTATAGTATCCTTATTAATAATATGATGAGTTTCTGGGGTCAAAGGACAATGCAATGAAATTATATTTGATTGCTTTAAAAGTTCTTCTAAGGATACGTAGTTAAAACCTTCACTTATTAATTCATCATTAGGAAAAGGATCATACAATAAAACATGGGTTCCTAATGATTTTATCGTTTTAGCAAAAACCTTTCCTATATTTCCTGTACCAATTACACCTACTGTTTTACCATGTATCGTTGTACCTAACAATCCATTTAAGGAAAAATTTTGCTCCCTTACTCTATTATATGCCTTATGAGTTTTTCTATTAAGAGTTAGGAGCATTGCTAGTGTATGTTCTGCAACAGCTTCCGGAGAATAAGCAGGAACTCTACAAACTTTTAAACCGTTTCTCTTTGCTGATTCTAAATCTACATTATTAAATCCTGCATTTCTTAGAGCAATATATTTAATTCCTTTTTTAACTAGTTTGTTAATTACTTTATCATTTACTACATCGTTTACAAAAACACAAATAGCCTCCGAATCTTCAATAATATTTACAGTGTGCTCATCTAAATTAGATTCAAAAAATTCAAGTTCGAACTTGAATTTTTCATTGCATTCTTTAAAGAATTTAATATCGTACGGCTGGGTCGAAAAAAAAGATATTTTCATGCTTTATTTAATTTTTTTTAATAATTGGTATGAATAAATATTTACAAATCCACTTCTACTTCTCCTCTTATTAAAACTTTTGCTGTTCTAAAAACAGTACCTCTTATAGCTTTTATATCTTCTTTATCCATTTGTATTTCTGAATCAACAGAAAGTGTACCATTGCAATGACCTATAATAATTTCTTCCTTTACAGATTCATCCTTCACAATTTCATTAACAATAGTTCCGGGTATTTTAGCTGCAATTGCTGTGCAAATGCCTCCAGTTATAGCATAGGTTGGATGTAATTTGCCCATGGAAAGCATTCGAGCGGATAAATGATAATCCTTTTTATCAATCTTACTATTATTTACAGTTGTGTAAGTTTCTGGTTTAGAAACAAAACAAAACTTAGGAATTGCTGGTATTTGTTTAGCTTCCTCTAAATTTTTAGCTATGCCCATATAAACAGCAGCCGTTTCACGAATAGCTAACATTTTATCTAATAATTCCTTATTATCATCGATATCCTCAGGTAACTCAACACCTATAATACCTAAATCTTCTGCTTTAACAAAAACTAAGGGATTAGAAGCATCAACCATTGACACTCTGAATTGCCCCAAACCTACAACATCCAAAATATCTACCACATTACCTGTAGGCAATAATTTTCCAGTTACTGCTCCACCTGGATCTAAAAAATCTAACTGTATTTTAGAAGCGGTTCCAGGTACTCCTGAAATTGAATAATCGCCCTCGTAGACTACCTTTCCATCTTTCACAGGCACATGAGCCACTATCTTCTTATTCGTGTTAGTATTGTAAATATTAACTAGGGTTATAGGCTCCTTAATACTATCTACCAATTTTTTTTCAATTGCAAAGGGACCTACTACTGTTGACATATTTCCACAATTTCCCTTACGATCAATCAAAGTTGATTTAGTATCAACTTGCGCAAAAGTATAATTTATAGCATTTACTCCCTCCGTCCGTTTACTTATAATAACTGCCTTGCTAGTGGTTGAAGTCCCTCCTCCTAAGCCATTAATTTCTCTACCAGAAGGATCATTTCCTCCGTAAATATTTGTTAATTCTTTGTCTTGCTCCGTAAGATCTTTAGATAAATCAGATTCTAAGAAGCAACCACCTTTACTAGTTCCTCCTCGCATCCAAGTGCATGGAATTATTTTTTTCATGTTTAACTTTATAAATATTTTTAATATATCAATATTTATACCCTAAATCCTTAATACTTGTTTATTTTAAACAATAGATTTATACTTTAAACTTATTTACATTTATACAAAAAAACTCTGAAATAAATTCAGAGTTTTTAGTATTTTATAAACTTGAAGCAGGCGGATCTTTTTTACAACGTACACTAAATTTTTTATCTAGCGAGTAAGCTTTTGTGTAGATATTATTACTGCTTACACTATAATAACCATTTCTACCATAGCTTTGCTTTACTCCATCTTTTGGGGAAGCTGTACTAGATGTCCATATAAATCCAAAGGTTCCAAAATTCGCAAAGGTTCCACCCAAAACAGTAGCAAAACTATACCCGGCATATAAAAAATTGAATCCTACACGCTCAGTTGGACTTATCGGATTGGATTGTCCAGCATAATCTGTCCCAAGATTTAGACAGGTTTCTTTAACTGCAAGACCAACAATATTGGCAGGAGAATTATTTTCAATACGAGAATAAATACTGTAATTCTTTGAAATCTCACCTATGATATTAGTTCCAGCAATATCCGTAATACCCACTAATTGTGCATACTCAAGGCTCGATGGTAAGTGCCATCCATAAGGACATATACCTTGAACTTTAGAAATATCTTTAGTCATTTCATTAACATTACTATTAATCCTACCCATTGTAGCTGCATTCCAATTGTATAACAAACCAATTCGCTCATCATTGTTAAAGTTTTTCTTATCTTGGGCATTATTGTTATCACCTGTATCTGCTGGATATGAAATGTACGGGGCATTAACTGTAGCAGATTTTACATTAAATATTGGATTAGTAGCTGATACAACCGTACCATCCGATCTTTTAGGATCATATTTTGTAGCAGCTAAATTAGTAATCATCCAACGATTATCATTGGAAAGAGGATCATTGGCTACAAAGCTTCCAGATAAGAATATATTACCATCTTGATCTCTGTGCCAAGCTATTCCACTGATCTCTTGAGGAATATCTATACCAGCAGCTGTATCAGCAGCAGTTCTTTCTTCAAGTGTAGCAAGTGCTAACCAATCCGTTTTAGACTTAACTCCTTTAAATCCCAGAAATTCTACCCATTGAAATAAAGTCCTTGATGCATTAGGAGAACAAAGATAATAGCTCAAAGTTAAATCATTAAACCTAGGTGGATTTTCTGCATCTTTTAAAACCACTGAAGCTGATGTAGACATACCTGAAGGATTTTCAAGAGTAATTTGTAAAGGATTAATATTTGCTTTATCGTCTTCTCTTTCACTACCGAATATAGTTTCATCTAGTACTACAACTTTAGAATCTACTTGTAAACCTTTTACAATTTCTGGGGATGATATATTTGTAACTTTCCATTTGGCATTACTATGTATATTACTCACAACCGATATAGATTCTCCAACTGCAGGAGAGGCAATAGTTTTTTGTTTATGTAAATATTTGCCCTCAACGGTCAAGGCTTTATTGGTTTGATTAACAATAACAGGCTTAAATGCGGTTTGCGTAGTAGAACCATCGCTTACGGAAAAAATATAATTTGATAGATTAGTTTTAAATGGGTTACCAGGTTTTTCATCTTTTACATCCTCTGGAGCCATGGAAGTGGGCATTAACTCTATAATTGCCACTGGAGCTTTATAAATGGATAAATCTACAGGTTGATAATCAACTTTATTATACAGTGCAGAATTTTCTACATTTTGAAGCTGCAATGTAGCTTTTTCATTTTTCCAAGTTACTACAAAGGTCATTTTAGTAATTCCTCTTTTATCTTGACCACTAGGAACATATAGAGTATCAGGATATACAGATATGGGACCCGTTCCAAATTCCCCGTTAGCACATTTTTTCAAAGGAATCCATTCTTCTCCATTCCAAGAATATATACCCTTACAAAAAGGATCAACTTCACTAACATTGTATACTGTTAAGCCAGTATGAATAAGCTTTTGATTACCTCCGTTGTCAGCATCAGCAATTGAAAAGTCACTAAAAGTTAATTCATTAGCATCTACCAATTCAACACGTGGAAGCACCAAACCTCCCTTTGCAGTAATATTATTTGCATCAGGTTCTTGAGCTTTTAAATCAAGAATACTCCCTTTTACAGGCTTAGACAAACTCCCAATTGTTACCTGTGAATTAAATTTTAAGGAAAATAGAAAAAAAATAGAAATAAAATAATAATAAGCTATTTTCATTTTAGTAAATTTTAAATAAATAATAATTGAACAAAAAAAATAAATGACTAAATGCTATTCTTGCAATAACCACTCAGATCCTGACCAAACATATATTCCTTTTTTAAAGGGTAATGTTTCATTTACATTATAAACAATCATACCTGTATGCTTTAATTTTTGTCCTCCCTCATCCAGATCATCAGAAATGGTAAAATCACTAAATGATAATTCAGTGGGACTTTTTAGCTCAACACGTGGAAGTAATATCCCAGCTTTTGCAGTAATATTTTTATTATCAGGATTAAATTGCTTTATATCTAAAATACTTCCCTTTACAGGCTCATTAAGGCTCCCAATGGTGACCTGAGAATTGACGGATAATACAATAAAAAAAAAACAAAATTTTGTAAGAATCTTATAATTGAAACACATAATCTAAGTTTAATTGATAATAAATTTTTATTTTTTACAAATATATAAAAATTTATGCATTATAGTACATAATAATTTTGAATAATAAAACTAAATTTAATATCAAATTAAAAAAATTTATATATTTTCATATACTTAAATCGAACTGCCTATTTGATTTATGAGACGTTAATGAATAATCAATAACGAAAATAAGAGTTAATTATTATATAAAATATATTAATTAGCAAATTTTGGCATGGTATTTAATATATAGTAGGTAAGTAAATTTTTTTCATAATAAATTAACATGTAAAAGACTTTATTGTCTTTACTCTATTTTTAATTGAGCAAGTAA
>NZ_SELG01000026.1 GCF_007845635.1 Apibacter muscae | reverse complement strand
AAAAAATTGAGTTATTAAACATAATAACATAGGGGTATCTTTATGTTTATTTTTTTTGTATAGATAATTTGAGAAATAATAAATTTATGGTAAAATAATTTAGAAGCAGTAAAGGGAGTCAAAAAGTAGGAGAAAGTATAGTAATCCTATTTTAATTAAGTGTAAATTCAGGAGAAAGACCAATAATAGAATACTACTATTTTTTAGTTAAGTATTTTAAGTAGGAATGTTATGCACTTTACTTTCCGTAAAGTGCATAAATACAAATATATAACAAAGATAATAAATAAAATTAAATTAAAGAATTTTATATGAAATTAAGTAGAATTTTAGAAGGATGTCATCAGGGAGATATTCAGGAATTAGTTAGAATAATGAATTTAAATGTGGTGTTGAAAAAAGAGGTTTTAACCATAAAAGAAGCTGCTTTATATACAGGGTATGAGGAAAGCTATTTGCGTAAATTAAACAGTCAAAGTACAAATTTACCCTCTTATTCCTGTGAAAATGGGAACAAGTTGTTTTTTAAAAGAACTGAATTAGATACGTGGATGACCAAAAGAAGAAAAAATAATTTTATAGAGCATCAAAAAGAAGTGGATGCTTATTTTTCAAGAAAGTCTGCCTGACTTCTTCAAAAGTCAATACATCTATTGGCTTACAATCAAATTAAATAGTAACTGATTAAGGCATAATACCTTAACTATCTTGTATAGCCAATATTATGCCTTTTTCTTAAAATTTATCTCAATTATGGCAAGAAATATTATAAGATATGAAAATAAAGAAAAT